>JAPPIK010000021.1 GCA_028820655.1 Candidatus Poribacteria bacterium | reverse complement strand
AGAAGAGAAAAGCAAACAAATTGACCAGAAAGCAGTGAACTACTAAGTCCCTAAGAAAATACTCAAAGTCCAGCGCAAACCGGCCCAGCGACGGTGTCTGCTCAATTAACTCGGAAAGATTCACCGATGCCGTCCAAGGTGCGTTTCCATTGTACAGCACGATTGGAAAGACCGCCGGTAATCTTTTGACACCGCTATTATTGACGAGAAAGTCCATGTAAAAGTTGGTGATGTAGTTTAGCACCCGCAATGCCATGAACGGATTAACGGTGGATTGAAACTCGATCAAGATGTAAATGTAGACTTCGCGGTCATGGAACCGGATTTTGTAGATTAAATCGCTCTCGGTCTCTTTGTAGTGTTCGGAGATAAAGGATTTATTCAAAGGTTCACAGGTGTCAAAATCGAGATCGTGCACCCACTCTTGGTTGACGAAGGTTTCAAGCAGTTGTCGAAAGATAGTACGATTTGAGAACAGTTTTTTGTATCCGCTATCGTGAATGTTCATTCCCAACACACAATCGACTCATGCTCGGCTACGGACAACCGGTCTGGATGAGGTGCCGATCGATGAATATCCACGACAAGGAACGATTATTGTGAAGATCCGCATTGCCCAGGTCAATTTAATCTGCTTCGCTTCCGAGAATAAGGATGGTCTTGCCCAAACCACCCTAGCCGCTGACGTCTGACGGCTGGAAGCCAATTAACATTGGCATTCCACCCATCGTAAGGTACTAGATACTATTTCAAAATCAGCATTTTCCGCGCCGCCGAAAAACCTTGGGTATGCAAACCGTAGAAGTAAACCCCGGAAGCAACTTGCTCCCCAAAGGCATTACGTCCATCCCAATGTGCTGCGCGACCACGGCTGTTATAAAAGCCTGCGGGTTGAATACCGAGTGAGAGTGTGCGAACCAGTACCCCGGTCGTGTCATAGATGGACACTGATACCGGACTGTCGCTCGAAAGTTGGTAGGGAATCCAGGTCTCCGGGTTAAACGGATTCGGGTAGTTCTGTAACAACATATCCCGCTGCGGTTTGCCGACGCCGTCAATTCTGACGGAGAGAACGGCGTTTGCAAGGTGTTCAGGCGTTACGTTGAACCTCGCTGCGTGCGACTCAATATTTCCATCCGGACCGACGACGTGCAGTTCAATCATGTCTCCAACTTCGACAACACTGCGCCGCGCCAAATCGGCAGTTGCAGCGGCGAAGTAAGCTCCATCCACCGAAGCGGATAGCGTGCTGCCTGTTCTCAAGTTACGTACGATTACGCGGTAGCCGTTATACTCCGTTCTACCGTTCAAATGACCACTGACAACGAACGCCCACACGTTCTGGTCCTGCGAAATCTCCACGGACACGGCAGGCGCAGCAGCACTCCTTCGATCTGACCACGGCGCTCCAACGAAGGCGAAGTTACGACTTTCCGGAACATTGACGATATAGCCTTTTCCGCCTTGTATCGGAAAACCGGCATTGGGGGCCCCCGGCGTCCACCCGACGAATAGCTGATTTGCCGAATCAAGCGTGATGACGGTTGTCGCCCCTGTCAAGCCCGCAAGCGCCTTGGCGCTCATCGGTTTCGGCGGCGCCAACGGTACGGAAATCATGTTCAAACCTTTGGCCAGCGTGACGTCGTAGACGTTTCCGAAATAGTTGCTCACCGCCTGGGAAACGGGTCTGGCGATAAAGCCGTGTACGCGTCCATCCGCCGATTGATAGTGCCCGACGACAGAGCCGTCCTGGTTGATATTGTAGCCCTCAGTGAAAACGCTATTCGGAAACGCCAGTTCCTGTAGCCCGTCCCGGAATGTGCCTACATACGTGCGCGGGATATCTCCCACTCGTTTGGATCTGCCAACCAAAGTCCCCACATCGTTGATACCGTGCACATAATAAAATTCCAGATTTTCAGCACGTGCAAGGTCGAGAGACACAAATCTTCCATCGGGTGTGCGTACGTATGGATGAAACAGACCTTCAGCATCTACATAGCTGCCCACCATACCTCCGCTCGCGTTCACAAAATGAGCGTGTGTCTCCCGTGCCCCCGGGAACTCAATTATTTCGTCTCCTGAAAATCCGCGGAGCACACCGGAAGCATCTATCCAATTGCCCGTCAGTGCGCCAGTTGCATCACTGATACCGTAGATGAAGGTTTGGGCGGCATCCGGAAAATCGTATTGCCGCAATTCGCCATTTTCCAAGATGACACCATGGTACATACCGTCGGCATCCTGGTAGTGTCCGGCAGCCCGTCCATCATTACCGAGCGCATAGAAATGAGTCTTCTGCGAGCCGGGAAAATCATGCCGCATAAAAACACCGTCAATAAGAGTAAATGCGACCTCTTTCTCACCATCCCCGCTCAATGTGTAACCCGCATAGTCATCAAAATCGCTACTTGTCGTCACCGCTAAAAACTCTACATCGGGAACATTGATAATCTCAACAGTGTAGTTGGTGCCGCCGGCGGTAGCAGAAAGTTGATTATCCACTTGTGCCACAGCGTTACTAAGGACCAAGAAATTGAGGCATATGCCCAACACAAACGCGTTAAACCAAGTCACACTCTTTAGATTTGTTCTCATCATGCGAATCTTCCTCTTTAGTCTCATCTTTTTTAGTCTAGGATATTGTGCCTACGCATACCGTGGTTAATGTCAATTAGGCGATTGTAGTTGTACGTAATAAAATAGAACGAACCATGACAGGATTATACCACAACAAAAAGCAGGTTGAGAAATGAAAAACCGTCACTGTGTCAACTCGAAGGCTCCGTCTCATGCATCTCAAAACCACATGTGATTGAAAGTGACTACCGGACTGTGCCGGATACCCACACGAATCCTGCTCAAAGGGGTAATCCGACCGCCGTTCCGGTTTCCATGCTAATGTTCACCGCTTCGGTGAACTCCATATACTTCACGCCGTCTTCAAAGTTCGTGTGGGTGATGAGTTCCTGTCCTCGAATTGCCCCCACGAATTCCTCTTCCACGCGCCACGCACCAATCTCGTCGGGAGAAAGTGCGATTTCTGAAAGTTCGGAGTCGTCCTTCTGTCCCCCGTAGAGCGTGTCGTCGGCGATACGGAGAGTGCCTTCACTGCCGAATAGGAAGACTTCGTCCGTCCCTGCCAGACCTGCAACGTTGGAAACCTGAACGTGCAGTTGCGCGCCGCATTCCATGTCGGCAGTCACATCAATATGATTGGGAATACGCGTGGCGCGCATAATTCCGTCGGCGTCCACTCGCATTCTGACAAAGGTTTTTCCCATTGCCATCACGCGTGTGGCTTCACCCACCCAACGCATAACCGCCTCATACCAGATCCCCATGCTCATGATGTTTAACCCGCTAAGGTCGAAGTTCTCTCGCCAGTGGAGCGGAGCATCGGCATCCAGAAACGCTCCGCCGCTGCGTATCTCAATTGCCAATACGTCGCCAAGATAACCTTCGGCGATGAGCCGCTTTATCCCGTTGTCCTGTCCCAGAGTCATCGGTGACGGAACAATCTGCGCAACAAGATTCGGTTTCTCGCGTGATGCGTCGCGCATCGCATGCGCCTCCTGCGCATTCATTGCCATGCGCGCCTCGCACATCACATGCTTGTCCGCTTCCAGCGCCGCGATTGTCGTGCGGCAGTGCATGTATGGCCATGTCCCTATCACGATGGCATTTGTGTCCGGATCGGCGATTGCGTCTTGCCATCCATCATACGTCTTTGAAATGTTGAATTCGTTGGCGACTCGCTCAGATGACGCTCGGCTTCGATTGCAAACCCCGACAATCTGGACGCCATCAATGGCTTGCAGTCCAGGAATGTGACGCCAGGTCGTGTTCTCCCCCGCACCAATAATACCCACACGAATCGTATCATCACTCATCACTATCTACTCCTATAATCGAATGATCGTTTCTAATAATTGACGGTCGAAAAGAGTTCCCATCCACCCTGCCCTTATCGCATTGATTAATACTAGCTTCATGGTATATTAAGGCAGCGTCGATGTCAATATATTTTTAACGTTCAGAGTTGAACCAACATCGCCAGATTTGCGATGGATTGTATTCAATCAATCGGTGCACGCTGCCCCAATTGGAAGATCAGCATTAGCACATCATGACAAGACTCACCAGGGACATTTTTCGTTGTGTTTTCAGGATGTTATGCTATAATCGCTTGAAGTCTTCGGGACTTACCCAACTGAATTCTCTACGCCGCGTAACCGCTATCGACTGTGGCGTAAGAGGTGAAATAAAACAGGGCGTCACCAATCGATTCTTAGTATTTTCGATAGTCTCAGAGAAGAAGGAGGAACCACACGATGGCTGAAGCGACAGGAAAATCGTTTGCTGCGCACGCATCGGACGCTACGTGGAAAGAGGGATTGCGGTCATACATGGCATACCGCGGCCTCGGAATTACGGAGGCTACCAATGGCAAAGTGATGGCTCATGTCATTCGCGCCAATGAGCCGTGCAACGGCCCCATGGGTTATCACTATCACGACTTGGAATTTCAATTGAACTACCTAATCAAGGGTACCGCTCGGGTGTACCTCGAAGATATCGGTGAGATTCAACTTGCGGCAGGCGATGCTTGGTATCAGGCGCCCAACGTCAAGCACGAAGTGTTGGAATACTCCGATGATTTCGAAGTGTTGGAGATCACGATGCCGGCAGATTTCCCGACGCACGAGATACCGCGTTAGCGCGGCACAAACCAATCGTATGAACGAGGCGAAGTTTCCGCGTTACATCACCCAACGGTAGCAGCCATTCGCGAGAATTCGCGAGAAAGGGCAATCGTGAGAGTCGGTTTCATAGGCCTTGGAAACATGGGTAATCCTATGGCGTGGAACCTTTTCAACGCCGGTCACGAGCTAACCATTCATGACCTCCATCGTGAAGCCGGTCACAATCTTGAGAATGCCGGGGCACAGTGGGGGAATGACCCGAAAGCGGTTGCCGCCCGGTCTGATATCGTGTTTACATCGTTGCCGGGTCCGCGAGAGGTCGAATCGGTAGTTTTAGGTAATGATGGGGTTTTTGCCGGTTTGTGCGATGGACAAGGCTACATCGACCTGAGCACGAATTCGCCGACCGCAATGCGCAGATATTCCGAAATTGGCGGTGAACAGGGGCTTCGCGTACTTGATGCGCCCGTGAGCGGCGGTGTGTTTGGTGCGCGAGACGCAACGCTCACGATATTTGTGGGAGGAAGAAGTGAAGATTTCAAATATTTTCATTCCTTACTGCGGTGCATAGGCGAGAATGTCGTCTACATGGGACCGGCGGGAGCGGGAAGCGTCACCAAGTTGGTGAATAACACGATGTTGTTCGTTAATCTCATGGCGGCGTGTGAAAGCCTCGCCATGGGAGCCAAAGCCGGGCTTCGACCAAAAGCCTTGTACGAGGTCATTTCCACCGGAATGGGACAGAGCAAGGCTCTAGACACGCTGTGCGGCTCGCCATGAATGGTGAAACGCTGTTTTCCAGTATAGATTCGGCAGCGAAAGACATCCACTTGGGGCTTGAACTCGCCGAGGAGATGGGCACTCCTTCAACACTCACTTCATTGGCCGATGTTGCGCTCACTCGGATGTGCGATGAGGGGCTGGGAAAAGCGGACCAAACTGAAATTGTCCGAGAGTTTATGCGCCAGGCTGGCGTGGATACATTGGAGAATTGAACCACAACGCCGATATGGTTGGCCGCGAATCACCAACTGATTATCGAGCGGGCCGGATATCCAAAGAAAGGAAAGCGTATGCCAGAATTTGGACCTTACTATATGCCCGACAAGTGGTGCTTGGATCGCTACATGTACACGGAGGAGGTACGTAGCACACTCAACCTCCCGGATAAATTCCGTGTCCGCGATACCACCATACGCGAAGGCGATGAAACGCCCGGGTTGTTCATGAGTCCGCACGACAAACTGAAAATTGCGGAAAAGCTTTACGAGGCGGGGATTTCGGAGGCGGATGTCGGCTATCTTGGTCCGGCTCAAGAACACTATGAAGCAGCCAAACTGATTAAGAAAGAGATTCCAGACATGCGCACCTCGGGCTTTGCCCGCGTCTGGAGACCGGATTGGAAACGGGATGTGGACCGTTGTGTGGAAGCGGGGGTAGCGCAAATCGATGTGCTTCAGCATCCGCTGCTCATTTGGGCGACGGACGAACAGGTCGCGGAAGCGGGATGCCCGAGAGAAAAGCTTATCCCAAGAACACTCGAGGTCATTGAGTATGCAAAGAGTTGCGGCGTTGAGGTTGCTTACGGTCATCCCGATGCGTCAAGGACGCCTTGGGAAATCTTGGAAGAGTTTTATAGCGTGACAGCGCGCGCAGGCGTTGACTTGATTATCATTTACGAAGACGGATACGGCTGCCCACCGGGAGTGAAGCATTTAATCAAGAAAATAAAGGCGCTTGTAAACGTACCCTTAATGATTCACTGCCATGACGATGTAGGTCTCGGCACCGCCAACGTGTTGGCTGCCGTTGGAGAGGGCGCCGAATCGGCCGACCTGGTTGTCAACGGCTTGGGCGACAAAGGCGGCTTAACCAAGATGGAGGAGGTAGTCGTCGCTCTGGAATGCCACTACGGTCTCTCCACAGGGGTGCAATTGGAGAAACTATACGAGTTATCCAAGTTCGTGGAGGACATCACCGGAATAAAGCGGCAGATAAACAAACCCTTGGTTGGCGAAAACGCTTACATTCACGAAGCCGAGATCCATGCGTACTGCATCATCAAGGGTATGTGGGAGGCAATGGAAGGAGTGCACCCTCACGTCATAGGCCAAGAGCGAAAAGTGGTTTTCGGCGGGACAACGCTTCATGGGGAAGCCGCCCGCGCCAGACTGGACGCGCTCGGTCTCCGATATAACTCCCGAGATGTAGAATCTATCCTGAACGAGATCAGAAAACGTCTTCAAACCCAACCCTCCGTTGCCCTAGATGAATTTGATGACATAGCTCGGGAAATCCTAGGTGAGGAAGAATAGGCACAATACCGACGAAAGAAGCCGATGACGATCCTTATTTTAGGAGGAACCGGGTTTATTGGGTCACGTTTGACGGAGCGTCTCGTGAGCCGCGGACACAAGGTGGTCTGTTTCGACCTCTACCCCGACTATCCTAAGGTGTCACACCTTAACGATGTGGTAGTCCGCGTGGGCGATGTAACGCATGTCGAAGATCTGATCGATGCAATTCAACAGTATTCCGTCCAGCGCATAGTTAATCTAGCCTATATTCTCCCGCCGGAATCCGAGGAAAAACTTCAACTCGCGGTGCGCGTGAACTTAATGGGGATGAACAATGTGTTCGAAGCCGCTAGGCTAACGGGAATAAAGCGCGTGGTCTATGCCTCCAGTATTGCAGTCTACGGGCTCCAGTCGTCATACGGTAATCGACCCGTTACCGAAGAGGATGATTGTTATCCCGAAACGGTTTACATGGCGCACAAACTGTGGAACGAATTCATGGCGCGCAAATACATGGATCGGTATGGTATGATTATTCCGGGGCTTCGTATCGCGAATGTCAGCGGTCCCGGGAGAACGAAGGGTTTCTCGGCGTGGCAAGGGCGTTGTATAGACAACCTTGCGATCGGTAAGCCGGCCACGATGCTTTCTCGTAGGGACCAGATACTATTGATTATCTACGTAGACGACACTGCCGAACTATTCGCTAAGCTCTGTTTGGCAGAAACGTTGAATCACGCGGTCTACAACTCGCTCGCTTATTCGGTGACCGCGCAAGAATTGGTTGACAGGATCAAGTCGGTCCTACCGGATGCAGAGATTGACTTCAACGAAGCTGCCCCGGATCAACCGAACATCTATCTGTGGTCAACCGAGCGTATCGAACGAGATCTTGGGATGCAACTTCCCCCGATCGAAACCACCATTAAGCGTCACATTGATGAGGCGCGACGTCTGCAATCGCTCTAGCACGGAACGCTAGAATCGCATTGGTTCTCTATCGCACTCACTGAACCGCTCAAAGTTCGACCGCTTGGTGCGCACAGTCCCATTCATGTAGGAACCAAAGTTTCGCGCATGTAGCTTGAGATGCGCAAAGGGCGAAAAATCCATGAAGTTAAAGAATAAAATCTCCGTTGTTACCGGCGGGTCAAAAGGAATAGGAGCTGCCATCAGTATCGCCTTTGCACGGGAGGGATCGGATGTTCTGGTCGGGTACAATGCTTCCGAAAATGAAGCGAAGATGGTAGCGGAAGAAATCCAAGCGCTTGGCCGGAAGTCAATTGCAGTCAAAGTCGATGTTTCGTGCATTGATCAGGTGGACCGGATGGTAGAAACCGCGTTAGACACGTTTGGAAGAATCAATGTCTTGGCGAACGTTGCCGGGATCACCTTCAATTGTCGAATGAAAGATCTTCCCGAAGAGGAGTGGGACCGCATCATCGACACGAATCTGAAAGGGACGTTTCTGTGCAGCCAAGCGGTAGGGAAAGTCATGATAGAAAACGGGGGTGGGAGTATTGTAAATATGAGTTCTGTCGCCGGTCATGTTCCGCAGGTGGCCGGCGGACCCTACAGCGCCAGTAAAGCAGGTGTCAATATGCTTTCGAAGGTTTTGGCGCTGGAATGGGCTGAACATAATATACGCGTAAATTCCATTAGCCCGGGACCGGTTGAAACCGAGATGGTACGGTATGTATACAACACTCCGGAACTGAGGAACAAACGAAAAAAAACAATCCCGCTAAATCGTTTCGCGCAGCCAGAGGAAATAGCGAGTGCCGCGGTCTTTTTGGCTTCCGACGACTCCGGTTATACAACCGGACATTGCCTCGTCATCGACGGCGGATTCCTTGATACTCCGTACTATCTGACGCATCGTCTGTTGGAGTGAAAGCACCTGGATTTCTCGGTTCTGGCGATAATGGGATTTCTCGGTTCTTAGAGCGCGACCGAGACGCGAACGGACGACAGCCCACCTAGGACTCGTACAGATCCACGGCTGTCTGGCCGCGTGCAAAACGTTGTGCGGTTTTCGCCGCGGATTCGCTGTCCGCGTGCCTGCGCACATCAGTTGTCCAACGAGCAATTCCAACAAGCAACTGATTACGTGCAGGGTGATCTTCACACCACTTCCACTCATCATACACGGTGCGCAACGTGTTCAGAATGTCCCACCCGTTGTCATCCCTAAGGATACACTGCCCGAGTTCGGAAAGAAGCCGGTCACCGGAAAACCCTGAATTGAGAAATTGTCGCACGTGCCTGCCGATTCGGTTAATTTGCACGGCTTCGATGCACTCAATGATTTCCCGCAGAGCCGTGTCTTCATCCGGAGTTTCCGAGGTTCCGCCGCCCCGGGACTCCGTCAGTGGCATAGGTCTGATGTTGAGCCAGCGATTGTCAAAGAATCCCCATGCGGTGTGATAAAGCATCTTGGCGGCAACCTTAAAACCCGCAAACCTGAGTGCAGTTCGGATTGACGACGACCACGTCATTTCTTGACCCAATTCCCACCAACCCGGACTCATGCTTGCCGGGGTGCGCGCCATTCGATCAGCGGCGGTGAGTACCATCGTCGTCGCAATGCTATCGATGTTCGCGCCTTCTTTTAGAGCATTTGTAACGGCATCGAAGGTCTCGTCCAAATCTCCGCTAACTAATCCCGCTACGAACCCATCTTCATCAAATTGCGCTGCCTCCGTCGGAGGTCGAGCCACGAGGTCGTTGATGAATTCGTCTATGGCGTCCAGCTTTTTCATTCCTTCCCGCCGAATCTCATCGGGCGCGCCGCGTCCGCCTCCAAGGAGTTTAGCCGCGAGGTTACACACCAACTCTCCGGTGACATCCCATCCGAATTCTTCAAGCAATTCCGCCAAATACCCAAGATGAAGCTGCGTATTGGAACGATTCAAGAAATACGGTTCAACAGCACACTCATAAAGCAGCGGGATGATTTTTTCGTCACAGCCGTCAAGTTGCCGTGCGGTGACCAAGCACTTTTCAATGCCTTCCCATTCCCGGTCTGCTGAAAACACGCGAATCCATTTCTGTAACTTTGCCCAATCCACGGGCGGCGGCAGGGGTTGGCGACTTGGCCGATCGCCGGCCTCTCCCGAAGCGCCTTGCGCCGCCATCATGAGCGGAATGAGTCGGTCTTCCGTCTCATACCGGCGCCCGACCTTAACCCCGTTGACCAGCAACGCAATTTGGCGACCGCCGCCGTCGTCCTCGCGTTCACTTGCTATAGCCTTGCCCATGTGGGTGATAAGCAGGTCCAGGGTCTCTCGCTCCGAGACGCCCTCGGCCAGCATGATTGCAACCGCTTTGGAAAGCGTCCAGTTGTCGGTGCTCAATAAACCCTCTTTTAAGAGGAGGAAGTGCGCGTCATCTCGTTTTTTTCCGCCACTTGCCACATCGACATAGATTTCACCATCCCGAACTTCGACGGGGAATGTGGCGAGGTCGTCGCACCCGCCGGTGAAGCATCCCCCTCCGCCCATGTCGTAACTCCATCCGTGCCAGTCACAGGTTAACACACCATTCCGCACTCGCCCGCGCGTCAAAGGGTACCCCATGTGCGGACACTGGTTGTCGGTCGCATACACGCTGCCCATGTGTGAAAACAGGGCAATGCTATGCCTTCCGACTTTAACTGCTTTCGGTTTTCCTTCGGACAACTCGTCAAGGCGAGCGACCTTGGCGAAGTTCGCTTGTTCATTTGGCATGGGTATTCTCCTTAATTTGCATGAATCTCAAGGTATTGAATTACCAGAGTCTAATTGCACATAGAAAGATCTGTTAAACTCCGCCTCACTCATGGCAGCGATCTGCGAATCAAGAACTACTGTTGCTGTGCGAATCCAAGAAATCAACAGAACCTAAGCGAGGTTAACCTTCGGTTGCTGCAGCGCACCGAAAACCGGTATTGCTCGCGGCGATGTGCGCCGGGCTGCCGCCCCGGCGAGAGCAGCGCACATGAAACATGGGTCCCAGATAACCTCCGCCGCGAACCGCACGAGCAGAGCCATCCGTCGGTCCAATCGGATTATGCTTCGGGGATTCGGAATAGGGGATACGATCATCCGCGCACCATTCGAAGACATTCCCCGCCATATCATACAGCCCATAACCGTTGGGCGGATAGCTGCCAACAGGCGCGGTGTAACGATAACCGTCGCTAACCGTCTCATCGTACAAAATGTCCGTATCAACGTCTCGATCTTTGAAATTGCACTGCGTCCCATCCGGCGGATCATCACCCCAAGGATATCGCTTGTTCACCAATCTGCCGCGTGCAGCCTTCTCCCATTCCGCTTCGGTCGGGAGTCGTTTCCCCGCCCAATTGGCGTATGCGACCGCGTCAAACCAACTCACGCCGACAACCGGCTGATTGGGCATATTGAAATTGGCTTCAGTCCATACGTTCGGCGATGGGTGTGCGGTTGCATCGACGAATCTCTTATATTTAGCGTTTGTCACCTGATAGACATCAATATGGTAAGCGTCCAGATAGACAGCATGTTGGGGATTTTCTTCCCGTAATGACTGTGCGTAACCCATATCATCGTCATCGACGGCTCCCATAAGGAATTCACCGGCGGGGATTAACGCCATGATTCCTCCGTCAAGCCCGACAGTCTTAAGCTGGGGATTCTGGTTCGTCATTGGATTTTGCCTTTCCTCTTCACTTAGGCAGATGGATCAACTTCTACCGAGTAACACTTTTTCAAAACCAGTCATATAGCGCGAGTTGAGAGTCTCTTGACGAGGCAATTATTCCGCCTAGTATAATGTGCGCTAAGGGCAAACCGTCGGGGCAAGATGCCCCTCCTACATGGAAATTTGGGGCAGTTACTTGCTGGAAGAATTATTCCGACCGGGATAATGGGGCGCTCTCAAGTAACACTCGACATTGAAGATCTCCATCGTGCTCCTTATTCAGTCGCTTGATCTCCGCTGGAGCGAATAAAGCGCAAGTACCTGTCGCCCTCCGGGGCTTTGGAGTGTGGTGACTCCACGACCCTATAAACCTTCAAGATCTCTATCGCACTCGCTATCCACTCGCTTGATCCCTCTGGGGCTATTCGACAGCAGTTTTGGGAGCCTGTCATAGATTCAAGACGAAATGTTACTTGCTGAATGAATTATCCCGACAGGGATAATGGGGCGCTACTAAGGATGATTACAAATTCCTACACCCCACGGTAGCGCCCGATTGAAGAAGAATCTTCCCCATCTTCCATCCTTCCCGATCGCTTCCCAACCTGACTCTGATACAAAAACTTGCTCCGCGACCCAATTGAACTTTAGGTTATCAAAATTCAACCCCTGCTTAATCCTCGAACACCTCCACCGTTGTTTTACCTTCCGCAAAACGCATCGCCGTAACCGTTGCAGATTCGCTATCCTTGTTGGTGCGGATGTCGGTGGCGTAGCGTGCCAGTGCAACCAGCAACTGATTGCGCCCGGGATGACCGGCGCACCTCTCCCATTCCTCAAAGACCGTGCGCAAGGTTGGTAGAATCTCGCTTGCCGTGTCATTCCAGAGAATGGCTCGTCCCATCTCCCGAAGCAGTCTGTTTCCCGAGTAGCCGGCGTTAAGATAGGCAAGCACTAGATCGCCAATTCCTTGGACATCAAGGCTTTCGATAGAATTTATTATCCGTTGAACACCTTCATCTTCGCTCGGAACATCCAGCGTTTCTCCATCTGGCGGCACCTTCAAAGATCGCGGCGGGATGTTAAGCCAGCGGTCATCGAAAATCAACCATGCAGCGTGGAATATCCCTTTCGCGGCAACCGAATCTCCGCTGACGCGTTGGGCTGTGCGCAGCGAGGACGCGAGGTTTAGTTCCGTCGTCAAGCATGGCCACCCAGCGTCGACGTTGACCGGAGTTCGCGCCATTCGATCAGCCGCGAGGAGAACCAAAGTGGTGATGAGTCTATCGATTTCGATCCCCGCTTTGAGTGCACCATTTGCCGCATCAAACGAACGTTGAATGTTCACGCTCGTCAATGCATTCACGAAGGCATCCTCATCATAACCGTCGTTTGAATCCGGCGGCGGCGTATCTTCAGTTGAAGTCATCTCCGCCATGAGGCGCACCGCATCTCTGCGGAAGCGCTCCGGTTCACCTCGCCCGCGACCAACAAGCTTGGCGCCGAGGTTGAAGACAAGCTCCGCCGCTTTGTCCCAACCAAACACCTTAATCACTTCTGAAAGGTATCCGAGTGAGATGAGGTTTTCGGGAAAGCCGAGAAAGTGCGGTTCAACTGCGCAGTCAAAAAGAAGTGGAACGATTCGGTCTGTAGCGCCGAGGTGGTGCGCAGTGAAGAGACAGCGCTCAATGCGTCCGGATTGACCGTCATGAGAGAACATTCGTACCCAACGCTCAATATTTTCCCACGCAACGGGCTGAGGCAGCATGATCACTTCAAGCCTTTCGTCAGCGCCGCCCGCAGCAGCACAAGCAGCTGTCGTGATGGCAATCAGTCGGTCCGCATCGTCGTATTTTCGCCCGATGCTCAGACCGTTGATTAACCGGGATACGTCATCCCCGCCATCGGCGCCGTGCGAACTCGAAATGTGCCGCCCCAAATGCCGAAGGATGATTTCCACGATTTCTTCCTCCGGTACGCCGCCCTTCAAGAGCAATGCGATAGCTTTGGACATTGTCCATCGGTCTTCACTCAGCAAACCTTCCCATAGCAGGCGTAGATGTTCGTCTTTGCGTTTGTACGTAAAATCGCCAACTTGAAGCCAGATTTCGCCGTCTCGCACTTCAACGGGGAAGGTCTGCAGGTCGTCACATTCAACGTTGAAACAACCTCCTGCTTCCAAGTCGAAACTCCTGCCGTGCCAATCACAGGTGAGGACACCGTGTCGTATTACGCCTCGGGTTAGGGGATAACCCATGTGAGGGCATTGATTGTCGGTCGCGTGGATTTTCCCGGCGTCGTTGAATAGCGCAATGGTACGCCCCTCGTCAAGTCCCACACTCTTGGCTCCGCCGTCGGGGATTTCGCCGACATTCCCAACTTTTCTCCATGCCAGCTCATTCGTTGCCATAAGTTGATCCTTCCTTTTTGGTAAAATATTTGAGTTGTGCCCCAGATCAGATAGAATCTCCTCCGCTCATCCCGGATGGCACGTTGGGGATCGAGGTTTGGGTTTATCCATAGCCTTGATTAACCTAATCCTCTTTCGGTTCCGACCCTATTCGTAGAACGTGGCCGTCAGGGTCTTCGACCAACATTTCGCGCGCCCACGGGTAGTTTGTCGGCGGTTTTCTAATCGCGGCCCCGCTCGTTTTTAACTCCTTATAGCACTCGTCGACATCCTGTACACCGATCCAAAGGTATGTCCCCGCCTTCCCCTGACCCCCTTGGCACATCATGATAGACCAACCGTCCCGCGAAACGGCCCCGAAATCCGGCGGGTCGCCCCAGTCCCAATCCTTATTGAATCCAAGTTTATTCACATAATAATCAATGCTGGCGGCAAGATTCTTGACACTTATTATCGGCGTGATACATTCGACCATGGTCACCCTACCTTCCATTAGCACCAGATTAGCATTCGAAAACTTTCACTTCATTACAAGCTTGCAGAAGTTTGTCAAATTTCGAAACGCCGCGGCACATGGTACCGCGTTGGTTGTACCGAACTTCCGGAGTTTGCCACGTGCCCCGAAAAACGTGAATGCCGTAAAAACTTTCATTAAAACTCGTTCACCAACTCATCCCAACGACTGCGTTCATTCGCAGGATCAAAAAGCGGTTTCAGCCTTTCACACCATGACTTTAACCTGTTGTAGTACGCCGGATCTGTCTCGGCACGCTGAAGCAGGACCGCCAACTCTTGCGTATCGCCAACGGTGAAGTAGCCGGGGTAATCTTCCCCCAGAAGTCCGATAGAACCCGAGATTCGGGACGAAACGATAGGAATCGAGCAGGCTATAGCCTCGGATACCACATTCGCTCCACCCTCCGACTCCGAAGTGAGCGAGAGCAGCCTGCTGCGAGCCAATAGGCGCATTGACTTCCAATGCGGGAGGTTGCCCAACCAGCGATAGCGCGGATTCGCCGATGACTCCCCGCGCGCGGTCTCCTCCATGTCGCCACTAAGATCGGCGCCGAGGTGTATGACTCGGATACGTGACGACGAAGGCAGACTCCGAACAGCCAGCGCTGTCCGAAACGGATCCTTGACGGGACGCATGTGTCCTATCACGCACACTTCAAACACATTCTTCTTTGGAGTGAATTCTCCCGGGGGCGGCCGCACCGACTGGTAGATGACTCGAGCGTTGCCAGCTAGATGTTCGGGCAACTCATTGATTCCCATGGGTTGAAGCACGACGAGCCGATCCGCCATTTCCAAGGATTCCTGCGCAGACGAATCCGTGTGAATATCTCCGTAGAGATCCGTCCCAACCAATGCGAGAATCAGCGGTAAGTTCGGATGCTTTTCTCGGAACCGCACCATGGAGACGTGACTCCGACGAGCGTGGAGAGCAATCATCAGATCGCAAGACTGAAACTTGTACTCTTGAACGAGGACAACCTGATGATCGAGTTGCCGCAATATTTTAGCCCATCGAAGCGCAGCCACGCGATTTCCCGTGCGTGAATAAGAGGGCGCTGGAGTTACCAGGCATATTTTCATAACTGTTTAGCGCGACTTTGCACAATGGTGCACCGTAGGTGTGGTTTCCAACCGCACCGCACTTTGTCCGTTCAATTTAGGACCCCGTATCACACAAGTCATTTGCGACTATACCATCCCGATTGGCGTGCATCAGGTCGAAGACAGTCGGATCCGATATGGATTCGATTTGTGAAATGCCAACAAACTTGAGCACGCCTCGAAAGTCATACGAATAGTAACTGTATAGTGCACCGGTCCGGATTTGCCAATCCAGAGCAGGCGGGTAGAGAACGCGGCAAGCATGGAAGTACAATGCTAATTCCGGTGAATCGCGGGCCTACATACCCAGAACAGACGGGCAATGAATTGTACTGCTGCGAACCAAACAATGCACTTAACAGTTACAATTACTACAGAGCACAAGTGCGAAGTCCTGCCAACACATCGCGCCGATCCGGAGTATAGAAATTCCGCCATGTATTCCGCAGCATACGTGAACGTGTAGACCAGCACCCTCCGCGAAGGACTTTACGGGTCCCGAACCAAGGCTCCGAATACTCCTCGTACGCATCTCTTTCAAACCCCGGATAGGGTTGAAACGCGCTGATCGTCCATTCCCAGACATTGCCAATCATCTGGCGGCATCCGACCGCGCTATCGCTATCAGGCAGTGCGCCGACATCAATGCAGCCCAAATTTTGCCAGTCCATGTTGACTCGCTCCAATGACGGATCTGCATCGCCCCAAGGAAAACGGCGCTTCTCGGAGGGCATCATATTTTCACTTGATTCAGGTCCCATAGCGGCTGCGAACTCCCACTCGGCCTCTGTCGGCAGGCGTCGGCCCGCCCAGCGGCAATACGCCATGGCTTCGTGCCAGTTAACATGAATCACGGGCAAGTTTGACTCAAGCGCACACCACCGGTCGAAATGCCGTCGAATCCAACCCTTATCACCGCTTTTTTTCCAATAAACGGGATGTTCGGCGTTCACTGATTCTCGCCACTTCCAACCTTCGCGCGTCCAGAATTCGCTACGACGATAACCACCCTCTTCGACAAATCCGAGAAATTCTGCCTGCGTTACCGGAGTGCGACCAATTGCAAATGGTTCTATCTCTACGGAATGTGCCCATTTTTCATTGTCGAAGACAAACGGTTCGTTTTGTGACGCTCCGAGGAAAAATACGCCGCCCGGGACTTCGGCATCATCCGTGGTCAAGGGAGTCGGAGTGATCGGCGCTCGCAATTCATCAGCATCGGTAAATCTTGGTGGAGGGTACCCCAACGTTTGCCGCGTGTAGGTAAACGCCTCGTTGTGCATATCTTCGTGGTGAGTCGTGTAGCGCACAAAATAGGACATCTTCTCGCGCAAGGCATCATTCTGAAGCGACTCCAAGACGCTATCGCGAACGTCGGATAGGTAGGCAATTGTCTCATCGCGGGACGGTAGCGGAAGATCCCAACGGGTCGTGTGAGGAATGGCGATTGAATCCCAGTTTGCGTCCGCGTCTTCGCGAATCGGTTTCCGTTCACACACATGGCGCAGTACCCATTTCTCCTGAAACCAAGCTACATGTCCAATCTCCCAGAGCATCGGGTTGATAATCGGAAGGTAGGGTCCCACCAACTGTTCGTCATCAAGATCTGCAACAAGGTCTATGGTTCGCTGACGGGCGTCGCGTACCCATTCGGCAAGTTCCGCGGACTCCATACCCATTCTCCTGTGGTTAACGCCATGCAATGGACTCAATCTCACCAGGATTGACCAAAACGGAGCTAATCCTTGTGAACGACGAAGTTTAGCATAGGTCACAGAGCGGCACAACAGAAAACCTTATCGCCGGACAGCAAACACATACCCCTTGTTCGCATCTTCATTTGACTTGCAATCCAAGTCCTATTTTGGTAACATGTAATAAGCACGGAGCGATTTTTTAGGGGCAATCATGGAAGGAGAATGGACGTTATGGCATTACCGAAAATGGTACGCATTAAGCAACACATCGAGGCGCCGATAGTTAAAGACATTCCATGCGCTGTTCAAGCCGAACTGGACCAAATTGATGCAGCCTCACTCGTGAAAAATGGCGATCGAATTGCGATCACCGGGGGTAGCCGCGGCGTAGCAAATATTGACACCGTCATTAAAGCGACTGTTGATTGTCTCAAGGCACTTGGGGCAAAGCCTTTTGTCGTGCCGGCGATGGGGAGCCACGGCGGCGCAACCGCAGAGGGCCAGCGGGACGTATTGGCGCACTACGGCATCACCGAAGAGACCGTCGGTGCGCCAATCGAAGCGACTATGGATGCGGTAGAAATTGGCAAAACGGCCGATGGATTACCCGTTCTCCTCGATCGGAACGCTGCTGAATCGGATGGCATCGTACCGTTGAACCGAATCAAAGCCCACACCGATTTCAA
This sequence comes from Candidatus Poribacteria bacterium, assembly GCA_028820655.1. Classification (GTDB taxonomy): domain Bacteria; phylum Poribacteria; class WGA-4E; order WGA-4E; family JAJDTR01; genus JAJDTR01. The sequence goes on along the minus strand of JAPPIK010000021.1, from coordinate 282,391 downwards.
GGGAGCCATCGAGAGTGGTTTATTGAAGATGATGGCGATAGGGTTAGGTAAGCAGAGGGGCGCCAACATGTATCACCGTGCCTTTTTTCATCACGGCTTTGAACATGTCATCCTAACCGTCGGCAGTTTGCTATTGGACACCGGAAGAATCGCTTTTGGCTTGGGTCTGGTCGAAAATGCGCATGAACACACCGCGAAGGTTGCCGCGATGCGGCCCAGCGAACTCATCAGGCGTGAGCGGGAGTTATTGGTAGATGCGAAGTCTTTGATGGGGCGACTGCCGTTCGACACACTCGATCTCTTGGTGATAGATTGGATGGGGAAGAATATTAGCGGAACCGGTATGGACACGAATGTTATAGGCCGCATGATGCAAAACTTTGAACCTGAGCCTGAAAAGCCCGCCATACTGCGAATCTTTGTTCGAGACCTCACCGAAGAGAGCAATGGCAACGCTACGGGGGTTGGTCTCGCAGACTTTACGACGACACGACTCGTTGAAAAGGTGGACCGGCATGCGACGTACATGAACGGCATCACAGGTTTGGGGCCTCAGAAATCCAAAATTCCGTTTTACTACGATACAGATAAAGAAGCCATTGAGGTCGCATTAAATACGATTGGATTGACTCCTCCCGAAGAAGCGAAAATGGCGCGAGTTGAAAGCACGCTCGTGTTAGCAACTCTGGATATCTCCGAAGCCTTCATTGAGGATGTGGAACTGCGCAGTGATCTTGAGATTATCGGCGAAGTGAAACCGTTTGAATTTAATGCATTGGGAAACCTCGCTCCATTCTAAAACTTGGAGGTTCGCATCGGCAATCGTCCGGAGGATTGCAATCCGGTGAATCAGTCGCCAATAACGAGCGACGCGACATCTATTTGCAATCTCAATGATCGCAAGCGCATAGAACCTGAAGTCGATTTGTCCTAAAAACTTCAATCCTGCCGAAGGAGTAGTCCGTTGAAACGCCTAGTGGTTGGTATCACCGGCGCGAGCGGCGTCATTTACGGTGTCCGCTTACTTGATGTCCTCAATCAACTAAACGCCTATGAGATCCATCTCTCGATTTCCAACTCGGGCGTGAGAGCCCTTTGGGAAGAGCTTGAAATTCGTGTCGACCTCGACAATTTCAAAGTACAGTCCCTACTAGGGTATTCGTCGGAACGGATAGTTTATCACCATCAATCGGATATTGCCGCTTCCATCGCCAGCGGCTCATTCCGAACCGATGGCATGATTGTCGCGCCCTGTAGCATGGGCACAGTGGGTTCAATTGCCGCGGGCATATCGCGAAACCTTATTCATCGTGCAGCCGACGTATGTATCAAGGAGCGGCGCAAGTTGGTTCTCGTACCGCGCGAGACCCCCTTCAGTTCAATTCACCTTGAGAACATGCTCAAGCTCTCTCAGCTTGGGGTTTGCATCCTTCCTGCCATGCCCGGTTTCTATCACTTTCCAAAAACCGTTGACGATCAAATAAACTTCGTTATTACCAAGTTACTTGATCAGTTCGGGATCGACACGGGTCTCACAAAACGCTGGAAAGAAAATGGATAGTGCCGTGCTTGAGTCGATGAACGAGTGAAAGACATGACGGTTCGCAAATTCAAAATCATCCTCGACATGATTAAGTTCGAGCACACTATATTCGCGCTGCCATTTGCGATTATGAGTGCATTCATTGCATCGGACGGGCTTCCTCCAATGGACACATGTGGATGGATTCTGCTGGCAATGGTCGGTGCGCGAAGTTGCGCAATGGCGTTTAATCGGATAGTTGACGCAAAGATTGATGGCGCCAATCCTCGAACATCAATGCGAGCTATTCCCGCCGGACTGATAACCGCAAGTTCGGTGTGGATTTTTACAGCGGTCTCTGCCGCTTTACTCGTCTATTCAGCCTATAACCTCAACTCGCTTGCGTTTGCTCTTTCTCCACTGGCTCTAGTAATCACCCTGGGATATTCGTATACAAAACGATTTACTTCGCTCTCGCATTTTTGGCTAGGTTTGTCCCTTTCGATTGCCCCGATCGGCGCGTGGATCGCTGTTACAAGCAGTTTGGACTGGGTGCCGATGTTACTCGGATTATCCGTGCTACTTTGGACGGCAGGATTCGACATTATCTACGCTTGCCAAGATTTTGAATTCGATCGCCACAACCGTCTGCACTCAATTCCGGCGCGATTCGGAATTCGGAGGGCTCTTTGGCTCTCTTCCGCACTTCATCTAATAACTGTGTCAATACTCGTAGGGCTCGCCGTATTTACGAATCTTGGCACACTTTACCTCATAGGCGTAGGTGTTGTAACACTCATATTGATTTATGAGCATGTGATTGTCAGCCCGAACGATCTTTCACGCGTTAACGTTGCTTTCTTTACCCTGAACGGAATGGTGAGTTTAGTGCTGTCGGGGCTTGCTGTTGCGGATCTTTTGGTTTAAGAACGGTAGGGCAGGAAACAGATTTTACCGACCCATTCATGAACTCGTTACGTCTTACCATAGACTGCAATGTCCTTGAGATGCTAGTAAATGGTGCGGATTAAAACCGCGATTCGGAGATTGCTCCCAGTTTCCTTCCGTTGTTACACCGCGAACCTATGTGATTCCTAACGAGATGATTGCTTTATACTATACACTGTAATTCAGGCGAAACAAGGCAAGATCTCCATTTTGGCGTTGAGGTTTCCTATAGCGCCGAGACTCACAATGTTGATCGACAGAGGGTCCTGTTACCGCGTTGTTGGCACACATCTAAACCAACGACTTTCTCCAAGAACAGAATCATTGGCTACCGTAAATTAGAGGAAATTCATGGATCAACGCGCACAACCAGGAGCTCAAAAAATTGTAGTCCTTGCCGAAGGATCACTGGGCATTCTTGAATCCAAGACTGCGACCGTGTTGGTTCGTTACCTGCCTGACAATGTTGTCGCGGTTGTCGATAGCGAAAACGCCGGAAAAGATGTGAGCGACGTGCTCGAAATTGGCGAAGGGATTCCCGTTGTCGCCAGCTTGTCGGAAGCCCTGAAATTTCAACCAACAATGCTGGCAATCGGTATCTCTCCTCCGGGAGGAGAATTGCCCAAAGCGTGGAGAGAAGTATTGTGCGAAGCAATTGACCACAAGATGCATGTCATGAGCGGACTCCACCAATTTCTGAGCGAAGACTCCGAGCTCATCAAGCGTGCTTCGCGCCACGGCACCGTGATATGGGATGTACGCAAACCGCCATCAGGCTTGCCTGTCGCCACATGCAAAGCAGATGATGTGAATGCCACCGTCGTCTTGACGGTGGGAGCGGATTGCCGCGTTGGAAAAATGTTGGCTGGAATCGAGATTACAAACGCCCTTCGGGGTGCGGGATTGAACGCCGAATTTGGTGCTACCGGACAAAACGGGATTATGGTTTGGGGTTGGGGCATCGCGATCGATGCCGTAGTTTCCGACTTCACGGCAGGGGCGGCGGAACGCATCGTTTTGAGTGGTTCACAGAACCATGATGTGCTGATTGTGGAGGGCCAAGGATCGCTGGTTCATCCCGGTTACTCCGGAGTGACATTGAGTCTCTTGCACGGGTCGATGCCGGACGCCATGATCTTTTGTCATCAACCGTCGCGAAAAACTGTTGCCCGATATTCTGTACCGTTACCCCCGATCAACGATCTAATTCACCAATACGAAATGCTCGCGAATCCAATCAAGCCCGCGAAAGTGATCGGGATTGCCCTCAACTGCTTCGACTTGACCGAGTTTGAAGCGTTAAAGGCAATCAAAAATGCGGAGGACCAAACGGGTTTGCCAGCCACCGACGTGGTCAGATTTGGTTCGGGAAAGTTGGTGGATGCCGTTCAGAAGATTCATCCAGCGAAACGATGACCGGGACATTGGAGGGACGATTCGAATGAGCACCACAAAGCTTGTCGATCGACGTTCGGAAGCTCAATCATTACTTAAAATGCCGCTTGCGGAAGCCGAAGCGTTGTTCCAGAGCCATTCTACTGAACGGCAGTTAGAGATAATACTTTCAACTCGACACCCAAGGGATCGGGAAAAACTATACTATCTTGTCCCCGACTGCACCGAATTGATCCAGCGTAGTCCGACGGGACAGGTGCTGCAAGTGCTCAACACCATGCTTGGGACCGGATTGGCGTCAGTTCTGTTGCCGTGCCTGTCTGCCGAACAATTTGAGGAAGTGATCGACCTGTCTGTTTGGCGTAACGGCGTGATTAGCAAGCGAGACGTGGATATTTGGCTTTTTGAATTATCGAACTGTGAGTCCGATGAAATCAGCAACCTGCTGACCCACATTGACGTCGCAATTCTCGCCGTTCTTCTGCAGGGCAGAATCAAACTCAAATCGGATTTCGCCGGACTGATGATTGAAAGCGGCGTGGTTGATCCTTCATCCGCTGAAATTGATTATGCCGATGATCGCGCCCGAGAAATCATGGATTCCATCTGGCAAACGGATGAGCATCTTTTTACTCGTGTTCTCTATGAGTTGTTCGCCGTGGACAAATACGATTCAGCAGATGACGAACTTTCTGTCTCGCTTAGGCGCGCAAAAGATGAACGCGATGAACGAGTACGAAGTCGGGATCGAACTGCAGGTGTCGAAACGACGGAAGAAGACGTGTTGGAGAAGGTCGATCTTGACAATCTCGATCTTGAAGAGGGAGTGAATGTGTCCGAAAACGGCGATTCGGGAAAGAAACGTAAAAAGGGCGCACTAGACAATGTTCGAGATTGATGTCCCGGTGCAACATGATCGGAGCACGTTTCTGTCTCGGACGCTCGTTCGAGGCGAAGCAACGGGAGAAATATCCTGCTCCAAGGAGGAGACAATTCGACAAGAAATCGCCGAGCTATCACACAAGTTAATCACCGTAAAGACGGAGGATGTTGCCGAATTATCACAACTACGGAAGCAGGTTCAAGAGGCTTTTGTGTTGGTCAATTTGGGTTTGGAGTATGGAAGTCACGGCGATATGGACCGGTCGGTTGGATTGCTAAACAATAACCGAATCGTTAAATTCTTTCAGATTGGAAATACGCTAATTAGTGAGCTCGTCGATCGATGCCGTTATACACTCAAGAACGCCGTTCTGGTTTCGCCCGAATCCTCCGGGTTAACCCACAATACCCCGAACCACCTACCCGTGTACAATGAATGGGAACGTCAATTCCTCACCGCAATTGACGAACACAAACTGGTTGTCGACTCTCCGCAGTTGATGCTCAGCGGCGTCGGTCCGCCGCGCCCAATCACAAACCTTGCAGATCTGGCAATTGTCAGACAACAACTCGACCATATTGACAATCGCTTCGCTTATATCCAATCACTCCCGACTCAGAAGATCTTTGAAGCTCACTACCGGGTCAACGCGGATGTCGACACCGCGCGGGAAATCACCATTGCGTTGATGGTGAACCTGGTTTTGTATCGCGAGATAGATTTCCATTATGACAGCAGCGATTTGAATAATCTTCAAGACATTGCGTTTGATACCGATAGCGGACACATAAAACGCGCTACCTGCGAACGTCTCATCAATTGGATTAATCGCTACCTCGATCTTGCCGCATTATCGGATGAGGTCAAGAATTATGCTGTTGCCTATTGGCAAGACGCTATGAAGGTTTTGGAATCTGAACTTCGATTGGAACACACAATTGAAACTGCTGATGTTCTATGCCCATGAATTTTGGTTCAGGACGACCCATAAGGTGCTCGAATCCGCCGAGGACACGGATCGCGACGAACGGGTTCAAGATGCCGTGGTGGTTTTCATCCACGCTGAAGCCGAAGATGAGGGACATTCAAGCAAAGTGTTGGCCAAGCTAGTCAAGAATGTCAAATGGCTTGCCGGCAAGTTCCACAGCAACAACGTTGTGCTTCATTCTTTCTCGCACCTTTCCGGTAGCCGCGCTTCCCCCGATTTTGCGCAGCAGATCCTTGTGGATGCACAGACACGCTTGCAGACTAGCGGATTCACGACTCGAATGACACCGTTCGGTTACCTGCACGAATTCTCACTTCATGTCAGCGGCAAATCTCTCGGGCGGGTGTTCAAAGAGATTTGATCAATGCATCCTTAATCTTCGAAGTTTAAAATCCCATCATATCCCCATCCGTAACGCCACCGCCGCCAACAGCACGAGAAGAGAAACAACTCCCATCAAGCTTGATACGATTGCCATACTTCGCCGCATTTTATCAATCTCTTCAGGAAGTTCCCGCGTATCGGGATCAAGAGCTTCGATGGCTTGACTTAACCTCGGTCCCATAAGGAAACTGTGGATTCCGGTGAGAATTATGAGGATGACGAACAAGGCCAGTTTAACGGTGAGTGTTCTCATGAATAGTCTCACTGTCTCGACATCCCCGCCAATTGCACTCAATACGTTAAACAGCCCGGAAAAAATGAGAATTATGACGCAGGTCCACACAATCGATTCAAACCGCTTACCGATTCGGGTGAGTATCTTGATTCTCTCCACCGGCGCAACCGATTTTTTGAAGTACGGGACGATTACCATAGCCAGTATCAGATTTCCGCCAATCCATGCAACAGCGGCGGTTACATGCAACCACCTAATCAGTAGATCAAGTATCTCCATTTTCTCTCCTTTGCAAATTAGGACCGAACAGGTCCCACCCCATCCTACGTCGTTGACAAGCCGCAGACGCCATGATAATATAATTTGACTACAAAGGCTGTAGGTACAGCATAGCACGAACAGAGAATCTGAACAAGCTAGAATTCTGAATCGGGAGTTCCACACGCATGGGAGATATTATACGAGGCGCGGTGATTGGCTACGGCGCGGCATTCAATATGGGGCGCGCGCACGCGACCATGATGCAGGAGACTGAGGAAATAGAGTGCGTCGCCATATGCGATGTTGATAGAGAGCGAACCAAAGCGGCCGACGAAGATTTTCGAGGCACCAGAACTTACAACAGTGTCGAAGATCTTCTGACGGATAATGAAGTAGATTTGATTGCAAATGTTTTGCCTCATGACCTGCACTGTTCAGTGACGGTGGAGTGTTTGAAAGCAGGGAAACACGCTGTCGTCGAAAAGCCAATGTGTATAACAATCGCCGAGGCAACCGAGATGATCAACACGGCAAAAGAGAACGGTGTGATGTTGTCGGTCCATCACAACCGCCGCTGGGATGCGGATTTTTGGACGTTGCGCGACATAGTCCGAAGCGGCGCAATCGGGCAGGTGTTTAGCGTTGAAATGTGGAGCGCCGGGTATGGAAAACCTAATCCGAACTGGTGGCGCAGCGTGAAGGCGATTTCCGGCGGGAGCTTCTATGATTGGGGAGCGCATTACGTTGACTGGTTACTTCATATCATCGAAGCAAAAATGGTGAATGTCACAGGATTCTTCCAGCCAAACTTGGTGTGGAAAGACATTACAAACGAAGATCATGTTCAGGCAATTATACGCTTTGAGAATAACGCGGTTGCGAATGTCCAGATGTCAAGCATTGCGAAGGTCGAGGAACCTCGTTGGAAATTGCTCGGTTCCCACGGTTCAATAGTCTCTGAAGCGGCGCACTTCAGGGTGCTATCGGAGACGGAGGAGGGCACCGACGAGAAGATTGTGGAGTTTAAGAGACGCCCGGGACCCAGTTACTATGAGAACGTGGTTTCTCACATCAACTCTGGTGAACCCCTCATTACAAATGCGGAGTCCGCGCGGCGCGTCGTGGCAGTCTTGGAACTTGCCGAGAAATCCTCCAAGACTCACGAAGCGGAAACCGTACCCTACGAGTTTGACGCAACTCCCTAATCTGCGCTCGGTGACGAAGAATTTTCGGTACAGGAAAGGGGAATTTGAGAACCAAAAGCGGGAATCGCCGCAAAAATTGAGGGATTCGACGATATCCGATAGATGCCTGCCACACCCTGACGACCGACGCTGTTAAGGCGGAAATAGAGTTAGCCTTTGGCGGGTTGGTAATACGGATTTGTTCCGGAGGCGTGATCAGTTGTGTCAACGATGTTTGTTATTTCGGGGAACGACTCTCTAACCATGGCTTCGATTCCGTGCTTTAAGGTAACGCTCGCCATGCCGCACCCCTGACATCCTCCACCCATATGGACATAAATCGAGTCATCGGTGACATCCAAGAGATCTATGTGACCTCCGTGTGCAGCGACAGACGGATTGATTCGGTCATCAATCAGCGCTTGAATCGCTTGCGCTTTCGGATTATCCCAAGTTGGCGTATTTGGATTATCTATACGGAACCCGCTTGAATTGAGATCTTCCACGTAGTCGATAGTCGCGCCCTTTAAATTTTCGGCACTCTTGGGATCCACAAAGACACTGAACGCGTCCACGTCCACCACGAGATCGTCGGATTCCGGCTCGTTTTCAAGCCCCAAGCCATATTCAAATGCTGACGCCGTGCGGCCCTGTATGCTCACACGCAGTCCTTGTACTTCAACTTCCTCACTCTCAATAATCGACTCAATTTTTTCCTTTGCAGCTTGGGTCACCGCGAGGAGTGGTTGCTGTTCGCCTGATTTGGATTTTGAGTGCAGTTTGTTCAAAAGATTCTTCATAGTATCACCGCCGCTGAATTTGACATCAGCAGTTCCTTTATATAAATGACCAATTACCCCATTGCATATACAGTACTCCGCTGCTCGGCGCTGTGCCAAAACCGGAGTGACAACTACGGCGAATCTGACCGTTTTGGAATATCTTACGGTTTAAGGTAGCAAAGGACCTATCAAATCTTTCAATCCCGCTGACTTGCAACCACGCTGGATTGACACGTTCAAATTGATTCGCGGTAAAGGAAATCGCCAGAGGAATGGGTAAAGACACGCGACTACGCTGCGGGCTGTCGCGTGTCTTCCATCGGATGGCGAAACTCACCCATGTCGTTATAGAATCGTCTCAGCCGATGAATGGCCTCGATTTCCAATTGTCGGATGCGCTCACGGGTTACATCCAACTTTTCGCCGATCTCGCGCAGCGTTTTCTCGTTGCCGCCCTCCAAGCCGTATCGCATACTAAGCACCTGCTGTTCTCTGGCACTGAGTTTACCGAGAAGCTGATCGACGAGATCCTGCTCAATCATGTCCGCGATAGGGCCCGCTTCCGGATTGGCGGACACATCTTCAACCAAGTCTCCGAGCGTAGCTGCGGTCTTTTCATCGCTAAGCGGAGTCTCCATCGAGATGGTGTCGGCGTTTAGCGCCAAGATTTCCTTCACCTGATCGGCCGTTAATTCCAACGCATCTGCCAGTTCCTCAATCTTTGGTTCCCGCTGCAGTTCCTGGCATAACCGCGCATAAGTCGAGTCAAATTTATTGACTTTTGCAACGATGTAGGATGGTAGTCGGATCGACCGCGAACAGTTATCAAGTGTTCGCCGAATAGCCTGCTTTATCCACCAAATCGCATACGTGCTAAACTTAAACCCCTTGCGATAGTCGAATTTCTTCGCGGCACGCATGACACCGATGTTACCCTCTTGGATCAGATCTTCAAGAGGAACATTTCGGCCCTGATATTTCGAGGCTACCGAGACTACCAGCCGCATATTCGCTTGAACCAATTCATCGCGCGCCGACTCGTCTCCATTCTCAATGCGCTTTGCGAGCGCAATCTCCTCGTCCCGTGACAGTAAGGAATGATGTGCGACCTGTCGCAACCAACTACTCAAAGCATCGGTTTGAATAGGTTTGGAACTGTCATCTTCTCTAAGGAGAAATTCTACATTTTCATGGGATTCAGGAATCTCATTGTCCAGAAATTCGCCCCTGATCACTTCGGCTTCCTTTGCGTCAAATACTTCCTCCGGTTGCATTTGCCTCCGTTTCCTCCAAATTGGTTGGTGCTGTTCTTCTCATCAGTAAAGTACACAAGTGTCCATTGTGAATAATAACATCTTTTCTATGTTTTGTCAAGTATTTACCTTAAAAAATTTCAGAAATTGTGAATGTGCTCCATTTCACGCATCTATCTAATGGATTTACAGTTAAAAGGGGCATGTTACCGGTGATGCGGGGAAGAAATCATCACGTTCCAAATTCGATGGCTGGCATGTCGGCAAGTGAAAAATTGTCACGCCTCTAAATCGACTGTACCTGACGGGCAAATTGCTTCAGTCTAAGTCGCAATTTGGAGACGGCGGGTTCTTTATCGAGATCTTCAAAGGAATAGCCGCCAAGGTTAGGTATTGCCCTACTTATCCCTCCGGTAGATCGCTCATAATCAATTCGTTTGATACTTCGTTAGCTACTTGGCTTTACCGATGAGCAAGTTCTCCAATCGATAGTTGTATGTTCACATGATTCTATATTGAAATACACAGAATGCACGAAGCGCTGCGTCTCAAGACTACGCGGCGCGACAGGCCGGATAATTATAATCGATTGATTGGTACCGTCGGAGAAGCAACGCTATTTTCTGCGTCATCGGATTCGACCCGTTGGGCTCATCCGGAACCCAAGGGCACGATGTTTTCCGAATCCGACGTGAACGAACTCTTGCACCTCGACGGCAAAAGCCCAATGCGTCTAGAGGACGTTCCCAATCCGGTCGAGGGCTTCATCCAATCGATCATCCGGAACCGTTAGCGCCACGCGAAAATACCCCTCGCCGTAATCACCGTACGCGGAGCCGGCTGTAATTACAACCGATGCCTCCTCGAAAATATGTGTCGCAAAATCAATGGAACTCATCCCATTTGGAGTAGGCATCCAGAGGTAAAATGTGCCTTTTGGCGGCGTGTAATTGCCCCAGTTCAGCCGCCCGAATGTGTCGAGTATCCGTTGACGCCGGCGCGAATATACCTCCAGCATTTTGCCGATGTTGCCCTGACATTGCTTTAGGGCTACGATTCCCGCATACTGAATCGCGTTGAAGATTCCCGAGTCGGTGTTTTCCTTGACTTGCGCCATGCCGCCAATGAGATTGGAGTTTCCAAGCGCCATGCCAATACGCCAACCGGTCATGTTGAACGGTTTTGACAATGAATTGAGTTCCACACCGACATCTTTCGCGCCCGGGGTCGATAGAAAACTTAACGGTTCAAGACCGTCAAATATGACTTCGCTGTAGGGATTATCATGACAAATCGCAATGTCGTAGGATTTGGCAAACGCAACAACGTCCGCAAAAAATCCCGGTGTTGCCGTGGCTCCGGTGGGATTGTTGGGATAGTTCAGGAACATCGCACTCGCCCTCTTAGCAACATCGGATGGAATCTCTTCGAATTTGGGCAGAAAGTCATTTTCAGCGGTAATGGGCACATTGTAGGGCTCGCCTTCCGCCATCAAAATACTCGCGCGGTATGCGGGATATCCCGGATCCGTCATCAGCACCGTTTCGCCGGGATTCACAACTGCCAAAACAAAATGGTGACATCCCTCTTTGGATCCGATCAGTCCCAAAACTTCCTTTTCCGGGTCGACGTGGACGTTGTATCTTGTCGAATACCAATCAGCCACTGCTTGGCGAAACGCCAGCATACCCTTCTCTTCGTCAGTTGGGTAACGATGATTCTCGGGATCGGCAGCGGTTCGGTTTAGTTCGTCGATCACCGGTTGCGGTGTCGGATCCACCGGATCGCCCACGGCGAGGCTGATTACATCAATCCCATCGGCTCTTGCTTTGTTGATTTTATTCCGCAGTTCCATGAACAGATAAGGCGGGATTTTCCCTAATCGGTTAGCAATTTGCATCTTTTCTCCTAGTGCTAAATAAGTTTCCCACACGGTGCAGCAAATAAGACATGACTGCGTGAGATTGTTGCCATTGTATCAGAAATGAAAGATGGTTTTCAAGCGTTTAGGCAGTCGAGATGCGGATGCAGAAGGAAAGAGAAACGCTCCGGAGCAATGAGAGGATTTAATACTTTCCTTTAGGCGTGCGCGGATTGCCTATACGGTGTTAATCGCGTTCGGGGAAAAACATATCGAAGTGCGCGTAAACAGCCAAATCGGGTATTTCAACGCCGTAGGCCGTCGAGGTAATTCCGATGCGCAGATTAGGATATTGTTGGCGTAGGTGATCAGCAAAATCAAACACCCATCGATAGATGGAACCGATTGAACCCTTTCGACTCAAATGCCCGTGACGAAGAACCGCGCAACCCTTTAAAGCATTGTCGGGCAAACCGATTATAGCTCCGTCAAACACGAGGAGATCTGGTTTCACATCCTCCAGCAACACGTGCACGGCATGCGAGATATAATAGCCATAGTCACACAAAACACAGTAAACAACCTCTTCACCGCCGGATGAGTTTAGAGATTTCATGTCAGGTACACCAGGACTTTGGGTTACCGGATTCTTGGAAGCCAAACTTGCGAAACTTGCTACGGGCGACAACCGCCACTCGTCCCGGTTCAAGAACCGGACATCAATCTTCGCAATGGGCAAGCGAATCCCAAAATTTCTGGCATCCTGATGCGCTTGGCGGGCCAGTCGGCGGAGAGCCGATAGATTGTCTCCGTTCCAGTCATAATCCACAACGATGAAATCACCATCGGGAAGTTTTCCATCCGTGGGAATTTTTGTCCAAGTAATAGGCGGCGTTTGAGCAATTCCTTCGTCCACGGACACTAATCCTTGTCCAACGATAAGGTCGCGCACACCGGACGACGCGGAATAATCGCCTTCAAATAACATTGTCCAGACTTTCGGAGTCGACACTACCGCGTTAGGCGGCACATGAATCTCGACCCCATTGATGGCGGAAGTCGGAGTTAGACCAATCTCGATCTCGGTGCCTCCGGACTGTAGATTGAAATGTTTTAGAATCCCCGGAGCTTCATTTCCCACAATGATGCCGCCATCGCCTTCCGTAGCATACAGGACGATGAAGGGTCCCGAGTCAATCGTTGATTCAGGCCGAATTTCAAAAACGTTGGACTGCGCCTTGCTAGCCGCAGCTAGGGATAAGGATTCAACAATGACATCCTCGACAGAAAACGCCGAATCCGTTAGATTCTCAAATCTAATCCACTTTCGGATCAACGGCAGATTCGGATACACTTCGTAGTGAAGCTTAACAGAACAGATTGGTTCTCCCGCCACCTCCGAATATTCAAGTTCGACGGTTAGATTTTTCGACTCCGATCTGCCCTGTCGAATTTTATGAGACTTGTATTTCAGGGCTTCCATGTTCGCGGAGTATGCAATTTCGCCAACTCGAAACCTAAACTCGCCGCATGGAAGCGACACGTAGTTACGCCCCGATGGTTTGTAAAAATAATGGCTTGTATGGGGAGAGCTGCCATCTCCGTCCAAAAGAAAGCGACGTTCTATCTGGTTATTCCCCAGAACCAACAGCCCTCTCGCCGAGTCAAACCCAGCATACGTACCGATATCACTCGGAGGGCGAAGGAGCGAGCGGAGATCTGCCGTGGAGGGCGACGGAGGCGGCTTGCCGCACGCTATGCAACCCATGCACGCCAAAATGTACAGGACACACCACGACCATAAATTACACGATTGGAATACCACAGAACAACTATTGAAATTCGGAAGTATTCGTGTAAAGATGGGCACTTTCCGCATTGGGTAAAATTGTGATATTTCTTTGAGAAATAGTGAGCATAAAACAATTTGAAAATTAGGACGTACTCCACATCAAGCGGTCGGAGCGGGGGAAATCTCCATCGCGCTGGAATTCACTACCGCCCTCGCAGTCCGGACGGTTGATTCTAATCGTTCGTTTGATCTCCTTTGACCCTCCCGCACTGGCGCCGCATCATGTAGACGCCCGAGGAGAGCATTCTTAGACGACCGGAAAAACAGATTACAACTCAATTTAAGGTGTCATTCATTATTTAGCAGCAAAAACAAATCGTCAATCTATGCCTGGTTATTCTCGCCGCTTTAGCCTGCGTTAGCCAGGATAACGGTTTAACCGGGCGGTTTAGCCTGTAGAAGAAAGTCGATGAATGCAGTCGCAGCCTGCGTTGACGGCGTTCCGGTTTGGGATAGAATAAAAGAATGCTGCGTTTCCGGGCTAACGGAAATGACTCGGCGGTGGCCGCCATCGAATGGTTGTTTCTAACTTGTGCGGTTACCACTCCCTTATATGTTCGTTTGATTGTCTAATTCGGCTGAATTATACTATACATGTGTAAAGTTGTCAATGCAATAGTGATGTTGAACGGTTGGTGGGGGTCAGATAATCTAAACGGTGAATTTCCGAAAACAACTCGGTGTGTTGGGCGCAATTGCAATTAAGGTCTGAGCCGGAGGGAAGAAACACCTTGGTTACTATCTGTGGATAGTTCTAGACCTCATTGACGGCCTGTTCAGTATTTTACGGTGATTAGTGACAGACCGTGTGCGGGCGCGGAAGGCCCGGCAGCACTCCTATCCCTAGCATCTAAAATCTTTTGAAACTGACCGACCTGGTCCGGCGCCTTCTGCAATTTTAGAACTGTCCCTACCAATGCTCGGACCATCCCTCTCAAAAACGCATCGGCCTCGATTTGAATGTAAACCAAATCAGCATCCCGCCAGCAAGATGCTTCCAGGACCGTACAGACAGGATTGATGCGCTCACTTCCGGTACGTTGAAACGAGGAGAAATCCTTTTTCCCTATCAACGCACCGCAGACATCATCAATCCGATCCGTTTGGATTGGTCGCGGAAAAAGATAAGCGGTATTGCCCAGAAACGCGGACGGAAATTCTCGATTGAGGATGGTATATCGATAGGTTCGGCTCAGTGCGCTGAAGCGGGCATGAAAATCCTGTGGGACATCTTGGACTTCAGTAATTGCGACATCGTTAGGAACAAGTGAGTTTAGCGCTTTCCGGATAGAATCTGACGACAACTCGGAATCGGTCAAAAAATTTGCAACCTGACCCGCGGCGTGTACCCCTGTGTCTGTTCTGCCCGCGCCGATGATCTGTGTCTTCGTTTTGGTCAGCTTCGCGAGAGCGTTCTGAATGACTTCCTGCACGGTGATGCCGTTGGGTTGAATTTGCCAACCGTGATAATTTGTCCCATCGTATTCAATTGTTAGCTTGATGTTTCGCATTGAAAAAAACGGGAATTGATCATGGGTTGGTGGAAAGAGATTCGTCTTTTACCGCGGTCCGGTCTTTCAATTCTTGACCCAACATTGCCAACTTCCGAATGCCGCCGCGCATGAGCGAGAACGATTCATCAAGAATAGCCCGCCGAACTCCACGCATCAAACTCAAATAGAAGTGGAGGTTGTGTCGCGTGAGGAGGGAGTGCCCCAGAATCTCATTCTCGCGATGTAGGTGACGGAGATAGGCTCGTGTGAAATTTTGACAGGTATAGCAAAAACAGTTCGGATCTAATGGAGTAAAGTCGTTTTTGTACTCCGCATTCCGAATGCGAACGGGGCCAAGCGTGGTAAAAAGCCACCCGTTCCGGGCGTTACGTGTCGGCATTACACAATCAAACATGTCCACTCCGCACGCAACCGCATACACCAAATCTTCCGGTGTACCAACGCCCATCAGATAGCGGGGTTGGTTTCCGGGAAGGAGCGGCGCAACGTAGGCGAGGGTTTCATACATGAGGTGCTTATCCTCACCGACGCTCAATCCACCGATGGCGTACCCGGGGAATCCGATATCTACCGTGGCTTCAATGCTTCTCTTTCGGAGTTTCATTTCCATTCCGCCTTGCACAATGCCAAACAGGAGTTGCCTGGGGTTGGCATGCGCCGCTTTGCACCGCGCCGCCCAACGGGCTGTCATCTCCATCGACTTCTCAAGATATTCGTAACTGTTGGGCAGCGGTGGGCATTCATCGAACGTCATGATAATATCGGCTCCGAGCGCATTCTGGATCTCTATCGAGCGTTCGGGACTGATGAAGTGCTTCGAACCGTCGATCTCGGACCGAAATTCGACCCCCTCTTCGCCAATCGTGCGTAATGGTCCCAAACTAAACACTTGGAATCCGCCGCTGTCTGTCAGGACCGGTTTACGCCACGCCATGAAATTGTGCAGACCGCCCGCCTGCTCGACGATCCTGTGCCCGGGACGAAGATAAAGATGGTAGGTGTTTCCGAGGATTATGCCGGCGCCAATCTCGTAGAGATCGCGAGGGGTACAGGCTTTGACGCTGCCGCGTGTCCCAACGGGCATGAAAACAGGCGTATCGACTACGCCGTGGGCAGTACATAATTGACCGGCTCTCGCTCGAGTTTGCTTGTCTTCGCAGATGAGCCTGAATTCGCCATTGGTCATGTTCTATCAATCACCCGCACCTAGATGTACAAGGGCTTTCCGACGCACAAATAAACTCTTGTCTACGACTCATTATATTCTTTAAATCATTCCCCGCATTGCATCCCCGATCTCACGTATGACTTGCGCTTCGGATTCTACGGCCAATCTCGTGATTAAGGCTTTTCTCGCCGATTCTCCGCCAATCACCCCCAGCGCCCATGCCGCGTGTTCTCGGACAAGCGATTCATTGTCATTCAAAGCCCGCTTGAGAGCCGGGACGGCCCGACGATTCCCCCAATTTCCCAAGGCGACGGCGACGTTCCGGAGGAATCCACGTCTCTTGGCGCGCTTAATGGGACTATTCTTAAAACGCTTGCTAAATTCGGCTTGGGTCATGTTCATCAAGGAAAGCAGTTTTGGCGCGATGTTTTCCTCGCGAGGGGAAAACCCCGGTTCAGTTGACGGTGTTGCCTTGCTATTCCATGGGCAGACTTCTTGACAGATATCGCAACCAAAGATCAGGTTGCCCATCTTTGGTCGAAGTTCGGTTGGAATACTGTCCTTCAACTCGATGGTGAGGTAGGAAATGCAGAGACGGGAATCAAGCACATTCGGGGCAACGATCGCGTCTGTCGGACACGCTTCGATGCAGAGTGTACACGTGCCACAACTCCCTTGCGGTAACTCCCAATCGTACTCCAGTTCGATACTTACGAGAAGTTCGGCAAGAAAGTGCCATGAGCCCGATTGCCAGTTAATAAAGTTCGTATTTTTGCCAATCCAACCGATGCCCGCCTTTTGAGCGTAATCACGTTCGATAATGGGACCCGTGTCCACGCAGATTTTTTGCTTTAGTTTTTTGCCCCCAGTTTCATCAATAAATTCGGCGAGTTCACGTAATTTGGCGCGAATGACTTCGTGGTAATCATCTCCCCATGCGTACCGGGAGATTTGACCTCGTTCCGGGTTCTCGACAAGTGCATCGGCAGGATTTAGCGTAAAATAGTTAATGGCTAAACTAATGACTGACTTGGCTTCCGGCAGGCAATTGCGCGGATCACGTTTCAACGGAAGGTGTTTTTCAAGATACTCCATTTTTCCGGCGTATCCGTTTTCCAACCACTTCTCATAGAGTCGGATGGTCGGACTTCCCTCGGCAGGGGTGACGCCAACCAACTCAAATCCCAATTCTTGCGCACGGGCTTTAATCTGCTCTGTCAGAGTCATCACTTCGATGGATGTCGGATTCCGGTTGAGCGCCCAATACTCGGGACGAGGCAGCGCCGCATCGGAGCGTCTACGATTTCCCATTGGACGGAATTCCGGGCCATTCCTCCCACATGTCCTCACAGGGCGGCTCGTTCATTGTTCGTTCGATATTCTTCTTCTCATAATCACCCAGCACCGCCTTACGGATTCCTTTTGACCGATTGCTGCCAGCAGAATGCGCCAGCCGGTGATGCCAAAAGACAACATCGCCTGCCCGGCCATGGCAATCGATCGGCGTTCTGTGCCTGAAGTATGCAAGTTTATTCGCGAACTGTTCCGTATCGTCTCTCAGATTTCGCTTTTGATTGCTAAAATAGAATACACGGTGGCTTCTGGGCCAAACGGAAAAGCCTCCTCCGTTTGGCGCGACATCATCAATATACCCCACCACGCCCAGATGAAATGCGTGGGCGTCGATGTGACAACCCAGGGATTTTCGCGGGGCATCGCCCTCGGGAAGGCGGCAATAAATACCACGGACGCGCGTTGGTTCAACGACATCCCCTTCGCCCAGCATCTGTTCCACTATCTCCCAAATCGGGGGGTGGGTCACCAGCATTCTTGCCATCCATTCTTCACTGCCGATACTACGGTACCACCAACCATACCCGCCGCCGTCGTTGCCCTTCTCGTTTTTCCTCTGTCTATACTCCCGGATCGGCCCAACCCATGTGTCCGGATTGTCACGGTCGATTTCAGGAGGAGAATTCTCCCACAACCTCTCTCTCGCCTGTGCCGTAAGACTCTCATCCATGATCCTGCGTTTGATGAGAAAACCTTCATCTCGAAAAAACCTGATTTCCTCGGGTGTTAGTTTCGCCATAAGATTGCCTCCTAGCTTCTAGGGTTACAAGCTCTCAATGTTTTCACTACGTTCATCGACATCCGCCACATCAAGAATAACCTTACTTTCGAGGGAAAGTCTGGAAAGTGTCTCCTCGCGGAGCCACTTGCGTTGATCTAGTTGTTGACGCTGATCGCGGCGACAGAAATAGGAATGCATGGCTCGCCTAGGAGAGTCTGTTTCGTTCGTCATACCGCCATGCCAAAGATGGGAATTAAATACGACAACGGCGCCAGCTTCTCCGAAGAGCTGAACCTGATCCGGATGGTCCGCTATCGTGTCGGACATCTCGTCCGCCGCAGTATGCCCGCAACGATGTGATCCGGGCAAAACACGAGTGGCGCCGTTTTCACGTGTAAAATCGGAAAGTAACCATATAGAGTTACATACAAAATAGTCCCCGGGCGCTACAGCACCACCCCAGTCGGCGTGTAGCCCCTGTCGTCCATTCCCGGGTAAAGCGGCGCGACTGTTCAATGAGGAACTCTTGAATTCATCGCCGAGAACGTGCCGAATCGCAGCCAAAAGGCGTGGTGATGTCAGGCATTTCTCAAAGATTGGATCTTTGTCAATCAAGTTGCTCAAACGAATTGTGCCTTCTTCTTGATGAACCTCCTTTCCAGCATCCTCACCCTCAAGTTCCGCCAGTTCATCGAGACGGCGGACAAATGCCTTGACCTCCTCCGGCGCCATCAGGTTTTCAAGCCGCAAATAGCCGTCTTCGTCCAAGGTTCTTTTTTCATCCGCGTTTAGTGTGTGTTCATCAACACCAAGCCTCGCGAGTACAGTTGACATTTTCATAGTACGAGTTTATGGGTACACACTTTCAATCTAAATACGCTATAGTTTGCGCGTCCCACCTCTATACCTCAGAATCAATGTACATCAACCCTCCTCTCAGCATGAGGATTAATGCCGATGCCGATGGTGGAGGTCGGGCCAATGGGGGTGTGCATGAGTCGTAGGCGCATGTGTGTGCCAATGACTGTGATAGACCGCGCCATCATCTTCATCGTGGACATGGTCGTGGTGGCCATCATCATGTCTGTGCCTATGTTTGTGGTGCAGCCGCTCATGCGTGTGGGAATGGGTATGCTGGCCTCGAAACAGGACAATGAGCGAGATGACCAAAATCACAGCAGCCATCGCCTGAATAACAGAAATAGTCTCCCCCACTAAAAGGACGGATAGAGCCACGCCACAGAACGGTGCGCTTGCAAAGATCATTTGACTTCGAGTCGCGCCGAGATTTTGTGCAGCGAAGATGTAAAGACTAATGCTGAAACCGTAAGAGAAAACCCCCACGATTAGGCCGGACGCTACAACCCACATCGCCTTCCCATAAGGTTCTAGTAAAACGCTTATAATCAGATTCGTCGTCCCCGCAATCGCACCCTTCCAAAATGTGCTCTGGGCCGGAGTAATCCCGTCAATCAAAGCCGTCAGATGATTGTCTATTCCCCAGCAGGTGCCGGCTGCAGCCACGAGCAGCAGGGCAAACAAGCCGATAGTCCCCGCGTGCCATGACAGCATTACCGATGCGCCGATAGTTCCGATTACGCCTATCCATCCATAACCGCCCAGATACTCTCGGAAAAGAAGACACCCAAGAATGGCGGTAGCGGCCAACTCAAGGTTTAACCACATGGCGACGGAGGCAGCCGGCGCCTTCTGCAATCCGAACAGGAGCAGCACGGGACCCGCGACCCCACCAAAGCAGATTGCTCCGATCAGACGAAGTAAATTGCGATTTCCAATCCTATGGACTTTCCTAGTAGTTCGCCGTCGTATCAAGAAAGGAAAAACACCAATTGCCGCGCCAAGATACAGCAATCCCGCGAGTTGGAAAGGCGGAAGACTATCAAGCAGTATCTTGCCAATCGGCGTAGAGGCGCCAAACAGAACTGCCGAGAGCAGTGCAATCAGTATGTACTGCATGTCACGTCTTCCTTCTTTTTCCGCGTGATTCTCGCCGGATGGAGAGTTGTTACGTCTTCATTTCGGCGTATAATTCTCACTCCTTTTGTTCTACCGCCATGGTTATCACCGGACACAGTTTTCCACGTGCACGAAGAGTATGCCAAGTTCACCGAGAGTATAAGTAGCTAAACTTCCCGTTTCGTAACTTGCAAGAGAACCAGCGTAATAAAGAGCAGCGGTAAGATAATAAGAGCGGACTGCCATACCGAGATTTTAGCGCCGATCAAACAGGGAAAAAATGTGACGGCGCCAATCATGGATCCCTTCAATGCGCGATATCCGTTCTTCTCGTTTGCCTCCAGATAAAGCGGCAACCGTGTGACACTGGTCGCAATTAGCGCACAAAAGATCCACACGATGTAGTTCCACCCGACGCCTTCCAACCAATGCGGCAGCGCAGCAACAACGAAAGCACACACTGTCGCAACGGCGGAAATCGCAAGGGCAGGTTTGACACCCACTTGCACCGGAGTGGTCGTAATCCCGACTCTTTTGTCACGCTCAATGTCCTTGAAGGTTGTGGTAATGTGGGTGCCGCAATCGTAGAGTGTTGTAGCGGCGAACGCGTACCATACCAAGCGCGGCACCTCACCGCTAACGGCTAGTGCGCCAAATACGTTAAGCAGCCCAATCCCAACTGGTAAACTGATGCTTCCCCAAATTCCTCGCTCCTTGAAAATGGCGTTGTAGCAGTGGGAAATCATGACGAGGGCAATCACGAGCAGCCCGGCTTTGAAGTGAAGAAGAAATCCCAGAATGACGCAGAGGATGTAAGTAGAACTCGCCGCAATCAGCACCTGCCGCGGTGTGAGTCGGTGTGATGGAAGGGGGCGGTGTGGATTGACGACAGCATCTTGTCCGTGGTGAAAGTAATCGTTCTTCATCATCCCCGCGAAATATCCCAGCAGTGCTATCAACAACGTCACTCCGACGCGCCCGGTTATTCTCCCCTCAGACGCAATTAAAGCACCCGGCATCGTGGCGGCAATCGGGATGGCAAAGAGAGGGTATCGGATGAGTTCAAGGAAGGCTTTTAAGGTGATCATCATGCATGACGCTCAAGAATGATGAGCTGTTCAGATGTTTTAGCAATTAATTCCGGCAGTAGCGATCGGAAAGTAGCACGCGACGCAGTTCCTAGGGCTCAATTTCTCAAGTCCTCCGTCGCAAAGTTTTCGTTCCTACCACAGACTCATAACAGTCAAATTCGCAAATGGCGCTATTCACACAAACAGATGAATGCAGTTTCGATGCCAGTAATTTGTAGGGAGGATTCCGTGTTCCGGCATCAAAACGAACCAATGCGTTCAAATGGATTCTCGTAATTGTCCAATACAGGGCAATTCATGGACCGGCAAGCACGCTTTTCACGCCGCGCCGATTGCGTGCGTTTTCAAACGCTTCAACCGCTTTTTCAATTGGATACCGGTCAGTGAGAAGAGGTGTAAATTGGAGTTCGTGATCGAGGAGCAGCCGACGAGACTCGTTCAGACTCCATCGTGAGAACGCCCACGATGCCATTAACTTGTGGCCCATGTAGTGAAAATGCTCAAGATTGACCCGAATCTCCTGTCCGGCAGGAGCAAGTCCGAAGAAGTTGATGCAGCCTCCACGCCGGACGACTTTGAAAGCAAGGTCAATAGCCCGCATGTTGTTTGTCGTCGCCGATATGACCGTGTCCACGCCGCCACTCGTAGTCTCAATCATCTCCCCGATGCTCTTTTCCGTGATGTCGATTGCGGCGTCAACTCCGAGTTTCTCCGCCGCGTCGCGACGATGAACCAGTGGTTCCAGCACGAACGTCTGCAAACCCTTTTTCTTGGTCAGTTGCGCGAACAGGAGCCCGATTGGCCCCGCACCCAAGATTGCCACGCTCTTGTCGAACATGGTCTCACGCATCGCATTGAGACAACATCCCAAAGGCTCAAGAAAAAGAAGATCCTCAGCAGGAATCGCGTCCGGAACAGAAATGAGTTTCTCCGTATCAACCCCGTGTTTCGGCATGCGGATGTATTCAGCGTATCCCCCGTCAATGTCATGTCCAATCCCCTCGATCTCTTCGCAATACTTGTCAAGGTCCGCCCGACAGTATTCGCAGGTTCCGCACGAGAGCATCGGGTTGACCGTGACTTTCTCGCCAACTTTCACGTCCGATCGCCGGCTGTCCACAACGATGCCCGCCAGTTCATGTCCCATCACAACGGGAGGGGAATAATCCGTAACATCCCCGTGAAGGGCGGCGAGGTCAGATGCACAGACACCGCACAGATCGACCTTAATGAGTACGTCGCCGGAGGCAAGATTCGGAATAGGTTTATCCTGTATACTCAGTTTTCCGGTTTGCTCAAATACAGCCGCTTTCACAAATAGTATGCTCCTCAAACCTATACAAGAAAAATTGATTGTTACGCGGTTTCCATGAGTCTCTTCGTCATTGCCTCGGCTTCAGCTAACACCGTTTCGGCAGATCCTAGGGCTTGGTGAGCCTGTTCTCGCGTATATTCCCTCTCCATGTAAAACGCCGGTGCGCGATCTCGTGCCAATTGTTGCGAAATATGTTGCATCTCCGACAGTTTTTCACCCTCGATCTCAATATTCTTCTGCTTACAGATCTTGGCGAACGTTTCACCAACATCGTGTATTTTCGGAGATTCGACCCCCATCAACTTCAAGAGGCCCTTCAGCGACAATTCAACCACCTCTTGCGACCTTCGTACGACGAGATTCCAAGCTTGGCCATCGAACGCGCGTTTCGCCTCCCCCATAATCATCCGAGCTTCGAGGATTAACCTGCCATTTAGGTCGGCATTGTTCATAGCTCGATTATCTCACCCGGTTTCCAATCCGGTTTCAAATCCCAATACCATGTCCCGTCCGGTAATGCAACTCGCTTTGATCCCAAGGCGTTGAGCCGCTCTTTCAACGCGCTGAGGCGAGACTGCAATACACCCACGTCAAAGAGCAAGATGCCTTCGACAAGAATATCAAGTAAGATGTGCGGCCTATCCCAAAGCTCAGTCTTCGTCATGAAGACACATACAGGCTGCGGATTCAGCCCTTGGCCTGCAAGGTGTTTATATTCGTCCTCCTCTTTAAGCGCAAGGGCGATATCGACCGAGCGGTGAACCGGATTAAAATCGACTTCCTTGTGAACAACCAAGAGATCGATGTCGCTGTCTAATCGGGCTTGCCCTCTCGCCACGGATCCGAAAAGCGCCACAGCGAGAATCTTCTCAACGCCAAAAGATACTTTGAGGCAACTGCAAAATGCGCGGATGTAACTCTCATAGACATCGTATCCAATATTCATGATGAAACCCTCTCAGCCAGCTCGACTACATCATACCACTTTCGCACCACCCCTGAAGGCCAATCAAGTTTCTAGCAACTCTGTTTGAAACGCTCGGGTCGGTATGGATTCAGCATGTCCACGCGCGCGCCATCGACAATCTCAAGCGTTGCCAATTCGCCAATCAACGGAGCCAACGTGACACCGCTGTGCATAAGCGCTATATATAGATTGGGTACGGATGGCACGAACCCGAGCACCGGAAAACCGTCAATCGGCATTGGACGATAACCGACTGGCACCGGAATCGCAGATGCACCGTCGATTGACGGCACGTAATATTTCGCGCGTGTAAGCAAATCGTCGGCGTGTTGCTGCGAATCGTCGCGATTTAAGCTCTCCTGAGAACCCTGACCAATCAATAGAGTACCGTCCGGCGTCTGTCGGAGATGCACATCACCCCGACTGTCGTCAATCCTCGGCGCATGGATAACGGATACACTGTTTAGCACGGGGTCGCAAGGAGTGGTCCGAACAACGATGCCCGGGCTTTCCTGTTGAGGAATATGCACTCCCGCCATAGCGGCAAGTTGCGTCGTGTGAACGCCGCCGGTTAGAACAACAGTGTCACAAGCAACTTCATCACTCGATGTTTTTACGACCTTTATTTGCCGCGAAGAGTTGGAGCCGTTTTCGACAAACATGCCGCAAACACGCGTTTCCGTCCGTACGACGGCACCGCGCCGACGCGCCTGATCCAGACATGCTTCAATGACTTTGGGAGGCTCGACGCAAACATCGGCTTGTGACAGCGATGCCGCCGTTACCGTCCCGGGTTGCATTCCGGGTTCAAGTTGGCGAATTTCAGATCCCGAGACAAACCGGCAGGCATACCCCCGTGCTTGCAACTGCTTGACGCGTAAGCGCAGTGCATTTGCCCCATCGTCGGTGTTTTCCCAACGGAGTTGCCCGCCACAATGGAACCCGATGTCCCGGTCAAGTTGGTGGGCAAACCGATGCCACATGTCCATGGACCTGCAGTTCAAATTGTGATATGCCACCGGATCCTTTCCGAAGGAATTTAGCCATGCAAAGGAGTGACCGGAAGCACCCGACCCCGGTTGGGACTTTTCCAGTATCGTTACGTCAATATTATTGCGATGGGACAAGAAGTACGCAATTGAGGCGCCAACGATGCCGGCGCCAATGACCACAACGTGAATCTTAACCTTAGTGTTCATGTGTGATTTCTCGATTGCGCCGAGGCGAATGAAACTGCCTAGATTATCCTATTTTAAGGGAGTGCGGTTGGATATTTGAGCGTAACGTCACACTTCGGAACAGAGCACAAGCGCGCCGGTGTATGCATGGGCAAAATTCCTGCCACCGATCGGAGCAAACTCCGCATTGCCAAAGAAACCGATTACCGGAAGATTTGGGAATTTTTGCTTGATGATCCGGATATCGTGATTCGCCTTTCCGTATAATCCTTTGCCTCTTCCCAAGCAGTTGAAATACATCCCGAAAGCTGGCGGCTGTTCGCGTGTGCGCTCATGCAGATCGTGGACAATTTCTTGAATCTCTTTATCAGCGGAAGATGAGTTTCGCAGGTGAAACTGTACAAGCTGACCTTGCGACACGCTTTCAGATACTGCGATCGCTCCACTGTCCTTGTCATAACCGACGAGATTGCGAACGAGAAAATCTCCTATCCGGGGGGCAGGATTTTCTTTTTCCATCGCGATTCCTATGAACACGACACGTCCCGATCGTTCAAGGTCTTCGGACGTCAGGGATTCCAGTGCTTCTTGGAGACTATTTAGCGCGGGATTACCGTTGACTTCGTAAATGACATTTCCCTCGGTACGAGTGACTTCGAGTTGATTTCCGATTGGTTGACATCCCTGTGCCACACCTATTTCAGTGCGGAATGCACCCGTCAATAGCATCCCCGCTACGCCCGATTCAACAACCTTTTCATCATGCCACCCGTAAATGTACTGTCCATCCGGGCTTCCCGAAGCGGCTCCTCCCACTATCGGAAGCGTCTGTCCGTCTTCGCCGATTTCGTTTACAAGCACTTCGGGGCTAACGCCGCGCACATCAGGTAACACAACCAGAAGCGAGTTCTCGTGAATGTTGGACGAGATTCGCTCGCGTATCGCGGCGCCAATCGTCGAGGATTCATCCGATGAAACCAAGAAGGGGAGCGCGGAAACTTCGTCTGACCGTAGGACAAGCACGGCAACTGCAGATTCACCTTCAAACTCCCCTGCCGAAGTTAGCACGCTCATTCCACTGCATCCGACAAGATGGTCGCATCCGGAAATCTCATGAATCTTATGAAAAAGTTGCCCATAGTCCCCCTGATAATCTACCGTCGCGAACACAACCGCCAAGTCTGCCTTTGCCAGCTGCGCGTTACCCATCGCCATGGTTGTAGCATCTTCAAGGGCATCAGCCAATAAGGTTCTTTGGCTCTGTCCAACGCCAACGCGCATCATTATCCTAACCCGCCTTTCGTATCTCTCTGTATACTGACGATGCTCTCTAGAAATCGGATTATCCCAGAATCCGGTTAATATGTCAAGATGGATTGTTTACGCCGGAATGTAACTGTTTAGTGCACCGGCCGGGATTTGCCAAACCAGACCGAGCAGGGAGGGCAGGGGACGCGCCGGGTAGGAAAATACAATGCCAATTCCGACTGATTCGGGGTATACATTAGGCGCGATGAACATTCGAGAGATTAGGAGGATTTACTTCTGTGCCTCCTAACCTGCATTGCCACTCAATTTCCTGCTTCGTGCATCTGAATTATCATAAATTGATCAATGCAAGTTGCAACCTGTGGGAGCTTTATGGGATCACTATCGAATTCGCTATTCACTCACTTGCCGGATCTCTATCGCAAGCCATATTTCACATGGCATTCCGCAGGAGTGCAAGAATTGAGGCCTCTCCTTTCTATCGACATGCCGCTCCGCTGTCGCGGGGAATCGCGACCTAGAGATCGCTCCTACAGAATAAGGCTGGTGGGCAGATATTAGCTATTGCATTCGGTCGAGATTAGAGCGCATTTTTTTCAACAAGCTCTGAAAATGCACTTGAAGCCATGACGCGCTACGGGAGTGCGCTATTGTGCGCTTGTGTTTTTCGGCGCACTATTTGAGGGACGCCTAGATAGCAGGTCGGGAAGCTATGATGCGTCCATAAGTTTGCCGTGATCAATATGTTAGCAAATTCGGTCATTTCTTGCCTTAATGAACACTTGTATCCCTATCGCACTCGCTGTCCACTCGCTTGATCCCCGTATTTTCTCCTTGAAGCGATTTAGTGGAAAGAGATGCTAACGGAAGGCTGATTTAAGCGACGTGTTAGCATTCTTTAAGATGGAGAATCCCTTTACCAGAGCGGGTTCTCAGGAATCGTGATGCTAACAAGATGCCAACAGAAAAAAAAGTTGCACCCTATGTCGGGTGCCATGTTAAAATATACCACATACATGTTAAGTTGTCAATGTAATGTTTCCAAGTTGCGAAAGGGAAGAAGAGTCAAATTGACACCGGTTATCAGGGTACAGCCAAACTGTATGTCCCAGGCCCATCAAGGAACGTCGGAGCCAGTTTTTGATTCAGTGAATGGGTAATTCAATCGAGTACGGACTCCACAAGATGGTTACCGTGAGTATATCGTTAGACGGTGTAAGATTTGTCACATTACTATAGGCGTACCTTGAGAAGGCATCAAACAGTATAGTTATTCTCATCAGCTAGGTTACCGTGTCTGCAACGAACTGTTTCGGATAGATGTCTACTAAACAGATATGCGGAAATTAAAGCGATAAACCCTTGAATTAAATTCAAGCCACCGCAGGGATGCAGTCAGCCAGTAGAGTAAACGATACCGACACAGAATTGCGAAAAAAGACCTCAAATAGACGCGAGAGAATGTGATATAATTCGCACTGTCTGATTCGCAGGTGCGAATATTCGGAATAAGAGTCACCTTTTCATCGTAAAAACATCCTAGACTAATGAGATAATGACAATAACATATCCTGAGCAGATTGAGGGTTCGATTTTCACATTCATTAAGGGAGTTACGACCAGATGCCAGCAGAGATTATAGATGGCAGCCAGATCGCCAAGTCAATTCGCAGTCAGATCCGACGCCAAGTTAAGAAACTGAAGTTCACTCCGGGGCTTGTCGTAGTACAGGTCGGAGATGATCCGGCATCGACGATTTATGTCACCAATAAGGAGAGGGACTGCAAACGGGTTAACTTCCACTCGGAGGTCTATAAGTTGCCATCGAACACGTCCCAAGCAGAAATCATCGACCAAGTTCAGTTATTGAACGAGCGAGAGGATGTTCATGGCATCATTGTCCAAATGCCGTTGCCAACCGGAATTGATGGGCAAGCGGTGATTGACGCTATTTCGCCCGAAAAAGATGCCGACGGTCTCAGTCCTGTTAACTTGGGCAACCTGCTCATCAACCGTGAACGGGTGACACCGTGCACTCCCACCGGGGTTATTCGTTTGATCGAGTCAACAGGCGTAGCAGTCGAAGGGAAACGCGCCGTCTGCTTGGGGCGAAGCAGCCTTGTCGGTAAACCGGTTGGTTTGATGTTACTCAATCGCAATGCTACGGTCACATACTGTCATACTCGGACTCGAAACCTCGCGGAAGAGATTCGGCAGGCGGAGATTTTGGTCGTGGCGGCGGGCAAGCCGGGAATAGTTACGGCGCCGATGGTCTCGGAGGGTACGGTTGTGATCGATGTGGGTATTTCCCGCGTGAATGGGCGTGCGGCGGGAGATGTTGATTATGAATCGGTAAGG
This sequence comes from Candidatus Poribacteria bacterium, assembly GCA_028820655.1. GTDB lineage: Bacteria > Poribacteria > WGA-4E > WGA-4E > JAJDTR01 > JAJDTR01. The sequence continues at coordinate 253,932 of JAPPIK010000021.1, read as the reverse complement.
AACGTTGCTGGGTTCATTACGCCCGTACCGGGAGGAGTGGGACCCATGACGCGCGCTATGCTACTAGAAAACACGCTGAAGTTGGCAACTGCGTAATGGATGTAGGAATGAGCCAATGGTGTGCCATCGCTTGTCATAGAAATTGCGAGGTCCTTAACCCTTCTCGACCAATTGAACTTGCGTCTTTCCCTCAACAATTTCGCCGATGCGGAACGGAGACTCCCCGGATTCGCTTAACATGTCAACCGCCGCGTCCGCTTGGACCCGTGATACTACCAGCACCAAGCCAATTCCCATATTGAAAACGCGGTACATTTCGTCCGACTCGACGTGTCCTTTTTCCTGCAGTAACCCAAAAATTGGCGGAATCGCCCACCTGCTTTTGTAGACTATAGCGGAGCGGTTCGGAGGCAATATACGAACAAGATTTCCCGGCAAACCACCGCCCGTGATGTGTGCCATGCCTTTAATGCCGCAGTGCTTTCGCAGTTTGAGAATAGGACTAACATAGCACTTATGATTCTTGAGCAATTCCTCCCCCAGCGTCATTCCAAATTCAGGGATATAGTCGTCGTGATTGTAGCCGCAAACATCCAGCAAAATCCGGCGGGCGAGTGAGAAACCGTTCGTATGCAGCCCGAGTGAAGGGAGACCGATCAATTGGTCCCCCGGATGTATCTCATCTCCGGTGATTACACCGGACCGTTCTACCACGCCTACGATTGTCCCAACAAGGTCGTATTCGCCCTCCCTATAGAATTCCGGCAACTCAGCCGTTTCGCCGCCGATCAACGCACAACCGATCTCCCGACATCCCGCTGCGAGCCCGTCAACAATTTGTTCCACTACGTCCGGATTCAATTTGCTCGTGCCGATATAATCCAAGAAAAACAGCGGTTTCGCTCCCTGAACGAGGATATCATTCGCGCAATGAGCAACGATGTCAAACCCGACAGAACCGTGGCGTCCGGTCATAAACGCGATTTTAAGTTTCGTACCGACGCTGTCCGTGCTTGAAACCAAGACAGGTTCGTCGTAGTTGCCGAGCGCGAAAAGCCCTCCAAAATGCCCAACTTCGCTCAATACCTCGGGGCGATAGGTCGATTGAAGAATGCGCTTCAGCCGGTCGGTGGTTTCTTCTTTCGCGCTAAACGAAACACCAGCGCCAGCATAGGTCAATCCCGGTTCAGTCATTCGTTCGATTCGATTTTCGTTTTTCGTTAAAAGCCTTTAAGCGACGTCTCTCATTTGCCGACATAATGACTTTCATGATGGATTTCATGTTCAAGAGCAGAATTACCAGTAGAATCGCACAGAACCCAAAGGCGATCAGATTCGCCACGTCGGATACACTACTTTTGGCAATGGTCGGGTTAAGTTTGGGGATAACCGGTTGCAACAGTCTACTCATCGCCATGCCAATTATCGCACAAATGATAAGCGCATACATCGTGTACCGCCCCTGATCCGAATACACCTGTTTGAAGGTCTTCGAACTCGGTATGAAATAGTTATTTCGAATGCTGCGCTTTAACCGACGACGCACGAACAGCCTCCGTGGTTTTCCGATGATCTAACCGTGTACTCGCGCTTCTCGTATCGTCAAACCTTGTCAATAAACCGATCACATGCTTTCTTCCGCGAGCCCCAAGGAAAGTTGGCTACTCCCCTCACCGCTGAATTCGACCGGATACTTACCATCAAAGCATGCTGTACAGAAATCGCTGCCGGACTTGACGCCTTTGAGCAATCCCTCCGTGCTGAGATAGCCCAGACTGTCCGCTCGAATGTATTTCCGAATCTCGTCTACGGTATGGGAACTCGCAATCAGCTCCTTCCGAGTTGGTGTGTCCACACCGTAAAAACACGGAAATCTATTGGGAGGGGATGCAATGCGCACATGAACTTCCCGCGCCCCGCCCTCGCGTATGAGTTTCACGAGTTGGCGCGAAGTCGGGCCTCGCATAATAGAGTCATCAATCACGGCAACGCGTTTCCCGTCGAGTATGCTCCGTATCGGATTCAACTTCACCTTGACCATGAGTTCGCGCATTTGGTGGGACGGATGCATGAATGATCGTCCAACGAAGGAGTTACGGTATAACCCCATATCAAAAGGGATTCCCGATTCTTCGGAGTAGCCGAGAGCCGCGAGCGTCGCCGAATCTGGGACAGATATTACCACGTCGGCATCGGCAGGACATTCCCGCGCCAGTTGGCGTCCAAGTTCGCGCCGTGGGCGATTGACCAATTCGCCGAAAACCAGGCTATCGGGTCGGGCGAGATAAATGTATTCGAATATACATTGCGACAGGTTGGGCATACGATCATGAAATCTGAATGATGTCGGTTCGCGCCTAGCGGTGGTAATAGTAACGATCTCGCCCGGTTCGATCTCACGGACGGTTTCGGCTTCAATGACATCAAACGCGCAGGTTTCCGAGGCAAGCACATAAGCATCATTCAGACGTCCGAGCCAGAGAGGTCGAAAAGCGTAGGGATCTCGAGCGGCGATCAGAATAGCCTTACTCATTACGAGAATAGAGTACGCTCCCCGGACTTCCTTCAATGCGTCAACAACACGATCTTCCAAGTTCTGCTGCGATGACCGCGCCACCAAATGGGCGAGCACCTCGGTATCCGTTGTTGAATGGAAGATGGACCCTGTATCGACCAGATTACTCCGCACCCGCGATGCGTTCACAAGGTTCCCGTTGTGAGCAATCGCCAGTGGGCCGCCTTTGTATGTCCGAATGAGTGGTTGGGCGTTTTCGAGATTGCTGCTACCCGCTGTCGAATAGCGGTTATGCCCAATAGCGACATACCCCTCCAGCTTGGACAGATTTTCCGGATTGAAAACGTGGTCAACGAGCCCCATTCCCAAATGGTGGCGGAATTCTTCTCTACTTGATGCGGCAATTCCGGCACTTTCCTGACCACGATGTTGAAGTGCGCGTAAACCTAGATAGGTCAACTCGGCTGCTCTAGGATGTCCGAAAATTCCGAAAACACCGCACTCATCTCTCGGTTTGTCATCGCTCTCATCAAGATACTGCATTCAGGGAGTGCTCCATTCTGTTAGCGAATCAGTCCCAATCGCAAGTCCGTATTCCCGCCAACAGCCAGGAATGTCTTAATCGTCGCCCGCGAGAGATTCTGTTTCTTTGTTTGTACTCCGGCTCAGTCGGTATCCGAGAATCGCACCAATTGGCGCCGCAAGTATGTACAAAAGTTCGGGAGGGAATTTCAACAGTAGCAGAACACGAAGCGGCAAAGAGATTAGAAAGGCGAGAGCCCTAAATATGGGTAAAAGAAGTGAGATAAGCAGATTTTGCGGGATTAACTCCGCCCATTGAATGTTAAGTAATGACATAAGGGCAACAATTGCAGGAGCTCCAAGAAAAGCACCTTGGTACGTTCCCTTGCGACTAATGTAGACGCCAAATTTGCGTCCGGCGAACCGAACACTCTCGGCAACTCCGGCGACCGCCGCACCATACGTCACAGAAAAAGAAATCAGCAGAAGTAGTCCAACCCAAAACCCATGCTGCACGCGATCCGCAATTACCACTCCCCAGAGGAATTTCTCAAAGATGAAAAGACAAAGCCCGCCGCCAACCAAACCAACAACAGCTCCCAAACCGACTTGGCTGAGCGTCAAAAGAATCTTATTTTTTCGAGACATATCACCTCTTGAGTTTACAGTATAGCGTTTAAGATATCAGGTTGTGGATGCTCCATCAATTGAATTGCGGTTTACCATGGCCCCAATCATGCCCAGTGTGCGTGTGCGCGCAACACTCGGTCATGCCATCCGGAACTCAAAGTTGTCGTCCAATCGTCTACAAAGATATTATAACGTATCGTCGAAAAAATACCAACTCGTTTTCTCGCCACTCGCTATTCTGACTGCGCAAATTCACGGGATGCGCCTGGTTCCACACGGACACCTACGCGTTTCGATGACGAGGAATATAACGCCCGATGTTTAATATATCCTGTCTGTATGATTGAGTCCCTGATTGGCACCAGGGAGATTCTGTTCGAATGTGCACCTGACAGAGCGTCTTTGTCCTAGTGCGCCCGTCGTCCTACAAGCATCAGGATGCGCTAAAAGCCTCGTTCCCAAAGATATCGGAACTGAAACTCAAGATGATTAGAGTTTTGATTCATCCCGTCTTGGCTATCCTTGTTCACAGTATAGGCGTGTTGATACGTTACATCCAATTGCCAAGCGCGAATCGGTTCATACACTAACTGAAACCCGAAGCCGTGTCGGCGTTCAACCGTACCGGATGGAAACGAGATCGATCGAAAATCCTCGCCCGTATAACGGTCTTCAACTCCCGCCTCGCCTTGGCGTTCCATCTCAATAAACAGATTCACTCGTGTATCGGCGTTTATCAGATAGTATCCTTCAACATAATTGACATCCGCGTCTACCCCAATCCCGTGCCCGATAATCGAACCGAAATGGGTAAACTGATGTTCTTGAATGAGGTGTGTGTACGCCCATCGGTTAACACGCGCGAACTCGGCGCGAATTCCCAGTCGCCGTGATTCGAGTATGCGATTCCATTCCAGTCCCCCCAGCCAGGCTATAGCATTCGGGTCATCCGCCTTTATGTAGTGAACATCATCCATTAGTAATTCGCCGTACAAGCGAAACCCATCAACCGGACGAACCGCGCCCTCGAAAAGAAACATGACGTTGTCGTCCTCGTCGGCATTGAATTGGCTGGCATAATACGGAAGGATGGGATTGAAATAAACCCATTCGAGCCGTCGTGATTCTCCACCGTACACGATCAGTTCCGTGACTCCGACCTCGACACGGTCGTTGATTTGATAATCCAGACGGTGACCTGCCAGATATCGACTCGCCAAATAGCGGCGAGGTCCCTCGTCGTGCCAAATCTGGTCGAGCTGTGCCGTAAATGACAATCCTCTGATTTTACCGAATCTTCCGGTCAATAAAATGAGATTGAATGGGGGCGATTCATCAGATATTCCAACGGCTCCTCGGAACCCCGTGCCCCAGAAGAGTTGATCGCGGCCAACGAGCATTTCAAATCTGGAAATCGGAAACCGCAGGAAAACTCTTTTGAAGTCCGCGGTAAAATCCCCGCGCCACGGCTTTAAATATTTCGAGGCAGTGCTGCCGTGGAGAGGGTATTTCTCCGGAAAATCCGCCACCTCAAATTCTTGATAGAACGTCATCCACCCGCCCGCATCATAGGAAAATGCGCCTTCATACGCGGGACCTATTTCCGAATTGTCCCGCGTACTCCTTAACTGGATGGCGCCGCGAGCGCGAAATCCCCCCGCATCGTCTTGACCGGACATGCGGTCTAGTTCAGGGGCAAATTCACGCTCCAATTTTTCGAGAAGTTCTATTGTTATGGCGGGTGGTCTACTCGTGCCGTCTGCAATTCGACGCTGTGCGCGACGAATGACCTCTGCAATTTGGCGGCGTGTGCGGGGACGCGTGTGGCGGTGAAAACCTCCCGTAACGCCGTCGGTCTCCATTTTTTCCAGAGTAAAGTTCACCCATTCGTCGAATTGGAGAACCGCGTCCGGTGCAGCAGTGACCGCACTTACCGGAAAGAAGGAGAATGCAATAACGCCTGCGCTAAAGATGAGGAGTCGAAGGCAGTACGCAGCATATGATACACATTGCAATGCAATCAACCTGCCTGTAGAACGAGGCGCAATTGAACGCTTGTAGGATTTAATGCATGCTCGGTTTAGCCCCATTGTCATCTCACGTTCATTGTTTCCTTTGCATTTTGTCCACAAGCTCATCCATTTTGTGAAATTGCCACGTCCACCGTACGTTGTAGAGGAACTGTCTGAGATCGAATCTATTGTCGTCCGGAGAGTATGATTCGGCATGATAAGACGGTGTGAGGGTTGTCATCTTGTGACGATTGACGGCGTAATATCGAAAGAATCTCTTAACTTTGACGGCAACCTCGCCGGGCGCAAGATGCGACCATTCGTGGACCAGCCTTTCAAACATGCTCACGGGACCACAGCGATGGATTTTTCGTAATCTCCCGAATCGGCTGAGTTCGGCATAAGTCATGCCCATGTCCGCTTCATCTTCCTGCACGTGCGTTTCGGTCAGCGGTTCCAATTCGGCGGTCGGTGCCGCCTCTATAATGTCGTTGAGGGCGCTGTATCCAAGATTGTCCACGGCCCAACGCAGAAACGAGCGGAGGTCGGTTTTGCTAATGGCGCCTATCGGGTTGATATCCGCGCTGCTGCAATCGTACTTAGTAAGGTAACCCCGTAAACTCTCATCCACATTGGCAGTTCCCAATACCAGCAGTCCTCCCTGTTTGCCTCTCATCCAGGGCAATAGCTGTGCCAGGAAATATGAAAGTACCATGCGCAGACGCGCCTGGATGTTTTGCAAGGCGGCGTTTTCGTCATTTGTGCCTCCTTCGACTTTGAATCGGGGCGCTTTTCCCGTCAGGCGCACAAAGAGTTCATACATAGCGGCCACAATCGTATCAATATTAGCGTCCAAGTGAAATGAGCCAATCTGATCCGTCAAAGACTTCGCCCGACTTCGCGTCGCTTTGGAACTATTCTTCGTACCCATGTAGCACGTGTAGAGGAGGTGGTTTGCGAGTTCACGCGCGTCCAACGGGACGTAATCGGTTTCCTCCATTCCGGTTAACCTGCGAACATCTTGAATGACCTGTTGATTTCCTTGCGCCGCTTCATTAACTATCACACGACACATTGAACCGACTATGGTTGCCACGGAAGAACTATCGGAACCGCCGGACAATGGCAGAAAATATCCTCTTGAGCCAGACCGTCTGAGGTAATCCCACAACCAGCAACTCGGTCCATACGCAATCTCCTCTTGCGGGCAATGGTAGCGCACCTTGAGCGGCGCTGAAGGCGCCAAGTTGTATTGCTCTGCGGTCAAATCAAAATTAACATCGACGCGCGGTATGGGCTGAGATTGACTTGCTTGTACGGAACGGCTCACCATGGCACCGCGGTATGAACGAACATCCTCGAGGTTAACCGTGGCCGTGATGACCTCGACATCTTGCATCGAAAATTGTTGGCCCTGCGCCACTACCTCGCCGTTGACGGCAATCAGCGCACACCCATCAAAGAAAAGACGCCCACCGTCGCACCCCTTCTGATTGGCATAGAGATAGACACCTCCGCTTTTCGAAGTGCCGCTGCGAATCAGGTCAATGCGCTGATTCAGTTTTCTCAGCACGTGATGCGAACCGGACCCGTTCGCGATAATCTCGACTCCATCGAGACCAAGGTAGATGTGCGGGCTGTCAGGTGCGAAAAGTTCCTCGCAGGTTTCGGGCGCGAGTGCGGTGTCTCGCGTGGCAATTGCACCATCGCCAAATGGGACTGTAGCCTGCCGTGTGATATCCCGAATCATCCTCGGGAGGTAGTGTTGTTCCAATTTGCCTCGCAACTGCCAAGGAACAAACCACCGAGGTTCTCGATAGTTGTGATCGGCAGCAAGCACAAGCTTAGGACGGATGAAGAGAATCTTACTGTTCAGCAAGAAGACTCTACAATTGTACCGCACATTTTTGTGCATAACGGGCATGCCGGTGTCGCAGAGAATCCCGTCTGTCAGATCACTCTTGAGAATCTCACCGAGGCACTCCCAAGAATGCAGAAAGGTGTCATCTTCAAGGAAGGCATCCTCGCAACCATAACCCGTGATTTCAAGTTCAGGTCCCAGCCGATACCGCGCGCCGCTGTTCTTGGCTATCTGAATGGATGCAATTATCCTCTCAAGATTGCCGTCGAAATCCAGCGCCCACTGATTGAGGTTGCATGTCGCCAACGTTGTAAGTTTCATAATTCGTCAGATTAATGCAGATTCAATGGAGAATACGGTAGATTGGGGAGGGAAGTTTCTATCTCTGCGGAACGGACGCCGGCGGATTATTTTGGTTTTCCGCTCACCGCCGATCCGCACTACAAATGTTCGCTTCTTATGTTCTTCCAGTTGAAATATTCATCAAATCTGCACTTGTGTAGAACATGGAACCGCTATCGAACCGGAATCTCTCACTCCGACCTGTGAGCATCTTTGCGGCACTTGTGTTACACTCGGTTGGTCAGTGAATCGCTCTATCGTTTTTCGTTTGGTCGATTATTCCTGTTTGGATTGATCCTCGCCTTGGAATCTCCATCGCATCCGCACATTACTCGTTAAATCTATCCGGTCAGTGGATCGGTCATTTTACCTATTGGTATGCTTGATTTGTCAAATTGCGCTGCGAATTCTACGCAATTCATCAACTATTCTCAATCACGGCTGGCGGTGCATGACCAAGAATTTAGGAAGGTCAACTTAAGACGTTTTACGTTTTTTGCGGCTTCTTCTTTGCCGCCGGAAAGAGTATATTGTTAAGAATGAGTCGATAGCCAGGTGAGTGTTTGTGGAGATCGAGATTGGTTGGAATCTTGCCCTCGCCCACGGTGTGTCTGTAATCTTCCGGATCGTGACCCCCGAGGAAGGTGAAAGTGCCCTTCCCCAATTTTCCGTGAATGTACTTGGCGTACCTGCTCCCCTCGATGTCGCCGAGAATTGTCACGGTATCCCGGATTGTGGCTTTATTGAATGACGTTGTTTGCCCAAGGTAACCGCGAACTTTACTCACATGGTTCTGGGTGAGCATCGTAGGTATCGGATCGTGCTTGGCGGCAAACTCAAACAGCACAAAATCTTCAACACCAGACAATGGGTTTAAGTCGGGCTGCGGATTGTCAATGTTGGAGAACTCATATCGAGTTGGATCCGTGTACAACTTAAAATTTTCGAACGCGAAGGTACGCTCAAAATCCAACCGCGATTGGTAGCTGGGATCGAGCGGCGTGCCATCCAACTCCGGCTCGACTATATCAATGTCCCCAGCTTTTGTTGCGAACGCAATGTCGAGCGTTTCAGGCGCCGAACACATTGCAAAAATAAAACCTCCGCCGGCGACATAATCTTGGATTCGCTGCGAAATGAATCCCTTGTGGCTCGGCACACGATCGAATCCGGCTTTGGCAGCGGCTTCTTCAAACAGCCGCACACGATGTTGATACCAAACCTCGCTCCTGTAAGCTCTATAGAACTTTCCATGTTGGCCGGTGAAATCTTCGTGGTGCAGGTGGAGCCAGTCATATTCAGCCAGTGATAAAACACCCGCGGCAACCTGTTCGTCCCAAATCGTATCGTACGGTATTTGGGCATAATCCAATGCCAGTTTTACCGCATCATCCCACGGATCGCGATACGGCGTATTATTGGGCGGGGCATAAACAGCTACCTTCGGCGCTTTCTCCAGGAGAATCTCGTCCATGTTTCTCCCTTCCAACTCCGCTTGGATACCGCCGTATTCAAGATTGGAAATAAGCTCGAAACTGACTCCCATTTGCTCAGCCTGAGTTTGCACGTCAGGCGAATCGGAAAGAAGAAACGCACCGCCACGATAGTTTAGCAGCCATTTTGCGTTATACTCACGCGGGGTTTGAAGTGTCCAATAGGTCAAACCGTAGGCTTTGAGGTGATTGGTTTGAACTTGATCCATCGGTACAAGCAACCACTGGGCAAAACCGGGATTCGCCATTAACATAAGCGAACATATAAGAAAAATTAAGGCACGATTCAGTACATACATTTTCTGTCTTCGCTCCCGATGTTGCCGTGACTTCAGGGAACAACGTACGGCTCATTACCATACAATACTTGGCCTCTATGGACGATGGGGCGGTCGTCGCTTCCATCACGCGAAATCAACCATAGCTGACCGTTGTTTTCATAAAGGATCGCCGAACCATCCGGCAACCAAACCGGGTTGTCTCCCCCGTACCGGGTAAGTTGGTTTTCAGATGGATCGACTTCTCGATTGAACTTTATGAGCCAAATCTGACGATGTCCTCCCTCGGCGCGCGAGAAAGCTATGATATTTGGATCGGTTGGCGACCATGCAGGGTTTGCATCGTCCCCATCACCAATTACAACCGGTTCGATTCGCTCGGTGATTCTATCATACGCGTAGATATTTCGATTCGTCGGATCGCCCGCGTTTTCAATACTCCCACGTGTACTATAAGCCAAGATCTCCTCGTTGCGGCTCCATCTCGGCGTCCCCATTTCGCGTGCCGTAGAAGGGAGTAGGAATTCGCTATTAGACGGTAGATGCCGAATCATGATGCGCTGCCGATCAATTTGCTGCTGTGTGAATCCAATGTACTCGCCTGACGGAGAAATCACTACTTCTCTTGCCAGTTCTTGGCGGCCCATGATCAATTTTGAGTCGTGAGAACCGAGATCTCGCCCGTGCACATTACCTTCAGCATCAAGATAGACGAGTCGACCATTCCGGGCAACTGTTGGGTAACTACCCGCGCCCACCGGATGTAATCCATGCATCGGTCGATATTCCCAGATGATTCCATCGTAGCTATAATAGAATGCCACATTAAGTGAGGTTGACTCCACCAAGCCAGTGTTTTCAGATTGCTCTTGTGCCGTCTCCGACTGTGCAAATTGCCCCGCGTTCACCTTCGGTTCAAACTCTTGTTGGTCCTGCAGCCTCCAACCGGAAGGCGTCAGGGAGAATGTGAAGCCGTGTCCTCGCGTCCAATACCACCACTCCTCAATCTCGCGTCCAAATCGCGTGAATTGAAATATATCTTCCGGCTGCCCGTGTTGGTATTTTATTTCGGACCTATGGCCATCCTCAAATTCGGCGATGTTACCTTCCGAATCGATGTACATCGCAAATATCTCAATGTCAATGTGGGGCGTGACATGACCATCAAACACTGAAACCAATTGGGGGTTGCCACGCACAGGTTGACGAGTGCCGTAGACGCCAACTCCATCCTTGAGACCCGTTTTCCTATCCGCATTAGCATCAACGGCTGCGGTAACGTAATAGTCGCCAGGAGGAACCGCGACTTTGTACCGACCGTCATCTTCCAGATCGAGCGCTATCGGAATCACAGAGTCAAATGTCGGCGTGTTGGATAGTGACAATATTGCCCCTCGAAAGTTCTTCCCATCCCACAGAATGCGCCCTGTCATGCCTGTTTCGGCTTCGCTTGATTGCACAATTCTAAATTTCGATTCCGTTGGTTGAAGTTGACCCTCGGGATCGTATTGCGCACTCACCACAATTTCGATATTGGCCATTTCTCCACTTGCAAGCGTGAGGGCCCTGGGAGGTCTGGTGGTCATGTCGAGGGTACCGTAACCGCCGACTCCGTCACCGGAACCGTATTGGCCGTCCCCGTCCGCATCCACACTAGCTATCAAATAGTAATGTCCCGCAGGCAATTGAAAATTGAAGATTCCGTTTCCCTCTACCTCTACTTGCTGAACAGGTTTTGTCAAAGTAGGGTCGATATAAATTTGTAAAACGCATCCATCAAAATTGTGTCCGGGCCATGTAATTGTTCCCGAGACTTCCACGCTTTCATATTCCACAGGAGGCGACGCGGAATCAGCATCGACGAGCGGGACAACTCGACCACTTTCAAGTTGCTTGCCTGAAATCTGAATCCGAATCTCGTTTGAAAATTTATTTGCATTGACCAGAATTGGCTCGGGGAAAGCCTTGCGACTTTTTAAATCGTCAATTCCGAGTATCCCGAACCAATCGCCATGATCGATTAGATTTGAGTCGTTCCAATCTATGATTACCATTAGGTAATATTTTCCAGGCTTCAAATGAAGTGTAAAATTTCCATCCCCATCTATCCCGGTCTTGGCAGCAAGGTATTTCCAAGAAAGATCTGTATAAGCACGTACCGAAGTTTTTGCTACAGAGGCAGGAGTGGCGTAGCTTACACTTCCGTTCACGCCGGAAGAGGTTTGCTCAAGTTCCGACTTGAATTGTTTAATTGGATCGGGTCGATATTGTTGCGTACTAACAATCTTTCCCATTTGATTCCGTGCCGTCACATGAATCATTAGTCCAGAGATTGTCTGACTTGGGCCAACCCTTACCAACTGTTTTTGCTGACCGGTATTGCGCCAGTCCGCGATGCCCAAGATGCCCATACCGTCGCCGTCATCGAATTTTCCTGACCGATTCACGTCAACGAAAGCGACAACATAGTAGTTGCCGGGCTCAACATTCAATGAAAAGCGTCCACCCTCGATTTTGGTAACCCCCGTGTATAATTCGGTCAATGTTTTGTCCCTGTACACCTGTACGGTTGTCTGGGAAAGGTCCATGTTTTTCCAGATAACCTGTCCTTTGAGCGTTGCGGACGCACGGTGTGCGAAATCTTCAATCAGCCGTTTGCGCCGATTATCGGCAGACTCCGTTTGTGATCCAACACTCAAAACGTGAACATGCAGTGTTAGGATGATCCCCAGGAGTAGAACGAGAATTTTCGTTGACTGATCCGGTTTCATCTGATCATTTTTCCGAGACAATAGGCATCAAAATTCTGTTTCAGCGATTGGAACGCATGAATTCTTGAAATTCTTCACTCTTCCGAATTGTGTCAAAATTCTGATCGGATTGTGCTGCTTCAAAAAATTTCTTATCGAGCGAGACGGCTTGTCGGAGGTGCGTTAATGAGAGGTCACGCTGATTTCCGCGTGCGTATGCACGAGCAAGGTTGTAATGCGCATTGGCGTAGTTGGGGTCGATGTAGACGGTCTTCTTCCAGGCTACAAGCGCATGATTCCATTTCTCTTTCTTACTGTACGCTACACCCAAATTGTAGTAAGGTTTTGCCCACCTCACATCTCGTTTGATAGCTAATTTGAACTCTGTAATCGCTTGATCCAGCTCTCCCCGATTGGCGTAGTCTATTCCCCAATTGAAATGCGCGATTGCTGAATCAGGGGGATTTAGGGAGGCGCGCTGAGCGCACGCTCCGTGAAAACAACTTATTCCGACAAGGAAAAGCGCCGTCAGCCATTTCACAGTTAATCTCCCATTCTTGCTCTAATCCCAAAGGTCAGGAAATTGGATAGGGTTTCTGTGCAAAACTATCGGATTGATGTGTCTGATTGTTTCGAGCGGGGTGGCTAATCATCGATAGGCTGATTGACAAAGTTTCATGCAGGGACAGGACAAGATGGTAATGATGGTTGGCGCAATCATTACACCGCCATCATTACCAGAAAGTTGCGCGCGATATGATTTTGGTCAGACTCTTTAGGAGAATTCTCCCTCCTCCCGCGTGATAATCTCAAGCAATGCAGGCTTTTCGTCTTCCATCTCTTTCAGCGCCCGATTGATTGCAGGGACAATGTCTGCCGGGTCTTCGACCCGCTCGCTGTAGCCGCCCAACCCTTCGGCGACCTTCGCGTAATCTCCGGTAAGGAATGGCGTGCTGTATCGTTCTGTAGAAACCGGCATGTAGGATTTGTAATTGCCCAGCGCGGAGTTATTGAGCATAACGGTAAGAATCGGGATTCGCTCCCGTGCAGCAGTCTCAAAATCCATTCCCGCCATACCAAACGCCGCATCGCCCATAATGTTGACAGCCAAATTGTGTGGTGCGGCAAGTTTCGCTCCCATAATTAAGCCCAAGCCAAAGCCCAATTGCGTCGACTTCCCCCAACCGATGTAGCCGTGAGGAATGAGTGATTGGTAAAACGGCATCATCTGATCGCGTGGATTTCCCGAGTCGTGCGTAACCATTGTCTTCGTTCGGTCAACAGTGTTCATCACATCCCAAATCACCCGATAGGGATTAATTGGAACTTCGTTCGAGGTGAGTTTTGGCATCCACTCCTCCAACCATTCATCCTTGACAATCTTGATTTCGTGGACGAGATCCGGATCGTCTTTTCCTCCTCCGCCTTGCCGCTTGACTTCCTCAATAAGCTGGCGTAACACCAGTTTCGCGTCGCCTAAGATCGGATAGTCAATGAAGTATTCTTTGCTGATGTCAATCTCACTTATAGAGTTCTGTATCAGAACTTTACCGGGCGGAATGTTTGTTGACATTACCTGTGTAGAGAACCCGGATCCGAGCCCGAACACGAGATCAGATTTGTCGAGGAACGGCGCTACCCTTTTTACGCCTTTGTAGCCGCTTGATCCGATGGACAGGGGATGATTCTCGGGAAATGCGCTCTTGCCGGCCATTGTTGTCATGACAGGGAGTTGAAGCAGTTCGGCAAACTCGATGAGTTCATCGGTTGCTTCCGCATAAAGCACGCCTTGTCCCACGTGGAGCAGAGGATTCTCGGCGGCGAGCAGTGCTTCAACCGCGGCCGAAATGTCGTTGGGATTTGCCGCGGGTTTAGCCGATTTCGGCGGTTTATACTCAAAGTCGTCGTCTACATCCGCGCCCATGACATTGCTCGGAATCTCAAGCATCACTGGCCCCGGTTGGCCGGATCGAAGCAGGTGAAATGCCCTATGCATCATACTTGGTATGCGGCCCGCCATGTTGACTTCGGCCACCCATTTTGTAACTCCTTCATAGTGTCTGACCGACTCAAACCCCGTGGGAATACTCCGTTCCGATTGGGAAATGCCGCCCGGCAGCATGAGAACAGGCGCAGAATCCGCAAAGGCGTGCGCGACCCCGGCGAAAGCGTTCTCGCTTCCCGGGCCGCCCTGCACACAACCAACGCCAAGGCGGTTGCCGTTGGAAACTAGGCTATAGCCGTGCGCCATGTTGATCAATGTTCGCTCGGTTCGAGTCATGATCGGTCGGATGTCAACCTTTGCACATGCCTCAATTAGGTCGTTCGCAGGAAAACAGAACAGATATTCGACTCCTTCAAGCTTCAGTATTTTCGCAACTGCATCGTGTGCTTGCATTAAAATCTCCCAATTCGTGATGTCATGATACGCGCCGCTCCAACCACTCCACAAGACCAAGGGGTTCGGACCTAAGAACCGATGTTCAACCTAGACTTCCGGTTGCTGTTCAGACGGTAAATGCGGAGCGCATCAAGTCCTCACAATCATATTCGCCAACTCGCTCTCAACCAAAATCGTGACGAAGTTTTTGGCAACAATTGCAGATAAAGTTATAGCTCAAAATCTAATTCCGACATGCCGCCCCATTCTAACACAGAAGATGAGTTGTGTC
This sequence comes from Candidatus Poribacteria bacterium, assembly GCA_028820655.1. Lineage (GTDB taxonomy): Bacteria > Poribacteria > WGA-4E > WGA-4E > JAJDTR01 > JAJDTR01. Next base: position 238,857 of record JAPPIK010000021.1, on the reverse strand, counting down.
AAGAGTGCGTTACCAGCGTCGCCACAACCAAGAGAAGAACCTCTGTGGCGACGCATTGTCAACCGTTCGCCTTTTTCGACCGCCGGAAGAACAAGCAATAGATTCCGTTGACACCTGTTTTGCCTTATGATAGAATTTTAACCGAAGCAGAACAGATTTCAAGGCGTAATATATATCCACAATTCCCGTACCACATTTCTAGGAGGCTGAAGCAAATGGCATTGGAAGTCGGAAGTGAAGCTCCAGATTTTACGCTCGAGGGATCCCTCGGTCAAGAGGATACCGAGGTGTCATTGAAGGACTTTGAAGGGAAGAATTTGGTCGTTGTTTTCTATCCACTGGATTTCTCGCCGGTGTGCTCGGTTCAGATTCCCGATTTCAACGAAAAGGTTGACGAAATTCGAGCAAAGAACGCCGAGATTGTTGCCATAAACCGCGATTCGGCATTCGCTCACAAGGCTTGGTGCGAGCACCTAGGGGGTGTGGACTTTCCGCTATTGGCAGATATGAATCTTGAAGTATCGAAAAAATTTGGAATGGCGCTCGAGGAGGTAGGAATCACGAACCGCGGCGTGATTGTCATTGACCAAAATGGGAAAGTGGCGTTCAAGCATGTTGAAGATGCTCCTCCGGATAACACGCTGGCCGTCGCGGCGGTCCTGAACGAACTAGATCGGCTAAACTAGATCAAGTATCGAAATTCAACAGCAAAAAAAAAACGAGCCCCAATCTGTTTATTGGGGCTCGTTTTGCGTTGAGTCACTATATTTCAGTCCGAAAGATTTGACCTTTACGTCAATACGCTGGTATGAACGTCATCGGGTTCAAGGCTTCCTGAGCCTCAGACCAAAACCGCGATCAACATGAAGGTGGGCGGCATCTCAAGGCGAATTCGGTTTATACGACTTCCAAACCCACATTGATCCGCTGAATTTGCGTGTCAGAAATTTTAAGTTGTATAATTTGTCAGCCTAGATTTGGAAAATAGTGGATCTTTGATGATTACCCTCATCGCCGGTTTATTCATCCATTGAATCTTTACGTGATCCACTTTCCGAAGATTCTTGAGTTGATTCGTTCTGTTGTGCTTTAGACTCTTGTTCAAGCCGATAACTTCGGATCGACACTACCGGATACGGACCATCAAAGCCAGCGACGACCCCCTCCACCTCAATCTCTTCATCGGTCTTGGAAGCATCGTGCCGCAGCCGGTCAAACAGATCGCTATCACTAAACACCACCTTCTGTTCCCATGTTCCCGCTAACATGGCGTGGTTGATTACCGAGGTTTGAGCTCGCCAATGTCTCCAAAACGGAACATTGCGTATGTAGCTACGCGCCCAACCGGGATGCGCAAAAAGTTCCCCTTTTATTTTTGCTTCGGTCTTGACGATCCACGGTTGGCTCCCCGCCGGTCGCCCTCGATAACGCTGGTCTTTCAGTTGCTGAAGTATTTGGTAAGTGTCGAGGGTATGCGATTCCGAGAATTTGTCGTCCGTTCTCGGTCTAACCTTGATCAAGGTGCTAAATAGACGCTCCCGCCCATTTTTGTCCACCGGTGTGTGGAAAGTCACGCCGTCGGGTTCCGCCCAGGGCTCCAACCGCCGTCTAATCTGTCGTTCATCATCGCTATTGACGACACCAAAGAGTTCAAATTTCAGGTTGTCAATGTCCGCGCGACCAGACGCAGCTAATCCGACGATCATGGAAACGGTGCAAAATATGCTGAAATGAGATTTCGGTCTTTTCATTCTGCCCTCCTTGCAACTTGAGTGATTTCGTGACCAAAGATCTTTTGGTACAGTACCGGGCAATTTACGTGCCAAAGAATCCTCTCTTCAAAATCCTTGGTTTGGCCTCTAATTCGCATTGAACGTGAAACAACACGAATCCCATGCGCACCTGCAGATTATACGCCGAACATGATGAAAAGTTCCCATCCATAATTACATGGTGAACATACGCATCTTAGACTCACCACAGTATCATATCTACAACACGAATCCTCGTTTGGAGCCAAAATGAGACAATCGATTTAAAACATTAAAACACCCATCAAAACCAAATGCCGCTATTGTCTGAGACAGCACGGAATCCCAAGGACCTGATCGCTCCCACTTGACCAAGCGATGGAAAGTTCATCTGGTCGCTCAAGAGTGCAGACAAAAAAAGGGAAATCGGGACACATCATACATCCCGATTTCCCCCATGGCAATACAACCTGATTCTACATTCCGGCAGGCATAGTGCCGGGAGGATAAACAACCACTTCAGCACGCCGGTTTGCGGCGCGTCCATCTTTTGTATTCACGTTAGCTGCCGGCATCGTATGCCCACGGGCGAGAGTTTTAATTTCGTTCGTTACGCCACTCTCCTTGAGATAGTTGGCGACGGAATTGGCTCTTGCCTGCGACAGATCCCAGTTACTGCGATATTTTCCGCTCAGCACCGGCGTACCGTCGGCATGACCGGAAACGACAACCACGGCATGCGGATGAGCCTTTATTGAAGCCACCGCTTTGTCGAGCATAGCCTTAGCTTCCGAACTCAAGCCGGTTTTTCCGCTGGCAAATTGGACCGTCGCCGCGCTCATAGCCTTGACCGCCATCGCGTCTGCCAGTTCCTTCTTTGCCGCCATCAGATCGCTCTCCAGATCCGACACGCTTTGCGCGGTTGAATTTGCCTGTTTCTCAAGGCTGCTGATGCTTTTGCGCAGCTTATCGTCCTCGGATTTTGCAAAACTTTGAGCGCTTTCGCCCGCGGCATTCACAGCCCCCATCAGTTCATCACGGAGCTTGGCATCCTCTCCCATCGCGAATTGTTCGGATCTCTTGATGGTGTCGGCATCACCGAGTTGAGATGCGGCTATGGCATCATCACGCGCATCCTCAATGGATTGGCTCAAGTCAGACTTCTGTTGGTCGAGGCCGCTCTCCAACTTTGAAGCCCTGCCATCCATGTCGGCGAATGCTTTGTCATTTGACGCAACGTATTCGCTTCTCCAGCCTTCAAACTCTTCGGTACTGAGTTTTCCACATCCGCTAAGAATAGCGCCACAAACCAAAACGCTAACAGCCATCACTACAGTCATGTTTCTCATGGTTCCCTCCTAAAGATAAGGTTTAGATATATGTTGATAAACGTCCTAACGCTCTATCTGTTTATACGTTTATTCTAGCACAAATCGCTAGGCCATACCACTAAAAGCGCAACATAGTCAGCATGTAATCGGGATTTCATGGTTACCGAATATGACGATCGGAGTCAACTACTGCTTTTTTCTAGCGTATCACACAATCATTTTGTCGTCAATCAAAAAATGCCGCGAATGTCTCGCAATGTTGTAATTTCGTTAGAGTGCTGTTGAAATCAGCCGGCGACGTCAGGTCCTGTGCGACTCAGACCTATTTTGAAGTTTCAATCTTATTCCTTCTTGCCGCGCTGACGACGTTTCGTAGAGTTTGAACAAGCTTGCCCTCCGCCAGCCACTTTCCGGCGACGCGCCAAACGATACTCGAGTACGTCGGATAGACATGAATCATGCCGCTTAACTTACGCAGCGGGATGCCTTCCTTCATTGCCAGAACAAACTCGTGGATAACCTCCCCGGCCCCGGGACAGACAAGGTGGACACCGAGAATCTTGCCGGTCCACCGCGTAGCGATAACCTTGACAAAACCCCTTGTCTCACCGTCCGACACTGCCCGGTCAACATCTCGCAAATCAACGCTAAAGACGTCAATTTTTCCATGTTTGGCACGCGCTTCGGCTTCGGTCATCCCGCATCGAGCGACTTCCGGATCGCAAAATGTCGTCCAAGGTACGACCGAATAGTCTATCGCACTTGAGCCGGGGAAGAACATATTCCGGACAATCTGTGCCGCTTGAAACGCCGCGACATGCGTAAAGAGGTAATGACCAACCACATCACCGGCGGCAAATATATTGTTAGCGGTAGTCCGGAGGCGTTTGTTTACGCATATCCCACTTCGTTCAACCTCTACGCCTGCCGTATCGAGTCCCAATCCTTCAACATTCGGTCTTCTGCCGACCGCAATCAGAATCTGATCCACCTCAAGGCTGCGATCCTCACCGGCGGTTTCCAGTCTGACGGAGCAGCGTCCTGACGGCGGATCATCACACCTGTTTTGGTCAACCGAGGCTTGTTCCCGGTTGCCGACTTCGACCGGACAGGTATTCAGTAGAATCGTGATGCCTTCCTCTCGGAGGTAGTTCAACATTCTTTCGGAAACTTCGTTGTCCTCTTTAGGCAAGATCCGGTTGCCTCGTTGAACAATGGTAACTTCGGATCCAAGGCGATGAAACGCCTGTCCCAACTCAATTCCAATGGGCCCAGCGCCTATCACCAGAAGCCTTGAAGGGAGTTCCTTCAAATCCCACACATTTTCGCTGTGTAGATAACCGCCAGATTCAAGCCCGGGAATCGCGGGAATTGCGGGGCGTGATCCTGTCGCAATCACAAATTTCTTGCTGGTAAGGCTCCGCATTTGTGCTTCTTCTCGATCCTTCACTACAAATTTCCCTGTGCCATCAAATTGTCCTTCGCCGAAGATGACATCCACGCCCATCTCGCGAAAACGCTCCGGGTTGTCATGCTCCGATTTAATAGCCTCCTGCGCAGAGGTAACATGCGCCATCACTTGGTCGAAATCTACTTGGGCGTCGTCCACTCTAATCCCGAATCTTCCCGCTTCCTTCACATAGTTCGCAACCTTCGCCGCTTTGAGGATAGCTTTCGACGGCACACAGCCGGTCCATAGGCAATCCCCACCGAGACGATGCTTTTCGACGAGAGCGACCGTTTTGCCTAATTTTGCGCCGGCAACCGCCAATACAAGCCCGGCACTTCCACCGCCGATGATTGTTACATCATACTGATCCATTTTGTTGTGACTCTTCACACATACTGAGAGATTATTCGCATTTTTTCGAATAACACCGGACATTGCCGGGATCTCTATCGCGTTCCTTATTCAGTCACTTGATCTATCCACTCCCTTGATCCGCAGGAGTGCAGGAAATTGGTTCGTCGGATTCTACATACATTGGGGATTTCTATCGCAGAATTTGCTATCGCGCGCAGAATTCGCTTGCTTGATCTCCTTATCTAGTCGCTTAATTGCTCCTTACAAGGAATGGTGGGCAGTGCCCACCCTACGACTTTTCATTCGCTTGATCCTCTGGAGTGAAAACCCTTCTACGAAGGACCACCTTCTCAAAGCCTGTCATTCATCCAAAAACGAGTGTTACTTGCCGAATGAGTTATACCGACAGGGACAATGGCGGGCTATCAAGCATGGTAGATTGAAATCCGGAGAGCCCAGATCAAGGGTGATTCTCAATACCTAAAGTCTCCGCCGCTCTATCGACCCACGGTCGAAAGTCTTCGTGTGAACATTGTTTCCGCGCCTCCTCTGACCGAAGCCACTTTGAATCTACAAATCCCTCTTCAATGTTGAGAGTTAGATGAGATTCATAGGGAGTTTCCATCAAATACCAATCCACCGCTTTTTCATGCTTGATGCCATTGCCGTCACAATACCGGAACTCCTGCATTCCGATGCAAGCAATGAGTCGAAGTTCCTCAAGTCCAACTTCCTCCCTCACCTCGCGAATCGCCGAAGCCTCGGAAGTCTCTCCTTTCCGGATATGACCTTTTGGCATCACCCATTGGATTTCGCCGGTATTTCTAATCTGTTTCAGCAGCAAAAACTCAACTGATTTCTTGTTCGTACGTATGACGATTCCGCCCGAGCATCTATGCCGAGTCGGGACAGCACCCATTGTGAGAATTCCTTCCTTGTGTTGGCATAATAATTGATGATACAGAAACAAAGAATTACAATAGGGCATGCGCAGTTGAATCCGCTGTAAATGAATGCATCGAGTGTTGTCCGTCGTATCGAGCTTTCGGACTGGCGGTTCGACGCTACCGGGAGACGAATCTCTCGCCTTCCTGTCCGGTCGGTCGATCACCGCTATAGTGGGTTTTTTGAAACAACCATCAATAGTTAAGCCGCCACGTGTCAATCATGCCCAATTATGCTTGACAGGAGAATACCTGATTTCCAACCTATCGTTCTGCGGCAATTTTGACGCAAATGGCCGCTGTTTTTTGGTTGACAGGCGATAACGGGTCAGGTATGATTATTGTAGTATTACGACAAATTTTTGAGGAAATACGCAATGAACAAGGCAATTGTTTGGATGACTGGTTTAGTCCTATTGTGGGTCGCCGCGGTTTTCAGCGGGTGTGATGAAACAGGTTCCGGCGGGAGCGGCTCTAGCGATGTATTTCGAGGTGAACCTGCAATCTTGGACTCGGCTTTGACTATTTCGGTTATCGATGACCGGCCTGACGGAATCACGGATGTCTTCTTTTCCGACACGAGTAAGAGGATATTCTTGTGGATCTATTGGGCAAATGTCGAAGGACGACACTCCGTCGATGTGCGTTGGTTTGCTCCGGACAGTGCCTTGGATGCCCCGCCGTTTCGAGAGGAACGTGAGACATTTTCCTCTTCGACCGGCGAACAGATAACGTGGTTCTTTATCGAACGCCCTTCAAACGGATTCCCTAGAGGCGAATGGATTGTTGAGATCGATATAGACGATCTGTTTGAGCGCAGCCATCTGTTTCTTGTGGAGTAAGCCCCGATTTACGCATAGAATTTTGTAGACCTTTTGCGTCTCTTCTACTTCCTCCAACCCATCCTACGATAATTCTCTCCCAACGATCAATCGGTAAGCTTCCAAATACTTTTCGCTTGTTTTTTGAATCACGTCCTCGGGCAGGTGCGGTGCGGGGGGATTCTTGTTCCAGCCAACTTCAGAGAGATAATCCCGTACGTACTGTTTGTCGAAGCTACTTTGCGATTTTCCCGGTACATATTCGTCCTTCGGCCAAAATCGGGAGGAGTCGGGCGTGAATACCTCGTCAATGAGAATCAACTTGTCGTCAAGCAGTCCAAACTCAAACTTTGTATCGCAAAGTATTATGCCAACTTTCTCGGCATGCCGACTTGCAGATTCAAACAGTGCGAAACTCGTCTCAATAATTCGCGCCGACAATTCCTTACCAATAAGTTCCTCCATTCTTGCGATCGAGATGTTTTCGTCGTGCTCCCCCTGCTCCGCTTTCGTAGCAGGCGTGAAGATGAGTTGAGGCAGACGATCGGATTCACGCAAACCTTCAGGCAATTTCTCGCCGCAAACCGTACCGTCGGTTTGGTATTCCGACCATGCCGACCCGGTGATGTATCCGCGCACGACGCATTCGATGTCGATTCGATCAGCTTTGCGCACCAGCATCGACCTTCCGGCAATGACGTCGGAATGTGCTTTCAATAGGTCGGGATACGCGTCGACATCCGTAGTAATCAGGTGATTGTCCACGATTGAATTCGTGTGATTGAACCAAAATTCTGACAATGCGGTCAAAACGTTGCCCTTGCACGGAATGCCATCCGGGAGAACGTAATCAAACGCCGAAATGCGATCAGTTGAAATCATCAGGAGCTTGTCATCAAGATCGTAGAGATCACGTACTTTCCCTTTGCTGAAACGAGGTACGTTGGTCAGGTTCGTTTCTGTAACGACACTTTGCGTCATAAGTCCTCCAGATATGGTTTATTGTGAAAAGTTCCGCTTATCTCGTCCTGTGCAGTAAGTCTCAATCAAGCAACTCGTAGAAGAAATTACGTCGTTTTGGCACGTGTCCCAACTCGGCAATCGTCCTTTCGATTTCCTCAATGGGCATGCAATAGACAGTTCCCGCTTGACTCACGACGTTTTCTTCGATCATCGTACCCCCCATATCATTCGCTCCAAACTTTAGCGACAACTGCCCGATTTTAGGTCCTTGAGTCACCCATGAAGATTGAAAATTGTCGAAATTGTCAAGCATGAGCCTGGAAATCGCCAATGTTTTGAGATACTCGAAACTCCCTGCAGGAGGTATATGGTCCATGCGCGTGTTGTTGGGCTGCAACGACCAACAAATAAACGCCGTGAATCCGCTCGTCTCGTCTTGCAATTCGCGAAGGCGAAGGAGGTGTTCTACGCGCTCGCCGTAACTCTCGACGTGCCCATACATCATGGTTGCACTCGATTTCAGACCCACGTAATGCCCTTGCCGCATGACTTCCAGCCATTCATCAGACGTGCATTTTTTGGGACTGATTTCCTCCCGAGCGTGATTCGTAAGGATTTCTGCCCCCCCGCCAGGTATCGAATCCAGCCCCGCATCACGCAGTCGTGTCAATGTTTCCTTTAGGCTAATTCGGTTGATCTTTGCAAACCAATCAAGTTCCGGTGGCGAAAACCCATGGATGTGAATGTCATAGTTCTCTTTGATCCAGCGGAGGAGATCTTCGTACCAATCCAGTTTGAGCTTGGGATGCAGACCACCTTGCATGAGGATAAGCACTCCCCCAAGATCAATGGTCTCCTCAATCTTCTGCCCCAATTCCTCTCTCCCCATTACATAAGCATCAGGGTCGCTCTTGTGCCGATAAAAGGCGCAGAAATCGCAATCGACATAGCACCAGTTTGTGTAGTTGATATTGCGATCAACAATGTAGGTGATCACGCCCTCCGGGTGTTTGCGTTGACGAATTACGTCAGCCGCACTTCCTATGGAGAGTAGGTCGTTACTCTTGAAGAGGGTTAGACCATCGTCAAAGTCCAAGCGCTCCCCGGTCAATACTTTCTCCAAAATGGATTGAATCGTTGTATCCATAATTATAGGATCCCCTGAATATCTCCCGAGCGTCCCCAATCTTTACGGCAACTCATCTTCATGTGCACCGTTGTCGTATTCCGATTCAAGCTCCTTCAAGAGTTCAACTAGAACTTCACGTGCATTACCGGGGCGTTCTCGCTTTTCTGTCCACTGCCACTGGCCCAGATAGTCGTCGGTTCCGGTCAAGCCTTCCTTCATAGCGATTCGATCGATGTCGGTCTGAAATCGATCAGGCATCGGTTGCGAGATCGGCTTTTTTCCTTCAAACACCCGGACCTGAGCCGGAATATGCTTCCAGTACAGAATCTGATACGTCGCCATCGGTTGTTAGACTTCCAATTCACCTTTACGGTAAGCTCGCAGGAAGTTTTTGCAGAATCGGTCGCGCCCCAACAACATATCTTCGGCGAGTTGATACGCCCTCGACTCCCTATCAATAGAGAATACCTTAGATGGTCGGCTGGTGACCGGATCGATGATCCCACTATCGGCGCCGGCTTCAATAGCCAAGCACATAAAGGCGTCGTTGACTATGCGGCGGCAAGGCAACCCAAAGGATACATTACTGAAGCCGCCGGTGATGTGAATTTCGGGCCCATATTTCGCGCGGAGTTGGCGAATCGTTTCAAAGGCGTGCACTCCGAATGCACTGTCAACCGAGATTGGAAATATGAGTACGTCAATAAATATGTCCTCAATCGAGATGCCTCTGTCCAAGGCAGCATCCACCATGCGAGAAGCATAACCGATTCGTTCTGTTTCATCTTGTGGCATGCCGGATTCCCCCGCTGCCGTCACGATGACCTGCGTATCACACTGCTTCGCAAGGTCCAGCGCCTCAAGTCGTTCCAAAGACGCAGAGTTCAGCAGCATTCGACCGGCTCTGCCATCACCGGCTTCCAACCCCGCTTGGATAGTCTCGACGTTCGATGAATCCACTGACAGTGGGATAGGACACATATTTTCCACGGTTCGCACCAGCCACTGCATCGCCTCCTTCTGTTCCTGAGGTCGTAGGGAGATTTCATCCACATTCAAATCAATGAAATCGGCGCCGGCGTTAACTTGGCGTTGAACCAGCCGATGTACGTAGTTCAGCCCTTCAGACGCTTCGGCAGCTTCTCCGGTCATTGCGGCTTGAACCGCAATCTTGACGTGTTTGACCCGCCCCTCTTCGTAATCCTGAGTTTTTTTCACATCTTCGGGAATTGTTAAATAACGCCTCTTTTTTCCGGCGTCAAGATAACGAACGGATTCAACTCCGTCCGGGTCGTTGGTAACCAACTTGCCCTTTCGCAGCACCACGCGCGTGGTATGGACATTTTCACCAATGATGATGAATTCTCTGCCGTTTAGCTTCATTATCAAGAAATGCTACTAACCCCTATATACGCCGGAAACATCAAATTCAAAAAGTTCTTTTTTGGAATTTCGCTTCCTCAACTTTTCGACCTTAATCTCAGAAAATCCCAACTCACTTAGCATGTCGGCATAGATTTTTTCCGTGGGTAACAGGACACCATAAAACGTGGAGTTACCAACAATGTAGTGCACCCTACCGTAGGATGCCATTACCGTCCTCAAGCTGTTTAAGTGAGTCCAAATGTCCTCAAAATATCTATCTACATACTTTGATAACACTGATCCATTTTTGTTTTCATTACGGTTCATGGAATCCAGTATCTCAGCAAAATAAGTGGGCGAAAACTATCCTCACTCCGTTCCCAGCAACTGAGCCGACTTGTAGCAATTCCCCAAGTGCCACCAATTGCCTTCCAGTCAAGTTCGCCAGCCTCTTTCGCCTTATTCAAGAATCCCAGCCAGTACATATATGGGCGCAATTCACGGATATAAGACATCCGATTGGCCTAAGGCGGCGACGTTATCACTAGGTCGAATTTGTGATTCACCAACTTGTTCAGGAAACGAGCGTCTCCGTTAATGACCTCTGCAGAACCTCCAGGATTATCTGAAGCGGAAGAAAGTACGAACTTTAAATCTTCACTGTAAACTTTTTCATATTCTCCCGTATGATTTTCCATGCCAAAAAATTCAAAGGAATCCGAGTCCTTAAAGGACATAGACTGATGATTAAAATCCGCTTTAGACAATTTCATCATGGTTCGACAAAAAGCCAACAACAGTAAGGTGCGTGATCTTTCATCGTCTAGTTTTATTTCATCAATACCCTTCTTCAATTTACACAAAAACGAGAGCGTTTGTGGATTCCACCATCGATTGATATTATGAATCGGAGGTGCTAGAACGGGTGAAGCGTCTTCTGAACGTAAAATTTGTGACAGGGAGAATACCTGCTCGGATGTTGTCTTAATCGATCGAGGTGAATAATGACTGGTTTTTGCGTCTCCGAGCCATACCAGGAATGGGTTTATCTCAACAGTTGCTGCCTTATAGCCTTGATATGCAGCACAAAGCGCAGTAGTGGACGTTCCCGCAAAGGGGTCTAAAACTTGGGCGTCCTCAGCGCAACTACCGATAAGCTCATCAACAGTTTTTACCGAGTAGGCAGGGGTAAGACGAAGCCAGCCATGACGACCGAGAAAAGTATTATGCCTATGGGTATAATCTATACGTTGTTTAACTTGCAATTGAGCCATCGGAAGTAAGCCTCATCATTCGGCGACGGCTCAACAATGCGGCACGGTTACGTTAATCTCCGAGGTTTGAAATGAAATCTCATTTCTTGCGTGCGTGATGATCCCGCCCCAGAAACGTGTTCGCCCAGGCGCTTGTACCCTTCAACGCACCGTTTTTGAAGATTGCCGGACCGTCCAACATGCGTTCTTCTTCGCCGTACGCCTTGAGCCTATCGTAAGCTCGCCCCCAGATACAGTCTTTCTCGCCAACTTCGCATTTTCCCTGACGCGTTCCGCCGCAGGGCCCGTTACGCTGATTCTTTACGCATTGCGATTCAGGACATAGAAAAGCGATTTCCGGTAGTGAACAGTCCCCGCAGTCGCGACAGTCGAACATGACGGATTTTATAGCGTGTTCCGCTCCATGCGCCGCTTTCCGGACGCGGCTGTTGTCAACCGCCCGGAATATTTTCTGTCCCGCCTTGAATCCGAGCGTTCCCTCTTCGAATGCCGTTCCGTGCAAACTCCGGTTTATCTTATAGTTCAACGGGAGCTCGCGCTTTGCTGTTTGTAACGCCGAGGTCCGTTTGGAAAAGAGGTAACTACGATTCACCTCGTTTGAGCTTAGACCTGTCTCTCCCGCAGGTTCGAAGAAGTAGAATTCGTCCGCGTAACCGAAACAAATTTCCCTTGCGAACTCCCTCCAGTCATCGGCGCCAAACTCATCTATCATCTGCAGCACTTTCTCATAATCTTTGTATCGCAGATGTCCGCCGATGTAGACACCGCGGTAGCCCAATCCCTTTGCGATGGCACATTGCTTCGCCGCGAAGTCCAGAAAGAAGGCTTTGCCTTTATCGCGCGATTTCGCCTGTTTTTCAACCAGTCTCAGCAAATCGTCGGTTACCGTGACACCCGGAATGTTCCCCGAATTGAAGTAACGTGCCGCCGCTCGGCTCAGCACATAGACGTTTCCGAGCACGGGCACGTCAATGCCGTGCATTGTCATATACTTCAACAACTCGTCCTGCTTACGAGCGTCGTATCCAATCTGGTTGATGATAAACGCCGCCCCGTTTTTCACCTTTTTGGCAAGCTTGAAATACTGAGGCATCACCTCGCGTTCATGACGTTTGTGGTTGTTGACTACGGCGCCCAGATAGAAGTCGGTGCGCTTTAATACTTCATCTTTCTTCCCTGCCGAAACGGTCATCCCGGCGTTCATATCCGAGAACATCCTGAGCAGGCCAACCGAATCGGTGTCGAAAACCGGGGTTGCCTGTCCTCGGTATCCCTCGTTGGGATAGTCTCCCGATAAAGCGAGAACATTGTTGAAACCTTCGCTTGCCAACTGCCAGCCGCGGCTCTGGAGGGCATTACGGTTCCAGTCTTTACATGAAAGGTGGATTACAACTTCCTGACCCCGGGAGATGAGATCCGTACCGAGCGTGTCGGCACTAAGCATGGCATTACCGCCGGGATTGTCGGTAATGCTCAAGGCATGTACGCGCGGGTGTTCAGTGAGTTTTCTAGCCAACTCCAGTACGCGTCTGCCGCTGCGTTCGGTAATTACGCCGCGCGAGGTCACCAACTCGACGCAAGTCACAAACGTGTCGGTTTCCTCAATCAGATGGCGCAGCGGACGCTTTTGCCAAGCACCGGGATGCCCACTAGATCGGGCGTAGGCGGTATCCATAAGCTGTGCGCTTTCACGTCACTCAATCGAACGTCGTTGGCATCGGTTTAAACTGGCAGCCTTCCACGAATACCTCGAAGAAATCCGGTGTCGTCTCCAATTCGACGTGCTCAATCTTCTTGACCATATCCTCGATCGATTCGCGCTTACTGCGCGACAGCAATATTTCCCTTGCGCCTTGTACCGCGGCGTTGCCGACTTTGACAATACGATCGTCGGGTACAGGGGCCAAGAACCCGATGTTGATCGCGTTGCGAACATCGACATAGTTAGCAAATCCACCAGCCAAATACAGCTTCGTCACATCTGACGGGTTGACACCAAATTGCCGCATCACTATGAATTGACCGCAATAATTCGCGGCTTTTGCTTGGGCAAGATTACTGGCATCGTCCCGCGACAGTGTGATTCCGTATTCTGGAATCACCGGTATCTTCCGCTGTTTCTTTTCCCTAAATACTCCCATTTCCGTCATCAGTTTTTGATTTCGAAGTTCTGCCAGCAAATCAATCAAACCGGATCCGCAGATGCCCTGGGGTTCGACATCGCCGATAGTTTGATAATTGGTCTGACCGTTGTTCAAATGAATTGACTCAACGGCACCATCGTATCCGGGCATGCCGTACTCAATCCCGCCACCCTCAAAAGCGGGGCCCGCCGGACAAGAAGCCGCCACCAACCGGCCCGCGTGCCCCACAACCACTTCGGTGTTGGTACCAACGTCGACCAGCATTATCACCTCGTCATGGGAGGCAACATCAATCGCCACAAGATCCGCGGCAACATCGGCGCCAACATGGCTTGCAATCAGTGGCAATCCGTAGACAACAGCCTTCGGATTTGCGCGAATCCCCAAGCGGCGTGTTTTCTCGATAAGTGAAGTGGTATCACGCTTACCTTCCAGGAATTCGTGTTCAATTGCGGATTTGTAAGGTTTTTGGCCGATGCTCTGCACATCAAGCTTGAAGAAGATGTCGCGCATGGTCGAATTGCCCGCCACGATGATCTCATAGATTTCTTGGCGAACAAATCCCAGACGCTCGCCCATATCCAAGATCTCGTGATTCAGCGCATTGATTACGGCTTTGCGCAACTCTCCGCCATATTCAGAATCGTAGGAAATGCGATGCATGACATCACTTCCGCCAAACCGCTGCGGATTCTCAAGTGAACTGACACGAACGCTCTTTCCGGTCTCCAAGTCAACCAAATCGATGACGATGGTGGTCGTTCCCAGATCGATGGCCAAGCCGTAGAGATGTCCCCGATAACTGTCGATGTACTCACCATCATAATAAACGCCATCACCTCGGCGCGTGACCAACGGATCGAGATCTAGTGGTTTTTCATCGGTCAAGGTGAGGATTTTGGGAGTGCGCCGCAGAGGCGAGAACTCCACATCAATATCCGGATTTTGGACTACCGCCTGACAAGCGAGGCGGTGGCCGTCCCGCAGAAATGACTCTACTTCATTTCGAGGGTTCAACGCTTCCATACCCGTCTTTACCTCGACGATACATTCATGGCATTGCCCGGTGCGAAAACAAGATGTCGGAACCTGAACCGCAAGTTCGTCAGCATAATCGAAGATGGTTTTTCCGGCAGCCAGTTTTCGGGCTTTTCCATCATGTTTAATTGTACCCATTCCGTACTCAATATCCTCCAGATAAGCACCTTCCGCCGATTCTGTTTCCCAGGCACTCCGATAATCAATGCGGTCATCACCGCCGCATAGAAGTAAATCGTCTTTGAGGGGCGGCTTGCGTTGATTGCGACATCCGAATTTTGCCGTACATTGATCGAACCGATTCTTGTAAGGGCATCGGTACGTGGATTGCTCATCCGCGTGCAGCACCAAGCCCTCAAATATTTCGGTAATTTTGTCAAGCCGCTTGTGGATTTCTTCCTTGTTGATTTTATGCATTCTGGACTGCCATAGACTTCAAAACTCTTCCTCGTCGTCGTCATCCATGAACTTCTTCGCCAATGCGACGCAGGCAAGGGCATCCTTCCCGTACCCATCGGCGCCCATGTCATCAGCAAACTCTTGCGTCACGGGCGCTCCGCCTACCATAATTTTTACTTCCTCGCGAAGATCTTCATCAATGAAAGCTTCGATTGTTTTACCCATATTCGGCATCGTGGTAGTCAACAGAGCAGACATTCCCAACACTTTCGCTTCATGATCTTCAACAGCCTCAATGAACTCATCATCCGAAGTGTCCACACCCAAGTCGTGAACCACGAACCCGGCACCGCGCAGCATCATAATGCAAAGATTCTTCCCAATGTCATGCAGGTCACCCTTTACCGTCCCCATGATCACCGTTCCGACGGGCTCTACGCCCGAAGCTGACAATATCGGTTCAATGTACGCCATACCGGCTTTCATAGCGCGCGCGCATGCAAGCACCTCCGGCACAAAAATGAAGTTTTCCCGGAACTTGATGCCAACAACACCCATGCCGGAGATGAGGCCATCGTCCATAATCTCAAGCGCTTCAGTCCCGGCCTCCAAGGCTTCTTTGGTTAATTCGTCCACCGCAAAATTGTCTCCATCAATCAGCGCGGCGGCGATGGCTTGCATCTCGGGGGCGGCATTGGAAAACGTCTCGATCGTACGTTCTATTTCATCGGGGCGCTCGAGAAACTCTTCAATTTCATCACGGATGAACTCATTTTCAATATCGGCGAGTTCCGCCATTCTTGTTCTTCAGCCTCCGTAATTTATCGCTTCTATCCGAATTCTCATCCGAAATAAACTACCCCGGTTTTGCAGTATATTATTTCGGTAAGTTCTCCCGAACCCGAAGCGACTACTTGTCTAATAGAGCAATTCCTTCTCGGTACGTTTTGGCGGATGTTTGCAATTCCTGAAGCTCGTCATCAGTCAAGTCGATTTCGATGACCTGTTCGACGCCGCCACCTCCAAGCTTTATCGGAACCCCAATATAGAGGTCTTCAATGCCATACTGGCCCGTGAGATACGCCGAACACGGTAGCAGACGCTTCTTGTCAAGAATAATGGCTTCCGCCATTTCGGCGAGCGACGCGCCGGCAGCGTAATAACCGCTTGTTTTCAGCAATTCAACCACTTCTGCGCCGCCATCGCGAGTTCGCTGCGCCATTTCTTCGATACGGTCGGCGGGAATAAGTTGAGTAATCGGCACACCGTTAACAGTCGTATAACGCGGGAGTGGCACCATGGTATCCCCGTGTCCACCGAGCACAAGCGCGTGAACGTCCTCAACGGAAACGCCCAACTCGAGCGAAATAAAAAAACGGAATCTCGCCGAGTCGAGCACTCCCGCTTGCCCAACCACGCGATCCGAGGGTAATCCCGAAACTTTCCACGCATGATAGGTCATGATATCGAGGGGGTTGGTCAACATCACAATGACACAATTTGGCGATTGTGTTACCACATTCTCCGTAACACTCCCAACTATGTTGGCGTTCGTCTGCAAAAGATCCTCGCGGGTCATACCCGGCTTTCGAGGAGAGCCCGAAGTGATAATTACCAAATCCGATCCGGCGGTAGCATCAAAATCAACTGCTCCCGTGATGTTCGCGTCGAAGGCCTCAATTGGAGCGGTCTGTCCCATGTCAAGGGCTTTACCTTGCGGAATACCGTCGATTATATCTACCATCACAACATCGCCAAGTTGCTTTTGGGCGATCAAGAACGCTGCCGTCGCTCCGACGTTGCCCGCACCAATGACGCTTATTTTCTTCCTAGCCACGTGTTCCTCCATTCAAAAGGTACAACAAACTCAGAATTAATCAAGTCGTGAAATTTTCAATGATTGCAGCGGCAAATTCAGAAGTGCGCACCTTCGTCGCTCCGTCCATTAAGCGTTCAAGATCGTAAGTCACGCGCTTCTGCAGAATTGTTTGCTCAAGCCCGCCGATAACCAAATCCGCTGCCTCCTGCCAGCCGAGATGTTCAAGCATCATTACCGCGGAAAGGATTAACGAACTCGGATTCACAACGTCCTGATCAGTATACTTGGGCGCGGTGCCGTGAGTTGCCTCGAAAAGCGCCGTCTCATCGCCAATATTCCCGCCGGGGGCCATCCCGATGCCGCCAACCTGCGCGGCGCAGGCATCGGAAAGGTAGTCGCCGTTCAGGTTAGGCGTGGCGATTACATCATATTCCGCGGTCCGTGTCAAGATTTGCTGCAACATGCTGTCGGCGATCCGATCTTTTACGACAATCTTGCTTTCGGGAACTCTTCCGTCATGTACTTCGTAGACGTCGTCTTCG
Source organism: Candidatus Poribacteria bacterium (assembly GCA_028820655.1). GTDB lineage: Bacteria > Poribacteria > WGA-4E > WGA-4E > JAJDTR01 > JAJDTR01. Next base: position 221,533 of record JAPPIK010000021.1, on the reverse strand, counting down.
GTAATCGTCGAATCAGCGAATTCATTTTTGGCAACTTGATAACCCCAATCGCGAAAAGCACCTTCGGTGAACTTCATGATGTTGCCTTTGTGGACAAAGGTAACGTTGGAACGGCTGTGGTCGATGGCGTACTGTATCGCCATCCGGGCGAGACGACTTGTACCGAACACGCTAATGGGTTTAATGCCGATCCCGGAATCTTCGCGAACTTCTACGCCCATGCCCGTTTGAAGAAAGTCGATTACCTTTTTAGCTTCAGGTGTTCCCTTCGCCCACTCGATACCGGCATAAACATCCTCGGTATTTTCGCGGAAAATAACGACGTTCATGTTTTCCGGGTGCGTGACTGGAGCCGGTACGCCGTCAAAATAACGCACCGGTCGAACGCAGGCGTATAGGTCCAATACTTGGCGCAACGTCACGTTTAAGCTTCGAAATCCGCCCCCCACCGGCGTCGTCAACGGTCCTTTCAAAGCAACACGGAAATGCTTGATCGCATCGAAGGTGTCCTGCGGCAGCCATTCGCCATATTCGGAATGTGCTTTCTCCCCGGCGTAGACGTCAAACCATACGATTCGCTTTTCGCTTCCATACGCCGCCTCAATTGCGGCGTCGATCACTCGGCGCGTGGCTCTCATGATATCGGGACCAATGCCATCGCCTTCAATGACCGGAATAATCGGCTGACTTGGCACATCGAGTCGTCCGTTTACTTTGCCAATTGTTTTACCTTGATCGGGCACTTGAAGTTTATCAAATTCTATCACTGTTGCTCCTCAGCCTATCTTGGATTTCCGCCGCGTTGCTCAGTCGGAATATATTGAACGTCGTGTTCCCCCGCGTATATTTGGGTTGGTCGAAAAATTCTATTGTCGATTAGTTGTTCCAGCCAGTGTGCAAGCCAGCCTGCGACTCGCCCCATGGCAAAGATTGGAGTGAAGGCGTCCGGCCGAATGCCAAGTGCGTCGTAGACGATACCCGAGTAGAAATCAACATTTGCGTAAATGCCCTTCGCACCCAACCGTTCCGTAACAACGTCATCGACCTTCAGAGCGATTTCGTACAATTCGGTTGAACCATGCTCCTCGGTCATTTGGTCTGCCAAGCGTCTCAGGATGATTGCCCGGGGGTCTTTCGTCTTATACACCCGGTGTCCAAAGCCCATGATCCGTTCTTTGTTCGCCATCTTTTCCTCAATGTAGGATTCCGCATGTTGAACCGATCCTATATCACGGAGCATATCAAGCACCTGTTCGTTAGCGCCCCCGTGTAAGGGACCCGCCAACGTGCCAACCGCCGAACTGACTACCGTGTACGGGTCCGCCAAGGTCGAACCCGTCACGCGCCCGCTAAACGTCGAAGCATTCATTGTATGGTCGGCATGCAATATCAGGCACACGTCAAGGGCGTTTACACTTACGGGATTAGGCTCTTCACCCGTGAGCATGTATAGGAAATTGGCAGAGTGTCCAAGTCCGTCAAGAGGAGGAAGGATCTCGGCGCCGTTTCGGAACCTCTCATAGGCACTGACAATGGTAGGAAGCTTGGCAATCAAGCGAATGCAGGCACGAAAGTTCCGTGCATCGTCGGTGACATCTTTGGCGGGATGAAACATGCCCAAAGCCGCGATCGCCGCTTGTAAGGCATCCATCGGATGTCCGTATTCGGGTAGGCATTTGATCAATTCGATGATTTGTGATTCGAGTCTGCGGTGGTGTGCCAAATCATGGATTATAGCGTCTAACGTCGCTGGGTCCGGCAGTTCACCTTTGAGCAATAAGTGAGCGGTCTCCTCATACGTGCTGTGTTCGGCAAGGTGTTGTATACGGATGCCCCGGTATTCCAAGATACCTTTTAGCCCATCAACAAAACTGATTGCGGATTTGGCAATCGGTACCCCTTCAAGACCGGGCACAAATTCATGTGGCATGCAATTCCTCCTATTGCCGGCAGGATACGGAATATGGTAACACGCACGCATTTATTACAATTCAATCTACCAGCAAACGCGGCGAGTGATCTGATATTGCCCCGAAAATCTACGGCTTGACAAGTCTCCTTGGAATCGCCTTCTCCGACTCACTTACCCAATGGCGCTCTATCCTGCGACACAACTCGATTACCATAGAAATTGCCACCATCACAAACCGAGCGCGTGTCTTGGGTTTGGGTGCCCCGAGCTTTCGCAAAGAGTCAACTTCGTGTGGAAAACAGGGAGGGTAAGGGCTACCTTTGAACGGATCGAATTCCGGCAGGTTCTATAGTGAATCTCAATTCTGTCACGGCGGTGTTTTCGCTCACTGCAAATTCGGCACTAACCCATTGCTATTTTAGCAAACACAGTCTCAGAAGTCAAGTTAAAAGACGGGCAAATCCGACCTCGAGGAACTGTAAACCACACGCTAAGAAATCGTGTTTGTCCGTGTTTCTTCCTGCCTTGATTTAGCTCCGGAAATTGAAGCCTGTACAGATTCAATTGCGCCGCCGTCTATATATTGTAATTGGGGGAATGGATGTGTTATTCTTTAAATGTTCAAGGACCCACGCTACTTGCGCATTCCGCTTGGCAATCGATGTTGGCTCAAAGTTGATGAATCAAGGAGCCACAATTAAGCGTATTGTTGATTCAAAACCAACTGATTTCTTGAATTTGCCAAAAGTTCCGTTCGAACCTGTAATTGAATTCGCAATGTTTGGACACAGTGCATGCGAATCCCCTCATTTGCAATCAATTTCGCAGAAAGATTCCGACGTTTTTAATATAATCAACCACAACCCACCCTTTAGAATTCATAGGAGATAGGACCAGTGGTCATCGTAATGAGTGCCGAGGCGGAACAGCAATACATCGACGCCGTCATTGCCAGAATTGAGAAACTCGGGTACACCCCTCACCCTATTCAGGGAACGGAACGCACAGTGATTGCGGCAATCGGGGACGAGCGCGGCAAGTACGAACTCCAGCAGCTAGAATCAATGCAAGCCGTTGATAAAGTTGTTCCGATTCTCGAACCGTACAAGCTTTCGGGTAGAGAATATAGGCAGGAACGAAGTGTTGTTCGCGTCGGGGATTTCGAAATCGGCGAGGGCAAGTTAGTATTGATGGCTGGACCGTGTTCCGTCGAAAGCCGAGAACAGATCTTGGAAGCAGCCGAAACCGTCAAGGAGTCCGGTGCGCAGATCCTGCGGGGCGGCGCTTTCAAACCGCGTACATCTCCGTATAGTTTTCAAGGACTTGGCGAGGAAGGTCTGGAGTATTTGGCCGAAGCGCGAGACAGAACCGGGTTGTTGATTATCACCGAATTGCTCGATAGTTATGATTTGCAACTGGTGGAGAAATATACCGACATTATCCAGATTGGAGCTCGCAACATGCAGAACTACGGACTTCTGTCACGTCTGCGAAAAACAAAAAAGCCGGTTATGATTAAGCGCGGGATGATGTCTAAGGTAGATGAACTTTTGCTTTCGGCCGAATACGTCCTTTCTGGCGGCAACTACAATGTTTTGCTCTGCGAACGAGGCATTCGCACATTTGAAACAGCCACTCGAAACACGTTTGATTTGAACGCGGTTCCCGTGCTCAAAAAGATGAGCCATTTGCCGATCATCGCGGATCCCAGCCACGGGACGGGAGACTCGGAATTTGTCCCGCCAATGGCAAAAGCGGCGGTCGCTGCGGGGGCAGACGGGTTAATGATTGAAATGCACCCGAATCCCGATAAGGCGCTTTCCGATGGCGCTCAATCGCTTAGTCCCGACACATTCCTACAATTGGTTGACGAGTTGCAACCGTTTATTGAAGCAAGCGGACGTGAGTTCTAATGGTGTCGAGCGCGAGGGCGCCCGAACGAGAGGATGCAAAGACGCCACCGGTGACGATATTCTGCGACGCAGCCGATTAACATCCTATGAGAGTCGAATTGAGAAGTGTGTCTTTGCAGTACGATGGGAAGCCGCCGCTGTTTCGAGAGATAAAGCTCGTCGTAGAGACAGGGGAATTCGTCGTAATTCAAGGCGCCTCCGGTATCGGAAAGTCCAGTCTCTTGCGTCTGATGAATCGACTGCAAGAAGCTACCGCGGGGGAGATTTTGATCGATGGTCAGCCGATTACCAAACATGAAGTCACTTCCTTGCGACGTAAAATTGGTTATGTACAGCAGACCCCCATAGTGATTCCCGGCTCGGTCGACGACAATCTCGATTTCCCTTTCCAATTCCACTCGGCAGGAACGCAAAAACCACCCGGTGCGGCTGAAAAGCAGAAATGGATGGAGACGTTTCTAATCGAAAATGTGAAGTTGAATGATGACGCAACCAAGCTCTCCGTAGGCCAAAAACAGCGAATTGCCTTGATTCGGGCGATGCTCGTGAATCCTGAAATACTCCTGTGCGATGAACCCACTTCGGCTCTTGATCAACAGTCAAAAGAGATTGTCGAGCATTCCCTTGAGCGACTGAATATCGAACGCGGGATTAGCATTATTCTTGTAACCCACCTCGATTTTGCACTCAACCGGGCAAACTCGCGGAGATTTTTCCTCCAACCAGATAGGCTAGAAGAGGTTTCTGCATGAATATCATAGAGATTTCGCCGCTCCAGTTGGTATTCTGCTTGGCATTTGTTATGGTTGCCGGCGTCGGATCTCTCCTTTTCAAGTTGAAACTGGAGAAAGACCTCATGTGGGGAACTGTGCGGACGTTTGCCCAACTATTTCTGGTCGGATATGTTCTAAAGTTCATCTTCGACATCAAGAATCCGTATTTGGTAATCCTATGTTATACGTGGATGATTTTCTGGGCGGCGCAGACAATCAGCGGACGAGTCAAGGAGAAAAAAGTTCACCTTTTTACGCCGACCTTTGTGTCCATGGTTGTTAGTTATATGATTGTTGCCTTCGCTGTCACGGGCGCAATTTTGCAGGTTAAACCCTGGTACACCCCACAATATTTTATTCCACTCGGCGGTATGATCATCGGCAATTCGATGAACGCCATATCTATTGCTTTGGACCGCTTGTTTTCGGATCTGCGCAAAGAGTCTGACGCGATCGAGTTGGCGTTATGTTTGGGAGCAACGTATCAGGAGGCAACGGGTGATATTCTTCGCGCAGTAATTAGGGCGGGGATGATACCTTCGATTAACGCATTGATGACGGTTGGGTTGGTCTCGCTACCCGGGATGATGACAGGTCAGATTCTATCGGGCACACAACCGTTGACTGCCATCAAGTATCAAATCCTAGTTATGCTGATGTTGGTGGCATCCACGGCAATCGGCGCGTCAATCGTCGTCCACATTGTGCGCCGCCGCTGTTTCACGAAAGCCCACCAGATGGTAATCTCGTAGTCTTGGTGTTCTCGCACCAAGTTAAGATTGAGAATCTCGGCCGTCTATCTCCAATTCGTAAGAGTATACACAATCAGGTTTACTCCCCACCGCAACCACTTTTCGTCGGAGTCATTTTCTAGCCACTTTAAACCCAATCCTGCCGCATCATAGAATACGGCAATTCGTTCATCCAGTTGCAACGTAAAGAATCCTCCTCGACTCTTATCAACAAGGGGTGCCCCCTTCTTGAATTCAAAGAAACTATTGCAGACCGGCTCCTCCGGAGCCAGTGGATGTGATTCTGCGCTCTCGCCCAAGATTTTCCAAAGTTCAAACCGGATGGAATTTGCGACCGCACCGTCGCGTCCCCAATTCTCTGATAGATCGGAAAACAGAAGTGTCCCGCCGTTTTGAAGGTATGTGTTCAGATTTGCACGCTCCTGTTCGGAAAAGGCGAATGCGCTCGTCGCAGTAATGTACACCAGTGGAATACGTAAAATCGCCGGATCAGCCAGCGGAGTGTCGCCGGGAAGGAGTTTGGTGTGCACATTTGTCCAGCGGTTCACCGCATCCGCTAATCGTTCCAACACTTTGGTCCGAACCGTCTCGGCGGCGTCCTCATGTTGCACGATCGCAATGTGGTAATAACCGCTTATTTCCCTTCCGGAGCCACGCACTTCAGCCTGCGGTGAAGCCCCTACTTCCCCGCGCAATTTATCCAGCCGGCTCACTTTTCGAGCCGGCGCTCCAACAGAAAGCCCTCTTTGTCGTCCATATTCTACGTCGGAACCTACCGTTGCACCTGGCATGGATGGAGAGAATCGGGCGTGCAAAGCAGTGGCAATCGGACCGCTTTCAATCGGCATCGCCTCGTCCGGCGACGTTAGCATAGGTTGTTGTGACACTTCTTCGGCAGGACGAGCGTGTGTAACGAGAGGTAACGTCGGCGTTGGCGTCGAGCGCTGCTTTAGCGGCGTCAATTTGACGAGCTGGCTGGGGCGGTTTGATCGTGAAAGTGGAGTAACGCGAGCATTCGCGGTCCGCTCGGTCGGCACGATGACCGTTTCCACCTCCAGCGCATCATCTAGAGTTTCCGGCTGGCGTTGCGGAAACAGTGTGAAGAGATACAGAATCAGGACGTTGAGCAACAGCGATAGTAGCCATGAGGCGAGTGTGATTCGATGGCTTTGTAGACGCTGCATATAGCCAGGTTGTGTGTGAGGAGAATGATTTACAATTTTAGTTAATGCGAGTTTTCGCTGTACCGCCCGTGGACGGGTTGTACCCACACGATTCATCGTCTCCGGTAGGTACTTGCATTCTTGCGCCTTAGACGCGTTTTTTACGCGCCGGCTTCGGCTCGGACAGCACGCGGATACGCAAGGCTGATTTATCTTTGCGCGAACTGATCTGCTGTCCGATAGGTCGTCCAGAGTTCAGTCGTCAGGTCGTAACGGCAAACTCCCGCCGAGAACGTGCCGATCCAGATGTATTTCCCGTCAACTGTGATATCGCGGATATTGTTGTCCGCCAAACCGTCCTCGAGCCTAAATCTAGCCCATTCCCGTGCTGATTTGTCATACCGGCTAAGTCCCTCTCCCGCCGTACCGACCCAGACATGTTTATCGCCTGAGGTTACGGTACTAATTTCATTGCCGGCGAGACCGTCAAGAATAGTGTGAGCCTTCCACTTCTTCGATTCTGAACGATATTGAAATAGTCCGTTTCTGGTACCGATCCACGTGTCGCGCCCATCGAAATCAAGCGCGGTAATTTCTGCCTCCCGAAGGTAATCCGGGATGTCGATTTCGGGTACTGGCTCGAATTGTGGAAATTCCACTTCAAGAATCTTTAACCCCTTTTCACGCCCGATCCAGACTTGATTATCCATGAACGTCATTGCCGTACAATCGACAATCCCGAAATCTTCAGGCGCGGTTTCAATCTTTTCGGTGTAGCACACGGAGGTCTGAGCACCCGTGTGCTCCACCACTTGACTTCCCAACACAAGCACCCACGAATCAACTTTTAGGTCACGAATCGCAATCATTTCATCGCACAGCACCCAAGTCCTGCCTCGATGATATTTGATCTCTCGCACGCGTGGAAGTAGGGGAAGCGTGTGGATTACCTGCTCTTCCGCCTTGTCATAGATCATTACGCCAGCCTCCGTACCGATCCAGAGCCTACCAAAAATAGGCTCAATGACGCGAACCACAGGATTCGATGGAAGGGCAATCATGAGATCCAAAAATGGGGAGGGAATCGTCGGATCGTTCGGCATGGGAGTCCTGTTCATAATTAGACTATGGAGGATCTGGACGGCTTTTTCTTCCGCCATTACAGGATTGTATTCAACGTGAACCTTCTGTTCGGTTGTCGGCGACGTTGCTTGCAGCGCCTCCTCAACAGCCTCGACCGTCTGATCGATTTCCGTGATTCCGAGCGGACCATTCCTCAAATCAGCGACATGCCAAGTGTGCGAGATCTTGTCATAACGAGCCAATCCCACTCGGGTTCCAATCCACAGATCGTCGCCATCAGTGATTACCGATTTCACGTTGTTACTCATCAGCTCCAATGAGGTTGAAGCAACCTCGGTAGGCGCCTCAGAGTAAACTGTCCAGACACCACTTCGCCAATTATGACGCGCAAGCCCGGCGTCCGTACCGAACCAAATCTCATCATCGTCGACAGCAACGACCTGTATGTTGTCGGAAGGCAGCCCCTCTCCCACCGTAAAGTCCCGCGAAAGATCTGTAATCTGGTTGTACAGCGTGAGACCGTCGGTAGTGCCAATCCAGTGGTACTTCTCCTTCGATCCTATACTTTTGGCTTCGCTTGCAATTAACCCGTCTCTACATGAGTAAGGGGAAAATGAACTAATCTCTGTGTCGTAAATCGTCACCCCGGCAGGGCCTGTGAGGAAGATGTACTTGCCGTCAATGCTGATAGAAGTGACAACACTGTTAATTAAACCGTCGACCGTCGTGTAAGCCTGCCACGTTTTTTCCGAGCGGTCGTATCTTGCCGCGCCGTGGTGTGTTCCAATCCACACATGCTCATCATCAATCGCTACCGTCCAAGCGACGTTGTGTGGAAGTCCATCTTCGGTGGAAAACGTCTGCCAGGTTCCCGCTCGCGTGTCATAGCGTGACACACCACCCTGCGTCGCGATCCACAGCACATTGTCGCGTACGGCGATCGCATTGATGCGATTGTCGCACAGCCCTTGCGCTCGTGTGAACTCAGTCCATCGGTCGGTGACCACGCTGTGTTTGCTCAATCCGCCGCGTGTCCCTGCCCATAGGGATTCTCCGTCCCAAGCCAAGCTGGAAACGTAACGATGGATTAAGCCATCGTTCGGAGTATAGTTCAGCCATGAATCGGTTATTTTGTCGTACCTGCTAATCCCTCTAGGGGTGCCCAAGAAGAGGAATTCCTCGCTTACAGCAATCGCCAGGATGTTTCGATCAGCAAGCACTTCCGTGCTGCCGCGCCCGCGACTTGGTGCGTAACTCCACCATGAATTATCAGTCTTGTTATACCTATATATGCCTCCATCTGTTGCGACCCAGACATGACGAAGCGAGTTTTTGATGTCGTTCACTCGCACGCGAGAGAGTCCTTGCGCGTCTTCTTCGGTAAACTTTCGGGTCTGACCCGCATCAATGTCGTAGCGCTCCAGGAGCCGCCAACCACCTAGCCAAAGTAACCCACCATCAAGAACGAGGGTATCACTTGAATGCGGCAGAGGGATTTGAAGAATTCGCCAACCCATGCTCTGGTCATGTATATGGATTCCGCGCTCCGTTGCGACTGCAAGTTTTCCGTCATCTTGTGAAATTGCAAGAACCCGATCATCTCCCAATTCGGAAATTGTGATCCAACTACCATCTGATTTGCTGTAACGAGACAGGCCATTTTCCGTGCCAACCCACACATAGTTCGGATCTGCGGCAAGATCCGAAATCCGATCGCCGGCTAATCCCAAGCGTGTCGAAAAAACAGACCACTCTCCCGTTGTGTTGTCATATCTGTTGAGTCCAAGGTGGGTGCCGATCCAAATATGTTTGCCATCGACCAAGGTTGTAGTGATTTCGTCGGCTACCAACCCACTCTTGGATGCCTGGAAGTACGTCCACGTCTCATCGGATTTGTCAAACCGTGAAATACCTCGGTCGGTGCCAATCCAGACATAATTGCCGACGACGTCAAGACACACGACCCTTTCGCCGCCCAAGCCTTCCTCGTTCGTGTAGGTTTTCCAACGTTCCGTGCTCGGATTGAACAAGCTAATTGCTTGGGGTGTTGCAAGCCAAACGCCGTTTGTATCTTCTCCTACCGCCAACACGTCCGCAGACGGCAGCGTTTGCTCTGCCACATAGCTCGTCCATTTTCCAGAGAGGGTGCCAAATCTTGATAACCCATGATCCGTGGCAATCCAAATCGTGTTCCCCGCGATACCCAGCGAACTGATTCGATCCGACACCAGGCCCATCTCCCGGTGATGCCAATCCCAATTCTGCATTTTCATGTCGAACTTCAAGAGTCCCGTGTTGGTAGCCATCCACACTTGACCCGCCGAGACCTGGAGGGCAAGGATCCGATCGGATATCTGTTCCCGTTTTTCTTTGTCTTGGACAACCTCTGATGGCTGGTAGATCTGCCACCCAAGGGCTGCCCAGGCTTCCATCTCGTTTCGGGAAAACGATCTCTGTGCTCTGTTAAATGCTGCATTGGCTGCACGCAGCCTTGCCTCGTTGGCACTTCGCGACAATCGGCGGCTTCTCGTTTGCAAATCTGCATTATATCTTTGAGGGCCTTTCAATTTGGAATACGCCTTGTCGGCCCGTGCCAAATCTACGCCACTCCGGAATTTTTTATTCGTCACGCTCAACAGTCCGTTGCCGGTGGCAACATACACGATATCTCCACTACCCTCGATATCATAAATCTGCTCGCTTGGCAACGGGGAGCGAGGCACACCACGATTACCACCCCTAGTGCCGATCCACGAACTACTTTGAAGAGTGAAGGTTCCCACTGTTTATGCTTATAATTGTATCTCGCCAAGCCGCTGTTCGTGCCGATCCAAACATAAGCCGAATCGTGATAGATGGCAGTTACGGAAGGAGACGCGATACCGGAAAACGTTGAATAGGACTGCCATCGATCCTTCTTTCGTTGATAGGCGCTGGCGCCGTGTTCCGTACCCACCCAAATCCAATCACGACGTGCAGATATACACTTGATTTTATTCGCAATCAAACCATCCTTGATTGTATAGCTCTGCCATTCATTACTCTTCATATCGTATACCGACAGACCGGAGTCCGTGCCAAACCAGACACGCTGAGTGGGACTCTTTCGAAAAACCCCTTCCTTCCACTCAATGGCAATACAGTTGACCTCGTTACTGATAAGCCCATCTTTGATAGTGAAGGCATCCCATGATTTCGATTCAGTATCAAATCGACTGACACCATTGCCGGTTGCAAACCACAGATAATCGCCGCCTACCTCTACGTAACGCAGGTCCCCTCCGACGAGAATCTCTGAGAGTTCCTCTTCATCCGCCAGGGCTTGGCTCCGAGCAGAACAGAGAATTATCATTAGCACATAAAAGGTGCCTAGGACGGTCTTTCTCGTCATTTACATAACCTCCTTGCTATCAGACACCAGGTCCCGGATATAATCTTTGCGGTTTGAATCATGCTTGATTTCACACCAAATCGAGTTCGGATTGTCGTTAAGAACCACCGTGGTCAGTCACGAGCCCTCCCCTGTAACGACCGAGTGACTCTAACTTGGGACACTTTGGATTGAGGTAGATAGCGGGTTAACTCCATCTGTACTTTCGCTTGGTCTAGCCTGCCTGGTGTGATTAGGGCACATCTGCTATCTGATGTCGATTCCCACTGAGTCGTAAATTCCTTTTCCGACAAGGTTTTCCTTCGATTGTCTACCGGGTTTTCCAGAGTAACGTCGCCTGCTTGACCGTAGCCAACCACAGCCCAAAGTCGCGGGCGGCCGCTAGTTCGTAAAGACACAATCGGTGCCCATCGTCTTGCAATGAATCCCTTCAAAACATTCAAATCGCAGTTGGAAACTATCGTCAAACTGTATGCTCTACCAACGGATGTAGCGTTAAGCGCATTGAGATTCTGCGGTTGCTGTGATTCGAAGGTTTCAACCAGAGGGCGCAACTGACCTCGGTTGATCTCGGCGCTTGCCGGCAATGATGATGGTTGCTCAACGGATTTTCGGGGAACCGTAGATTTGCCGGTACCCGATGGTTTAAGTTCGGCGATACGATACGGATCGTTCCGGGGCGAGCCTCCACAGCCGAAGATTAGAAAACATACCACGGTTAAAGAGATTCCCACGCTTACCGTCCAAGCCGAATTAAAGCACCAATTGGTGGGGTTTGTGATTCTCATGCGTTTCCGCCTCCTTTAGGTATTAGCATCAATTCATGATTAATTGGTTGGTGGAAGTTTAATACCCGGAAGGTTGTTCAGGAAGGACTGTGCCGCCATGGTCACGAGTTGATCGATGTCTTGCTTCACATATTGGAATTCCACTTCGGCTTCGGCATTCACTTGGCCGGTGCCTTCCCAAACAACGTCGCCTAAACCACAATCCCAAACCTGCCCAAATATACTGACGTTCTTGCCCTCCAAGCTTACGAGATTGTCAGACAGAAAGGCCTGCTGAATTCGTTCCGTACGTGATTGATCCAAGAGTTTAACATGCAAGAGATATCGAATTCCAGTCGCTTGGCCTATTCGATGCAGCGTCTTTTTGTTGAGAATCGCGGCTCGCGAATAGTCATCAATCATCTGTGCATAAGCTTCTGTTAAGTTTGCTTCGTTGAGTAAATCAAGTGTCTCGATCGCCCCCAAGAATCTTCCTTCCGGCAAGTGAGATGAGAGATGCGCCTCAAGTTTTGCCGCTAATGGTCTGCGAAGCCCCTCTTGCCCTTGTCCCGCAACCACGGGGAGTAGGCTCAAACCGTGATCGGAGAGCGACTCAACCGTAAATTCCGGTGCGAGATACTGTAGTTGGGAGTCATCTATAACTCTCGCGGCGCACCCTGTCAAGAGTCCGGCCATTAGCAATACTATACTGCCGTGAATCATCCTTGTTCGCATTGTTGTTCCTCCTAATTCCGTGCCGCTCGAAAGTCGGGGCACGTAACGTTGCTTAGCGAATCGAGAGATCAATTGAATTAAAACTGCTGTAATTCACTTGGCACATTCCAGTCACGGATTCTCCAAATTCGCTGCAATCGGGTCGATAGTCAATTGAATTTATACATTCCCATTTGAGCGCAGTTTAACGCGTTTCCGCTCGCGTTTTGCAAGAATGCATCAAGTCCCAATAATCACGTACGGTTGGGACCTTTGCCGCACTCGCCTATCGCACACTTTGTCGTTACCAATCCAGTCTCTTATTCCAGCACCCAAGGGTGGTAATTTGGACAAGCAAATTGACACAGGTGCAAACCTTGGTTAAAGTGCCTAAATTGTCAAGCCATGATCGCCTAAGCGTAGGATACTCCTTCTATTGCAATTTTCTAACCATGTTGAATCGACCGATGAGGGTTGGGTTGTAAAGAATTTGGAGAGAAAGTATGTGGCATGACCTGCACTAAAAGTATCAAAAATGTAACGTCTTATGAAATTTGAATCGCAGTCTGAATCGGGAGGATTAATTGCCAAGCAGGAAAGGGCTTCGAGAAGAAATGATGATGGTGGAAACGGACAGTGCCTAAAACCGCGTGATAAATGCAAGTCGATGGGCGTTGCCGACATTGGCATCGGGGACCAATGCGTAATCAAATTGAAATTGGACACCTTTCAGCGTATCCTCGCCCTTGCGGCGAATCCCAATTCCAACGGTGACACCGTTCTTCGGATTCTCGCCCTTGCTGACGCGGTAGCCGATTCGAGCGGCAATCAATTCATGAAACCAATTCTCAGCCCCGATGCGGAATGTGGGATAGGCACCAATCATCGGAACATCAACATCAGCGACGACAGCGAAAAGGTTTTTGGACGGTGTATCATTTTCTTGGGACGAAGGCGTATGAATACGGTATGCGATTCCTCCGCGCACGTTTCGCGGCAGAGCCTCGCCTTCGTCAAGCACTCCCAGATTCTGAGCGGCAATTCCAAATCCCAATCGATCATCCAATGTACGCCAAACAGCGCCCAAATCGATTGCTCCCCCAAACGAATTCTGGAGGTCGAGTTGCTGTGAAATTGCCTTCACTGTAGTCCCGACCGAAATACTAGGGGATATGGGATATGCGAGTGACAAACCTGCTGCAAATCCTCCAACGTTGACCGTGCTATCCGGATTTTCGCTAGGGCGTATACGACGTTCAATCTCGGTAAAAGCGCCCAAGAAACTCGCACCCCAAACAAGGTCGCCCTCTCGTTGCGCATAGCCAATCGATTGGTTACTAATATCCGCAAATTCGAAATTCTGCATAGCCGTGAGTTCGTGTGCATGCACAACGGTTAAACCAGCAGGATTCGAGAATATGGTGTTTATGTCATTCGCAAGTCCAACGAATGCGCCGCCCATTCCTGCCGGACGGCTACCCCCGTCAATCTTGAGAAAGGCCGCACCCGTAGTCCCGGCTTCATCATGAATATTGGCGCCCCAACTAATCGTGCTTAGTAAACATAGGGTAACGGTCAAGACGATGCGTCCCACTTGAATCTCCTTTTACCATGCGTTATTCGATGCAAATGCTTACAGAACCCTTCTCCTGCCTCAGTCCGGATGCCCCCCTATTTGGTGACTCGGCTATTCGATGACGAGCATTTTACCGACGGCGTTGCTGCGATTGTTGGTTACAACATCCTCCGCTTCGAGGCGAAAAATGTACACACCTCGAGCAACCGCCGCACCAACTTGGTTTTTCAAGTCCCACGTCACAAGCTGATCGCTATCTCGTCCGGGACTTATGTTGGGAAACATGCTTTCATAGACAAGGTCACCAGCGAAATCATAGATGCTCAACGTCATGTTTATTTTTGAACCGGAAGGCAGATTTACATCAAAGGAAAAATGAGCACTATCGCCCGCAGCGCGATTTAACGGATTGGGCCAACTGTAGGTAGAACCACGGTAGGTCAGCGAAACGGCTAGGTTGACATTTACCCCTTCGTATATGGCAACGTTTCCAGCTCGATCTGTCACGCGAACATCCAGATGGTATCCGCCAGACCGTGCGGGCAGGTAATCCAGCGACCAGTTGCTCCACGGTTCCGACTCTGCGCCGCTCTCATCAATAGCAATCACCGGTTCGATTGGTTCACCATCCGGGCCAGTGCCAATAATCTCCACAAACGCAATCCCCGATGGCGCAACGGTACCACTTGGTCCACCGCCTGTTCCCTCCTCTACCGCCGATACGGGATCTGCCGCCGTACCGCGTAATGGCAGCGGTTGATCCGTCAGGCTCGTTTTTCCACCGAAATCGGTTAATTCCGCCACTGGCTTTGTCGTTTCATGCAGAAATCGGGTCGTGATGGAGTTCGAAGGAGCAAATCCGAGACCGTCGACATCCAGCCCTACACTTGTGATTTCAACTTGATAATATCCTCGAGCAATTAATGGGCCCGACCTGAAAACGATAGTGTCCGTCCCGTTCTGCGTCAGGTTTCCAGTTAACAATTCGCCGTCAGGTGCGGTCACGACAATCGACGATTGTGACAGGTCGACTCCAAGCCCTTCATTCGCGCCCGACCTCGTATCGGACATTCTCGCCTGAATCACAACCCCACTACCGCTCCCATCAGCGGAAGGATAATCCGGATGGTTTGTGTCAACCAACAATGGTCGATCATTTATTAAGAGAGAATCGGTGTGAATTACCGGCGGCCGCGTGTCGAGGAAAAACTCGAGTACCGTCGGAATGGCGGCATTCCCTGCCCTGTCACGCGGGATGACCGTCACACGATATTCACCATCCTGACTCCCATCGGAAGCCAACGGCGATTCCAAGCGAAAACTGATTAACTGGTCTCTATCGGAAGTAATCCTTCCACGAATCTTCTTCCCGACACCGACTTTCTCGAAGGTCATCCATGAGTCATCCAATCGATCCCAGTCAATGGATGAGCTAGGGGCTGCGTCCGAGACAGCCGCCAGGATTTCATTCAGCGCGTTGTTAACACCCGGTGACTCAACGATCGGCAAAACCCCATCAACTTCAGGCGGCACAGTGTCATAAATAAAATTATATTGCTGTTGCTCACCACTTCGACCCGCACTGTTGACGGGCGTTACCACGATCATGTAACTACCGTCGTCCGAGCCATCCGAAGCCAATTCGCGGGACAAACGATAAATCAGGCGATTGCCGTCCCGAATCTGTTGGCCAGGCACGGTTGTACCGTTGGGGTGAATTAGCTTGACCGTGGATAAATTCGGCGTCGACTGGAATTCCACTTCAACCTGATTCGGTGGTGTACGTATAAATGCGCTATCGGCAGGTGCGGTTACCGGTGTGGTCGACACCACCGTGGGAAGATTAGTGGAAAACAGGAAAGTTCGATCGAATGGCGCGTTAGCGCCGTTTCCAGCCCTGTCAACCGCCACCACGCGAATACGATAGTTCCCATCTTCCGCAAGCTCATCGAGATTCAATGCAAGCTGGGCAACGCCGTCATTGCTCAATTTCCCACTAACCGGATTGTCGTTTGGATCAAAAAGCGTCAAATGGGAGGCTGTAAAGTCAATGCCGCTTCCCCCAAGATCGTGGAGGTCGGCGGTGATTGCGGTAAGGTCATCGCGAATCAAATCTCCTGCAGGATCGGTATTCACGAGCGTTGGCGCTTGCGTATCATAAACAAAGGTATGCTGTATCTCAAGCGTGTTTCCGGCTCGATCTCCTAGGCTGATGACAACCGAGTATTCACCATCATTGCTGCCGTTCGTAGCTAACGGTTGAGCCAATGTCAGGAAAAGTTGGCTATCGCCGTCAGACGTCAGATCCGCCGGAACGGATGATCCATCGGCATTTTGCAGATGGACGGTCTGTGCCAAGATGTCTAAACCGGCAGGTCCCACATCCGCCACTTGTGCAGAGATTTGGATGATTTGTGCGCCGATATAAGATACTGCCCGGGTAAGGTCGATCGGACTAACGCCGACTAGCTCGGGATTTTGAGTGTCTAATACGAACTCATAACGCACAGGTGCGCCAATGAGGCCAAGGTTATCCACAGGCGTAACGGTCACCGTGTAGCGCCCGTCAGCCGTACCATCCTCCGGAATGTGCAGGGGCGTCCACACTAGCTCATCGTTACCCCTTCCTTCCTGAAGGCCGTCAACTACGCCGTGCGGCCCCAACACTTGCAGAGTTGATCCACCGGAAGTTAAGTCTAGTCCAACCTCATTCGAATCAACAAGCGTGGCGGCAATCCGCTGAAGTTGATTCACATAAGCAACGGGAGCCGTGTGTTCCCCGATTAGCATGGAATCCACGCGCGGCTTGGCGAAATCCAGACGGAAGTTGTACTGAATGGCGTGCCCCGAAGCGTTACCCGCATGATCACGCGGCGAGATTTCAAGCCTGTAAACGCCCGGTTGGACAAGCGGCGTAAAGCGCACAATCAGCTTTGCTTCGCCATCATCAGATAGAGTGATGCCGCTGTCTACATTATCAGGTCCAATTAGTCGAACCGTGGTACCCAAAAAATTGACGCCCGAGGTAGGAATCTGTTCGCTGTCGGTATTTTCATCAGAAAGTCCCACCGTCATCTGTGAAATTGAACGATTAAGTACGACGAGTTCATTGGCGGGAATGGATGTCGGTGGGTTCGTGTTTGCCGAAACCGAGACAATTCGCGGTATCCGGGAATCGTAGAGGAATTTCCTAGTTGATTCAAGTTCGCTGCCCACCCCATCGATTGCTACGATTCGAATGGAATATTCGCCGTCGTCAACACCATCCCGCGATAGTGGCTGGTCTAACTCCCAAGTGATCACGGAACCTTCCATGTCCACACGTTGGTGACCATCAATCGAGTTTCCTTCGGAATTATTTAAAACAACGGTAGAGCGGTCGAAATCAATTCCTTCGCCGGTGTGGTCTAAGAGTGTCGCACTAACCGAATTTAGCGTATTGATAGATGTGTGTTCAGCAGGTGAAGTGGAAACTATCTCGGGTTTCCGCGTTATATAAAGAAACGGCAATTCTATCGGACTGGAAAAAGCGTTGCCCGCCAAATCTACCGGTGTCACACGTATTATATATCGGCCATCGTCCATGCCATCATCCCGTAGAGGACTGAATCTCAAAGAAATGGTTTCAATCCCATCCGAATGCCGCGTCGCAGCAACCTCTATTTCGTCGGAATAAATCAGCAGAACTGTTGTCTGAGAGACATCTATACCGCTTCCCGCACCATCGGAAAAGGCGAGAAGAATCTGATTAATGGGTAGCTCAACAATGGATCGGCTGCCACTCGCATCAAGCTCTAAGGTATCTCCGGCAACGGCGGAAGCTTGAACGAAACTAATCATGGGCCTTTGCGTATCATATAGAAACGAGAATTCTGTCTCTTCCGCATTCCCGGCATGGTCAACCGCAGTTATCTGTATCGTATATACGCCATCGTCTTCCCCACTCCGTACGAGAGGATTATCCAACTGCCACCACAACAGCGTTCCGTCATCACCAAGAGTACCGGGCACAAGAACTCGCTCACTCTCCGCATGACGCCACAACTGAACGGATGAATTTTCATAATCTATCCCCGATCCCGTCTCACTGAACTCCGCTTCAACTCGACGCACCGAATCCTTGACGAGGGATACATTTGCCGCCATATCTATATGTGAAACCGATTGAATACGTGGACTCTGCGTATCATAAGTTATCGTGAATTGCCGGACTTCCCCGCTGACCCCACGGTGGTCAACCGGCTGAACGGTAATCGTGTAAACGCCATCATCGCTACCGTCAATAAGAAGCGGGGCAAGCAAATTCAATGTCATTGTGTCGGCGCCATCATCGGCGATAATCCCTTCAACTGCCACATCATCGGGACCACGGAGTTCAATAGTTGAACCGGTCGGCGAATAATCTATTCCGGTCCCTGATCGATCTTCAACCACGGCAGTGATCTCTGTCAAACGATTTAATCTCGACTTCATTTGTGGCGACACGGACCTGATGACGGGAGCTTGTGTACCATAGAGAAACCTAAATTCCTTTTGTTCTACATTGCCGGCATTGTCAGCCGCCTCTACCTCAACAGTGTACATTCCATCATCTGTCCCATCTCGTCCGAGCGGAGCCTCCAGTTGCCACCACATGAGCGTTCCGTCATCATCTAGGCTGCCCGGGACAAGAACGAGCTCATTCTCCGAATGACGCCACAACTGAACGAATGAATGTTCAAAGTCAATGCCCGACACATTGTCGATGAGTTCCGTTTCGATGCGCCTTATTGAATCACTGATGTTAGAAACATTCGCGGTCATATCTATATGCGAAACGGATTGTACGCGGGGGCTTTGCGTGTCATAAGTTATCGTGAATTGACGGATTGCCCCGCTAACTCCAAGCAGGTCAACCGGTTGAACGCTAACCGTGTAAACACCGTCATCGCTGCCGTCAGTCAAAAGCGAATCCATCAAGTTCAAAGTCATGGTATCCGCGCCATTGTTGGAAACAACCCCTCCGACTACCACTCCGTCGGGACTACGCAATTCGATGGTCGAACCGGCAGCAGAGAAATCGATCCCCGTACCCGACCGATCCTCAAGCACAACTGAAATCTCTGTTAAGTGATTCACTCTTGATTTAGCGAGCGGCGAAATTGATGTGACGCGAGGCGGCGGTTTAATCTCGTCTGAATAGGTAAAACGCTGCGGAACACCGACATTCCCGGCACGGTCGGCAACCACTACTGTCAGGGTATAAACACCTACACCCGTTAACTCCGCAGAGGTGAACTTAATTAGCTTTTCGCCGTCATCTCTCTGTTCCCCGGCGACGGGTTCTCCATTCGCATCGTGCAACTGAATTGTCGTCGCATCAAAATCGACGCCGGACTCAGCCCCCGGAACCGGAGACGGATCAGTCACCTCAAATTCTTCCACTATCCGATTGTCGCCAATGATGTTCTCGCGCGGCGGACTTGATTCGGCGATAAGTGCCGGCGGTACGCTATCATACATGAACTGCCGTGTATAGCCAGCTTCGACACCCAGATTGTCGACGACGTTCAGATTCACCGTGTACGTGCCGTCAGCCGAACCATCCGTTGGCAATCTCAATCTCAGTGCAACTGTTTGTTCTCCATCATTTCCGAGAACCCCGGGGACATCAGCACCGCTTGCATCCGACAAGCGAATCACGGACTTCTCAAGGTCAATACCCTCTCCCGAATTGTCGCGAATAAGGACGCGAATCTCTGTAACCCGGTTAATCACGGAGCCGTCGGTTGGCGTCAACATCTCTATTTCAGGCACTTGAGTAGCATAGACAAACTCAACGATTGAAACACCACCAACATTGCCCGCCAAGTCCACGGGTGTAATTTCGAGGCGATACACCCCGTCAGCTGAGCCATCTGTCTTGAATGAATCAAAAACGAGCGTTATCTCATCCAGACCGACGACTTGCCGTGTTGCGCCGACTACCACGTCATTGGGATTGAAGATTTGAACTGTCATGTGTGTGACATCTATCCCGCTGCCCGAACCATCGGAAAATACCAAGTGAATCTGATGGATGGGAACCTCAACAACCGATGGGTTGCCACTCATATCAAGCTCTAGTGAATCTCCGGCAACGGCGGAGGCATGAATAGACCTGACGACCGGGACTTGCGTGTCATAAAGAAATCTGAATGCCCTCTCTTCTACGTTACCGGCATCGTCAGCCGCCTCTACCGTAACAGTATAAACTCCATCATCTGTCCCATCTCGTCCGAGCGGAGCCTCCAGTTGCCACCACACAAGCGATCCATCATTATCGGGAGTGCCCGGGACAAGAACGAGCTCATTCTCCGAATGACGCCACAACTGAACGGATGAATTTTCATAATCTATCCCCGACACATTGTCGATGAGTTCCGTTTCGATGCGCCTTATTGAATCACTGATGTTAGAAACATTCGCGGTCATATCTATATGCGAAACGGATTGTACGCGGGGGCTTTGCGTGTCATAAGTTATCGTGAATTGACGGATTGCCCCGCTAACTCCAAGCAGGTCAACCGGTTGAACGCTAACCGTGTAAACACCGTCATCGCTGCCGTCAGTCAAAAGCGAATCCATCAAGTTCAAAGTCATGGTATCCGCGCCATTGTTGGAAACAACCCCTCCGACTACCACTCCGTCGGGACTACGCAATTCGATGGTCGAACCGGCAGCAGAGAAATCGATCCCCGTACCCGACCGATCCTCAAGCACAACTGAAATCTCTGTTAAGTGATTCACTCTTGATTTAGCGAGCGGCGAAATTGATGTGACGCGAGGCGGCGGTTTAATCTCGTCTGAATAGGTAAAACGCTGCGGAACACCGACATTCCCGGCACGGTCGGCAACCACTACTGTCAGGGTATAAACACCTACACCCGTTAACTCCGCAGAGGTGAACTTAATTAGCTTTTCGCCGTCATCTCTCTGTTCCCCGGCGACGGGTTCTCCATTCGCATCGTGCAACTGAATTGTCGTCGCATCAAAATCGACGCCGGACTCAGCCCCCGGAACCGGAGACGGATCAGTCACCTCAAATTCTTCCACTATCCGATTGTCGCCAATGATGTTCTCGCGCGGCGGACTTGATTCGGCGATAAGTGCCGGCGGTACGCTATCATACATGAACTGCCGTGTATAGCCAGCTTCGACACCCAGATTGTCGACGACGTTCAGATTCACCGTGTACGTGCCGTCAGCCGAACCATCCGTTGGCAATCTCAATCTCAGTGCAACTGTTTGTTCTCCATCATTTCCGAGAACCCCGGGGACATCAGCACCGCTTGCATCCGACAAGCGAATCACGGACTTCTCAAGGTCAATACCCTCTCCCGAATTGTCGCGAATAAGGACGCGAATCTCTGTAACCCGGTTAATCACGGAGCCGTCGGTTGGCGTCAACATCTCTATTTCAGGCACTTGAGTAGCATAGACAAACTCAACGATTGAAACACCACCAACATTGCCCGCCAAGTCCACGGGTGTAATTTCGAGGCGATACACCCCGTCGGCTGAACCGTCTGTTTGAAACGGGTCAAAAGAAAGTGATATCTGTTTTACTCCATCGTTGCTGGTATTGGTCGGTATTGGATTGTTGGCGGAATTCAACAACCGTGCCAGAGTGCGATCAAAATCCACTCCGCTCAAATTGTCTTCCAACGTAATAGTGGCGAGATTCAATTGCGCTATTCGAGCATTCTGCATAGGGATTGTGCTCACAATCTTAGCAGGTTGGGTGTCAACAACCAATGTGGAAACCTGCTCGAAACTGGCGGGAGAGGTTGTTCCTAACCCGAAATTCTCGGCGAACCGGGATGCCACCTCGTACTCCCCGTCAGCCGAACCGTCCCGGGGCAAGGGTGACAGCGCCGTCCATGTCATCTGCAATTCCGTCTCATCGTATTGAATCGGGTGGGAAGCGATCACTACTCCGTTGGTATTTCTGACGGATATAGACGTTTCCGTCGCGTCAAAATCTATTCCGGGACCAACATAATCTTGGAGAGTAGCTGTAATCTGATTAAGCTGGTTGGTTGGTAGGTTCGTGGGCGGCTGAAGCAAAATAGAAGGTTTGTGGGGAGCGTACGTGAAACCCGATAGAAAAGGGCTGTCTGCCACATTTCCGGCGCGGTCGGCGGAGGTAACTTCGATAGTATAAACACCCCCAACAGCGGAACCTTGGAGCTCTTGTACGCGCAGTGTGATAGCGTCTACACCATTGTCAGAGCGGCTTGTTCTTACAGCCTCTCCATTTGGATCGAGCAACCTCACCTGCACAGCCGAAAAATCGACGCCACTGAGATCGCCGGCGAAGTTAATTACTATCGTTCCTAGCTCGGCAATGCGCGCGCCGGCAGTCGGCGTAGTTTGAGCAACTCTTGGAACCTGTGTGTCGAATGTCAACGCAAATTCTTGCGTAAAGTTCTGTCCAACATTGTCTTCAAAGTTGACGTTGACTGCGTATTCGCCATCTGCGGAACCGTCGCGCGGAAGTGGATTCTCTGCCATCCAAATAAGCCGACGGTTGGCCGTATCCGCTTCAACGGAAGCTGCCGGCAGCACCATGCCGTCAGGTCGTATCACAATCACGGAGGATTTATCTGCCGAATAGTCAATGCCGGTGCCGATATAATCAAAGAGCTGTACTTCAACTGTGGCTAGTTCATTAACCTCTTTTCCGGCGGGCGCGATCAATCGAATCTCGGGGCGACGGGATACAAAGAATAATCGGCGCGCAATTTGGTCACTTGCGTTGCCCGCCCGGTCGACAGTTGTGATTTCAATTCTGTATTCTCCATCATCCGAACCATCCGCCCTCAGCGGATTAGACAACGTCAAAATAGCCGTATCTATTCCGTTGTTACTCGAATTCGCGCTGATTTCAACGTCATCGCGAACCAACTTGAATTGCGTGTTCCCGAAATCCACCCCGCTCGTGCGATCATTCATGACCAAGGTCACTTCGGATAGTGTCGTGACCGTCGCGTCTTGTGCCGGAGCAACTGACACGATTGTTGGTGTCTCGGTGTCATAAACGAGGTCAACTTGACGAGCAGCGGAATTTCCGGCTACATCTGCCGAGGTGACGCGAACAGTGTACACACCATCTTGCGTTCCGTCCTGGTTTTCAAGAGGTTGGGATAACAGAAAAGCCAATGTGCCATCGGTGGTATTCAAATGGCGTGTCCCCGCAAGGCGGACGTTGCCAACTCCCGAATCGTCCGGTCGAAAGATTTCTAGGCGGGTTGAGGCGAGGTCAACCCCGCTCCCGTCGCCATCATCGAAGCCTGCATCGATTCGCAATAACGGTTGGCTGCGGAAGATTGCACCTCCACCCAAATGAAGTGAGCTGTCCTCAAGGTTTGGAGTAAGCGAAACCAACCTGGGAGCTATAGTGTCGTAGACAAACGATATCTCGCCGAAATCCGATGTATTGCCGGCGCGGTCAGCCGCATTTATCGTGATAGTGTAAATGCCATCTTCCGAACCGTCAGTTGCTATGGGTGTTTTCAGAGTCCAGCGCAGAGTTCTTTCGCCACCGAATGTCTGATTTCCAAAAATCGCTCCATTTGGGCCGTTAAGCGCGATCGTCGAAGCGGACAGATTTAACCCGCCGTCAATATTATCATCCAAATCTACCTCCACGAAGGTGATCTTCGTGTTCACAGACCCGCTTGGACGAAAGTCGTCGAGATTCGAACGAAGTCGCGTTAGAGTGGGTGGTACCGTATCGAAGTGAAATCTCGTCTCGGTTTCCGCTTGATTCCCGGCTTCATCCGTTACAAGGATTACGGCGGTGTAAGTGCCGTTCTCTGATATGGTATCCAGCGGACTGTCCAATATCAACGTAAGGCGATTATTTGCGACATCGCTCCGAGTTATACCGCTGACACTTATTCCACCTGCAGCCCGTAAACCTATGGAGGTGACAATCGGGTTAAAGTCGATCGGACTGCCTTGATCTTCCGGGTTAAATCCTACTTCAACGGCGGCGACCGATGTATTTAGAAAAGCGTTCTGGCTGGGTGTAATCAGCGCGAAGCTAGGCGCCTCGGTATCGATTTGAACCGAGCCGACATCGAACGTCGTCACATTGCCTCCATTGTCAATCCCGCGAAGGCGGAGGTTGTACGTGCCGTCGGTAAGAGGTGTCCCAAGCCCATCGCGCCCATTCCAATCAAACGATTGGCTGCCCGTTGACATTTGTCTCAACTCGATCGAGGGTTGGCCTTCCAGGTCGGCAAATTCCAAGCTAAGTTTGGAAAGATGCTCGGATAGTTTATACGTAATCGTTGTGGCATCTTTGGTCGAGTCGCTGTTCGGCGAGAAGAAATGATTAGAGAAGCTACCGGACATGTCCGGAGCTTTGGTGTCGACGACTGCAATTAGCGTGGTTGACTGGTATGTAGGGTTATTAACATCTATCGCGCCATTCTCAAAGGCATCAGTCTCGACGCGAATCTCATATCTGCCGGGACTAACCGGGCGCGCGTTGGGCGGTGCTACCTGGTTCGGAGAGCGATCCATTCCGTCCCATTCCAGATGGACGATTTTCGGATTATTCTCCGGATAGAACTCCGATGGCCCGGGACCAACTGCCCCAAAGACCACCCAGTCATCATCAATGTCGAACACTCCGTCCGGTCGACCGACCGCGATAGGTCCGTGTACATCGATTATGATTCGATAATCGCCCGTGAAGCCATTCGTGACGAAGCCAATTATCAGATTGTCTTGTATGCCGTCCCCATTCGGACTGAACACTATGTCTTCGTGGGCATCATCAATGACTCGCGGAGGAGACTCGAAAAATTGACCCCATGCCGAAGCAGACGCGATCAAAAGCAATAGAAGGGAACTCAGTTGAACAAGGTAGGTAGGGGGTAGCACAGCGAACTGAAGTCTCGCCTGCTTGGCGGTTGGAACCCGAAACATCTTGAAACGCTTGCAGTTCTTAATCATAAAAACGGTATTCCTAATAATCTGGGTTTTCACAGGCGGCATTACTGAATCAGATTCTTGAATTCAAAAAAAACGCGGGGGCGATTCCTTTTGCAATCCTAGTTGGCATTTAGACGCCAACGCCCCCCATTGGTTGAGGAGACGGTTTCAAGTTTTAGATGACACTCACAGAACACTCCGATACCCAATAGAAACAATTCATTGCATGTAGACGAATATCGCGTTGTCGTCATTCTTGGCAGACTCTAGTCGCGCATGATTGAGTTTGTATCTGTGACTGAAAAATGCGTCCATCTCCATTCCGCTATCGCCGTTGACATCAAACGGGTGCGATGCTACACTGTAACCCAAAAAGGCGGAAAAATCAAGATGAAAAAGATTCATGAAACGCGAGAATTCGTTGACAAATCAGCTATCATTCAAGAGTCTAAGTATGTTGATAGAATTGGTATGTTGATAGAATTGGCGTACAGCATGTCTGTAATACACAGAGCTATCGACCTATTGATCTGCCGATTTGTAAACGCATGTATTCCACCCCGCTAAAATATATGGAAGCCCAAGAATTAAGAACCCATTCGTCGTCCAATAGTTAGCTGCCATAGAGGAATTGCGATGAAGGTCGTGACCGCGGAAGAGATGCGTCAAATCGACAAACAAACGATCGAGGGGATCGGTATCCCGGGCATCGTGTTGATGGAAACTGCGGCCATGGCTGTTTTCAGATCGATTCAGAGCAACTTCCCCGAATGTCGGAGCGTTGGCGTCATCGTGGGCAAAGGAAATAATGGTGGAGACGGGCTGGCATTAGCTAGACAGCTATGTCATGAAGGATATGCAGTTAAAATTGTCCTTGTTTCGCCGCCGGAGCGTTTTTCCGGAGATGCGTTGACGAACCTGCAAGTTGCACGGAATCTAGGACTTCCAATATTGGAAGTATTATCGGAACCTGGGCCGAAGAATCTTGGCAAAGAGATCATTTCCTGCGATCTGATTGTTGACGCCATCTTCGGAACAGGGCTGCGAGGAGGAATTGAAGGACATATCAGGGATGTGATTGATTGGCTAAACTCGGGGGAGCGCCCGATAGTGGCAATTGATCTTCCGTCCGGGTTGAACGCGGACACGGGTGGGGTAGAGGGTGCGTGTATTTGCGCGGACCGAACCGTCACCATCGGACTTCCGAAGCGAGGTACGCTTCTCTACCCGGGAGCACAATCAGTAGGAGCGCTGGAGATTGCGGACATCGGCTTTCCGCATAGCATAGTCGAATCGCAAGGAATACCGGTAAACTGGACACAAGCGGCTCAGGCCTCAGACTGGATCCCGTCTCGTCCCGCTTATTCCCACAAAGGCACCTATGGACGCGTGCTCCTCCTTGCCGGTTCACCTGGCATGACGGGCGCCGCTGTACTAGCGAGCCAAGCGTCTATACGCACAGGCACTGGATTGGTCACTCTTGGGATACCGGAAAGTCTGAATTCCATAGTGGAGGCAAGCCTCGCCGAAGTGATGACCATTCCATTGTCCGAGACAACCGAGGGCACATTGGCGTTGGCGGCCAAATCACAAATTCTTGAATTTGTTGAACGCACCGCACCCATTCTGGCCATTGGCCCCGGTTTGTCGCGAAACCCGGAAACCGTGCGCCTCGTTCATAGCTTGATCCTTGAAATAGATCGCCCCACCGTGATTGATGCTGATGGTTTGAATGCACTGGCAGAAGGGAAATCAAACCGTTCTTCAGCTCAGTCCAAAAAGGCCGACAATATCCTTTCTCATTTGCCTACGCATACAATCTTGACACCGCACCCGGGAGAGATGGCTCGCCTCACGGGTTTGAGCGTCCGCGATATAGAGAAAGATCGTATCGGTGTTTCTCGGGAGTTTGCTCGGGAGCATGAGGTGACGCTTGTTCTAAAGGGCGTTCCGACGATCATTGCCCTCCTCACAGGTGAAGTGTGGATAAATTCAACGGGAAACGCAGGTATGGCAACCGGCGGAATGGGAGACGTTCTTACCGGGCTAATCGCTGGACTCATGGCGCAAGGTCTTCAAGTCGCGGAGGCGGGTGTACTCGGCGCATACCTACATGGGCTAGCCGGCGATATAAGCGCTGAATCGACCGGAATGCACGGACTGATTGCCGGCGATGTGTTGGAATCTATACCTGAAGCGATTGAGAGGAGCCGTCATCGTCCAAGCCGTGACGAGATAGGCTAATCACCTGATAGGGATGATAGTTTGAACCTGTTTCACCACCAAGCAGAAGAAAGAATCGAATGACGTCAAATCACGTGTAAATTACGGCATCACCGTATCGGACCGACATTAGAAGCCTTCCACGCAGAAAGGACAATCTATGAAAATAGTCACCTCATACAATTTAAGCACGGAGGATATCGCACTTGCCCGTACGGTCGCCCCAAATGTATGTTTTGCGTCAGCGGCAACAGTTGAGGACATGATGCGAGAGATTGAGGATGCGGAAGCCTTTTTCGGTTATGGGCTAAAGCCTGAGATGATTAAAAAGGCTAAAAATCTTCGTTGGATCCAGTTTAGCAGCGTCGGTGTTGAAAGCGTGCTAAGCCCCGAATTGCTCAATAGTGATGTTGTATTGACTAACGCTCGCGGTGCGACTGCGATAAACATATCGGAGCACGTGATGTCGCTCATTCTCGCAATTGCGCGAACACTTCACACCTCAATAATCAACCAAACGAATAAATTTTGGGAGAACTTCAGAAAACTGCCCGTCCTTGAAATCTCCGGTGACACACTCGGCATTATCGGACTGGGAAGTATCGGTATTCAAGTAGCACATCGCGCGCACGCTTTCGGCATGCGTATCTTGGCTGTCGATCCGACACAAACGGAAAAACCGGCCGAGGTCGACTCATTGTGGAAAATGGATCGGCTGCACGACATGCTAGGTAAATCCGACTTTGTAGCGATCTGTTGTCCCTTGACCCCGGAAACGACGGGTATGATAGGGACAGCGGAATTTAACGCGATGAAATCCACTGCCATTCTGATTACCATCGGACGGGGACAGATAATCGATCAAGCAGCATTGGTCGAGGCTCTGCAATCTAAAAAGATCGCCGGCGCCGGCCTGGATGTTACCGACCCCGAGCCGTTGCCGCAGGACAGTCCGCTTTGGGAGATGGACAACGTGATCATTACTCCGCACCATGCGGGTGCATCTCCAAAATCCTGGACGCGCATCTATGGGTTATTCTGTGAAAACCTCCGGCGCTTCGTCGCAGGTGAACCATTGACCAACATCGTAGACCAGACTAGAGGATACTGAGGGGATGGCTTGAGATCTGACTAGTAGCAAGCCACACCATGAATTGGGATTTTTGGAAGGACCACGAATACATACTTGCTCAAGGAGAACGAACATGGATCTTAGATTAAGGGGAAGAGTTGCGGTTGTTACGGGCGGCAGTGAGGGAATCGGCAAAGGAATTGCCCATCGGTTTTTGCAAGAGGGGGCGAAGACCGCAATCTGTGCCCGGCGCGACGACGTATTGCAGAAGGCAGCAGAGGAACTTCGTGAGTCTACTAGCGGCGACCTCCTTGCAGTCTCGGCTGATGTAACTAAACCTGAAACGCTGTCGAACTTCATCAACAGAGTAGTCGAGGATTTCGGACGGATCGACGTCTTGGTTAACAACGCGGGCAGATCAGCCACGAGTGCATTCGATGACTTGACCGACGATGCGTGGTATGCCGATTTGGATTTGAAGCTGATGGGTGCTGTGCGGTGCGCGCGTCTGGTTATTCCTCAGATGAAGCTAAATGGCGGAGGTCGAATTATCAACATCACGCACCCCGGGGGCAAACAACCCGGAGCGGGTTCGTATCCGACGTCCGTGAGCCGCGCCGCGGGCATCGCCATGACAAAAGCGCTATCCAAGGAATTGATGCCTCACAATATCCTCGTCAACACCGTATGCCTGACATCCATCAAGAGTGCGCAGGGAGAGCGCGCTTGGAAGGCGGAAGGCTCTCGCGGCACTCTGGAGGATTATTGGATTGAACGGGCTCAAGAGCATCCCCTGGGACGCCTGGGCGAGCCTTCGGACGCCGGAGCGCTTGTCGCCTTCCTTGCGTCCGAATGGGCTTCTTTCATTACAGGCACCGCAATAAACCTTGACGGCGGTCTGTCTAATGTGGTGTAGCATCGGCGAATGTTGGCTGCGTCCAAGCCGCAATTCCGCGTTCTTTCTCCCAATCGGTGACAGGTGAAACACCTACCGGTCCCGTCTAATCAAACATCATTTGCTGACCCAAAATCGCACCGCGAAGGCTGGCGGGCACCAAATCGTGGTACGAAAACTCCATCGTGAACGATCCGCGCCCTTGAGTCATCGACCGGAGTTCGGTGGTATACTGAAACGTCTCCGCTAATGGAACATCGGCGTCAATTATCTCGGAAGATCCTTGAGCGCCGGTCTGGAAAATTCGGGCGCGACGTGAATTTAGGTCGCCAATTACCCTTCCCGTGTGTTCGCTCGGTACGATGACCTGCATCCTCATCACGGGTTCCAATAGCACCGGATCTCCCTCGCGGACGGCATTCTCAAACGCAATGACAGCCGCTGCTTCAAAAGCAACTTCGGTCGAATCCGTTTCATGATAGGAACCACCGGTGAGAGTTGCTTTAATGTCCTGCATCGGAAAGCCCGTCAAGACACCGATGTTCAGTGCTCCCTCCAGCGCTTGTTTAACACCAGGAATGAAATCTCGCGGGATCTGAGTCTCATCGGTTTCGTCGGCAAACTGAAATCCGTCTCCCCTTGGTAACGGCTCGACCCGCAAGATCACATCTCCGTAGATCCCCTCTTCGTCCGTTTTATGGACGTATTTTCCCTGCGCTTCGGCCTCACGGGTTATTGACTCACGGTAAGCCACTTGCAACTTACTCACACGGGCATTGACCCCAAACTCGCGAATCATCCGGTCGGTCAATATCTCCAAGTGCAACTCGCCCATTCCGGAAATAACGCGCTGCCCGGTTTCGGGGTCGATTGTCACGGTGAATGTTGGATCTTCATCCATCAAGATCTGTAATGTCCCCTCAAGTTTGTCTTTGTCTCTTTCGCTCTTCGGCTCGATTGCGACGGAGATGACCGGATCGGGAAAACGTATCGACTCCAGCAAAATCGGGTGTTCGGGGAACGTAAGTGTATCTCCCGTCTTGGTGCTCCTAAGCCCTACCAATGCAACAATATCACCGGCAAAAGCCGTATTGCAAACCTGTTGTTTATTGGCGTGCATCTGCAAAATTCGAGAAATTCGTTCCGTTTTCCCGCTTACAACATTGTAAACGCGGCTGCCGCGGTCTAGTGTTCCAGAGTAAATACGGCAGTAGACGATCCTTTCCACGTTTGCGTCACTCGCAATCTTAAATGCTAAAGCGGCGAATGGAGCATCATCACTCGCTTCTCGCTTCTCTTCGTAATCGCTCGCCGGGACAGTTCCTTCAATTGGCGGAACATCGATGGGCGATGGCAAATAGTTGACCACGGCATCAATCAGGGGCTGCACGCCTTGGTTCTTCAATGAAGTGCCGCACAACACCGGCACAAACGAACCCTTGAGTGTGCCTACCCGAATTCCATGCGTTAGTTCCTCTTCCGTTATGATCTCCCCTTCAAGGTACTTTTCCAGAAGATTGTCATCCTCGGCTGCCACGGTGTCGATAAGCGTCTCGCGCATTTCTGTCGCATGGGTCACGAAGTCCGCAGGAATATCTTCAAAGTCGAACGTCTGGCCAAAGTCCTCTTCGTGCCAGCGAATCGCCTTCATTCTTACGAGATCAATGACGCCTTGAAAGGTGTGTTCAGCCCCAAGGGGCAGTTGTATGGAAAGCGGATTAGCACCTAAGCGCTCGCGCATCATCTCTACGGTACGTGTATAGTTTGCGCCCACCCGATCCATTTTGTTCACGAATGCAATGCGAGGAATACGGTAGCGGTTGGCTTGATGCCAGACCGTTTCGGACTGCGGTTCCACGCCGCCCACCGCACAGAAGAGCGCGATTGCTCCATCAAGAACGCGCAGCGACCTTTCGACCTCTACCGTGAAATCGACATGTCCGGGAGTATCAATGAGATGAATGGCGTGATCCTGCCAGAAACAGGTGGTCGCAGCAGCAGTAATCGTAACGCCGCGTTCCTGTTCCTGAATCATCCAATCCATCTCGGCGGTACCGTCATCGACAGCGCCAATCTTGTGTTTCTTGCCTGTATAGAAGAGGATACGTTCCGTAGTGGTCGTTTTCCCGGCGTCAATGTGCGCCATGATGCCGATGTTTCGTGTCCTTTCGATCGGGTGTTCGCGATTCACAATCTAATCTCCACCGTTAGCATCTTTCCGCATCTCATCTTTCAAGTTCCCGCGAATATGCTATAACGGCGATCCGTATTGCCTTCGCGCAGTTTGAATAATCAATCGAGATTGGGGGAAACATCGTGGCTATACTCCGAAATTGCGGAACAGGCGTAATTTGTCCGTGACGGAATTGGTTTTTAGTATATCACGCGCTGTTTTCAAAGACAAAGCCAAAAGTCCGGCTGAGAATTCAATTAACCGAGGATTGACAGCCGGCGGATAAAAGTCATGTAGGATAGAATTGATGGTTGGTATATAAGCGGAACTATCTTGCACAAAATTGGGTGGGCTGGCGGGTGAGCAATTTGAACGCTTTCTAAGGTGGGAGGTTTTGTGCGTCGGGAGGGACAGTCATTGGGACTGTTATGACCGCAGCCAGTTACGCATCTCTTACCTAGCCGTCGGTGAGCCTAATGGTGCATCTCACCGACAACTAGTGAAAGAGAGTCTCTGTCCCCGGCAGTGTTACGTTTACTTCTCCTTCGGTACCTTTCCGTTTTGCAGCGTCACGTAACTACCGCCGCCATTGGGATACCTGACATACATTGTGACCTTGGCTCCGGTCTCAACCGATTCAACATGTTTGGTAAAATCCTCTACATTGTGGATCTCATTGAAATCGATTTCTTGAATAAGGCTACCAACTCGCAATTGTCTCTGTCTCGCCGCTTCGCTTCCCTGTTTGATGCGTGCAATCACCACGCCCGTTTCACCTTCATGACCATATTTCTCGGCAAGTTCCGCCGTTAAATTCTGCACGTGAATTCCGGCAAATGCCTTCTCATCCGCATCAAAGGAGGTAGGCTTACCCCTTGTGAGAGCCTCTAGCACATCTGGCGGCGGCCGCTTTCCGAGCGTGATCTTGAGCGACTGTTCGTTGCCTCTACGGCTGACCTTCACTCCCACTTCCTTGCCAACATCAATGGCAGCGACAACGGTGAGTAGATGGGGTCTATTGCGAATTGGCGTTTGGTCTACTTCAAGTATAACGTCACCTCGTTTGACTCCCGCTTTGGCAGCCGGTGTTCCATCGTGAACAATCGTAACCAACGCCCCGCGTGGTTCATCCAGCCCAAAATCCTTTGCGAGTTCATAGGTAAGATCTTGAATGCCAACGCCGAGCCACCCGCGTTCCACCTCGCCGGTGCCAATTAGCTGGTTCATCACTCGTTTCGCCAGGTTGCTTGGAATAGCAAATCCCACACCGACATTGCCGGGCTGAAAACTGTTGCCGGTAAGAATTGCCGTGTTGACGCCAACCAGTTCGCCGCGAATATTGACAAGTGCTCCGCCGCTGTTTCCTCGGTTGATAGGAGTATCCGTCTGGATAAAATCTTCGTACAGCACCCGTCCCCTAAGTTGATTGGAGCGCCCTTGCGCACTCACGGTTCCTCGAGTCACCGACTGTGAGAGTCCAAACGGTGCGCCAATCGCAATCACCCACTCGCCATCTTGAAGCGCATCCGAATCTCCGAAGTTGAGCACGGGCAGATCTTTGCCGCCGATTTTCAACACGGCTAAATCTGTTCCATTTTCACCGGGATCCGTTCCGATTAATTCCGCGTCATACTCACTACCCCCCGGAAGAATAACCGTGATTTCATCCGCATCTTCAATCACATGATTGTTCGTGAGGATATAGCCGCTTTCGCTTACGATAATACCGGATCCGAGTCCTCCATGCTCTCGCCGCCTCTGCGGGGCTTCGCGTTCAGAATCTCTACGATTTCTCGGGACATCGAAGAAATATTCAAACCAATCCGGAAATTGGTTTGGGTTGCTCACCGGGACAACCGTCTTGGTTCTGATTTGAACTACGGCCGGTTTCGCGCGATTGACTAATTCGATGAAGGCGCGGTTGGCGCGCTCCAAGTATTCAAAATCGCTTTCTATCGTTTGAGCCGTTGCAGTTTGGGTTGGAAAACTATTATTAGATTGGTTGACAGTGATGCCTACAGCCGCAATTGCGATCATTGAGAATAGAAACAGCCAGCGAACTGACTTGAGTCGTAACATAGTAAAACCTCCAATTTTTCCCAAAGACACACTCTTATAAAAATGAAAGTTTCAGGAATTTGCGCAGTTGATGCATTGACACGACAATTTTCGACAAAACACCGATAGCCGAACCTCTGTTCCTGATGTATCTCACAAAAAAAGCGCTCTGTATGTGCAATTAGAGCGCTTCATTCTCGGATCGAAAGCCGTGTCCGTTATTCGCTCCGAATCGGAATCTCTTTCGCTTCCTCTTTCTTGGTTTTCGGCACCGAGATCGTTAGGACACCTCTCTTAAACGAGGCGTCAATATCATCGGTGCGGAGATTCGTGGGAAGGCTGAACGAACGTTGGAACTGGCCGTAACTGCGTTCAAGCATGCGGTAGCCGCTGTTCTTGTCCTCCGATTCGCTCTTTTTCTCGCCCTTGATTGTCAGTACGTTTTCCGTGACGGATACTTGAACATCGTCCCCGGACAATCCGGGAACTTCCGCGCGGAATTCAACGTGATCGTCGGCATCTACGACGTCAACGGGCGGAGCCCAATTGCTATCCGTCCTTGAACGTAGAACGCCTTGGTTGCCAAAGAAGCTGTCGAAAATCCGATCGATTTCCCTGCGGGTCGAGAAGATGTCTTGTAGTGGTTTCCAGGTGGTTAGGCTTGTCATTTTGTGTTCCTCCTTGAATACTGTAGGTTTGGGAATTTTGCCTCTAATTTTCGGTTCGACTTGAATATGAGCAAATCACATACCAAGACCGATTTCTTTGCCGAGCGCGCACCAAAAGTTTCCGATTATTTTTCCGAGACAAACCCATCACGCACCGTGAATACTCTGTTTTTCCCTGTTGGCCACTAGCATTTTTTGAGAAACGGTTGGATTCCATCCGCCATGATTGAAAACTGATCTTGGTGGGAGGAATGTTGGAGATTCGCGGTGAAGCTGACATCTAGTGCCATTTTGGCATTGTCCAAAAACGATTCTGCCAAGATGGGTGACTTCGATGAACGGGGGAGATTGCGTTTCTAGGCTCTGGAATCTGTCTGCAGAGTTAGTTTCGTTTTGCGTGCCTGAGTCACTGTCCGCTGGAGATGCGCTCCACGTGTTCGCGCACGATGTCTTCCGGAGACAGTTTAATAAACAGCCACGCACCGGGGAGGGAAATAGCCAGCAAACCGATTATGATGTCATCCGCCTTGCCAATTACCGGAAGAAAGTCAAAATCGAGCGGATTGATGAAGTAAAGGATAGCAAACAGTACGGCGAGAATCTCGAACAGGACGAGAACCGCTTTCCGATAGATTGGAATTCGACTGTCCCAAAACAGACGCCAAGCCAGCTTGACAAAATTCGGCAAGTGGTAGAGGAGGCGAAGGAACCCAAGGGATTTGGGTCCTCTCCCACCCATGAAAGAGAAGTTCATTCGAGATATGCCACCGATTGTGGATTGAGGAGATGTTGTGCTAGTTCGGTACCGATCACGGCGCCAACGGAATATCAGGCATTGGAAAGACCGATTATAGCTGATAGCGCAAGGTTTCCGCAATGAAAATGACGATGTCGCTTATTTTTACAATTTGCGCGTCACCGTCTGATGCGACGTTCATTATCTGTTATTTTCGTTGCCGCATACAGGTTAAAAAACGCTTGCCCGAATGCACTGATTCTGATAGACTGTCCTACGAGTGGGTATAGGTGGGAATTGACCACGCAGAAGGACTGTTGGTGCAGCGGAAATGGGCACGGCACCGTGCGTGGAACAGCACATGGCCGCCGAATTTGAGTTGAGGAGGTTTTATGAGATTAGGGTTTCTCACAAGATATTCTGAAGAGATAGTCGAATTCGCTGGTACCGACGAGTCGTTCGAATGTTTGGAGATAAATGGTCCGCCCGACGAATGGATAGGAAAATCGGCTAAAGTCAAATCGTCTCGTAGCAGAGCGAAAGAGTTGCTTGAGGAAAACGAGCTGTCGATTGCCTCTTTCCTATATATGAATTTTCCTCGAATTGACATCTCGGGTCGAGAGTTGTCCAAACAACTCAATCTGCTAGAGGAGGTGATGGACACCTCCAAAGAGATGGATGTCGGCGTTTTGACGGGAGCCGGACCGATGGGTTACGACCCAAGCGTCAGCCTTGAGGAAAATGTCGAGCGTTATCAGAAGGTTTATACTCGTGCTGCCAAAGTCGCCGAAGACCATGGAGTTAGGATTGCCTTCGAGAATTGGCCCGGCGCCGGCCCCTTCGCCGAAGGAGCAAACCTCACGGTAACGCCGGAAGCGTGGGGATTAATGTTTGAAGCGGTGCCGTCAAAACAGATCGGTCTGGAATTTGACCCGTCCCACCTTCTCTGGCAGTGGATAGATCCCTTTGCCGCATACGACGAGTTTTTTGATCGCGTTTATGTGTTGCACGCCAAGGATACCGAGATATTCGAAGACCGCGTCAAGCGAAGCGGCGTTTTCAGCAAAGGATGGTGGCGTTACCGACTGCCCGGATTCGCCAAATTCGATTGGCACCGTTTGTTCGCCATGGCGCACGAGCGCGGTTTCGAAGACGCGGTTATAATTGAGCATGAAGATCCGGTCTTTGACGATGACCGGCGCCTGGAAGGATTCCATCGTTGCGGACGGTTTCTCAAAGGGTGTATCTTGGACTAAGGTCTCCCCACGCGGAAATTCTCGGACGAAAAAGGCTACAAAATCGGCTCAATGCTGTCCTGCCATAGCCTATGTGGAACCTGCGAAACGGTTACGAACCGAACATATCGAACGATACTCAATAATTGGAGGATAAATAATGGAAATACGACCAAATCGGGTCAAACGTAAACTGGCTGCCGGCGATACGGCGTACGTGGCTGGCGGTCTCACGCACCCCGACGACATCGACGCCTTCGGCCCATTGGGCTTCGACGGCTTCTGGCTCGAGGGAGAGCATGGCGGGGTGGATCCGTCCGAACTCGGCAATCTTACCCGGGCGTGTGACATCTGGGGGATGACCTCTATTGTCCGCATCAATCAAAACAACCAGGGGATCATCTACCGGACATTGGATCGCGGGGCGCAGGGCATAGTTGTCCCGCACGTCAATACGAAGGCGGAAGCCCAGAATGTAGCCGATGGAGGTAGGTTCGCGCCCGTCGGATATCGAGGCATGTTTGGAAGCCGACAGAGTTTCGCGGTTCCCGATTTCTACGAGTTAGCCAACGACGAAACGTTGTTAATCGTTCTGATTGAAGACATCGCTGCCATACGAAATTTGGACGACATCTTGACCGTTGACCAAATTGACGTATTCTTTGTGGCACCCTCCGATTTGGCAACATCAATGGGGCACCTTGGCGGTGTGGGGCACCCCGAGGTTCAACGCACCATTGATGAAGCGCATCAACGCATCCAAGCCGCTGGACGTGTCGCCGGCGCCATGGTCAGCAATGAAAACGTCGCAAAATACGCAGAGGCTGGCGTTCGATTCCTGTTCACGACAATCGGCGGGTGGCTTTCCGCTGGCGCGGCTGAGTTCCTGGAGCGTGCCGAATCCGCCAAGCAGTAACCCGATCAATGACTAGCGTTGGCAAACAACGTCTATGAAGATTTACACCAAAACGGGCGACGCCGGAGAAACCGGTCTATTTGGGGGTGCTCGCATCCCCAAAAACTCGTTGCGCATCGATGCCATCGGCACGATTGACGAACTCAACGCCTTTATCGGGACCGCCAGATCACAGATCCATGATGAGGCAATAGACAACCTCCTTCACCGCATTCAGAATGAACTTTTCAACATCGGAGCGGACCTCGCGACCTTGGATTCTCATGCGAAGTCGAACCAACTACGCATTTCAGAAGATTTCGTTGAAGCACTCGAGAAGAACATCGACAGACTTGAAAACCAACTCGCCCCGCTGAGAAACTTTATTCTTCCCGGCGGCAGTGTGGCTGGGTCTACACTGCACCTCGCCCGGACCGTGTGTCGGCGAAGCGAGCGGTCTGTTGTAACCCTCGCGGACTCGGAATCAATTAACCCCGCGATTTTACCTTACCTGAACCGTCTCTCGGATTTCCTTTTCGTTCTTGCACGGTTTGTCAATTATCGCCAGGAACAACCGGAGCCGTTGTGGGAGTCGCCGCTGACACCCAATCCTGTAGAATGAAGAGGACTAGAAAGTTGAATTAGCGCTACTCGTCGATTCTGTCATTGTCAACGGGATTATCGCTCGATGTAAGGGACTGAATCTCAATAACGGCGTTCTGAGCGTTTTCGCTTTCTCTCTGATTCTGTTGCTCTCGTGCGAAAAGAGTTGAATCTGGGACAATACACAGCGTTTCTCGGAGGTCCGAGAGAGTGTTTATCGGTATGATATGCAGACCTGAGTTGGGCGAATACAGAGACTTGCTTTTTTCATGTTCGCTCTGTCGTATGTCTGCGAGTAGGTGTCCGGACTCAAGTCGTTCTGCCGTTGCTGGACTGTTGAGTTAAGAATGGGACAGTAACTAAGCTCAGAGAGGTGGGAGTGGACGGTAGAGAGTAGAATTGCTGAATAGTGTATCGGGCTCAGAGCGAGAAACTGCGTTGATAGGTGAGAATGATGTAGGGTATTCTGGGGTGAGTCATGTGTCTATTTGCGCTCAGTTTATGGTCGGAGCCGTAGGCATAGCAGTCTGATGACTTGCAATACTCGCGTTTGCTGGACGATTATATCTGCTATGATCATCGTCTTTAAATTTCACTCATTTCCACAATGTGCGCAATAGCACCCTTATCACCGCCAAAATACCGACAACAAAGATCAGCCATGTTGCGACGATTACGAGCCATCTAAAGAGTGGTACGATCATTCGGTCAATTACGCATCTGTCCAGCCAATCCCTCACGCGACTGAAGTGCCTGACGTTCCCTTTGGACGCATTCCACATGCAGTCAACAGTTACGGAGAAAACTATACACCAAAATCCGCTGAGAAGTAGCCGCGACCATATGGGAAATGCGTAATCTTTCCAAACCCCGTAGAAGAATAAGACTGCACCGACCAATAGAAGAATTACACGCCCTTGAACAGCAGCGCTTCCCAGCGCCCGTGAACGTGTCGGAACATTCGGATCGCAGATTTGCGCTGCAAAGCATTGTAGATGTTTGTAAGCTCTCCTATATCCTATAGATTGACGGTGCATCGCATAGGAAATCCATGAAAGCGCCACGCCACTCACAATGAATAGGAGACTCCTGAGACCTGATGTTTCATTCTCTAATCCGATTGCTAACACTCCTATCGCTGTGATCGCACCCACTTGCAGCAATTGCCATTCCAACCTGTAATGGTTTCGACACGTCTCGTATAGTTGTCGATAGATCTCACGTCGATCATCGCTATCCATAATCAACTCCTAAATGAATCTATTGTGTGTTGCTCTGCGAAGAACGCAAATGAATGCTGAAGACTAACGAGTACAGTTAAGTTGCATAAGCACCTAACTCTGGAGGTGGTGGCAAAGTAGCCTGGAAGCACCAATCCGAAACACCCTCTGTTGGTGTAAGAGTACTAATTTTGGGTATTGAATCTTCTGTATCCTTCACAAAAATCTCACGAGGCAACCTTCGATCATCATCAAAATACAGTTCAAGATTTGCTATGAAAGCATCTTTAGCATTCTCTAACGCTTCCTCTACCGAATCTCCATCGGTTATCAGTTCGGGGAGTTCTTTACAATACACTGTAAAAACTCCATCAGGTTGGTGCTTCAGGATCAGAGTTATTCTGAACGTGAAACCTTTTTCCATTTTCATTTTTTGTTCTCCATAAGGTTTTCAATCAGCAATGGAATTTAGGAGATTAACTCATAAAGCATCTGTATAGAATCGTAAGTAACATGAGATGTTTGTGTCAAGCTAAAATCTACTCAAATCTACCCCAATTTGCCAAATGTCAGTAATTGTTG
Organism: Candidatus Poribacteria bacterium; assembly: GCA_028820655.1. GTDB lineage: Bacteria > Poribacteria > WGA-4E > WGA-4E > JAJDTR01 > JAJDTR01. The sequence goes on along the minus strand of JAPPIK010000021.1, from coordinate 182,161 downwards.
CGATTACGCCCAAATGCTAGACAGTAGATTAAGGTGGATTTCGGGCTGGAAAAACGGTCATGGTTTGCGCCATACCAAGCTGCAAGACTTTTTTGCACATGTACATCACGATTTGGGGTTACGGGTTACGCTGATTTTTTTGTTTACAGCCAACAGTGGCACAAGGTATAATTTTTGTCCCGCGAAGGAGGCCCGCATCATGTCAAAGGAGATCTACAGGATTAGTGTGATTTTGACACCCCAACCGGAAGGTGGATATACGGTTACGTGCAAGGAGTTGCCCGAATTATTTACAGAGGGTGATTCGGTAGAGGAAGCATTGGAGAATGTGGCTGATGCGTTTGTTACCACTCTTGAATTATATGAAGATTTTGATCGTAAGTTGCCCAATAGTATCCGAATGAAAAATGTTGACGCACCTGAGGTGATGAATACTGTTAGGTTTCAAACCATGACTCCTAGATTAGGAACAGATCCTTCTCCCTCCAACGATAGTTTCTGGTTTCAGGCAGTAGTACCTGGGTTAGAATCAAGGATTACGGCAGTGTGAAGTATCGTGAGATAGCCAAGAATCTGAAATAGTTGGGTTGTGTAAACTTATCTAAGCGCAATTCAGGATCCCACAGAAAGTGGCATAACCCTATTACAGGAAAAACGGCAAGTTTTCGGGGTTGGGGTCCTAAGGAATTGAAAACTGGTACGGTTCGGAGACCGATCAAGCAGCTAGGGATTGACTGGAAAGAGTTTGAAAAAACCAAATAGCATTGGCAGGAAATTTAGTTTTGATTCTATCAGGGCAGGGGCTAAAAACCTCTGCTTTTTTGTGCCTGCTCAAGAGGTTACGGGTAGATTTTTATTCGTAACAAGAACCACTTAAACCCTTGTTATTACTGAGTGTCTCTTGGAGTAACAATTAATGAAAATCATTGTAACAGATAGTAGTTATAGTGACGACCTCCGCCAAATGATACTGGAAGCGGCGGGGGACAACAGCGTGGTCTTCCCAGTTTCCGGTGAGGATTTGCTGGAGACTGTCGACGAAGAAGTGGAGGTCATCTTCGGAGGATGCAGCGAGGAAATGATGGGGCGGGCGCCGAATCTGAAATGGGTTCAATCCAGTTCTGCGGGAATGGACGCGGTCTTGACGCCGGCGCTCCGATACAGCGACGTTGTGGTTACAAACGCCGCCGGTTTGTACGGGCCCAACGTTGCCGATCAAGGATTCGCACTTCTGTTAGGACTGGTTCGAGGCATTCATCATTTCGCTCGCCGCCAAGACAACCACAACTGGGATCGTCACATACCCACGCCGATCATCGAGCTTCCCGATCTCACGATAGGCATCGTCGGCATGGGCGGCATCGGTGGCTTCATGGCGAATCGAGCGAAAGGGTTTGACATGCACGTCATCGCGGTCGATGCGTTTCGCACCGATACGCCGGAGAACGTCGACGAACTGATGCCGATTGATCAGCTTCCCGATCTGATGCGCCGGTCGGACGCCGTAATGATCGCATGTCCGCTCACGGATGAGACGCGCGGTCTGATTAACGCGGATAATTTGGCATTGATGAAGTCTACCGCCTATCTGATAAACGTCGCTCGCGGACCCATCGTCGATCAAAATGCGCTTGTCGAAGCGTTGCAAAACGGCACCATTGCGGGAGCGGGTTTGGATGTAACGGAGGTCGAGCCGCTTGAGGAAGACAGTCCGTTATGGGACATGGACAACGTGATAATTACGCCGCATGTCGCCGGGGTGTCACAGCGCCGATTTCCACGTCTGGTGGGTTTCTTCTGCGACAATCTGAAAAAGTATTTGGAAGGCGAACCGTTGGACAACGTCGTGCGGAAAGAACTCGGCTTCTAGCAATGGATTTTAGCTTCACTCTGTACGACTGTAGTGGATACGTAGGGTGAACACCGCCCGCCGTCTCCTGTGCGTGCGTACCGAGCCACGAGGGCGCAAGCGACGATCAAGTGAGTGGATGAATCAAGCGACTGGCTTAGGCGTACGATAGTAAATCTCGGGCGATAAAAATCCCTTCTAGCCTGAAACGCCCAAGAGGAAACGTCGCAAATCTGACAATGCGAGTTGACTCAAGATGGCACCCACCTCTGAAAGGCAAACAGAAATAGATTTTTTTGACGTGAGAAGGCAAGATCATCGTTAATCACATTCGTGTAAGATTAATTTAACGAACGTGAATTAGATGCCCGGCTTATTTCTTTCGGTGGCAACCCGTGAGGGTTCAAACCACGGGCCGCGATGTCCAAATCAGTAAAGAAGGAGGCAACCCCAACCTTGGAAGAAAGCGGCACAAGATTGACGGGGAAGGTCGCCATAGTTACCGGCGCGGGACGCCGCTCCGACGGCGCAGACGGCACCGGGATGGCGACAGCCGTGCTTTTTGCCAATCAGGGCGCCAAGGTGCTCGTCGTGGATGTCGATGCCGACAACGCGGCGCGAACTGTCGCAGCCATTGAAGAAGCGGAAGGAGAAACCGCGGCGTTTGTGGCTGATGTCACGCAGAGCATGGACTGCAAGGCGATGGTTGAGGCGGCTATCGAGCGCTTCGGGCATTTGGACATCCTGTTCAACAACGTAGGCATCAGCGGCATCGGCAATCCGGGAACCGTCTTGGAGGTGAATGAGGACGGGTGGGAACGGATGATGGAAATCAATGTCAAGAGCATGATGCTCGCGAGTAAATTCGCTATCCCTGCGATGATAGAAGCGGGCGGCGGCTCCATAATCAACGTTTCTTCAATCGCGGCTCTGCGATCCCCGAACATGACTCCCGAAGTGGCTTACGGTACTTCCAAAGGAGCGGTCATCTCTCTCACTCAGAACATGGCGGTTCATCACGGCAGAGACGGTATCCGCGTCAATTGCATCGTGCCGGGTTACCTATACGCTTCAATGGTCAGTAACATAAGCGACGAATACCGCGATCTGCGCCGCCGAACCGTACCGTTAGGAACTGAAGGAACGGCGTGGGATGTCGCGTGGACAGCCGTTTTCCTTGCCAGTGACGAATCGCGCTGGGTCTCGGGAGTGATGCTGCCGGTCGACGCCGGGCTTCTTGCAACGACACCTCTTACCATGTTGCCGCACCTTCGTTAGGTTGGCATTCTATTTTTGTCAATTACGCGATCGTTCAGTGCAAGCGAAGTACAATCGAAACTAAAAGATAGCCAGTATTTGAGAACAGAAAGGAGAATTACTACCTATATGACCGCGCTCATCCGAGAATACCGCGAGAACGACCGTCGGCAGGTTGGCATGATTTGGTCTGCCGCTTTCGATGCCGGGCAACCCAATCCGAATGTGGATAATCCTGACGTTCGACTCGACCTCAGAAGTCCGGAGGAAGACGCGCAGGTGTTTGTCGCCGATGAAGACGGACTGGTCGCTGGTGCGTTCCAAATTTTCTATACCCCGATGACGTGCCGCGGAGTACTCTTCAAATGCGGCGGGGTGAGCGGTGTTGCGGTCACTCCCGCCGCCCGTAAGCGGCATATAGGGAGCGCCATGATGACGCATGCGATAAAACACATGCACGGTACCGGAGAAACGATGTCGAACCTTCATGCCGCCCACGAGATATTCTATCGGCGTTTTGGTTGGGAGTGCTGCGGTCGCGATGTTCGTGTGACATGTCCCGTTCCCTTGTTCCCAAAAATGGACTGTTCGTTGCCGGTTCGGCAAATTGAGGTTGATGATTGGACGCCATTGGATGCCGCGTATGAAAAGTTTTCGTATCGTTATTCTGGAATGCGAACCTCCCGTAAAGGTTTCGGTTTGTCGCGCCTTACCCAGACCAGCGGGACACCGCCCTTCGTGTTCGCCGCGGGTGATCCGGTAGAGGCTTATGCGCTTCTTCGATTGACACGGAACGACGACCTCGATGTCATCGAGTTTGTGTGGGCTACGCTCGAAGGATATGAATCGATGCTTGCCACGCTCGCGGGCGTGGGAATTAACCGTCAAACCATTACTTGGGCCGAACCCTCGAATGGTCCCTTCCTGTCCTCAAAGTGGTTCACCCGCGGCATGACGGCCAGGCTCCCCAATCCCTCCATGTTCCGGGTAATCAATGTACCGGATTCACTTACGAGGCTTTCGTCAACGGAGTCTGGTAGTTTCACAATGGTCGTTGATGACGAAATCCTGCCGTCCAATCGTGGCCCTTGGCGAGTGTCGTTTTCTCCGGAGGGCATACGTGTTCAACCCACCGACAACGGCGACTTACACTTAGATATTCGGCAGTATACGCAAGCGTGGTTAGGCGAACCCAGTCTCGAGAACCTCTTGGAACACGGTTTTGTATCGTGCTCTAGCGCCGAAGCGGTAAAGGCTGCGACCGCGCTCTTGCCGCCTAAAACGACGTACACGCTTGAGTATTATTAAAGACTTGCTTGAAAATTCATATCGCGTATAGCGATTAGCCCCGAATTCAATTGTTGATTTAACACAAGTTTCCACCGTTGTAACACAATCCATTAGATTGTGTTGATAGTTCACAGTCTGACAAATCTAGCGAACGCATCTATCAAGCAACCCTCGACATTGCACTCCTCTGGAGTGCAGACGCGAGGAGGAATCATGTTCTATTGACATCTCACTCCGCTGGAGTGAAACTTTTCTTCGAAGGACCACCTTCTCAAAACCTGTCATAGATCCAAAGAAGAGTGTTACTTGCTGAAAGAATTATTCCGACAGGGATAATGGGACGCAATCAAGCGACTGAATAAGGAGCGCGAAAAGTATCCCGATGTGATGGCAATCTTTAAGTTTGTGTAGCATGAGAACCGTTGCCGAATTTTCAGTGATCAACGTCGAGCAAAGTGAATCTCCAAGAAACCCACGCAGACAATCTCGCTGAGATATATCTGAGGCTAATTAAGACCTGAAAGGAGACTCCGATGAAAGAGACAGATATCCCGCCAATCGATCCGGACGAAATCATAGATTTCATGAATATCGACGACACCGACTTTCGCTCATTCACTTTAGCGCAGCGCATCCGTCATTTCGAGGTTGAAGGTTACGTGGTATTGCCCGATATTTTAGACCCCGATCACATCGCACGGCTGAAATCGGAGCTTGAGGACGCTCCGATGGGGGTTAAGCCGTACAGCGACTATCAGACGGTTGGAAAGCGGCAGCCGCAATGGGTTAGCCGGGCCGTGGCAGAGCTAATCGGTCATCCTCCCACAATTGAGTTCCTAACGGAACTCATGGGACCCGATATTGTCTTTACACGAGGATTCTTTCAGAGAACACTTCCGGGATCTCCCGGGATTTCGATGCACACCGACGGTCAACCCCACGGTTCGTCAATCTTCGACTATGAAGGGAGCTCCCCCAGACTGCTTCGAGTGTTGTATTATCTTGATGACCTGCTGCCGAAGCGCTCGCCGTTCCGCTGTATCCCCCGTAGCCACCTTTCATTCCACGCCCAAGCCAGTCCCTACGTCCGCTACAAATCGCATCCCGAAGAAATTACACTCTGTTTAGAGGCGGGTTCGGCGGTGGTTATTCCCAGTACGCTGTTTCATGCCACGCATCCCAATACGGATACTTCCCCACGGGAACTCATCCAGTTCGGTTATCGGCCGGCGTGGGCGGGGCCAATCCAACCAATGGAAGAATGGGATCCGGCGCTAGTTGCCGCCGCGCCCGAACAAGCCAAACCGTTCCTGCAGAGTCTGAACACGACGGGCGGGGTTTGGGGGTTGGAGCATAAACCGGAAGGGATGACAACCGACGCGCCATCGATCAATCCAAGTCGGTGGGAGGAATGACACATTGTAGTCATTACAACAAATACACATGCATTTGGGCACTGACATTCTTCCGTGCCACAATCTGTTGGATTATGGTGTGCGCAAAATAGCGGACTTAGCGGACAAATAGATCGACCGAGGAAACAGCAACGGCGATAGATAATTCTGGTACCGATCCCTCGATCTCCGACACGAGGCTTTTATTCACCCATCCGCCAATTACGCACTGTCGTTTCAGAGAGGCAAATTTAGGAGACCATCCATGAAAGCTGGCGTTTGCACACGAGATATGACGTTTCCCGAACTCATCGGCAACCCCTCTATTCACGACCGACTCTTTGCCAAAGTCTTGGTGTTGGATGACGGGGAAGAAACTGTATGCATAGTTTGCTTGGACACGGTAGGCCCATTCTTTCCGGAGGTTCGCGAAAAGATTCATCAGCAACTCGGCATTAAACACACATTGATAAACTGTTCGCACACGCACGCGGACGCGCGCGACTCGCGAGACGAAGACTGGGAAACTCGTATGGAGGGGTTAATCTTCTCGATGGCGGAAGAAGCGTATGCCAGCCGAGTCGATGTGTCGCTGCGAGTCGGCAGAGGATCAGCGCAGGTCGGATACAATCGCCGTCTTGCAGACGAAAACGGCGTTGTCGTAATGGCGGTCAACAAAGAGGGGGCGGTGGTGCCATGGGTCAATACGCTTGCGGCGCATACGGAAGACGGCAGGCCGCTTGCAGTGTTGTTCGAACATGCCGCGCACCCGGTTATAACCATGACGAGCGGCGACATTAGCGCCGACTTCCCCGGCCATGCCGTGAATTACATTACGGAGGAGCTTGGTGACGGGATAACAGCACTTTTTGCACAGGGGTGCGGCGCCAACATCAACGGATTCCCCGTATCCTTCAGCATTGAGAGTGGCTGGCATGAACGTGCAGAGGAGGCGGGTAGAAAGCTCGGTCGAGGCGTAATTGAAGCCATGAGCAACAGTAGCGAGATCAAGACGGACCGATTAAAGGTGCGCTCCACGCGTGTCACTCTCCCCACCCAAGAGCTTCCCTCAATGGAACTCTGGCGCGAGTCATGCGAGCGTCTCAGGATTCTCTCGCTTCACGAATTCAGAAGACAAGAACCGCTGCTTCAGTCAATCAAGGAGATGATCGAACGCGGGGAGTGGTCGCCGTCAGAGGTGCAATTCGACATCAACGTCGTCATGCTTGGCACGGAGTGGTGCCTTGTTACACTTCCCAGCGAGATATTCTGCGAATACGAATTGTGGGTTGCCGAAAACGCACCGTTTGACCACAACATGACGTTCGGTTATACGAATGAAGGCCCGGGATATATCGCCACTGACAAAGAACTGGCGCTCGGAGAAAAGGGCGGATATGAGGCCGGCTGCTTCCCCAGCCTATGGGCAAATCCGGTGAATCGGCCGCTTGCGGTTGGCATGGAAACCATAATCAAAGACGGAATCGCGTCTTTATGGACGGATTGAGGGACGGGCTCATGGTCGTCACAACAAAAAGTTATACATTCCGTCTTGCGTCGGACGGTTCGTAGTAGCGCAATTCATTGCGCGTCTTTCGGAGAAGCGAGTTCTGCTCGTGACACAAAGTCGCGACCTAGAGATTACTCATACAGTTGGTTTGTTGGATCAGACATCGACTGTGAAATCAAGCATTTCGGTTATTTTCATTTCACGTGCCATAATCGTTCACCTAACATTTAAAGCGCAAAATACATAAATGTGTATTTATTATGGCTATATATCACTCTTGGTTACTAGACCTGAAGCGGGCAGATTCTGATATGAGTGCAACCTCTTTGACGTCATCCCTTACTCCATGACGCGACAGAGTGAAGTGCGTAAAACAAAAAAAACCCGACCGAAGTCGGGTTTTTTTTGTGCCACAGTGATTCTAACTTAAACCTGCTATATGCGTCCGTTAGATTAGCGAAGAATCCGCTGATCACTTAAATCTTTTCCGCCGATTCCTCTCGAGAAACTGGCGCCCCGGTATTCCTTTATCTCCAACTCGTGGAAAGCGTTGACGATGCTGTACTGCGTCGGCAAATCTTCCCAGCGCGCTTTATGAAACTCCACGGTGCCTTCTCCCCGCCAGAGTTCCGTGGTACGGCCATTTCCCCCTTCGGCTGGCGTGAGCACGGCGTACTCCACGTCGGGTGTGCCCCATTCACCCGTTCTCGGCATGTATTTGTAATGCAACGTCCCGGTCAATACGTCGTCTTCCGATTTGGGCGGCGGTGCGGCTGCCGGAGCGGTTTGCGGCAACGGTATCTCATGCAGGTTGGATAATTTCATATCCATAAACTTAAATCCGAGCCAACTGGCAATAGCATGGATTTCGCCGCGCAAAACCACGGGCTCCGGTAACTCGCAGTAGATTTTGGAGAACCCCAACTGTTCGCGTCCCGTGAGGATCGGGTCGCACAGATTCTCCCACAGCACGGTCAGCAGACTGCCTTTGGCGCGGTCCACTTTTCCGTTAAACGCAACCGGAAAGCTAACGCCGAGCACGTTGTATCCCCGTCCCGCCAACCACTCTATCTCCGTCATATAGGTCGCCGAAACCGTTACAACGGGGTCTCCGCTCAACTCGAAATCACCGGGCGGAAGCAGTTCCTCCAGTTGCTCGCTATTGGTAAGAAAACTGACGGATACAGATGTCGACTTGGGGTTATCCTTACATTCAAACTTGCGCCCGTCCGGGCCCTGCCTGGGCCCCGTGCTCGGCCCAAAATGCGTCGGCATCATGTACATGGTTTGCGGGTCCAGTTTGTAAGCCATGTTATCCTCCTTCTTGATTGCGGATTAGCGGACTATGACCATCTAGCCGCCAACTCATCCTTCAAAGCATCTCCGGTCTTTTTCCAGCCACTTGCTAGTGCATTCCGATCCCACATAACGCAATAATCCTTAATTCCCAAGTCGGTGTAGTAATCCATCTTTTCAGGAGTGGGGAACTCCATTTCCACACGGGGTCGGATTCCCTTGGCGAGAGCTGATTTTATCACCTGCTTTTCAAAGTACTGAATCTCTTCGGGCGTTGGCGTGCTTGGGCGACTGAATCCGAAATCCGAAGGGCCCCATTGTATCATGTCAACGCCTAACTCCGCCGCAACCGAACAGATTTCGTCGAGGTTTTGCACCGCCACGTCCTTCTCAATCATTACCATGAACCCGATGTCTTCAATTTTCTGAAGGTAGCTTTCGCTGCCGCTATACCCCTCAATAGCAATGCGGCGGATCTTAACACCCATGTGCCCGTCTATTCCGGGCTTATCGGGTCGAAGTATCTTGTGGCAGGCGACGATGTCATCAGGTGTCCGAATGTCGGTAAAGAGCACGGCGTGAAAACCCGCGCCTACCGCTGCCTGCGCCCAGAAGCCTTGACTGTATTGGTCGAGTTTAATGATGAGCGACGTATTGTACAACTCCGCCGCGCGTGCCATATTGTTTAACAGACGCATGTCAAACATGCTGTATTCCGCGCTGAACTCGATGGTGTCATAAAGACCTGTTGCCGCGGCTACCTCAATGAGGTCTTCATGAGCTGTCATAACGTGGGTTCCGGTGAGTGGTGCACCGGAGTTCATTCTTTCTCTAAAGCGATTCGTTGCCATCGGTAGTTTCTCCTTATGTTTGATGTGAGTACCGCACTTCAATTAGGACATGGTGAGGATGTGATTTTGTAATTGCTTGCGTAGGTGAAAAAAAACAGAAATAAGTTCGAGCAAAATCACAAGCGTGTTCTTAACCGTGACCGAACAATTTGCCAAAAAGTCCCCACCCGCTGATGCCCGCGAAAACAATGAGAATGCCCGCCGACACAACAGCGCCGATTAACATCGGCAACCGCGTCCGATAGGGGGAGGGCAGCTTGAAATTTAGATACAGCGCCGCAAGCATCATCATGGCAATCGCCAAATTGGCGATGAGAAAACCGGCAATCTGTGTAAGGATATGGAACGGGATGTTGCTCCAAATGATAACCGCGGTCGTGACAAAAAGATAAGCGCAAATCAACCGTTGAATCTTGTTATAATCCCACTCACGGTTGGGCCAAACTGCCTGAAGAAATTCCTGTGAGACGCGTGCATATATTTCTGGAAGCGCTTGGAGTGTTCCCCATAGCGCGGCGATAATGCAGATGTAGTAAACCCAAACGAATGATGCATGAATACCGCTCCACACGTGCGCCTGCTCCGTAAGTAAACTCCATCCTTTGAATTTGGTCTCAAGGGGATATAGCACCGCCGCACCGGATATCATGAATGCTCCGGTTACGACGAACAGAACGATCGCACCCATCCCGACATCCCAACGCAAAGGCGCGGTGATTTTTCGGAGACGCGCCACGTGGTCGCGCCCCTCGGGAAGATAGTCAATCCTGTCACGCGTGAAGGCATGTTCCCGGACAGCAGAGATCTTCTCATGGCTTGTCATGCCCCAGCGGTGCAGACCAACCCAATTCGCATAAACAATATAGCCCAACACGGACCCGCCTACGTACGCAAAGGCTGTCGCCATGGTTAGCAGGGGATTCTTGACGGCGTCATCGGGTGTCCAAGGCGGAGGTTCCGGAAGCTGTCCGACACTTACACTTCCAACCAGCGCCTTGCCGAAATCGGGACGCACCATCAGTGTGCCGATGATCGTACCGGTAACCAAGATACCGCATATAATGAGTTGCTGCTTTTCTAGTCTTTCAAAGGAGAGGCGCAAGCTAAGCGCTAGTGCAAGTGCAATGAAGGCACACGTGAATACGTTTTCCCAAACGGGTTCGGGAATCGACCTTGGCACGCCGTCAAGGAAGTAATGAAAGAGATCGCCGCACGGTTTTGCAATGGGCACCCATGCCAGCGGAGCGCCGATCATCTCCATGATGAGTATGGTGAGCAACAGCCAGCCGCGCGGTCCCGGCAAACGCACGAGGCGGTGACCCACATGCTCCCCGCTCACCGCTGTGTAGCGACCGAGCAAATAGGTGACGAACACCCCCTTCACGACGCAACTCAAAAGCACAAGCCAAAGCAGTCCATAGCCTGCCCAGGCGCCCGCACTGACAACGACGATGGTTTCACCCGCTCCGATGCTTGCCGAAGCAACAATTGCGGCAGGTCCAAACACGGCGAGTAACCCGATTAGCTTCTTAATCGACCACGGTTCGGCAAAGACACCGGTAGGCTGTGGGATATCAAATGTTTCAGCCGCCGTTTCGGGCGGTTTAACCGTATCACTGTTTTCCATCGAATTCCTCACGATAGTTCTCTGGTAAACTGATTTTATTATAAGGCCTGGATCTAGTTCTGTCAACTGTCCGATTTACCAACGATGTCCAGTCTCAAGATCATTGATGTGCGCGGTGTTCCGTTCGTATTCGAACATCCAACCTTGGTTTCCAAATTCTGCGGCACAAATCACGATGAATTCTAGTACATTACGCTAGAGAAAGCGCTTTCTGCAAGAACCTACCCGTATGGGAAGCCTTCGCTTCGGCGACAGCTTCGGGAGTCCCCATGGCGACAATCTCACCGCCGGTCTCGCCGCCTTCGGGTCCAAGATCAATGATCCAATCGGCGCATTTAATCACATCGAGGTTGTGTTCAATCACTACAATAGTGTTGCCCTTATCCACCAACCGGTTGAGCACGTTTAGCAGCTTTTGCACATCTGCGAAGTGCAACCCGGTGGTTGGTTCATCCATAATATAGATGGTTTTGCCCGTGCTTCGTTTGGAAAGTTCGCTTGCCAGCTTGACACGTTGAGCTTCGCCGCCCGACAGCGTTGTCGCAGACTGTCCGAGTTCAATGTAGTCCAACCCCACATCGTAAAGCATCTGCAACGGCTTGCGTATCGTGGCTACATTTTGAAAGTGATCCAGAGCCTCATTTACAGTCATAGCAAGGATGTCGGCGATATTCTTCCCTTTAAATCGGATTTCGAGGGTTTCGCGATTGTAACCTGTGCCGCCGCATGTTTCGCATTTCACCCAGACATCGGCGAGGAAGTGCATTTCAACACGCGTATATCCGTGCCCGTGACAGTTCTCACACTGTCCGTCTTTCAAGTTAAAGCTGAAGCGCCTGGAATCGAATCCTCGAGTCTTGGCTTCCGGGAGTTCGGCGAAAAGGTAGCGCACTTTCGTGAAAATGTCGGTGTAGGTTGCCGGGTTGGATCGAGGCGTTTCACCGATTGGTTGCTGATTGATATTAATCAGTTTGTCGAGGTGCTGCATTCCAGATATTGATTTGTACTTTCCGGTGCGCATCTTTGTTTGATTCAAGTCGGTCGCCAGAGCAGGATATAGGGTTTCTTCAATGAGCGAACTCTTCCCCGAACCGGAAACCCCGGTCACGCATGTGAGAGTGCCCAAGGGGATTTTGGCATCTATGGATTTGAGATTGTTCGTCTTCGCGTCAGTGATTTCAAGCCATTCTCCCTTTCCCGACCGCCGCGTTATGGGAACATCGATTTTTAGCGTTCCAGCCAAGTAATTCCCCGTAATTGAGTTCTCATCCTCTTTGACTTTGTCAGGCGAACCGGTGCTAACCACTTCGCCCCCGAGTTTCCCCGCGCCAGGCCCAAAATCGACGATGTGATCGGACCGCAGCATGGTTTCCATATCATGCTCAACTACCAATACGCTGTTTCCGAGATCTCGTAGATTGCCTAACGCACTTAGTAACCGTTCCTGATCACGCTGGTGCAACCCGACACTGGGCTCATCCAGAATATAGGTGACACCCGTTAACCCGCTGCCAAGCTGGCTCGCGAGTCGAATTCGCTCCATCTCACCGCCCGATAGCGTCGGTGCGGATCGATCCAATGTCAAGTAGTGAAGTCCCACGTCCATAAGGAATTGAAGACGGTTTTGAATCTCGTTTAGCAGGTTACGCGCAATCTCCACCTGATGTGGAAGCATCTCCTGCGTCACATGCGCCGAGCCAGTTCCGCCCTCCTCCGGAGGATCTGCAAAAAACGGCGTTGCTTCTCCGATGGACATAGCCGTGGCATCCGCGATGGTTTTCCGGCAAATCTGCACATGCCGCGGAAAAGGTTGGACGCGCGTGCCGTCGCACTCCCTACAGATTCGACGGCCGCCGAAGAATGTTCCGATCCCTTCACATTGCGGACACTGTCCTAGCGGACTGTTGAATGAAAAATGGCGGGGTGTTAACTCCGGGAAGCTAATCTCGCAGGAAAGACATGCTGAGTGTAGACTGAAAAAAACTGGGCTAAACTCTGGGTCGTCCGTCTTGAGAACAACGACTCCGTTACTCTGGTTGAGCGAGATTTCGACGGCTTCCGACAGTCTCCCCTGCTCATCGTGATCGAGCGCCATGCGATCAACCACTATCTTGACATCATGCTTGATGCTCTTGCCGATATTAGGCGTCTTGTCAAGCGGGACAATATCGCCGTTTATCTCGATACGCGCATAACCCTCCTTTTGTAAGCGGCGAAATGCTTCCGGATAGTCTTCGTTGGTCCTTAGCTCCAGTGGTGAGAGAATGTACACCCGTGTGCCGACCGGGAGCGTTGCGATCTTATCGACAATCTGTTGGAGTGTCTGTGCGCCAACTTCGGCGCCGCATTGCGGACAGTGTGGAGTTCCGGCCCGTGCGTACAAGACGCGCAGGTAGTCGTAAATCTCTGTCACCGTCCCCACGGTTGAGCGCGGGTTCTGGCTCGGCGGTTTCTGTTCAATTGCAATGGCTGGCGAAAGCCCTTCAATCTTTTCGACCCTTGGCTTTTCAAGCTGACCAAGGAATTGGCGAGCATAGGCTGACAGAGATTCGACATACCGCCGCTGGCCTTCCGCATAAATGGTGTCCAACGCCAAGGAAGTCTTGCCCGAACCGCTTACCCCGGTAAGTGTCGTCAATTGTCGGTGCGGGATATCCACATCCACATCTTTCAAGTTATGTTCCCGTGCGCCATGGACAGATATGTATCGGCGATTGCCGATTCCTCCACTATCCCTCCCGGTTTGATAAGTCGATCCAGTCTCGCGCAGCCTGCTATCGGAAGGCGTTTCTGCCCGTTCATCACTGAAACTGCCGGGCAGAGCCGATGGTGATTGGTAGGCGTGGAGTGTACGTTTATCAGCTTTTCCACCGCCCAAAACCCTCTTCAATGCTTGTCCCGTATACGATTCATCTATTCTCACTACCTCTTCCGGGCTGCCAAGTGCAACAACGTAGCCTCCCTCCTCGCCGCCCTCGGGACCAAGGTCAATCACATAATCCGCGGTTTTGACAACCTCCAGATTATGTTCGACGACGACAACCGTGTTCCCCTTTTCGACAAGCCGATGCAGCACATCCAATAGCTTTTTGACATCGTCGAAATGCAGCCCTGTCGTCGGCTCATCGAGAATGTAGAGCGTTTTTCCCGTGCTGCGTTTGGCAAGTTCGCGTGCAAGTTTAATCCGCTGAGCTTCGCCGCCGGAAAGCGTCGGAGCGGGTTGCCCCAGTTTGATATAATCCAATCCTACATCGTGCAACGTCTGTAGAACATGTGCGATTGGAGGTACATTGGCAAAGTGTGCGAGCGCTTCTTGTACGTCCATGTTCAGCGCATCTATAATGCTTTTGTCACGGTACTTTACTTGCAGTGTTTCTTCGTTGTACCGCCGACCATTGCACACGTTGCACTTCACCCAAACGTCCGCCAAGAAGTGCATCTCGACACGCCGCGCGCCGTTTCCTTCGCACGCTTCGCAGCGACCTCCGCGGACATTAAAACTGAACCTGCCCGGTTTATAACCCCTTAACTTTGAGTCTGTAAGCTCGGCGTATAGCGATCGGATATGATCGAATACCTTGGTGTAGGTGGCGGGATTGGATCTCGGAGTTCGTCCGATGGGTGCTTGATCGATGTCGATCACTTTGTCGATAACACTAGTCACCGGAACTTGCACGTCCGATTCACCCCATTGCATGGACTCGGAAATGGACGGTTCGATGCTTTCACTTGGGAACTCTTCAAAATCTGTGTCTAGACTCGTAGGCTCCGGACTTTCTATTTCCTCATCTTCGGACACGAGCGCTCGTATCGCCTTGTGCTCCCCGGGATCGGCATGCGCTTTCATCAGTTCTCGCGCAAGCGCTTCATACAGGATGTCGTTAATCAACGAACTCTTTCCCGATCCGCTCACACCGGTAACGCAAGTAAAACTTCCCACGGGGATTCTGACATCGATATTTTTGAGATTGTTGTGACGCGCACCGGCGATTTCAAGCCAACGATCACCGACATACCGGCGTTCGACCGGGATGTCGATTCGCTGCTCGCCGCGTAGATACTGCGCCGTTAGTGTGTTGGCATTGTCAAGCAATTCTTGGGGTGTGCCAATGGCGGCAATTTCTCCGCCTTTTATCCCCGGTCCCGGGCCGAAGTCCACGATCAAGTCCCCAGCCCACATCGTGTCCTCGTCGTGTTCTACAACAATGACCGTGTTGCCCTGATCTCTCAACAGTTGCAGTGTCGCCAGCAGGTGCCCATTGTCTCGCGGATGCAACCCGATGCTCGGTTCGTCAAGCACATAGATGACGCCGCGTAAGCCGGCGCCCACTTGACTCGCCAGCCGAATCCGCTGCGACTCTCCGCCGGAAAGCGTGGGCGCCGTGCGATCTAACGTCAGGTAGTGCAGACCAACGTTAATCAAGAACCCGATACGCCCCCTGATTTCCTTGAGTAAATCGGTTGCAATGAACGCCTCACGCTCGGAGAGTTGTAGGTTTTCAAAGAACTCAAGGCCTCGGCTGATGGTCATCGCGATGACATCGAGAATCGATTTTCCCTCAATCGTTACCGCTTTGACCTCAGGCTTCAACCGCTGCCCTTTGCATTCAGGACATGGACCCGAGACCATGTACTTTGACAAATATCGTTTGTGCAACTCCGAGTTGCTCTGGAAATACTTCCGCTCTTCAGGTGGAATGACTCCCTCGTACGGTGCCGTGTACTTGTGACGGCGATTTCGACGGGATTGATAAACGAACGGGATCTTCTTGTTCCCTGTTCCGTAAAGGACGATGTGTTGTTGCTCATCGGTCAAATCTTCCCAAGGGGTGTCAATGTCAAATCCGAGATAATCCGCCACACTATAAGCGAGATGGCGGGTATTGAGGGAATCAAGCGTTCCCCAAAAGATAATCGCACCATCTTGAATGGACTTGCTTGGATCGGGTACGATAAGGTCCGGTGACATTTCCGTTTTGTTGCCTAAGCCCTTGCACGAAGGACACATGCCGGCCGGACTGTTGAACGAAAAGTGACGCGGTGCGGGAGGCTCATAGCTGATATTACAGTGGACGCAGGTGTAATCCTTGCTGAACAGAAGGTCACCGGAACTCGGCTGTTTGTCGCCGCTTTCTACCGCTGCCACTGAGTCGGGTGTTGAGACGGTGTGGACGATAAGCCGACCGTTCCCCATTCGCAAAGCGGTCTCCACGGCTTCCGCGACACGACTGCGGATATCGGATTTGATGATGAGCCTATCGACGACAAGCTCAATGTCATGCCGTTGGTTTCGATCGAGTTGGATTTCATCAGCGAGGTCATAAATCTGCCCATCAATCCTTGCGCGAACGAATCCGGCTTTTCTCGCGTCAGCCAAATCTTCGCGATACTCGCCGCGGCGGCCGTCCACAATCGGTGCCAAAATGAGAATTCGCGTTCGTTCGGGTAAGCCGACGATCTGATCCACAATCGCATCCCCGGTTTGGGCACCCACGGGCCTTCCGCATTCGAGACAGTGCGGTGTACCAACACGCGCGAAGAGAACACGCAGGTAGTCATAAATCTCCGTAACCGTCGCTACGGTTGAACGGGGGTTGTGACCCGTGGATTTTTGGTCAATCGAGATTGAGGGGGAGAGCCCGCCGATGAAATCAACATCGGGTCGTTCCAGTTGGCCAAGGAATTGGCGGGCGTACGCGGAGAGGGATTCAATGTAGCGGCGCTGACCTTCGGCGTAAATTGTGTCAAATGCCAGTGAGGATTTGCCGGAACCGCTGACACCGGTAAAGACGATTAGCTTATCCTTCGGAAGCCGAAGATTTATGTTCTTAAGATTATGTTCACATGCGCCGCCTATATCAATGTATTCCTGAGGCATGAACTTCCCTTGTGAATATTGTGCGATTCCTGTTTTTCTTGAGCGGTCCGGCAGATTACATGATGGTAGGGGCTGTAGAGGGCGTCAAGATTTGTTTCCGGACGAATTTGGGGGAGGATGCTCACTATGAACATGGAACAGGAATAGCGACAATGCATCGGCCAGTGGTTGCTAGTTTGTGGTTGTGAGGAACTCCCCTATAACATCTTTGAGTTTTTGATTTACGTGCTCAATTTTGGGTGACGCGTCAAGAACCGTGAATCCAAACTCTTCGGTCATCTTGTCGAACTCTTCAAGGACAAGAGTTTGATATTCAACAAAGCTTTCATACAAGCCGCCGCGATAACCGATGTCCATTCCCGATTCCCAGTATTTCATGCTTCTACCGGAAGTGAAGGTGCGCTGAATCAAGTCCTCAAGGCCAATCTTCAAATAGATGACAAGGTCGGGTAACGGTGCGAATCCATAGACTCTGCGAAGCCAATGCGGATCAACCCCACGAACAACATGGCGCGCAAAGGCTGTGTACATATAGCGATCCGCGAGTACTATAAAACCACCCTTCAGCGCTGGGATAATCACGTTTTCGAGACGGTCTGCAAAGTCGGCTGCGTATAGAATGCTGTAGGTAATCTGATTCAGCGTGTTCCCCTCTTTGATGGCATCGATTGCGGGACCCAGCAGCGGTGATCGAGTCCACCCCGTGCTGACCACGCCGTATCCTTGGACCTCAAGCCATCGCTTCAATCCCTCGATCGGCGTTGATTTGCCGCTTTCGTTGGTACCTTCGATCTGCGTAGATCTGCCGACTCCGTCAGTACCTTCGATAACTATTAGTTTGCCATCCAAATCGGTGGTGTCAACGTAAGGTAAGCCATCGCCGTAGAAGATTTCGTCTCTCATTGTTCTCTCCCCCGAAGATCTCGAGGCTTGGGCGGTTATTGTGTGCAACCACTACGCCATGAGACATTTGGTGATATACGGACTAGGTAGCCCCGCCCAATCCATGTTTCACAGATTGATTTACGAAGTTACCGATGATGTAATTTCAGCCGCGGCGTCACGATGTAGTTCCGGTATGGTCATCGGTGGGTGATGGCTAGCATAGTCTGTTAACGCATTGCAGACAACGTCGCGCAGCCTCTCCTGCTGTTCATTGATTGGACCACTCCCGTCAATGACGGTAAGACCAAACTCCTCCGTAAGTCGCTCGTATTCCTCGATCACCTGGCTCTGGAAAAGCCTGAAGCTTGTAACGGGATCGTCGCTCAACCCTAGATCCATGCCTGCCTCATAAAACTTGAGCCCGGCTCGCCCGATAGTCACACGCTTTATGGAGACATCAATAGGTACCTTGAAATAAAATGCTATGTCCGGTCGGACGGCAAATGAGTAGAGATTTCGAACCCAGTTTGGGTGAACACCGCGCACAACATCTCGCGCAAAGGCGGTGTAGACATAGCGGTCGGCTAATACAATCATGCCTGCCTGCAGCGGTGGAACTATCATGTTGGCTAACCGGTCGGCAAAGTCGGTCGCGTGCAGAATGCTAAACGTTGTAGGGGTTAAGAGGTTTTTCTTCTTACCCTTTTTGTTTGTTTGCTTAACAAGAGGCGAAGAGTTCCACTCGGTGAAGAACACATTGTATCCTTCGGCTACCAACCATCTATGCAATAGGTCCAACTGAGTACTCTTGCCAGACCCGTCGATTCCTTCAACCACAAAAAGCTTGCCCGGATAGGGATGAGGTTGTGTAAGACGACTCATCTGTTCCTCCTGAAAAAATGATTGCTAATATCAACATACCTAAACGTAGACCTGCCGCTCTTGCATAAACATGCGCGATCATAGCCGTCGCCCTAGCCGACACGGGACAACGCTATTTTTATGCGGATCCAAGGTTTTCGCACGCAAGCACCGCCGCGCCAATGACGCCTGCGTCATCGCCGAGTTCCGCGCTCAAAACATCGACGCCGTTCATGGCATTGGGAAGAGCGAGTTCCGCAGCGACATTATACACGCCGGCGACGAAATCCTTACCCATGGCTTCTATGAGGCCGCCGCCGAGTACTACGACTTGGGGATTTACGATACCCGTAACAGTTGCCACCCCTACTCCAAGGTAATATTGCGCTCGTTGAATCGCCTTGAGCGTCACCTTATCTCCTCGCTCTACCGCTTTCGCCAAGGCACGACTTCGAACCAGGTCAAGACTGCCTCCATTTAATTCCGGGAGAATGCTTTTCTTACCTTGCTTAGTAATGGCTTTCTGAACGTGTCGTGAGATCGCGGTACGGCTGGCGAGCGCCTCCAGACAGCCACGATTTCCACAACTGCATTTGGGACCATCCGGTTTTAGGATGACATGACCAATTTCGCCCGCCGTCCGGTTGGCTCCGTAGAAGAGCTTGCCATTCAAGATTATCCCACCGCCGATGCCGGTACCAACGAAAATTCCGACGAGATTATCAACTCCTCTTCCAGCCCCTAATGCCTGCTCGCCTAGCGTTCCAAGATTCACGTCGTTGTCCACGGTCACGGGAATCTCACTCTGATTTTCAAGTGCGGCCTTTAAGGCTACATCCGTCCATCGAAGATTCGGTGCATAAATCACAACTCCCGTGTTCGAATCTATTACGCCGGGAGCGCCAATTCCGATGGCCCGAACCTGCGTTCGGTCCAGATTTGCCTTCTTGATTGACTCGGAAACACAATCGGCGATTCGACCAATGACCTCCTCGGCGCTTTTATCCGCTCGGGTCATCGCCTTAAACCGTGATACAATCTTTCCGTTTGAACCGATGATTGCGGCGAGAATTTTCGTTCCGCCCAAATCTACACCGACAACGAACTCCTCCCGACCAAGTCTTTCTAACCCCGATTGAGTTGCCGTTTCCATTAGCTCCGCAGCGTTCATCCTTTACAAACCGACCTGCCAAAGGCCATGGCTTTACGAGAAAAAACGATGGTACATCACGCCGTAGCGTAAGCCATGCGTACTGACGCGAATCTCCGAGGCGCCAAAATGCTTTAGTATACTCCGAAGAACCGCCGCACCCGCGGTGATGATGTCCGCACGCTTGGCTTCCAAGCCGGAAAACCGTTTGCGCGCCTCCAAGGGCACGGAACACAACCGGAGAATCTGATTCTCAATCTCCGTCATGTACAGCGTCTCCCCGTGGATCAGTCGGGGATCAAACCGATTCAAACCAAGTTTCATGCCCGCAAGGTTTACGATTGTGCCTCCAATTCCCGTTAGCGCCGGTGCCGAATGGAGCTTCCCTCTAGCAACCGGCTGCGTCGACCACGTATCCTCAAGGAAGGAATACAACTCCCCCAATTCTTCGGCAGTCGGCGGGTCACTTGCGAGATACGTTTCCGTTAGATAAACAGCGCCGAGGTTCACACTCACGTAGTTGTCGATCTCGCGTCGTCCCACTATAATCTCCGTACTCCCGCCCCCAATATCAATGACCATAATGCGGTCGCCATCGAGGCGGTTAAAATACGAATCTGATCGAATTGACAGGAAAGCGCATCGGGCTTCGGTTTCTCCCGAGATGATTTCGATCTTGACGCCGCATTGTTTCTCGACGCGCTTCACAAACTCGGTGGCATTCCTCGCCTCGCGTAGAGCACTCGTTCCGACAGCGACCATACGTTCTGCTCCTAAACGCCGTGCTTGGTCGGCGAACTCCCGGAGAGTGGCGCAGGTTCGTGCCATCGCATCCTCTTGAAGTTCGTTTGTCAACGCCAATCCATGACCAAGCCGTGTAATTCTTCGATCATCAAGGATAATGCTAGGTTTCTTTCCGTTGGCCCCAATATCGCAGACGAGCATATGTACCGAATTCGTGCCAACATCAATTACAAGATTGCGATTTTGTAGTCTCGATTCCATCAATGCTCGACCGTACGTTCGCGTGGTGCAGCATCGGCGCGCCATCATGAAAGCCGAATCGCACCTGTGCACCTCTTACAATACTCTTCTTTCAAGTAGCGGCATACAAACTGGACGCCGTGAGGTCGCGCCTGTTTTGAGGAAACGGTGGAATCTCATGAAGAGCGAGCGGCTCCCATCCTTTTCGCATTTTGGCGAAGGAAGTGGTCCGCCAAGACAATTGCCGTCATTGCCTCGACTATTGCCGGCGCACGCGGTAGCACGCATGGATCATGCCGGCCATGGGCAGACAGCGTTACCGAATTGCCTTGCGCGTCGACCGTTTCCTGCTCCTTGCGAATCGTCGCAGTCGGTTTGAATGCCACTTGAAACAGTATATTTTCCCCGTTAGAGATTCCTCCTTGAGTCCCGCCCGAATTGTTCGTCCGTGTACGAATTCGACCGCCATCGTTGTAGAACGGGTCGTTGTGGGACGATCCGGTAGACGCGACTCCGCCAAATCCCGATCCGATCTGAAAGCCCATCGTCGCGGGAAGAGACATTATTGCCTTGGCAAGATCGGCTTTCAGTTTATCGAACACCGGTTCGCCAAGCCCCATCGGAACGCCGCGGGAAACGGACTCTATTATGCCGCCCAGTGAGTCCCCGTCCCGCCGCGCTTGATCGATACAAGCCGCCATTTTTTGGCTTGCAATATGATCGGGACAGCGCACCGGACTCGATTCGATCTCATCTAGCGTAACCGTCTCCGAATCGATCTCGGCCACGATGGTGTGAATCTGTTTGATGTATGCGAGAATCTCCGTTCCGCAGTTTTCTCGTAAGATCTGTTTGGCAATCGCCCCTGCCGCGACCCGCCCTATAGTCTCCCGCGCACTGGCGCGTCCACCGCCCTGCCAATTGTATATGCCATATTTTTGCTTATAGGTGAAGTCTGCGTGCGAGGGCCGGTAAATATCCTTGAGATGGTCATATGCGGAGGGTTTCGCATCTTTGTTCTTCACCAACATGGATATCGGAGTACCGAGTGTTTGTCCCTCGAAAATACCCGACAAGAATTCGACTTGGTCTCCTTCCTGCCGGGGAGTCGTGAGACTGCTCTGGCCGGGGCGCCGCCGGTCCAATTCAAACTGAATCGCTTCGCGGTCAATCTTTAGCAAGGGTGGACAGCCATCTACCACGACACCGATGGCGTTGCCATGAGACTCGCCCCATGTCGTTATGCGAAACAGATGGCCGAATGTGTTCATTCCATCACCTTGCAACAGCACCGAAATCCACTTGACAGACTGGGCGGAATGGTATTAACATGCAGAAATATCCGAAAGGCAACTATAGCATATCAGCAGTGGAATATCAACGGAAAATGTGCCCTGGCACGTTGCGATTTGGGCGCCCGTTTGCCGCGAGGATTGGAGGCAATCGATGTGATTAAGGAATTTTTCAGGAGGCTCAACGGAGGCATAATCCTGATATTCGTTGGGGTCACACTGTTGTGGAACACACCCGTAGTCTATCCGCTGAAGATTTTTGTCGTGTTCATGCACGAAATCAGCCATGGTATCGCGGCAATGGCTACGGGCGGTCAAATCGTAGAAATCGTTGTCGTGTCCCAAGAGGGCGGCCACGCAATCACCAGGGGCGGATCACCGTTCTGGACGCTGACCGCAGGCTATCTTGGCAGCCTGATTTGGGGTGGACTCATTCTGCTCCTCGCCGTCCGAGCACGTCTAGACAAAACCTTGAGCGTCATCATAGGAATCGGAATGATTGCCGTCTCCGCATTGTACGTGCGCAATCTGTTTGGTCTCGTGTTTGGCGTCGGGTTCGGTGCGGCACTCCTTATAAGCGGGAAGTTTCTCAATAGAGTTGTCAACCGTTGGATCCTGCAAGTCATCGGAGTAACAAGCTGCCTCTACGCCATTCTAGACATCAAGAGCGACATTCTGGACCGTGCGCATCTAAGATCGGATGCTCGGATGCTCGCGGAGATGACGAATATTCCAACACTATTTTGGGGAGTTTTGTGGATTCTCCTTGCCATCGCCGGAACAGTGTTCTTTCTGTACCTCGCCGGTGGAGGCGAAGAAGATCGAACAAAAGCACGAGACAAAACCGCGTCAGGAATCGGATAGGGTTTGAATTTAGTTGCCAAGGCAATTACTGTCGAAAACTATCGAACACCCCTTGAACTTCCGAGTAATGGATGAACTTGACAATTATGCCCAGCAAGAATAGTGGCAAAATGACAAGCGCAATTATGATGAGCACCCCCCAAATCCAGGACTTCCTTCCACGATCCTTTTGGGAGATACCCGCCAGCCGCGAAATGAGCGTACCTGCGCCGATCATCGCTATCACCACGCAACCTAGGATTAGCCAAATCATAACGGATTAACCCCGAGCGAGTTTAGAAAATGAACTCTCTATCTTGAAGTATGACACGTTCAACGATGTTCGTCAATTCATAATGTTTCACGGGGCTCGAATCGCCGAAATCAACGTTCTTTTTTCTTTTCAGCACTCCGAATCTGTGATATAATAGACCAACTTACGACAATCCGGAAACTCTGGATTTGCATTATCATCAATTCGAAGAAAAACGGTAAGGAGAAAAGAAAATGGCTAAGTTGATCCCAACAATCAGTTCGGGAGTTGCCGGTCCGCTCGGAGTGCTGCATCTACCGAGATTCTGGTCAAAAGTGCTTATGGATTCAAAGGGTGTACTGAATGATGATTATCCGGCCTGCGGCGCGGGGTTCGATCAGATGGTTCTCGACGGCTTAGGTCTCGACAAGGATGAAACGTTGGCATACATAAGTGATAATTCGCCCACCTATCCGGAGTTTGAGCAATGGATTCTCGACAAAAAGGGCGGAAGTCTTGATCAACCGGCAGTTGACGAACTGAACGCGGCTATAGAAGGCTATAACCACGATGACGAAACCCGCGGTTCCATTCTTGGGGCTTCCGGAATTGGTGATGACGGCTCGATCCTTGACGCCGTTAATCTGAACAACCTCGACGATTGGTGCGAATTCCACGCGAGTTTGGGTTAGGTTATAGCTTAGGTGCTATCTTAGTAGCGGCTTTCGGTAATTCTAGTTGGTCGCTACTTCCATCCTTATGCATCAAGCTTCGTTGCAGTGCCTATTCTACAACGATTTGACGTACAAAACGACTGAGATTTGCGTTTTTCGCTCCAGATGAAAACGTGTTGATTAACTTGACCATAAACGTCCTTCGTTCAGACATCGCCAACGCGGTTGAATGAAACACTCTTTTAAATAGCCACTAGTCCGATTAGCCCGATAAGGCAATAAGGAAGATTCGCATCGTGACAGAAGTATCATCAAACGCCACCTTGATAGGCTCGGACCATAGTCGGAGCATGCCTTCTTCCATTGGATTTGCTATCTCGCTCTTCATTACACGGTAGTACGATGGTGGGCTGATGAACAAACGATAAACCTGAATTTATTGTCATCATAAAATACCAATGCCCATCATCGAAACGGTTTCGGTGATGGGCTTTTTTGTGACAGGTAGCTCTGATGCTCCAATCCGAATTTACGGGCACCCATGTGGATAGGCGATCAATCGAGCGAATAGATAAAGCAACAAAACAACGTAGGATCAAGTGACCGGATAGGATCAATCGTGTGAATTACTCGCGTGAACGGAATCTTCGTGCGATAGAACTCCCATAAAGATTCCGTCCGATGCGATAGAGATCCCTTTCTAACCGCACCTACGAGGCTGGATAAATACCGGTTCGAATAGGCAATCGAACCTAACGCGGCATACAAACGATTGTTGGATTTACTGTAATACACGGCGTACCGAGGAGATGAGGATGTTCAAAGATGTACCGAATTCCATCAATTTTATTGCGCAGGAGCATAGAATCTTAGACTTTTGGCGTGGCAGGAAGATTTTTGATCGACTCAAAGAAGCACGGCGAAACGCCCCGCGTTGGAGTTTTATCGATGGTCCGATTACCGCGAATAACCCGATGGGCGTGCACCATGCGTGGGGACGAACTTACAAAGATCTCTTTCATCGTTACAAGGCGATGCGGGGTTATCAAACGAGATATCAAAACGGATTTGATTGTCAAGGTTTGTGGATTGAAGTCAACGTTGAACGCGACATGGGGTTCAAAACCAAGAAGGACATTGAAGCTTACGGTTTGGCGGAATTCGTGAATGCGTGCAAACGGCAGGTATTGCGGCACGCGGCCACACAAACCGAGCAATCGATTCGATTGGGATATTGGATGGATTGGAACGATCCGGAACTGCTTCGCGAGCTTGAATCCAAAATGGCGACAAATCCCTCGGAGGTTATCACCGTCGAAGGTCCGCAGGGACCGGTCACCGACACAGTTGAACAGATAGTCGGGAGGCTTGGGCTGCCCGAGTTGGGCGGTTCATATTTCACTTTTTCAAACGAAAACAATTACACAATCTGGACAATACTGAAAAGGTGTTTTGAGCGCGGTTGGATCTACAAGGGCACCGATGTCATGCCGTGGTGCTCTCGTTGCGATACCGGCATCAGCCAACACGAAATCGCCACCGACGGCTACCGAGACTTGACACACACCAGCATCTTTCTTCGATTCCCGTTGCGAGACCGCCCGGGTGAAAGCTTGCTGGTTTGGACGACAACCCCGTGGACATTAACCAGCAATGTTGCGGCGGCGGTGCATCCGGACTTGGCATATATCCTTGTCGAACAGGACGGTCACCGTTTCTGGTTGAGTGAAGGAGCGGTGGAGAACGCCATCCGGGGATCGTATGAGGTCGTCGCCGAGAAACAGGGGGCCGCATTGGAAGGTTGGGCTTACGACGGTCCATTTGACGAATTGCCCGCGCAGGGGACTTCAGGGGCAACGAAACAGCATCGTGTCATCCTGTGGAACGAGGTCGGTGAAGCCGAGGGCACGGGAGTCGTTCACATTGCACCCGGCTGCGGCGCGGAAGATTTCGATTTGAGCAAGCGGCACAACCTCGTCGTGATCGCTCCGTTAGGTCCCGGAGGAATCTATGGTGACGGGTTTGACTGGTTGACGGACCGTCAGGTGCACACGGTAGCGGAAGAAATTTTTGAGAACCTTAAACAAAAGGGCATCGTCTATCGGCTCGAGGACTATACCCATCGCTACCCGGTATGCTGGCGCTGCGAAGACGAGTTGGTGTTTCGTCTCGTGGATGAGTGGTACATTTCGATGGGCGAACAACTGGACAAACCTTACGAGCAAGTGACCGACGAGGAGAAGGAACGGAATGTGCGTTACCAAATGATGGAGGTCGTGCTCAATGAAACCAAATGGTATCCGGATTTTGGACTCGCCCGCGAACTGGATTGGCTGCGCAATATGCACGATTGGATGATCTCCAAGAAACGATACTGGGGACTGGCGCTCCCAATCTACGAATGCGGCGAATGCGGAGTCTTCGACGTCATCGGGAGTGCCGAAGAACTCAAGGCACGCGCGGTGGAAGGTTGGGATGGATTTGCGGGGCACACGCCGCACCGCCCGTGGATAGACGCGGTTAAGATTGCATGCAAAAATTGCGGTGCCGCGGTTTCGCGTATCCCGGATGTTGGAAATCCGTGGCTTGATGCCGGCAGCGTCAGTTTTAGCACGATGCAGTACCGCACCGACCGGGACCACTGGCAGCAGTGGTTTCCCGCCGATCTAATCAGCGAAAGTTTCCCCGGACAGTTTCGGAACTGGTTCTATTCGCTCATTGCCATGAGCACCGTGATGGAAGGGCGCGCGCCCTTTAAGCATAATTTCAGCTACGCCACGTTGTTCGCGGAGGATGGGCGCGAGATGCACAAGTCTTGGGGAAACGCAATCTGGTTTGACGATGCCGCCGAAAAAATGGGCGTCGATGTTATGCGATGGCTTTATTGTGCCGCTAAACCGGAGCAGAACTTAATGTTTGGTTTCAACAATGCCGATGAAGTTCGACGCCAGTTTCTCATACCGTTGTGGAATGTGTACAGCTTTCTTGTAACCTACGCCAATGTAGATGGCTGGAAACCGGCGGTGGACACCGCAACCGGATTTAATGCGCCGCATAACCCCCTTGACCGCTGGCTCGTATCGCGGCTTCAAGCCACTATCCTGGAAACCACCAATCGACTGGAGCGATATGAACCGGATGGCGCATGCCGAGCTATCGAGGTTTTCCTGGACGATCTGTCGAATTGGTATCTGCGGCGAAGTCGGCGCCGATTCTGGAAGTCGGAAGCCGATGCCGACAAGGAATCCGCCTATTTGACACTGTATCAGGTGATGGTGAGTTGCAGCCGACTGCTTGCGCCGTTCATCCCCTTCGTCACGGAGGAAATGTACGTCAATCTAGTGGGTTCAGTCGATTCGAATGCACCTGAAAGTGTCCACCTTTCCGACTACCCGGTTGCGGATGAGGCGTTGATCGACCAGCAATTGGAGGAGGATATGGCGCTAGTGCGCGATCTGATTGTCCTGGGACGCGCGGCTCGCAATCGTTCGGCAATCAAAACCCGACAGCCGCTCGGATTAATCACGCTTGGAGGCTTAACAGATGAACAACAGGTAGCCGTTGAGCGGTTGTCGGAACTCATTCTTGACGAACTCAACGTCAAGGCAATCGACTTCGGGTCCCAAATCGGTGAATACGCAGCCTACACGGTGAACCCGAATTTTAAACTACTCGGCCCGAAATACGGGAAAACCGTCCAGTCGATTGCAAAAGCTGTAAGAGGTACCGACGCATTCACGCTCAAGAACGAGCTTGACGCAACAGGCGAACTGCAAATTGAGGCAGATGGGACGACGTACACCTTGGAGAAGGAGGACGTTGAGGTACGGTCAACGCCTCGCGAGGGGTACATGGTCGAGGCGGACGCGCAGAAATTTGTCGCGCTTTCAACAGAACTCACCCATGAACTTACGCTTGAAGGCTTTGCACGAGAACTGGTCAACCGAATCCAACAGATGCGCAAAGAGGCGGATTTCAACCTTTCTGATCGGATTTCCTTGTGTCTGAAATCAACGTCAATTGTGCATGAAGCTTTCGAAGCACACCGCGATTATATCACGCATGAGACCTTGACGACGCAGGTTGTCGATTCATCAAGTGAATCCTCATTTGTGAAATCACAGAAGGTCAATGGGGAAGCGGTAACAATCGGTGTGGAGCAGATTCGGAAATAGGCGGCCGCCAAAAGCCATGTCTGCGGCTATCGGTTCGCGCTCTGTAGGGGACGCAGATCTGCGTCCCCTACTTCGTTTTAGTCAATAGCATGAATGCGTGAGATTGACCTTGACAATAAAAAAGCTCTCAAAAATATGAGAGCTTTTTTGTGTACGACACGAAATGTTAATCAGTTATAGAGCTACAACCTCCGCGTCAATGAATGTAAATTCTGCTACGTTACATTTGATACTTAAAGATAGGGACGTACAAGGTGGACAATTATTCGCCGCGATTATCTAACCTCACAACTTCCTCGGCCTGAAAACCCTTTGGGCTTTCGACAATTTTGAATTCAACCTCCTCCCCCTCCTCGAGAGATTTGAAACCTTCACCCTCAATGGCGGAGAAATGCACGAAAACATCCTCCCCTTCGTCGGTGGTTATGAAGCCGTAACCTTTACGATCGCTAAACCATTTGACGGAACCTGTTGCCATGAGTTGGCCACCTCCTTTCGCCAGCAACTCTCAACAGCTACAGATTTATTTTCGAGCTTGAAGCGTAGAGGTACAAAACAACAGTGATTCCGGACAGAGGGATTTTGTTTTCGTCACCGGTAGCATAACTACGGTTTTGCTCCTCATGCTGCTAGCAAGACTTCTCGACCCCTTGTAACACTATCCCATTGTATTATATCTCAACGCACGTATATGTGCAAACATTTCTGAAAATTCGGTGGGACAATCGAATGAGACTGGAGAAAACGACGCACCGGTAGTCCTACGACCTCAAGGGGCAATCACGCATCCTGTTTCCTTAAGTGCTCCGCCAGGGCGGATATCATTTCTTCAAGCGTCGGATATGACTCGGCATCCTCGGGAGTTAGATCCGCTAGATGCGAGTCACCGACAAAACGGTACATGTCGGCTGCTCCGGCGAGGATTTTTGGTGTCAAGCCGACGTGCTCGAACGTAGCCGAGATTTCCTCCATTTCGCCAATCCAGCGTCTTGATTTTGGCGGCATCGACGGCAAACTTCGCTGCATGCGCTCGTAAAGTGCCGATTGACTTAACTTGAACTCGGATCGAAGTGCGCCCGAGACACCCAAACTTTCCGCAGCGGTAAGGAGTTCCGTGCTAAGCGCGGTCAAGCCTTTTGTCAACGACGCGTAGCACATCTTAATGGATGATGCCAAACCGATTTCGGCGCCCAACGGCCGGATGTCGAGTCCAAACTCGCTCAATTCCCGAAAGATGCCGAGGTCGCCGCCGGAAGCGTAAAACCGCGTCGATTCTTTGTTTTTTGGCGGCGGACCGATGATTGAAGCGTCCACGAAATTCCCTCCCGCGGCCGAAATTATTCCATCAATCTCACGCACGGTCTGTGGAGCAATTGCGTTGCAGTCGGCATAAACGAGTTCCGTTTTGGTCTCGCCAAGCGCTTCCGCGATGCTTTCGGCTGCAGCCTTGGCTTGCGCGGGCACGAGGATTGACAGGATGAGGTCCGACTCCGCAACAAGCTGCCGATACGTTGGTACGGGTTTGATACCCGCACTCTGCGCAAGCAACTGCGTGCGCCTGCTCCGTCCTTGAGTACAGGCGATTACATTTAATCCGTGCCCTCTCAACACTTTTCCGACGGTGTGTCCCATGTCGCCCGGGCTTAAAATCCCAACCGTTCTTAACGGCATATCACGTTCCTCCTCCTTGGCTCGGCACTTGCTTGTAAATCAATTTGCTCTTAACAAACCTTCAATCATAAAGTTTCCGTAGGCGGGAATCAAGCGGACGGATAGCGAGTGCGATAGGGATTCCTGCCGCTAGTTTGCACATCTCAAGCACCACCTGACAGCTTGTGCTACAAAGGTGGCAACTTGAACAAAATAACAGTCTCGGGTGTTCATGCAGCGTCGCTGAGTGAATTTTCAAACCGCCTTAGAATCTGTCGATGCAAAAATCCATTGGTGGCTAGGATTGAATCAGTGTTCCTGTCGATGGGTTCGCCTCGCAGGTTGGTCACCCTACCGCCCGCCTCCTCTACGATTACGGTCAGCGCCGCAATATCCCAAATGCTAATTGCCGCCTCAATCACGGCATCTACCCTCCCGGATGCCAACAGGTGATACATGTAGCAGTCACCGAAACTCCTCGTTCTAGCGGCGTCCATTGCGAGGTCACAAAGGTTCCCCAAGACTTCTCTTTCGCCAAATGCATCCATGCCGCCGTGGCAAATCATCGCTCCGGAGATCTGATCCACCGCCGTCACACTTGCTCGTTCATCGTTCAGAAATACCCCACTCCCTTTCTCGGCATAAACCAATTCATGCATCGCGGGGAGGTTGGAAACTCCCAAGACAAGCTCGTCCGATTTCATCAGCGCAATCTGCGTCCCGAACAGCGGAATGTGCCGGATATAGTTTTTTGTGCCATCGATCGGGTCGATTATCCATACATACGGAGACGATGAGTGCGTATCTCCCGATTCTTCCCCCAAGAACCCGTGGTCGGGAAATGCGTCCGAGATGGTGTCTATGATAATTTGTTCGGCTTCGGTGTCCGCCACCGTCACAGGCGTCCCATCCGATTTTATTTCCGACGCCATGCTGTCTGAATAATAATCCATTATGACCGCTTCCGCCTTAGATGCGGCTTCTAAAGCAACCAACAGGAACGGGCTGCGTCCAGGATCCTTCTTGTCTGCCACAAATTCCTCCTAATTTCTTTCGATAATAGTCTCTTCCCAATGAGTCTGGAGATAGTAATTGAAATGGTGGGCAGTGCCCACCCTACAGGTTTCCAATCTTCCACCGTGCAAAAAAAACTCAATGAGCTACTCTGCTACAATACGAATTGCGTTAAACCTATCGGTATCAGGTTCAATTCGCACGTAATTCAATCGGGCGGCAAAACAGCCCTCGCCGCTCGCGCTTCCACCAGGTACCATTTTCTCGCTTTGTTCCGAGGTCTGTGAACCGGTAGTCGTAGAGAACGGCGCGGATGTACCGTGGCGGCGCCTCGGGGAACGGATTCTCTTCCAGTAGTTCAATCACATCGGGCGAACCCTGTAGCAAGCGTATCATGAAGTTGACGAACCATGGTACATTCTGGCAGTTTCCGCGAAGCGCCGCAAACCACATCTGCCAATCCAACCGCGGTTGGTGAGGCGCAACCCAGCGCGGCGCGCGGTCCAACTCATTGGGTTTCCACCTGAATTTGTACTCCTTCCACGTCCTTCTATCGTCGCTGCCTTCAACCCCGATTTCAGGCCGTGAAGTGGTCATCACCGTAAAGAGCCCATAGCTGTTCACCACGCGAAACGGGGCAACCCATTGTAATACGCTCTGCGCAACCGGTGGAATCCCTTCTTGCCGCAGGAACGTCCCGGCCATCCGAAGTCCGCTCACCAATAGTATGAACGCGGCTAAAGCGCCAATAAACAAGCGTTTCCACTGTTGAGCGGCATCTATGGTGGACGGAAGCGCCAACCCCTTGGCAATCCGAGTTGGTATGCAGCGCCGTAAAGCGGTGTCATCAAGCAAGAAGATGCAGAGGGCAATCGTTAGCAGGTTGAAGAAACAGTAATTTCCGGTTGCGGCGATTAGAAGCTGTAACGCCGCGAGAACAATCGCGCCAAGAATTCGCGGACGGCGCGGCGCAAAGATGAGGAACGGAACGACAATCTCGATCCCAAACATCCCTGCCACGGAAAACTTCTGAAACCATTCGGGCAGGTGGTGCGCGTACCAACCTAAAACTGTCGGGAGCGGTTGCGTTTCATAATGGAAATTGAGCGCGGTCAGGTTACTCCACGTCGAATCGCCGCTCATCAACTTAACGACGCCGGAAGCGAACATCAAACGAAACAGCAGCCAGCGGAACAGCCACAACACAACAGTCGAAGGTTCCGCCTCGCGTGAGATTCTCGGCAGCATCCGGAGCGGCGCGAAAAATATGGCGAGAAATCCGGTTTCCAGCAGGAGCGCATCCCACTGGAAACTCAGAAAACTCCGCCCCGCCGTCACTAGCGAGAGGTAGGACACCCACAAGCCGATTAGCGCCAGAACCGGTGCAACGCCGCCAATCAACAGCAGCGACAAAAAGGCGCCAACGCCGCACAAGAGGTGTAGAGAGGCATCGCTATCGTTAAGCCAGTACAGCGTTGGAAAGGCGAAATACCGTTCAAGACCGACCTGATCGCGGATGGCGGTCAGGTATCGCTCAGCAGGCAAAATGCCGTCACTCCCTATCAAGCCGTCAATCTGAGTCCAGAGCGACAGGAAAGCGACGAGATAGATGACGCCGAGCAGTCGGAGGAACAGCCAGCGCGTCAGGAAGAATGTCGGTCGTGTCGGCTGCCTGCCCCAACACCAGCGCGTTACCGTCGAGAAGAACCCCCGATGCCCCGCGATGAACCGGTATGTCCGCTCTGCCACCGATGCAAAGCCCGGAAGACGTTGATACAATCCCAGAGGCCATAGTCTGCGGCCGCTGTGGGCGAATGCGCGAAAAACGGCTTCGGCGCCGCAAAACACCTCACCATCGGGATTAACCAGTTGCACCGCATTTTGAAAATGCTCGTTCGGAATCTCGGGAAACCGCTCTCCGACCTCCTGAGACGAGATGTAATCGACGTGTTCCGATGTCGCATGCCGCCAGCGTGCAATCCAGAAACGGCAGAAATCACATTCTGCGTCGTAAATCACCAGGGGTAAACTAGGCGGATTGTTCACTCGCATATCTTCATACACTGTCTCAGAACCATCGGTAAACGAACGGGTATAGACCGAACATCACGACCCCGAGGAGTACCCCGGCAACGGCATCCAGTGCATAATGAAGCCTACCGTAGACCGTACCGACCACCAGCCCGGTGCAAAATGGAAACAGAATCACGAAGCTGATGAGATCATAGCGCGCCGCGCAGAGAAGAACGAGGATCGCGAGCGCGGAGTGAGAACTGGGAAACGCCGCGCCTTTCGTGGAAGCGCTGGAAAGGAGGGCATGCGTCAGCCTGCATAAGAGACCATTCGACAGAGGTTCTTTAATCTTTTCCTCGAAGTAGCGAGGCCCCGCGACCGGCATAAAAATATACCAGATTAAGCAAAGGTTGAACGTGATCAGTTCGGCGAACAACGTCTCGAAGAATGCCTCGCGCATTCCGCGAAAATAGAGCATTACCGGCAGGAAAACGGGAATAAAATAATAGCTCAGGTAGCACAGATGCAGATACTCCGACAGAGCCACCGAAGGAAACCGCGCGCTCAAAAAGGTGCTCGGCTGCCCGTTGAAGAGACGATTCTCCCACCGGACAATCCGATCATCGAACATGCCCTGAAAGACCATCTGAGTTAGCGGCTGAACTCCCCAATAGAAGATTAGGATGGTTGCAAGCGCGTACCAATCACGCAGGAACTGCAACAGAGGCGACAGCGGCGCGGAAACGAAATGGAGCGAAAGTATTCCCAAGACTGCTACGATGTGGATAGAGACAGACAGGAAGACATACCAGCGCCCGAGGTTCTTGCGAAAAATTAATACCAAGACGCTGGTGACCGCGAGATAGAGTACCGTGATCCAGTCGGACGGTAGAAGATTAAGGGAGTTCATACATTTTTTGACGAGACGCGGCAATCACGGTATCTCATGTGGCGCGGTACGTCATTCGTCCGATATTATAGTTGAACTCGCGGAGTTATGCAATTGACAGTTTGCCTAGCGTCGGATTGGGTGGACATCCGGATGATTTGCCTTCAGGGCGGGAGAGGTTAGATTTACGGTAGGGTTGATCGTCGGCGAGGTGAAACACAGGTTTAGATGTAGGGTGTGCACTGCGCACCAGCCTTTGTATGTCCCAGTCGCGAAGTAGATTTCCGGGATCGCGAGTAAAACTCGCTCCTACAGGCGCTGCAATGGGACAATTTTACTTCGATTTGATGATCGCAGATTAGTCTCTATAGCCCTGCTTAAATCAAACGAGATTCGCCGATCGTATACACACTGTTGCCGTCACCGTAATAGGATTCATAGATGTGCTGATATACGACATCGCATTTCTGTTCGTAGAGTTCTTCCGAGTAACATTCCGGCAATGCGTCAAGGACTTTTTTGATAGTCAGTTTGACATCGGCGCGCGACTGTTGCTTCTTGCGCCAGTCCAATACCAACTTTTCACGATTTAGGGTATCCAGCAACGTGCGCGATATGTCTTTCACCTGATCTCGTTCCGCCTCGGTGAGGTTCTCTTCGGACCGCGTCAAGTGGTCAAAAAGGGTCAGTTGCTCTTCGCTGAGATGCTCGCTAACCGCGCGTTGCTCCTCTTCGTTAAGCGTTTCTACCAGCCTAATCAACTCCTCGAAATGCAGATCGACGTTGATTTTGCCATCGTTGTACTCCGCTATCATCTCCTCGAATTTCTCCTGAAAGTCCATCCGGGTGCGGTTGACCTGAACCAGTTGCGTCAGCTTCCTCTTTACCGCCACCCTGAGTTTCTCCGCTTCGATCCCTTTCCGTCTCGTGTTGAACCGCTCCCGCAGCGCCTCAAAGTCAATCTCGCTCAAATCGATGGTCTCGTCGGTTTCCCACTCGTGTTCGGTTTCTTCAATGACATAACCCTCGGGCGCAACCGAGCGATCGAGCAGGGCTTCCACCTCCCCCATCACCTCGGAGATGTCAGCCGTTGCGGCGAGTTTTCTTATCTTCTTCCCGATGATATCCACGAGCGAACAGGTTGCGGCGAAGTCACCCGCACTCGAATCCGGCAGGATGGCTTTATACAATTTGGTGACATTCCCGGCAAGTTGGAGATATTCCCGTTTCGTAGCGTCGTTGGCTACTATCTTGTCTACCGCATCGTCAATTGACTCGGCTCTCTCAAACGCCTCCGCTTCGTTAATTGGAAAGAGATCCACACCTATTCCCAGACAAAATGCGTTGATCTCCACAAGTGCTTCTCGCAACATCTCGACCAACTTCGATTTTTCTACAATAGGGTTTTCTCCGTTAGTATCACCGTTTCCGGTGTAGGTTGCCAACGCCTTTTCAAGGTCGCGGAACACGCCGATATAATCCACTATCAAGCCGTTGACCTTTTCGCGAAAAACCCGATTCGCCCGTGCTATTGTCTGCATCAGCGTGTGGTTGCGCTGCGGCTTGTCGAGATAGATGGTCGAACACGACGGAACGTCAAAACCCGTGCTCCACATGGAGCACACGAACACGATCCGGAACGGGTCGTCCGGATCTTTGAACTTGGTATCCAAATCCTCGGTAACCATACGCCTTCTGTGCGGCACGATGTCAACATCCCGCCGTTTAAGGTCGTCAATCTCGTTCTGAGATTGAGATACCACAACCGCCATGTCCGTCTCTTTCATGTAGCGAATCTTGGCGGCAATCGGATCGCGGGTATCGGGAGACGCCGCGTCCTCCCATTCCGCTCGGAGGCCTGCGATGTACGCTTTCCAATGCGCACCCACCTTGTCGTACATCTTGACAGTGGTGGCTTTGTCGATGGAGATGACCATCGCCTTTCCCCGATAGCCGCGCCCCATGAAGTGAGCGACGATGTCTTCTGCGATGGCGTCCAAGCGGTCCTCCCGCGTGATGAGGTGATACTCTCTGGAAAACTCACCCTCGATCTTCGATTCCTGCGCATCGTCGAGTTCGGCGTCCTCAAGAATGCCCTCTAATTCCCGGTTGAGTTCGTCGTTGGTAAGTTGGAGTTTCGGGACGCGGTTCTCGTAGAAAAGCGGCACCGTCGCGCCATCCTCGACCGACTGCTTGAAGTCGTAAATCGAGACATAATCGCCGAACACCTGCCGCGTTCTCTCCTCCCCGGCGATGAGCGGCGTGCCGGTGAAGGCGATGAACGCCGCGTTGGGCAGCGCCGTACGCATGTTCAGCGCCAAGGTGTCGTACTGACTTCGGTGCGATTCGTCCGTGATGACGATGATGTCGGAGCGATCCGAGAGCACAGGGTGGTTTTCACCGTCTCTTGTCTGAAACTTGTGGATAAGCGTGAAAATGTATCGGTGGTCTTCCCCCAGGAGTTGCCGGAGATGTACCACACTTTCCGCATGAACCTCCTGCCCGATGACAACCCCGCTGGAATCCGCGAAGTTTTTGTAGAGTTGCTTGTCCAACTCGACGCGGTCGGTCACGAGCACAAAACTCCAGTTTCCCGGTATCTTTCTCAACACCTTTTGAGCGAAGAAAATCATCGACACGCTTTTCCCGGAGCCCTGCGTATGCCAGAACACACCCAGCTTTCCCCGGTTCGATTCAATCTCCCGCAAGGCTCGGATGGCGTTGTTCGCGCCCAAGTATTGGTGATTCTTGGCGATGAGCTTGATCAGTCCGCCCTGCACCTCCATGAAGAGCGTGAAGTTTTCGATGAGGTCCAGCATCCGTTCATGGTCGCACAGTCCTCTGAGCATGGTCTCCAACGAACTGGCTCCCTGTTCCTCCTCGGAACTGATGCGTTTCCACTCGGCGAAGTGCTCCCAACTGGCGGTGACCCCGCCGAATTTGCTCTCGGAGCCGTTGGAAACGATAATCAGAGCATTGTACCAGAACAGGTGGGGAATGGTGTCTTTGTAGTCGCGGAGATTGTCGTGGTAGGCGGAGCAGACGGGTTCGTCAATCCGTTTGAACTCCATCAGCAGCAGGGGTACCCCGTTGACAAAGCCGATGAGGTCGGGCCGCCGCTGGTAGGTTTCGCCGGAAATCCACATTTGAGATGCGGCGAAGAAATCGTTGTTTGACGGGGAGCTCCAATCAATGACGCGCAGGACTTCGACGAGTTCCTCTTCGCCATCCGGATCGCTTACCGTCACCCTCACGCCGTCTTTCAGGAGTTCGTAAATCTCCCGATTGGCGGTGGCGGGGCTCATGGCGGAGCGGGGGCGGGTAAGCTCCTCGATTGCCGCGTCAACCGCGGCGTCGGAGGCACCGGGGTTGAACCGCCGCAAAGCGGGACGCAGGCGCGATGTCAGCACGACTTCCGATTTTGTCTCCCTACCGAGCGGGCTCCCGCCGGCCTGCGAAAATTCGTCGAAACAGTCCAGCCTCTCCCAGCCGAGTTCTGCGAGCAGGCCAATGGCGGGTTGTTCAACAAGTTGGTCTTCGCTGTAGGGATTTTGCATCGGTTATCGATAAGGGAAAGTGATTAGTGACTAGCTAAAACCCTATAGCCACAAGATGTGCAATGAATTCCACCGTTACGAACCTTACAAGCAGTAGTTAATGGTCTGACAAGGGGCACCAGCAAGGCGTTATCCTTCTGTAGGGTGGGCATTGCCCACCATATGTTTGTGGGGATTGACCGAACGAATAGATCGGCCAAGCAAATAACGCGAACGACAAAGATCCTAGTACGACAGTTCGCGCAGCCTCAACCGAGCGGCTCTGGCTTCCTCCGCAATCTTAGTGAGCCGCACTACACCGGGAGACGGATTTTTAAGCTGTTCCTGATACGCGGCTTCCGCACCCTCCCATCCAGCCTTCAAGTAGGCGTCAAGCACCTCCTTGTTTAGCAGATAGTAAGTTATCGAGCCATATATTTGTAGCGGCGTCAGGAGCGGATGGTGCCTCCGAATTTCATCCGGGCTTTCGTCATCAAGAAATCTCTCAATCACGATCTCAATGCCAACGCGCGTGCCCTTGATGCGGATCGCCTCCGGGCTGAT
Organism: Candidatus Poribacteria bacterium; assembly: GCA_028820655.1. GTDB lineage: Bacteria > Poribacteria > WGA-4E > WGA-4E > JAJDTR01 > JAJDTR01. The sequence continues at coordinate 144,426 of JAPPIK010000021.1, read as the reverse complement.
AAACTCAAAGATATCCCGAATGTGCAGGCTTTTCGTTTTTGTCCCGGCGTTTCCCCCGGTGTCAACCTGCGCCATCTCGGGAGCAGACTCCCGAATGACCGCCTTCTCTCTTCCGCCGGTGGAGGATTTCGGGAGTTGCGAACTGCCACCAGACGACGAGGAGGCCGATCGATCTCTACGATGCTTCTCAATAACGGCTGTAACCGCGGCGCGACCGGCTTCAATGTAGGCATCCATTTTCTCTCGGTTGAGTAGATAGTAGGTTATCGAGCCGTAAATTTGAAGCGGCGTCAGATGCGGGTAGCGCCGCCGGATTCTCCTTGGGTTTGAGCCGTAGAGGAATTCCTCAATCACAAACTCAATGTCACTGCGCGTTCCCTTGATGCGGATCGCGTTTGGACTGATGAATTCAAAAATGTCTGTAAGTTCCATTCCTTACTCCTTGGGATCCTCGCTTTTCCGACTTCTTATTTCTGCTAGTATGGCGTTAAATTCGCTGAGCGCTTCCTCATCGGGCATACCCGCACCGGCATCGCGAGAATGAAGAATGACATTTCCTCGCTTTTTCCTTCCGGTTGTCGAGTCCCTTTCGAGAAGTTGACGCAGTTGTTCACGCTCGTCTTGAGATAATCTTTGGATTAGCGGCATCAGTTTTTCAAGGGTTATCGGTTCGGATATTTTGGTCGTACTCATTTCTCCTAAATGAAGAAGCGCACGGCAAGAACAACATCAACTTACTTGAAATGGGCAAGCACTTCTCCGAAATATCTGAGGGAATTGTTCCACTTTAGCGTTTCTCTATCAATAACAACATGCTCTGCCATCATGGGTGACATGGCCTCACGATACCGTTCGTTCTCGACGTTTTTGCGCCGCCTGTTCGGATTGAGTTTGAGCAGAATCCGTTCGGAGAATCTTTCCAAGTATTCTTTGGCCCCCTTGCCACCACTTTCCGGCTCTACAATCTTTTCGGTGTCGCCTTTCTGCTCGCTGTCAATCATTCGTGCAAAGTCCTTATTTTCGGAAACACGATCTCGGCAATTATTCCTATACCGTCCTCGTTGGCTAGCGAAATAACAGAATATTCCAAGACAATCAATCAGTAGCCACGCCTCAAGTTCCTGGATAGCGAACACCAGAAATACTCGACCATCAAGACTACTGTCGTTGACAAGCTGTTCAACCTGATTGATTAGAGAATTCGGCTGCTGTCGACGTTGATGGAGAAACATCGGGCTGTCTTGGTCAATGACAAAAATGACGCAGGCCGCTTCTTTGAGGTAGTTGCGTGTCGCCTTATCCAACTGGCGGTGCGCCAAAGCCTGCTTGCCGGATACTTGGATCGATAAATTGCGGAGTTGTAGATGCTCAGCCAACTTGGTTGCCAAACGCTCAACGGCTTTGGCATCGTAGTCCGATTCCACAGCCCAGATTCTTATGGTCGTCATTCAGATTCCTCAACTGGGCCAGGTAAGAGCTGACTATGGAAAATCGCACTTCCGATTCCGAAATCGGTAATCCAACCATCCAGTGCTTCTCGTTTGCCGCGAATGTCCTCAAGGTTGGTGACTTCTGTGCCGTGCCCAAGAGGGTTGCGTAACAACAAAACGCCGGGCGAGTTTGACAGGTTCTGAGGATTAAATGCATCCAGGAGTTGGGAACTGTGAGTTGTGATTATGACTTGGGTGCGTTCGGCAAGTTGCTCAAGGGCGTTTGTAATCTCCGCCAGAGCACCGGGGTGCAGATTTCGCTCGGGTTCTTCAATGGCAATGAGGGGCGGCAATTCAGGTTCATTAAGCAAGATGTAATATGCAACTAGACGCAATGTACCATCAGACGCTCGCTTCAGAGGTATCGGCTTCTTGTACCCTTCCAAAAGACAGAGTTTGTTATCGCCGTCAATCGGGCGTGATTGGATTTTTAAGCCGGTGGAAGTTTCGAGGGATTCGCTAATTCTGTCGAAACGCCCCCTGTGGTTCTCGTGCCAGTATGCCAGTACTTCCGATAATCTTGAACCATCATCGTCCAGCTTAGGAGATTCGCGTGAGGCCTTGGATTTGTCCGATAAAACATTCTCTACTATAACAAACGGAAATCCTGAGAGATTGCCTCGTATCAAGTCTGGTTGAAAGTCATAAAACTCCCACGTCTTGATGAACGCGGTTAAGGCACTGGTAATGGGCTAGTTTCCATAGTCCCCGGCAGACTTCAGAGCGAGTTTCTTGGACTTGTAATTGGTTCCGTTTTTGCCGTCTTCATCCGTAACGACGCCTTCACCGCTTTGAATCGATATAACTTCGACACCGTCAACGGACAATCCCTCCGTAACATTAAGATTGTCAGTTTCTGCCTTTAGGTCCAATCCGTATACAGCTTGGATTTCTTTCACCTCAGCTCGTAATTGGAAGGTAATTTGGCTTGCTTCACCTGCCCAAAGGGAATCTCGGACGAATTCATCTGAGGGCAGTTCTTCACGGGTCATCATCGTCTTGAGAAGGCGCAAAGCTTTCAAAACATTGGATTTCCCACTTGCATTGGGCCCGACGAGCACGGTCAAAGGCTTAAGTGGAAGTTCTACATCCTGCAGGCTTAGGTAGTTTCTGATATGGACCTTTTCTAGGAATGCGCTCGCGTCCGCCATAGTTTTTCACCGTTCCTTGTGATTATTCGGTTATTGGAACTGACCATCTTAGCATAACATCCGAAATCCTGCAAAGCAAGTTTGACAGTCGGTCGGAAACGCCCCGTTGACGAACACGTCTTCACGCGTACTTCATTTTATCAGGTGGATTTTACTGTCACACTAAGTTTTGCTTTTGAGCGTGAAGGCTCATGAATTTGGCAGGCACCTCATCCTAATGTCATTTTCGCCGCGAACAACCCAGAAATGTCCTGTCCAATCAATCCGACTGTCCAATGCAGTTACTGCTATTCGGCTGACAACCGATGTCGGGGTTGATGAAATGCGAACCAAAATTATCCCCGCTGGTGCTTTAAATTTTTGACGGAAGACCAAGTCGCCAAAATCCTTGTCGAATGTGATAAGGGTACGCTTCTCGGTCGTGGCGCGCGCCAATACCAATACATCGTTGATACCGGGTGTTATCTCGTGTATCCACATAAGGTCATGTCCGCATGAACGAAGTAGTCTCACCGTAACGCGAGGAAAGTTTTCATCCGCTAACAGGCGCATCCAGTACCTTCCGTTGATAAGCACGACATGCGTCAATATCTTCGCGTGTAATGTTAGGATAATTTCCACGTATGTCTTCTTCACTCCAATGATTTTCCAACAATTCGATGATGAACTCGACAGCTAAGCGTGTTCCCTTAATCACGGGCTTCCCAGAGAGGATTTTCTCGTCACTGTGCAGCCACTGTGTCAATGGATGCGGGATGTGCGTTCCGCCCATTCTCGGTTGTATTCCGTCAACGTTTATAACAAACCCAGATACGTCAATCTCGCCAGAGATGAGTTTGGGCAGCAACATGTCGCGGGTATTGCGGAGGTTTATATTCTTGCGATCCAAAATAACAATGTCATCGTAAATAGGGTTTACTATTTGGTCGAATCTTTCTAGTAGACTTCGTGGAGGTGAAACCACCGGAATCCTATTCAGATTCTCTTGGTTAATCTTTGGCTGTGCGGTGCCTGTAACGTAACTCGAAATCGTTACGTTGGACATGAGCAGGTAAAGAAAATTCGTCGAAATTGGGGACTTACCTTGAACGACATGAGTATGATTATTTGCCCAAAATTTTCCAGCTACTAGCTGTAATACAGGTCTTCCATCCTTAGTAATAACACTACCATCTTCTCCAATCAGTAAATACCTGCCATCAAACAAGTAATCGTTGACATGGTCCAATATGCTAGCAGCGCCGTAATATGGATATTCGCCTTGCATCGTCGATCTAACCTGTCCTGATAGTGGCTTCCGCAGACGATCGAAGTTTAAAGAAACGTCGCCAAAACACTTTACCTCCCACCCCTGCGGAATCAACCCCAACTCCGACTCCACCATCTTCACATTCTCATGCTCGGGAAATCGGAATTCGACAAACCATTCGCGGTAGATGGTAGCCGCCATCTCCTCAAGGATTTTGATGCGGCGGGTGTTGTTTTCAATGAGGTCGTCGTAGTTGCCGAGGATTGAGGCGATTTTGCGTTGAGTTGGGAGCGGAGGAAGAAAGATTGGGGATTCTTTAATTGCCTTAGTTGACAAATTGACCTGAACTCCACTGTGCGCCATACGTCGCAAGTGCAGAAGATATGTTTCACTGTTCGTATAATAGAAAAGATAACGATAATGGAGCACATCCTCTCTACTCACCGTTATTCTACCAACTCGCTGATTTAAAACGTAGTAATTGTCCCTGTCAACCACAGCGGTATGTCCCAAGAGATCCATGCTTGACTTCATATCGGTCATACACATTACAATATCGTTTTTGTTGAGAATGTAGCGCTTAAGTTTCGTTGATTGGTCCTTACTAATGCGGACGGTTGACGTATCCCTTTTCAATCCTCCCCCACGATTGATGTTCCCCATGCGAAACACGACATAACCGTCAACAGATTCATTCCGATAGTCCTTGTTTTTGAAGGAAAATCCATTCTGGAACTGACATACCTCATCTAATGTTTTGACTATCCAATTTTTCTTATGACGTTCCATCACACATTTCCCAAGAAATCAGCACCATGTCTCTCAGTCGTCGCTTGTGGATTAAGGAGTTATAAAAGACAACCCATGCAGTGAAATACTCAATCATGCCGTCTTGAATTCGCTAGAATTCGTGCTCCGCACAAGCGTTTTCTCACAGATCTTTTTCTCCAAAGAAGGCGGAGAGTTGGCAAAGGAGGAAATTCACTTTTCCAAATGCCACGGAGAGATGCGTCACCTACACAGCCAAAAATATCCGTGCTACAAGGCTAATACGCGCTGGTGACCGACCATATCCCCCGATGGTGTAATGCGAATCTCAACATTACGGTTCAACCGATTTAGAAACATAAACAGACGCTCCACGCTAAAACGGTGAAAATCGCCGTTCTTTAGTCGAGACACATCAGATTGGTCGATGTCAAGAACTTTCCCAATTTCCGACCGCGTCAGTTTTCGTGCCTCAAGAATGCTATAGACTTCAAAAGCAAGATCTGATCGCAACAGTTCGTGTTCCGCTTCCTCTTCGGAGAAACCGATATCCAGAAACACGTTTCCGGAACTCTTTTCAGATTTGATAGTTTCATTCATTATTGGGGTCCCATTCCAACACCATTCTGTGGAGTTGATTCATTCATTATCCCGATTCGCCTCGCGCGCTTCTCGAATCTGGTTTGCGATTGTTTCAACATCGGGCGCGTTGAGCCACTGATCTCCATCCACGGAGTAATCGCCTTCCCTCTTTTCCAACTGAAGAAGGAAACGGATTGCTCCATCGGGTCCCAATTTCTCCCGCAGCGCTTGGATCCCTAGTTCATGAATTTCGCAGTCTGTCATTGTTGATGCGTTCATTTTCCATTGCCTCCAATCACCATGTTAACGGGTTTTCAACACCTCCCACACACGCGAAGGTTGCCACGGACGACGGCGGCGGCGTCCCTCACCGCAACGACATCCCCATACGTCCCCCGTCTACATGAATGGTCTGCCCCGCAATGTAGGAGGCGTCGTTGCTCAGCAGGAAGGCGATGGCGGACGCTACCTCCTCCGGCGCCGCTCGGCGTTTCATGATACAGCCTTCGTACGGCGTATCTTCCAGTTCTTTTTTTCGCGCGGCGGGGTCGGGCGCCCTGCCGAAGTGCATCTCGGTGACAATCCAACCGGGCGCCACCGCGTTGACGCGAATCCCGTAGCCGACAAACTCCTGCGCCATGGTTTTCGTGAGGGAGACCAAAGCGGCTTTAATGGCGTCGTAGACCCATCCGTTGGGTCTGCCGAGAAATCCGGCCTCCGATGAGATGTTGACGATGGCGCCGCCCCCCTTCTTTAGCGTCGGCAACAGTTCTTGAGTGATGAGCGCCCAACCTCGCAAACCGACGGCTGTCTCCGCATCCCAATTCTCCTTCCATGAGCCGTCTTCAATCCTGCCCTGTCGGAGTATGGCGGCGTTGTTTACGAGCATGTGGAGCGCGGGAAAGCGTTCAGCCACCTCCCGGCCGCAGGCGCAGACGGATTCGTCGTCCGCCAGATCGACTTCGATATGGCTGGCTTTTCCGCCGTCTGCCTCGATTTGGGAGACGGCTCGATTCGCTAACGGAGCGTTGTTGTCCGCGATGATGACGTGTGCGCCTTCAGCCGCCAAACGGTTTGCGGTGGCGCGTCCGATGCCGGAGGCGCCGCCTGTGATCAGCGCAACCTTGTCCGTGAATCGAACCGTGCCCCAAGGATTGTTAAGCATTCGTTTTCCCTCCCGAATGAAATCAGTAGGGGACGCAGATCTGCGTCCCCTACAAGGACAAGTCCAATGCGTTGATTCTAAGTTCCCGTGATTAAGCCGCCGTCAACGAGGAGGGAGGCGCCGGTGATCCATTCGGCGTCGTCGGAGGCGAGGAACACCGCGGCTCGCCCGACGTCCCTCGGTTTGCCGAATCGGGGTAGCGCAGTCTTTTCGGCGACGGCATCGATCATCTCCTGCGTGAGGTAGTCCTGAAGCGATGTCTCTATGTAGCCGGGGCAGATGGCGTTGACGGTTATCCCGAATTCCCCGACCTCCATCGCCGTATCCCGAACCATGTTGACGACGCCGGCTTTCGCCGGGGCGTACGCAGGTCCCGCGCCGCCGCCGTAAGCGTGAACGGAGGCAATTTGGATGATTCGTCCATATTTGGAACCCTTCAGATGGGGAATGGCGAGTTTCGTCGCAACGAACACGCCGCGAAGGTTCGTTCCCACGACTTGGTCCCACTGCGCAATCGAAATGTCCTGCGCCCCGCCGGGGATATGGATGCCGGCGTTGTTGACGAGGATGTCCAATCCACCGAAGTGCTGGACGCTTTGCTCAATCAACCGTTCAATCTGAGATTCATCCGTGACATCCGTCCGGACGAAAATCGCCTCTACGCCGAGTTTTTCAATCTCTTCCACGGTCGGCGTGGTGACATCCGTCTCGTGATATTTCCCCCGGAGCGGCGCCTCCTGCTTGTCGGCGATGACGACACGGGCGCCCTCGCGAGCAAACTCGAGCGCGATTCCCCTTCCGACGCCTGAACTCCCGCCGGTCACTATGCCGATTCGATCTTTGAGTACCATGAAATGCTTCCTCTTACCGTTTGTGGATATGTTCATCCAGTCTCATAAAAGTTCCTCGTAATCGTTTAGTCCATTGTCTCCTTGCGGCGAATACAAGGCGCTCCCATTATTCTACAACCGATGGCAATTTCTCCCATGTTACCCAACATGCGAGCGATATTCCTTGTGGGAGGGGCATCTTGCCCCGATATTCCGTTCACGATAAATCAACTCACTAAACAACTCTATGCAATGAAAATCCACTTTCGGTAGGGAATCGCTCCTGCATCGGGGCAAGATGCCCCTCCCACATTTAATCCAAGAATACCCTGCTGCCGATAGTCAGGCGCAATATTCTGACAAACCCTATTGCCACTCGTTTTGGCTGAACTAAACAGTTACAATTCCTCCGTCGTGCCGGAACATTCACAAGGTTACGGCATACGGAGTATGCCTACTACCGGTCCAGAATCATCCCCACGTTTTCGGCGATCTGTTCCTCCAATTGCCGCGCCTCGCTTGTCAGCACCTCCAACTCCTCGTTGAGCGCACCCAGCCGGTCCGAAAAGTCGAACTCCTCCGCTTCCCGGTCGGCGACCCCCACATAGCGTCCCGGATTGAGCGTCCACCCGTTCGCCTCAATCTCGTCGATGGTTACCGATTTACACAAACCCGGTACATCTACGAATTCTCCGTCTGGGAAGTGTACCGCCAACAACTCCGCGCTGTCATGCTGGTTTTCCGGTGGGTCGCCGCGGTAAAGCCGCGCGATGTTTGCGAAGAACTCGATATGCTGCGGCGTAAAACCCCGGTGCGCGCGGGTCAGTTGTTGGTAATGGCCGCGAGCATCGATAAACAACACCTTGTCCTGGCGCTCGCTGCCCCGTTTCGACTTGTCGAAGAACCAGAGCATACACGGCAGCGTGACGGTGTAAAAGAAGTTCGACGCGATACCCACCATCACGTCAACGGCGCGGGACTGGATAATCCCTTTGCGTATCTCTAGTTCAGAACCTCTTGCATCCGAGGCGGAGTTCGCCATGACGAATCCGGCGCGTCCAAACTCGGAGAGCGAGCTGTAGAACAGTTGGATCCACAAGTAGTTTGCGTTGTCCACGCGCGGCATCCCGAACGGGAAGCGCGGGTCATCCTTGATGCGTTCCCTGTCCACACGATCCACGTTGAAGGGAGGATTCGCCATCACGAAATCGAATACCCCCAGCAACTTGTGCGGGTCTTCGTAGTAGCTGTTGGCTTGCCGGATGTCGCCTTCGAGTCCGTGAACGGCGAGGTTCATCTTGCACAGCCTGATGGTCTCCGCTACGCGCTCGATTCCGTGGATGCTGATTTGACCGTTTCCGTTCTTTTTGTGGCTGTGGATAAACTCTGCGCTCTGCACGAACATACCCCCGGAGCCGCAGGCGGGGTCGAGGATGCGCCCTTGGAAGGGTTCGATGATTTCGACGATCAGTTTGACGAGCGAGGTCGGCGTGAAGAACTCGCCGCCGCGCTGCCCTTCGGTCATGGCGAAGTTGCCGAGGAAATACTCGTAGATTTTGCCGAAAGCGTCGCCCTCGATCTCCATCGGAATCTGGTCCATGATGCGCAGCAGTTCGATCAGGGTGCTTTTTTCGAGGCGGTTGTAGGTCTTGGGAAGCACGCCGTTCACCTGCGGGTTCTCCGCCTCGATGGCTTTCATGGCGTCGGTGATGGCTTGACCGATGTTCTCATCTTCGGACAGATTCAGTAAGTGTCCGAATCTTGCCTCCTCCGGCAGAAAAAAGACGCCGCGCGCTTGATAGTCCGCCTTTTCTATTTTTCTTCGTCTGCTGCTTCTAGGCTCGCTCGCAAGCTCATCCTCCGCCTGCGTGAATTTAAAGTCTGCGTACCGCAGGAATATCAAGCCCAACACGGGAATGGAGTATTCGGATGACTTGAGTTTTGAGTTGGCTCTCAATTCATCGGCGGCGTCCCATAGGCGTCTTTCAAGTTCGTTTAGGTTTGTGTTCATGATGTTAGTTTTTAAGAATCCTGCGTTTGTGAGTCATCGGTTTCAATGAAATAATCTGAATCCACGCGCTTGATTTCGTAGGTCGTTACGGTAGAAACCCCGACATTGTAGTCAATCATGAGTTTAGCAAGTTGACGGCCATCAATGAGTACAATCTTCGAGTCAATGTTGTTTACAAATTCACGAGCGTCTCTCGAAAAACCTGATGTTGTAATGAATATTCCTTTTCTCGCTCGTTGTCCCTGAAGTGCACCCGCGAATTTTTGAAGTTCAGGGCGGCTAACATTAGCGTCCCACCGCTTGGCCTGAACGTAAATGGCATCAAGGCCGAGCCTATCCTCCTTAATGATGCCGTCAATACCGCCATCCCTACTACGTCCAACGGCTTTGGCGGCATCTTCCCGTGAACCACCATATTCCATCTTAACTAGAAGATCTAACACAAGTTCCTCGAAAAAACGCGGACTGTTTTCTCTAATATGTTGCAGTAGTTCTTCTGCCAATTCACAGCGGATTTGCCGGTAATCTCTTTCAATAGATTCTTCGGCGGTCGGACTGATACTGCCAGTGCATGCACCATTTCCTGCATTATCACCGGAGGGCAATACTATTTCACGGGCACCCAATGTTTCGTTGCCTCCTTTTACACCCTCGCTGGTCTCTTCCGCCCGAACAACTAGACCGGTTTCTAGCTTCGCCAACTTCCCTGATTTCACCAGAGCATGAATTTGTATGAGTACATGCTTCGAAAAAACAAACTGCTTGTGTTTGTTTTTGGCTCCTATCAGTCTTTCATCCAATCCATAGTGAGTGGCTAATGCATGCGCGACATCCTTAATTCTAACGCCATCGGGTGGATAATCATATTTGAGTAGAGCATCCCGTACATCCTCTGTTGATGGAATCTCAATCTCGTATTCTTGTCCGGTAGTTTCGTCGAATGCTTTTCTCATCACGGTTCGCATGGTATGATTCCTAATGTTGGATTCTTTAAGATAGACTGTAGATTCCCAAGTCCATCGGTTAGAAAGAGCATATTGGTGATGTGTAGGGAATAACGATCGTTTTTCCCTACAAAATATTCCCAATATGGAAATTATAAGTGCAAATTGACGACTTCTGCTCTTTACGGTGATTTAGCGGAGAAGGACAGCAACTACCAAACGTGTATCCGAACTGGAACGAAAACAACGTTCGATTTCCCTTGTGTCAATGAGAATTCGAAAACATACATTTAGTATAACACATTCAATCAACGATTTGAAGAACTTGAAAATTAGCCACAAAAAAGCTCCTCAACCGTGCACTGTGCGCAGGTTGGGTTGAACACAGTGAAACCCAACTATTCAGTTACCATTATCGCTTTTCTAAAGACATTCTCAATCACCAAATTGCCGATCTGCTCTCTTCCCTCATGGGGTTCTTCCGTGAAGTTTCGCGCCTTATGCGTACGTCACCGATTGTACGATTCCCATCCGTGTAATCCGCGTAATCCGTTTAATCCGATCAAGGGAACGAATAGTGACCGCGATAGAGATCCCATTCAGACAATTTTCCCTTGTGTCACGTCCGGAATTCCGATGCGTTCTCCCGGCACAAACCTGTAACATACCTTCTCCTAATGTCCTCGTATGTGCTAAAATATGAGAAATAGTCGCGGAGAGTGTCAACAAACGGAATAATCGGATAAATCAATAACAGAGTGGAAGGAGCACGGAGAATTGAACGAGGAACTTTTTGTTAGCCGAGAATTCACGCCCGTCAACGGATTTACCACCGGGGTTGAAGGTCCCGCTTGCGATGCGGAGGGCAATCTCTACGCCGTCAACTTTGCGAGGGAGCACACGATAGGGAAAGTCACCCCCGCTGGAGAAGCCAGCGTGTTCGTGGAACTTCCGAACGGCAGCGTCGGTAACGGCATCCGATTCAACCGCGCCGGAAACATGTTCATCGCGGACTACACGAACCACAATGTGCTAAAGGTAGACATGGAGACGCGGCGCATTTCGGTTCACGCCCATGAACCGCGGATGAATCAGCCGAACGACCTTGCCATTGGAGCAAATGACATTATCTACGCCAGCGATCCGAACTGGAGTGAATCGACAGGGCAGTTGTGGCGCGTTGGAACGGATGGCGACGTCACACTGTTGGAAGCGGGGATGAGTACGACAAACGGGATCGAGGTCAGCCCTGACGAGCGCACGCTCTACGTCAATGAAACCGATCAGCTTAACATTTGGGCGTACGACCTCTCGTCCGAAGGCGACATTGGCAACAAGCGGCTATTGATCGAGTTCCCCGATTTCAAGATGGATGGCATGCGCTGCGACATCGCGGGAAATCTTTACGTCACGCGGCACAGCAAGGGCACGGTGGCGAAGATCTCACCGGAGGGCGAGGTGCTGCTGGAAATCCCGTTAGCGGGCAAACTTTGCTCGAACATCGCATTCGGCGGGCCCGATGGCCGCACCTGTTATGTAACGATGGCTGACCGGGGCAACGTGGAGACTTTTCGTGTCGACGAACCCGGACGAAGTTGGGCGTTGTTCAAAGCGTAGATAACGGAAACAACAAGTAAGGAGAGTATTCGCATATAGATAGATTTTCCGCGTTGGCTTCCACAGAACCGAGGGAATCAGCCGGGGGATAGCAACCCAAGTGTATCTTCTTTTCTACTGATGCCTTGTTTCCGATAGTGCCCGAACACAATGTTTGTTTCCGATCTTCACCATTCAGTATCTCCAACCTCCACTATCCACAAAACTGAAATTTGCATTGACAACTTTACATATGTATAGTATAATTCAGCAGGATTAGACAATGAATCGAAAAAGGGGAGTGGCAGTTACACTAGTTAGGAGCAATCTTTCAATGGCGGCAACCTCCAGATCGTGTTCGTTAGCCCGGAATCGCAAGAACCATCTGTTTTTTCCCCATCCGGAACGCCGTCAACGGGGGCTACGACTGCATTCATCGGCCTCCTCCGACCTGGCTCAACCGACAGGTTAAATCGTTATCTGGGCTAACGCAGGCTAAGATAGACGGGTGTTGCCTAGCCATAAATCAGTGATCTGATTTCGATGCGAGAAATAAGCATGGCATATTGAATTTTAACCGACGGAACAGGGGGATCGATAGAGATCCTCCCTGTTCGATACTAGCCACGGCGGACGGGTAATGAGCTACTACAAACCGCCATCGGCGGCAGAGATTGATGCACCAGACAATTACCAAAGGTGGAAGGGCGGAAGGCTGGACGAAGCTCCAGCCCTCACCCAGGTTGAGAACGGGTAGGTTAGTGTCTTCCCCGCCTTGGGATTGAGGTATCTTTGTCATTGCCGGCGGGGTTGATGACAAAATGACAGGCTAGTTCTTGTCAAGAACCCAAGTTTTCGAGAAAAAACTCGGGTTCAAGGAGGAATTGATGCGGATTGCCACGGGGTGTATCGGCCACGAAACGAACACCTTCTCACCTGTTCCAACCACGATTGACAGTGCAAATGTAGGGTGCGCACTGCGCACCAGCCTTTGAAGGCCTGGGAGGCGTCAGGCGACCGGTTAGCGAGTGCGATAGAGATATTTCGTTTTTCTTTGAATCTGACTTCAGCGCATTTAAGAAAACACACATCAATTCACTGAAAGAGGGAAGCCAATGCGGATTGCGACGGGGTGTATCGGCCACGAAACGAACACCTTCTCACCTGTTCCCACCACGATTCACAGTGCAAATGTAGGGTGCGCACAGCGCACCAGCCTTTGAAGGCCTGGGAGGCGTCAGGCGACCGGTTAGCGAGTGCGATAGAGATATTTCGTTTTTCTTTGAATCTGACTTCAGCGCATTTAAGAAAACACACATCAATTCACTGAAAGAGGGAAGCCAATGCGGATTGCGACGGGGTGTATCGGCCACGAAACGAATACCTTCTCACCTGTTCCCACCACGATTGACAGCTTTAGCAGAATGGTCGGGGATGACATTCTAAAACACTTCGGACACACCCGCACCATTACGGGGGGCATTATTGACGCCGCAGATGAATTGCGGGTGGATCTTGTGCCCCTACTCTGGAGTTTTGCAACCCCGGCAAGAAGGGTCGAACAGGACGCATATGAAACGCTAAAATCCGAGTTCCTGAATCTGCTTTCGGGCGCCGGGGAGATTGACGGTATGGCGCTCGACTTGCACGGCGCCATGGTGACGGAGGAAATCGAGGATGCCGAAGCCGACCTGATTTCCAGCGTGCGTGAGATTGTCGGTTCCCGTCCCATTGTGGTGACGTTCGATCTCCACGCCAACATCACACCCGATACGGTGAAGCACCCCGATGTGATTATCGGATTCGATACCTATCCTCACGTTGACACATACGAACGGGGTGTCGAGGCACTTGAGATTCTGCACAAAACTGTTCTTGGAGAAATCCGGCCCACGATGGCGTATCGCCAACTCCCGCTGCTGATGTCGCCGCCGGCGCAGTGCACCATGAGACAGCCGGCGAGCGATCTGGTGAAGAAACTCCACAGCTTGGAATCCGAAGAGGGCGTGGTGACGGCGACGTTGTCAATGGGGTTCCCCTTTGCGGATATTCAAAACGCGGGGGTTTCCGTACTCGTCACCACGGATGGGAATCGCGAGCTCGCCGAGCGTAAGGTTGACGAATTTGCCCGGCACATCTGGTCAATTCGTGAAACCTTCAGAATGAACTTGGTGTCGATAGAGGAAGCTATCGAATATGCAAATCAATCCGCAGGTCAACCTATTGTTCTGGCGGAAGGAGCCGACAACCCCGGTGGAGGCGGTCCTTGCGACGGCACATTCATCCTGCGCGCCTTCGTAGAAGCTGGCGTTCAAGATGCCGTTGTCGCCATCATCGCCGATCCCGAATCCGTAGCGCGTGCGATTGCCGCCGGCGTCGGAAACCGTGTGACACTCAACGTTGGCGGCAAGACCGACGATATGCACGGCGAACCACTAGCACTTGATGCCTATGTGAAAACAATCTCCGATGGCGTCTATGTGCGAAAGGGACCGATGGCGCGGGGAGCCATCGACAGAATGGGGCGTACCGCAGTGATTAAAATCGGAGGGGTAGAGGTAATTTTAACCGAGGAAAGGTCCCAACCGCTTGATGCCGAAGTCCTTCGAAGCGTCGGCATAGAACCGAAGGATAGGAAACTCATTGCGTTGAAATCCGCCGTCCACTACCGCGCGGACTACACGCCGATTGCTCACGAGATATTGGAGGTCGATACGCCGGGCGTGCACAGCCCGAACCTTACGAATTTCCGGTATGAGAAATTAAGGCGTCCCATCTATCCGTTGGACCCGATGACGGAGATGGTAGACATGTAAAGGAAGGGAGGGTTCAGGTATGTAGATGTTTTATGGCGACGGCATTAATCCTACAGAATCGTTAGGAACATTCATATTTTGAAACCATGCTATTTGGCCAATTTTAATGCTTCGGCATACTTCCGCCGCGCGAAGCCGTTCCACTCGGTTAGCTTCTGATTTCGATAATCCGGCTTTCTCCACTCCGATTGTGCTATCCGCAATCCCTCGTCGGCCGTAATCGGCATCTCTATCAATCGATCAATAGCTGCTTGGCGCTTCTGTTCGTCTTTACATTTGCTTATCGCTTTCCACGCGGTGACCAAGTCTTTGTGCGGATCAATAATGAGGGCGCCAATGAGGTCGTTGACAAGCGCCCAGCGTTCTCCGCCCTTTGCGGCATCGTATCGAATCGGGGTCAGTTTCCGCTTGAATGGATTGATGACCACGCACCGCTCACCGAGTGCATCGTATAAATCGGGAATGACACTCGCGCGGTTTAAACCACCCCTCCATTTTGGACCTTCGGGATCATCGTCACGCAGTACCCAGAGTTTTTGCGCCGTATCGGAAAGCACAAATTCAAGAAACGCCTGCGCGACCTCCACGTTCGGCGCACCCTTGAGAATTGCAATCGAGTCCGGGCTTACAACCGCGGCATCCGGCGGTACGAGATACTTGATGATATCATCGCCCAGTACCGCAATTTGACCGTAAGCGTAAAAATCAATAGCCATCCCGTAGATGACTTGGCCGAACACGACATCCTTGGGAATCGCGTTTGATCCGGCAGAGAAACCCCGTACGTTTGCACCCAGTTTCGTTATGAGTTCGAATCCCTTTTCCCAGCCGTATCCCTGCAAGATGATTTCGTACATCATGTGGGCGCTTCCGCTTTCTCGCGGATCCGCGGCGCCAACTCGGCCAACCAAGTCCGGGTGCGTTAAATCATTCCATGTCGTCACCTCGGGCAATTGGAGAATTTGGCGAAGTTCCTCATTGTACATGATGCCGAAACTGGAGAGGGCGGCTCCGTACCAACGGTATTCCGAGTCATAGACAGGGATACCGAATATCTCTTTGGGCACTCGTGCGAGTTGTGCATCGGACAACCTGTATGGAAATAGCAAACCTTGCTCGGCGAGCTTGAGGTAATTGTCTGTCCCGCCGCCGAAAAACAGGTCGACTCCGATTCCTTGGGGCACGCGTTGAAATTCGGACTCGATGAAACGAAAATCCGATGACGAACCACCCAAATCTATCCAATCTAGCGACACCGATCTCCCCGTTTTCCGAAGATACCATTCCTTGAAGGTGCGACCAAACTCTTTTTCGATTGATTCGGGATGCGGCGATATGATGATGAGTTTATCTTCTAAAGCGATGGAACTTTGCGGGCAGGCAATCGCACAGCAGAGAATGATGGTGAGGGAACAAATCAGCGACTTGGCGGGAAACACTATGGCAATTCTCTTACTCGGTGTTGATAGGCGCGAAAAACACTGGCATCGCGCTCAAGGATTTGTGTTCGCTTCAACAAGAAGAATCCAGTCGTTCAGATTAGACTAACGATTGAGGGCATTTGCCAAATCAGAACAAGAATTGCCGCCAACACAATCAGGTAGAATACGATCAACTTCCAGGATCCCGGTTTAATCTTGCGTTGCGGCGGGCGTTTGTCAGGTTTCATGATTTGCCTAAAGGGGCTTTTCAATGCTGCTGCTCAAAGCGGCCGCGATTCCTTGGATTCCTTGGTTTGTCAACGCGTGTAGCTTGAACAGAGACTATGCCGTAGCCAAAAACCTCCTCAACCAGGAATTCAATGTCGTCATAGACGACCTTTTCACCTTGTTCCGGAAGGCGGCCAAGTTGAGCCAACAGAAATCCGCCAATGGTATCGCAACGATCTTTCGGTATATCGGTGCCTAACTCATCATTGACAACATCGATCGAGGTGCGTGCATCAAGCGACCAGTGGTCGTTGCCGAGTAATTCGGTGTGTGGGCTGTGACGCCTGTGGTTATATCGGATTTCACCCACAATCAACTCGAGAATGTCCTCCAATGTCACAAAGCCGGTACAGCCGGCATGTTCCCCGATGATGGCAGCTACAGGCTCGGTGGAGCCGCAAAACTCTTCGAGCAACTCGCCTGCCGGTTTTGATTCCGGTACCCTCTCCAGTCGTCGAGTAAATGTACTCACGTCATTGTACTCGCGCGGCGTGTAAAGGATTTCCATGACATCTACGACGCCAATAAGTCTATCGATGCGTTCTTCGTAAACAGGCACGAATCGGTAATTGGCGCTTTCCGCCATGGCTTTGACTTGGTCTGTCGGAGTGTTGATGTGCACCGCTACGAGTTCGGAGAGCGGGATCATGATTTCGCGCACTGCCGTCGTGGACAATGAAAAAACTCCCCGCAGCATGCGAACTTCGTTGCTTGGGAAGGCGTCGATATTCTCCAAGACTACGCGCTTGATATGTTCTTCCGTCGGACCGCTCTTGCGTTTGCGTTTGCCGAAAAAGCCTTTTTCCTCGACCTCTTTGTTCCGTTTGGGAACAAGCCCGCCCCCTCGCTGCGCGGAAACAACCAAGGCATCCGAAGGTGTTGAATCGACGACTTTGATGTTTGTTGGTCGGGATGGATTTCCTTTCATTTCTTACCTCGTTCCAATAGTCTTGAGGTTAACCCTTTACCGTCACGTCACTTTGATTTGAACATTCCCGCAAATCTCGTTCGTGCACTTATGACCGGATAATTGAAAGTTCTTGACGGAATTCAGGTCGGATCAATCCGGCATCCTCACGCTTACCTTGTCAATCTATTCGGAGAAACTAGAGGAAATGTCCTCGGCGTCTTGGCAAGCCTTCTCCATTCAGAATTGTAAGGCGCAAATTGATGGCGGAAGAATCCGAATCGTGTGTTTTCAATCTTCAATATTCAACCACAATGAATTATAGCACACCTTCAGAATACTTTCAATCGCTTTTCATTTGGCAAAATGCGTACCACCGTCGGCGAATCGACATTTCATCGCTAGGCGCTGAATTTCCCAAAAATCTCACATTCAGCGCCCCAATTGATTGTGCGCAAAAAACCAAGCCTCTTGGAATTGTATTTCAATTTAACCTTTTTTGGCTAGCTTTTTTTAGATTCGCCACTTATATGTCAAGCACTCTTTTAGTGCTGGGTCGTAATCACCGTGACCTAACCGGTAGCGCGTCACACGCTCAATGGACTTCCCAAGTTTTCTGCAATTTTGCAAAAAAATACTTGACATGGTATAATGTTATGCTATCCTATCCTGCACATATAGTATTACGATAGCACATTTCACACAAGATGCCGGTGATTTATGAAATGCCCGTACTGTGGGAGTTTTGAGACTAAAGTCCTTGATAAGCGTGAGACTGACGGCAGAAGTGTCACCCGCAGGCGGCGAGAATGCCTCGCTTGTGAAAAGCGGTTTACCACGTATGAACGGGCGGAAGTGTTGGATCTGTTCGTCATCAAAAAAGATCAGCGGCGCGAAGCCTTTAATCGGGTGAAATTAAGGCGCAATCTGATGAAGGCCTGTGAAAAACGGCCAATCAGCCAAGAGACGATTGATCACCTGATTGGAGAGATTGAACAGCAGTTGATTGGGATGCGAAAGTCGGAGATCGACAGTCGTTCGATTGGTGATTTGGTCATGGACATACTCAAAGACACTGACCGCGTTGCGTACATTCGATTCGCTTCTGTCTACCGCGATTTTAAGGACGAAACGGATTTTGAAAAGGAACTGCAACAGTTTACACAAAATTCGCAATAGAGGTTGCGTGCGAAAGTTGAACGTAATCGAGATTGATAACACAAATAGTGCTCAAAACATTTGGTTGAGGTAGATTGCAACCAATGGACTCGAAATATGTACAGTTGTTGACATTACCGCATTGTTTATAGTTGATTATATGCACTGTTCAAAGGTTGGAGATTTGCTCAGTTGTGGCTGTTTTCTTGTGAAATTGATCTTGCAGGTCGGCAGCTTCGAAAGGAATAAAGATGTCCGAAACGAGAATCCCTGAGTCTAATGATGATTCAATCGCTGCGGCGCCGTCCGACGAATCCCCCCGGGTAGAACAATCTGACGCCGCGCGGAAACGCGGATTGAAGATCAATCGCCATTTTACCGATTCCGGTAACCATCCATTTGAAGAGATGGAATGGGAACATAGAGATGCGACTATCTATAACGAAAAAGGGGACACGATATTTGAGCAAAAGGATATTGAAGTTCCAAAAACGTGGTCGCAATTGGCTACAGATATCGGAGCCTCGAAATATCTCCGTAAAGCCGGCGTACCGGGCACAGGCAACGAAACTAGCATGCGCCAGTTGGTGGGGCGCGTTGCACGCACCATCCGCCGTTCCGGAGACGAGTTCGGGGGTTACTTTGCAACGTCGGCTGACGCGGACGCATTTGAGTCGGAATTAACCTATCTGCTGATTTCACAGCGAGGAGCGTTCAACTCCCCCGTTTGGTTCAATTGCGGGCTTTGGCATGAGTACGGAATCGAAGGCGGCGGCGGCAACTTCTTCTGGGATCGCGCAACGCAAAACGTCCGGACAACGACGAATGCTTATGAACACCCGCAAAACTCGGCGTGTTTTATTCAAAGCGTCGATGACTCGCTTGACTCTATGCTTGAATTGCAGAAAGCGGAAGTTCGGCTCTTCAAGTACGGGAGCGGCACGGGCACAAATTTCAGCAAGATTCGAGCGAAGCGGGAGGAATTGTCGGGTGGTGGTGCATCGTCGGGGGTTCTCTCATTTCTTGAAGGATTTGACCGCTGGGCGGGAAGCATTAAGTCCGGGGGAACAACCCGCAGAGCGGCGAAAATGGTTATCCTCGACATGGATCACCCCGAGATTGAGGACTTCATCGATTGGAAGCTACATGAAGAGAAAAAGGCACAAGCACTCATTGCCGCCGGCTACGAATCCGACTTTAACGGCGAAGCGTACCGAACCATCAGCGGGCAGAATAGCAATAATTCCGTCCGAATACCCGATGACTTCATGGACTCATACCTAAAGAACGGAAAATGGCATACAACGTATCGCATGAACGGAATGGTCGCCGACCAGCACGAGGCGAAACACCTGATGGACAAGATTTCCTACGCCGCTTGGGCGTGCGCCGACCCGGGCGTTCAGTTCGACACTACCATTCAGAAGTGGAATACATGCAAAATTTCGGATAGGATCAACGGCACGAATCCGTGCAGCGAGTTCGTGTTCTTGGATGACACATCGTGTAATTTGGCAAGCATCAATTTGGTGAAGTTCCTGAGAGAGGATGGAACATTTGATGTTGAAGCGTACCGCCATGCAATCCGCATCTTCATCATTGCCATGGAGATTATCGTGGGAATCTCCTCGTACCCGACCGAACGGATTGCGAGTCGGTCGCATGACTTTCGTCCGTTGGGCTTGGGGTACGGAAATCTGGGCGCACTATTGATGTTGAACGGAATCCCGTATGATTCGGAGGTTGGCTTGGCGTGGGCGGGAGCCATCTCTGCCATTCTCTCGGGACACGGTTATCTTACGAGCGCGGAGATAGCAAGCAGCATCGGAGCGTTTGCCGGATTCGATGAAAACCGGGCGTCGATGCTGGACGTCATGCGGCTGCACCGCGACGAAGCTTACAAACTCGACGAGATTGCATGCCCGCAAAATCTGCTCAAAGCGGCACATCAGGATTGGGATGCTTGTGTGCGGGCGGGTGAACTATTCGGATACCGAAATTCGCAGATTAGCGTGATCGCGCCTACCGGCACAATCGCGTTCTTGATGGATTGCGACACGACAGGAATAGAACCCGATTTTGCGCTCGTGAAGTTCAAGAAGCTCGCGGGCGGCGGATATCTCAAAATTGTCAATCAGGCGGTGCCGAATGCGTTGGCGCAACTCGGATATCCGCGGGGCCAAATCGATGAAATCGAGACTTACGTTGTAGGCACGGGAACACTCAAGGGGGTACCGTACATCAACGAGCGTACGCTCAAGGCCAAAGGATTCACCGATGAAGATTTGGCCAAAATAGAGCGCATGCTTCCGGGCGTGTTTAGTTTAGACTTGGCTTTCGCTCCGGGTATACTCGGCGGCGACTGTTTGGACCGCTTGGGATTTGATAGCGCGAAAGCGCAGAAACCGGGATTCAATATCCTCGGCGAAATTGGATTCCGTCAAGAAGAAATCGACGCCGCCGATGAAGTTATCTGCGGATACGGGACGGTCGAAGGAGCTCCGTATCTCAAGGAAGTTCACTATCCTATCTTCGACTGCGCGAATACGTGCGGCCGAACCGGAACTCGTTTCATCGAACCGATGGGACATGTCAGAATGATGGCGGCGGTTCAGCCATTCATCAGCGGCGCAATCAGCAAAACCGTCAATCTTCCGAACGATGCTACGGTGGAGGATATTACGCAGGTATATGTCGAGGCATGGAAACTCGGCGTCAAATGTCTGGCGGTCTACCGGGATGGATCCAAGAGCAGTCAACCGCTGTCCTCGGCGAACCAGCAGGAGGAGAAAGAAAGTCAGCCCGTCCGCAAACGGCTTCCGGATGAACGTTCATCGATTACTCACAAGTTCAGCGTCGGGGGACATGAAGGTTATCTCACGGTTGGCATGTATGACGACGGAAGACCCGGAGAGGTATTTCTGAATATGTCGAAAGAGGGCTCGGTCATCTCCGGACTCATGGATACCATCGCGTTGATGACCTCGGTTTCGTTACAACACGGCGTGCCGTTGGAGTTCTTTGTGGACAAGTTTAGTCACATTCGATTCGAACCCTCGGGCTTCACCAACAACAAGGATATTCCAATTGCCAAGTCAATCATCGATTACGTCTTCCGTTGGCTTGGGCTGAAATTCCTTCCCGACAGTCAGATTGCCGCTGATGAGGTCGCTAGTCTTGAAGACGAACTTGCGGATCCACAGCATCTGCGCCCCTTATCTTCCGGTGCGGATTCCGACAAGATCGAAGCCATTGAAGCGCGCGAAAAGCAAGTGGCGACCATGCAGTCGGATGCGCCTCCATGCCATGCCTGCGGCACGATTATGACCCGGAGCGGTACGTGTTACCGGTGCGCCAATTGCGGTGCCACGAGTGGATGTTCATAAGGAGTGGTGCGGCACAACCGCCGACAAACCGGGAACGAGGTGGCCAAATTGAAAATCATTGCTGATCTATGCGTCGTGCCGATAGGCGTCGGGGTATCTGTTTCCGAGCATGTGGCGGCGTGTGAAAAGGTGCTCAAGGACGCGGGACTGAAAACGCAGCTCCACGCCTACGGCACCAACATCGAGGGAGAGTGGGACGAGGTGTTTACCGCAATCAAGCGCTGTCATGAGGTCGTCCACGAACTGGGTGCGCCGCGCATTTCGACCACACTAAAGTTTGGAACGCGCACCGACCGAAATCAGACCATGGATGACAAGGTCACCAGCGTCCAACAAAAATTGGGAATGGAATGATGGAAGGCCGGAGGGTTGGTAAGTGGGACAATGCCGGTGTCTTTCCGTGCGTCGTCCCACAATCTATGTACAATTGGAGAGATTGAAGCCCGTGCGATTCAAGTATCGTGAATGCGTTGCTACACCGCGAGTCTGACCGGTTCTAATTCACCGTAAAGTTAATGAAGATCTCGCCGGATTGCACGACTTGAGACACATTCTTCGGCAGCGCACTGAATCGAATCTGTTCGACGTAACGCCTGGCACGCTCCTTTAGTCTAACCTCGCCGATTGTCGTCCGCCCCGGTTTGATTTGGACGCCGAACACACTTCCGTCGGGTCGGACTTTGAAACTTAGATGTACGCCCCCTCCCTGCTTGCCCTTCGACTGAAGCGGTTTTTCGAGGCCGCTTATCACCGCTCGACCACTGACCTCGCCGCTGATTTCGTACGGTACGCCTTCCGTAATCAGATTGGTCTTCACCCCCGACAGTTTTCCCGGAGCAAACCTGCCTGCCATCCCTCTTCCGCTCTCCCCCGTAATGGAACGGCGCCTATCCCGTTCCGGCAGCCCCTTGTGGCCATCACGTCCGTGGTATCCCGTCTCAATGTCCAGCGGTCTGCTCCGAACCAGGGCGTTGGGCTCATCCAGAAAATCGCCTCTGCTGCGTCCTTTCGATGGAGGGGCGCCGAGGGACAGGCGATCGGGATTCTCGCTGGATGCCTGAGTTCTTTGAAGATTTGGTAAGCCGCCCCGCGTTTGCGTCGTCGCGAGATAGTCGCGAAGATTGGTTGTGGGCTGGATTTGCGGCAGCGTGTCTGGGGGTTGGTTCTTTCTAACATTGGGAACGACGAATGGAATCTCCGTTTTGATTTTATTCCGCGGCGTCTCGGTATTCACGATGTCAACCTCAATCGCGGATTCCCTCGGCCGCGGCGGCGACTTGGGGGCAATCGCCAATGCCATCAAAAGGGCAAACACGATGTGCTCGATGACCACTATCCCTATGAAGAATCGCCCCCCGCGCACTTTCTTCTCCATCAGTCTTCAACCCTCTTTAACTCCCGAATGTCCCCATATTCCTCTTGAAAGAGCTTGTATTCCCCTGCGGCGAGGAAACGGACAAGTGACATCCCGTGCCTTTCCAAATCGGCGAGAAAGCGATCCGCTTTATTCCTGAAGTAATCGTAAGCGACATAACTGGGCAGCGCGACGATTAATCCGGCGGCGGTTGTGAGTAATGCTTCGGAAATACCGTCCGCGATAGTGGGCAATTGCTTTGTTTGCACCTCTATCAATGCCCCAAACGATCCTCTCATGCCAAGCACCGTCCCAAGCAACCCCGTGAACATTGCAACGGGGGCGAGCATTCCCAAAGTACTCAGCCCTTCGATCAAAACCGGTTTTTCGGTACGAATCGCCTGACGAATAATGCGCTTGAGCGTGTCCTCGTCGGCATCGCGATGCCGAATTCCGGCACGCAGGACGTTACTCAGAGGTCCCGGGCTCTTTTCGCACATTCTGATAGCAATTTCCGGATTGCCTTGGACGAGTTCATGATAGATGCTCTGCGTCACAAAACGCGATGGAATTACGCGCGGTCGGCGCAGGTGGTACGCCCGTTCGAGGATAATCTTATGTGACCAGAGCGAGAAAAAAATTATCGGGATTAAAATCGGCCCACCGCTCGTCAACCGGTCTAACCCCGAAATTATTAGGCTTGCAACGTACTCCATAAGCGATATTAACCGTCAAGAATCTGAATCGTCCGCGACTAAAATTTCAATTCGAGTCCGAAATCAAAATAATTCTGTGCAAGTTCGTATCCATCCAGAAGCGCGTATGTTCCAATAGCAAAATTCCCGCCAATAAACAAGCCCACGTGATTCTCGATAAACTTGCTTATCTTTGGCTTCAGCAAAAAGTAAGGTTCCAGTATTCTATCGCCGACCTCATCCGGATAACGGGCACCTCGAAACTCTCCGTCAAGCTCAATATGGAAATCTGACGGAAAATGAAAGGCGGCATGTAGGTCTAAGAGTGCGTTTGGTCGATACGGAATCCGTTCGCCATCATTCGGTTTGTGAACTTCGTGCGTGTACCGAACTTGCGTTTCAAGGCGATTGGTGATATAGGCAGTCATACCAACGCTTCCGCCGAAGATTTGGACAGGTTTTTCGCCATTCCGCGGCACCCATGAAATCCCTTTTGCAGCGCTTTCGGAATTTTTCGATGACTCTTCTAGAACTACGAGGTCCTCAACATGCTTGGCAAAACCGGAAAATTTGGCTTCAAACCTCCTCCCTTGATGACGAGTGAGGGTTACATTTCCGTCCCACGCCTTTTCAGGGCGTAAGAACGGATTCAGGGAGAGGTAGTCGGCGTCGAAGTAGAGCTCCGACAGCTTGGCCCGCTCAATTTTCCGTTTCCCTTGCAATTCAAAGCTCCAACCCTCGCCGAAATGTGTTGTAATCGCCACATGCGGATTAACCTTATAGTGAATCGCTTCCTCTTCATCGCGTCCGCGCTCCCGATAGCCCACACCTTCCACTCCGATCCCCATCGCAAACCATTTTACCGAGGTAAACTCATCACGAAGATACAATCGGAAGATTGTTGACCAATTGTCTCGGCTCGCCAACTCATCTGCATCTGGGCCATGCGCTGCGGTGGTATATTCCGTAGCCGCGCCGACGTGGATCGGATTAATGTCAACCCCTCTACCGAAGTGAAAAGGGTTTTGTATTCCAACCGGCGTTTCCAGGTCAAGTTTGAATCGCACATCCGTGGCTCGATATTCCGGTTGCGTCTCACCCTGCGTTGGCCGCAGTCGGAATTCTTCCAGATTCACGGAAATGGCGGTTCGTCCTCGTTGCGAGATCCCGTGCTCCCATCGGGCAGCGGTACGCAGTTGCTGCACCTCCTTGCCAACAAGACTATTCCCGGATGTTACCTCCAACCAATTGAGATTCTTGAGGTCAAGCGCGGCATCCACGGCAAGTTCGCTCCGCTCGGCGTGCTGATGCGTTAACCCGCCCCGGATCCCATCAGCGCTGTAGTCTCCCCGCTTTTTTGTGCGCTCATCGCCCATTTGACCTCGGTTCAAATGAAGAAACGCACGGGTATTGTCAAGGTTTCCACCGAATGTGGCTTGATAGAAGAGTGCGTCGGGTAGGCTTGGGTACGCGGTAAGCCTCAGCAGGTAGTCTTCGCGCGGCAGGGGGGCCGTCCTACTGACTTTGGTTGGCGTTAGGATGGGCGGTAGGTTCCATCGGCGCTCTTTTGTATATAAAGCCAGCGAGGGTATGAGTTGCGGTTTGGCTGAATCCTTGAATCGTGCGCGGGGTAGCAGCCATATCTGCGTTGTGTCAATGATTCGCGCCCGGATGACCTCTGGCAAATCTTCGGCTTTCAACTGTTCTTCCGACTCTGGCGGTTGGGCATACAGATTGAAACCGCCCAACCCACAGAGAATAACGAGAATATTGATCGCCAATAGATGTTTTACCAATGGACACTGCCTATTCGAGATCGGTTTCTGGAAATTTGATCGAAGTAACCGAGTTTTAGGGAAGAGATGAACTTGGTTCTGTCGATATAGCCGCTACCAGATAATCGAGGGAGACACAAATAGTTGCTCGCACAGAATCAAACCGGGCAAAATAATCATTTCTGTGTTGAGTGAGGGTGAGGGAGGGAATCGCTATCCTCTTGGCTGATCGCTCAGTTGCTCGTTCACTATTCGTTGGCTTGAAACCCGCCGCCACAATTACGAGAGAGTTTGAACTCGAAGAAATTGCCGTATACACAAGGAACCGTAGGCGTTGAATTCCTCAAATTTGTTGAATGTCTCATCTGATTTTGCGCCCGCTCAATACAAATATCGACAAAGCCCGGACCGCGCCACAGCATGACTAGTGCGATCGATCCGGTTTCACGTCAGTTCAGTCTTGATCGATTTTACTCTTAACCTGTTCGAGTTTTTCCCTGGCGTAGTTGTGCAACTTGTCCCATGATTTTTTGTCCGGTGAATCTTGGATTGCCGAACTCTGATCTTCATAAAAGGCAACTGCCCTCTGATATTCATCGCGTGCATTTCTCAATTGGGTTGCGTCGGTAAATGCATCCCCCGCCCGAACGACTGCGGTTAAAGCGCTCAGCGGATCGTGCTCCTTATACAGGTAAAATACGCGTAGATAAGAGGTTGCCGCATCGCGATGCTTGCTCAAGAATGACTGCGTCTCCGCCATGTGCAAGATAGCCTCGATGACAACATTGGGAGGATACCTGCCGACACCCCCTTCGCGAATAACATCGTAGGCCTGTATAGCCATCGGGTAGTCGCCCGCAGAACGATACGCGTGTCCCAAAACGAGCTGTGCAACTTCCGCCTGCTTGGAATTCGGATATTCGGCGATGATATACTGATACATTTCAATCGCCTCATTCCACTGAACCAACTCCTCGTAGCACTGTCCCGCGAGCAGCAAGGCGCGTGGAGCGTCCGGACTGTTGGGGTGTTTGATCGATACATTTCGAAGCGCATCCACGGCGTTACGCAGATTTCGACCTTGATTATTCGGATTGTACCAAGCGTTCCCGATTTCAAAAGCGGCAGTTGAGGCATACTCGCTCCGTGAATCAACCCGCTCAAACGCTTGAATTGCTTGTCGGTATGAATCTAAGGCAAGGTAACATTTCCCGATATTATACTGCGCGAGCCATGCCGATGCGGTTTTGGGATACTGGTTGATGACTTTTTGGAACTCCGCGATGGCGCGTTTGTAGTCCTTGTCTTGATAGTAGAATCGTGCGATCTGCAACTGTACGTCGACGGCAAGCTCACCATCCCCATATCTGACCATCAAGGTCTGATAGGCTTGAATCGCTTTCTCTTTCTGTCCGAGGTTTTCGTATGCGACGGCTATGCCGTATTGTGCATCGTCAGCCCAATCACTTTTCGGATAATGTTGGATGACCTCTTCGTAAGCGCGTATGGCTTGTAAATAATCTGCGAGATTCAGATAGCTTTCGGCGCTATAATACTGCGCCTCCGGCCGAAGGTCTTCAATGGGTTCCGCTCCCGCTTCATGTGCCGGTACCATTTGATTGGGAAACTTCTCGACAACCTGCTGGTAATATCTGATGGCATCGGTAAACTTCTGCTGCTTGAAATACGCGTTGGCTGTACCGAAGATTGTTTTGGGAACAAGCGGCGATCCGGGATGCTGACGCAACATATCGTTGAAAGCGATAATCGATTCCGGGTATTTCTCCTGTTTGTAGTAGGCGCGTCCAATTTGGTACCGGGCATTGTCGTGCCAATCACTACCCGGAAAACGTGAAAGCACTTGCGTAAATGCTTCAATCGCTTCCTTGTACTGTTTGAGGTTGACATAGACAACCCCGCTCTGGTAGAGCGCTGCATCCGCAAATTCGCCGCGGGGATGATGTTTGACAACCTCTTCCCACGCTTTGATCGCTTGCTGATAATGCATAACCTGGTCCCGGCCGCTGGACGCGGCTGCTTCGGAAAGATGGGTCCATCCAATTCCGTATCGGCACTTTTCGGCCCATTCGGCCGCGGGCTCTTTGTTCAGTAAGGATTGGTATTGCGAACGGGCGGAACGATAGGCATCAACCGATTGATCACTCCAATAGGTACTTTCCGCAATAAAGAACTCCGCCCGGAATCGAAGCGGACTCTTTGGATGTTCCCGAACTAAACTCTCACACGTCCCGATCGTGGCTTGATAATCCTCTAGTTCATAGAGAGCACGCGCTTTCCACATCAATACTTCATCTGCGGGGGCCGTCTCCAATGTCGCGCTTCCGCGAACTTCCTCGTGTCGAATCAAGGATTCGACGCATTTGGCAAAATCTTTCTGATGGAAATAGGCCAAGGCAAGCTGATATAGAGCGTAAGCCTTTAGGGGACTGGAAGGATGGGATTGCAGTAGGACATTCAAAGTGCGCACAGTCTCCGCATAATCTCGCAATTGAAAGGCACTCGTGGCGAAACCGTAGAGTGCGTCGTCGGCATAGGCTGATTTCGGACCAACCCTTTTATAGTGCAGGATGGCAGAATTGAACTCGCGCTGCAAACGAAAACATTCGCCAATTCGGAAACGTGCGGAGTCAGCAAGATCGGAGCGCGGGTTATCGGCGACAACTTTATATTGACTTCGCGCTTGCGCATAGTCTCCCTGCAGAAAATGAACCGTTGCTATTCCAAATTGTGCGTCGTCAACAACGTCACTTCTAGGATATAGCTCCTTCACCTTTCGATACTCGTGGATTGCCTCAACGTATTCCTCTTTTTCCAAGAGAATTTCGGCGATCCAATATTGAGCATCCGGTGCCACGGACGAGGCGGCGCTTTCATGAAGTAGCAAATTGAAAGTACTCTTTGCTTTTTCCATCATCCTCTGTTGAAAGTAACATTCGCCGAGGCGGTATCGCGCATTTATGACGAATTCACGGAGTTCGTCATCATCTCGGTAGGTGTCGATCACGTTCTGGTAGGCAACTTGAGCGCGCGCCCAATCGCGAGACTTGAAGAGGGATTCCGCCCCTCGGTATGAAGCCTCTGCAATCGCGGGATGATTCGGTGACGTTTTGACGAATTCGGCAAAAGCACTGTGTGCCGCACCGTAGTCTTCTATCCGAAACAGCCCCCACGCCTTCCCATACAACGCGTCTTCGGCCTCTGCTGATATGGGGAATTGCTCTAGGACGCGATTGTAATATTCGACCGCTTTTTGATATAGCCCCAGATTGTCGTACGATTCCCCAACGAGATAAAGGCTCCGTGAGAGCGCTTGCGCATCCTTAGATCCTTCTATAACCTCCTCATACGCCTTGATGGCCTCTTCGTACTTGCCTTGATGAAACCAAGCGGTCGCCACACCGCGCACGGCATCCAAGCGCAAGGGGCTTGCCGGATTTTCTGTCAGTTTCTTGTAGTGATAGATGGCATCATCGTAGTCCTCGAGGCGCAGCGCACATTCGCCCAAAAGGAAGCGCGCATCGTCCGCATTTTCGGCATTCGGATAGTTCTCAAGGTAGGCTTTGAACTGGTCTTTCGCGAAGATGTATTTCCCATCTTGAAACAGGCTAAACGCAAAGGTGTATTCCTCGCGCTCCCCCGCAACCGCAGGAAAAACCAGCACAACAGTCATCAATACGACTGCAACTGTTCGGGGACTGAGCGCTTTTTGAAATACCATTATCCTACTCCCGATGACCATGCGATTTGAGGCTATTATATCATTGCCCACAAGGGTTTTCAAGGCATTTTGGGAAGACCAAGCGGCGGTCAATCAAAGCAGAAACACCAGCGTAATATACGCGGTGGACGGTTGAAGATTCACGCCGTGTACTAGGCGTGAACAGGACGTAAAGGGAAGTTTTTTGGCTGTACTTTACATCGGAATTATGATAAACTGCTCGTATATTTGGCAAGTTTCAACCTAGAATAAATCCGCTGACATTCGGTTGCCACTTGTCAACTTCACCTGCTTCGACGCAACAAATCTCACCCTCCCGGCAAAGTTTAAGGAGACAAATATGGCAAACTCAGACTACAAAATAGGGGTCGTCGGTGTCGGCAGAATGGGAAGTAACATCGCCCGCCATTTGAACGATGAGGGGTTTCAAGTCGTAGCCGTGTATGACACCTCGGCAGATCTAGCCCAAGCGCTTGGCGATGAAATCGGAGCGGAGGCTACAAATTCACTCGCGCGAGTGACCGAGCTTGCTAATTACGTTATCACGGTGGTTACCGACGACGCGGCGATGAGACAGATTTTTTCGGAAAGCGCCGAGGACAGCCTTCTCAAAGGAGCTGCAGGAAAACTGTTTATTAATTGCGCTACAATTTCGCCGCAAGTGCATGTTGACGTGGAAACACTCACTGACAAACACGGCGCCCAAAGTCTTGAAGGTTGCATGGCGTCAAGTATCACGCAAGCTCGAGAGGGCACCCTATACCTCATGTGCGGCGGAAATGAGGCGGCTTTCGATCAGGCAAGACCTATCTTGGATTCAATGAGCATTTCGCTACGCTACATCGGGCAAGCCGGACAAGCTGCACAAGTCAAAGCGTTAGTGAATATGGTTATGAATATCAACACGGCTGGACTTGCAGAGGGATTGGGTCTTGGCGCCGCGCTTGGACTTGATCTTTCGATGCTTCAAGAGGTTTTCGCTCAAACCGGAGCAAACTCCAGGGTGCTTGAAACGGATGGCGAGGACATGGAAAATCGGGACCATGAGTGCTACTTCTCCTCCGCGCACGCGTCAAAGGACTCCGGTATTGCACTCGATCTAGCAGAATCGGAAGGACTGAACTTGCCGCTTGCCAAGGCAACAAAGGCTCAGTATGATCGCATGATTGATATGGGAAAAGGAGAACTGGATAAATCTGGCGTAGCCGAACTTACTTTTCCCGGGCGCGCCTGAGAGAACGCGGGATTCTGTGTGTCACTTTGTTTCTAGGTGACGAATCTAGTGGTTGGGTGCGCGCACGTGTTTGAAAAGGATCGAATCTGTTTATCCTGCGACCGACGGGTATTCAAACACAATGGACGCGCCCGATGACCCTTAACATCATACCCGAACACACTCGCCGATCTTGTCATCGCAACTCCTCGGAAGTATTGGACTCGAATTGTGGAAGAAAATCCTGCCATTTCCGTTGTGATACCGGTGTTTAACGAACAAGAGAACGTTCGCCTGCTCTATCAGAAAATTCGAGAAGCGTGCAAAGCACTGCGGCGAAGTTACGAAATTGTCTTCGTCGATGACGGTAGTAGTGATCGAACCTTTGACCTACTGGAAGAAATTCACGGTCACGATGGCCGCGTAAAGGCAATCCGATTCAGAAAAAACTACGGTCAGACTGCGGCAATGGCGGCGGGATTTGAATATGCGCGCGGAGAAGTCATAGTTAGTATGGATGGAGACCTGCAGAATGATCCGGCAGACATTCCGCTTCTCTTGGAGAAGATGGAGGAAGGCTATGATATAGTCTGCGGTTGGAGAAAGAACCGACAAGACAAGCTTTGGTCTCGACGTGTGCCGTCAGTCGCCGCAAATTGGCTAATAGGTAAAGTCACGGGTGTCCGGATACGCGATAACGGGTGCTCTCTCAAGGCGTATAGGGCATCTGTTATCAAGAAA
This sequence comes from Candidatus Poribacteria bacterium, assembly GCA_028820655.1. Lineage (GTDB taxonomy): Bacteria > Poribacteria > WGA-4E > WGA-4E > JAJDTR01 > JAJDTR01. The sequence continues at coordinate 113,147 of JAPPIK010000021.1, read as the reverse complement.
GTCGCACTTTATGGCGAGATGCACCGTTTCATTCCCGCAATGTCAACATTGGCAGGAGCTCGGACCGCCGAGATTCCCGTGAGTCACCACCCGCGTCGTTTTGGCAAAAGCAAATACGGAATCGGACGTGCTTGGCGCGTTGCGCTTGATATTGTTACTGTGAAGACGCTTACCGGCTTTGCGTCACGACCGGGATTATGGTTTGGCTTATTTGCCTTTCCCGTATTCGTCCTCGGCTCATTGACGATTTTCGCTGCGGTCGCCGCGCTCTTCACCAACCCTCCGGTGTCCTGGGATGTCCTGTTCACTGTTGGATTGTTGTGGATGTTCCTAGGAGTGAATCTACTCTCAATCGGCCTCGTAGCAGAATTGGGGTTGAAAACGGGAGACTACCTCCCTAAAAAGGACGTGCGTCCAACGGTCACGACGCTCGGGAAATCGGGGAATGCCAATTGATCCAATTTGTTATCGGAAAATTTTTAGGCATTCACCGCTGAATTCAATTTAATATAGTTGATTTGTTGCTGAGATTTTCTAGCGCAAACTGTCGGTTTGCGCGTCACATGCACAACCTTACAGGTCGAGCTACAAAGGCAACAGGATAGGTCAATTAGCTTCTGAACGGGGGTAGATTAGGGACATCATGCAGTCGGAGAATGCTGTATCTCTTTCGGTCATCATTCCGATATCTGAGCGGTGTGATGACCTCCGGAAACTCTATCTCCAACATGCGGAAGCGCTCGCGGCAAGTAACTATTCTTACGAGTTCATCTTCGTTTTGGATGGTGTCAATTCAGCGGCACTCGAAATCTCAAAGGAGTTAAAAAGCGAATTTCCGCAGCTTAAGGTTGTTACGACGAATCGAAGAGTTGGTGAAGCAACCGCTCTCGCCATCGGATTTGAGTATGCTCAAGGCTCGACCATCCTGACACTTGCCCCGCATTTGCAGGTCGAACCGGCTGAAATCAGTCGTGTGTTTCAGGAATTCAACGGGGAGGAATACGATTTGATAATATCGAGGCGGGAGCCCCGAATTGACTCGATTCTGAATCGGATTCAGTCTTGGGTTTTCCACCGGCTTACTCGAATGCTGACCAAGTTGCCGTATCATGATGTCGGTTGCCGGCTGCGCATAATGAAGCGTGAGGTGATGGAAGAGGTTAGACTCTACGGCGATCTTCACCGATTTCTTCCGTTTCTGGCATATCAACGAGGTTTTTCAGTCGTGGAAGTTTCGGTGCGGCAAAGCGGAACTGACAAGAAACACAGAGCAAACCGTCTCGGTGTCTGTCTGAAGGGGGCACTCGATCTCCTAACCCTCTTCTTCCTTTTCAAGTTTACGAAAAGGCCTCTAAGATTCTTTGGGTTGCTTGGTTCAGGACTGTTTGGCGCCGGAGGGTTGATCGCGGCTGTTTCTGTCGCCCTTCAAATCTTGGGGCACGAAACCCTCGTTGGCCGCCCATTGCTCGTTTTAGGAGTATTGCTGATGGTTATGGGGGTTCAATTATTTTCTATCGGCCTGCTCGGCGAGATTATTGTCTTTACGCACGCTCGGAGAATCAAGGATTATTCCGTATCGAAAATTTTGGAATAGAGAACCTGTTTGGCAATTTCGACGGATCAGGGGTTCTCTTCGCATCAAACCAACGCGTCCTTCAACTCGTGCGTCGATTCGGCAAGAGTAGCCGTCAGATAGCGCACGGGATGATTCGGACTTCGATGCGGCGGCGGCTCGTTGGCGGGTGTCATCTCCAGAGTGATGAGCGTAGGTCCATCCTCTTTCAAAATTACCGGGAGAGATGCGTCGAGCGACTCTGCCGTGTTGAAGTCGTAGACCTTTTCCAGCCCTACTCCCTTTGCAATCGCTGAAAAACTGAACCCTGAACGTCCCGGAATATGCTGATTGCCGGTCACCTCATAAGTCCCATTGTGACATACAAATAGATAGAAGTTGCGAGCAGGTTTTTCCAGTCCCGCGATAGTCGCAAGCGTACCCAGACACATCAGCATGCTTCCATCCCCATTGAGCGCCAGCACTTTTCGATTGGGCTGTGCCAGAGCGATGCCGAGCGCAAAGTCTGCGGTATGCCCCATTGCGCTCCCGACGGAGGCGTAATCAAGCCGATGGTCGGAAAACTTACTCCACGGAACCGTAACGCCCATGCTCGCAACCATTACTTCATCCGTTCGATATTTTGCAAGAATCCCCAAGCATTTCTCTTTATCAATCATACTTCGCTTTGCCTCGCAATCAATCTATTCTCAAGAATTACCTTAAGTTGCCACCCATACCCGCACGTCAGGTTTCTAACCCTTCCGGCGAGCGGGGAATCAAAACACGTGCGATAAGACTTCCGAATATCCAAAAAAAACTCACATTTCCCGAAATGCAAGAACCGAGTTCAAGTCATCGCAGGTTGTTACCGTTCTCGCCGCTAAAAAGACACACGAGTAATCGGGTAACGCCGCTTTGCAATTCATCACGTTCACTCAACCGTCTGTTCGTCGTTCTCCTCTCTTGTCTTCTTTTCCTTTTCAGATTCTTCTGAAGACAATTTCAGCACCGGAGGCGTGTTGAGAGCGGTTGCGGTGATTTGGACATATTCATCAAATTCTTCCTTTGTACCCAGACCATCCACTGCGTCACCCCAAAGCGAAAAAGCGTAATATTTCAGATAACCGGCTTCGTTTGGACGCAGCAGCGCCACTATTGAACCCAATCCGGAGTCGAGCGAGGAAATATCTTCAAATCTCTGATATCGATCAGCGGAGAATATCACGCCCATGCCACACTTTTTGGATAACGTCTGTATGTTGCCCCACGTCCACAACCACCCGCCGGCTCCATCTTTCCCAACACTGCCCCCAAGAGCCGGAATCCCTGTCAAAATCCAATGGTCCGATGAAAGTCCATCGATATTAACGTGATGTTCAAACCAACGATTGCCACCGTAAATCATTATCGTTGACGTCAGTTGTACCAACCCGCTATCAAGCCGCCAATTCGGAATAATCCGCTGAACCACCGATCTGATGGGCCCATCGGCAATGACCCGTACGTAGTCCGCTGTACCTGTTGGAACAATAAATCGCTTCCCACTTTCAGTCCATAGCGCAAACCCACCGCAACCGATTGAATTTATTTCCGAGATTAGCGGAATCATAGCCTTGTCCTCGTCAGCTTGTGCGGTTTCTTGATGGACCAAGCTATCAATGGACAATTCCTCACCCTTGTAAATCTTCAGGTCGTCCTCACTTTTCCGGACCAAGTACCTTTGCCGGCCGTCTTGATTGTGTATTAACCAACTATGATACGGCTTAAGAATTTCGACCACGGTGTCCCGTGCAATCGGAATATTGTTTCTATCAAATTCCCTTCGCAATTCCGGCGATATGGATTTCCGATATGCTAAATCACCTTGGAATCGCGTTTCAACACTCAATATGAGATCCGTTTTTTTGCCATACGGTTGGATCGCTCCGTTATCTAAAATGCGATACGCCGCCAACTCGGATTCCAGCGCCGCTATGCCGCCCAACTCCGGGAAGATGCCTGCCCTTGTACGCTTGTGAAACCCAAGCATCACTGCCACCGGGTAGTCCGGAGTATAGCGGATGGTAAACACCTTGGTTTCTTGAGGTTCAAGAGTGGCTAGAAACACCAGTTCATCTTTTTGTCCGTCATAGTTGAGATCGTCCGCTTGACTTGGGATTTCTGCCGGGGGTTGACCGGAAATTACAAGGTAGGCGTCAAACGAGAAATCTGGAGCAATTTCCCTTAATTCATGTAATGCAACCACGACTGGCACATCTCTGCGCTTGATTGGCAGCGTGTTTTGAACGGTGAGTTTTATTTGCGGGATATTCCTATTCCTGCTTCCGGGAGGGGCGCAACCAACTAATCCGAAAATAAGAAACAAAATCCAACAGTACCGTAAGTTGAGTTTAATCAAACTGAACCGCTCCTTGAAGTCAAGAATAGCTAACCGGAAGATTGCGTTGTTTCATCATTTCACCTTGTTCGATTCGGCTAATGAATTCTACCACAGTAAATGGGGGTTGCCAATTTAAAATCGCTTACGGAAGACACGCTAAGACCTGTTCAATCTCATCGGTAGTATTATAAAAGTGTGGTGACAGGCGCAGTCCTTCTCGTTCCGCGGAAACCACGTTGGCTCGTTGAAGTAACTGGTAAAGTTCGGTTGTCGAGTGGCGGCAACTGTGGAATATCACGATACCGGATCTCTCCGAATCCGTCGTTGGCGTCGAGACGCGATACCCCTTGGATTGGAGCCCGTCAATCAAGCGTCCGGTCAGATCAATTACGCGCTTCTCAATCCGGGGCACGCCGATTTCCAATAGCAGATCAATCGCGGCGTGCAATCCAAATAATCCGACACTGTTGTACGAGCCCTCCTCAAACCGCGTCGCATCGGGTTTCGGCGTAAGATCATAATCGAGAAAATCTCGAGGATTGACCACACCTGCCCAGCCAAGATTTGTGTTGATTAGCTGATCCTGTCGTTTTTCCGCACAGTAAAAGATTGCCGCGCCCTCGGGCGCGCACAACCACTTGTGCCCGTCGGCAGCTAAAATGTCGATGCAGCAAGCCTCAACGTCAAAGTCTATCACCCCGACGCTCTGAATTGCGTCCACGACAAACCAGATTCCCTTTTCCCGGCAAATCTCCCCGATTGCTTGAATGTCGTGTCGAAAACCGGATGCAAACTCCACATGGCTGATAGTAAGCACCCGAGTGCGCGAGTCGATAGCCGCTGCAAGCTCACCTATAGGAATCCGCCCTTCGCGTTCGGCGACCATCCGCGTTTCCACACCGTATCGTTCCTTCAAACTCCACCATGGATATACGTTAGCGGGAAACTCCACTGCTGTCGTTACGATGTTGTCGCCCTCACGCCAATCGATCCCGTTTGCCGCAAGAAGGATACCCTGCGTGGTGTTCTTCATGAACGCAATTTCATCGACGTTGGCATGAATCAGTTTCGCCGACGATTGGCGGCAAGCTTCCGCCGCCGCCGCCCAATCGTCCGCATGCACTGCTCCATCGACGGTAGCATCGTCTAGAAAAGCCCGCATGGCATTTCGCACGCGGAGAGATAGTGGAGCAATGCCCGCGTGATTCATATAGATATGGTTCTCAGTCACCGGAAACTGATCGCGCCATTTATCCCAGTTGACCACCGATTCTTGCAAATTCATAGAGAATCCTTGCTGCCCGATGCGGACGATGTCGGCTTCTTTTTGGTCATTGATTTCGCAGCGCCGCCAAAACAAGCAGAAACCAGCCAACGATAAATGCCAATCCGCCGATTGGCGTAATCGCGCCCAGTTGGCGGACGCCAGTCAAACTTAACGCATACAGACTGCCGGAAAAAATGACGATGCCGGCGACAAAGAGCCACCCTGCAGCGGAAATAAGCTGGCTATTCCACTGGGAAAAAGCCCAAGCAACCGCAATAAGACCCAAGGCATGATACATCTGATAGCGCGCGCCGATTTCGAAGATAGCCAGCATGTCCTCCGAGAGTCTTGTTTTCAGCGCGTGAGCGGCAAAGGCTCCAATCGCAACCGAGAGCAGAGCAAAACCGCCACCGAGACAGAAGAAAATTCGTTGCATCGATGTTGTCCTCCAAAAAATCTACCGTATTCAAGCTGCCTAAAGACGAGATTTCACCTCATAATAGAGTATATCATCTCTTGAACATCGTGGGTTGAAGAAATTCTGTGCCGCAGGCTGCGGTGTAGATAGATTGACGGCAAATCCCGTAATTCCCGATGCCAAACTCATCTGGTACGGTATGTGTATTCCGTTTCTCTGCTTGTCAATTCCGCGTCTCGGCTGACCATGCGCGGCCCCCGTGACGCCCCGATTTTATGCGATTTGGGGACAAGCCTTCGCCCGATTCACTGCACACTTTTAGGCTTGCTTTTCCCATAAGCGTGTGCTAAAATCACGCATTATCTTTGGCAGACTGACACCGTAAGGAGAACTCGCAACAACATGAGAGAATACCGAACAGAACAGATCCGAAACATCGGAATAATTGCACATTCTGGCGCGGGGAAGACATCGTTAATTGAAGCAATGCTCTACAACGGAGGTGCGGTTGAACGAATGGGCCAAGTGGACCAGGGAAATACCGTCGCCGATTACTCTCCGGATGAAATAGAACGTAAGACGACACTAAATTGCTCGGTTTGTGTTGCGGAATGGAATGGGTACAAGTTAAATATCATCGACACACCGGGCGCGGAGGACTTTTACGGTGATCTTGAGAGTGTGTTGCGCGTATCCGACGCCGTCGTAGTATTGATCGATGCGACAACCGGTGTAGAAGGCGGCACGGAAAAGGTCTGGGAAATCGCGGACAAGTATAATCTGCCACGGCTAATCTTTGTCAATAAAATGGACAAAGAGAACGCGAACTTTGAAAACGCCGTAGCGAGTGTCGAGGAAATCTTGGAGGCAGGCGCAACCGTCGCACAACTTCCTATCGGTGCGGAAGAAAATTTCACCGGGGTGTCGGACTTTGTCCGAATGAGCGCGTTCATGAAACCTGACGGCAACAATCCGGCGCCTCCATCGGAGATACCATCCGATCTTGAAGCGCAGGCTGCGGAATGCCGAGAACAGCTCGTTGAGGTCGCCGCGGAGGGCGATGATGAGTTAATCGAGAAATTCTTTGAAGGCGAACTGACGGACGAGGAGATCAGCGTTGGCTTGCAGTCGGGCATTTCTAGCGGCAACGTCGTGCCGGTGCTCTGTGGTTCCGCACTGGAGAATATCGGCGTTCAGCAGTTGATGGATGCGATAGTCACATGCTTTCCATCTCCGGTCAATGGAAAGCCCGTTGAGAGTGCCGATGGTGATTCGACGTTAGAAGCCTCGGCAGATGCGCCGATGTCCACTCTCGTTTTCAAAACCATGGCAGACCCTTTTTCGGGTCGGCTCACGTTCTTTCGAGTCTATTCCGGGATTCTAAAAGGAGATTCCCAAGTATTCAATTCGACGAGAGGAGAGAACGAGAAGATTGGGAAACTGGCGTTTAGCCAGGGCAAGGATTCCATTAACACCGCGCAAGTCGTCGCGGGCGACATCGGTGTTGTCCCCAAACTCTCAATTTCACAGACTGGGGACACATGGTGCGAGACGGGTAACGAAATCCAGCTTACCGGAATCGAATTTCCGAAACCTCTGATTTCGTTCGCGGTAAAACCATTGCGGGAGGGCGATGACGAGAAACTCATTTCAACCTTGAACAGGATGACGGAGGAAGACCCGACCTTTAGACTAGAGCGGAATGACATCACATCACAACTCTTGGTTTCGGGATTGGGCGAACTCCATATCAGCCTCACACGCGAACGAATGAAAGATCGCTTCGGTGTCGAAACTGATGTTGAACCTCCCAAGGTGCCTTACAGAGAGACGCTTCGTAGGCGTGTCAGTGGGACTCAAGGCAGATACAAACGCCAATCCGGCGGCCGCGGCCAATTTGGCGATTGCTGGATAAACGTTTCGCCGCTCGAACGAGGCAGCGGGTTTGAATTCGTGGATAGCATTGTTGGCGGATCGATTCCCCGGAATTACATTCCCGCGGTAGAAAAGGGAATCCGCGAAAAAATGGAGCAAGGGATTATCGCCGGTTACCCTCTCGTTGACACTCAAATCGAACTCTACGATGGGAAGTATCATCCTGTCGATTCGTCCGACTTTGCGTTTCAGATGGCGGGTTCGTTAGCATTTTCGGCGGCAGCGGACCAAGCGAATCCGGCGCTGCTCGAGCCGATAATGGATGTCACAATTTCTGTTCCCGAACAGTTCATGGGTGACATCATTGGCGACCTGAACAGTAAGCGCGGTCAAGTGATGGGAGTAGAACAGTCCGGCAAGCGCCAAGTGATCCAAGCCACCGTGCCGCTTGCGGAGATGCTACGCTATTCGATTGACCTCAAATCGATAACAAGTGCGAGAGGAAGCTTCACGATGGAGTTCTCCCGGTACGAAATTGTCCCCGATGAGCTTGCACAGAAGGTTATCGCCGCGGCGAAAGAGGAACAGAAGGAGTAACTCCGGCGAGAATCGCTATCATGAAATCTAGTCAGGAAAGCACCCTTTGGAATTGATGGAAGCTGGAGGGTGCTTTTTTGTTAGGTAGTCCCAAGTTGCTAGGCATTTCAAGAAACCGAGTTTTTATTTGATCGCTTCTCTGAATGGGTGAACTACACCTCCATGAGACCTCTGGATTACAGTAAGACCTACCTTCTTGGAACAAATCCGGAGAATGAAGTGCGATTTTGGGTTGAATCCCGCACGCGTGTCATTGACGAACGCAGTGGAAAGACGGAAGATTTTCTCCAATGCGCGTCATGCAAGAGCGAAGACACGTTTGCAAAACGGAACCTGTTCCTTGAAGACAACTACGACTTTCTCCCGATCTTCGGACCGGAATACGGGCTAATCTTCCGGCGCAAGGCGTGGCGGAATCCCAATTACAAGAGTTGTCTGAAAACGTCGGAGATGTTTGGCGGGCCTACCCGACATCTACAAGAACACGCACGTTATAAGAATCTGAATACCGCCGAGGACATAATTCGGTTCACACACGAATTTTACCCGGTGGTTGCGCAAACGGAGATCCGCCACGACGACTCAGAATTACGAGCGATTATCGAGTACCCGGTCAAAACGCTAAATATACGAAAATCGGACGTCGCCTACCAAATCGACACCGGACCTGTGTCGTTTCCCAATCTTTTTGTACGGCACGAGAGGCTCGTGGATTCAATCAATCTTGCCTTCGTTGCTTTCAACTCGGCGCATTTCGCTGATTTCATCGTAGAGGAATCCACACCGATTGGTAACAAACGGGAAACGACAGACACACACGTCTACCACTTTTCTCGGCGCATTAGCTTGGCGGCGAGTAACCGTCTTTATGCGGGATTATAAGTGGAGACGGTAAATGTCGGCAAGTACGAGGAGAGCACATCATGGCCGATCTTGAGATGCAGCAATACCTCTTCGATCTACAAGGTTACTTGGTCATTGAAAACGTCTTGAGCGAGACCGAGGTGTCAAAATTCAATGAGATGCTGGACGAGCAGGAATTACCCGAGCCCGGTCAGACGCAGCGATTTGGGAGCGCCCCGGAAGGACCGGGGTTTCTGCAGTGGGGAAAACCGTTTTGCGATTTACTTGATCACCCAAAGATTCTGCCAATCCTTAGATTTCGGTTGGGAGACGCATTTCGGCTTGATCGAATTTACGGGATGTGCATGCATGAGGGAATGCAAAGGGGAAGGCTCCACGCAGACTACGGCGCCTCGGCGCCTTACTCCGGCGCTCGCCGCGGTGAATATTACCCCTTCCGAGACAATCAAATCGTTAATGGATTTGTCGTGGTGACGTGGAATATGACAGATGCGGGGCCAGACTCCGGCGGTTTCTGTTGTATTCCCGGCAGTCATAAATGCAACTTCAAACTGCCGCAGCAGATAGATGATGCACCCGATAAGGCAGCATGCGTCGTCGTTCCGAATGCGCCCGCGGGTTCGGTAACTTTATTCACGGAGGCATTGACTCACGGAACAGCGGCTTGGACGGCGAATCACGAGCGGCGTTCTCTCCTGTATAAATATTGCGTTTCGTATATGGCGTGGAAAACAAAGCGTGTCCAACCGCCGACGAGCGTGGAACTTACGCCTCGGCAAAAAATTCTCTTCCGCGACCCCTCAGATCCGCTGCGGTTCTTTCCCTCCCTGTTTGAAGAGTCTGAAGGATAAACTAGCGAAAGGAATTTGATCCTTAGCCCGACTTTGTACATTTGTAGGGTGGAATCAGAGGAACGGATAGTGAGTGCGATAGGAATCCCCTTCCCACCATGCCTTGTAAGTTGCGCACCGCGCACTAGCCTTTGGGAGTGCCAGCGGGACCACAGGCCGTATGGTACAAGAAACTGCTGCTGACTTTTTCATAGATGGAATACCGCAAGTCAATTATTCTATCGTAGGTGATGAGGGTGATTGTGTTTTTCTCATAACGAAGGCAACTTTAGATGGGTGCAAACCGTCTGGTAAGTATGATAGAGACTACAATATGGACCATTTCGAAAGGTGGTGGTAGAACAATTATGACAAAGGCTAACAGTTCAGATGTGTTTGTTCATCACCCGGATGGAAACGATAGTAAATGCGCACAACAGTTGCGGAGTCATCTGATTAATATGCTTGAACTGGCAGAGGATTTGTTTGGATGGCGAGATTGTTGGTACCGGTGTGTCGGTATTGAGTTCCATGGTGCCGATTCCAAGTTAAGATATTTGTCCAGACCTGAACGTGACGGTGTGAACATCATCATTAGACTTAGCCAATCAGCTATTCGAAACATGTCGCAGGCGTGTTTTGAAATGGCTCATGAAACGGTTCATCTACTTGCACCGACCGGCAGCCAAAACGTGACCAATTTACAAGAAGGACTTGCATGTTTTTTTTCCGTGTATTACATGAAGACAATACTAAATGAGCCAAAATGGTGTTATACGAAGGAGAATCAACGTCGTATGTTGGAACTGATTACACCTCGACTTGAGGAGGACAGATACTGCATTAAAAGACTACGCGGACATCAACGCTGGTTTCAACGCATGAACAAAGAAGACATACGCAGGGTAATTCCAGAACTGACAGTCGAGGATGCGTGGTTTCTCACTTCAGAGTTTGTACGAACCTAGGGCAAACGGTTGGTTATGACGCGTTCTTGAGATAGCGGTATTTGAGTTGCACCCATTAGGTATCAGTTTCAAAACAGGAGGTTCAACTTGAAGGGAAAAAAGCAATTGTGCGGGGTAGTCGTCGGTTGTGTGGGGGCTATAGTGACATTTTCAGGATTTGTCGAGGGCATGCCGAAACTGTGGCATGGCCACGAGGAACTCGGCGAACTGGTTGCTGTGCTCATTTTCATCTTTTTTATTTTCCTTACTAGCAGAAATTTGTCTCGATTCTTGGCAGCAAGGAAGAGGAATAAAAGCGAGTGAACGAGATAATGCAATGGAAGAATTGCCACGTATTTTGGGTGGTGCTGGTCACGCTGATTGTTCGGATTTCCTGTTTGTATATCTGCTTTCAATCAACAAGAAGATAGAGCAGATGAGGTGGCAGTTAATGACGATTGAAAATCGGCTCGGGGATACCAAGTGAGTCGGCTGGACGACATTGAGGGGCTGCTGGGCGACATTGAAGTGCGTACACAAAGGCTTCGCTAGAATTGCTGCATCACACGCGGGAGTTAGACGTTTCTCACGGGGTCACTTACTTTGTCAATGACTATTGACGGGAGGACATGGGGTGGATTTGCTCAAAGTGATTCTCAGGGTTTTACTCAAAATCTTGGTTTGTGTAGTGGGGGGCGCGATGGTTGGGCTTGTTATTTGCTTATGGGTCTACGATCCTTTTTTTGATATTGCTGTGTTGGGCGCAGCATTAGGGACGTATGTCGGCATTCTCTGGAGTATTGAAAACGAGAACGTAAGGACTTGGCTGATAGCAGGGCCACTAATGGGCATTGTTCTAGGCGTTGTGTGCAGTGTTACTACGACTGACAGTTATACGGGGTTTGTTGCTGGCTTAGCAGTTGGTTTTTTTATCGGAATTGTCGGGGCATTGAACGCTGCTGGCGCATTTGGTAGTAAATGAATGAAGATAAACGCAAGAACGAAATCGCAGTGATAGAAGCTGAATAGATAGTGCGATAGAACTCACGTCGTTTGATTCTTACTATTCTTGAGAGCGGCGAATCTGATACTTGGCCGCCCCGATAATCGCATAAAATGCAATTTGGGGGTTTATTCTGCAGAGACTCGGGGAGACTGCGTATTTACTTCAAATCACCATGTTTTTCGCCGTGTTTGTCCCAAGTAGCGACCGCACCGTGGCCAGACTGGTTGACTCCCATAGTAGAGCGACCTTCACCGTGGTTGCTATACACGTTAACCAAACCGCCGTATTTACCGGCTTTCATGTCGGCGCGATCTCCACCGTCTTTGCCCCGAACCCGTATTAACCCGCCGCGCTCGTAGGAGGTCAAAGTGGCAACAGCATCCCCGTCTTGGTCCGTAACCCAGATTATCCCACCGCCTTCTAAACGAGCGGTCATGTAGGCAGCGGCTATGTCCGCGTTTTTGCCATAGACTGCTACATGGCCACCGTTGTCGGCAGCCCACAACCGCACCCACTCGGTCCCGTAGGGAACCTTATCCGTAACCCTCAGATCTGAAACTTGAATCGTTCCGATGCCATTGTTAGAGAACATTCGAGCGATATACTCCCCGTCTCTATTCCTGATACCGATCACACCACCATGTTCCCTGCCCCCCATCAGTGCGACAATCTTCCCGTGTCTGTTCCATGTACCGATAACTCCATCGTTCTTGTCAATCTCTAACCGCACCCGCTTATTCCCTTCTCGATCTACAACCGTTAGACCCGTACAAATTATCTCACCGAATGTGTCTCGCTGTGCGGTTGTGGGTGAAACTGCCATCCCGATGAGAAGAATAGTGACACCAAAGACGGCGCCGCAGACCATGTAGAAGAATCTTTCTTTTGTTTTCACTTTATCCTCCAAGTAGAGTATAGTTGTACTATCGGTGCGGGTGTAGACGGTAGTCGGTCAATCTTTAGACATGCGGCGTGGCAGAACGACAGTGTGCCCATTACTTTTTCGCTCCTCCTCCGCGTAAACTTCACAGGTCGTCAGTCGGACCCGTCATGTTCATTCTTAGGATTGACTCTGCCGAACCACTTGCCTTCGCGCGTGTAGATGAATGGATAAGGGATTCCTAGCATCTTTGCTATTTGCAAGGCTGATGGAGTTGCCATGAAGGGAATGGCTAAAGTCTTTGTGTGGTAGTGCGGCGTAATTTATCCCACATTTTCGCGACTCAGTAAAAGTGACTTGACCACAAGGAATTGGAAAAGGGATTTTGGATTTCACAATAGACAATGTGTTTTACTACATATTATCCACTGCAAACGTGCATATTCTTATCAATCCCTCGGATTCCTTCCAAACAGGTTCAAGCCGTCACTAACCCTCTTAAACTAACAGTGTAAGGCGGTAGGGCAATCCCCTTGTCCGTAATGATGGCGGTAATCAGGCTGGCAGGCGTGACATCAAATGCCGGACTGTAAACTTTGACGCCGTCCGGCGCCGTTCGTTTTCCAAAACCTTCCGTGATCTCCTCCGCAGCGCGTTCCTCAATGGGAATCCGGTCTCCCGTATCCAGTGAGAAATCGAGCGTGGATGTCGGTGCGGCGACATAGAACGGAATCTCGTGCGCTTGCGCAAGAATTGCAACGTTGTAGGTGCCAATCTTGTTCGCCGCGTCTCCGTTTGCGGCAATTCGATCTGCCCCGACGACGGCGCACTGAATCTTTCCCTCCTTCATGACTTGAGCAGCCATATTGTCACAAATAAGCGTTACGTCAATTCCCGCTTGCATCAACTCCCATGCGGTTAGTCGCGATCCTTGGAGCAACGGGCGAGTCTCGTCAGCGTAGACACTTATATTCTTGCCGGCTTCATGCGCCGTAAACATGACCGCCAAAGCCGTGCCGTAATCCGAGGTCGCCAATCCCCCTGCATTACAATGCGTTAGGATGGTGTCGCCTTCATTCAGGAGTTGCAGTCCGTGCTTTCCGATGGCTCGGCACATTGCGCGATCTTCTTCAATTATCGCCAATGCCTCATCCAACAACACTTTCTTTAACTGGGAAATTGAGGCATGTTGGTGCTTCTCCGCCGTCATGATCATGCGGTTGAGCGCCCAGAACAGATTCACGGCGGTGGGTCGGGATGTTGCAAGATAATCGGTTACCTTCCTCAATTCATCTGAAAATTCGGCGTAGTTCGCCGCACGCGACTTCCACACTCCAAGCACAGTGCCCAGTGCCGCCGCAATCCCGATAGCGGGCGCGCCACGAACGCGAAGCAACTTAATCGATTCCCACACGGCCTCCAAGTTATCGCAGTATATCTGTTTGAACTCATTGGGCAGCAATGTCTGATCTATCAGCCGTATTCTGCCATCTACCCATTCTATCGTCGCAATTGACATTTCTCTATTCTCCAGTCGGCAAGACTCTTCGCGCAGCCAATGTCGTTTTCTCGATTATAGCAACTACCAATAATCGACGCAACGGAAAAGGAAGGCTCCATTCCGAGCAGGGCGTATCATAGCTTGCAACTTTAACGCTCGGCATCAGATTTGCTTTACTTGAATTTCGGAGAATGCTATGCTATGAATTGATGAGCGAAACGCACTGGTCTATCGAGCCCGGAAGTGTCATTGATACACACGGCTACACCGTACCAAGACAGCAGCGTAAGGGTGATGAATGACAATCGTTTTGGTGCGAAGGTATTGCTTTCCCGCGCTATAGCGGAACTTACTCACCAAAATCTCTATTGACACTTCGCTCGAGTTGAATGCGAAAAATGAATGAAGAACCGCGTTACAATGAAACCTACTACGAATTCACACAGTTCAATTCCTGTATTATCGACTTGGATAGCGGAAGTCAAACCAACTTGGCTGACATTAGCGCTCCAATCTGTTGGAAAGACATCTTTGGAAATGGGAACCCGGTTGAGATTGAGGTCGGCTGCGGCAAGGGACGATTCCTACTTGAGTCCGCGAGACGGTGCCCGGAGATAAACTACCTGGGCGTAGAACGCGCGCCAAAATATGTTCGACGAACACAGCAACGATTCCGGAAACATGCCAAACATACCACTTTGCATAACGGCGAATTGCGGAGTGTCCTGTTTCAGAATGTACGGTTGGCTTGGACCGACGCCGCACGTTTTGTCGACTTCTACGTGGCAGAACGGTGTGTTCAAGCATATCATGTTTACTTTCCCGATCCATGGCCGAAAAAGCGTCAACACAAGCGTCGACTTTTCAGAAATGAGACATGGCTTCGCGGCGTGGAGCGCACGTTACGCCCGTGCGGTGGACGTCTCCACATTGCGACAGACTACAGTGAATATTTCGACGAAATTCGGCACAGGCTTGACCAATCTACGTGTCTCGTTGAAACAACATCTGCAACAGTTCAGACGGATCACGTCCAAACGAACTTTGAGATGAAATATCTGGCAGAAGGACGTGAGATTTATCGCGCGGTGTTTGAAAAACCCGATCTCGAGGATAGTTAATCTCCAGAACAAAACTTGCATTCAACTTCTATGCCTCAACACCGTCTTACCCACCGGTCTACCGATTCGATGCTCTGTCGTATTAGGTTCGAGGCATTCACGGTCTTCTGTCACGTATATTCCATCCAAACTTTGAATTCACATCCTGAAGACAGGTCTTCTAATGGCTAAATCCTTCAAGAATCTCCCATCGTGCCCCGGGGTTTACCTCATGAAGAATGTGCAGGGGGAAGTGCTTTACGTTGGCAAGGCTTCATCGCTGCGACACCGCGTAGCTTCCTACTTTCAGTCTTCGGCGCAACCGAATTTCATGGCGCAGCCAATGATGCGCTATGTCAATGACGTAGAATACGTGGCTACGACCAATAGTGTCGATGCGCTCATACTCGAGAATAACCTTATCAAAGAGCATCAACCGCGCTACAACGTCAAACTTAAAGACGACAAACGCTACCCTTACCTGAAAATATCTGTGCAAGAACCATTTCCGAGGCTCTCCGTGACGCGCCAAAGTGACAACTCCGGCGCAAAATTTTTCGGGCCTTTCGTGCATGTTCGGGCGATACGTCAGACCATTAAGCAACTTACAAAAGTTTTCCCTATTCGCACGTGCGGATTAGACCTGAAAGCATCCGAGAATCCCCATCGAGTCTGTTTGGACTATCATATCAATCGTTGCCCCGGTCCCTGCGCCGATCTAATCAATCCCGATGAATATGGCGAAATCGTCCAAAGCGTATGCCGGTTTCTAAGCGGTAACACGCGGCAAGTCCTCAAAGAACTGGAAGAAAAAATGGAGTCGGCCGCCGCCACCCTGGATTTCGAAGCGGCAGCCAAATACCGGGACCGGATTGACATGGTGAAACAAGCGATCGCCAGGCAGAATCTAGACACTGTTTCGGCGGCGGATGAGGATGTGATCGGCATTGCCTACAACGGCACCGAAGCGTGCGCCCAAGTTTTGATGGTGCGAGACGGAAAGTTAATGGATAGGGAACACTACTTTCTAAACGATGTCGATTCGGAATTGCCGGTGGAATCGTTAACGGCGTTTGTGCAACAATTCTATCAAAATGCCTCGTTTATCCCCAAAACAATTGTGTTGCCCAATGAAACCGAGATGCCGGAGGCAATTCGAAAATGGCTGTCCGAAAAGCGTGGCAGCGGTACAAATCTGCACATCCCGCAGAAAGGGCGGATGCGTCGTTTAGTGGAGATGGCTTCTAAGAACGCTGAACTTATTCTAAATCAGAAGGAAACACACGTCGTCTACAAAGCTGGCGACAACCCGGCGCTAATCGAATTACAGGAGTTGTTGAGTCTTTCTCATCCACCGCAACGAATCGAGGGTTTTGACATTTCCAACTTGGGGAGCCAATTCGCTGTCGGTTCAATGGTGGTGCTTGAAGATGGGGAACCTGCCAAATCGGAATATCGACGCTTCAAGATCCGCACGGTACAAGGTCAGGATGACTTTGCGATGATGAATGAAGTGCTGGGCCGTCGGCTAAGCCGTGCGATTGCGGAAAACACCTTGCCGGACCTTATTCTAATCGACGGCGGCAAGGGTCAGTTGAGCGCTGCTTGCGAGGCGCTTGAGTCACTGAACCTTGAGAATCTTCCGATCATCGGGCTGGCCAAGCGATTTGAGCACATTTTTTTGCCGGGACAATCTGAACCTATAGTGCTTCGTCACGACAATCCAACTCTCCATCTTATCCAGCGTTTGCGTGATGAAGCACATCGATTCGCCCTTGCCTACCATCGCAAATTGCGCAGTCGGGCGCTTAATCACTCTGTGCTGGACGCAATTCCTAACATTGGCGCAAAACGCAAACAGGCACTCTTGCAGCATTTCGGCTCTATTGATAGCATCCGTGTCGCAAGCCTTGACCAGTTGCTGGCCGTGAAAGGGATTACTCATGCGATCGCGGCAAACATCAGGAAACACTTGAGCGAGCGCGGAAAAAATGCCTAAATTACCTCACACATTCATGCGTGAGTGTCAAGTTCCGAGTCCTGAATCGATTTGGAACCCAATTTTTTTGAATCGGGAGCGTAACACGTGAATAAGACGGGAGGAAAACATGGTAGTCGATAGAGACGATTACTTTTTTGATTTGCAGGGATTCCTGCATCTGGAAGGCGCATTGACAAAGGCTGAAGTGAAAGACCTCAACGACTGTTTGGATACGATTCCGCCGCTAAAGCCGGGAGAATGGTATGGATATATCCACGGGCACCAATATGGGGACAAAACTTCCGGAGTGAATTATCAGCAGATATACGAGGCGGGTGAACCGTTTGAGAAACTGATCGATCACCCGTCTTGGATTGACAAGATTAGGCGTTTTGTCGGGGGTGCGGGGACATTCGATTACAACCACGGCTCTCTTTTCATCGATGAAAACCATGTTAACTTTCGCGAGCCGGGTGAAGCCATTGGCCTGCACTCGAGCCAAGAGGCGAAACGCGGCGCATTTGCGTTCCGCAACGGGAAATTCATGTGCGGTCAAATTAACCTTCTTGTGGCGCTAACGGACATAGGTACAGGTGACGGCCCCACCATGGTGATCCCCGGAAGCCACAAGTCCAACTTTCCACATCCTTACTTCAATGACAATCCCGCCCCTTACGGCGCGTCCGTGGACAACATTGACGGAGCTGTTGAGGTTTACATGCCGGCGGGGGATGCCCTACTGTTTGTAGACTGGACCGCACATGGAGCAGCCAAGCGCGTGAATCCGGGCATACGGCGGATGGTAGTGTATCGTTACGGACCGTCTTGGGGAAATTTTCGGTACGGTTACCAACCATCGCCGGAACTTCTCGAACGCCTGACACCGGAACGGCGACAGATCGTTTCCCCCCAAAGACCGATAGCTAGACCCACTTAGATGGACTGAAGACTGGTTTCATCCGGCGTCCTCGAGGTCGTACATGGCGATGATGTAAGGATGGTTTGGGTCGTACTTGGTTAAAGGCCCCGGATTCTCGACAACGCCAATCGGTCGGCAGTTGGCGCCTTCTGCTCCAACCGTTTTATCCCCAATGTCCTCCCGGCAGGCTAGAATCTTGGAAGTCAGTTGCTTTACCACCTCCGGGTGCCGGTCATATAGATTGTTCGTCTCGCCGATGTCCGACTCTAGGTCATACAACTCGCGTATCTCTTCGTTTCGCTTGCGGATGTGGAGTTTCCATTTCCCCGAACGCACAGCTTCAAGATTTTCCCCTGAATAATAAAAGAAAGTGCGGGGTTGGGAAACAGGGTCTCCTTCCCGGTACATGAGCGCGCGAATGTCTTCACCGTCGATTGCGCGATCAGAAGGTACGTTGGCATCGGCCAATCCCGCAAAAGTCGGGAGAAAATCCATGGCCGTCACAATTCCGCTCTCGACGATTCCCGCGGGAATACGTCCGGGGAAGCGCATCAGACAGGGTACCCGCTGTCCCCCTTCCCATGTTGTGCCTTTGCGGCCGCGCAAGGCGCCGTTGCTGCCTCCCTCGCTACCCCTTGAACCGTTGTCCGAGGTGAAAACAACCAAGGTGTTCTCGTCCAATCCCGATCGCTGAAGTTCGTTCAGTATCACTGCCATTGACCAGTCAATGTGCTCGACCGCACCGCCATACCGTCCGTTCTCGGATGTCTTGAGAAAAGCTTCGGGAGGGTAGATGGGAAGATGGACATACATGTGGGCAAAGTATAAAAAAAATGGTGTTTCGCGGTTGTTTCGGATAAAACGCACCGCCTGTTCCACGTAGCGTTCGGTGAGCGCCGCCTGATCGGGTTGTTCTTGGATTACCTCTTCGCCGCATAGCAACGGTAATGGCGGAAATCGGTTCTCGCGGCCCGATTGCCGCCCCATGTCATTACTATACGGTATACCGTAGTAGTGATCAAATCCGTGGCGTGTCGGCATGAATTCGGACTGATCGCCGCAGTGCCATTTTCCGACCAGCATCGTCGCGTACCCTTGCTCTTTGAGGATCTCCGCAATGGTAATTTCATCCGCATTTAACCCCATTCCCTGACCGGGAAACAGCACGACTAGCCCGTCGAAGTCCCCGAAACCGATACGTTTGGGGTAGCACCCTGTCATCATGGCGCCGCGGGAAGGCGAACACACCGGCGACGCCATGTAAAAGTCGGTAAATCTTGCTCCTTCTCGTGCCATGCGATCAAGCGTCGGTGTACGGTTCACAGTGGATCCGTAACAACCTAAATCGCCGTATCCAAGGTCGTCACAATTTACCAAGATGATGTTCGGATTCGATGAATTCATTGAATTCTCCAATGCAGGTAGCAAAGTAACTGCCTTGCGATGTCTGCTGTCAACACTCACAAACTGGCAATTGAACGACAAGAAATGCCGGCAGACCTAGCCTTGATGTGTCCGTTAGTCCGAGCCAAAGACCGCCTTCTTCCTTCTAGCGCTGCGCAGGTCCTGCTCGGCTTGGCTTCTGCCGAGCGTATTGCCCGATTCAATCACCAGATTATGCCCCGTCGTGTGCAGGCTTTCATCGCTGGCTAGGTATACCGCGGCATACGCGATATCCTCCGGCTTTCCGCCTCGTCTCAAGGGCAACACTTCAGCAAAGTGCGAATCCACGCGACCTAAAAGGCGGTCAAGTTCCTCCGGTTCGTAACGGTGATATCCGCCGACCATAATCGGGGTCACGATAGCGCCGGGAGAAATGCAGTTAACCCGAATGCCAAACTCCGCCAACTCAAGCGCCCAGAGTTTGGTCGCATGAATGACGCCCGCTTTGGCGGCGCTATAAATCGCAGAGCCGCAACCGTCAACGATGACTCCGGCGGTACTGCCGTTGTTGATGATGCTTCCGCCGCCCCGCTTTTTCATTACGGGAACCACGTGCTTCATGCCAAGAAATACCGATCCGAGAATATTCATGATCCGCGACTGAAAGTCCACTGTATCAAAGTCCTCGACTTTGGCGGCTGGGCACCCGGCCGCTGCGTTATTGAAAAGACAATCTACGCGCCCCCATCGATCCACCGTGGCATCAATCATGTCCTTTATGTCGTCTTCGGAGGTCACGTCGGTTCGTACGAAGGAGGCATTTTTGCCGAGACGTTCAGCCGACTCTCGTCCACGCTCCTCACCGCGGGCGGCAATCATGACACGGGCGCCTTCCTTCACGAACATCTCGACTGTTGCCAAACCCATGCCGCTGTTGCCGCCGGTGACAATGGCGACCTTGCCATCCATTCTACCTGCCATGAATACCTCCGGAATTTGACGATTTACTAAAACACTTTAACTTCATTTGAATCCAAGCGCGCAAATAGATGCGCAGTTTGAATAATCACGTTCTTGTCGGCCAGCGCCCAACACATGCTATGGCAAATCAACTAAATCAAACGAATGGTATCACGCTTCGTGGTTTCCTTCTCGTGTGTCCGCCATGTGGTTTCTACCAATTATCGTGTCTCGGGAGCGAGCCTATCTTTCATCTCCTCAATCACAAAAATTTGTGTCAAGGTGCCAGGATAAACACACCCTCAGCGAGAAGCAGATGATTCTTGGATCGCATTTAACTTTTCCAAACTTCCAATCTGCTGTTGCTACAGTCTTCTCACACCGCGAACATCGATTCTCGGATACTCCACCCACTGGTTCCCCTACACGCTTGTCACCGGGAAAACTGCGTCAGAATCTGATCATTTGAGCACGGCATAATGGTCATCCGGATTTCGTGCAAACGACACCGAAGTTCCGCCGACCAAGCGCGTGTATTTGTCGGCAACCGCTTCTTCCCCCATATGTTCCTTCATCCAAGTTCGCAACGGCACATCCTCCGGCTTTGGCGACGTGAGCCCCAGAGCTTTTGTTTTTGCGCCCAGCAACTGCCTGCGAATCGGATCGCAACGTTCCATGTAGTGCGATACTGTTCTATCATCGCGGGGATGGAACCAGCGGTAACTGTAGCCGTAATACAGAGTTTTTCGAGTTACATCGGATAAATTTGGGCTTCCCGTGTGCCAGACTCGCTGCTCGAAGAGAACGGCTGAACCTGCCGGCGCCTGAAGCGTGTAAACTCCAGGGGGATTCGAAACACCGTCAGCCGGCCATTCCAACTCTCGCTTGAGATGGCTACCGGGAATAAATAGCTGATTCCCGTGATTTTTCTTGGTTAGGTCTGTCAGCAGATAACCCACCTTCAGCGAGATTCGCATTGTCGGTCCCGGTGCAATATCGGCGTTTACCCGATCGCTGTCCTGATGCCACGCAAGACGCGCACTCCGGTGGCGTTGTTCCCCCGTGTCCGGTGGTCTCGCGAGTGCAACCGTGTGGTAAATATGGATATTCCAGCCGAGGATTCCAAATACCTTTGGAAACACCGTTGGCCAATCGATCAATTCCAGAAACAGATCGTCTTTCCCGATAAAATCGACCGCCCCTTCAATACGGTCCATCGCCCTGTTTAGATCTTTCACAAGAGAGTCAGGAAGTGCGTTTTCAACCACTATGAACCCGTCCCGGTCAAACGCCGTACGTTCCTCAACCGTCAACAAATGTTGCAAGCAGTCGATATCCATAGAATTTACTCTTTCTTCACAGTGTTCTTTTGCGTTATTCGTCGTGGCAACCTTAAATCTCTATCGGGGCATGTGATTATGGTTGAATTCGAGAGCGAATTGTTTGACGATCCGGATTAAACTTGGTGAGGATTCTACCTCTTTCCGAGCTTCTAGTAAACAGAAATCGTTGGATATTTGCCGCAATCCTGTCACGTTTGCAGAGCAGATCGTTGAGTGAGGACTGAAGGGAGGATCCAAGCGAGTCCATTAAAAACGGCTTGACATTTTGAGGCATTTCATCTAGACTGCAACAAATGTTCTACATTTATCATGTACGCATTTGAAAGGAAGTGGTTCTTGATTCCGACGTCTCTGATCAATAGGACAATCCTGACGAGGACAATTTAGCCTCCCTTCAACAGACCAAATGGGGAACGAGATAGTTAATCACATAGCGGTTAAGATGATTGACTCTCTTGCCATGAGCCTAATTGACTCGGCCGACGAACAGAATACCCACCATCGGCGACACAACATCTGCCGATCTTTACGAATCATACGATTCTTTGCTGTCGAATAGTCCCAAGTAGGATTCTTATAATAGCCAAGATTGGCATTGACGTGCAGTTTTCCACTGAAGGCACCCCCGATTGACGAGTAGGAATTGACGAAATGAGAACGCGCACATGGATGAGTGGACAGGAATTCGGCATATGCGGGAAAACGCGGGTCGCCTCCCAACGATTCACCATCTCACTGTGACATTTTGTCTATTTCTCTTGACAATCCCCTCTGTCTTCGGAGCAATCGAGATCGAATCTGTTGAATTCGGGTTCGACGGTTACTATAAGCGGGGCAGATGGGCGCCATTGCAACTCCTGGTGGTGAGCGAGAATGAGCATGAATCGTTTGCGGGCGATCTTGAATTAGAGGTCACCAATCTGTTCTCGGAAGCCGTCATCCAAACCTACTCGACACCTGTCTCCCTAACGAGAACCGATCGTCGACGTTATACTCTCCACGTTTTTCAACCCGGCACTTCGACGAAACTGACATTGCGAATTGTGAATCGCGAGGGACAGGTTAGGGTTGAACGCGAGATTATTCCGGACTTACCGAAAGAAACAAAAGACCTGTTTGTTCTTGCTCTGACTCCGCCGGGTCGTGATGTTTTTGATGATTGGCACGGACTCCCGGTCGGTGCCAATGCAGATTCACGCGTTTTCGTCGTTCATCCTGCGTCTCAAAGGCATTTGCCCCACAGTTGGAAACATTTTGATTCTATCGATCTTGTGGTGATTCGCGGCATTTCGCTGGCGCCGAATCGTATCTCGTCAGCTCAACAGTCCGCTTTGTTAGATTGGGTTCGCAACGGTGGTAGTTTACTCCTCTCGGGCGGGAGTAATCTTCGGCATCTACACGGCAGCTTTCTCGAACCCTTGCTCCCCGTACACCTTGGTGAATTGCGGCCTGCGTCCCATCTGCCGGAACCGCTAACTCGGTTGGCAGGACGCGCAGACATCTCGATTGACTTAATTGGCTTCAAACTGAAAGACAACGCTGAGAAACTTGGAATCGGGAGCGATGTAGTTCTCAGAGACGGAAGCGATAGCATACTGGCATCACGACGGTCATTTGGGAGTGGGCAGATTGTTAGTTTGGCTTTCGATTATGAGGTGCTTCCTATCTCCCAATCTCCGGAGAGGGTACAGCTTTGGTCGGAGTTTATCAAAACAGTCGGAAAATCGCCGCGGCACCTTGATGATCGCTATGAACAGCATCAGAGGGACGCAGAGAAGATCCATAAAGTGCTAAAATCTCTTCCGTCGGGGCGCGTACCTTTATTCCGCATACTGCCACTGTTCCTGTTAGCTTGTCTACTCGGTTTCGGGGGATTCACGTGGTGGTTGGGAACTCGCGTGAAGGAAGTTAAATATTATTGGATTGGTAGTATTTTGATAACGGTATTTCTCGGCAGTGCCGCCGTATTCCCGAAGCATATCCTCTCAATACCGGTCTCGGTTAGCCGCTTATCCATACTTTCTGTTTATTCGGAAGGTTCTCGCGCGCATTTGCGAACTTACATCGGGGCAATAGCGTCTGCCCACTCAACGTCGTCGGTCCTATTGGAGGGCGAAACCTATATCAGACCACTTAAGCAAACTCCTTCGCCTCCGATACATGTAACGGAGGCGCGATCCGATCGGATCTGTGACGTGGACTTGAGCGCTTGGCAATCACGAACATTTCGTATTGAGTCATTCTTTGAAATCCCGGCTCCACCAAACTCAACTGAATGGACATTGCCGGATCTTCACGAAAAAAGACTCGCCACGGTGAAACATCATTTGCCAGGCACGCTTGAAAGTGCGGGAGTGGTGTACAATGGAAGGTATATGCAACTTGGATCGGTATCCCCGAACACGGCCGTTGAGCTAAAGGACGACTTTGTGCCCGTGAATCGTACGCCATCCCTCCGAGGATTAACCGGTAAACGAAAACAGTTTGCCCAAATACTTGCAAGTGAGGGTATCCTGCAATATATCCTCGAAGATGCGGCGCCGAAACTGGTAGGTTGGATCGACCATTCGTTTTTGCCAATGAAAATCAACCAGCCCGTAGAAACCGCCGATGAAACATTCGTAATCATGTATCTGCATTGAGGCTAATCTTCATCATCCGGACGGTGAGACAGAATTGTACCCGTTTATTCAATTCCAGATACCTATCCCCACATTCTCATGATTTGAGCCGCGCCACTACGGTTAGCAAATTTGCAGACGCTTACCGGTCCACCATTGGACTAAAATGTGGTAGTGTCAAACCACATCTTCACCTATTTAGACATGGCCGGACTATATAGAAATGACGATATTACACTCGGAATCAGAACACATCGCGTGACACAATAGAACACGTGTTCTCGCGATGTACCCATTACGAGGTGGTTGCATGGATGTATTGTCTCTCGGTATTTTCGTGGTAGATGTGATAGGGCGCCCTATTGATACGTTTCCGGAAAAGGGCAGATTGATGGTGTTTGATGAGTTTGAAATGCACTCCGGCGGCTGCGCCAACAATACGGCGATCACCCTCTCCAAGTTGGGAATCAATGTCGGAGCCATGGGAAGGATCGGCACCGACACGTTTGGCGACATGGTGTTGCAGGTCTTGGATAACAATCGAGTGGATACGCGTGCGATGATTCGCGATGCCGACATCAACTCGCCCGTTACATTTGTCGCTGTCGCGTCCGACGGTGAGCGGAGTTTCCTCCACTACATGGGAACAAATAGTGTCCTGTCCGAGGACGACATGAATTTGGATTTGATTCGGTCGAGCAAAATATTGCATGTCGCCGGTACATTTGTTATGCCGAAGTTAGATGGTGAACCTACGGCGCGCATCCTACGCCATGCCAAAGACGCGGGCGTGACAACATCTCTGGATACCGTCTGGGACACATCGGGAAACTGGTTGAAAACACTAGAGCCTTGCTTGCCGTACATTGACGTATTTTTGCCTAGCATTGAAGAGGCCGAGCAACTCACCGGGCTTGATTCGCCTCCCGAGATTGCAAGATTCCTTATGGATTATGGAATCCGGACTGTCGGATTGAAAATGGGAGAACGCGGAAGTTACGTCCGTACCGGCACTGACGAAATTTATGTGCCAGCCTACGAGGTCGACGTCGTTGATGCTACGGGGGCTGGGGATGCATATGTCGCGGGATTTCTCGCAGGAATCGTGATGGGGTGGGATTTGAAACGCACGAGCGAACTAGCCTCGGCGGCGGGTGCGGCGTGCGTCACGGCAATCGGAACAACCGCCGGAATCAAGAACCTTGAGGAGACATTGGAGATAATCCGGCCGTAATGTGCTAATAGCCTCTTGTTTTCAATCGTCGCGCCTACCGACCGATTGGCGGTTCTCAAATCAACGACCGTCAACCATCTTTTCAACTAACACATTGTCGCAATATCCTGCCACCATCCGAGAAGTTGAGGAAAGTTGACTTTTACCTCTGTCGATTTGCACCGAATCGCAACTTTATTCGCCCTAACCTGATTTAGCGCCTTTCTTTTATCTCCGCCCATCGGGTTGGCATTTTGCCTCGTGATGATACGGAAAACGGAGTCGGTCTCCAAGAAGGGTCCCACTCGGGCACAAGAGGGGTTGGGGTGAGGTTTACAAGACCGGTTCCATCCGCGTTCATCACATAGATGTCGGCGTAAATGGGATCGTTGAGCATCGTTCGTTCGAATACGATCCTTTTGCCATCCGGTGACCAACTCGGGAGCCAATTTGCACGTCCATCTTCAGTGAGTCTGACGGGATGAGTTCCGTCGGCATTCATCACAACGATGTCCAAGTTTGCATTCCAAGGGTCTACACGATTGACATTTCGCACTGCCGTGTAAGCGATTTTGCTTCCGTCCGGCGACCAACTTGGCGTCCTATTGGAGGCACGGGGATTTTGGGTGATATTGATCCGATCGGAGCCGTCGGCATCCATTACAAATATATCCGAAAGACTCAGCACCCCGGCAGCGACTTGCCTTGACCAAAAGGCAATCTTTGTCCCATCCGGTGACCACGTCGGGCACGTATCGTCATCGAGGTGCAGCGTGAGGTTTTTGGGATTCTTCCCCTCGGCATTCATCACATAGATTTCGGAATTCCCATCACGGTTGGACTCAAAAGCTATCTTTGTCCCATCGGGCGACCAAGCAGGCAGGGCATTCTGTTTGTGGCGTCCTTTGGTAAGATTCAAGCGGTTCCCACCGTTCGCATCCATGATGTAAATGTCGGTGACGTCACCGCGAAACCTGCCGAGACCGAAGGAAAACACGAGCTTTGCCCCGTCAGGCGACCAAGAGGGATTATAGCCTCGAGTAAGTTTTTTCAGATTTGTCCCATCAGTGTCTATAGTGTAGATATTCCCCTGTGAAGTGAAAGCAATCGTGTCCCCAACCGCCCGTACCAAATCTAAGGACGTGAATAATACACCGATTATCAAAACGAAAAGGATGCCTTTTAAAGATAAGGCGAGTCTTCCTAATCGACGGTATTTCATTTCTCGTTCGTCACGCCTCCATAGCTATCGTTTCTGTTTCACCGTTCCCCACACGACGGGCAACCTGCCTCGTGATGATACCGAAAACGGAGTAGGTTTCCAAGAAGGGTCGAACTCGCCCACAATAGGGGTTTGGGTGAGGTTTACGAGACCGGTTCCATCCGCGTTCATTGCGTAGATGTCGCAGTATATGGGATCGTCTTCGTGTGCTCGCACGAAGACAATCCTTTTACCATCCGGCGACCAACTTGGGGACAAATTCATACGTGCATCTTCAGTGAGTCTGACGGCATCAGTTCCATCGGCATTCATCACAGAGATGTCCAAGTTAGCGTTTAACGGGCCTACATGATCGACATTTGAAAATGCTGCGTAGGCAATTTTGTCTCCGACCGGCGACCAACTGGGCGTGATATTGTATGCACGGGGATTTTGGGTTATATTGGTTCGATTGGCGCCATCGGCATTCATCACGAATATGTCAGAGTGAGTCAATATGTCTTCTCTAACCTGCCTTGACCCGAAGGCAATCTTTGTCCCGTCCGGTGACCAAGCCGGGGAGGTATCGTCATCCAGATGCAGAGTAAGGTTTTTCGGATTCTTCCCATCAGCATCCATCACGTAAATTTCGTAATTGGCATCGCGGTATGAGGCAAACGCAATTCTTTTCCCATCCGGCGACACAACGGGCGACATGTTGACTTTCTTCCGTCCTTGGGTAAGGTTCACAAGGTTCGCGCCGTTTGCATCCATGATGTAAATGTCGGTGACATCACCGCGAAACCTGCCGAGTCCGAAGGAATACGCGATCTTTGTCCCATCCGGCGACCAGGAGGGGCTGCTACCCTGAGTCAGTTCGATGAGATTTGTCCCATCGGTTGCCATGGTGTAGATATTCCCCTGTGAAGTGAAAGCAATCGTGCCCCCAACAGCCCATGCCGAATTTAGGGACGTGAATAATACACCGGCCATCAATTGGAATACGATGCATTTTAATGATGGGGAGAGTCTTCCTAATGGATCGGATTTCATTTCTCGTTCGTCACGCCTCCATAGCTAGTGATTCTGTTTCACCGTTCCCCATACAACGGTCAACTTTCCTCGTGATGATACCGAAAACGGAGTTGGTTTCCAAGAAGGGTGGAACTCGCCCACACCGGGGGTTTGGGTGAGGTTTTCAAGACCGGTTCCATCCGCGTTCATGATACAGATGTCGCAGTCGGTGACATCGTCTTGCGTTCCTCGAACAAAGACCATCCTTTTGCCATCCGGTGACCAACTTGGGAACCAATTGAACCGCGCATCTTCAGTGAGTCTTACGGGATGAGTTCCGTCGGCATCCATCACAAAGATGTCAACATCTGAATTCCAGAGGTCTACACGATTGACATTTCGCACCGCCGCGAACGCTATTTTGCTTCCGTCCGGCGACCAATCAGGTGTCCGATTGTATGCGCGGGGGTTTTGGGTAACATTGGTCCGATTGGCGCCGTCGGCATCCATGACAAATATATCGCAATGATTGAGCACTCCGGCGGCAACTTGCAACGACTCGAAGGCGATTTGCCTCCCGTCCGGTGACCACGTCGGCCAACTGTCGCTATCTGGGTGCAGTGTGAGGTTGATTGGATTCTTCCCGTCGGCGTTCATCACATATATTTCGAAATTCCCATCACGATTGGACCTAAAAGCTATCTTCGTACCGTCGGGCGACCAAGCAGGCAGTGAGTTAACCTTGTGCCGTCCTTTGGTGAGATTCACGCCGTTCGCACCGTTGGCATCCATGATGTAAATGTCGGAGACATCACCGCGAAACCTGCCGAGTCCGAAGGAATACACAATCCTTGTCCCATCCGGCGACCAAGAGGGGGTACCGCCCGGAGCAAGTTTGATGAGATTTGTCCCATCAGTATTCATAGTGTAGATACTTTTATTTGAACTGAAAGCAATCGTGTCCGCAACCGCCCGCACCGAGTTTAACGACGCGAGCAACAAACCGGTCAGCAAAAGATACAAACTGTTCTTAAGGATGGGAAGAGTCGTCTTAATGAATTCGAATTTCATTTTTCGCTAAGAATGCCTCCATCTCTTTAAGGCAGACAAATCAGGGGTAATCCCCTGATTTGTCTACTGGTTCAAGGTTACACCCTCCAGCACTTATAGCCAGGCTCTGGCGCCAGCCCCCGGCAGAAATAGTGTCCTCCGCCATACCAACAACAAAATTGTCCTTGGCCGCAACCCGCTGGACACCAAACGGCTTTGGCATCTGGAGCGACAAGCAACGTCATTGCCAGAGCGGTCGTACTAA
This sequence comes from Candidatus Poribacteria bacterium, assembly GCA_028820655.1. Classification (GTDB taxonomy): domain Bacteria; phylum Poribacteria; class WGA-4E; order WGA-4E; family JAJDTR01; genus JAJDTR01. The sequence goes on along the minus strand of JAPPIK010000021.1, from coordinate 83,977 downwards.
CCAATGCCACTGTTGCAAATGCGCTGCGAGTACCCACGATTCCCTCTACATGGAGAAGGATGAGCGACACTTTCCGCTCCGCCAACTCCAAATCTTAAACTCTTAAATCGACGCCTCACTGAACCCTTGATAATTTAAATCTTCAATTATCTTTATCAAGTCTTGCTTCTGTGCATTGGCGCGTTACGCCATCACATGAAACCATTTGGCTCTCATAGTTTGATGCACTTGTCCTTGCCTGGGCGCCGGATTTCGACAGGGAAGGCGCAAACTACCGGAAACTGGACGACATTTTCTTCAGCGTGCCCCAAGTTGTGCTTGTTTTGGAAACGGGGGACACAGCTAGTCCCACCGGGCTAAAGTCCGGTTGGTCATCGATCCCCTCACGAACTTTGCTGAGTTGCTTAATATATTTTCCGTTCGCGGTCATCAAGTGAATTCTTCGGTCGAAAGGATTGCCATCGTCAGAGACCACATATGCGATCATCTGCCCATCGGGAGACCACGTCGGGGCCGTATGATGCTCTTGATTGTGCGAAAGTCTCATGGGATTTTTTCCATCCGCCCCCATCACATAGATGTGATTGAATTCCCCATGCCAGGGGTCGGATGCAATCCGTCGACCGTCGGGAGAAAACGACAGGCTGTGCCCGCCCAAGAAATTGCGCGTCAGCCGCTCAAGCCCCTGTCCATTAGTGCCAATCACGTAGATCTCACGGCCCTTGTCTCTCCTCGATATGAATGCAATCTTACCCCCGTCCGGAGACCATGACGGCGCTGAAGCTTCGTGTTCAAGCACCACACGATTATCTCCATTCACATCCATCACGTCGATACGATAAACCCCATCGTCGACGGAGAACGCAATCTTACCCCCATCCGGAGACCAGTCAGGTTGCCACTTGTCCCGCGGTCCATCAGTCAGTCTAATCTGGTTCGTTCCATCGGCATCCATGACGTAGATCTGATATTTGGCATCGTTTCTGTTGGAAACGAATGCAATCTTCGTCCCGTCGGGAGACCAATCCGGATCCACGTCGTGCACTGGGTGGTTTGAAAGATTTTCCCGGTTTCCTCCATCGGCGTCCATTACATAGATTTCAAAGTTGTCAAATCCGAGGTGACTAAAGACAATCCGTGACTTCTGCGCGGCGATTCCTTCTATTAACCACAGTTCACCGCTTAACAGAATCACGGTGAACCCAATAAACGTCCCAAGCATGCTCCCGAATCGCATTTTTTTCTCCTTGGTTGTGCGTAAAAAGAACGGTAAAGAAACCTGTTTTGAGTGGCTGCGCAGGTACAGTATGGACGCGCTCCAAACCATTTTGCAACGCTATCGGCGCTGGAGATTTTTTTCAATGACCCGCCCAGTCCTCTAGCCCGATTGACATCATCGCGGGTTGTGGGTGCGCTTGAGTTCTCCCCAAGATATCGGTAACTTTCCGCTGGGATTGACTGCTAATGCGCCGTGAGGCCATGCGGGATTTAGGTTTTCAATACCATGCGGAGTTTTCGTGAGTCTGACAACGTTCTTCCCGTTGGTGTCCATCAAATATATGTTATAACCTCCATCACGCGTTGACACAAAGGCGATATTGGTACCATCCGGCGAATAGACGGGTTGAATATTGGCACCCTCCTTGTTCGTAAGCCTTTCTAACTCTTCTCCTTTAGCGGTGATCACGAAAATGTCATCACGCTGGCCATCTCGGAAGAGGCGCCGCGAGTCAAAAGCAATCTTGCGTCCATCCGGTGACCAACTAGGATTCCGACTGTTCGTTAGTTGGGTATCGGCAGTGAGATTGCGCCTTTCCGTTCCATCCGCATTCATCACGAAAATATGCCTGGGAGTATTGAAGCGGCCATCACGCATGGAGGTAAACGCCATCTTGCTGCCATCTGGCGACCAACTCGGCCTAACGTCCTGCCACTTGTGGTTTGTCAAATTTATCAGGTTATTTCCGTCGCCGTCCATCACGTAGATTTCCGAGTTGCCAACGGCAAAACGGAAAGATGAAAAGGCAATCTTCGTTCCCTCCGGCGTCCAACTGGGGCGGCCTTCTAAAAAATTGTCTTGGGTGAGTCTTACCACGTTACTGCCATCGCTGTCCATCACATACAGGTCAGGCGTAACGCCGCGCTCTGATTCGAACGCTATCCTTCTCCCGTTCGGCGAGCAACCGGGAAAGCGATCGGATGCCGGGTTGTTGGTGAGCTGGACCACGTTATCCCCGTTCTCATCCATGGAGTAAATGTCCCAGTCCCCGTCACGGTTCGATGCAAAGACGATTCTCGGCACAAATCCCTGCGCCGCGCTGTACGACGCAAACAGTAACCCCAACAACAATAGAAGCAGGTATCTGCTGATATAATGGCTGACGTTTTTCATAGGTCATTTACTCCTTTTTCGAGCTCTATACCTGTAGGAGCGATTTGCAGGTCGCGACTCCCCGCCCCCACGGGAAACAAGACTCCAATTGCCAAATAACGTCTATTTCTTCTATTGCCCAAACGGTATTTTGATCTTACCCCAAATTGTAGCTGTCTTGGAAGAGTGAGAGACAGCTAGTCCCACCGGACTAAAGTCGGGCTGGAAATCGATCCCATCGCGAATTCTGCTAAGTTGCTTAAGATATTTTCCGTCCGCGGTCATCAAGTGAATCGTTGCGTCGCCGAAAAATAGATCTTTATAGGCCACATATGCAATCATCTGCCCATCGGGAGACCACGTGGGGTGCGAATGATGCCCTTGATTGTGCGTGAGCCTCACCCGATTTTTCCCATCAGTGTCGACCGAATGGATGTGTCTGAATCCTTCGTGCGACTCATAGTATGCAATCCGTCGTCCGTCGGGAGAAAACGACGGGCTGTGTCCACGCAAACCGTGCTTCACCCTTTCAAGTCCCTGTCCGTCAGCGCCTATCACGAAGATTTCATGGTCCCCGTTTCTCGAGGTCGCGAATGCAATCTGTCTCCCATCCGGAGACCATGATGGCTCACTCGCCCGGTTTTCAAGCCTTACACGATTCTTTCCATCCGCGTCCATCACGCCGATATGAGATACCCCATCGTCGACGGTGAACGCAATCTTACTCCCATCGGGAGACCAGTCTGGCTCCCGCTTTTGCCGCGGTCCATCTGTCAGTCTCATTTGGTTTTCACCATCGGCGTCCATTACGTAGATTTGAAAAACGTCGTTTCGGCCGGAACCGAATGCAATCTTCGTCCCGTCGGGAGACCAATCCGGATCGAAGTCATACCCTGGATGGTTTGTAAGGTTTTCTCGGTTTCTGCCATCGGCATCCATTACATAGACTTCACCGTCGCCATGTTTCCAGAATGTAAAAACAATTCGATTTGTGTTAAAGGCGAGCGCGCTTCCCAACCACAACTCTCCACTCGTCAGACAGACGCACAGTCCCGCAAACAGTAGATGTCCGAGTATCAGCTTGAATCGCATCTCTCTCCCTCATAGGTTTCATGTCGGTTGCGTCGCAATATTATTGAAAAGCACATGAATCGCTTGAGAAAATCATCAAGATTGATGATTACACCTCCTAGTTCTTGTGACAAAATAGCCAACCGAATGCGGCACGAACCAGAGAAATTAATTCCCCGGTTTGATTTCCATAAAATTAAGCAACCGACAAGCATCAAGCTTGCAAGGTTTTTCCTTTATGTCTCAATGAAAAGAGCTAAATGCATAGCTCATCCCGAATTTTCAATCTCCGTGCACATTGATAAATGCCACCCCTCTCTCAACACGCCAGCGCATTGGTAAACAAGGCACAAACCGGTCAACCGAGCATATTCAGGTGCCTATGGTTTGAGCGCTTGTTTGCCGGCTTGCCAATTGATGGAGGACAATGGAAAAAACGCGTCATGAGTCAACAACAGGATAATGAACAATTCAGGATGGTCTATACGCTAAATGTCACGGTTAATTCCACCCCTCCGGAATGCACCTGCGATGCCAGACCTGATTCACAAACTTACTGCAACCGACCCAGCCATCTGCACTATTTGCTTTGCCGCAAGGCGGTCCTGCCTCGGCGTCCGAGGCAACAAGAAACGTCATTACCAGAGCGGTTGTGCAAACCAATGCCACCGTTGCAAAGGCGCTGCGGCTGGCTAACTTCCCCTCTTCTCTGTCGAGAAAGTCGGAAACTATCCCTTTTGCCTTTGACCTCGGAGGGGCTTTAAGGATTTACGCCCATTCATCGGTCAACTCCCCTTGCAGTTTGTTGCTCAGGGCGTCCTTCAACCGCCTTTTAGCCTAATACAAATGGTCTTGCCCAGTTGTCGGATGTCAGCCAGCTAGATACAAATTACCGAAATAGAGACGAAAATTTCTTAACCCTGCCCCAAATTGTAATTTGGTTGCCTGTCGGAGAAACAGCACGTCCTGAAGAATCAGTCCAATCAGGATGGTAATCATCATGATTTGGCAGATTGGTAAGACGTTTCAGATATTTTCCGTCGGATGTCATTAGATGTATTTCGATGTGGGGGAAAGGCACTACTTCCCATTTATTAAATGCAATCTTACGCCCATCAGGTGACCAAGCGGGAGCTTGGTCATGCACTAGATTGTTAGTCAATCTGTCCAGGTTTTTTCCATCAGGATCCACCACATAGATTTCAAAGTTTTTGTCTTCAAAGGCATCGAATGCAATCCTCTGTCCATCCGGCGACCAAGACGGGTTACCCGAGAGATCCAGATTGCGTGTTATCCTCGTCTGATTACCGCCGTCAGCGTCCATCACGAAGATGTCATCGTCCCCGCCCCTGCGGGACATGAAGGCAATCCTTTGACCGTCGGGTGACCATGACGGTGCAGTGTCAAGCCCGATTTGGTTCGTTAGTCTCGTCAGGTTCTTTCCGTCGGTGTCTATCACGAAAATCTCAGGGTTAAGTTCCTCGGGATAGCCCGAGAATGCTATCTTGCGGCCGTCAGGCGACCACGCTGGATATCAGTCCCAGACGCCGTCCGTTAGTCTTGTCGGATTTCCTCCATTGCTGTCCATGATGAAAATCTGGATATTGCCCTCATTTCTATCGGACGCAAATGCTATTCTCGTTCCATCAGGAGACCATACAGCTTGGCCGTCGGCCATCGGGTGATGTGTGAGTCTTTTTATAGACTTGCCGTTGGCATCCATCACGTAAATTTCATAATTCCCATCCCTTTCGGAGGTAAAGACGATCTGTGACTCTTGGGCCACGGGTCCCTGACTCAACACCATTTCCACACGCGTCAGACAGAGGCACAGTGCCGCAAACAAAAGACTCCGGGGAATCAGCTTGAGTAGCATTTTGTCACCTCATGGATTTTGTGTCGGTAAAGTCGAGAAATTGTCGAATATCAAGTGAATGAGCGAACGACAATCAAGAGATTTATCAGCTTCGCGGATAAATCAAGGGAGTTCAACTGACTGGACAAGGAAGGATCAAGCGGCTGAACAAGAAGTGCGATAGTGATCCCATAGTGAATCCCATAACGGCCGAGATAGAGATCTCAAGGCGATAGAGATTTCGCGGTCACTCAACGACTCAAAGGGCGGACATACATCAAGAACGATTACCTCTGCGAGTTCAATCGGGTATGGCTTGGACGACGCTCGGTTTTCGTAATGACTCCTGATCAGCGAGGTTCTACGTGGCGTTGCAATCATCTAGGGCAACCACGAACTAGTGCAAAGAATTCCTAACAAATACCTCAGAATTAAAGATGGCAAGTCCACAAGCTGCGATGTTAATGGGAGAATGGTAGGAATTAATAATTCGGTATTCGTTGGCTACATTCTAGGTAGCCAAAAAAATTCACAGGATTGACTCTTCTTTCTCGAACGAGTCAAATCCGGTATCGCCTTCTACTTCAACATCCGGCACTTCAATCGTTGGAGCTTCTATCCAGAGCCGCTCAAGATTGAAATGGTTCCGTTTTTCATCAAGAAAAATGTGCACAACAAAGTCAACGTAGTCCAACAAGACCCAATCCGACTGATGCAAGCCTTCGCGATGCCAAGGCCGAACGTTCCATTTCTCTTCCAACTCGTCCAAGACGGCAGCGGATATGGCTTCGACCTGAATGTCGGATGTCCCACTGCAAATTGCAAAGTAATCCGTAAAAGACCCCAACTCCCGGAGATCTAGGATAATCGGGTCGCGCGCGCGTCGGCTCAACGCCGCACTTACCGCCGCTTGTACGATATCCACTGTAGCATGTCCTGCCAAGTTTTTTCCTCCTCGGGCTTCGCTGGCAAATTACAAATCTGTATTTTCGCACAGCGCCCCATTGTAGACGGCGATGGTATCAGGATGTATGACTAACCCCTTCTCAAGGAGAGTGGTGATTTTGTGTCTGGCTACCTCAAACACCGCTTGATTGATATCTTCGTTGGCGATCTGGCGTACCGACTCTGCTTCCGGATAAGTTCGATTCGGTTCAGCAAAATCTGCCACGAACAAGATCTTGTCAACCAACGTCATTGCCCTGTTTCCTTTAGTATGACTTCGGACAGCGCTGAGTATCTCCTCATCATCAACTGAAAAAACATCAACCGCGAGTTCAGCGCCCACGAGTGCATGCAAGAGTGACGCGCTAATTCTTTCAAATTCATCAAGTCCAATCTCGTAGTCGGCGACGGCATCGAATAGCTGGCGCGTGTTCATCCACCTCGCGCAATCATGCAGCATAGCGGCAAGGTTTGTTTTCTGCAAATCCGCATCGAATTTGCCCGCCAAATCCACGGCCATGTCGCGCACCGATAGGACATGCTGGTAACGCTTTTCCTCAAGCTTAGCCCCAAGATATGCGTTAATCTCCTCACTCTTCGGATCCGCGATCAATTCGTGCCTGCCGGCGCGGTCATTTCTGGTCTTCATCACTCAATTCGTCAACCTCGCCTGATTCGATTAGAAACCGCGCGAACACCTCTCGTTCCTGTTCGGTCATAAATTTGGAGTTAGCCAATTCAGTGCTTATTCGGTATTCATGGTTGAGCCATTTTTTCAAGTCAATCGCTTTACAACGGCGACTGCAGAACGGAAAATTTGGCGGGAGGTCTTTGCCCTTCCTATAGCTGAACTCGAAAGATTGTCCGCAGATACTACATTTGTGTTTCAATTTGGAATCCCTCTCCGCTTGCCACACCAGCCAATTTGCCCGAAAACCGCGTTTCCGTGATAACCCCGTTTCATTCACAAACGAGCGGTGCGGGCGTCCCAATCTCATCCGAATCCAAAAGCCCGAATATCGATTTCAAAACAAACCTTGATCGTCTACACCTCCTGCAGTGCTAGGTACGATTCAGTCCTCTGGTTTTTGCTCTCATGAATTGTATGCTAATCTGCCCAAGTCACTTATACAATTTGTGCTGGTCGATATACCGCCTGACCGCCTCCGGCACTAGATACCGAATTGATAACCCTTGTCTAACGTGCCGGCGAATCTCGGTCGCGGAAATATCGACTCCGGTAACCGGAAATATCTGAACGCGGTCCCGCAGCGTAGGGGGCACGTTGTCAAGATTGTAACTTGGTCGCGTCGTGGCGATAAATTGGCAGATATCGAGCAGTTCGTCAAAATCCTTCCAGATCTTAAATTCAATTAAGGAGTCCGCGCCGATAATCCACGCAAGTGTGCAGTCGCTTCCATATTGCTTCTGTAGTTCTTTCACGGTTTGAATCGCGTATGAGGTACCTGTCCTCTCCAGTTCAATTCGCGACACCTCGAAATGGGAGTTACCCGATGTTGCAAGCAGTGCCATTTGGTAGCGATGCTCTGAGTCAATGATGTCTCCGTTATCTTTGTGCGGAGGGCGTGCGGACGGGACAAAAAGAACCTTATCAAAGTCCAACCGGTCATATACCTGTTCGGCGCTCAAGAGATGTGCATAATGAATGGGGTTGAATGTCCCACCCATGATGGCGATTCTCATCAATAATTCGCGTCCGTCAAAGTTGCCTGTGTCGTCATGATCTCGCACTTATCCGTTCAATTGTATCCGATCACCAAATTCGCACAGACCGCCGATTCATAGCCCATGAACATTGCTGCGACCCAATGCCGGTAAACAACGCCAATCCAACGCTCAACTCGAAACAAATCAACGTCAGCAGATTCAATGTTGAGAAGCCTTGATTGTTCCCCATGATGTGGTCACCTTATCCTCCGGGGAAACCGCCAATGCCAACCGTTCTATCTCTTCGGCTTCTTCGAACGTCTGCGTAAAGTATATAACGTCAAAGTGCGCTCCGCCGCCGTTGGGGAAAGGATTATCCGTATCAAGCGCTATTGCGTTAACTGTCCATTCTCCTTTTAATACTTTGAAGGGTTTTGCGTGAATCACATTCATCGCATACTGAGAAAGATCTAGAATAAGGAACTTCCACTCGTGCGAAAAACTTCCTTCGGGCAATTCGAACTTTTGTACGTTTCCACCATCTTTGGGATTCTTTAATACGGGAGCCATCGAATCTAAATCGCCGGCATACCATCGATGGTCCCAACACGAATCTTCGTGGACGCAGCCAAATCCCCATTTCCCGTGAAGTTGAATCATCAAACCTCTATTTCTTCGGTCGGCCTTCCAAGCGATAGTCATGTATCGGTATTCATTTTCCCCTTGCGGATTCGGCTTAATCTCAATGCCCCAATTGGTCGCGGGATGTGTGTGATATTCAGCCGTTCCCAAAAAGATAGACCACCTATCCCCAAATCCGTCCTCGTTTTCCAGTTTGAGTGGCACATTGGGATTACCTTCGCCTTGATGTGCAAAGTTGATTACGGCTTTGCTGCGCAGGTCGTTGATACTTTCCCTGCTGTCGGCAATTTCTAAAACCTTTGCGATACACTCCGCATAAGGAAAAAAGAGAAACATCAAGCAAATTGCGCTCAGAAGTACCTGTTTCGCGATTGACACTATCATCTGAATAAAACCTCCTGACAGTTGATTCGTCGCCATCAAGTAACAGGAAAGCCAGTCTTTCGAATAGACTTCCTCGCACCATTACCCGTAATGGAATGGTGTAACGGAAAACAGAAAATAATCGAATCAGACCGCGAGGAAATCCCCTTAACAATCAACGAATGCGGCTCACGATATGACATCCACACGTGGCAATTCGTTGAGGACTATAATCATCTCGATTGCCGCAAGAGGTTAGGGCGTTGAGTACATTAACACAGCGTTCGCATCCCCTATTTGATAAGAAAACGAATAGAAACCGAGTCGCCCCAACGATTCAACACTGGTAAAACCGTAGTTTTACCGTGCATGGATCGCAGAAGAGAGACCCGGTTTCCTCTTTGAAGGCTGCAACTGTGGTCGGCTCAACAAGATATAAACAGCGCTATTGCTGCTTAATCTGTCCCCAGGTTGCCGCCAATTTACTTTTCGGATCTACCGATGTCGCAACGGCCGTCACCAACACGCTGTCATAGAACGCACCGTATTCGCCGTTATGGAAACCGACACCGCCAGCGGGAAGCGCATCCAACGCCGTAGCCTCCACAGTAGCACCTGCGGCGGTACAACTCAAGTTGGCGCCGTTGGCCGTCATCTCCATCGGATGAAACGGTCCGCGCTCCAAGTCGGCGACGTTGTCTGCTTGAGCGAGAACCGTAAACTTTCCATTCACGCGTTGAACTAACCATAGCACGGGATTGGCGCCGCGTCGGTCAAAGTCATTCGTTCCTTCGGCATTCAGGAGATTGCCCGGGTTGCCGGTCATGAATCTGCAGTCGTATCGGTCGCCGTTTGGCTGGACGTTGGTCGCAGTTCCCATATACCCTGTGCCCTGCGCCCGCACCATATCGACTTGGACAGTGATCTGTTCCCAGCCACTCCCAACCATGATAAACAGGGCTTCTCTGTCATGGTCGCCATTACCGGAATCCAATACCCCGTCCAATACTTGCCAACCGGGACACGGCGGGTCACACGGCACCTGTTTTTGAGCCGCATCATCGAATCCATTATAAGTGTCGTTGTAGAGAACTGTCCAGCCATCCGGTAGTTCACCATTCGGGACGTTATCGAAGTTCTCGTCCAATACGATTTGCTGTGCGACCACAGTTAAAGATGCAACCGCAAAAATCATTAAGGCAGCCATTGTAAAAACAAGATGTTTCATTTTTGTGTCTCCTTTTTCGAAATTGTTCATGACAACTCTTTTTGGAACATACACCGAAGGCGTCCTCACGCTCTAATGGTCAAGAAGCCTTCATCTCACACTCCAACTCTTGTATTTTACCACGAGAACGAAGGGCTTAACAATCAAATCACACACAGTATCACTTTACGCGACCTCTGATGGAATTTCAAGGATGCACACTGTCCGGTCTTGCGCCGCGCGGAGGAGAACCAAAAAACGCTCGCGATTCGAGTCTCCGGTTCAGTAATCTGTTCGAGCGGTTACCGCTGGCTAAACCCATCGTCTGAAGATGCGAGTGCTTATTGTCGTGGTACTTATCGACGTTTCGGCCGCGCAATTCCTCCAGTCCGCCCGGATTCATAGATGGCATCCATCAACTCGCACTGAATGATGCCGTTCAGGGCACTTGTACGCGGCTCGGCGCGCCCCAAAATCGCATCGATCAAGTTGTCATCAGGCGAACCCGCGTTCATCTCCTCTTTGACCGGCGGTGGATCCAAACGTTCGGCTCCTTCCCACACCCGAATCCATGAACTGCCCCATCCATCGACCTCTATTCGTCCATTCTCGAAGACAAATGTCATATGGGACCCGCCGCTTGGGCAGTTGCCACTAATCAAAATGCCGGCAAGAACGCCGTTTTCGAAACGGATATTGATGGACGAATTGACGTCCACGGGGGTGTCTTGATTGTCTAGGAATGCATGAACCTCTTCAACGTCCGATTCAACCGACCAGCATAGGCTATTGAGTATATGCGCGCCGCTGTCGTACGCTTGACCTCCTCCCGCGAGTTTCGCGTCTTGCCGCCATGTGCCTTTGGTTATTCCTTTCCAATCCTGCGTGAGATAGCCGGATACGAGTTCCAACTTTCCGAAATCGCGGTTGCGGATGCACTCACGTATGTAATAGAAGTTCGCCGCGCAAGGCGTGTTGTAACCAACAACGAACACCTTTCCAGTCTCCTCCACCTTCTGAGCTAGCACGTAGGCGTCATCGGCAGCCGTAACCATCGGTTTTTCCATCAGCACGTGGCAGCCCGCACCGAGTGCTTGCATTCCCTGTTGGAAGTGAAGTGCGTGTGGCGTGACAATGACCACAGCATCCGGTTTGCTTTCGTCTAGCATTCGTCCCAGGTCATCATATTCTTTGGGACGCGGCTCAATTTCTTTGAGGTTGTTTTCGATATATCTCCCGGTGATGTTGGTGTTCACATCACATACACTGACAATTTGGACATCTGAATTGACTTTCAATCGGCCGGCATGGCTACCGGACATTCCGCCACAACCGATTATACCCAGTTGAACTTTGGACATGTACTATCTCCTTGAAGATGGGAATTTAGGCTCATGCGGCAAACATGAAACTTGGTATGTGCTTTACTGGAAAGCCTCGCGGGATTCGGTGGGAGAGTTTCCGGTCACGGATGGAAACCGGAGCATAAAACGCCCGTAAGACATATTTCCGCAACAGTCTTCGTCTTTAACCGGCATCAACCGTCACGAGTGGAACAGATTATTCTAATTGTAATCTAAACTCCGTTAGAATCGCGAATCAGCGCACAAGATGTCGTTTTTCGCCACTGCTTCGCGGCAATTTTCCATTCGACCTCCCAACGAATCGCATCAATCGAAGGGACATGAGCAATAACCTCGGATGTAGCTGGCGATCGGACCTATAGCCCTCTAGTTTTCCGAGTGTTTATCCCATGCCATCAAGTGATCGATGGCGTTCGTTTGAGGATGATGGACCGCCCTCAATTATAGCGTCTCAACTTACAATGTCAATCCCAAAGTATGGTCAATTCTAATGAATATAATTAGGTACTATGCCCGGTTTTTGCATTGCCTTACCCAATCCGAACGTGCTATGCTTTTGCCCACTGTGACTCAATATCAAAGGAATCTCATTTCAGCCCCTAGAACAACGATTGGTCTGATTCACTTCATGAGAAGTGCCATTTGCCATCTCATATTTGGGCTTACTATATTGTGCATCTCCTCAAGATTCACGATAGCGGCGAGCATTCCAATTGTTCGCTCTGGGCAAGCAATGGCATCTATCCAGATTGGAGCCGCCGCGTCTGACCAAGAACGATTTGCCGCCCAAGAGATTCAGACCTTTGTCCGCAATTTCACTCAGGCCGAGCTACCAATTGTTACAAACCGTGAGCCAACTTCAACACAAACTGTCATCATACTCGGAACGCTTGCATCGAACCCTACCATTGAAGCTCTATCGATAGAAATAGACGCTGATCTTGGAAAGGAAGGATATGGTATAAAAACCGTCGAGACAAACGGGGAAATTGTCGTTGTCATCGGTGCAAACACCGAGCGAGGGGTTATCCATGGAGCCTATGCGTTTGTCGAGGCATGCATTACAGCCTTAACGGGCCTTTCCCCGGTACATCCCGACTTCCTTGTAATCCCCTCGCGAAATCTCAATCTACCCTATCTTGACGAGAAATCGCGTCCTTTTTATCCGGTAAGAGCAGTATTGGAAACTGATGACCCAGTTCTACTCTCCAGGAATCGAATAAATATGAGCGGCGGGGAGGGTGTCTGGACCGGCACAGGAATTGACGATGGGCTGGGCACGGCATTCAAATATGTCGCCGCCGACGAATTTGAGGTTTGGCAGGATGAGCCGCGTGCGCAACGTCAGGATCGCATCCACGCCCTGAGAGAGCGGTTTGACGCACTTCATCGAAGAGGTATCGATTCCTACCTCTTTATGTATGTCACCGGCGAAGCCACGGAAGCACTCATTCGGGAACGTCCACATCTGTTTGGACCAACGGTGGCGTACGGAACTTCGCGAAACGGCGAGTCTTACCTACCCTTTTGCTGGTCTCGACCCGAGATTCACGACCTTGTCCGCAAACTGGTAAAGGAGATTGTATTCACCTATCCGACGCTTTCCGGATTCCACCTTCGTTCGTGGGGAAACGAGACGCGAGCCTGCAAGTGTCCCGAGTGCGGTGACCGCTCGGAAAGCGGGCAGCATCTCCTGTGGCAAATTTATTTCTCTCTCATCGACGCCGCACGTGAAGTTCGCCCGGATTTCAAGTTTTACATCTCCGGATACGACAGCAGTTGGCTTAGGGACCCTGAACGTGATTATATCCGTCAGTTGCCGGCAGGAACGATTTTCTCACAGAAGTGGGGTATTGATGGAGAACCCGTCCCTCATGCCGAGGTTCCGACTTCCCAACTGGACGTATATGGCGAACTGGGCCATCATTTCATCGTACTTTCGCATGATGTCGAGGAAGTCATGCCTTTATGGATGCTTGAAGGAGATTTGTTCGTGGAAGGTGTGCGCCAACTCGCAAATAACCCGGAAGCCATAGGTTTGGGTGGATTCACCATTCAAGGAGCACATCAAGGATTTGGCCGTTTGGATCGAATTCTGAGCGCAAAATTGAACTGGGATGTTGATCTGGACTATGTGTCGCTTCTTGAAAACGATTTGACGACGCGTGTAGGATCAGATGCCGCACGGCTGGTTCTGAAAGCATTACGAATCAACTCATGGACTCTGTCGAGTTATTTTGGCGATTACGCGGGTTCAAGGTCGGTAACGGGAAAATATGGCGACGGATCTAGGGGATATGCTACGCGCTTCTGGGACTTAATCGGAAAAGGTGCCGTTGAAGATATTCTCTCAATTCCCAATCTTGCTGCGGCGCGCTATGCCGCTGGGCGGCATGTGAAATTACTGGATCAGCAGCGGAGCGCAGTGGATGAACTGGGAAAAGCGTGGAAGATCGCCATCCCCGCTTCTCAGATGGAGTCTGACAATCTTAGCGACACAACTCACATCATGCAACTCTGGTTGTTGTTTTTCAAAAGCCGAACACATCTGATTGAAGCCGTAACGATCGGTTATGAGGGTGGAACGGAAAATCAGATACGCACCAAGCTTGACAACGGAATTGAATTCTCTAGGTCCATGCTTCATGCTGTTCAATCCATTGAGGCATTTGTCCCGGTTTTTGGCTATTCCCACACCACGCTTGAAGCGATCGTGATTGAGCGGATTGAAGACGAAATTGCGTGGCTTTCGAATCTTGACGCGAGTGTTCTCATTCGACCTGAAGATACTGAATCGGATCTGAAAATTCTTCCCATTGAAATTCGTTCCTTCTACAGTCACCCCAATCCCTCGCGAGATCACGCAACCTTAACCTACGAGTTGAGTCGTGATGCCGACGAGGTCTCCATCTCAGTCTATACCTCCTCCGGACGTCGAATTCGCAGACTTGAAAACGTGCCGGCCAAGAAGGGATATAATGAAGTAATGTGGGATGCCAGGGATGAAGAAGGAGAACCACTTGCAAACGGCACTTATATTTCCAAGATTCATGCAATCTCTAACGGCGATGAGGCGCAAACCGTTGGCCGTATCGCGATTCTCAAATGAGAGTCAGCCCCGATAGGAAATGGCAGCCGGTCTCACAATCAAAAAAGGGAGTTGTGCACGATTCAGACCTCCGACTCTCGTAGAATCGGAGTCTATAGACAGCACTGTCGAAATGAAGAAATCCGTCGAATTTATTCAATCGATGAAACAGGCAAATCAGAAAATCGCCATGCTGACGGCTTATGATTGTCCAACCGCCCGCGTTCTCAACGAGGCGGAACTTGATGTCATTCTTGTTGGAGACTCCCTTGGCATGGTAGTGCTGGGTTTTGAAGACACCCGGTCTGTGACGATGGCGGATATGCTTCATCACACGCGCGCCGTTGCACGCGGCAACACGGAATGTCTTCTTATTGCCGATCTTCCCTATCGCACGTACGAAACGCCTTCCGATGCGGTAAAAAATGCCCGAATGCTTCGTGATGCGGGGGCCGACGCAGTGAAACCGGAGGGCAAGAAACTGGAAAGCATCAAAGCCATCGTTGCCGACGGTATTCCCGTGGTCGGACACGTGGGCTTGCTGCCGCAGACAAGCGAGACGTTCCGGGTACATGGTCGAAAACCATCGGAAGCAGTTCAGATTGTGGACGATGCGAAGGCGCTTCAAGCTGCCGGCTGCTTTGCCGTCGTGCTTGAGGGAATCCCGGCTCGTCTTGCCAAAGAAATTACCGGTGTCTTACGCATTCCCACAATTGGAATCGGCGCTGGGGCAGCTTGTGACGGTCAAGTGTTAGTCCTTCATGATCTGATTGGATTTTTTGATCAGTTTAATCCCACCTTCGCCAAGAAGTATGCCGACTTGGGGAGGGATCTCAAGCGTGCCGTATCGCATTATAGGTCAGAGGTTAAGCGAGGATTGTTTCCGGACAAAGAACATACGTACAATTAGAAAAAGGGATAACCATGTTCAAAATCAGTGTTGTAGGCGACGAAGTTTCTCAGGATTTCCAAAGCGTTGTGAACTTTGCCGCAGAATTCAATCTGGGCGCGATTGAAATTCGGTCCGTCTGGAACAAGCCGCCGCAAGCATTGACACCCCGCGATATTGACCAAATGAAACGTGTTTTGGATGGCACCGGTATCTCGATCGTCGGGATCGCTTCGCCTTTCCTCAAATGCGATATCGATGATACGAATGCTCGCAATGAGCATCACGGAATTCTGCACGCGTGCATTGACCTAGCCAAGGAGTTTGACGCGAACCTGATTCGCACGTTTGCATTTTGGTACATGGACGACGTTGAGGAGCGATGGAGCGAGATTGTTGCTGCGTATGATGAACCGGTGAAGATTGCCGAAAGCGAGGGGATCGTCCTGGGGCTGGAAAACGAGGCTTCCACTTCTCTCGCAACCGCCAAAATGACGGAACGATTTGTCAGTGAGATCGATTCACCTAATGTCCGCGTAGTCTGGGACCCGGCAAACGAATTCCACGCCGAAGGATTAGGTGAAACTCCTTATCCCGATGGCTATGAACGATTGAAGCGCATGATGGTTCATGTCCATGTAAAGGATTCAGCCAAAAACAGCGCTACAGGTAAAATAGAGTGTGTGGCGATCGGCGAAGGGGTGATTGACTGGCAAAACCAACTTCGAGCGTTACTGGACGATGGATACGATGGTTACATCTCTCTGGAGACCCACTGGCGTCCCGCACGAAAACTCGATGAAAGTTTGCTCAATCGGCCTGGAGGCAGCACCTTTTCTGAAACTGGAGAAGTTGCGTCCCAAGTTTGCATGAAGAATCTGTTGGCAATAATTGAGAAGATTCGGTGATGGATTACCGGCGGACTGCCTATGTCATGCCCTTTTCCAATCAATGACCGTTAGAGAATTTCAGAAACTGATTGAGCAGATTTACTTTGATCAAGACGCCGCCCGTGGTGTGGAAGATACGTTCGTCTGGTTTGTGGAAGAGGTGGGAGAACTTGCAAAGGAAATCCGCCGCGACGAACTTCAGACCGAACGGATTCGGGAGGAATTTGCCGATGTCTTTGCTTGGCTCACGACGCTCGCCAACTTACTTGACATAGACCTTCAAGAAGCGGCAGAGATTTATGCGAGGGGATGTCCGAAATGCCATTCTACGCCTTGTGCTTGCCGGTAGAGTGACGGCGGCAACGAAACGAACGCTTTCGGATCATGGGGGAGAAGAGTAGACGCTTCACGAGGTTCTGTCGGGTTGGACTTTTCGCCGAATGAAATCAAGTAACTCGAGGCGCCCGCTGTTTCCAAAACGCACATAAACGCCGCGAAAATTTTCCAATCGAGACGGTCGTGAAAATGGACTTAGCAATACCCCGTTTCGATCCGCATAGAAACTACGGAAATCGGACCATGGTTTCATGGAACGGCGTGAGAAGGACACAACCTCGATCCGATCTTCGTAAAAATCATATCGAGAGGGAAAGAAATAGCGGTACAAGGAACAGGATATACAGAGGGCTGTAAGAACGGTGACGCTTATAGACTGAAAACTCAGGTGGACCGCGGCGAATATGAGTGCGAGTAAAACGAATAGAAGTAAGGTTCGAATCCAGTTATCTCGCAGCGGATGAACTGTCCATGAATGCTGAAGGAGGGGGTCATCAGACATCGGCAAGAACGCTTACAAAGTGATGTAACGCGAACAATTCCATTCAAAGAATTCCTATGCCAGCATGGTCGGATTGGATGAATCTCCCATGCCGGCCTTCAACCGATACCTTACTGATCGGAAGGCGCTGTTTCTTCTTCAGTAGAACCCGCCGACTCTTCACTCGTTTCTTCACCCTCTCCCGTTTGGCTCGTCTCCTCGTCGCTTTCACCGATGTTAGCTTCATCGCCGCCTGCGGATGCCTCAATCTGTTCCGTCTCCGTTTCCAGGGGGGTAAGTGTGCCGCTGTCTCCGCCGCCATAGAAGCGCATGAGAAATAGGGCGATGATCATGAACGCAATCGCCACGTACGTAGTCAACTTGGACAGGAAGGTAGCAGCGCCCTGCCCACCGAGGAGGGATTGCATTTCGGAGGCGCCGAACGCACTCCCCGAAAGCCCCTCTCCCTTGCTATCTTGCAGAAGAATGCTTATCGTTAACAATACACACACAGGAACAAAAAGAACTACGACGATCCCCACAATGATTTCCATTAGATTCTCTCTTCCAAAATACGATTTTACTTATGTGATCTCGAACAAAATGTTCCATCCGGTCGAGAATCTGGGTCGAATTATGTTACCAATAACTCTCGGTACACCATTCTTCAACCAAGATTTACTGTGTCGTATCGCGTATGTGTCTTCCAATACGCTGATACACGATTATGTCAAGTGTTATTAGTAATAGCATACCGCCGAGGGTCGCCGTCGAAAATCCGAGTAGCACCGACACGATGAACACTGGTAGAAATACCAGCAAAAACCGAAAGAAGACAACCCAGCCCAAAATCAGGAACTTTTGGACCAAATCAAACCCGTACGCGCCTCCGTTGGAGTTATACACATATATGACGCCACCAATGGCGATAATCAACCTCCAGAGGAACAGAATCAGTCCATGTTCACCGGCGGCGCCGGGTAACGCATACACGACGCAATCCAGAAGAAGATAAGGCAGCACTTCGTTGTCACGGAGCGATCTTTCTCTCAGTCGTTCTTTGACATCGCGGAATCGAACGAAACACATCGGGGAACCTTCTACCAATAGATTTGTTAAGAGGAACCAAATCTACCACTACATTTATAGCTGGTCGGTCTATCCAATCTATCTTTAGTGTTGGTTCTTGATCCCCGTTCAATCCCCTTGGGGTGTGCAGCCTCATGCCGTTCCAAACGCCTAGACTTCTACCATCCCGATCCGGGATTGCATTTCCTCTCGGTCTATCGATATACTTGCGTTGTCAACTGCTGAGTTATTCAATGCTAGCCCGCCAATCTCGCGATCGCCGCAAAAGATTCGACCTCAAGACTGGCGCCCCCGACCAACGCGCCATCCACATCCGGTTGCGTCATCAATTCGGAGGTGTTTTCCGGTTTGACACTGCCTCCATATTGGATGCGTACCTGGGCTGCCAATTCCACGGAATAAAGTTCCGACAACAACGACCTGATAACTAGGTGGGCATCTTGCGCTTGATCCGGCGTTGCCGTCACACCGGTACCAATTGCCCAGACGGGTTCATAAGCAATGACTGCCGATTGCATCGCCTCCGGTGAGATGCCCGCGATCCCGTTTCTTACGTGGTTATCGATTACCGATTCCGTGCGACCCGCCTCCCGGTCTTCAAGGCTTTCGCCAACACAGACTATGGGTCGTAGGTCGTAAGAGAGCGCGGCTTTGACCTTTTTATTGACCGATTCGTTTGTCTCGCCGAAATACTGACGCCGTTCCGAATGCCCGATTATTACATACTCGCAGCCGACATCCTTGAGCATTGCGGGCGAAATCTCCCCCGTGAAAGCGCCATTGTCCGCCCAAAAAACGTCCTGGGCGGAGAGATGGATATTGCTCCCGCTCAATGTCGAAGCCACAGCGTTCAGCGCCGTGAATGCCGGTGTCACGACCACCTCTACGCCGTCAACCCCCGATACCATGCCCTTGAGTGCGGATGTAAATTCTACGGCTTCACCAACGGTCTTGTTGAGCTTCCAATTGGCGACTACAATGGGAGTTCTCACGTACCAATCGTCTCCTATCTAAAGCACCCGCGCTGCCAATTCGAGGAGACGATTCGAGTAACCCCATTCGTTGTCATACCACGACAACACTTTGACCAACCCATCGTCTATGACTTTTGTAAACGGAGCGTCAAATATTGATGAGAGGAAATTGCCGTTAAAGTCACTCGACACTAGATCAAGATCCGAATACCCGAGTATGCCCTTCAATTCTCGCTCTGAAGCCTGTTTTACAGCAGCGTTGACAACATCGGCGCTCGGTTTTTTCTCCAGATCGACTGTAAGGTCAACCACAGACACATTCGCCGTCGGGACGCGAATGGCAAAGCCATCAAGCCTGCCGTCCAACTCGGGAAGCACCTGACCCACGGCCGAAGCGGCCCCCGTCGTTGTAGGAATCATTGAAAGTGTGGCAGCGCGGGCTCTCCTTAAATCCTCATGCGGAAAATCGTGTACCCGCTGGTCGCCGGTGTACGCATGAACCGTTGTCATCAAACCGCTAAGAATCTCAAAATTCTCATGCAGCACCTTCGCGAGCGGCGCTAGGCAGTTTGTCGTACATGAGGCATTAGAAATGATGTGATGCTTCTCCCTTTCATATTGGTCATCGTTGACGCCAATCACGACCGTGAGATCCGCCCCTTTGGCAGGTGCGGAGATAACCACCTTTTGTGCGCCTGCTTCGGTGATGTGGACCTCGGCGTCTTCTCGATCGGTAAAGAATCCCGTAGATTCAATTACGACATCAACCCCGACTGTTGACCAAGGAAGATTTCCCGGAGTACGTTCCGCAAACACATGGACCAAATTGCCATTGATCACAAGTCCTTTGTCAGACGAATCAACTTCAACAGGCAATATTCCGTGTATCGAATCATATTTTAGCAAGTGCGCAAGTGTATCCGCTTGAGTCAGGTCGTTGATTGCAACAACATCTACAGGCAAATCTGGATTTTGAAGTGCGGCTCGGAGGACATTGCGTCCAATTCGACCAAAACCGTTTATTCCAACTCTTACCGACATTCACTGAATCCTCCAATTCGTTTCCATTCCCCCTGCCGCGTTGCGAGCAACAACTCGCCCACCAGAAGACAACTGACTGATCCTCGACCTGAAAAAAAGCTCCCAATCCTCAACAGCTTCTGTTACTAAATCATCACGTGATGAACAGGGATGTTATTTAGAAATAGTTAGTTGAAATTATCACACAAAAGCAATACATTCGTCAAACATATTTTCATTTCGGCTATTCCCTTTCGATCACAAACTTTCCGTCATCAACGAATATCCGTGCTTGCGCAAATGTTGAGAGCACGAAATTTAACAACTGAATTTTCTTAGGTGTTGTAGGGTGCTGATATGTGCTGCGATGCTTGTCTGCCAATTGGCGGCTTCGTGCGGCACAGTACCAATACATCTATGATAGACGGATTCGCCGGTTTTAAAACTCGGACCGCTTCATAAATGGTGGTGCCGGTCGTAAAGATATCGTCAACCAATAGTAGACGTTTACCTTGAATCGATTCCGGATAGCGTATCTCAAAAGCGCCCGTTATAGTGTCGATTCGCTCCGCTTGAGAATCCAATGTGCTGAGTGCAACCGTATTTCTGACTCGCAACAGAATGTCTTTTCGAACCGGTACGTTCCAAATTCTTGACACTCCCGTTGCAATCAACTCCGACTGATTGAATCCTCGTTTTCGGAGTCGTTTCCTGTGCAATGGTATGGGCAACAGCAGATCGTAGTCCTCTCCCGATGAATCGCCGGGAAGATGACACTGCATTAGACGTATCAATTGTTTCGCGAGAACCTGTTTTCTTTCATATTTCAGGAGGTGTATAGCCTCACGCAAAGTTGGTTCGTAGAAACCCGTGGCCCGGAGCTTTCCGTACGATGGCGGACTCGCCAGACACTCGGAACAGGTGATCGTCGAGTTAGATGCGAGGCTATTCTGATCACGTACGGGAATTCCGCAATGTTCGCACCATGGCGGTTCGAGCCATTCGATTTTCGCCCAACATTCGCCGCAGATATATGGAACTTGGGGGATCCCCATCAAGTTTCCACATTCACGGCACGCTGACGGAAAAATGAACGTAACGAGGGGTTCAATCCATTTTGAAATCAAGGTGACTCCGAGGCAATTTCAGCAACTTTGTACGTTCCCAACAACCGTGTCCTACTAGCCTAAACTCACAATTCTGCTTTATCTATTGTAGAACGGTCGTCGGCCAGTGTCAATCTCAACGATTCGTCTGCGCCATAGATGTTCAGATTTCGCTGGCAAGTCGGAAACGACGTTGAACACGCCAATCGCAAGCCAGTGAATGTGCAGGGGGAGTTGGATCAAGTAACCCGAGGACACTGTCTCACAGTGGTCGATGCAGTTAAACAAGCGGAACATGCAACCCGCTCGCACAAAAATTATTGCGGAGATTCGCGGGAGATGATAAACTTCCAATCATGGTTGCCGCTGAAACGAAGCGGCGTTGCACGGGCTTTGAACAACCACTCTCGTGTGAATCTCCACGTCTTAACTTGTGGGTAATGTGTGATTAGCCTTTCAAGGTGCCCGTTGTACCGAAAAGTCGATTCGAACCCTGTCAATAACTCGCAGTGTCCTGCTTGATACCCCTGCCGCTCTTGCGTGTGATTTATGCATACGGTTCTGACCAACGGGAAGACTTCCCACCCTATCGACGATGCTATTCGTGAACGATTTGAAATGGGCGAGGCAAATGCCGTACTTTTCATCGTTCCAACCGAACAAGCGCGACTCAAACGACAACGTGAATGCTTGGAACACGCTTCACGCCGTTCTGTAGCCGGTTTGAACGTCTGCACATTTGACAGTTTCGCGAAGCGGTTATCGGAGCATGCTTGCTCGCAACGCCCAATTTCACGCGGGCTTCAGATGCTTTTGCTGCGTGAGATAGTAGATGGCGGACAATATCCTTCTTTGAAATCAGCGGCAAACATTCCGCTCCCGCAGCGTGCCGCAACAGAACTCCTGAACAGAATAATACAACTCAAAACAGACGGCGTCGATGCCTCTCAGATGCGGGTGAATTCTGCCGACTCGGCACACAATAACCTGCATACTGATAAGAAGACGCTGTCAGACATCGTCGCGTTATGGGAACACTACAATGCGGAACTCGGCAACCAATGGATTGATTGCGCAGATGTTCATAGAGCAATTATTAACCGCCTGGTTGAAGATGAAAACCGGGGCAATCAATTGATGCGGGCGGGATTTCCCGATGTACGTCTCGTAGTCGCCGAAGGTGTTGATATCTCTTCTCGGGCAAACCTGTCAATTCTTGAAGGGATTTCCCGGTGCCCGAGGTTGGTCATGTACGTCACTTTCGACTGGGACGCTGGGAACCAAGTCCTATTTGGACACACGGACCAGATCTATAACCGGTTCCTGGAGGTAGGATTTCAACAAGTGAATGAGTCAAGGAATCGCCCTTCACGGACTACGACCTGGTCTCAATATTTTTCTCGAAATCTCTTCGGGAGTAGAGGAAGAACTCACTCATCTGTCAAAAAACTGAATGTCACCGACAAAATTACGCTCGTAAGAACAAACGACCGCGTCAAAGAGGTGGAAGCGGCCGCCGAGTTAATTAAGAAACGGATGCTAAATGGCCTCTTCTCCGATTCGCATCGAATTTGCCTTACTTATTTCAATCTGGATCGGTATGCTCGTCTCATTAGCGAAATTTTTCCAAATTACGGCGTACCCTATGTCATGGACGACGGTATTCGCCTATCAACTTCACGCTGTGTCACAGGTTTTTTTGCCCTGCTCGAAAGAATCGAAGAGAGCGTCAGTTCTTCTTCGGAGCCTGTATTACTAAATACCTATTTTTTTATTGAAGACCTCGCGACGCTCATTGCCGATTGTGATTTTGGAGAAGTGATGTTGCCTAGCGAGTTCAGTGCATCGGTTGCCCGCCTTATACAGATCACAAGGGTACGACAGCAGATACTAAATCAGGTACGTGCTGTTGACCGTAACGACTGCTCCTCGACGATGGAGAAAGCGATTTGCGCGTTCCAAAATGTCGAATTTCTGATTGCCGAGTTGATGGAGTTTCTCATCACGCGTTACGGAGATGAACAATCCTATTCACTCCGTTCGTATATCGACAAGCTCAAGATGATGGCATCCGAAACGACGGGTGCCTTGACACCTAAAGATAGTCCGGGCGTTTCCGTGCTTCCCCTCGTGCATACGAAGGAGCTGGATTTCGATACAGTCATATTGGGTGGCTTGGTTGATGGCGAATTTCCGGCGCGCATCCGGCAAAATACCGTCCCGCCGTCCAATCAAAATCTTACTGTAGCGGACAGCCTTCGCGAGCAACGCTTTCTTTTCTATCAAGTTCTTAATTTGTTCCAAGACCATCTTTATTTGATGGCACCGGCGAGTGATAACGGGATAGATCTGATTCAATCGCCCTTTATCAATGAATTACAACGCAATGCTGATATTTCAACTGATCGAGCAAATGCTGACGTGATTTTTAGCCCGGAACGTCTTCTTGCGCACTATGGAAAGTTTGTTTGGGCACAGTCGGAGGATGGTTTCAATCACCGCACACCCTTACCGTTCCGTATCACTGATCCGAGTTCTTCCATCCCCGCTGTCCTTCCCGTCGTGGAGCACAGCGTGCGCGTAGAGAAGAGTCGGAGCATCACACGCCGCCTACCTCAGTATGAAGGAAGGTTGATCCTGGAACTCCTCACTGAGTCAAGTCGGAACGCGCTGGAAAATCTACGCGACCGCATTTATTCAGTTAGAGAATTGGAGTCGTATGGACAGTGTCCTTTTCAATACTTTACAGAGCATGTCTTATCGGAACCGGAGCAAGGAGAGGTAGAGGATGAGGACGGTCCGACGAGTCTTGGCAAAGGGCTGAGGTTGCACGAAATCTTGTCTGAGTTTTACATTCAACGCTGCGACAAACCGGCGATTGCCAATTGCACGGACCTGGAGTTTGATGAAGCCTTGAAGGAGCTAAAGCAAGTGGCCGAGGATATCTTTAGTGTGTGCGACCCCGAAAACCTATTTTGGGAAGTCGAGATGGAAACCATAATCGGCGGAAAAGGTAAACTCGGCATCTTGCCCCACTTTCTAATTCAGGAGAGAGAACGGGATCTAGAGCTCGAACCTCGCTATTTTGAGGTCGGATTTGGGCGCGGTCACTCTTCAACCGCAGGAGACGCGACTCTTAGTTCGAGTAAACCCGTCAAGGTTGGTGGTGTTAATTTGGCAGGGACGATTGACCGAGTTGAAATTGGCGACCGTGTTTTCGCCGTAGGCGACTACACAACGGGTGTTAACGTGCCGAAAATCCGGTCAATTCTTGAGGGCCGCAACCTACAACTTCCGATCTACTTAATTGTCGCTGAGCAACTTCTGAAGAGACGAACGCTCGAACGCTTTCATGCCGTCGGCGGAATATACTATATCTTGCATGAGAAAGGCAGGGCGGAACTTGGCCTTGGCGACAAGGATTACAATGGAATTGCCTTCAAAGCATCTGCACGTAATCGCCAACTGTTACCAGGGACTACACGCTCGAATTCCAACCCGATGTCGACAGATTTTGATGTTGAGGAGGATACTTTTCAATCAGTTATCGATCAGTCGGTGTTGTTCGTATCAGAATACGTGTCTTCCATTTCCGAAGGTCAATTTCCCTTAACTCCTCACGATCCGAAGGATGTTTGCCGCTATTGCGAGAGCAAAAGGATTTGCCGCATTGGTGCAATCTCCGATGATGATGCGGACAGATAACCGTAAGGGACCGATTCTGCTGAATCTTATCAGAACGAATAGACGCATCCAGGCAATCATTGGCACAATTCAGCGGATATGGCAGGACGTATCAATCGGTAAATGGCGCCGGGAGACTTACTTTGTTCCAATTTGTGGGGCTGCTTGATAAGTGGGACGGGTCGTTACATTACTCTGAATTCTGCCACCAAATCGCGGCCTGCTGGAACAGGTAGCATTTTGGGGCGTGTCACGCACGAACGGCTTTGTGTAGACCTATTTTCAACCCCTGCAGGTAATTACTGATTTCAAAACCGGATAACCGGACCGCTGACCAATATTGCAGTGGAAATTCGCTCGCTGCGGTCTCCCTTCCCATCCGCGTGATAGAATCGCACGGCACCTTGGAACCGGTCTGTTTTCTCGGCAAGTTCTACTTCAACTACTGCCGCCTGTCCCGGCACAAAAGGCTTTCGAAAATAGATAGTGAGTTCCCGGAAACGGAGATGTGCTGAGTTGCCCCCCGAATTTTGATAAAGCAGAGCGAGGAAGTCTAAGGATTGCTCCATATAAACCAACGTGTTAATATGGAGAAATTGATCTGAGCGGTCAATGTGGAATGCATGGGGTGAAGTATCTTGAAAATTTCTGTCATCATCAGCCACAGGGCATCGGTACGATGCGATATCTCGGAAGACAAGATCACCTTCGGTAGGCGCACTTTCGCGCAAGAACGCGATTTGGGCCGGTACATCCTTCGGCACTCGTTCTCCCCTTGGGGCGAGCAAACGGCTCAAAGCCATCCAGTATTCGATGCGAGCAACTAAAGGTTGGGATTCAATCTCTTTGTTTAATAGTTTGCAGTTCATGACCACATGACCCCGCTTCAATCGTCCGTCATCTTGCCGGGTAGTCACGAGGCGAAACTGATATTCCTTAAGCAGTTGAGTTCCTTCCGGGCAAATCTCGCCAAACGTTTCAAATTTCAGAATGTGATTTAGCAGGACAGTACCGTCGCCCTGCCTCGGATCGTAACAATCGGGCCAATGCTTTCCAATGATCTTGTAAAGGCCTGAACCGACCGCGCCAGTTAGTTTGGATGCTACTAATTCCGAATTCATATTTAGCATCCTCGACTCAACGATTCCATCAGTGGTGCCTTCAAGAACATTGATTGACTGTCGTACCATAGACATAGAATCAGAATCGCCTCTTGTATCAACGAATCGCAAGGTGAGAAACTTGGGAGCCGCGGCAAGTTCCCCTCACAGACATGCATCGCACTGCATGATTTCCATAGCCGAAATTATATCCGCAGTCGTGTCCCTGTCAAGCAGAATTCATGACTGTTCCGCGATGCGAATCGCCAACAATGCTATCAAGTCTTACGCATCGCTGCGCACAAAGCAACCAACATTCTCGAATAGTCCTATAGCTGCAATCGATTTTTCATGGAGGCAAGTGCAATCGGAACTGGAATGCAGATTAGGTGGGGTTGAACACTCTGAGATCCAGCAAATAAAGATCGTACCCTGACAATGGGTGCAGGCATCTGGTATAATTTAAGGCGAATTACCATCAAGACAGCAAGAAAATAGGCTTATGACGATGTTGCAGCCAATCACCGGAAAACGGCGTTGGTACATAGTGCCCATATTAATGGTAATCGTCGCATTGGGATTGCACGCCGTTTCCTTAAGGATTGACCTCACACCACCAATTCTCGAATTAGAAGGGATTGAAAAGGGAAAAACCTACCGCGGGCATGTTACTCTGAATATATTCATAACGGATTCGGAAT
Organism: Candidatus Poribacteria bacterium; assembly: GCA_028820655.1. Lineage (GTDB taxonomy): Bacteria > Poribacteria > WGA-4E > WGA-4E > JAJDTR01 > JAJDTR01. The sequence goes on along the minus strand of JAPPIK010000021.1, from coordinate 57,133 downwards.
CGGGTTTGGCTTCGCTCCGCCTTACGCTTGATGATGTTCCTCAACCGCTTGCGCAAAACGAAATCGAAGCGGGACACGTATCGTGGTTGTTCGACACAACTTCACTGCCCGATGGCTGCCATGTCATTTCAATAGACGCGGTAGACAAATCTATCTTCAGAAATATCGCCCAACAACGGTTTGAATTTCTAATTGACAACACGTCACCGCAGATTTATGTTCCACCTGAGTCCCTGTCCGTCGGACAAGGGAAGACGCTACCGCTTTTCATCCTGATAGATGAACCCGCAGCGCAAGTGGAAGGCAAACTCTTTGGTTGGGATTTTGCCTGCTATCCAGTTCCTTCAAATACATATTACCGCGGCTTAATCGGTATAAGCGTGAGCCACCCGCCGAAAACCTATCCCCTCGCCCTGAGGGTTGTCGACCTTGTAGGCAATACTGCGGAGGAAGTTTTTCAGCTTGAAGTCAAGCGTACTAAGTTTCAGCGCGGCGGTTACGTCGCCCTCTCTCCGGCGAAACGAAGGACCATGATGAATACAGCGAAGAGCCGGGCGGATAATCTCAAACGCGGCAAGGCTTACACACAATCAACCAAGTTCGAATCCCAACTGTGGAACGGAAAATTTATCCAGCCCGCCCATGGGCGGCTCACATCAAGTTTCGGAAAATATCGCAAATACAATACCGGCGTTCGCCGTCATCATCTTGGAATAGACATTGCCAACACGGTGGGTACGCCAATATATGCGAGCAATAGTGGAATCGTCGCTCTTGCCGCTAGGCTGCACCTCTACGGCAAATCAGTGGTGATCAATCACGGTCAAGGAGTGTCGTCAAGTTACAACCATCTCAGCAAGATTCACGTGGCTGCGGAAGAACAGGTCGAGAAGGGGCAACTGTTAGGATGGATGGGGGCAACCGGTCAAGTCACGGGCTCGCACCTGCATTGGGGAATGGTCGTGAACGGCATCGCCGTCGATCCGGAGGAGTGGATAGAAAGGGATTTTTCTACCCCGTAACAGACGATGCATAAATCATTGGAACTCCAACAAATTGTACCGAGCACAACCTGTCTCTCTTGCGATGTTTGCTGTCGTTTTCCTACTCGCGAGAGTTTCCTGGCACCAATCTTCACCGATTCGGAGGTTCAACGTGCGATGGACAATCAAGCGGACGGAAGTCTGTTTCAAACAACTGCAGACGGGCGCAGCGCGCGGGCAATACTACAACCGTACGAGGACATCTACATCTGCCCCTTTTTTGAGCCAAAATCAAGCGAGTGCCGAATCTATATGAAGCGACCATTGGATTGCCGAATTTATCCGTTTGCGCTGATGTACAATGAGGACGGAACAGAAATTGTCTTGGGTGTGGATACAATCTGTCCCTTCGCAGAGGCCGAATTTGAAACACAGTCCTTTCAACAATATGTCGATTACCTCCGCGCCTATATTGAGACGGAACTGACCACAAACATACTTGCTGACAACTGGGCGCTGGTTGGGCCCTTTCAAGAAACCGTTACAATCGTGGCAGTTCTTCGGAAACTCGGCCGGGCTTTGGAACAGAGAAGGCAATAGGGCAAGATCTGATTACTTCCCGAACTGGCAAAGAATGCTGGAACCACTCACACTACGCGATAAAAAACTTTTTGATCGATACGCACGAAAGTCATTTTGGAAACTTTCGACCTATGCTTTTGCTCCAATCTATGTTTGGCGAGAGTTGTTTCAATTCTACTGGACTATTATCGACGACCAATTGTGCGTTTTTGCCTGTCAGAATGGCGATTATTTCATGCCAATCATGCCGTTAGGTAGGAGCCCGAGCAGGGAGGCAATCCGCAAATCGTATCTGTTTATGCTGGAGACCAATCGAGCAAAGCCAATCGCCCGCATCGAGAACATTCCGGAAACATCGGTAGCTTTTTTCCAAGACTTGGGATTTCAAGTTTTCGGAAAGGAGACTGAATACCTCTATTCAACTGATTCTCTGATTCAACTAAGTGGCACTCGTTATAAAAGCAAGCGAGGAGCCTATAACACTTTCATGCGGAATCAATCGGAAATGACTCTCGCACCGTACCAACCCGAAGACTATTCTGATTGCATGGAGCTATTCAACCTGTGGCGTCGGGAGCGGCGGAAGACTTCGTCCGATCCTCTCTATCTAGGCATGTTGGAAGACTCCGAGCATGCCCACCGTGCCGGGCTTCTGAATGCCGCGGAACTCGGTCTGGAGGGTATTGTCGTTCGAACAAAAGGGGAACTGAGGGCATACAGCTTCGGTTATTCTCTCAATCACGAGGTGTATTGTATTGTTTTCGAAATAACAGACCCGCGCCTGAAAGGAATTGCGCAATTCCTGTTCAGAGAATTCTGTCGAAGAAAGGCGATTTTTCCAATCATAAACGCAATGGACGATTCAGGATTGGACAATTTGAAACGTGTCAAGTTGTCATATCTTCCGTCAAAGCAGATTAGGTCCTATAACGTGGTTTTCCCAACAGACGATGTATCGAAATTAACGCTTTGAGGTGCGGTTCGGTTTGCTGCGCAGCTCCCATGAAGTTAGCCCTAATTTTTCTCAACGGTTATTACGACCTCCGTCAACCGGAATTCTACAAAACGGAAATCGAATGGGGGTTGGATCATGACTATCCCTTGATTTGTGCGGATGGTGGGATTAGATTATTCCACGAACTGAATCAATCTCTCGGCGATCGGTACTCACCCAACTTGCTGATTGGCGACCTTGATTCCTGCGGGAGTCTTGCAGACAGATTATCTGCATCGACCATGCAAGTCGTGGGCGAGTGGGTGGGCAAGACAGACAAGGATTATACGGATGGCCAGTTAGCGGTCACTCATGCGATTAACGAATGCGGTGCCACCGGCATTATCATCTACGGTGGGCTTCCTCGCCCCGGCGAGTACGAGACGGACCATTTTCTTGGAAATCTAAAGCTGATGTGCTTCGGAAGGCGCATCCGGCAACAGAGCGACAGCGAAAACAGCAAGAAAAAAGCACACGCATGGAGAGCCGAAATGCGAGATGTGTTCCAAACAATTCATTTTGTTGTGTCTGAATTGAATCTGACAAGAAGAAACGACGGCTTGCAGCGGGTGTCGCTTCATGCGGAGCAAGCCAACGTCCGTGTGAAAGACAGCGACAACTTACGCTGGAGTTTGGCGGGGTTACGTGTTGATCCTGAATTAGGGAATGCGTTGCGGAACGAATTTCTGCCAAACGCAGATTCCGCTGCGGTCCGTTTGGCACCGGACTCCGACCCGATGTATGTGATTCACAACTGGTATGTTACGTAAGCTACAAGGCAGGAAAAGATGAGCGTCGGTGATTTCTAAAGGAGTTTGCTTCGATACAACTAAACTCGGTGGGCTCTCTTCAACAAGCTACAAGCAGAGTTTGCTCCCCTTCCATTCTAGTCGGATTCTAGCTCTTGCAGCAGGTAATCAAGCTCATCCTTCACCATATCGCTCTGTTCAACCGATCTACGATACTCCCAAATCTTCCATTCGAGATTCATATCCTCCGGGGACATCTTGATTTGCTTCTGCACGGCCTTCTTCTTAAGCAACTGTACAAGCCGCAGGCGATCCTCCGGATCCGAAACCTCTTCCGATGTCAGTGCGTCGATCAGTAACACCGCCAAGCCCCTACCCAAATCGTTTTCGGCATGAACCGTAAGAGCAACGACGGCAGCGTTTTTGACTTTATTATCGGAATCGCTCTTTAATAAATTGACTAGGGAGCGAACCGCAACCTCTGAAGGATGTATTTCAAGTGCCTTGACAAGATGTTGGCACACCCTATTGTCAGCATCCTTGAGCGCGTCCACAATTTCGGCAGATGGCGAGTCGTTGAGATGCCTCATAGCCCATGCTGCGGCACGGCACTCCCGAACATCGCTTGCGCGCAATCCTGCGATAATCTTTTCTCTGTACTCCTTCTTACCAAGTCTATAGAGAGTAGTGACAATCTCCATTTTAAGCCCCGAACTTGAACTACTGTTCCCGATGGCTTCTAACTCGCCGCTCGCACTCGGGTCACCGATATCCCCGACAAGCCTGACAAGCTTGGTTTTCACATCTATCGGTGTACCAGCGTCTCCAATCGCTAAAAGGATTTGGGGCATCGCTTGTACGCCAATCTCCTTTAACATCTCGGCGAAATCAGCCTGAAGATTTGAATAGCGCCCCTTTTTCAGACTATCCAGAATAAGCGGGACAACGTCAACTCCTCTGTCAATCAATATCTGCCGCGCATCCATCTGGACTCGATGTCGCTCATCCAAAACTTGAAAGATGACCTTCATTTCCGCTACATTCAATGCCGGGACCCTACGATCTCTTTCCCTCTTATACTCCTCCTCCAATTTCGGTGACTGGACCCGCGCCATCCCGGTTGAAATCCCATGCGCGTAAGCAATCGCCAACAAAGCACGTGGTTTAGTCTTATTTCCCTCTTCAATCTCGGCTCGTTTTAGGTTTTCGACGGCTTCTATGACCAAACCCGCACCCAAGAGCTTCTTTTCGCCGACCTCCAATTGGGTGATTATCTGCTTCTGTTCGCATCCGGAACCTGCAGTGATTATCAAAAGCAGCGGTATCATCAACAACTTCTTCATGCTCTTTCTGTTCTCCTCTTCGAAGACTTGGTAAAGATCTGTGATTTTTTCCGGTCCTGGGCCACCTATAGATTTGATTACAGCGGGACTTTCATAAATATAATTCCCGACATTCGTAAGCAGGGTAGGACGATGTTTTTTGACCGGAATAACAGTTTACAAAATTATCGGACCTCTGTCAAGAAAATAATAACGAAAAATCTCCGACGTGCGTTCAATTCTTGGCTACGTGCAACTCACCGGTTGCCGCATTGGTCGAGATTCATAGGCGACCTGCCAGTTCTGGGGTGTTTTATGGCTTACCGAATGACTGCGAACGTGCCGGTGACTGTTGTGCTTCCCCGACCAGATTCTCTTGGTGATTCAACGTGATAGATATATACACCCCCTGCGAGCAATTCGCCGTCCATCGTGCGTCCATCCCATTTTTGGGTCGACGCTTTATCATGATGTTCAATTTTCTTGATCAGGTCTCCGGCGCTACTGAAAATGCGGATTGTAGCGTATCGTGTTAAGTTTCGAAATTCGATCGGACCGCCGTTTGCCTCCATTCGGTACGGATTGGGAACAACTATGACGTTCGCAAGGTCGGAATTAGACTGTTGAGACTCGTCACCCGGCACCTCTACCCCTGCCGACATCGAAAACTTGCTTTGTATTCCGGACGAATTTATCGCCGTGACAGAATAGAAATAGGGAAGCCCCGAATACACGTCTGCGTCGACATAGCTGGTGCTGTCTGCAGGCAAAATCTTTATTCGTGTCCACGGCTCCCGCCCCGTATGGTTACGATGAATGGCGTATCTAACGCCTGGTTCCGCGGATTTCTTCCAACTGACTACCACATTATTCTCCGCAAATACCGCCGTTACTTCGTCTGGAGGAGCCGGAGCCAGACTCGGAGTAATTGTCACCTCTCTTGAATCAAACGGAAGTGGCTGTCCTTCTGCGTCAACCGGCCGGACAAAGTAAGTATACTCCGATCCGAACGCAACTTGCGAGTCGGTAAAATTGGGAACATTCAAAGGGGCCTCGTTTAAGCGATCGAATTGGTTTGTATTCGTACGACTCCTGAACACGACGTAGCCCGCAACACTTGAGTTTATCGAACGCTCCCACATCAATTCAATCGACGCGCCCTGTGAATCTGCATCAAGCCTTCGGGGAGCAAAGCTCATTCTTTTCGCCACCCCGATATTCTCCCGGAGAACGGATAATTCCTCTCCAACAAGTAGCGCGAAAGTCACGGAAAACGAACCTTGGGCTTCCAGATTGTAGGGACCTGCGGCGAGAATAGACACATAGTCTTGAGGCTGCATTGCTTCACCGGTTTCTTGGCGGAAAGACTTGTCGCTCATATACCGGGATCTTAAGGAATCGGTAAAATTGCCGACATCGAATGGCACTATTCGATGGGCGCTCAATTGTCCGTCAAGCAACGCGAGTCCAACATGCACCGGATTTATGCTATCCGACGCATCAGCATCGTAAGCGAATAGCGTTCTGTGCTCTTCGTCCCATTCGACACGATCAAGACTTGGTTCGTCTTGTTCAACCGCTGGCGAATCGACATCCCAATCTGCCATGAGGGCGATATAGATTCCGTTGTGACTGGTGTTTCCCCCGTTCACTACTGTAAGCTTAATGATGACGAACTCTTCCGTTCCCGGCGCATCGCTTCCTCGCCACGAGAAACTGGTTTGATTGATCGAGAGATTCAATGGAAAATCCGCAACTCCTGAAGGAGCATATTGTGCGGTGATAGTCTGGCGTCCGCCGCGGTCTGTCCGTCCGTCAACCCTTCCTTCGGTAGTAGGTCTCCACTCGTCCAATAACCATTGTTCCTCCACAGAGTCCCATGTCCATGTGTTTGCAACATTTCCTTTTTGATCGCCAACCCAAATCTCTGATCGTTCGTACAAGTAATACCTGCCCTTAGATTTGGGGAATCTGAAGTTGGGCGCGATGGTGCTTTCTCTAACGGCTGCCAGCGATCCGAAATCCGTGACCGCAACCGCCACATTTCCCGATGTGTGGCTTAGCGCGGACTGCGCATATACTTGTAACGGAACGGCAATCAGTCCGAGCATCCCCACAACCAAGTCCCACCGCATCATATCTCTGTCACAAGGCGAAACCCGGTAGACCTAATAGGGCGATAGTCCACGCGGTTTGTGCGCCCGGTTGTCCGATCCCTTCTCTACATTAACCTATCGCGGCATTCCTTCAACGATTCAAATCAACAATCCCGCTACTCTTCGAAAATCATCATAACAGAGGTAAAAATGCCTGTCAAGGAACATTGGTCGGAAACATTGACAGAGGGAAACACATGCGCTATACTCAACATCCACGTTGTGTCGCTGGTTTTGTTCCAGGAAGGATTAAACCTGCAATTCAATGACCTGATCCTCATGTCGCACATCTCAATTCTCTCAGGAATCAAGTCGTCCCAGTCTGAGAAGATTGTCCATTAATTTCAATTGATTTTCCAGTGCACCGCCCGTATACCTCAGCATTGAGGGAGATAGAGTTGACACCCCGACACTTTCACCTGTTTATATTTATATTTGGTTATTTGCTGTCATCAGTCATCGTACGCGCTCAGATTGTCCCTCCCGAAGATTCAATCGGGTTTCCCATTGGTGCGGATTACAAACTCGCAAGATGGGAGACGATATTGGATTATTTTCATCACTTGTCGGAAAACTCCGACCGGGTAAACTTGGAAATACGCGGGCACACCACGGAAGGGCTCGATTTTGCGTTGGTCGTTATATCCTCACGGGACAATTTGACTCAGCTCGCAAAACATAAAGACTATCAATACAAGCTCGCCAATCCGGATTGGTTGGACCGGTCCGAATTAGAATCATTAGCTAGACACGGTAAAACCGTCGTGTTGATCAACTGCAACCTGCACTCGACAGAGGTTGCGTCCTCACAAATGTCGCTTGAGTTGGCTTACGAACTTGCGTCCGAAAACTCTTCACGAATTAAAGAAATCCTGGAGAATGTCATTATACTGCTAATTCCTTCCACGAACCCCGATGGACTGAATAAAGTGATCGATTGGTACAACGAATGGGTCGGCACACCCTACGAAAGTTCACCAATGCCTTGGCTATACCACAAATACACCGGGCACGATAATAATCGCGACTGGTTTATGCTGACACAAGTGGAAACGCGGATTGTCACTGAGCTTCTTTACAAAGATTGGTACCCGCAGGTGGTCCTCGATCTTCACCAGATGAAAAATAAGGGCGCACGATTCGTAATACCGCCATATTTCGATCCCGTCAATCCAAACATACCCGCGATTCTACAACGGACACTCTCCCTAATCGGTGCACAGCTCGCCTTTGACCTCACTTCCGAAGGATTCACCGGAGTACTGTCCAACGCTGTCTACGATATGTGGTGGCACGGCGGATTCCGAACCGTTCCGTATCGCCACAATATGGTGGGCATACTGACGGAAGCCGCAAGCGCAAACATCGCATCGCCGGTATTTCAACCACGGCTAAGGCTGAAGGGCCATCGGCGAGGTCTGGACAATTACGCGCAACAGACGAACTTCCCCGAACCGTGGCCCGGAGGTTGGTGGCGCCTACGCGATATCGTAGAATATGAAAAGGCATCGGTCTACTCAATTCTTGAGTTTGCCTCGACAAATAGAGACCTGTTGCTCTCAAACTTTTATAAAATGGGACTAGAAGCCGTGGAAATGGGCAATAGTGAACCTCCTCGCGCCTTCCTTGTGCCTCAGAAACAGCGAGATCCTTACGCCGCGCGAAGAATGCTCGAAATCCTGCACGACGGCGGGGTGCGGGTACACCACGCGACCGCTCGATTTACGGCTGACGGCGTCGAATATCCATCGGGTACGTTTGTTGTCCCTATGGCGCAACCCTTTCGCTCCCACGCCAAGGATCTTCTTGAGATCCAACGGTATCCCCGACGCCGACCGAGTGCCCACGCACCTCCTGAACGCCCCTATGACATAGCGGGATGGACATTGCCTCTGCAGATGGGAGTCAATGCCATTGAAGTCGTCAGTCAATTTGAAGTGCACACCATGCTACTCGATGAAATTCCAAAGCAACGGGGAATTTTGCATAGCATCCCGGAACCGGTAGCTTTTCTTTTAAAGAATCAGACAAACCGGGAAGCGGTTGCGGTGAACCGACTGATGAACCGGTCAAATCGCAGTGGCGAGCACGCGGGGACCGAAACACTCTTTTGGTGCACGCGAGAATTTACCCATCGCGACAAGGTGTTTCCGAGAGGTTCAATCTTGATTAGAACCAAGAGAAATCCTGTCCACTTGTCGTCAGAGCTAAAAGAGTTTGCCGAATCGCTTGGAATGGAAATTCATGCGCTTGACGAGATTCCTGCCGAGGATGATTTGATTCCATTAAGGGTTCCCCGTATTGGGTTGTACAAACCATGGGTGGCAAGCATTGATGAAGGATGGACGCGATGGGTATTGGAACAGCACGAGTTCCCTTACAACACGTTGAGGGATTCCGAGATACGAGCCGGCGGACTGGCGGAACGATATGATGTAATCATTCTGCCCGATATGTCCGTGGCTGAGATTATCCATGGACACTCCCCGGGATCTGTCCCCCCGGAGTATGCCGGGGGAATTGGAAACTCGGGTGCCGCCAACCTACGATCATTTGCCGAGAACGGAGGAACACTCATTTGCCTGAACGATGCGTGCGAACTAGCAATAGAATACTTTGGATTGGAAGTGCAAAATGTCCTGGAGCAATCAAACCAAGCAAACACGCATGAATCTCCAAAAGGCGGGTTTTTCTGTCCGGGATCCCTGTTGCGGGTGTTCGTCGAGACAACACACCCAATCGGATACGGGTCAAATCGCGAAACGGCAGTGTTCTTTAAGTCAGGCCCTGCCTTTGAAGCAAGAGGTGGGAGGGTAATTGCGTCTTATCCCAATTTTAACCCGCTAATGAGCGGTTGGATTGAGGGAGAAAAACGCATCCGCCAAAAGGCAGCGGCATTGGATGTCATAATCGGGAAAGGGAACGTGATACTCTTTGGTTTCAAACCGCAGCATCGAGCGCAATCTCACGGGACGTTCAAACTCCTATTTAATGCAATATACTACAGTGTAATCGATCGTTCGTAAGATGCCGACGAATTTGCTGAATCGCCCGCCGCTCTCAATCCCTCGGACATAAATCGCAAGGATTCTCCGGTACTGGCTAATAGAATTACGTTAAGGATTCCCGGAAACCAAGATTTCAGGTTCAATGTAATACGGGGTTTTATCGTTGGTTCTTCGACATTTGGCAGAGGAATAGTGGTATTGAATTGCGCGCCGGCGTTTGTCGGTTCTGTTCGGAGGAGTGTGATGGTATATCTGGCCATGAAAAACAAGCCCGTCTCCCGCGCGCAGAGGTATCGGCACCGCGTGCTCGGCCGAAGGCGGGTTCACTAGAATATAATCGTTGTTTATCATGTCGTGTTCCTTGGTTCCGCCCCTGTGCGATCCGGGTATGACGTGCATACAACCATTCTCGACCGTCGTATCGTCACATGCGACCCAGAACCCAAACACATCGCACGGGGTTTGCCGAAAGTAAGCGTTGTCCTGATGCCACATCTTCGCACCGCCGATTCGAGGCGGTTTCAGTAACGACATGCTTTGAAATAGGTATACATCCGTGCCCAATAGTGTAGTCGCAATTGTCACCATTCCCTGATGGAAAGCTAGATCGCGAAAGTAGTCATTGCGCACGGCAATCTTTGCAAGTTTGCGGACGCCGAGTTCCGTGGAATCGGGCGCGTCCTGTCCCTCTGTGACGGTGGGTTCAAGTTGCACGAGCCCCCTCTCCACGGGCGGGTGATCTTCAACAATCTTGGTAATCTCTCGTCTCACTCCCTCCACTTCGTGACTCGAGAATAAACCTTCAACCGTGAAATACCCTTCGTCGTGGTACTTCCGCACCGTTGCGTCTGTTATCGGAATCCTGTTGGTCATGATAGTACATTCCCTGTACGTTATTCTTTTCGCATCGCATGGTTATTACAATTTGCCCGATTAGCTCAACGAGTTAATGGCTTCTCTGCGAATTCACCGCCAAAGTCTTTCCAACTCTCACCAAGTCTCCTCATTTTCCAGACCGTAAGATTGCACTTTACGATGAAGTGTGCGTAACCCCATCTTGAGAATCTTTGCAGCTTGGGTCTTATTCCCTCCCGTGTCCGCTAGGGTTTTGCGAATGGCTTCCTTTTCAATCTCGTCCATCGTCATTCCCACTCTCCCAACAATTTCCTCAGAATCGTTGGACGCCGGAGGAAGAGCGGGAGGTCCCGCCTGGATTTCCGGCGGAAGGTCCCAGAGCTGAACTGCCCCGGTTGTCGACAGGATCACTCCGGTTTCAATGGCATTCCGCAGTTGACGTACATTGCCGGGCCAATCCGCATATTTGAGACGATTCATAGCATCGGGGGAGATGTCCGTCACCGGCAGATCGTGTTCCTTGCTAAATTCTCGTAGGAATTGACTGGCAAGCAGCGGGATATCCTCTCGCCGCTCTCGGAGAGGGGGCACGTGCAGCGCGAACCGGTTAATTCGATGGTAAAGATCTTCCCGAAACGAACCGTTTCTGACTGCGGCATTTAAATCCATATTCGACGCAGCGATAACGCGGACATCAACTCGGATGTTCTTGTCGCCGCCCAGCCGCCTAAATTCCTGGGTCTCTAACACGCGGAGAAACCTCACCTGCGTTTCGGGCGTCATTTCCCCAATCTCGTCAAGGAACAGAGTTCCACCATCCGCTTGTTCAAATACGCCAAATCTGCGGGCGGTCGCACTTGTAAAGGCTCCCTTTTCATGACCAAAGAGTTCGCCTTCCACCAATTCCCGAGGAATCGCCCCGCAGTTAAGGTCTCTGAACAATCTGTCTTTGCGCCGACTATGATTGTGAACGGCTTTGGCAATGAGTTCCTTTCCAACACCGTTTTCTCCCGTGATCAAGACGGTTACATTTGTCGGGGCAATGCGCCGAACCATCCCAAAAAGATCCTGCATCGGCTTCGATGTACCGGTAATGTTCGCGAAACCGAACTTCCCATCAAGTTGCTGGCGTAGATTTACGTTTTGGAGATGAAGCGTACGCCTCTCCAGTGCGCTCTTAACCGTTTGGCGAAGTAATTCGATTCTGATTGGCTTCTCTCGGTATGAGACCGCGCCGGTCTGGATGGCTTCGACAGCGCTATCTATGCTGCCATAAGCGGTAAGGAGAATAACCTGTGTATAAGGATGATTGGCGAGAATATACTTCAACAACTCGATACCACTCATGTCTGGCATCTTTTCGTCGGTAATCACAACATCGACGTTTTCCGCGTCCAGAATCTGAATCGCGGCGCGCGCGCCGGTCGCGGTGAAGAGGTCGTACCCTTCACGCTTCAACACTTCAGCCGTGGCTTCAAGACCGGATGAATCGTCGTCCACTATGAGAATTCGGGGATTCAATTTGGTCCTCACTCCATGTTTTGATTCAAACCCAAGCAGCTCGAGTTCATAATGTTCATCGCCCGAATAACTAGCGTCCCACAACGATAAGGTATCGTAGAGTGGGGCGATGGGTCGTAAAAAGTCGTTGGGAAATCACTCATGCAATGAGTGTAGAATGGGAACTTCCTCCAATTGGATACTGATTTTCCCACCGGTGCTGAATATAATTGATTATCTATTAATGGGAATCACGATCGACACCGTGGCACCTTGATTTGGCAGACTATCGACACTAACGCTTCCACCGTGCCCTTCTATGACTCTTTTTACAATCGCTAGACCGACACCGGTGCCATTTTCCTTCGTGTGGAAAAAGAGATCGAACATTCTATCGGCAATGTCCGGAGAGATGCCCACTCCCGTGTCTCGTACGTCAAGTTTGATATTGCCGTTCAATGCAGACGCGTGTATAGTCAATGTGCCGCCAGTTTCCATCGCTTGAGTTGCGTTGATGATTAGGTTCCATAGCGCCTGCTTAAACTGATCCGGATCGAGTTCGATTGAAGGAAGATCTTGAAGCTCGCGGACGACCGTGATATTGCGGCTTTGCGCTTCAGGTTCGGTGAATTCGAGAACTTCGACAATTAACGCGCCAAGGTTGCACTTCTGAAGAGAGAGGGGCGGCAAACCGGTGAAACGGCGAAAGTCGGTCAGAATCTGATTCAAGCGCTCTATTTCAATGCGAATACGGCGCGTTCGCTTCAACACTTCGCTGGCTTTCCGGGATTCGACAGTCGCCAAATCCTCCTCTATGAGTTGAAGATTTAAGCCGACGCTATTGAGAGGATTCCGGATTTCATGTACCAATTCTCTGGCGAGCGCATTAGACTGCTCGGAAGCATCATTGCCGGTTGCCGTTGGTCGGCTGCACTGCCGTGCCCTAATCACTCCAAACGTTATTGCAAGGACAACAAGGATGATTAGACTACCCGCCAAGGGAAATTGCCACCAAGCGATGTCCATGATAATTCAATCAGAGTGTTGGATGGGTTGTCAAACGTTGGTGTTGATGCGGTCAGTGTTTTGTATCTACGAGGGGCTGGAGGTGGCGTTCAATTTGTGCCAACATATCACATTTGAAGATTTGATAAATGCAGCAAAAAATCTCAGACATCGGAGACAGGTTGTAATTATAAACAGACTTGTGAACACATTCTGATATTAAGATTCCTTCTCCGTCAAGTACAATCCATCACGCCCCGAAATTGGGAAAACCACTTGGACGTATTATTGTGATCGCCGTTGCCGGAACTACACAGGACCGATGATGTCTATGCTGCGCTCTGTCTGGTTTTGAGATTCCACAAATGCAAAATTGGGCTTGCCACGAAAATCGAGGAATAGGTGCCGATAATGACGCCGACAATGAGCGCCAACGCAAAGGTGTTAATCTCCTCGCCCGAACTTGAAAGGAAAAAAATCACAAGCACCACAAAGAAAGTTGTCAGAGAAGTAATCACCGTGCGGCTAAGGGATTGATTTATGCTTCGGTTAAGTGTCTCGCTGTATTCAATGCCCTTTAGCGTCAATGTGTTTTCGCGGATGCGGTCGAACACGACAATCGTGTCGTTGAGGGAGTATCCGATTATCGTAAGGAATGCGGCAATTGTCGGCAGATTAATCTCTTTGGATAGAACCGAAAATACACCTAACGTAATTAGAACATCATGAATCAGCGCGGCGATAGCGCCGATTGCGAAGCGAAATTCGAAGCGCCACGAAATGTAGGCAAGTAGGATCACGATAGACGAAAGCACGGACCACAAAGCCGCCCACTTAAGATCTTTCCCAACGCTTGGTCCAACTGCTGAAACGCTCACCCCTTGAGGCAGTGCGTTCCAATCGGCACTCCCTTCAATCAGCCCCTCGGAGATGTCTCTGCCGGCTTGCGCCTCAAAATCGGCGCTGTATCCAAGTGAGATGGAGGCTTCCCGCTGTATCGCATTGACCTGAATTGTGGCTCGCCCGAACCCGAGCGATTCCAGCTTTTCTTTAAGCTCGTTTTCTGTTACCGCTCGGTTGAATTTCGCTTGAATTTTGACCCCGCCGCGAAAATCGATACCAAAATTCGGACCTGCGTTCATGCCAAGGAAAATCAGACCTATGACAATCAAGATACTCGATAGCATGAATCCTTTTCGGTATTTGCTGATAAAATCGAAATTTGCGTTTCTAAGTAATTCCAACTCAACGTCTCCTTTTCTAAATGCTGAGTTTCTCTATGCTGCGTTTGCCGATGACCCATCCGTAGATTTCGCGAGTAACAACAATCGACGTGAACATACTTGCCAATATGCCAATTCCGAGCGTAATCGCGAATCCCTTTATAGGCCCCGTCCCAAACTGGTACAGTACCAGCGCCGTGAAAAATGTCGTAAGATTCGCGTCAACGATTGTCAAGAATGCCCTCTGGTAACCGCTTACAATTGACGACCATACATTCTTGCCCGTACGCAACTCTTCACGGATGCGTTCAAAGATAAGAACATTGGCATCAACAGACATTCCGATAGTCAAAACGAGCCCTGCGATACCCGGCAAAGTCAACGCCGCGCCAAAACCCGCTAGCGCCCCGAGAAGGATCGACATGTTGAATACCAAGGCAATGATGGCGACTATCCCTGAAAGCTTGTAGTAAACTAGCATGAATATGATGACACATCCCATGCCGATGAGTGCCGCCTTGATGCCGTTGTCGATTGATTCCTGTCCAAGCGTCGGACCTACCGTGCGTTCCTCGGCAATCCTCACGCCAACCGGAAAAGCACCGGATTTAAGAATATTCGACAAATAGTTTGCCTCCTCAAATGTGAAGTCCCCCGTGATGCGCGCCTGTCCGCCGACGATTGGTTCCTCGATCCTTGGCGCCGATTGCACTCTCCCGTCTAGCAGAATCGCCAAGGCTTCATTGACATGGTTGCTCGTGACTTCGGCAAATTTACGTCGTCCCGCCGAATCGAAGCTCATGGACACCGCAATTTCGAAACCCGTCGCCCCTTGAGTTGGCCCCGCCCCAGTTATCCGATCACCTGTGAGTAGAACAGGGCTCTTCAACACGTACCAACTATTCGCTTGGGAAGTTCCATCATCGTGATGAAGACTTATCTCTGTTCCCTCAGGGATATCTTCGGGGGGTTGGGTATCCGCGGAACCCGACCAGTAGATGCCGCCATTCGGGTTCTTCTCCACAAGTTTGAACTCCAGTCTACCCATCGTCTTGACAATCTGAAGAGGTTTGGACGAGTCCTTTGCACCGGGTAGTTCAACAATAATTCGCGGTCTGTTGGCTTCCCGCCTGATAGAAGGTTCAGCGACACCGAATGCGTCGACACGGTTCCTTAGGACGACCAAGACTTGCTCGATTGCACCCTCGCTGTATTTCTCAATTCCATCCTTGCTGAGTCGCATTTCGTACACGATCTGGGTATCGGTTGCAGAAAGCTCCGTCGCGTCGTCAAAATATTCCATTTCATCGAGCAGTTTTCGAGCTTTATTCAAGTATTCGGCTTTCTGTTCCACATCGGCCCGGTGTTTCTTCTTAACAACAATGAATACATTTAGCGATTCCTGGTCGGCCACAACGTCCACTTTCTTACACAGAATGTCATCAGCCCTTAGCCGTTCCGGGATGGATGATGCGCGTTCTTTTAGCAACTCCGCCGTGGATTGCTCCGGATCAACCTCGAGCACAAGGCGAACTCCCCCTTTGAGATCTAGTCCCAGCTTTAGTCGGTTGCTAGGAACCAACCTGCGCACAAACGTCGGCAGGCTACCGTAAAGATGCAAATCTTCGAGAACCGATTGGAGATCGGCGGTGCTTTTCTCTTGAAGGAACTTAACGATAAAATCGGAGGACTCCGGTCCGGCGAACTCGTAATTCGTTTCCTCTACAAACCCAAGTTTACCCAGATGTACACGGAAAATGTCTTTCAAATCCGTCTTGGCATCATGTAAGTTGATCCCTTCCGGAAATTGCACGTCATTCAAGCTGACCTTCAAGCTGTTATCTTCAGTCGCTTCAAACTTGGACAATCTTTCCTGCATCCAGGGCGGGAGATTCCCATAGAGCGGATTGAAAAAGTAATCGGGGGTGGGAATCAGGTACAGCGCCGCAAAAACGAGTACGACAATGATTAATGTAAGTTTCCATGCACTGAATTGGTACATCAATTTCTCCTAGAAAATGGATGATGCGCCTGGGAGGATTCGAACCCCCGGCACGAGGCTTAGGAAGCCCCTGCTCTATCCCCTGAGCTACAGGCGCATCGTGTCTTGTCAACGTTAGCGCCGAGTAGCGCCAAACCGATTCTGAACGTGAAAATCCCTCATCTAAAACATCGGATGAGGGGTTTGGATGATTCTACCTTCGTATGACCGAGCCTTCTGAATCTTCATTGAAAAGCTATGTTCATAACCCGGCAATTCCCACTTCAAAAAATATACTGCTTTTATTCTCCGAGCCGAGACGCAATCTAGATTAGTATAGCACACCGACCGCTAAAATTCAATCAGAGAAAAGATGTCGTGTCCCTCGAATTTTTCACGCCCGTTGAGAAAGGTCAACTCTATAAGCACCCCTATCCCGATGACTTCCGCTTGGAGTTTTTCGACGAGTTCGATAGTGGCGGCGATGGTGCCGCCGGTCGCAATCACGTCGTCGCAGATCAACACACGACTCCCCGGAACAAATGCGTCTTGATGAATGGCAAGCGTATCGGTGCCGTATTCAAGGTCGTATTCGGCTTCGTAGGTGTGGTACGGCAATTTTCCACTCTTGCGGACGGGAACAAAACCAACCCCCAACTGATGCGCCAGAGCGCCGCCAAGTATGAACCCTCTCGCGTCAATCCCCACAACGACATCAACCTCCTTGGGTTGATAGTTCGCTCTCAAAACCTCAATGGCGTCGCGAAATGCCGATTTACTTTGAAGAAGCGGCGTAATATCCTTAAATGCGATTCCCGGTTTGGGAAAATCAGGCACATCTCGAATATAACTTAGAAAATCTGTCATATGTGCGATTCCTTGGTTGTTGCACAGGACGAAGGCGCGGTGTTCTCGGTCACTGCATGCGCCATTAGGCAAGCGCTTCCTTAATCCTATCCATACCGCTGTTTATCTCTGCCAGCGAAGTCGCAAAAGACAGCCGCAGATGGTTGTCGGCGCCCGACGCATTTCCCGGAATCACGCCGACCCTTGCGCTGTCTAGCAAGAAAGCCGTCATCTCCACAGACCCGTTCACGGTTTTCCCGTTGATGTTGCGTCCATAGTGCGAGGAAACATCCGGAAAAATGTAAAACGCGCCTTGGGGTTTGGCGTATGTAATGCCATCAATTTCGTCAAATCGCTGGCATATTACATTTCGCCGCTCCTCAAACGCCCTTCGCATTTCCTCGACCGCTTCCTGGGAGGCGGTCAGCGCGGTCAGTGCGCCAATCTGCGCGATCGATGTTGGGTTGGAAGTGCTGTGCGATTGAATTCGCGACATGGCTTGAACCGCTTTTTCCGGTCCTGCCGTGTATCCGATACGCCAACCGGTCATGGAATAGGCTTTCGACACGCCGTTGACAACGAAGGTGATTCCCTGAACGGCTTCATCGAGCGATGCAATACTTTGATGCCTTAAATCGTCATAGAGGAGCGATTCGTAGATTTCATCGGAAATGACGTAGCATTGGCGCTCAAGTGCAAGTTCCCCGATTTGCGAGAGGGTTGCGGCGTCATAGACGGTTCCGGTCGGATTGCTTGGGCTGCTGATGATAATCGCCTTTGTTCTATCCGATAATACGCTTTCGATCTGTTCCGGCTTCATGCAAAAGTTCTGGCCGGCGGTTGTCTCCACGACGATCGGTTTGGCATCCGATAGCTTCACTATCTCCGGGTAGCTGACCCAATAGGGTGCGGCAAATACAACCTCGTCTCCCGGATTACAGATTGCCTGTAAGATATTGTAAATGGAGTGCTTGGCGCCGCACGACACAATAATCTGAGACGGGGAATAGTGTAAATTGTTGTCTCTCTTGAATTTCTCGACAATCGCTTCTCTCAACGCCGCGATGCCGGGAACCGGAGTATATTTGGTAAAACCGTTTCGCAACGATTCGATTGCGGCATCTTTAATGTATTCGGGTGTGTCGAAATCAGGCTCGCCTGCGGCAAATTTGATGACATCAATGCCTTGTGCCTGCATTGAGTTTATCTTCGCGGTAATCGCTAACGTTTCCGAGGGAGCAACGTTCTCGCTCCGCTGCGAGAGTGAAAGCATGCAGATGTATTCCTCCTGGTTGGTAGGGCGATGATGCTTGGGTTACAGCGTCTCGTCGAACTCGTTGAGCAGTTCTTTCTGTTTCCGAGTTAACGCTTTCGGAATCTCTATCTGAACCAATACCCGCAAATCGCCCTTCCTCCCCGCGGAATCAACTATGCCTTGGCCCCGCAGACGCAATTGCGATCCCGGTTGGCTTCCTTGGGGTATTGTTAAGTTGATTTTTCCGGTTAAGGTCGGTACGGGTACCTTCCCGCCAAGCGCCGCGAGCGTAAAAGGAATGGAAACCTGCGTGATGAGGTCCAACCCTTCGCGTTGAAAATCCGGGTGAGGTTCAACAGAGATTGTGACCAACAGTGAACCCGTTTGTCGGCCGCTAAATGCTCGCCCGCCCTGCCCCTGGAGCCGGAGAGTCTGCCCGTCTTTTATGCCCGCCGGTATTTTGATTGTGATATCTCTGCCCTCGACGTTCACCCGTTTTTCGGTTCCATACACGGACTCCATGAACGAAATCGTCAATTTGGTGCGCGTATCCACCGCTTGTGCTTGAGGCGTGCCGGGCCCTCGGCGGTTGAACACATCCCCAAAGACGTCGCCAAAATTTCCGAAGACCGTGCGCCCGAAAATATCGCCAAAATTCGAGAAAATGTCCTCTGTGTTCGTAAATCCGTGAAATCCCATATCGTTAACGCCCGCGTGTCCACGCTGATTGTAGATCTGGCGCTTCTTCGGATCAGACAGCACTTCGTAAGCGTTGGAGGCTTCTTTGAATTTTTCTTCCGCCGAGGCGTTTCCCGGATTCTTGTCAGGATGATATTTGACGGCAAGTTTGCGATACGCTTTTTTTATTTCGTCGGGAGATGCGTCCCGACTCACGCCGAGCACCTCATAGTAGTCCCGTTGTGCCATTATGTACCTTTCCTTGCATATTCACCAAACTCGTTCCGAATATTACGAACCACATCAACTGCGCTCAATGAATTACTCTACGAGCGTGACGCCCAAATCGCCAACATTCCCTCTACTCAGTCAATGTTCCGCCGCATTCGGTTTCCTTCTGTTACGCCGCTAACAGGGATTGTGTGGGCCCTCTAAAGCGTAAACGGTGGAGAAATCGGGGAGACATCAACTTCAAGGAATCAAATTGTCGAAGCCTTCTTACACACTTATGCGATCAAGCGTTTCGGCAATCTGGATAGCATTGAGGGCGGCGCCCTTTCGGAGATTGTCGGCGACGACCCAGAGATTGAGTCCATTTTCGATCGAGCGATCCTCTCGAATGCGTCCGACATACACTTCATCTTTTCCCGCAACGTCAACCGCGAGCGGGTACGATCCCTTCGCCGGATCGTCCGTTACCACTACGCCGGGAGATTCCGACAGTAGTTGACGCGCATCTTCCGGGGAAAGCTTGTCCTCGGTTTCCACATTGATGGATTCGGAATGAGCGAAGAAAACCGGCACGCGAACCGTCGTCGCGGACACGGCAATCGTGTCATCTTCCAGAATCTTCCGCGTCTCGTTGACCATCTTCATTTCCTCTTCACTGTCTCCGCTGTCGGTAAACGGCCAGTCGAATGCCACGTTAAACGCCATCTGATGCGGAAACTTATCCGGCTCGATCGGGCGTCCTTCCAGCGCCGCCGTTGTCTGCTCTACCAACTCAATCACCGCCGAACCGCTTTTGCCCGACACACTCTGATACGTCGAGACGACAATTCGCTTTATCCCGACACGGTCGTAGATGGGTTTGAGAGCGACCACCATCTGAATGGTTGAACAGTTCGGATTGGCAATCAAGCCATTGTGTTTGATCGCCGCGCCCATGTTAACTTCCGGAACTACCAGAGGTGTATCCGCGTCCATGCGAAACGCGCTGGTGTTGTCGATTACGAGACACCCCTTGTCGACTGCGGTTGGAATAAACTCCTTGCTGATGGCTGAGCCGGCGGACGAAAACACGAGATCGACATCATCAAACGAATCATGGGTCAATTCTTCAACCATGATCGGCTGGTCTTTGAATGCGAGAATCTCGCCTGCGGATCTGTGCGAAGCCAGCAACTTGAGAGCAGCGTATGGAAACGCTCTCTCCTCCAAAATGGACATGAGTGTATTGCCGACAGCGCCCGTTGCGCCGACAATTGCAATACGATGATGTTCCCTCACGTAAGTATACACCTCTCAACGAATTGGATTTTTCTGAGTTTTTGAATTGATATTCTATCACATTTGCGGGTGGATTCGCAAGTGGCTTACACGTTCCAACAGGGACAACGCGGCTAGTTCCTTTTGAATTGAGCTGCTGGAATAGTGGTCGAGTGATTTTGAACCGTGCTGCTTTATGAACCATTTTTAAGAGTAACAACCTAAAACCGCTGGGCGCAATTTAGCGCCATTGATTGTGGGATTGCTATGGAAACTCTGTCGCGTGGGATTATTTATGGTGGTCGCAAATCAGATTCTCTATCGATCAACCGACTGGATAAAGTGCGCGATTGAACTTCCTACTCCCCATTCTGCGCTAGGTCTGTTCGCTCGCTTGATCCCTGCCTATTTGCGGGGATCAGCCACTGATGGGAAGGGGATCTCTATCGCACTCACTATCTATTCGCCTGATTCCACCCTACAGATGCACCAAATCGAGCCGGAGTATTTTAGGAATGCTGCGGGGTGAGGATTTTCTGAAGGGGTTAATTGTGCAGTGGAATGCCGGCAAGGCGGTGGGTTGCGTTGAGCACGGATTGAAGCGGTAGGTCGTGACAAATCAATAAAGACGGGATCTTGTTATAGCTTGGCCTATGTTTAAGGTCATGACAAAGCGATTCTTGGGCATTTACTTGCTGGTCGCCGCAGGATTTCTATCGTCCCCGCTATTCAGTTGGTTGATCCCTCGTTATCTACACGGCGATTGTCTAGGGTATGAGACGCGGAGGGCAGGAGATAGAACACGTCCCAATCGTAGGGCTGGCCGTCGTTGGAAATTATGATGAGTTGTCCGTCTGCAAGTTTTCTATCAGATTCCATCGCATCTCCTATGGAATTCTCAATTTGCTCGGTTGATCGGTGGTTCGATTTTTCCGGTTCAAGCGGTATTCCATCGAATCGTACGGTGGGCGGTACGACATGTTGTGTTCTGCCTTTCTTATCAATAACCTCTAGAACTGCCGACACGGGCATAGGAATCTCCACCAAATCCGTTCGTTCAATCTCGGAAGATTGAGTGTCATTTACACTGAGGCAGATGCTTTTTAGTTCCAACTCTGGCAACGCAACGGTGCGCTTTGACGCATGGTAGCGGTAGATTTGGTAAGGCAATGAAATCCCCTTAACATTGATTTTTTCTATGACCGCCCCGAAGTGGAAACCGTGCAATTCTTGGTCTGATGTATCTTCTACTGCTAGGGTAACGATAATCCAGAGAAACGGGGTAGAGCGCTAACAGCACGGCCGCCCACTTACGCATGGGGCGTACCTGCCGGCATAGACGGCGAATTAGGACCAATACGCTAAACGCCAGAAAGAAGAAGAGGGTAATGGGAGCCACTTTCGCGCTGAAGGGCGGCAGCCTTTCTAAAAAATCTTCGCGGTAAATCAGATAAAGCGCCCAAAGGAACCCGAGGGCGCCGGCATGAGCGGCGTAGGAAACCAGTGAAGTGTGGACAACGGTTTTCCAAAGGTAACAAGCCGCGGCACCGGCAAGGAATGTGGCAGGAATGAGAAACAGCGGTTGTAACTCCCCGGCGCTTTGCGCGTAAGCGTATAGGATTGCGATTAAGCCCATGATGGCGACGACAGTGCGGCTAGACGGTATGTTGAGCATTTCGGTTACTCATTTATCATGTGGTAGGTGAGGGTCAACCGTGCGCCGTTTTCTCGCAAAGCGTCGATTGCGTCTGCCAATCGGTTTTTTCAATGGGGTTTTCATCGGAGTTTTTGATGTCAATGTTGATGACTGTCATGATATGCGCTCGTGATACATCGGTGGAAACTGGGGACCGGACGGGATTAAAGCTTGTTTGTGTTGATTTCTTCAGGTTGGCGTGTGAAAGCTGTTGGAGCAGTTTGGGGATATTCCGCTGAAAGGCGATTTCTCTCCAAAAATGTACTTTGACGATGGCTTCCAATGTGTCTTTCCGATCAGGAAGGGAAATGTTGGGAGCGGCAGTTATCGCGAGGAGGAAAACGACGCCGATGGCGATGGGAGCGGCTTCGACGAGATATAGTTTCCATTTTGGCATAGCTAAAACCCACCCTGTTTTAGACTTCCCCAGGTGATGTTCATCTTGCTGAGCGGTTGAACGTCGAGGGAGCCACCGGGGAAGAGTGTATAGTCGTTGCCCGAAGAATCGCGGTAGAAGGGTGCGCCGGGACCTTCCTCAAAGCGCCAGAGCGCGATGGTGCGTTTATCGACGCGAAAGTTGCGTTTGGGGTGGATATTCCCCTTGGCGACATACCGCCATCCCTTCGAAATGCGAATCTCATCAATGTAGCCTTTCATGGATACGAACTCCGAGCGCCCCCAGTCGTCGTTCCATTTATCGCCGTTTTCGAATGTTACCTTTGGCGCGCCACCGACGTATAGCGGCGCCTCGGTGCGCCCCATCGGTGCGCTAAAACGCCCGCTTCCCTCGCCGAAGCGGTCTATAAATGTCGTGTCGTGTGTGCCGCTTTTTTTCACGACGAGCTGGAAGGCAATATGAAGCCATCGGTTTAAGGGGAACTCGCCGGGATCATAATTCATCCCGCCTTCGCCGCGACCACAACAGCCTTCGGTGTTCTCCTCCACTGCGAATGTGACCCTGGTAAACCCCTCCGGCATATTGGCATCAAAGCCGTCCTCGAGAGCTCTTCCAGCCGCCGAAATAAAATAGCTGGCGGGCTTTGCGACGATTACCCAGTTGTACGGGCGGAGCCACTGCCGGTCGGGCGGAATCTCGGTGAAATAGACCCACATTTCGATTGTGACGCCTTCGCCGAAGGCTTCATCGCCTTCGGCGTCATCGAACACGCCGGGGTAATCGGCGTAGAGGTAGCCATCGGCAGCGGCTTCGAATACATCGGGAGGGACTTCTTCAGGTTCGGCGAAGGTGTTTGCAGCAACAAAAAGGACAGCGAGTAAGATTAACAGTAGCGTCTTGTAGTATGTCATGGCGTTACCTTGAGAGTAGGTTTGGGGAGAAAGGGGGAGGCAACCTCAGACTAAAGCCTCCCTCCTCCTCTGCACGCAACAGCGGGGGCGGACACGATTTATTCCTTTCATCTTGACATCGCTAAAACCTACCCTGTTTAAGGCTTCCCCAAGTGATGTTCATCTTGCTGAGTGGTTGAACGTCGAGGGAGCCGCCGGGAAAAAGTGTATAATCGTTGCCCGAAGAATCGCGATAGAAGGGTGCGCCGGGACCTTCCTCAAAGCGCCAGAGCGCTATGGTGCGTTTATCAACGCGGAAGTTGCGCTTGGGGTGGATATTCCCCTTGGCGACATACCGCCACCCTTTGGAAATACGAATCTCGTCGATGTAGCCTTTCATGGATTCGAACACCGGTTTGCCCCAGTCATTGTTCCATGTATCGCCGTTCTCGAATGTTACCATTGGCGCGCCTCCAACATATAGCGGCGCCTCCGTGCGTCCCATCTGCCCCGAGAATCGCCTTCTTACTTCACCGTGGCGGTCGATAAATTCTGTACGGTGTGTCCCGTCTTTTTTCACCACGATCTGCATGGCAATATGAAGCCAGCGCTTTAAGGGGAATTCTCCGGGCTCTAACGGCATCCCGCCTACGCCGCGATTGCAACAGCCATGGTCATCGGAAATTGACTCCACTGCAAAGATGAGCCTGGTATGCCCCTCTGGCAGACTGGAATCGACGGAATCTTCAAGAGCTCTTCCAGCCGCCGAAATAAAATAACTGCCCGGCTTGGCGACGATAGCCCAGTGTTCCCAATGGAGTGACTGCCGTTCCGGCGGAACCTCGGTGAAATAGATCCACATTTCTATTGTGATGCCTTCGCCAAAGGCTTCATCTCCTTCGGCGTCATCGAACACGCCGGGGTAATCGGCGTAGAGGTATCCGTCGACCGCGGCTTCAAACACATCGGGAGGGACTTCGTCAGGCTGAGCCGAGGCGGTTGGGGCGGCTACTAAAAGGGCAACGATCACGATTATCCAAAGCGTTTTGTAGTATGTCATGGCGTACCCTCGAGAGAAGGTTTTGGAGGTAGAGGGGCAACCTCAAACGAAAGCTGCCCCTCGCAACGGTTCCTATTTAATCCTCCAAATCGACGGTAGGATGCGTCGCTTTTGCTTGTGCGTTCCCTCTGTAGGCTATCAAGGTGTAAGCATCAAACGTGTAATTGCCGGGACCTACGGGTGTAGACGCACTTCTTACGTAATGACCGGGTACGTCGCTAGTCGTAAAATACTCATTATTTTCCACTGTAAGGGCTTGTGAGTAGTCGTCATTTTCCACGACCTGCCCATTTCGAAGAATTTTGTGGTCATATCCGACGCGAATACCGATATCCCCACCGGTCTCGTTCAGAATGCCGCACTGGTGTTCCGACCTAGTGTTAAAGTTTCCGTTTTGAACTTGGTAATCCACAGCGCCAACCCAAGCCCAACCGGAGGTGTCGTGTATGTCGCTCCAGGGGACCTGAACGGAGTGGGCGTAAATAAGTGGAATGGCGCTGACCAACGCCAACACGAGTAGAACAGCGATGCAGCCGTATTATTGTGTGAAACTACGAGGTGTCATCGGTAATTCTCCTTTCAATGTTATCACGCACGAAAACAGCGTGTCAATCCGAGCTTACACATCGAATAGATTGACATCGCATCTTTATCCTTTAGAACCTGCTTGAAAAATCGATGGCAAGACTGTGTTCCGGCAATTTGAAGGTTGCAATTGTCGAATTTGCAAGTCATTAACCTCCCAACGTCCTTTTCTCGAAAGGCGCATTTGAAAAATTCAAACAGATTGCTAATCATATTGGTTTCAGTGTCCATAGCAGCCCAAGTTTCACCCAAATCAGAGCAAAGCCCATGCCAAAGCCGAAAACGGACATCAATTTGACGTTAGTGAAGGCGTAGAAGCTAGGCGTAGTGCGGGTTCAGGGACTTTTTGCGCTGGAGAGGAGAATAAGGCGGGCGAATTACAAAGGCAGTCAACGTTTGTTGACGACATCCCGGCAAAATCGGCTCAAAAAGGGCTTGAACCCTTGCCACATACGCGCTTGCGTAAATGTAAAAAAAAGTGGACAAATCCACAAATGTTGACTCCCTTTGAGCGCGACAGTTGCAGAGCAAAGACGGAAGAATACGTAGAGGAAAGAGTGGATTGAAAAAGGAAATTCCGTTTCACCCTACTTTATTTGAATTTCGCGCGCGGTTTAAACGATTGTTTAACGCCTGTTTTGACATGCCCAAGAGTCGAGCCGCAATCGTCTGATTGCCATCGGCGCGCTCGAGGGCTTCGGCAATCACGCGGTCTTGAACTTCCTTCAGCGCCGGGAGTTCCCGCAACAGTGACAGGGTATCCGAGAACGAAATCCCGCCCACTTCAGGCGCCCCGTCTCCGGGAGAAACGGAAGTGTGCTCGTCAATTTTCAGGCGGAAAGGTTCGGTAGAGAGGACACCCCCTTTGTGCCCGCTAACGGCATCGATCACCATCCCTTCAAGCTCCCTGATGTTTCCCGGGAAGTGGTAGGTCGCAAGCAACGTAAAAAGTTCCGGTGGAGGCGTAGGCGTTTTTTTGTTAAGCTCCGCAGCAGTTCGCTTGAGAAAATGGGATAGGAGCAAAGGAACATCCCCCACCCGCTCACGCAGCGATGGCAGGTGAATATGATGGATTTCGAGGCGATAGAAGAGGTCGCTGCGAAAGTTCCCGCTTTCCCTGAGGGATTCAATCGTCCGGTTGCTTGCCGTTACGATCCTTACGTCGCCTATAATGGGTGTGTCCTCACCTAGATGACGGTATTCTCCCTCCTGCAAAAAGCGAAGGAGTTTCGTTTGTGATTCGGTACCGAGGTCGCCAATCTCATCAAGGAATAGCGTGCCGCCCGACGCTTGTTCAACCAACCCGTGGCGCGCCGAATCGGCGCCAGTGTGTGCCCCCTTTTCGTGACCGAAAAGGGTGTCCGAAAACAGCATGTCATCAACTCCGGCGATATTGACCGGGACAAATTCGCCGCGTCTTCCGCTCAGTTTGTGGACGATCGCCGCAATCTTCTCCTTGCCTACCCCCGTCTCTCCGGTAATCAACATAGGATTGCTGCTCCCCGCCATGGACTCGACTTGACTAAAAATCGAATACATTTCGGGATCTTGAGTGATAATTTCGGAAAACACTTCGGGGTTTTGGGGTCTGTTAGAACTCAGACGCTGCTTCAGTTGGCGATTCTCGGCGCGCAAGCCGTCAATTTCCCCCGCATGACGGGTGGTGTCACGCCAATCAAATCGTGCCTCGGTTGGGTTCCCATTTTCATCGCGGACGGTTGTGGCATTCAAGCTCACATTGATTGTGCCTCCATCCCTTTTTCGCAGCGTCTGTTCGGCATCGTGTATCTCGCCAGTCTCCGCAATAACACGAAACAGTTTCTTGGCATCTTCGACACAGTTTTGATGATATAACTTAAAGGTGGGGTGTCCAACAATCTCCGCTCTGCTGTAGCCCAATGCCTTCATCACAGCCCTATTGCACCAGAGCACCTTTTCCGACTCCATATCGATAGAAACAACCATATCGTGGGCGTGATAGTAGATGTCGAAGTGTTCCGTCATCAACTCCTCGCATTCATCCAGAAACTGTATGTACCGGGTTTGGTTTTGTTTATAGTCTTTCAAGTGATTGCGGAGGAGTTGCAATTCCTCAATGAGTTGCGCTTGTGATTTGTCCTCGTCTTTCATCTTTCTTCGCCCTAGGTTGTTATCACCTGCAAGACATGGTTTTAACGACTGGATTGTTTACCAAAAACCGTCCGAAAACTTGCACAGTTCTTCGATAATGTCAATTAAAATTTATCGGCGAACTAGGGCGCTAAAATCTGATTTCGGTAGGCGCTATCAACTGCACAGATAGCGATTAGGATTTTCTACGGTAACTCTATCGGAAGGGGTGGCTATCGCGCTGGGACCTATATCGCGCTCCTTATGCAGTTGCTTGATCTTTTTCACCTCTGTTGATCGACAGAGTTTTTTTCCAATCGCGCCTACGCGACTGGATGAAAACCGGTTCAGATAGGAAACCTACTGCGGCGTATACCTAATTCCCTGCTTTGCTTTAGATAACCCAGGTTGCTACCAATGGCAGGGAAACCGGGTTTTTGGTTCACGGCTGTTAAATTATAGGCAAATTGGACTCGATTTCGTGAAATTCGTGTTTCCACATTGGAAAACACTCAGTTTCGGCGCCTGTCGGACAGAGGCGGCGATTTGAGTTAGATAATAGGAAACAGATTGTCAGGCTAGAGTGGTTTCTGTCACGGCGGGAAATCTCCGCTGTTCCTTACTTGAAAATACCGGGGAGGTTTACACAACTCGCTAATTCACGAACGGAAAGTCGGACTCGAAGAGGTAGGAAATTTTGGTGAGTACGGCGCGCTCGCCGTGGGTGTCGTCCGCTAGAACGACGAAGAGACGGCTCTCGGGAGTGAATTGGTAATCGAAGATCGAGTTGAAATTGTAGCTGATGCGGTCGGCAAGCCGTTCATCTACTCGTTCCACAAATACTCGCCATCCGATCCGTCGAGTGAACTGATAATTTCCTCGGACGCGAATAATGAGCGTGTTCCGATGATCGCGCCAGAAAAAGTTATTCAAGTCAAATCTCAATGTGAGTTTGCTAAAGAGATTTAGGCTCGTCGAAAGTCTGGTGTACCGGTTGAATTTGCCCTGCCTAGCACCAAGTTCGTTCGAGAGCCGTACATGTCCCCATTTGGGGCGGTAAGTCATCCGCGCGCCGATGTATTTTCTGTCGAAAAGTTCCCCGTCGTCCCGCTGCAGCCCACACCTGCCGTACGAGAAGAGACCGAATCTTCCAATTCCAATGTTCGCTGACAAACCAACCCGGCGGCGATACAGCAAGTTTCGAGCATCGGTCTGATGAGAATGGTGTCCGCCAACGTATATTGAACGAATCCTACTCCCCTCATCAAAACGATACCTATACCAAAGTCGGCTATTCAGATGGCGGAATGCCTCCTCTTCCAATCCGGTTTCGTTCGGTCGAAAACCATCCTCGATCCCCTCAAGGCGAACCCGTCCGCCCCAACCGCTCTCATGATTCCAGTTCATGGAGGTATGGTATGCTGAGTGCGCCTCCCCGCTTAGAGAATTCACGACATACTGTGATCGAGCGACCCAATCCCGGTGAAGTGCGAATCGACCATCGACCGAGAAAAGAGCAACGTCGCGATCCGACTGGTGTTTCTGAATTCCCATTGCTCCGACCATCGAGCGCTCGCCAATGTTCCGGTTGACCCGCGCGGCAAAAAGGTTAGCTTCCTTTTTCCGGTCATTGTCGTACCGGTCAATAATCGTGCCATACGTGTCGATTAGCGCCAAGTTATAATCCCCGATTCGACCGGTGGATTTCACGCCGTAATCTATCTCTTGAACCCGACGTGTATAGAATAGATTCAGCGGCAGGTCAAATAGCTCCGCGCCTTCGCGAAAAAACGGGCGGCGCTCAGGCAGAATCAACTCTCGATCGCTTGAGATGTTAATCCGGGTTGGATCAGCTTCGAGCTGAGAAAAGTCGGGATTGAACGTCACGTTCGTGGTGATATTCGTTGACATCGGGATGATAAAATCCAATCCTGTGCTCTGACTGTTGTTCCCATGGCTTGTGGCGCGATGTGTGACGTATGGAAGAACGCCAACCTTTCGATCGGTGTTGATTCTAGAAAAATCTAGATTTGCCAGCTTCCCGAAATCGGAAACCCGGCTCAAACTGCCTCCTGTGTCCGACCAAGAATAATGTTCGCCACCCATCGGGTGGGGTCGCAAAAATTGATTCCCCACGTTGTCATCTGCGGATTAAACCGGAGTTCGCTAAACGGGATAGCCATCTCGGCCGTCCAGTGATTGCCATTTTTTTGGACTTTTGCCTTCCAGTTCGCGTTCCACGCCGGATCAAATTTGCTTTCATTGCTGATTCTTTGATCCATCTGTGTCCCAAGCGTGTTGACCGCCAATACATAGCAGTTGCGCTGATCGTTATAAGTGTCGAGCAAGACTTTAAAGGTGTCGTCTCCCAAGAGTCGTGCGTCACGACGGGTTTGCGTCTCGCGGAGGTTCTTCATGTCCGGCTCGTCGCAACGCACCCCGATGTATAGCGCGTCCGCGTCGTACAATATCATTGCTTTCGTATTCAACCTTGCCGGAATCCCGCGCGTCTTTTTCGCACGGAAGAAATCGGTTGCGATTTCGGCTTGTTCCCAAACACTTTCCGATAGTGCGCCATCAATAACTGGCGGGCTATCCAACCACATCGCTTCAATGATTCGGTTAGGGCTTTGGCTATGTGCTATTAACGGGGCGGACAGGAGAACAGTCAAAATACAGATTGCCCCGACTGTCCACCGCATCAGCGGCGTGTCAGCTACCATTCTAGTCCTTTTTAAGACTCTGCGGCTTTCAGAGTGGAGCACCGATGAGCTTCGCATCTCGGCGATGCATGCCATGAAAACGGTTCCGGCATGCATTCTGTCTTCCCGTTCTCACCGCTCACTTCGGAATGACAATCGAAAGACAGGGGTCCACTCTCCATTATTTCAGCCACGAATCGTCACCCTCGCTCTTGGTTTTGAACTGTTTGTTATACATTTCCGCATACATGCCGCCGGTTTCCATCAACTGTTCATGGGTACCCGTTTCAACGATTCTTCCCTCATTCATCACCACAATCAAATCCGCTTTCAGGACAGTGGAGAGTCTATGCGCGATGACGAACGATGTTCTCGCCTTCATCAGACGATCGAGCGCCTGCTGTATCTGCTCCTCCGATTGCGTGTCCAAGCTGGAAGTTGCTTCGTCAAGGATGAGGATGCGTGGATCCCGCAGGATTGTGCGTGCAATAGACAAGCGCTGCTTCTGCCCGCCGGATAGCCGCATTCCTCGTTCGCCAACTTTTGTTTCATATCCCTCCGGTAGTTGCTCGACGATAAACTGATGCGCATTGGCAGCCAAGGCGGCCTGCACCACCTCTTCGTCCGAGGCATTCGGTCGTCCGAAGCGAATATTTTCTGCTACGGACCCGTCAAACAGGAAGTTCTCCTGCAGGACAATTCCAAGTTGGTTGCGCAGAGACTTGATAGTCACATCTTTTAGGTCGAAACCATCAATGTATAATGAACCGCCCGTTGGATCATAAAACCTCGCGATAAGGTTCGCCACGGTAGTTTTTCCACAACCTGAAGGTCCAACAAGGGCTACCATCATGCCCGGTTGCGCCTCGAGGTTGATATCGTGCAGCACCGGGTTTTCCGGTTCGTAGCTAAACTGAACATCTTCAAATTTGACATGACCGTGCATCTCGGGTAAGGAAACCGCATCTTCCGATTCTTCTACTGTAGGTTCCGAGTCCAGCAGCCCGAAGACACGTTCCGTGGATACCATCGCTTCCTGAATAGTTGCATTAATATTGATTAAACTCATGATTGGCTGTTGCATCCGCTCAAGGAATGTGACAAAAGCAATCATTGACCCCACAGTGAAGTCTCCCCGCACCACGAGATAACCGCCATACGAAAGCACAATGCCCCTGCCGAGGGTTCGGAAAAAGAGCGCGATCCGCTGCATCGCCGTGCGATCTTGTGTTACCTTGATTTCCCATTCAAATGTTGTACGCATGTCACGGAACAATTTCAACTCATGATGACGCTCTCGACCGAAAGCCTTGACCACCTTCGCGCCCGCTACCGCCTCGTACATTCCTGTGGAAATATCTGCCCATTTGTCGCGCCATTGGCGCCACAACGGACGTAGTCGGCGAATGAAGAAGAAATAGTTCCCTACGATTAACGGCATCACTGCCAAGGATAGCAGAGTCAATTTCCAGTGCCAACTGAACATGATCACCAACATTACGATAACCGTTACTATATCGGTGATGATATCAATGGTCGTCGTAGTAACAAGAGAGCGTAGCGCCGCAACATCCTCTCTCACGCGAGACAGAATCTGACCCGTTCCCTTGAGGTCGTAGAACCGCATGGATAACGACTGCAGGTGTGAAAAGACGTGGTTCCGTAAATCAAATAGGATGCGCTGGCTCACCCATGTCATCGAGAAGGTCTGGATGTAGCGGAGAATGGAGAGCACCGCGAAAAAACTCACAATCGTGATCAGCGCTACAATGAGCCAGCCAACGGGGGTGCGTGTATATCTGTTGCCAAAAAATGGGAATGTTATAGTCCCCGCATAAATTTTGAGTTCACCTTCGTGAACCTCGAGTTCTTTTCCATTCCGCTGCGCAGTATGGCGTTTGTCATCGTCGGAGATTGTCCACCTATCCGCGTCCTCGCCAACCACTATGGTAGCCTTAGGAGAGAGAAGGACACCGTTGTCTTGAAACTTGCGGCGCCACTCCTCCGGAACGGTAAAAGCAACTGTTCCCACAAGTGTTCTGAATTCGCCTTCGTAGACGATTAGTTTGTCGCCATCAGGCAGAATCGTGTAGAGTTTTTCGGAGTCAGTGACTATCCACCCTTTGTTTTCGTCGTTAGCCGCTATAGTTGCCTCTGAAGAGAGAAGGACGTCGATATCGTTTAGCTGACGGCGCCAGTCTTCCGGAAGGCTATCAAGTTTCGACTTCATCTTGAAATCATTCCGCTCGACCGCATATTCCTCTCCCGTCTCCTGATCAATCAGCTTCCATCTGCGTCCTGTCTCTTCAATTGATACTCGAGTGTCCGGTGACAGTGAAATCCGTTCGGTTTCGAGATTCCGCAGGAGTTCATCTGAAAGCCGTTGACTCGTGTCGAGGTCGTCTTGATAGTTCAGATCGATACTTGCCAGCGAATCTCTGGAACGCAGCAAAATGTCATCAATAATGAACTTCTGCATAAGGGGCATGAAGAGCCCTGCTTGACCCAACAGAAGGATGAGCAAGAATACAAGACTCAGCCTGAAGAGATACGGTCGTGCATAGCCGAGCAATCTAAGGAAGTAATTCATTTGCGACTCCGCCGATGTCGTGTAAAGGAATTGTGATCACAATGGTTCGTTTTAGGCACGAGAAAGAGTGGGACATTATAGGTAGAGATTAAACAGCCTTGGCGGGAACTAAGGAATTCGCAGTCACGATCACAGGTAGGTGACGTCACCGTCCAATCTCCCTCAGCGAACATCCAACCATCATTGATCATGTCTTCCGGAAGAATGGAATGACTGGCAAGTTGGCATTTGGCAATCATCCCAGTGGCGAATTTTCATCCGACGAATTGATGTCACATCTTCATCTTTTCGCTGAGTTGGAGAATCTTCTCAATCTCGGAGATGGCTCTCGTTTCTGCTCGGACGATCCTCAAAAGCACCTTTATTGCCAATCGGCACTTCGGTTTGAACTCTTTAACCGGAGAGCGTCCGCTTGTCGACAGGCGTTGGATGAACACCGGCGCTTGAATCCGAAATAGTGGCAAGATGCTGGTCGGGGCTTTCGGCGTGTCATCCGAAGACGAATCCGTTTTTGCCGAGGTGTTGGCCATGGGTAGAACTCCCTGGAGTCTGCGCAGCAGCGCGACTACTCTTCGGTACGAAGCTATCGCCTTCTCCAAGTGTTCGAGTTCCTCATCCTCGAAGTTTTCGCGGATCAACTCAAGATATTCGACGGTCAATTGGCGCGTACTGATGGCTTGCGAAATTGGGTGACAATTCCACTGAGCAATTCGATCCACGTCGTGTGGCGTCAGCGGCCTTCTTCGTGAGAGCATACCCCTCAACTGTGTGATGAGTTCGTCGTAAGCAGCAAGCCCCATCGCACATCCCTGAACCTTTTGGCGTGCGCGTATCATCTTCTTGGCGCCTCGTAAGGCGCCAAGCGCAGCCTCGCGCGGTTTCGGTTCACGCTCGCGGTTGCCGATTATGAACTGATAATAACCCTTGGGACCAAGTTCGAGAAAACCATTGTTAGGCTCCCATTTCGTGTTTAGCACAGCGGCATCCAGTTCATACCGGTATCCATTTTGGCAGACAAGACGCCCGGGGGTCGCATGTTCGCTAACAAACGGACAAGAATCCTCAAACGGGATTAATGTGGGCTTTCCGGCACGGAGATTCTGCTGAAGTCGTTCTGACGCGGATTGGTAGGTTTCGTCGTGCGCGACTTCATGTTCATAACCGAGCGAACGGCATGCCGCTCGCAACGGGTTTTGAAAATAGGTTTTCATTCCCGCTTCAGGGTCAGAGCGATTATAAAGAAATCGGAAAGCTTCTCCGGACACACCCATGACATATGCATATGAAACGTCTTCCCCGCGATGCTTTAGGGCTTCGTGAAGAGTATGGACGTAGTTGACAGGTTCGGCTGAAGAAATCAGCGGTTCGGTATTTTGATCCATTATCCTTTTCAGCTCCGTTTTCCTCACTTTAATGTGCCTGCTGCGTGAAACGTGTTTGCTACGACTAACATAACAGGTCGTTCAAGCGAATTGTGCGGCCACCGCTCTTTCATCTCGACATTTTGTGTTCGGATGGCGGTAGGCAACTCTCAGACGGCGTTAGCACAAAGTGTGCCAACTAAATCAAGGCAAGGTAGCGTTGCCGAGTCCCGTCTACGACAGTCTGCCCTGCTTCGATAGAAACCGGACATCGGAAGTTAAATTGGCAGTGACAATTTTGAGTAAGAATTGAGCCGGTATGGCGTATGGACTGGGAAGGACGGGTAGTAGACAAACGCAGCGGTAATCCGCACACCTATGCGGGAATTAGCGAGGAGGGAACACCGAATCGACAGGCTGTGACATCAATGTCGCATTAATCTCGCGTACATCGTCACATCGAAAATCCAGACATGGAAGAAAGATGCAGGGGGACGAAAATTGGAGCGTTAGCCGTGACGCCCGCTTGGCCGGCGCATTAGAACACTTTTTGGTCGTGTCACATTTTGAAACGAGATTTACCCTAAAGTGACACATTATGTAACACTAGAGGAACCGAAAGAGTGTGTTTGGTCTCTATGCAGTTTTGTGATCAAGCGGGCTCTAGCCGTAGCGAGAATAACGGATAGGCGGGGCGGCAGGAAGGACGAATTTACCAATAATACTCTTCGCGGTACATCGGGCAGCTTGAAATCTGACACGATGAATTTTTGTTGATGGATACTCGGCGGCGTGCTGATGCTTACCGCCCGACCCGCACCCCGACCTAAACATGGAGTCTGTGTAAATCGCGGAGTCGGGATCATTCCGTCGCATCAATTTTCGGCGATCAAGCGATACTGTTTCAATTTCCTATGGATCGTCGCTCGACTAATTCCCAGTGCATTCGCAGCTTTTGTTATGCTGTTGTCAGTGATTTCCAGCGCGTGAATTAGTGATTGTTTTTCAACTTCCTCTAGCGGGATAATCTCTGTCTGTGGGGAAACTGTCTTGGGATTGATACGGGTCGGTAGGCTAGTTGTCTGTAAGACGGCAGTCTTCTCCATGAGCACTGCCCGTTCCATTGCATTTTCCAGTTCGCGAACATTTCCCGGCCAATCATGCGATATCAATAGCTGCAACGCTTCGTTGGAAATCTCACCGATGAATTTTCCCATGTTTGCAGCATGTTCTTTGAGAAAATGCTCTGCAAGTAAAGCAACATCTTCGCTTCGGTCCCTGAGCGGCGGAATCTCCATGGGAAAAGCTGCGATGCGGTAGAATAGATCTTCGCGAAAAGCGCCAGTGCTCACCGCGGCTTCGAGGTCTTTATTTGTGGCGGCAATCACCCTAATGTCTATACCGATTGTCGTTGTACCGCCCACACGTTGTATCTCTCTTTCTTGTAGCACGCGTAGCAACTTGGCTTGAAGCGTGGGCTGCATTTCCCCAATTTCATCCAGAAAGATTGTTCCGCCATTGGCGCTCTCGAATTTTCCGATTCGCCGCGTCGATGCCCCGGTAAACGCGCCTCGTTCATGCCCGAATAATTCACTCTCTATGAGTGTTTCCGGGATTGCAGCGCAATCCACGGCGACAAAGGGACCGTTTTTGCGGCGGCTGTTAAAGTGGATGGATTTGGCGGCTAGTTCCTTGCCGGTGCCGCTTTCTCCTCGGATCAGCACCGTGATGTTGCTTTCAGCCGCCTGCTGCATCAAGGCGAATACTTCCTGTATTTTATTGCTTTTGCCGACGATTCCATTGTATGAATAGGCTGTTTCGAGTTCGGTTCGTAAGCGAATAACTTCTGCCCTCATCTGCTCAATCTCCAGCTCCTTGGACATGTCGCGATAAACGATGATCTTCCCGATAATCTTCCGGCGACTGTCATGCACGGGAGCTTCCGATTGATAAAACAGATTGCGCTTTGGGTTGCGGCTTTCCGTGACTGCCTCCACGATATCACCTCGACTTTCTGAGAAGGAGCTTTTCTCCGAGTCGCGGAGATCGGGTATTTGAAAGCGCTCGTTAACGCATGCTCTGAGTTCTTCCGCGGACATCTGTTTTAGTTCATCTTCTGACAAATCAAACAGACCCTCGTACCACTGATTGGCAAACAACAGCCTGCCCGTCACATCAAACATTCCGATGGCATCGCCAGTGGAATCAAGGACGGCTTCCAATCTCTGGTTGCTATGCGTGAGCTGTCGGCGTTTCTCCCCCAATTCCTGTTCAACATTCCACTTTTCTGCAAGAGAGAGTGTAATCTGCTGTATCTCTTCACGCGCGAACGGCTTTCTGATGTAGAGCAATTTATGCAGCAATTCCATGTCACGCACAATCTCGGAAAGAGATTTGTCCGTGTATGCGGTCATGATTACGATTTCGATGTCTTTCTCAATTTGCCTAATCTTGCGCGTAGTTTCGATGCCGTCAATGCCCGGCGGCATCCTAACATCGATGTGGGCAACCGCAATGGGACGATTCGATTCGACCCCGGCTTTAACAATCTCGTAGGCTTCTTCACCGCTCCTAGCATGGAAAAGCTCAAATTCAGGTAGAAAGTTCTCATCCTCCTCGGAAAGAAATGACTTCGCCAGTTCGTCGGTCGAGGTGTCTGACAAGCTAGGATTCAAAATCTCCTCGAAGTCATCGTGAATCTCTTCTTGATCATCCACGATGAGAACGCGATTGTTCCAACCACTCCTAAATTGCATAATCCGCCCTCGAATTTCGGACACGTCTTGAACCTAACCGAATGGACTGAAGCAGACCGATGTATTTGACAGTGATCGTTGTTTAACTTGCGTCGCCACAGTTGAAACCGCCTCACGTTGGCGACCCAATCCGACATTGAATTTCCCATCTGACTGAGGCGTCACGTTTTGCCCCTTTTCAGGTGTATCTCTACGTACTCGGCGTGCATTACAAAGTCACGGTGTGATCGTGGACAGCGGTAGTATGACTCGCATGGTTGCCCCTTTGCCGATTCCGTCGCTCAACGGGTGGATTTTCCCGCCTGAGCCGATAACAAAATTCGCAATAGAATGAAGTCCCAGGCCGCTTCCCGATTCTTTAGTCGTATAGCCGGCGCCAAAAATCACCTTGAACTTTCGCCTTTCAATGCCGATTCCGTTATCAACCACCTCTATAGTAAGAAAACCCGGTTGAACAAATGATCGGACTTTGATGCTGGGTGTTGTGGTTAAGCCGGCCGATTCAGCGAGTTCGTCGATGGCTTCGATCGCGTTTTTGATGAGATTGACCAACATCTGGTGGAATTGGCTCTCCTGTATGCGGATTTCACTGGGAGCGTTTTCGCAATCGACATGCACCTCAATATCCCGTTTTTTTAATGATTCTTGCAGTACCTTAGTTGCATCGGCGATCGCTTCTCGAAGGTTGATATCCTTACGATCTACATTTCGCCGCCCAAGCGACTTCTGCATCCGTACAATATCTGCAATATGCTCGACCCTATCCGTCACGCGGGCCACAGTTTTTCTCAACTTTTCATTTTGTTTGGTAAAGTCTTCGGCGAGAGCACTGATAAAAGGAGCCACTTGTTTGCCTTGCGGGTCATTTTCTATGTAATTGGCTAAATCATCCCGGTTTTCTTGTACGGCATCCGCAAGTGCATTGAGACGCGCCATTAGCTTGTTCCTTACCAAATGTCCGTGAACCGTGCCTATTCCTATCGTCACACTATTAATTGCATTGCCGATATTGTGAAGGATGGTGTCCACAACCTCCAATCGTCCTCGTGAGTATGCCTGCGCCAGCGCTTCTTCTGCCCGTTTTCGTTCGGTAATGTCGCGCAGGACAACAACGCCGCCCTTTGTAACACCCGATTCTTCGTGTAACGGCCTCGCGCTAGCACTTACGTACACCCCATCGGGCACTTTTGGATTACGCACAAACATCTCAACTTCGTCTGACGCCTCGCCTTTGATTGCACGGACTAGCGGTAGTTCCTCGGTCGCAAACGGGGTAATTCGGTCAGGTGAAAAGAAACCGTATTCTTCCGACCACTGATCGGGGGAGGTATCTGTTTCACTAATCCCGATGATTCGCTCCGCATTGGGATTGAAGAGCATGAATTCACCACTTTCATTGGCAACGACCACGCCATCGCCTATGCTATCGAAGATGGATTGCATGATTTGAGTTTGATTGCGCAACGTGTTGGCAGTCTGTTTTAGTTTGTCTTCGGCGCGCTTCCGCTTTGTAATCTCACGGAAAACCAGAACAACTCCGGCAATGTTATTTTGGTCATCTCGCAGGGGCGCCGCATTGTAATCGATAGGTGTCTCTCGCCCTACTTTGGAAACGAGTGTCGTATTGCGATCCGTACGCCCTACGATGGTTCCTTTGTGGAGCGCATCCATTACGTGCTGCTGGATTGGAACGCTGGTTTTCTCGGTCACCACATTGAAAATTTCCGCGAGGTACTTCCCGGAAACCTCCTCTAAGCGCCATCCGGTCAGAATTTCGGCGACCGGGTTCATGAATGTCACCAGGCCGCCTTCGTTCATGGCAATCACCGCGTCGCCTATACTTCTTAGAATGGTAGATAGCCACTGTTCTCTTTCTCTGAATCGCCGTTCGGTATCATGACGGTACAGGGCAATTTCGATGTTTAGGTGCAAACGCCTCTCTTCCACCGGTTTAAGCACATATCCGAACGGCTCGATGATTCCGGCTCGCTTCAACAAATCTTCGTTCGCTCTATTCGCCAAATACACAATGGGAATGTTGAGCTTGTCGTGGATGTGTTTGGCTGTCTCTATTCCGTCCATTTCGCCCTTTAACGTGATATCAATCAAAGCGAGATCCGGGCGTTTTTTCGGTGCGATTCGAACAGCCTCTTCACCGCTGTGCACCACGCTAGAATCCATGTATCCCAAACTTTCTAGCAATTCCACGACATAGGCGGCGGCACTGCTTTCATCTTCAACAACCAGTATCTTTGCTCCTGCCATTGCAACGTCTCCTTACCGACGGTAAATGACGGCGGATTATTCAATGTGTTGAATCGGCTCACTAATTTCTTTTGTCGCTGCTCCGCTATATTCAAACAATACTGTCATTCTAAAGTTTGCTGTTCTTACAATCGGATTCAACTGAAACAGACCGGTGGACTTTAACGTATGAATGGACATCCGAACAATACAATATCACATACCTCACCCGTATTGCCATTTGTAATTGTCATTATGGCAAGAATCCTATCTATTTCGAGACCCCAGATCACCAGAATACTTCGCGCGGGTCTACCAATCGCATTTGCCCTTGGGATTGTAATTGTGCTGAACAGTCTCATAATCGGGATGCTCGGCCAGAACGTGTTGGAGGTCTATCGTATTCTGGTCTTGAGTGCGTTTGGGAGCTTGGACGACTTCGGGTACGTCCTATTTAATGCGACGCCGTTAATCTTTACAGGTCTAGCCGTCACAATCGCTTTCAAGTGCGGGCTATTCAACATTGGCTGCGAGGGACAGCTCTATGTGGGTGGATTCGCGGCAGCTTGGGTGGGATTTCATTTCAACTTCCCTGCGATTATACTCATACCCCTCTGCGTCTTGGCAGCCATGGTAGCCGGTGCCGGCTGGGCTGCGGTTGCAGGTATATTGAAAGCCAAATTCGGTGTCCACGAGGTAATCAATACGATCATGATGAACTTCATCGCGATCGCGTTGACGAGCTACTTGGTTGCGGAGATATATCAGGAAGCGGGACAGATGACTCCGCAAACGCCACCGATTAGCGATACCGCGCACTTACCGCGAATTGCAACCTTCCTTGCGTTTATTCCTAAAAGCAATCCGTTGAATGTCGCGTTTCTTCTGGCGCTGCTCGTCACCCTATTCTGTCAGTTCTTCTTGAAGCGCACTCAATATGGCTATGAGTTAAAATTAGTTGGCGATGCGCCCGAAGTAGCAACATACGGAGGGGTTCATGTGGGAGCAGTCACTGTTTGGACGATGATGTTGAGCGGTGCGATTGCAAGCTTAGCCGGCGTGTGGGACGTTATGGGATACCGGCATAGATTCCTCGACAACTTCTCGCCCGGTTTTGGCTACACCGGAATTGCCGCCGCATTGCTCGGTCGAAACCATCCGTACGCCGTCCTATTTGCGGCTATTCTGCTTGGCGCCCTAAACAAAGGCGCCCTCGACGTTGAGATATGGACTAACGTACCAAGAGAGTTGTTCCTAATCATCCAAGCGGTGTTGATTCTATGTCTGGCTTCAATCCAATTTAAATGGCATGCCGGCCCGTTGAGTAAGACGACTTGAGCGGATGCGACAGCTTGAGAACCAAAAAACATTAAAACTCGCGAACATGGAAACAGAGCCGGATAAATAACCAAGCTCTTCACTGACGACGTACGTTAAACCGGGGCTCCTCATAGCGTATGGCAAACGAGCCAAGGAGGTTGCTACAATAGTCTTTGAACTCATTCCACGTACAATTCGCATGTCAACACCGCTAGCACTGGCAGGGCTAGGCGGAGTCTATTCCGAACGCTCCGGCGTTGTCAATATCGCGCTAGAGGGAATTATGTTGATTAGTGCGTTCGGATATGTCATCGGCACGAGCGCGTCCGGTTCAGCCTGGGCTGGTCTCCTCATCGGGATCGGTTTCGGCACTGCCATTGCCTTGGTGCATGCTATCGCCTCCATATCTTTTCGAGCGGATCAGATCGTAAGCGGCGTTGCGATTAACTTCCTAGCCATCGGCGTCACGGAGTTTCTCAACCGCAAGGCGACATCGCCGCGAGTGGAAGGGCTGACTCAATGGAACTTACCGCTCTTCGGAAGTTACTCGTGTCTTGTGTACATTACTCTTCTCCTTACGGTTGGGACTCATGTCTTCCTATTTAAAACGCCGTGGGGTTTGCGGCTGCGAGCGGCAGGCGAATCGACCGAAGCACTAAACATGCTTGGTCTCAGTCGTGCGCGGTGGCAATACATAGGAGTGATGGCAAGCGGCGTGCTCGCCGGATTGGGCGGATGTTTCCTGGCGTCCGAAGCGCATTACTTCACGAAGGGGATTACCGCCGGACGCGGATATGTTGCTCTGGCGGCGGTGATATTCGGTAACTGGACTCCCTACAAGACTGCGGCTGCATGTCTGCTTTTCGGCTTTGCCAACGCACTGCAATTGGAAAGCCGATGGCAGATTCCTTCCCAACTCCTACAGTGTCTACCCTACTTGCTGACCATGGTTGTGCTTGTCGGTGTCATCGGTAAATCCAAACCGCCCGCGAGTTTGGGGAAATAAGTGCAGCAAACCCTAGGTTCGGACATAGAAAAGCCCGAGTCCAGACAGATGGAGAAACGGCAGCGAAACTCCATTTGGAATCGGGCGAAAGGGTAGGTTAATTGATTGTCAGGATGAAGTTTGGTTTATTATGTTTCCACATTCGGAAATTCCTATTGGCTCGCAATACATATGATACAAGCACCCGACAGGGTTAGGATGTACCTCAGATGTGCTAGACCTAAAGAATAGACATCGATTGCCATCTGAGGTATATCCACTTTAGGGTTCAGATTCGTCGCTAGTTGGAATCATGAGGGTCGTTGCCAAGCATGTCCTCGTCCGCCATGTCACTATCCTCGAACATGACAATCTGTCCGTCCTTGACAACCGCTATAATGGGGTCATAGAGCGCTTCGCCGTTAGGA
This sequence comes from Candidatus Poribacteria bacterium, assembly GCA_028820655.1. Lineage (GTDB taxonomy): Bacteria > Poribacteria > WGA-4E > WGA-4E > JAJDTR01 > JAJDTR01. The sequence goes on along the minus strand of JAPPIK010000021.1, from coordinate 15,385 downwards.
TCAAAGGAGAATTGTCCCAAAATGGTACCGAAATCCGTGGTCTGCGCCAGCGCGTCCCGAATCGCGGCTGAATCCGTTGAACCCGCATTCGAGATGGCAGCGGCTAATATGTACAGCGTAGCGTACGACTGTGCTGCCCACGGATCGGGTTCGACGCCGTATGTTTCTCGGTAGTTCCGGATGAAGGCTTGATTTCCCGGTGTGTCCGATGTTTCGATCCAATTGATAAATGTAATTGCCCCTTCCGCGGCGTCACCCACAATTGCGACTTCGTTCGCGGTCAAGTCCGGAACAATGTACCGGACCGAGGACGGGATTCCCGCATCACGCCCCTGCGTCATTACTTGCACCATCTCTGTCGCTAAAGCCGAGATGACAATCGCCTCTGCATCCGACGCCATAATCGCGGTCATCTGCTCAGAGAAATCGGTATCGCCCTTTTGTATCGTCTGCGTGGTGACCACCTCGACGCCGATTTCGTCCAGTGCCGCGCTCAAATCCTCGTAGCCACTCTTTGCGTAAGGATCGACTTCGTCATAGATAATCGCCACTTTCGTATATCCGAGGCTTGCTTGAGATACTTTGACCCCGGCAGGATTCAAAATGTTGGTCGCAAGTCCGGTGCGGAATGCGTACTCGGATAGTGAACTTCGGCCGGCGCCCGATGAAACAGAGCTAAAGGCTACCACCTCGTTTTCTTCTGCCAGCGGGAAGACATGGTCAACCTGAAATGTATAAGTGTATCCGACGACAACCGATATCCCCTGATCGGCGAGATCTTGAAATGCGCTTACAGCTCCATCCACCGTGCTCATGTCATCGACGGTGATGAAACTAATGGTCGCACCACCAAGCTGCGCGTTGTTTATCTCTTCTCGAGCAAGTTCAAATCCACGCTGCATGGAGAAACCGTAGGGGCCGGCACCCACTCCTGTCAGCGGAACGACCACTCCAATTGGAATCTCCCCCTGTACACCGTCCATTTGGGGCAAATCGCTAGTCGTCAATATCGAAACCAACTCGTCGCAGGCAGACAGCCCTACAACAAGCGAAACCATCATACAAATGAGCGCAAATCGCCTGATTCCATTCATTTCTTGTGAATCTCCTTTATCGTTGTTTGAAGTGATACTTCTCTGATTAGTTTCAAGCGTTGCCCAAACACGCCTAGTTCTTGAGAACGACAGGGCGCAGTCATTAACCCTTCGGGTTACACAACTGTCTGTACTAACCAAGAAGCCTAAATGGTGTTGGTTCTCGAATGATATATGTCATGTCGTGAAAACAAATGTCGGCAATGTGTTCCTGTAAAATATCACATTGAGCACACAACTCCCAACTAAATTCTACCAGAGCAATAATTCGTTGTCAAGTAGTATTTGACGACAGATAACGGCAATTGAGAATCATTTTTGGGGCGGACATCTTTTACAAGTAAAGGTTTTTTCAGTTCTGAAAGTGGATATTCAATCATTCAATACGTGCAGGGCGCAGTTGACGGAGTCTCTTCCATTCATAACCGGACATGAAAAAGCCCGATTGGGTTTAGCCTGAATGAATAATCGAGACCCAAATCGGGCTTTGCAAGACTCGAAAGCGCGACGCGCGACGAAGTCTGTGGCTATATTATCTTGAATCGGATTCACGACTCTTGTACCCCAAAATGGCGGGTTAACAAGCTAGACTCAAGATGGTACCTCAGGCGGACGTTGTTAGTTGGAATCATCCCCGTCGTCATGGTCGGATATATCGTTTTCATCCATGTCGTCGTGGTGTCCGTTGGCATCATCATCGTGATCCGACATACCACCATCGGCGGTTTCGTAGCCGGGAAGTTCAACAAAAACGTAGTCTCTACCCGGTACATCGGGATCATTTACGGCGGAGTGGCAACCGTGGCATCCGTTGCTGCCTTTATCGGTACCATCTCCCGCAGCTGCCACGAAATCGTCAGATGCCGAAGCGCGCTGGTATTGAACGTATCTCCACCCGGCGTGACCGTCAAACATCATGTCGTCCGTCTTCCACATGACTGCGACGCGCCAAAGGAAGGAATTCGTGTCGTCCATAATATCCTTGACCAGAGTAGTTCCGTATGGGAATGTTTCGGCACTCATGTCCATAAGCGTGTTGACGCCGGGTTGGTTGATGTAGGTGGTTCTGTCACCCTGTCCATGTGCGACTCCGTGGGCGCTCGGCGCGCCAATCTCAACGCCCGTCCAGGTCCTGTACATAGCGAGATCCATAGGCAGTCCGGCCGGCAGCGCCATTGCCTCCGGCATTTGGCTACCGTCAAACGGTACAAGCTTGCCGTCTTTGACAATGTGGACGAAGGGTTCATAAATGGCGTCTCCGTTCTCGTCGAACGAGAAACTTCCAAGGATCGTATCTATGCTTATACTTCTCAACGCCTCGGCGATAGCCATCGGGTCAGCTGACCCCGCTCGAGTGCCCGCCTCGTTAAGAATATGCATAGTTGCATAGGACTGTGCCGCCCACGGATCGGGTTCGACACCGTAAGCTGCTCGGTAACTTTCGATGAAGGCTTGATTTCCCGGTGTTGTGGCGAAGATAGACCAACCATTAAATGAAATCGTTCCTTCGGCAGCCGCCCCAGCGGCGGCGGCTTCGGCATTCCACAGTTCCGGAATGATGAAGGGAACCGAAGTGGGGATACCAAGCGCTCTGGCTTCTATCAGAATATCGTCCATTTCTGCCGATAAGCATGAAACGAAGATAGCTTCAGGACCCAATTCCTTGATTCGTGTCAGTTGATCCGAAAAGCTGGTGGCGCCTCCCTCGAAGGTCTCCGTACCAAGAATATTAACACCGGCGTCCATGAGCGCCCCCACGAGATCGCCGTGTCCAATTGTAGAGTAGGTGTCGGAAGCATCGTACATTGTAGCGACATTCTCGTACCCCAACGCCGCGTGGGTAGCCATGACTCCGGGAGGGTTCAATCGAGCGGTGATCAAGCCGGCGCGGAAGTTGGCATCGCCCGCCATGTTAATGCCGGACGCCGACGATGTCGAGCTAAATGCCACAATGCCGTTTTCAGTAGCAATCGGAAAGGTCTCTTTTGCCTGACTGGAGAATCCGGGACCCAAGATTACAGGGACACCGTCCGCAATCAGTTTTTTGAATGCCGCCTTTGCCCCGTCTACGCTCGCCTCATCGTCAGCAGTGATGAAAGCAATTCCCGGTACACTGGGGTCGGCATTATTGATCTCATTCCGCGCCAATTCGAAGCCGTTCAGTATCGGCTCTCCGTACAAGGCTGCGTATTGCCCCGACAAAGGCGCGACAACGCCGATGGTAACTCCGATCTCAGGTACCTCCGGAACATCGCTCGAAGTAAGAATTGAAACCAGTTGGTCACAGGCGGTAAGACTCACGACCATTAGTGTGACCATCAAGAGAAGTGCAACTTTAATGCACCGATTCGTGCTCATCATTAGTCTCCTAGATTTTCTTTGATGCGTTATTGTGTTGAGATACGGGAACTCAGTAGGTTAATTCCTTGCCGCTAGATTGCGCGCGTTGTACAGTAGCGAACGCGTGCATAATAATGAAAACAGAATACTGATCGGATGTGACGCACGCTGCTTTAGCAAGACCGCTGCAACTGCGTGTATATTGTCACCCATAGGATTTAGATTTGTCAAGGTGTACTGAGCGAGGCACAACCTCTGCCAAATCTCAACTATCAGTCAGAAAAACCGAGACTGTTCACGTAATTGGAAATTCGCACGCGGTTCACTGAACCTCAAACTCGACTATGGTGCCGTTGACGTTGGCTTGATACGACCCGGGATCAAACGACCCAAGTGAAACGGTAGGCTGGATTTCAGTGATCACGGTGGCGCAAGCCGATTCCCTCGGACGAATCGTTGTAATCTGAACGTGAATTGTATTGCCTTCGCGCTGCACTGTCGTCTCATGGAGCATCGTGCAACTATCGGCAAGGTATCCCTCGACTTCAAGATTAACCTGAACCGGAAAACTCTCTAGAATCGCTGCCGAGACCTTTTGGACGGGAAGGTCGTCAATGATATGCGCCGTCGTATCAACAGAGTCATCGTCTCCTAGGACCTCGAATTTTCCGTACTTGACGATGTTTACTATCGGGGCGTAAACCGCATCGCCCACGTCGTCAAAAGAGAACTTGCCCAATACGGTGTCATAATCTCTGATGTCCGCCAATGCGGCTCGGATTGCTGAGGGATCGGTGGATTGCGCCCTTGCAATGGCTTCGGCTACGAGATAGACGGCGGCATAGGATTGTGCGGTCCATGCGTTCGGCTCACTGCCGTACGTAGCACGGTACTTGTCGACAAAATCTTGGTTGCCAGGAGTGTCGGCGGTGGCGATCCAACCTGCAAACGAGATTGAGCCTTCGGCGGCATCGCCCGCGTTAGCCAAGTCGCTTATCAGGCTGGTAATAAAGGGAACTTCTGAAGAAATACCCAGTTTTCGACTTTGAATCTGAATCTCGGTTAAATCCGGTTGCTGCGCCGCGACGAAGATAGCGTCAGGTTTCATCGTCATGATTCGATTCAAGGACGCCGAGAAGTCGATTTGATGGCTCCGCTCAAATTCATCACCTTTAAAGGTCTCTGTCAACAGAACGGTTACCCCGAGTTGAGAGAGCGTATCCCGGAATCTCTCATTGCTGTCAATCGAGTACGTGTCAGATTCATCATAAAATATAGCCACCTGATTGTAACCAAGTATTGCATGGCTTGCTCGGATACCAGGAGGAATTATCTTTTCAGTCGTTAGCCCCGCGCGAAAGAGGTAATCGCCAAGCGCGCTTAAGCCAACTCTGTTTGAAGATGAGCTAAACGCTACCACTTGATTCTGCTGTGCAATTGGAAACGCCGCTTCGGCTTGGTCGGATGTCGTCGGTCCGAAAATAACCGGGACATTATACTCATCAATTAACTTCTGATAGGCTTCAACTGCGCCTTCAGGTGTGCTGCGATCATCCGCAACGATGAATTTCATGCGCGCATCGCCGAGTTGTGCGTTGTTAATCTCTTCGAGCGCCAGTTCAAACCCTTGGTTTAGGGGCGGGCCATAGGAGCTGTTAAACCGTCCCGTAAGAGGGGAAACAAGGCCTATGGGTATTTCCCCGCTCACACCGGTTAGTTGCGGCATCCTATTGTCCATAGCAGCGCTATCGCCATCGGACAGAAGTTGAACTAGCTGCTCACAAGCGGAAAGCCCCATAACGGCGGCGATAATCGCTATCAGGATCGTGTATCTCGTCATTCGACTCATGCTGTTATTTGATCTCCTTATTTGATTTCAGTGAGTTTGCAGACCTCGACACAATTAGTCGCTCGGTCTTGCGCATCGGCGGCTAATCAAAGATTTCAAACCTTCCGTGCTCCACACTTAGAATAATTGGGTCGTAGACTGAATCGCCGACCGCGTCAAAAGAAAACTTGCCCAGAACAGTTTCAAGATCCTTTGTCTGTGCCAATGCGTCTCGGATATCTGTTGAATTGGTGGAACCCGCGTTAGCAATTGCGTGGGCTAGGATGTACACAGCGGCATAGGCTTGCGCGGCGAAGGTATTCGGTTCGACACCGTTCTTTTCAATGAATTTCTTGACGAAGGATTGATTCCCGGGTGTAGGTGCGTTGATTGTCCAATTCGCAAAGGTTATCACACCTTCCGCGGCAGTACCCGCCTGCTGCACGTCACTGATGCTTATCAGGGGCGTGATGATGGGAACTTCATGGGGAAGCCCATGCTGCCGGATTTGACGCAGAATATCGGGGAGCTCGATGGGTTGCCCAGAGATGAAGATGGCATCGGGAGCGGCGTCCGATATCCGCGACAATTGAGCGGAGAAATCCATTTCGCCGGTTTGAATAGTCTCACTGGTGAGAACCGTCACGCCGTTCGTGGCGAGTGCTTGTTTCAGCAGATCGTCGCTATTCTTGGAATACGGATCGTTTTCATCATGAAGGATGGTTGCCACCTTCTGGTAGCCAAGCTTTTCCCGAGTCAGTTTGACGCCGATAGGTATCTTCACATCCGAAGTCAACGCAGCGCGGAAGATATAGTTGCCAAGGGCGCTCAATCCTGAAGCCTCCGACGTTGGACTGAACGCGACTATCCGGTTTTTTTCTGCGATCGGAATTGTTGCTCCCACCTGTTCTGAAGTGCTGGGACCTATGATAGCTGACACTCCCGCTTCAATCAAATTGTTGAAGGCATCAACAGCGCCTTCGGGGGTACTGCGGTCATCCTCGACCAAAAATCTAATCCGTGCGTCCCCAAGTTGCCCGTTGTTAATTTCTTCAAGAGCCAAACCCGTGCCAGCCGCTTGGGGACCATAGGCGGCAAATCGCCCCGTCTGGGGTGACGCTAGACCGACAACAACCTCCCCACTGATCTCCGTTAGCTGCGGAATCATCGGGCCCATCATCTGCGGAATCTCATCATCAGACAAAATCCGAGCCAACTGATCGCAGGCGGAAAGTCCCACGATTAGTGTAATGATTGCTAGAGCAAGCACAACTTTCTTCGTTTGATTAAGGCCCATGGTCCTTCTCCCTATAGATCGTGGTAGAACTTTACTGTATGCTGGACAGAGAGGTGTCAGGGGTAACGCGGCTATTCGAAGATTTTGAGTTCGCCGTTTTCGACGACAAGCACAATCGGATCGTAAACCGCATCGCCCACTTCATTGAAGGAGAAGCCTCCAAAAATCGTATCCAAATCTGTGATGTTAGCTAATGCATCTCGAATCTCGGATGCATCCGCTGAACCTGCATTTGCAATCGCCTCTGCCAACACGTAGAGGGCGCCGTAAGCCCTGGCAGCGTAGTTGGTCGGCTCTATTTTGTATTTCGCCTTATACTTTTGGACGAACACTTGATTTCTTGGTTTGTCGGAAGCGTTTGCCCATTCGGTAAAGGTCATTGCCCCTTCCGCAGCACTGCCCGCCACCTCTACATCGCTGGCAGTTAGCGTTCGCAGTACAATCGGTATGGTGGTTGGTATGCCAATTTCCCGCGCTTGAATTAAAATTTCCGACTTGTCAGGCGGGGCGGAAGACACAAAGACAATTTGAGGATTTACCTGCAGAATTCGAGTCAATTGCTCGGAAAAGTCCGAGTCACCGCCCTCAAAGGTAACCGTTTCCAATACGTCAACCTCATTCGCTGCCAACGCTTCTTGCAACGCATTTTCGCTGTCTACGGAGAACGGATCGGCTTTATCATACATCGTTGCCGCCCGTTCATAGCCCAACTTCGCGTGAGTCGCATCGACTCCATTCGGTATCAACACGTCCGTAGCGAGGGAAACGCGAAAAACATAATCGCCAAGAGCGCTGAGGCCGCGTGCGGCGGAAGTCGGACTAACAGCCAACACGCTGTTCTGTTGGGCGATCGGAAACGCCTCCCTCGTCATGGCTGAGTTTGCGGGACCGAGAATCACCGTCAAACCATCCTGGTGAATGAACTTCTCGAAGGCTGAAACCGCACCGTCTACGGTGCTCATGTCGTCCTCTACGACGAATCTGATTCTAGCATCCCCGCGCTGACCGTTGTTTATCTCTTCAACCGCTAGTTGAAGACCGCGGTCCATGGGTGTTCCAAATGAAGACACCAACCTCCCCGATAAAGGTAAAACGACGCCAACCGAAATGTCACCGCTGAGGTCCGTAAACTGAGGCACTTCCGCGCCCGTCATCTCGTCGTCCGAAAGAATCTGGAGCAACTGATCGCAGGCGGACAGTCCCGCAATCAGAACAACAATTGCCAATACAAATCCTAATGTTCTGACTCTACTCATGCTGATGTTGAATCTCCTTTTTTGTCCTGTTGAAGCGTGATGTGTGATGCGTAGCATGTCATAATCCATACGAATAAACTTCCTTGTCAAGTACGTCTGTCTAGCGCCGTTACCGAATTGCAGATTTCCACTCTTCCCTGTTCATTTGACCATTTCCTAGTCGAAGACCTTGAATTCGCCGTTCTCTACGGTCAGTATTGTCGCGTCGTGCACGGCGTCCCCGTCAGCGTCAAACGAGAAATTCCCAAATATGGTGTCAAGATTTTCAATGTTCGCCATGGCGTTTCGAATGGCTTCCGCATCCGTTGACTGAGCGTCCGCGATGGCCTGAGCCAGAATGTAGACCGTCGTATAAGAGTGTGCCGCCCAGGTGTTCGGCTCGACGCCGTATTCTGCCTTGTAATTGACCACAAAGGCTCGGTTGAGTCGATTCGCATCGGTGCTTAGCCAACTCTTCGAAGAAATCAACCCTTCAGCCGCTGGCCCAGCCGCTTGTACGTCGTCGATGCTCAATTCCGGTACGATGAACGGAACAGAGAAAGGGATTCCACGGTCCCGCGCTTGAATCATAATTGCGGGCATGTCCTGCGGCAATGCCGCTATAAAGATAACCTCTGGGTTCGATGCCTTAATTCGTGTAAGTTCGTCAGAAAAGTCTGTTTCACCCGTTTGGAAAGTTTTAGTCGTTACAATCATGACACTGTTTTCGGTCAGCGCCATTCGAAATGCGTTGGCGCCGCTCACCGCTATAGCGTGCAATTCGTCATATATCAGCGCGGCCCGCATGTAGCCAAGTTTTTCGTGAGTCACGCTGACACTGTTCGGAATATGAGCGTCCGAGGTGAGTATGGCGCGAAAGATGAAATCTCCAATCGCGCTCAAACCGGTGGCCGCTGATGTTGCACTGAACGCCACAGTCCGGTTTTCTTGAGCAATTGGAAAGGCGGCTTCGCATTGGCTTGAGGACGTCGGGCCAATAATAACTGGAACACCGGTCTCGTGAATCAGTCGATTGTAACCCTCAACTGCTCCATCCACGGTGCTCTTGTCGTCCGCAGTGACAAACTTGATTGAGACGTCGCCCTGTTGGGACCTGTTAATCTCCTTGAGTGCCAGGTCGAATCCCTCCTTCATCTGCGCGCCGGTCTCCGAAAGCCTCCCGGTCATCGGATAAAGAAGTCCGATGGATACCTCGCCGCTGATGCCAGTCAACTGAGGCAGGGCAGGAACTGTCAGCGACAATTCCCTCTCAGTCAAGAGTCCTACCAACTGATCGCAGGCGGAGATGCCCATAATCAAAGCAACAATCGCAAGAACATATGTAAATTGTGTGATTCTGGTCATGTTTTGGTGTTGAATCTCCCTATAAAGGCTAACTTACCTGTATGTCGCTCGACTTCCGTATGAATTCATACCCTTTCGATAGGAACTGCATCAATGATGAATGTGTTTGCCATTTCATGAAAACTGCACAAGACGATCTGATGCCGTGACAATTTGAATGCCTTGGTAGCTTCTAAGTGGCAATAATTGGCGGCGGTCACCGGTGACAATGTGGGTTGCCGAACCCACAACGGCGCACTCAATGATTTTGTTGTCATCTACATCACTATCGATAAATTTGAATGTATTTGTAATCTTGACTAGCCGCATGAAGCCGAGGAAGTCTGTAACTGCTTCCGTTTTTTGGGACAGCGAAAACTCGAACTTGGACGTTAGCTTCTCCGCCAATTCCGCCAAGATCTCGGAGCAAGTTAATCCTACAATCCTGCCTCTCCGCGCTAATTCAATACAGCGATATGGTGCACCTTTCCAACCGAGTCCTGAAAGCAGAATATTCGTGTCAAATACGACTACGGGCTGCATTCGCGATCCTCATGGATCAGATTATCAACTAACTCTTCCCGTTCGTCCTCGGTCATTGTATCCCAATTCAAACCTCGTGCGGTACATAATTGCCGAAGTTTGTCCGTGGCACGCGCCATTCGTGACGCTCTATTGGCTGCTGCTTGCTCCGCAATGGTAAGCAGCAGCGCCTGTCGCTCTTCCGGCGGCATTTGCTGGACAAAACTAACTATCTGATCTGTTGTTAACTCAACTGTCAGATTCATACCAATCAAATCCTTTTATTCGGTTTCTAAGGAAAATGCGGTGGAGTGACCTCAATCTGTGTGTTCGGCATAAAATGATGCGCAGGGCACTTCCTACGATAATTCGTTCTGGCTCAAAAGACAACCCTCTTTGCTCTTCCCATCCTTGTACATCTTTGGGACACTCAATCAGGTGTTTTTCATCTCATCATGAGTAACTGTTTAATACATAGTTTGGTTCGTAGTATTTCAATTCGTCGCACGTCTGGCTTTGGCATGTAAGCCCCCGATGCGTCGGAATTAACATTGTACTTCCCTACTCGGTGCGTTCCCTGTCCGCCGCTCGGTCTGGATTGGCAAATCCAGACCTATGGAATAAACAGTTACCATCATGATTTAGATGTGTTCGTTAGTTGATGTCGTTACACCTAATGACTCAGGTTCTTTATAAGGATTTTCTTTTGTCAACTCCCCATTCGGCAACTCGTAGTAGATATGCCCATTATAGGAATAGACATTCGGAATCCCCTTTTTGCGGTTCTCCTCCTGCGCCTTCTTTACGGCACGATTGCCGACTCGCAGAAAGTCGTACATTCGCTTGTAAGTCTCAAGCTTTAATTCGTCTTGACGCACTCGACACCTCCTCCACTGTAAATGTCCTCCAGAAACAGTTCAAACAATTCCGTATTGGTAACGGTGAATCGATTACTTTCGCCAGCCGCGACTTGCTGAATAGAATCTCCCGAGTTGTAGAATAGTCCCCATTCATCCACGAGGCCCTTGTAGAATCGCCAAAAGTTTCGCTTGCTCCGGTAGAATCGACGAATGATGTCCTCCTCCGGTACATGGTGCCCTCCCGCCATCACCCGATTACGCACACGGCCGATGCATACCTCCGGAGACCTGAGATAAAGGAAGACAATCGCAACGCTGTATCCGGAGTTTTTCAGTTGATGAATTATCCGTCGAAACCCGCGTCCCGCAAGGGTTACTTCAATTATCAGGCTCTTCTCCTCTTGAATGAAGTGTTGAATTCTTTCAAGAAACAACCGTCCCGCGCGAATTCTGATGCGGTCAAATTCATTGGGGCTAGACACCAACGTTGCCGCGATCGCGTCGGCGCTAATATAATCGGCGCCCGATATGGGCAGATATTCAGACACGAACGTTGTCTTGCCGGCGCCATTCGGTCCCGCGATGATTACGGCGTTTCTTGACAATAGCTCCCCTACGGTGCAGCTCTCACCACAGATAATTTTGTTGAACTACGAAATGGCGCGGTGTGCCCACCCTGCAAACCTATGCGTAATGCGCGCTCTTCTAACCTTGGCACAGAAACATCTCAACGGAATCTACGCATCGTGAGTCATCTTGATTGATGTGCGCAATTCGTCAAGGAGGAACACGATGTCGCGGTAGCACATATCGAATGAGTCCGCGCGGCGCGCTTCGTCAAGGTCGAAGCGCGCAGTGAGTTTGGGCTGGTCTAGTGTTTCACGATAACTGTGGTCCTCCATTTGCCGGCTTAACCATCCCTTCGCATCACGGACCGTCTCCGGGTTTTCAGGGGATTGGATGTTGTCTTTTAGCCCTCTTAGCCCACGAAGTGACTGCGCGGCTGCTAGAAACCACGATTCGTACTCATGTTTAGCCAGCACCACGGCGATAGGCAAATCACCATGAGTCTTTAGTGCTCGACGCCGTAAAATTGACGCCAAATGTGCCGGACAATCGTCATCACTGTCAAGGAGGATAAATATAGCGCCTTTCCCACGAATCCTGCGTGCTGCGAATTCGACTCCTCGTTCAAGTTCGCCTTCTTTAACAACCTTATCCCTTGAAACACGAATGGGCCGCGGCGTTTTAATTTCCAATTCCGGATAAAGGCTTTCAGCAATTCGTCGAACCAGAATTGGCACAACTTCAACCTCACCATATCCTTCGACGATGCAACTAATCTGAACCGTCATTCAGGCCTTTCCCTCTCCTTCATTCGACTAGCATTTTTCTTCTCATAATCGAACAAATGGAGTTGTCGCGTCTTTTCAGCCTCAACAGATGCCGTGTCGGGTTCCAACTGATTTAGGCGTAGGAGATCTCCGGCTGTAAACAGTCGATCACGCACCGCAGATCTCCCCACTTCGTCCACACAATCGATTACCGAGATGCCATCTCGCGCTTCAACTGCGAGAATTGACTCTACGTCCAAATCCTTGTCATCAAGAAGGTCTGGGCTATGGCTAGTGATGAGAATCTGCGTCTTCTCGGCGGCTTCGCGAAGTCCATCCAGCACTACGCCTGCGGCCGCCGGGTGAAGCGCAATCTCAGGTTCCTCAATCCCCACAAGGTGCACGCGATTTTGTGCGCGTTCATCTCCCTGTAACACTGCGACAAGAATCCCCAGCACGCGCAGTGTGCCATCAGACATATTGCTTGCGTCAAATCGCCAAGGGTGCTTTGCGCCTGCAACGTCTTGCCTGAATTCCAATGTCTCCTTGGGACCAATCTCTTTTACCTCCACCCCGCGCACGCCAGGTACAACCGCCGCCAGATACTCCTCAATACGTTTCTTGACAGGGGGCGAAAGCTGTCCCAGCACGCTTGCAAGGTTGCTTCCATCCCGAATGAGCAGATCGCCCGGATCAGGGTCTTGGAGGTCTCGTAATTTGTTTGGGTTGAGTCTGTAGAATCCCATCCGAGAAAATGCCTCGTAAACAGGACGAAACTCCTTCAGCCCCGAGGCATTCACTAAGAAGAGACGGTCAATAGCAGCAGCCGGCGCAACCTTTAAGCTCGTCTCGGCCACAGCGCCATCATGAACATGGAAGTATGTCTCCGGGGTAAGTATCTTTGCGTTCTGAAGAACACACTCTTCCCGTTGAACCTCATATCCCTTGCTGAGTGGACTGGTACCGATACGGAAAGCGTAGTGTCCAGTAGCCCCGTCGGGCAAAGCGAACTCAAGGCGGATGCTGAAAAGGTTTGGATGACCGCCAGAGAGGCGGCGGACCTCTTTGATGCCTCCGCGGTCACGGATGGCGTGGTCTAGCGACGAATTCAACGCATCGGCGACAAATCGCAGCGCATCAAGAAAATTGCTTTTGCCGGCGCCGTTGGGACCCACTAGGAATGTCAATGCGCATAGCTGTATATCACAGGCAGCGATACTTTTATAGTTTTTGATGGTGACTCTTGTAATGAAAGTTGAATTTTTCATTTCTAAACTTAGTTTCGTACTGGCATAGGAATTGGCTACCGGCGGGCAGTGCCCGCCCTACAAATCCTAGTTCAGTAAAGGATAACCCTTAATCTGACAGTGTACAACAAAATTTTGATTTCAACCGCAAGACCTCACAAAAAAACCGAGATTCTCCGATGTCTCTGAGATTGAGCGGCTACTTCTCGGATCGCCGCCGCCCATTCACGATCGACCTTCGGAAAACCTCGGTTCGTTTGTTTGCAAGATACCTTTAATTCAACTCTTCAGCCCAGTCTTTGACAACCCGCGCCATCTCGACGAAGACATCCTCTTCAGATTTTCGAGAGCGTTTGAGAACTTTGAAGCCGTGGTCCGCTGTATCCAGTAGGTGCAACGTTGCCCTTCTGCCAAGCCTTTCGCAAACCGGAGACAGCAATGCGGTGTCGGCGAGCTTGTCTCGCGTGCCGGATAAAAATAGCATCGGAATCGAAACGTGCTCAAGGTGTTCGGCGCGTTCCGTTCCAAGCCTTCCCGCAGGATGCAGCGGAAATGCAAAAAACACCAATCCACTGACCTCCTCAAGCGGATGCTCCGCCGCAGCAAGAGATGACATGCGTCCGCTGTACGAGTGGCCCCCAACGAGAATCGGCAAATCGCTTGCGGCACTACCCGCCGCCCGAACTGCCGACCTCACGGTTTCCAGCGCGACAGCTTGTGATTCTCGCCCGCCGCCGCCGCGTTCCATGTAAGGAAACTGATAACGAAAGGTTGCGATTCCGACATCACTCAGCCGTTCGGCGATAGTCTGAAGGGTGGTGTGGCGCATGTTTGTGCCGGCTCCGTGTCCCAATACCAGTAACCATTCTGCGCCTTCCGGACGGATAAGCAGTGACGAAACCTCGCCTTTGTCCTCTGTTGCGATGAACTTCGATTCAACCTGTTCACAAATCATTTTCTTACCTTCGATTCGATGTCCAACAAAATACTGGATAAAAAACACCCGTGGATGCACACGCTAAGCATTTCTCCCAATCAACTTAGTCTTCGGCATTCTTGACCGTTCCCCACTGGGTGACCAACCTTCCCGATGGCGAGACCGCCTGCGGCGCCGGACTCCACGCAGGATGCCATTCGCTTACCCGGTGCGTTTGCGTGATGTTTTGCAGTCCGGTTCCATCCGCATTTATTGTAAAGATGTCCTCGAATCCATCAGGTGTATGCTTGACAAATGCAATTTTTTTGCTGTCCGGCGACCAGGTAGGCTGCCATTCATAGACCCACGGTCCCTCTTCCGTAATCATTATCGGATTCGTACCGTCCGAATTCATCACAAAGATATTGTGCGGCGGCGTCCACAAGAACGGTTTGGGCCATGCCACAAAAGCGATCTTTTTTCCGTCGGGTGACCAACTAGGGCTCGAGTTCCTGGCAGGAGGATTCTTGGTTAGATTCCTGAGGCCCGCACCATTAGAATCTATTACAAAAATGTCTGCCTCGGGCTTGGGGCCCTGCCCCCATTTCCTAAATGTAATTTTGTTTCCGTGCGGAGACCAGCTTGGAGTCGCATCGTGTTGATTGTCGTTAGTGATGAATCGGGAATCGTTGCCGCGGGCATCCATGACGAGGATATTGCGAAACACATCACTCGATCCGGAATAGGCAATTCGATTCCCGTTCGGCGACCAGTCAGGCGACCTTATTCGAAAATCGTTCCTTCCCTTCGTTATATTCGCACGATTTGTACCGTTACTGTCAATAACCCAGATGTCCTCTTGGTGGACATAACCAACCTGTGTACCATTTGGTAGCCAATCGGGGGCGCCGCCTTCAGTCAGTTTCGTGCGATTTCGACCATCGGCGTCCATAATATAGATTGTCGATACGCCACCCTGTCTTGAAGTAAAGGCGATCCGTCCTTCGGCCGCAAGAACGAAATCCGCCGATACTGCGCCCAGAAAAATCACGATGAGAATCAAACTTGATTTCGCATACGACTGTTGAACCTTTGGACATCTACATGTCACTATCGAACCTCCTCACATCCCGATTCCGTACATTTTAACGGCATGACGAAGCGCGTCAATTACGCGTTGAAGAAACGCCGGCAAGATTCTGATTATCTCGGCGTTTATGAGTCGTAACGTAAGGGTTTTATCCCTATCCGGCAGGTTGAATGAGCTGTTCAGCGAGTCTAAAAGCTTGAGAGCGCCCCATTATCCCTTTCGGGATAATTCTTTCAGCAAGTAACACTCGTCTTTCGCACTATGGCAGGTTTTGAACG
>JAPPIK010000040.1 GCA_028820655.1 Candidatus Poribacteria bacterium | reverse complement strand
GCTCGCTATCCACTCGCTTGCTGGATCTCTACCGCGCTCGCTATCCACTCGCTTGCTGGATCTCTACCGCGCTCGCTATCCACTCGCTTGCTGGATCTCTATCGCACTCGTTATCCACTCGCTCGATCCCCTCTGGGGCTTGGTGCACGGGGCTTTGGGCGTTTCTATACACCTTCAAGATCTCTATCGCACTCACTATCCGTTCGCCTGTTCCCCTCTGGGGCTTTTAAGGGCCGGTGCGCGGGGATTTCTATCGCGCTCGCTATCCACTCGCTTGATTGCACCCTACAAAATTTACTTTTCAAACAGGCTCTTAACTTATAGATCCCCGATCGCAGATTTCGAACTATATCGTTTCTCTCCGCCAGACTTCATACGGATTCTCACGGTTTTCAAGCGGGAAAGACACGCGTGTGCCCAGCCGCTGAGATTCGTGAACCGCCATAATCATTTCAAGGGCGGCGCGTGCATCGTGTCCGCTCGAACAGTTGCGTACTTCGCCATCTTCCTCTATGGCTTGAATGAGCTCTTCGACAATCATCCGGTTGCTGCGTTCTGTATCGCCCTCCGGCGCATTCTCCCAGTCATCAAGAAGGACACGTTCCCATTTGCCGTTTTCTTCGCCCGGAATCCAGGTACCGTAGGGATAAACGTACATCTCTCCTTTGGGAGAGTTTCGGAGCGCAATAATCCCCTCACTGCCATGTACCTCAAACCCGAACCAACGCGCGGAGTCTATGCCCCCGGGTGGAATGCCCGCGTGAGTTTCATACGATGCCCGTATGCCGTTTTTGAAAACGTAATGCCCCGCTGCGCCGTTTCCGGCGAGGAGACCGACCTGTTCTTCGCCCTCTCGGATATCCTCAAGGCTTATCTCACTTCCGTCTTGGGTGACGTGGCCATGCGCCCAAGCAACATCGGAGCCTGCGAAAAAGCGCATGCTATCCAGGATGTGCGTTCCCAAGACCATCAGATCCATCGCGCCCGCGCGGCGATCGTCCTTTCCGTGTCCGCGCATCACGAGAATGTCGCCGATTTCTCCCGCTTCAACCAGTTTTTTGGCGTACTGCTCATAACCGCTTGCCCGCCGGTGTGCAACCGCCATTTTTACTCCGTTGCGTTCACACGCATCAATCATGGCATCGGCTTCAACCAATGTTCGCGCAAAGGGCTTCTCACAGAAAATACCATTCACTCCCGCTTCGGCGCAGGCGATTACCATTTCTGCGTGGCAGTCTATCCAGCGCGGGCAAACGCTGACCACATCCAGATTCGCCTTTTCTAGCATCTCTCTGTAATCGGCGTACGATTGCTCGGCGCCTGTCCGCTCGACGGCTTTCTGACGCCCGTTCGAATCGGGATCGGCGACCGCAATAAACTTTACATTCGGAATACCCTCGTAGGCTATGTCCAAGCCGTGGCCATAATCTCCCCCGCCCGTCCTACCAATGGCACCGGCGCGATAGGTTGTGGTCATGTGTTTTCCCCCAAAGCATTCAAGATTGACTATATCAAGATTTGTATGGATGACAACATTTTTATTATACGTGACTGGTATCCAAAGATCAAGAGCGGTTTTTGTGGAAATTGTCAACATGATTTGGATGGATCGAGGGAAGACGGGAAGAATGGAAGGAGCGGCAGAGAAGGCGGGGAACTCATGATTATCGGGTAACTGAAACGATGTTCGATATACATTTTCTCTTGACTGCCATTTCACCCATAATATATACTTTCCCGATATTTGTGTAAAAACTAGAATCTCTTGAAAGATTCAGGTGATCAAATTGCCCTTATGATAATGGCGAGGGCAATTGTTCAAACTTTTAGTGAAAGGATAACTTTGAAAAGCATGTTTACAAGAATCGTAACAATCATTGCCGTAGGGTTTCTTCTTGCGGTAGTTAGCCCAATCGCGATGGCTCAGCCACCTATACTCGTGCTGGACGCCAACGAAGATGACGATGCCAAGGATGGCTGGACGAACACCGGCAGCGCCGGCGGTGTGGTACCAACCGGCGATGGAAGACCGGATTATGAGAGAGATGGGGGACCGGGCGGTACCGCCGCCTACACCTCGACCGAGTGCAACCACAATTTCTCCAGCGGGGACGACGGATTGGATGGCAGACCCGAACTGTTGGTCGCAAGTTGGACGCTTGAGGTCGTCGCGAAACAGACCGGCACCGCGGTCGATGTTGCCGAAGGCGGCGGCGAACACCACCTGGTCGGATTTTTTGATCAGCCTTGGCCGCCCAATCAGTGGATTGGATATCGCTTCGAGCTAGGCGATCCTGCGGATTTATCGTCGTCTGACCTGCGAATCACACTTGCTGCCGCCAAATCTGGCGGAGTTGACAATAACCAACATCTTTTCCCCGTTGGGACGCTTCCGTTTGGCGAGTGGGCAGTGCTAACCACCACGTTCAACAATGATGACGGCGTGATGAAGACCTACGTCAATGGCGAAGAGCAGAGCGAGTTCGAGACGATTCAAGACTTCGACGACACAATCCCGTTCGATATGATTGGCATCTTCCTGATTCCGGGTGACAATCCCTGCCGCGGCTTTGGCGGTTCGATCTCCAGGGTCAGAATGTGGGATAGAGTGGTTGACGCCGGTGAGTTCGGTACGGCTGTCGAGGCGAACGGCAAACTCGCCACAACTTGGAGCCGTGTAAAAGCGGGAAGTTATTAAGCCAAGTTACAACTAGTCTAGAATTGATGTTTTTTCAACCCAAGTTTCGGCTGCGGCGATGCTGCGTCGGAACTTGGGTTTTTTGTATGTGAGAATGCTATGTTATCGAAGTTTGATTTGATGATAGGTGGCACGGCAATCGTGCGAGATTTGAAGAGCGATGGGACAACACGCGCTAAGTTAAGATAAAAGCAGATGACAAGAAATCGCAGATTTAATATGAAAATTATATGAATAGACTACATTTTCTTAGCGTGGGCGTTTTATTGGTAACGGCGGTTCCGATGGCGGCGGGTTATGTCCCCGAACCCATCCTATATCTTGACGCCGCCGACAATCCGGCACACCCGAGGGCGTGGACCAATCTGGGAACGGAAGGCGGACAGTTGCCCAGTCGCAGCGGCGGGGCAAGATTGGAGCCAAATGCGGGACCGGATGGCGGACCTGCATACACTGCCAATAGAGGGGGACAATCCTATGGCCACGCCGGTGTTTCTCTTTTCTTTGAGGACTGGACGATCGAGATTTGGGTGAAGCGCAATGGGCCCGCGTCTGGTGGCGGAGAACACCAAATCTTCGGTATGGCGGATCGTCCCTGGCCCTTCAAACAAAGTATTCTTCTCCGATTCGACGGCGCTGAATCCGGTCACATCCGCGCGACTCTCATCTCCGAAGAAGGCGGCGGTCCTGGCGGTACCGATCACATCGCACCTAACGGTCTCGACATCGGAGCAAAGAGATGGCACCATGTCGTATTAACTTTTGACAGTCGTTCCCGCTCATTGCAATCCTATCTTGACGGCAAGTTTCTCGGCAAGGATCCTACGAATCAGAGTTTCGACGGCAAGTTAGAGGTGAAGCGTGTCACGGCTTTCAGATCGGATGCCGTCGATCCCGATGATCGAATCCTCAACGGTTCGATTAGTCTCATCAGGATGTATGACAGAGAGTTGGACGCGAACGAGGTTCGCGAAAATTTCCGCCGTCCGCGCGCCTCTCAAGCTGTCGATCCTGTCGATAAGCTGACGACGACGTGGGGAAGGTTGAAGAGGATGCGTTAAGAGACGGTCGACCTGTGGATTGCATGCGTTGTTTTACCTTCCCGGTTCATTGCGATGTTGCAATCGCGCGAGTGGCGAGAATCATGCTCAAAACTTCAGTGGAAACGTGCAGCGAAAGTGCATAAGATGTCTAAACAAGGGACGAGTTGGCTAGTCGGACCGGCGATTTGCCTGTTTCTGATAGCGATGTGCCTGCCCGCACATGCGCTTGATGAAAGTTTGCTGCTTTACCTTACTTTCGACGTGGTCACCGGTGATGTCGCGAGAGACATGACGGGAAAGACCAAAGGCGGAAAGCTTGTCGGAGGCACAAAAATCATAACGTCGGGCGCCCATTCGAGGGCACTGGAGCTCAACGGAACAGACGGCTATGTGGAGATTGAGCTAAGTCCCGAGATGATTCAGGCGGAAAGAGATTCGTTCAGCGCCGAGTTCTGGATGCAAACTCGTGCACAGGGCATTCCGGAGGCTGGACAGTGGTTCATCGGGCTGGGTATCTTCGGCGGGTTTGGTCCCAAAGATCACTTTCAGGGGCACTGGACGCTGTTCCTGTTAGCCAACGACATCTTGCAATTCAACGTCGTCAATGCCAGTCAACATACCAATGACGGCAGGGACGGTGTGTTAATAGAAAAGCCGGTGGTCAACGATGGCGCTTGGCACCATGTGGTTGCCGTCCGTGACGAAGACAGTAAGCAGATTAGAGTTTATATAGATGGCGCCTTGGCGGGAGAGGCGCTCGATATTACGAGAGGGCTCAACAGCAAACCGGACAACCCCAAGGCACGGCGGAAAATCTGGTTGGGGAATCATCTTGAAGTATTTTGGTCCGTGAGATTTGATGAAGTGCGGTTCTGGAGTAGAGCACTGAACAAGGACGAGATTTTGAAAAACATGACGTGGTTTTCGGTCGGCGCTCCGGATAAACTGCCCCTGACATGGGGGGAAATAAAAGAGCATCACAAAGACGGTAGTTAGCGGTTTGTGCCAACCGAGCGCTGGAGATTTCAATGGATATGAGGTGGTTCTTGGTAGGCGCGTCGGAAAAGTTACCCATGACGGGGGACGAAATACAAAGAAATACGGGGGACAAATGATGTCAGCATCGCAGAATCTATCTATCGGATTGGCGGTTTTCACGTTTTTGATAGCAGTAGTTTTGCCCGTGGAAGGCATTGATGACAATCTGCTACTTTACCTCACTTTCGACAACGACACCGCCGGGGTCACCGAGGATGTCACCGGCAAAACGAAAGGCGGAAAACTCGTCGGCGGTACAAGAGTGATTCCGGGGGGCGTTCACGCGAGGGCATTGGAACTCAATGGCACCAACGGTTTTGTCGAAATCGAATTGACTGATGAGATGATTGAAGCCGAAAGGAACTCCTTCACCGCCGACTTCTGGATTCAGACTCAGGCGAAAGGCATCCCGCCGCCCGCGGATGTAGAGCGGTTTGTCGGGCTTGGCATCATCGGAGGGTTTGGCCCCAAAACCCACTTTCAGGGACACTGGTCGATTCTCCTGTTGAATGAGGATTTTCTTCGATTCTTTGTAGTAAATGTGAACAGCTTTGTCAACGATGGAAAGGATGGCGTGATAGCAGAGAGGCCGAAGATTAACGATGGCGTGTGGCATCACATCGCCGCCGTGCGCGACGAGGGCAATAAGCAACTCCGACTTTATATTGACGGCAACTTGGCGGGCGAAGCGCAGGATCTGACGAGGTCGCTCAACAGCAAACCGGGCGATGATAAAGCTCGTACCAAGATATGGCTGGGAAATCATCTGGAGGTTTTCTACCCCGTGAAATTTGATGAGGTGCGGTTTTGGAATAAGGCGCTAACCCAAGAAGAGGTAACGGCGAACATGACGACGTTTGCGGTTGATTCATTCGGGAAATTAGCGCTGACGTGGGGTGGAGTCAAGAGTTCGTTTGAATAATGGGTGGCAAAGATTTGGTTGGTCCGGTGCTCGGGGGCTTTTTGGCACGCGATGTTGGGTTTCGCTATATCTTTAACAAAAATGGCTCATCGGAAGACAGATTCCTCCTTGGAAACTTGATAGAACCCGTTTGCTGACCGCTTAACCCAACCTACAATTCCCTGTCCCGCTTGATCCCACTCTACAAACTACTGTTTATCATTATGCCGATGAAACTGGGGTGAAAACCGGAGGAATGGATGTTCTTTGAGGAATACAATCTGTATGAAGCCGGAGACTTCGGATATCATGAGTGCAGAATCCCGGCGCTGCTTACCACGGCGAACGGAACAATCCTGGCATTCAATGAGGGGAGAAAGTTTACCGGCAGCGATTCGGATCAGATAGATCTCTTTCTTCGTCGCAGTTTTGATGGCGGGGTGAGTTTCGGAGATGTTCAAATCGTCGCTACCAAGGACGGCTGGGTCTCCGGAAATCCGGCTCCGGTGCAGGACAGAACCACCGGCACGATTTGGCTGCTGTTTTGCCGGAATCAAACCGAGAAGGTCTCTACACTCGACGTTCCTCGCAGCGTGTGGGCAACAAGCAGCGACGACGACGGGGAAACTTGGGATGAGCCGAAAGAAATCACGGCTTCGGTCAGACCTTCCCACTGGGCGGCATGGTACGCCACGGGACCTTGCCACGGTATTCAGATGCGAAGCGGACGCATCGTGATCCCCGCCAATCACAGAGAGAAAAAACAACATGTGGAAGATGAGGATGACTACGACCACTCGCACATAATCTACAGTGACGACCACGGGGAAAGTTGGAAGTTGGGCGGAAGCGCCGATAGGCACACCAACGAGTCAACGGTATTGGAAACCGCAGATGGATGGCTCTATCTCAATTCGCGCAATCAATACTGTTCCGGTGAGAATGTGACTTACCACCGCCGAGCGGCTTGGAGCAAGGACGGCGGCGAGAGTTTTTCACCCAGTGTCAGCGACGCCGGACTTCCGGAACCCAGATGTCAAGGGAGTGTGTGCCGGTACACACCGGCGGAAGATGGTCCTCCGGGGCGAGGGAAGAACCGCGTGCTATTCACGAATCCGGGCGCCCCGCAACCGCGTGAACGGAACTATCTTACGATAAGTTTAAGCTACGATGAGTGCCGATCTTGGCCCGTATCTAAGGTGATCTGCGAAGGACCTTCGTCCTACTCCGATCTCTGTATCGCGCAGGACGGCACGATTTGTTGTCTGTATGAAAAGGGCAACATAGACAACAAAGGTATCAGTACCTATAGCGGTGACATTTCGTTTGCGCGTTTCGACTTGGAATGGTTGACGGATGGGGAGGATTCCCTTTGATGAGAAACACTGCGTAAGAATAATAGTCAATGTGATTACACGGGGTGCGGTACAGATTGGCCTTGAAGAACTACGCACATTGGCTTGAAGCGGAAGAAGTCACACGCGGTCTCATTCCGGATCATTCCGTCAGGGTTGTATCTCATCCCGATCATCTTCTAGTGGTTAGTCATATCCCGCCAAGATTATCAGTATCAAATAGTTCCCATCAAAATATCCCCTTTCTTCAATCTGATTTCCATCCTAATCATCGCGATCTGGAGGTCGCTTCTACATCGTTTCGCACGGAAATAGGTTTGGTCCACGCTACGAATGAATTGTAGGGTTTCACTCTGATTGCGGCGTAATTGAGTATGACGCGACTTCGAAAGCCCGTCTTCCACCTTAGATGTTCCAAGTATTTCCGTTCAACCCATGCACACGATGATTTGTGCTTTCAATCCAAGGAGAATTATTGTATAATCCCGGTTCGGAATTCTTATGCTACGCAAATTTATACGTGCGCATGGACAATCGTAACGCAAGGATATGTGCAAAGACATGTGATGGACGATGACACGGAAACGCACAAAAATTGTTTGCACTCTCGGATCGGCTAGCAATTCGACGCGGAAGATTCACGCCTTGATCGACGCAGGTATGGACATCGCTCGCTTGAGTTTTGCCCATGGATCGCATGAAGAACATGCTGATTTGATTGCTCGGGTGCGCCAAGTGTCCAAACAGCGACAAATGCCGTTGCCTATTCTGCAAGATTTGTCTGGGCCGAAGTTGCGAATCGGCACGTTCGCCAACCCGCCCGTGAAACTCACGCGAGGTTCACGATTTACTCTCACGACGCAGCCACAGGAAGGGAATCTGGAACGCGTCTCGATAACATGTCCTGAATTGGTGCGAGATGCGAAGCCTGGTGACAGTATTCTATTGGCAGACGGTGAAATCGAGCTGTCGGTTGCCTCCACGACGGAAACCGATGCCACCTGCGAGGTTGTTGTAGGCGGAGAACTGGGTTCGAATAAAGGAATCAGTGCGCCGAGTGTCGCCCTGAATCAAGCGATTCCAACACCGAAAGACACCGAAGACGTCATCTTCGGGATTGAACATGGTGTGGATTGGGTGGCGCAATCATTCGTGCGCTCCGCCGAAGAGTTGCACGCATTACGGGACATTATCCGGCAGCATGGAGGCAACATACCGATCATCGCCAAACTTGAAAAGCGTGAAGCGCTGGACAACCTTGATGAAATTATCGAAGCTGCGGATGGCGTCATGATTGCGAGAGGCGATCTCGGCTTGGAGATTCCGCTTCAAGAGGTTCCCATCGTTCAAAAGCAGATCACCCGCGCTTCAAACCGTTCAGGCAAGCCGGTGATTACGGCGACGCACATGCTTGACTCGATGATCAACAATCCTCGCCCGACGCGTGCCGAAGTTACGGACGTTGCCAATGCGATTTTCGACGGCACGGATGCGATAATGCTCTCCGGTGAAACCGCCGTCGGCAAATACCCCGTGAAAGCCACTCGGATGATGACTGACGTAGCCTTGGCGACCGAAGCCGGACTCGACTTCACCGAGCACCTCAAGCGCGAACGAATCGACGAGGAAAAATCCATTCCAAGCGCGATCGCTCACGCCGCGTGCCATATCGCTTTGGCGATTCGCGCAAAAGTTATCATTTGTTGTACGCAATCCGAGCAAGACGCCAAGATTCTGGCAAAATACCGCCCCTCCGCTTCCATCGTTGTATCCAGTTGGAGCGAATCCACGCTCCGAAGGGCATTGCTGTCTTGGAGTACCTCTCCCACACTCATTGAACGGAGCGCAAGTCTTGAGCAGTCGGTTGAAAACGCGAAGGCTGCCGTTCTCGAATCCGGGATTGCGGAGCGCGGGGATCGCGCGGTGATTGTTGCCGGGATGTCGACCGGGTTGGCAACACCTCCGAATGCGATTGACGTTGAGATACTCTAGGATCTGTTGGAAGGATTGCCGGCAAAGTCGATAAGGTGATTTGAGAAATAGGCGCTCTCCTGATTTTGCCATCACCTGTATACCCGCAAAAATCCCACCTTCGTTTAATAAACCAATACTCACACGTCCTCGTCGTCCAAGGTTGGTGCGCCGTAAGAGAGAATATCGGGGATTTGACGATCCTCCATCACACCCCATACGCATGATAAAAAAACGAGGGCTTGAGCGATACAACCATGTATTGCTTTTTAACAAACCGCAGGAAATAGACGTCGCCTTTATCCTATGGAGATAGATAATGGATGATTTGGTAAAGAAAGCAGATGTGCTAATCGAGGCGCTCCCGTATATCCGACAATTCTTCGGAAAAACCATCGTGATCAAGTACGGCGGAGCCGCCATGGAAAACGACGACCTGAAGGATAGCGTCATGCAGGACATCGTTTTGATGAAGTACACGGGTATGCAGCCCGTGGTAGTACACGGCGGCGGAACAAAGATTAGCGAGTGGATGCGGCGGATTGGAAAGGACGCCGAATTTGTGCAAGGGCTGCGCGTCACGGATCGGGAAACCGTCGAAGTCGCCGAGATGGTGTTGGCCGGAACCATCAACAAGGAAATCGTCTCGCTTATTAACGCGCACGGGGGACGCGCCGTGGGGCTTTGCGGCAAGGACGCCAACCTTATCCGGGCACGAAAGCATTTTGCGCAGGTCGTCGATGACCTTGGTAAGGCTGCGGAGGTTGACTTGGGCTTCGTCGGTGACATTGTGGGTGTCGATCCCAGTGTTATTGTATCGCTTGATCGAGACGGTTACATTCCTGTTATCGCGCCGAACGGCGTCGGGGAGGATGGCAGCACGTACAACATCAACGCGGACACCATGGCCGGGGAGATTGCCGCCGCCCTCAAGGCGGAAAAACTGATATTGCTTACCGACCAGCGCGGCATTTTGCGAGATTTGGACGACGACTCGACACTGATTTCGACGGTGGGGCTGGAAGACATCGAAGGGTTGATTGCTAACCGGGTAATCGGCAGCGGAATGCTTCCAAAGGTCGAGGCGTGCACCACCGCGATTGCAGGCGGCGTTTCCAAAGCGCACATCATTGACGGTCGAATCAGCCACGCGCTTCTGTTGGAGGTCTTTACGCCGGAGGGGATCGGGACGCAGATTGTTACAGATGCTGAGGGATAAGATTGGATGGAGCGAATATTCTCTTCGGCGACATACTGTGTCTGGTGTTGGGTTTCTATCGGATTAGTACGGGACTTCTATCGCAGTCACTATCCGCACAAGAGTGTGGGAAATGGCGAGAGTTTGCGTCGTTAGACTTCAATCGTCGGCGTTAAACGCATGACGGAGTTTGTCCTGTGTCACGTTCGGATCTTCGACTATTATTCTGGCGCCGGTGATGACGTCAATGAATCCCAGTTCGCGCGGGTAGCGCGGCACGACGTGAGCGTGTACGTGAGGAATGCTTGCCCCCGATGCTTGACCGACGTTGAAACCGAGGTTATACCCGCGGGGCTGGTATACGCGATCCAAGACTTCAAGGGAGCGGCATTGAAGGCGATGCAATTCAACCACTTCCTCGGGCGTAAATTCTCGAACGTCAACAATATGGCGATTGGGAAAGATCATTAGATGTCCGGGGCTATACGGGTAAAGATTCAGGGAGATGGTAAACAGTTCGGCGTGGTGAATATCCAAACGCTTTACCCGCTCGTCGCCTTCGACGATGGCGCACAGGATGCACTCGACATCGGGTTTTGCTTGCCCTTTCACATAAGCCATTTTGTTCGGCACAAAAAGATTATCGCGCATAGTTGCCGGGTTCTCCGAATCGCATGAAAATTTATATCATCGCTCAATGAAGAAGGCGTCCACCTCTTCCGAATCACGCTCTAGTTGACGAAGCCGTTTTCGTTTGTAACGCCAGTATCGAAGATAAACGAGCATGAAAAAAACCGCCAGGCTTCCCCAAAAGAGATGGGAATTTGAGAGGATTGCCGCCCAGTGATAGCGTTCGGGGAGTGACCTGCGCCACTTCGCGTCAAACGCGCTCAGTGATAGTCCGATAGAATCCCTCAAGGCTGTATCCAAATCGTCGCCGCGAGCGAGTCGATCAATAATTTCCCAGAGTTTTTCAACGCCGTGCGTTTCCGCCAACCACCCAACGGCGTTTTGGCTCTCCGCGTACGCAAGTTGCGCGAGGTTCTCGGATGTCGGGAATCTGTGTGAGAGTTCGGCAAGCGGAATCACGGACTTCGAGAAGATGTGCTTCATCAGTGTATCGTTGCGGCGCGGCGCCCACTCGCCCGAGAAATAGATGGCTATGCCTTCCACAAACCATCGCGGGATTTTGCCGATTGCCTCCTGCGTGCGCTGCCCGAAAACGATGTGCACGATTTCGTGTCTGATAACTTGCGCCAATTGAAAATCGCGCTGAATGATGACACGCGGGTTTTGGATGATGATGCGCCGACTAAGCGGAAACGCGCAGCCGATTGCCCAGTCTTGAATGGGGGCATGCACCGCGGCTTGAAACTGTGACGGCTCTTCACAGACCCATATTTCAATCTTGCCCAAGCGCATGTCACCCATCAGACGGCGCATCTTGGGATAGAAATCATCCGCGATACCAAGGACTTTCTCCGCCGATTTTACATTGCCGCGGTAGTAGACCAGAAAATTGTCGCTTCCTACCAAATGCCACGATTCGGGTGTGTCGGCGTGTGTCCCGGACGGCAGAATCGAAAAAAGAGCGCAAAGGCAAAGGAGAAACGGTTTAATCAAATGACACCGCCCCGCATTCCTTATAAGAAATTCGCCCAGAATGAGCACATTGGTCGTCTTCAGTATACCTGAAGTTGGGTTGAACTTCAACTTTAGTGTGGAGGGCTGTTGGTTGTGCGCCTTGAAGAGTAGAAAGTGAATCGGGGATATGATGATTGAAGACCAATCTCTATCGCATCCGCAATACGGTCATTTAATCTCGCGTGACCCCTCTGGCGCTTTTCGCGGCCTGTGGACAATTCTCATCCTACACGTACGCACGTTTTGTCGCACACAAGACGGGGGTGAAAGATCGCTTTCGGGCGCGCGTGAGCAGGATTTTTCTCTACACCATTTTTGACGCATGAGGTATACTTTTAGTGTGTCAACGGCGGATTTCCGCAATTCTGGCGAATTGGTGCGAAACTCGGAGGGGTTTACTGGTGTTTTAGAGAAACACAATGCTCCTAACGTGAAACCCGTTGCCCTCTTGTTGAGAAATGGAGGTGCGCGTTGCGAACTTCGGACGAAGAGTTGATGGCGCGATGTCGAAACGGCGATATGAGTGCGTTTGAACTTCTAGTCATACGCTACAAGGATTTAATTGTCAATTATATCCATCGATGTATCTGCGACTATCACCGCGCCGAAGATTTGGCACAGGAGACGTTTATCAGAGTTCTGAAGAGCGCAAACAGCTATGAGCCCAAATGCCAATTCAAAAACTGGATCTATCTGATTGCGACGAATCTCTGTCGGAACGAAGTGCGGAATCGGAACCGGCGTAACACCGCATTCCTTGATGACCTCGTGCCGGAGGGCGAGGACGTTAATCATTCGTATTTCATGCGGGACCGAGGTTATCTACCCGATGAACTTTACGAAAAGAAAGAGCAGCAGTTGATGATTCAAGGTGCCCTGAACATGCTCCCGGAAAACCAGCGCATCGCGCTGAACCTTGTGACCTTTCAAGATTTAAGGTACGACGAAATCGGCGAAATCATGAATTGTTCCGTGAGCGCTGTGAAATCATTGATTCACCGGGCGCGCCAAAATTTGAAATCACTGCTAATCGAGGTTGGAATCGGAGAAAGTTTCAATGCAAAAGTGTGAAGGCATACAGTCCGAAATCTCTGCCTACCTAGACCGCGAGTTGCCGCTTTGGAAGAGTCAGTTGATTAAACGGCATCTTCGGCAGTGCTCAACCTGCGCCCGCGAGGTTATGCGAATCAGGCAGACCGATGGAATCCTTCATCGACTAGACCCGGTCAAAACCTCGGACGATTTCGTTTCTGACGTGATGAATCGGGCGTCGGAGGTCTGTGTAAGGGAAAAGTTGCGGACATCTCCATTTCGCCGAATTTGTCAGAGATTTGAAGCCGCTATGGCGTGGCGCAGCAACAGTGTGCTCAAGCGTGCACCCTCCGTTACGTTTGCGGCTGCGTTTGCACTGCTCCTGGTACTCGGCACCTTCGCTACCGTCTATTTCCCTCATGGGATGCGCCTATCCTCGGACAACGCCCAACTTGTCATGCAACCATCCGCGGAAGAGGCCACTCTCGTTTGGATCGATATCATTCCTACCTCCTCGCCGAAACGCTATTTGTCCATACATCAGCGATCTGCACCCCACCCAACACCTAGCATTGGCGACCGACCTGGAGATAGCAGACAGTTATAGACCGATGTGCGGTGAGTTTAGGATGAGTTCGCGGGGTCCGCGCCCGGTTTTCGGTTTATTGGGTGAATATAGGGTGGGATGGGAGTAGCGAACACAGATTTGCGTTTCTTATGCAAAGGCTGTCAGTTTGCGCCGCGGCAAGAGAGTCCCAGTATTCTACGCGCATCGTCGGGCGTGGCTACTTGGTGTTGGAGGTTCTCCACCAGATTTGCTGCCATCTCTACCATTTGGGCGTTGCTCTTGGCTAACACCCCTTTGCTAAAATAGATATTGTCTTCAAAGCCGACCCGTATGTGGCCGTCCAAAACGACTCCCATTGCTATCATTGGCAGTTGGTGCCTTCCAACTCCCAAAACGGACCAGGGACAGGAGGGCGGCACAAGTTTCTGCATCAGCAGAAGGTTGTCCGGTGTGGCTGGAATCCCCCAACCGCACCCCATGCACAATTGGAAATATGGCGGGTCATCAAACAACCCTTCGGCAACCCAATCGACCGCTTGACGCATGTGACCCGCATCGAAGGCTTCAATCTCGGGTTTCACCCCGAGAGCGCGCATCCGAGCCGCCGCAGTCCTTCCCCACTCCGGAGAATTAACGAACGCTGCGTTCGCAAAATTCACGGTACCGATGTCCAACGAACAGATTTCCGGTCCCAGTGTGACAGGTTCCAGACGCCTTTCAATGACATCGTCTCCCGTGATATTGTAGCCGCTCGTTGTTAGATTGATCACAACGTCGCAGGCGCGGCGGATTCGATCAACGACTTCTCGAAACAGTTCGATTGACGAATCGGGTTCACCGGTTTCAGGGTCGCGCACATGGATGTGCGCAATGGCGGCGCCCGCCCGGCAAGATTCGATTGCAGCCTCCGCAATCTCCTTCGGCGTATACGGCACGGCAGGATTCATCTCTTTCGTTGGACTGGATCCCACGACTGCCGCAGTGATAATTGTCTCTCCCGCCATAGGCTACCTCTACATCTTGAAGTATGTCGTCTGGATTTGTCGTAATTGTTTAGTCCATCAATTTATATCGACGAAGTCGGTTTGTAGTAGTAATCAAGCGAGTAAATAGCGAGCGCGATAGAGATCCCATTCATTGCACGTTCGTTGCGGGCATGCAAACTCCTGATTCGTCGGAATTAGCATTTTACTTCCCTGCTCGGTCTGGATTGGCAAATCCAGACCGGTGGACTAAAAAGTTACGATTTGTCAATCCAAGCCGATCAATTAGGAGGATTGCTAGGTGCAGGAACACGATTCGAACCTATATGGATCAAGCTCTTTTGATGCATACCAAAGCACAATCGCAGAGAGATTGTGTCCCCGTTTAGGCTAAACCGCCTTTGACGGCGATTTTGATGGCGTCTCTTCCGTCAAGGTTGTAGCTCGTGTGCAGCGCATTGAATCCTTGAGCGACATCCTCCAATGGAAGAATGTGGCTGACGAAATCGGTAAAGAGAGATTCGTGTTTTTCGAGCATCGGCACCGCTCGGATGAAGTGGTGCGGTTGGAAACCCCAGCCGGCTTCCAATCGCAGGTTCTTGCGCATGAGCATCTGGTTGGGGTTACACTCGAACGTTCCGACATCGACGAAATGGCCATATTCCACGTATGTGCCGCTGTAGCGGATGAAATCCAGTCCTTCGGGAATAGCGGCGGGGAATCCCGAACATTCGTACACGATATCAGCCCCCTTGTTCTGAGGTGTATTCTCGCGAACGATTTTCTTCCGTTCCTCGGGATCCGGGATTTCGGCAATATCGATTGTGACATCCGCGCCCAAGCGTTTTGCCATTTCAAGCCGCCCCGGAGGTCCTCCGACGACAATCAACCTACCAGCGCCCGAAACTCTCGCCCAGTTGAGCGCCAGGAGACCGATGGGGCCGGTTCCTTGGATAACCACAGTGTCGCCAAACTGGATCTTTCCCCGTGAAACGCAGTGGGCGGCACAAGAGGCAGGCTCGCTAAGCACCGCGATCTCTGCCGGCAGATCGGTCTTGATGAACAGGGTTTCCGGATCCCATAAATAGATGTATTCAGCGAATCCCCCGCGCAAATAGGGCTGTTCTTCCGACGGAGAGAAGCCGTAGCCGGCGGCCGGAGACAGCACCACACGATCTCCGACCTCCACGGGATTCCCCAAAGAATCAGTCTCGGCGCCCTCCCCTAAGGAATCAATCACTCCCACGTTTTCGTGACCGGGAATGACATCGAATTCCATGCGTTGAAATTCCCAGTTGTGGAGGTCGGTGCCGCAGATGCCCCCCAATTCTTGTCTCAAGAGAACCGTGCCCGGTGCAGGATCCGGCACGGGATATTCGCGTACTTCAAAGCGCTCGCCCACCATCACGGTGGCGCGTCCGGTTCTTGCCATGGAGAATCTCCTTTCCTAAAATCTGCCTTGTGTTGTGTGCTGCCAAAAATAATTCACGAAAAAAAGACGGAAATCTCGTTAGTGAGCAATACGTGTCAAAGGCGGGCCCATGGCAGAGGCAGGTTTTTAACTATATTACCCAGTTTTACGACGCACATGTCCCTGGAACTTAGATAGCCGGATCGGGACCGATTTTCACCAACATTTTACCCGCGTTATCCCCTCTGAACAGACCGACGAACGCTTTGGGGGCATTTTCAATCCCTTCCAGAATTGTCTCCTTCCATTTCACTCGTCCCTCTTTGATCCACCTGCCCATGTCTTCGTAAAACTGCGGTAGCTGGTCGGAATAATCGCTGCTAATGAAGCCTTGAAATTTAACTCTTTGGGTATAGAGATAAACCAAATTGGGAGGACCGGGCAGCGGAACCGTCGAATTCAGTTCGGATATGATGCCGCACCCGATGATTCTGCCAAAACGATTCATGTGGTACAACGCGGCTTCAAGGTGATCTCCGCCGACATTGTCGAAGAAGATATCTATTTTGTCGGGGCAATGTTCACCCAACTCCGCGCTTAGGTCGTCAACCTTTTTGTAATTGATCGCGGAATCCACCCCAAGCTCATCAACGAGCCACGACACTTTTTCGTCCGATCCGGTGCTGCCGACGACGCGGCACTCTTTAATTTTGGCAATCTGGCAGACAATGGAGCCAACCGCCCCGCCCGCACCCGACACAAACACGGTCTCGCCCGGTTTCGGCTCTCCGATGGTGAGGAATCCGCTATAGGCTGTGTGTCCCGGCATGCCGGCTATGCCGAGATAGGCTTGTAGTGGTGCAATGCCGGGCTCAACGGTTTTGTGTCCGGAGCCGTCGGCTACGAAGTATTCGCGGAATCCGAGGTCGCTCGACACGTAGTCGCCAACTTGGTGCGCATCGTGGTTGGAAGCGACTACCTGACCGATCGCGCCGCCGTCCATTACTTTGCCCAAAGCATCATCAATCATCCGACCTACGAGCACATGGCCGCGCATATATGGATCCACCGACATATATATGTTGCGCACAAGCACCTCGCCCGATCCGGGATCGGGGATTTGCACTTCGACAATTTCAAAGTCCTCTTCGGTAGGCATGCCGGACGGCGCCCGCTTAATGTGAACTTCCCGGCTCACTACACTACCCATCTAGCTCTCCTTTGCAACGCAGTGTTGCCATAGTTGTTGGATCGGTGCAATTGTATCTGGTTTCTCTTGAGGTTTGGGTAGTGGTTTCCATGACTCCAAGATGGCACCGCATAACAGTGCATGATGTGAATTGAAGTCGCGATTCGGAGAGTGTTTCCACTATCCCTTTAGGTGTTTAACTGTAACGTGTCTAGCAGGTCGGCGGCTCGTTGGCGTTTTTCCGGATTGCCGTCTCGCATCATTATGCGTTGAAGCGTCGAAATCGCGTCTGTGTCGCCGTTTTCGCCCATTTCAAACGCCATACGATCTCGTTCTTCGATGACATCCGCCGCTTCCGCATCACTCTCCGAAAAACGGTCAATGTATTCGGACTCGTCCAGATCCCATCGTTTCCAGTAGTATTTGAAGTCATCGGAGGGCCAATCTGCGTATATCTGCTCCCACGACCCCCCGGCATGCGGGGTAAGATTCCCCGGACCAATCGGTTCGCTCAACCGCTGATACCGCGCATCGATCGAGAGGCGCAACCGCTCACCCGTACAGGGAACCCCCTTGTGGACAACCATGCTGTGGAAGATGAGAACATCGCCCTGTTTGAACGGACTGTTCACCCATGAGCCCTCCAAGGATTCGTTAATCCCCATGCCTCCCGCGCCAAGCGCCGGTTTGTATTCGTA
This sequence comes from Candidatus Poribacteria bacterium, assembly GCA_028820655.1. Lineage (GTDB taxonomy): Bacteria > Poribacteria > WGA-4E > WGA-4E > JAJDTR01 > JAJDTR01. The sequence goes on along the minus strand of JAPPIK010000040.1, from coordinate 89,144 downwards.
GATCCCGTTATTGTGCGAACCGGAGGCAATTTGCAGACCTCCCATCTCCGGCGTCAAGTCTTGAAGCGGTATCCAAGCGGTGTAGGTTTCGGCGGTTCCTCGAATGAACACATAGTCTTGATGCGGCGGTGTCGTGAAGGCTTCCCGCTGCGGAAAGAGACAGCGTCCGATGACTTTGGCATGGGGCAACACGGGCTCGCCGAGCATACGTTCGAACATTCCGATGAGATTGGGGTGTTGAGCTAGTGCGTAGAACTCCTGAATACTGCTCATTCGACCCATTACACGCATATACTCCGGTTCAGGCTCAACCCCGAAACCATTGAGATCGGCTATGCCATCCTCATGCGGTGCGTCGGTACGTACCCAACCCTCTTCAAGCCCGATTTTCAGTTGCTTTTGTCTGAGGTGCTCTAGGGTTTCGCTGGGCAGCAAATTACTGATGAATAGGTAACCGTCTCGTTCCATGCGTTTCTGCAGTTCGGCGCTATTGTAGAGTATGTCATTTGAATCTATAAACGGTTGCATGACATTTCCCCTTACGGAATTTTCTATCGAGGGTGACCATCAAAAATCGGGGGCAAAATATGGTGGTGTTAGGTTAAATTAGTCCGAAATGAGTACGCAGTCTGCCGTCGGCAAGCATTGAATGAGAGACGGCGATCATTCCGGCTATGGTAGCACAGATGGTTTACTTTTTCAACAGTCTTCAGGGGCAAAATCATGTGAATTCGCCTGATTTTTTTGCCGTTTTGAGGTTGAGTTTCGCGCTGTTCAACCCGTCCTACGGGCTACCGTTGACGGAAAAGCGATTGACAATGGTGGGTGACATTGATATACTTCTGCTGCATGTCCAATGAATGGATTCAGAGCTAACGGGAAGAGAAACAATGGAAGGGCTCAAGATCGGTGACAAAACGTATCAATCGCGGCTACTCATCGGCACGGCGGGTTATCCGAATTTTGATGTGATGACACGCGCCCTTGAGGCAAGCGGGGCGGAGATTGCTACGATTGCGATCCGCCGAGTAAAACCGGGCGATAAACCCGGAGAGAACCTCTTCGACCTCCTCCGGGAAAGAAACTACACGATTCTGCCAAATACCGCCGGGTGTTTCACCGCTAAGGAAGCCATTCTGACGGCTCACCTTGCGCGTGAAGCGCTTGACACCGACCTCATTAAGTTGGAGGTTATTGGCGACGATAGAACGCTGTTTCCCGATGTGGAACAGTTGCTTCATGCGACGGCAACATTAATCAAGGATGGATTCACCGTGCTGCCTTATTGCAACGACGATCCGATAACGTGCAAAAAGTTGGAAGATTTGGGTTGCGCGGTGGTTATGCCTTTAGGCGCACCGATTGGATCCGGGATGGGGATTCGCAATCCCTACAATATCCAGATCATCCGCGACATCGTGAACGTGCCTCTGATTGTTGATGCGGGCGTCGGAACAGTCTCGGATGCCGCGATAGCGATGGAGCTCGGATGTGACGGTGTGCTCCTCAATACGGCGGTGGCAAAGGCGCGGCAACCCGTGTTAATGGCGGAAGCCATGAGGAAGGCAATTGAAGCCGGACGGACGGCCTTTTTGGCTGGACGCATACCCAAGAAACTGTATGCGACCGCATCAAGCCCGTGGGAAGGGTTGATTCAGTGATTCAGGCGTTCGTTTCAGGTAAATTCAATATCTAAATTGCACAAAGCTCAACAACGAAATGATTGGCGAGTCTTGATTCACCCGCGTAGCGGATAGGGAGCCTAATTTTGACAAACTATGTTCACGTAATAAAATTCAAAGCCGTGTTGTTTACGGTTATTTTCTTTGCTTCGAACATCCCCATCGGGGAATCCCAACTGCAGACGGACTTCGGCAAGCAGTTGATTCAGCAGAAAGCAGAGCCCTCCAATACAATCGAACCCGAACTCCTAATCGACTATCAATTCAGCAATGTCTTCAATGACCATATCGAATTCGGTTTGAGTATCGACCCGAACACCAGCAGCTTGGCGGGCAGAGAAGATCCCCAACTCTCCGGTCTGATCAACCGAGCCGGAGTCAACCTCCAAGGCACATTGCCGCTGGGCGATCGATTTGGAGTGAAGTTACAATACACGCCGCAGTTCGAGAATTACATCGGCGAAAACGGGCAACTCAACGAGTTCGACGCGATGACCGACATCATTGTAACGGAGGTGAGTTTCCAGGCAACTCCCGATCTCCCCGCGCTTCTCCTCTCTCATCAGCTTCAGCGATTAAACAGGGAGGACGACGCCTACGACAGCATTCAACGTCAAATAGGACTTCGATTCGGAAAGGTATTGGAATACAACCTGCGGCTAAACCGATTCGATGATGAAGAAACACGCCGTGAAGACTTTCTTCTCGTTGGTTCGACAAGCCATCAAGGCGGCGCGCGTCTTCAATTGGGTTTGCTGAAACGTCTACTGGGCAAGTTGGAGTATTCGATTGAGCGGGAAAGTTACAAGGACAATCTGAACATCTTGGTGCTTGGGGTAGCGGGGATTAAACCTGGTGAATCACGGCTTGATATGCGTCAATTCGGTTCCGCGAAATTAATTCAGATTGCGTCGGATCGCGTGGTTTTGCAGGAAGAGTTCAGTATATTCATGAACAGTTCAAATGTTGATTTTTACGATTTTCTCAGCGCCGAGGTGGCGTTTAGCGCATTCTACAAAATCGATCAGGAAAGTTGGGCGCGACTGCGATTATCGCGCTTGGGGGTCGGGTTCGACGAACGACGTGTTCGAAATGAGGAAGGAATCATACTTGAGAACGCCGCACAGCGCAGGGACACACAACTTGGCCTGAATTTTCAACTCAATTGGAAGTTGCACGAACGCGTCACGCTCCTCGCAGACTATCAACTCATTAAGAATGACACGAATGAGGAAGCGGTGTTCCTTGACTTCCTGAACTACACCAACAATATCGCTTCAATCACGATTCAAGCCTCTCATTAATCTCTGGCGCATCAATCTAGTCTAGGTATCTAAGTGGCCACATGATTTCGAGGACATTGAGAATCTAGAATGGAGAATTATTATGTGTAAAAAAGGACCGGAGGAGCAATGATTAGGAAATTTGGACTTTCACTTCTGCGAGACTGCTAAACATCTCGCTAGTATTTTTAAGAGTGATTCTCTCCTTGGCCATTTCCTCAGCCAGAAGTAGCAGATTGAAAGATGTGATTGCTGCCCCACGCGTGTTCTGGGTCAGTTCTGATATTCGTTTAAGTTGTGATTCGTAGGTCCCGATAAACTTACTAGATACAAACAAGAACCTAAACATGTTGATGCCACTTGGAAAGTGTTCCCACCACTTTTGCGGATATTCTTGGTTCCGTCGCATGTTTTCGGTGACGTAACGTGTCATCTTATCTCGTTCCGCCGCAGCAATGTTAAACCCATCCTTGTACGCCTTTGTATCAATGATTACACCATAATTGTCCCTTAGTTTCCGAGTGAAAATTAAACCATCTGGTTGATCTCGCCCGCCTAAATGGAGACCATCAAATCCGCACTGTTCCACGAGCAATTCAGTCGTTTTCATTTCAAGCAATCGGCTTTCCTTGTTTGAAAAACTTATGGGAATGAGTATAAGATAATCGTGAGGGACATGCTCTAAAACGGTTCGACACTTGTCAACCATTTCTTGGATATTGCTCTTTACCGAGCTTTCGGTGGCAAGTTGTGGTATCTCTAGATTCTTAATGGTATCTCGCAGAAAATACCCTTCCTTTTCCTGCTGAATATTGAGACCGATTCGTGTCAATCCTCTCAAGTCGTTGAAAATGGTTGTCTGAGTCTCGCTGAAACCTCTGCCTGCCAATTGCTGCATCAAACCTTCCAGAGTGCATGACTTATTGGCAATTCCTCGAAGAACTAGTGCACGCCGCGTACGGATATAATCACGATCTTTTCCCTTGGTAGCCAACATCTCCCAGTAAACGTTCTTTGCGATTCGACTCTGGATATTAGTTCCAATTCCTCTTCTTCTCGCTTTCAATCCTGCGTCCGTAATCGTATATGCTTGCGAGATTCGATATTTGTATTGTTCGTCCCCAAATTTCGCTACAACCCACTTCTTGGACTGCGTTACCCATCCCATGTACTTCAGCCAACCTGCGATCATTCGAGCATACTTATCCGAGGTGCCATCCCAATTCGTCAGCATGTCATTCCTTTTCTTTGAATCTTCTGTCTGACAAAGAGAACGCACTAAGATGTTCTGAGGCAAGCTAGTAAAGCCATCTTCGCCGACAAATCCAAGTTGCCGGCCAACTTCAAACTTCGTGAGGTGTGAACCATCCGCTAGTAAGTTCAACACCCGCATCACAGGCGGGTATGAGAGGAACGCTTGGGCGAGGATTTCCTTCTCAGCAGGAGTATCTGGTTGTACCTCCATATACCGGGCGCCAAAATCACTAATTGAGAACCGATCAGTGTTTTTATCATACTCGACAAGACCGAAGGCATGGGCCCATCTCAGAAAATTATCGGCGGGCCAATCTCCTATGAATGCCCTCCTCTGGCCTTTAATAGCCGCCTGCAAAATGCCGTCACAACGGGATTCAGATCGCGGAGTAAAAGCGGTACCGACCAGATCGTTATATTTCAATTTTAGCGGAATACGACTTAACTCGGAAAGCAAGTGATCTCGCCCATCATGTTCTTGAACAAGCGCGGGTATACGATTCTCAATCAATTCCTGATAGGTAGACGAACTAGGATCAAAAACCTCCACCGTTTTGCGGAGGTTTTCTATTTTACCGGGGTCTTGCACCCATCCGAACGTGCGCGACGCCATATTTAACTTTCCTTCCGAAAAATCAGAATAAACTGATGTAGTTGATTGGACACGTACGCATACGGATAACCGAAAGGATAGAGTTTCAGCGATTTGTCGTACCAGATTTTATATCCTCTGAACCTTAGATTGGGTATCCCCGTCAGTGCATTAACGACATCAGCGTGAATCAGGTTGTGATGTTCGGCAGTCGGTTGAAGATCCTTGCAGAAAACTACGACGTATCCTTTCACCTTGAGAAACTCCATCGATTGAGCGATGACGGATTTAAGGGCTTCGTAGAATTGGTCAGCTCCCATGTTTCCGAGGTCGTCCTCATCACTTGTAAACGGTGTAGGTGAATCGTCGCCGGTTCTCTTCTTCCGCTCGCCGGTACGTTTTCTTGAAAGCATATCTCCGTAGGGCGGATCGGTCAGGACGAGATCGAATTGATAATTCTCCCGATTGAAGATGTTGTCGAGACGCCTCGAGTCTCCTTGGTAGACCGTCTGAGGTTCAAGGTTTAAGTTCTCGGCAGCTTTTTCGTAAAGATCAAGATATTCTTGCGACAGATCCACACCCACCCCATGGCGTCCCGCCATCGAACACCCCAATAGCGTACCACCTACACCGACAAACGGATCAAGCACCCATCCATTAATCTTGGTGAAAAACTCTATCAGTCTTTTCATCAGTTGAGGCGGTTTTGGTGATGGGTGCTTCTTGCGGATATGATGTGCATGACTATTCTCTCCGGATGTCGGATAAAACGTGTCAATGAGTGGACTCTGATCCGCCGTCCACTGTTCCTCCGACAAGTCGTTGAGTTTATCGCCGGTGAGGAGATATGGCTCGCCTTCAATCAACTCAATTGAGTTCAAAAAGTAGACCCATTCCCTGCCGGTTAAATCGTTAAGCGTATTGCGCGCATCCAACGTTCCTGTTTGTGTTTTCTTCTCAATTTGTTTGGACATAAAATAAATACTCTCTTACGTTCTTATTGCTACTTAATTTACCGGTTGAATTGCTTTTGAACCGACGATAATCAATAGGTATCAATTTCGGTACTTCCCCTTTTTCACTTAACACGCCGTGTATCTCAGCATCGCTCATAATGCCCTCACTGTTATAACTCACGATGATATGCTTCGCCTTTGCGCGAGATATTAACCCCGCAAAGGCGCGCAGACACGCTCCCCGTGAGCAGTACGCCGATTTCTCCGAATCGGAGTAGGGACGCAGCCCGGTTTTGCCGTAGACGCTGGGGTTGTCATATCGTGCGATGGTTTCGAGGAGATGATAGTTCGTGATGTATTGGCGGGGGTTGTATGGCGGGTCTATGTAGAGAATATCGCACTCAATCTGCTCAATAAGACGGTTTGCGTCTTGCTGATACACAGAGTGTTCTTTGTTTGATGGAATCGGAGTAATCGGATCAAGCGTCAATTCTTTGTAGGTTCTCGCATCCCACTCCTTCAGATACGCGCCGTACGTCCCCGAAATGTTGGTCACCTTGGACACCGCCTCAAGAAGCGAGAGCAGGAGGCTATAGTATTCGTCTTCTGTGACCAGATTGTCTCGCTTCCACTCCTCGATCCGTTGTCTGATGGCGTCAATCTTCTTTCCATTCCTATCGGATAGGTACTGTCGGCAGTATTCATTGGCTCCGCCTGGGCAGTAGGTATTAAAGATAAACCCGTCGGAAACTCCTACAAGCCCGTTCAGATAATTCAAAACTCTCAGGTAGGCGTCCATTCCATTGAAGAGTCCTCCTGAAGGAGTGTTCGGAAGGTTGGGCAACGCGCTGAACGCTGGTTCTTCATTATTTTGAATCAGTGCACGCCCGAAGACATACGCGAGGCAGAGGAGATCGTTGGATATGATTTGGAACCCCAGTCTCTTGAAATGCGCCGCGACGGAATGCGTTCCCGCAAAGAGATCGCAAAAAACGCCCGTCCGGGAAGCGTTCTTCAACACAACATCTTCAATGTATGGGAGGAGATTGGTTTTGCGGCCAATATATCTCATGGACTTGGGGCCTTGGGAATCGTACGACGGAACTCAGGTCAGTTTCGGCGTTAATTTTTGAATCATATCCTCGCACATCCGAGGCAAATCGTAGTCCGGCTGCCAGCCCCATTCCTCCTTCGCCGCGGCGTCGTCCATACTGTTGGGCCAAGAATCCGCAATGCCCTGTCTTAGCGGATCCACCTCGTAATCCATGGTGAAGTCCGGAATTAACTTTGTTACCTCTGCTGCGATGTCCTCGGGTGCAAAACTCATCGCGGACACGTTAAAGGCATTGCGGTGTTTCAATCTCTCCGAATCCGCCTCCATTATCGCAATCGCGCCCTTGATAGCGTCCGGCATGTACATCATATCCAGTTTCGTGCCCTGCTTCAAGAAACAGGTGTATCTTCCATGCTTTATCGCGTCATAGAAGATCTGCACGGCATAATCCGTAGTCCCGCCGCCCGGCAGTGTGACATACGATATGATCCCCGGATATCGCAATCCGCGAGTATCGACGCCGAATTTTTCATGGTAGTAATCGCACAGCAACTCGCCGGAGACTTTGGTGACGCCGTACATGCTGGTGGGCCTCTGGATGGTGTCCTGCGGGGTATTGTCGGCGGGGGTTGTGGGCCCAAATGCGCCGATGGAACTAGGCGTGAATACGGCGCAATTATGTTCGCGTGCGACCTCGAGGACGTTGACCAGTGCATTGACGTTCACCTCCCACGCCAGTTGCGGATTGTTCTCCGCTACCGCCGATAGCAACGCGGCGAGGTGATAGATTGTATCAATCCGATGATTCGCCACGACGCGATTGACCGCTTCTAAATCCGTGCAGTCCACGATCTCGAAGGGTCCCGAATTTCGCAATTCTGCACTCGGCTGAGTTTTGCGGCCTCCCGCAACCACGTTGTCATTGCCGTATCGCTCTCGGAGGGCAAGCGTTAGTTCGGATCCGATCTGCCCTACCGAACCGGTCACCAGTATTTTCTCCATATTACCTCCCCGCGAAAATCTTTTTGATTAGGAGCATCCGCTATCCGTAAGGGCCGTGGTCAAGGAAACCGAGGAGTCGCTTCAACCTCGGATTTGCGTCCTTGTAAACGTGCTCGGGCATGTTGTAATTCATGAACGGGTAGTATTTGTGGCCAATCATGCGGCGGCCATAGGTAACCTGCGTCATATAGCGTGTTCTCTCGCTGCGATTAACCCCTCCATGGTGCCAGACCTGATTGTTGAACATAACGACGCTCCCGGCATTTCCCAAGTTGTAACGAATCTTGTCCTCCCATTCCGTGCCTTCAAGGTCAGGCGGCGGACTGGCACCGAATAGATGAGAACCCGGAATCACCTCGGTGCCTCCATATTTGATTTCGGGAACGTCGGTCAAGTAGTAGTTCGCCGTGAAGAACATTACCGAAAGGCGGATGTTTTTGGGGGGCTTCCCATCCGTAACAGTGATGTGCGGGGTATCGTCTTGGTGCCACGTCGTAATGCCGCCGCCGGGCGGGCTTTGAAAGGAGTTGTTGTGGATGACGTGGCAGTTCGGGGCAACGAGCGCCTCGGCGAAACTGACAATGGGTTCAAGATCGAACAGTCGAAGGTTCGTTTTGCTAGTCTCAAACATGCGGTGTGCCAGCGCGATATGAGCCGAGTCGTTGTTAAGACCGTTCGGGTTTTCCTTAAGCGCCCAATCGAGGTCGTCACGCATCTGGGCGCACCAGTCCGGCGGCAGGACATCTTGTACAAACAAAAAACCGTCACGATGGAATTGCTCCACCCACGCTTGAATCTGCTCTTCACCGACGATTTGATTGGCGAGATAGTCTCCATTCCCCGACGCTTGATTCATTAAAGATTCTCCTTGATCTGCTTAAACCGGAAAAGTCCAATCTCGTCAATCGTGGATTGGCAAGGTGACTTTGCTCCCTTCCTTCGCTGATCGGTAGGTTGCCAAAACAACCTCAACGGCGCGGCGCCCGGCTACACCGTCAACTAACGGCGTCTTTCCATCCCGAATGCAATCGACGAAATGGGTCAATTCTCCGACCACGCCGTGCGGCGTTTCTCGATCAGGGGTGAGGGTAGTCCAGTCGGACTCACCTATCTTCTTGTGGTAGGCGAGATCCACGCCCATATCGAGACGCAGCGAGCCTTCCGTTCCGTCGATAATGGTGTCGGTCGTGCCGCGTGCGCCCATGAAGCCGCCCCAACGCAATATGCCCACCGCTTTGGTGTCGTAGCGGATTAGCGAGACGGTGTAATCTTCCCAATCTTCGTTCCCCGAAAAACTGTCCACCTCCGCCGCGACCGTAAGGGCGGTGCCCCCGAACCAATTGATGAGATCGGACTTGTGTATGCCGTTTTCGAGTAGCCCGCCGACGGTACCGTACCACGTGGATGGACGTTCTCGCGCCGCATTGTACACCCCGCTGTAATCCGTCTCGATGTAAACCACATCGCCGATTTCGCCGTCATCGACCAACTGCTTGCCGAGTCGATGCACCGGATAAAAGCGAAGCACTTGCCCTACCATAAGATGCGTTCCGGCTTTGTCTGCCGCGTCAATCATAGCGTCGGCGTCGGCAAGGGTCAGGGAGAGCGGTTTTTCGGAGAAGGCATGAACGCCCGCCTCCGCCGCCGCAACCACAACCTCGCGATGCATCATAGGCGGCGTCGCAACAACGACGGCGTCGACGATGTCCAATAACGCGTGGAAGTCTTGAAACGCACGCACCTGATGCCTCTCCGCGGCGGCTTGCGCGGCTTCAAGCCGTAGGTCCGCTACGCCGACGAACTCACAATTTTTGACGTTTGGCAGAGAATTGCAGTGACCGTTGCCCATGCCGCCTGTACCGATGACGCCAACACGCACCATAGTCTTCTCCTCGGATTTTGCTCTATTTGGTGATTGCTATCCCGCCGCCTCCAAAGCGCGGTTTTGTTGCCCCGTTGAACTTAGTTGATGTGTGACGACGAGGTCTCTATCTCTTCAAACGACCATGTTTAATCCCGATCAAATAACCTTCGTCGCAATTTTTACCGTCAAAGCACTACAACCCCTGCAACTCGAACTATCCAATCCGGAGCGAAGGGGGACTTGGCTGCTGATATTATAACTGAAACCACCACTGTTTTCCATTGCGAATAATCGTCGATCGAGAGCAACTACGTCCGATTTTCGGCGATGGAGTATTTTGGCCTCGCGCACGACAATGATAACGATGGGAAGAGATGAAGGAAAATCTGGAGTTAGCCATTGACAATCGAACCCTATATTCATCATGGGGAATGCCAAACCTACAGGAATTGCTACCCATCCCGAGAAAACGTCAAATTCCGACTGTTCCGCATAGGATTCGCGCGATATCACCTAAGAACACACATTGCGCTTCTGACGTATATCGTCTTCGTCGTTAGTACGATATTTCGGGGATTGCTGTATCCATCAACATACGGCGGACGTATATTAAAGAGAGAATTAGAGTACGCAGTATTCATACATTTTATTGAATCTCTGAGCCAAGCTTGTGAACACGAATTCAAATACTTTTGCCGTAACGGCGCTTCTTACACTGATATTGGTCATTGCTTCAACCACGGAGACAAAATCCGACCTTGACGATAGCAGTATCATCGTCGGTGCAAGCGCGCGGGCGCTCGGGATGGGAGGCGCGTTCACCGCGGGACCGGCGGGGAGCGACAGCTTCTATTGGAATCCATCATCACTCGGGTTCCTGAGTGGAATGGAAGTTTCCTTGGTTGGGCTACCCTATGCCGAGAACGTGGCAAACCGGGAAGGGGCTTTTTCAATAGGTTTAAATCCGGTTGACATCGGAATCTCTACCGTTAAACTTGGCAATGTCTCATTTGGCTCTTGGTTTGACGGCTGGGGCGAAGACCGAGTACGAAACCGCCTTATGCTCTTGGGCTACGGCTATTCATTTGGAGAATCGGTTGCTGCCGGCGCCAACATTCGTCATCATCGTCGGAGCCGGGGTGCCAACACACACATTGGATGGTCTAATGACATCGGGATGCAGGTGTCGCGGAAGCTGAAGCGATTGGGTCATCGAATCGCTTTCGGATTGAATTTTGAAGATTTCGACGGTCGTCTTTACAGAGATGGACAACTCATTCAAGACTTGCCGCTTGTGGTTCGCCTTGGTACCGCTTATCATCTTTTCCGGGGTACGATATTCTCGAGTGATTTCACGCTTCACAATGACGACAAACTCACATGGAACGACCGATTCCGCGTGCATTTTGGCGTAGAACAGTGGATATTCAACCGAAGATTCGGCATTCGCTTCGGCTACACGGCGATCACGAACAGTGACCGCTTCGCCGAAGGAGAATGGTCAAGTGGATTCAGCTTGCGGGGCGACTTAGGGAGACTCGATTACGCGTACCTCAACGCCGACAGATTTGATGAGGGTTCGCACTGGATCGCCGCTAGCTTCCGCTGGAATGCCATGCCGAATGCAATCCCTGCCACACCTCCCGGACCACCAGCCCCTATCTTGATGCCTACTCCCCCGCCTCTGCCGCCGGAAACTATCGACCCGGTACGCACGTTTTCCGAGAATGAAGCGGATTTCAGTGTGTCGGATCGGGTGATTTCGCCGAATGGCGACGGCATTAAGGACATTGCTTCATTCAGCTTAACCGTTCCCGAAAATGGGAATTGGACGCTGAAAATCCACGATGAGCGTGCTGAGGTCGTGAGGCGCTATTCCGGAACCGGGCTTCGCAAAGAGGCGCTCATGTGGAACGGACAGGACGATTCCGGGAGCTTAGTGAACGACGGCACATACACCGCTCAATTCACGGCATTTGATATGCGGAACTATCAGTATCATCAAAGCGAAGCGAAGGTTGACGTGGACACCACTCCGACAGATTTCGAAATCACGGCGACACCGCTTTCGATCGAGTCGTCGACGGACTCGATTGCTGCGGCGAGTTCAAGCGATTCGGGCACGGTTGTCAACCCAACAGTACATTTACAAACACCAGATTTGAATCAGATTGTGCAATGGGAACTGAGAATTGTGAATGCCGGAGGAGATGTCATAGACACACTTACGGGAGACAGCCCGCCTTCAAATACAATCGTTTGGACCGACTGGGATCGTTCTCAATTGGTCGCGGACTCGGACTCTGATTACCATGTTGAGATGATAGTACACGACATCGCCGGCAACCGTAATTCAAAATCCGCTCCTCTACAGCTAATCGATCCGACCCCGGAAGAACTGCCGGTCGAGGAGGAGGTTACCGCCGCGGAGGTACTTCCGCATGAGGTCGAGGACACAGAAAAGGAGTCGGAAGCTGGCGAGGTCGTAATGACGCTTCCGGGTATTGCTGCTTTCGATACGGGGTCTTATGAAATCAGCGATGACTATCGGACGGTTCTGGAAAAAGTTGCGAACGTGATTCTCGAGCATCCCAAGGTAAAGGTAAACATCGAAGGACATACGGACAGCGTTGGCAATGCCGAATACAATCTTAAACTGTCGCATCAGCGAGCGGAGGCGTTAAAGGAATATCTTGTTCATGAGTTTGGCATTTCTTGGGCGCGGATGAAGGCAATCGGCTACGGTGAGGAAAAGCCAATCGTGGATAACGATGTGGAATCCATTCGCCATATAAACCGGCGCGTAGAAATTGTGTTGTCCATTTCGGGTCCCCTCGCTCTGGACGCAGAAAAGATTTCCGAAATCACTAACCGTGTGAAAGCGATATCAGGCGAGATAACTGAGCTCAATTCTCGTTTGTTGATCCCGTCAAAGGAAGATCGGCGGGGCAAGTGGACCGTAATGGTAAGTTCATTCAAGTCCCGTGAACCTGCTAAACTGCTCGTTGAGAACCTGAAATCATTGGACTTAGCCAATTTTATAGAATTTGCTCGGGTGGACATCAAGTCCCGAACGTGGTACCGAGTGACGGTCGGACGTTTCAAAGATGAGGCTGATGCCATGGAGTTCGCAGACGAACTCAGAGAATCACAGGGCATTGAACCTCTCGTGATTTCTCGAGAATGAACTCTCGAAGTCGTGCCTTCGGTACGGTTTGGATTCCGACTCGGGCAACAGATACCTGAAGGATGGCGGTAGGAGGGGAGAAACCGGGCGTGGAGGAGCGAACTCGGTTTCAACGAATGGGCTCCGCCCGATGTGAATTTTTATACGGGAAAGACCAACTGTTGCGCGGAAAATACTTGGCTAACGGACCGGTGCTGATGAATCCTTAGAATGGCTTCCGCTAGGAGAGGCGCTATGGAAAGCACCTCGGTTTTGCCGTTAGCCTGCTTTTCAGCGGGAACCGGGATCGTGTTGGTGACAACCACCTCTCGAATGGCGGGGTGTTTAAGTCGCTGCGGTGCAGCGCCGGCAAGTACGGGGTGCGTCACGCTAATGTAAGCCGGTTTCGCTCCGGCCTCTTCTAATACCGCGACCTGTTCAAGCACGGTGCCGCCAGTCGCAATCTCGTCATCGACAATAATCGGATTCTTGCCCGCAACATCGCCGACAATACCTGCCGCTTCGACTTCTCGACCGCCCTCTCCCGTGCGGCGCTTGTGCATCAGCGCCAACGGACACCCCAGAATATTTGAATATTTCTCCGCCAATTTGACCCGTCCGGCGTCGGGTGCGATAATGACACCGTTATCGATTTTTTTCAGCTTGAAATGATCCACCAAGGTCGTCAATGCCGTAAGATGGTCTGCGGGGATGTCGAAAAAGCCTTGAATCTGTGCGACGTGCAGGTCGACGGCAACAATACGATTGGCGCCGGCCACTGTCAACAGATCGGCGACCAACTTGGCGCTGATGGGTTCGCGTCCAGTCGATTTCTTGTCTTGGCGGCCGTAACCAAAATACGGTATCACTGCCGTGATCTGCCGCACCGAGGCGCGCTTCATGGCGTCGATGGTAAGGAGCAACTCCATCAAATTGTCATTGGAGGGTTGGCACGTCGGTTGGATAATATAAACATCCGTCCCGCGAATGCTCTCCTCGATCTGAACACGTGTCTCGCTATTGGGAAACGGCGAGATCGAAATCTTGCCTAATTCTACACCCAGCGTCATGGCAATTTCTTTAGCCAACTCCGGGTTTGCGCTTCCGGAAAACAACCTGAGATCGTCACGCACTTCACCTTGGAGTGTCCGAACCATATTGAGTCCTCTGTATGATATAGTGTTTGATGGATTAAGATACCTGCGGCGGCTATTTCATGAGTTTCCAATCTGCTACAATCTTCGGTGGGAATACTCCCGATTCAACGTCGGCAATAAGGTTTTGAAGCGCATTTTTCGCTTTGAATGCCAAATCGGGTTGAATCCAGTCGTTGGCAACAGCCTCTTCAAATTCGTCGTTGTCCTGAATCTGATAATCGCCGCCGGGCGTTACCCACAGATCCAGGAATAAATCGGTAATTTCATAGTGATCTTCTGCCCGATGCATCGGAGTAATGATGTCGCAATAGTATCCCGTGAACACGTTTTCAAAGTTATAAATCTTCCCGACATCGTGCCACAAATCAGCGAAGACAAACCACACCGCCGTGAATCCGTCATCAAGTACTGTTATTCCGTCAATGGCGATGGGATCGGAAGGCTTCAGTTTCTGGGTCGTTACGATTACGGAGGAATCCTCGTATAGCAGCTCTTGCTGAAAATGGTTCACACGATCCGGCAGGCGTTTGTAAATCAGTTCAAGTGTTCCCATTCCGGCAACTCAATCCTCTACGGATTTCACGGTGTTGATAAATTTTCTGATTTTATCCGGATCCTTGCGGCCGGGACCTGATTCAACGCCGCTGCTGACATCGACGGCGTAGGGCTTCACGTGCTGTACGGCTTGCGCCACATTGTCCGGATTGAGGCCCCCCGCGACGATGATTCGACCGTAATCTTTCGCTTGCAGTGCAAGATTCCAGTCGAAAACTCTTCCCGTTCCCCCCATTTTCCCTTCGACATAGGCATCAAGAAGGAAAGCATCAACGTCATAATTCGAAAGAATAGACAAGCTGGACTCGTCTTTCACACGGACGGCTTTGATGACTCTACTTCCCAAGTTGCCGCAAAATTCTGGCGTTACATCGGCGTGCAACTGAATGGCATCCAGCCGGCACTGGTTGACGATGGTTCTTATTTTTCCGCCGTCTTTGTTGGCAAACAACCCAACTGTCGTGATAAAGGGAGGCAGTTCGGCGACAATTGCGGCAACCTGATTGGGTTCGACAAACCGAGGCGTGTCCGGCACGAATACGAAACCTAGCGCATCTGCGCCGGATTCGACCGCCGTTAACGCGTCCTCTAGGTTTGTGATTCCGCAGATTTTGACGTGAGTCAACGTTTGTCCTAGACTTTTTTGAAAAAGGTAGTGAAGCGCGGGCTGGGTATGGATAAGTGTATCAAATTGTTGAATGCAATTCAACACATAAGGACATTTTTAACAGTAGATATTTCTACCGACTGAACAACGAATGATGGCAGAGTTAAATGGTTGATTTTCAAAATATTTTACACGTCGCAGACTGCCACAAGAGAACTATTAAACAATACCGGTAGGTGCGGTTTCTAACCGCACCGGGGCACAACGGAAATGAATGGGTCGGCACACTTTCGCCCAAGTTTGTGTGGAGATCAACAGTTTGAGACATTGAAACCGCGTGAATGGTGCAACAGCACGCCCAACTTGATCCTTACGGGCGCCGGGCTTCTCAATCATTTTGTTGCCGCGCATGAAATGACATTAAGCACACGCCTCATTCTGGGATTTCTCCAATCTTCCAAACGACATTTTCGGTCATGATTTGCGTCAAGAACGAATGCGGCGGTGTGCGCTGTCCTAAGCGCCCATCGAATGGCACGATCCCCAAAATTGGCAAATTCGTAAGTCGAGAGATTTCGGCGGGATTGGTGCGTTCCGCCAAGCCAGTCATCTCCTGCCGAAATCCGTTTAGGACAATCCCGTGAATTTCGAGGTCGAATGACCGGGCAAACTCGACTGTTAAAAGTGTATGATTAATTGTCCCCAACGCCGGCGTGGCAACGATTATTAACGGCAATCCAAAACGTGCGGCAAGATGCGCGACGAGAAAATCGTCACGAATCGGCACGGCAAGTCCGCCAACGCCTTCGACGACCATGAATTCATGATTTTGGCAGAGTTGCTTAAACGCGATATCGACCCGTTCCAAGTCGATAGGCAGACCTTCTAAGTCTGACGCGACGGATGGCGCAAGGGGTTCGCGCAGGCATATCGGATTAATTAACTCAAGGCTATCTTTTGCGTTCGCGGCGTGTTTGAGGTAAACCGCATCCTCGGAAACGAGACGTCGATTAACCTCTTCCGCGCTTGCCGCACGATTTGGAATGGTGGCTTCGCCTATCTCCTCATCCTCGTCTTCCGAGGTTGAGTCGCGTTCCTTACCGCCGGTGGCGATGGGTTTCATGACGCCGACATCAACTCCGACCGATGCCAATGAAGCTGCCAAGCCGCCGGCAATCACGGTTTTTCCGACCCCGGTATCGGTACCGGTGACGAAGATCCCCGCCCTACCGCAATTATGCTTTACCGCGTTCATCTTCGTGCCCGCCTCCTATAGTCCCGCCTCTTAAGAAAACAACCAGTGCCGCCCCAATCAGAGGGAGAACCGTCAAACAATCCAGAACGTGCGCCAATCCAAAACGATCCCCGAGCATTCCCACAGGGATGCTTAGCACACCGCCTACTCCCCATGCCCCGCCCATCATTAAGCTGGAGGCTATGTTTTCGCGTTCCGGGAGCAACTGTTGTGCCCAAACAATGTTGACTGACGTTGAGGCGGAAAGAACCACATTTCCGAGGAACAGCAGAGTGAGAAAAACTGCGCCCGTGCTGTGAAGGGAGAGGAATAGCAGCGGCGGCGAGACAATTAACGAGAAAAGCAGCATACGACGGCGCGATATCCGATGCGACAGTGATCCACCAATGACTATCCCGACCGTGCCTGCCAATAGAAAGAGCGCAAGAACCGCAGAGCGTGCGACATTCGAATAGCCCCTTTCATCTAGAAAGAGCGAAAGAAAGTTTTCCAACCCAATCATTGTTAGCGTCCGCAAGACGGCAATCAAATAAAGCGCTAGAAGGGAGCGAAAATACGGTCCTATCGATTCCCGGAGCGCGCTCCGTTTGTTGGGTCGCGATGAAGTGTGGCTCATCTCCGGTGAGCGCGCCGTCGGGTATCGCAATTCCAAGACTTTGGGAGTGAGTAAAGCCAAGAGAAGTCCGGGAATCATGCACCATGCCAACATACTCCAGCCGAAGCGTACCAAAAACAGCATGATAAGGAGGGGACCGGCGGCTCTTCCCAGATTACCGCCGGTTAGAAAGATTGAAACTCCAAATCCTTGGCTCTTCTTCGCCAAACTCGCGGCTTGCACAGTCCCCAGCGGGTGAAACGCGGCAACGCCTGTGCCTCCGGCGATCAACAGCAAGAACACGACCCAGATGGACGGCGCAGCATTCAGCAATGACAAGCAAACCGCTGTGCTCGCGACGCCGAAGGTTAGGAAATGGATGGACCTTACCCGGTCTTCCAACCATCCGAAAAAGATCTGATTCAGCGCGCTGAAGAAGTTGTAGACGGAGATCAGTGCGCCAGCCAAGGTGTATCTCGCGGCAGTTCCGGCGGCAAGCCGCGCCAACAGCACGGGAAGCAGATGCGGCAGGAGAGTGGCGTAGGTGTCGATGACGGTATGGAGGAATGTGAGGAAGTAGAGTTGCCGATTTAGCGAATGTCTGGGACGGTCGGGCATAAATTTGGGGGAAATTAAAGAACTGAACGCTTGATGAACTTCACACGGGAGCCTGCCGCGGCTGTATCACTCCTAAATCGTGACTAGAAAATCTCAAGGTTGTAGGTTACTTGCGGATCCAATAGTCCATTAACCGCTTGAGCGGCTTGGTCACTGCCGCACGATACAAGCCCGTAAGTCAACAGATCCGCGAAGCTGGGCTCACCCATAAGTGCCTGGGCGTAGTGCTGGATCGTCATCCGCACCTCTGCGGTGTCGCACGGCTCCACATCAACGCCTTCAGGTGCGTAGGACACTCGCCAAGGCCCGTGGTTGGCGGGAAGAATCTCGTCCCCGACTTCGAGCGTGAAGCTTCCCGAACATACCGGCTGGAGCAAAGACAGTGAACCCGGGACATCCAGTACTTGAAACATGGACGGCTTGCGCAACTGCGCCTCAACGCCCTGAGTGAACCACGTCGATAGAAACGGGCCGTTTGAAGGCTCAGTCCAACTGAGTGTCGCGTGATTGATGGCAACTCCAGCCAAGGTGACGAGCAAGGATTGATAACCCTCCAGTGTGGACCAAGCAAATTCTACGACATCCTGATCTCTCGTCGAGGAGATTCGCAAGACGGCGTAAGCTTCGACCGGATCGCCGGCAACGAACACATAGGGCAGACTGCCGCTAGTCATTCGAAGCCGTGCCCATCTCATGCTCTCACGAATAATCATCCCGGAATAGGCGCGCGAAAATTCATCGTAGCAAGTATTTAACGGAGACCATTCCTCTTGGAGCAGCGATCGGTTGTCCTCGTTCACAAATTTGAAGTCCGTCAAACGCATCTGACGCACCGGCAATGCAGATTCGAACTGCGGTACCAGACTAACGGGGCAGGTGATTCGGACTTCGCGGCCGCAGCTTTCCCAGCCGAATCGGCGGTAGAAGCTTTCGTGGGAGGCGCGCAGATTTCCCACAATCAACCCCTCTTCCCGCATGATTTCGGCGAGCGAGGTCATCATAACTCTTCCCACGCCGTGCTTTCGCGAGTCGGCGGAAACGGCAACCGCAGCGACACCGCCGCACGAGAGAGTCGTATTTCTGCACGAGACTTCCGAGGGCCGAATCGTGAATGTTCCGGTGACTCTTCCCTCCCGTTCCGCCACGTAAACCGTTTCGCTCGCCCCAGGTACAGGTCTCTCCGTAGGATAGGCTTCGCCGCCGTGGAAAGCCGCGGTCCAGATCAATTCATACTGCTCGCGGTCTGCTTCGCGATACTCTCGAACTGACACTGCCATACAATGAGCCTCCGGTTACCGGGTAATTCTGGTATTGTTTCCTTGTGTGTTACACGTAAAGAGCGTGATTGAATGATTTTTGGATAAACCTGTTTGTCATTTCAAGTTTGATTGATAGTAATTCACACCATGGATTGTTTTGCCGCAATGACGCGTTGGGTTTCGTTCGAAATGCTTAGCTCTTCGGACAGAATGAAAAATCAGATGCCTTGTTTCTGTACGCTATTTCTATCGGATTTCCGTTCAACCCAACCTACGGGCCACTAAAGGAAATGGTGGTCGGAAGATTAGCTAAGGGATCTCTACCGCGTTCGCTATTCACTCACTTGCTGGATTTCTATCGCAATCGCTATCCGCTCCTTTGATCACTCGTTATCCACTCGCTTGATTCTACCCTATAAGTGCACAACGCCGAACTGCGGTCCTTTAGCCCGACCAGTTACGATTTGATCCATCCGCCGCCAATGACGAGATCGCCGTCGTAAAACACCGTCGCTTGCCCCGGCGTTATCGCGCGACGCGGTTCATCGAATATGACTTTCGCCTCCGTTTCGCTCAACGGGTGTATGTCGGCCAACGCTCCCTCGTCTCTGGATCTCACCTTGACAAGCGCTCGGATGGGTTCGTCGAACTTCTCGATGGAAATCAGATTGATTCGCTCTACCATCATGGTCTGCCGCAGCAGTTCTGCGTGCCCACCGACAACGATGGTGTTATTGTGGGCGTCTACCCGAGTTACATATAACGGGCTGCCGGCGGCAATTCCAAGCCCGCGGCGCTGCCCGACCGTATAGAAAGGGATCCCTTGATGTGTACCGAGCAGATTGCCCTCTTTATCCACGATGTCGCCGTCGTGAATCTTTTCGGGCACCCGCTCTTTCAGGAAACGTCTATAGTTGTCGTCCGCCACGAAGCACAACTCTTGGCTCTCGAGTTTATCGGCGGTGCGTAACTTGAACCTCTTTGCCAACTCACGTACCCTGTCCTTGGTGAATTCACCGAGCGGCATAATCGCCCGGTTCAACTGATCTTGTGTGAGAGCGGCCAGGAAATACGACTGATCTTTATTGGCATCAATGCCTTTTCGCAAAAGATATCGTCCGGTGTCTAGATCTTGTTCGATTCTGGCATAGTGACCGGTGGCGATGCAATCGTACTCCAAGCTGTCGACGAGCGACAGAAGTTTTCCAAATTTTAACTCTCGATTACAAATCATGCACGGGCTTGGGGTCCTGCCGTCGAGATACTCCTTGACAAAGTAGTCAATGATACGCTCTTGGAATATCTCCTCATAATTCACGCCGTAGAACGGAATCCCTAACTGGGTCGCAACCCGCCGGGCATCCTCAATGCCTTCTAGCGAGCAACAATTCGGCTTATCCGATTCTACTTCGAGCGCGTCGGGCGTGCCGAGCCGCATCGTGATGCCGATCACGTCACAACCCGCCTCAAGCATCAATGCGGCAGTGACCGAACTGTCGACGCCGCCGCTCATCGCGACGACGACTTTCCTCGCTGAAGCCATTCTATCTCTGTGTTTAGTGGAACGAAAATTATTGGATTCTCCTATCGGTTACGACCGCGAAAGAATAGCACACCGTCGATCAGGTTGTCAAGAAGCGTGGGAAAGGCTAAAGGAAGAGAAAAGCCGCCGAGAAGGGAAGGATGAAGCGTAAGATTTTTTCGAGTTATCTGCAACCTAGGAATTTTTTTTCACATTTTCTGTAACCCTTTTGGATAACTATACGTTTGTATAGCATAACAGATAAGTAGTAGTTTTTGAGTTGATTCATTGAAGGTCCAATATAGGAGATTGTGAATGAAGACTTCAGCGGTTTCAAGGGTTACCGATGCTATTCGAGAGATAAAGGAGCAACACTGCGACACCTGCGGCAACCAAGCGAAGGGGTTTACATACCGCAAAACGCTTCTCACCTATTACTGCCGCAAATGCCTGCGCCAAGAATTCAACGTTAGCGGTCCCGTTACCTATCCCGACACCTCTGCGGCGGATTGACGGGTTCGGGAGTGGCGGTGCTGTGTCCCTACTCTTTTGCAACAAACAGTTGGAAGAATCTAGTTTCCGATTAGGTCCCTCCTATCCAACCGTTCGAGGCTTGCACCAATCTGATCGATCGGCAGCACATTATATTTTGGTCCCGGGCCAAGGTGGAAGCCAGTGTTGACCGCCTCGCCATCGACGCAGACGCCAAGCAATTTGCCATCGTAGCGGACATACGCATCGCTGAGCGGTGATTCGTCCAGCGCACGGATCTGGAATGACGTGATGTTTCCAGCATTGTCGATTTCAAGCGTATCGAACTTGTGACCAAGGATTACGAAAGATTGTCCTCCACCGCTTTGTCCCGAATCGTCTCGGGCAGTAATCAATGGAATCACAGGAAATAATTTTCCCACGCGTCCGTCTGCACTTGCGCGGTCGTAAGGTGCGTATTCCTTCTAGTCATCTACTGTCCCCATCCCGGCGGGCCGTAAGTCTTTCGCACCTTCAGCCTTTAGAACAGCCAGCCTTGCCCCCGAATCCCCAGCAGAAATCTGTGCCTTCAAATGATCGGTAATTTTGACTCGAATATCACCAGCACCAGACACCGCGTAGTGAACAACCAGGTGCACCGTCGGATTTGAAAGTACGCCCATGGAGATTCCTTCTTCGGCATCAACGAGCGGGAAATATTGCCCGGATTCAGTCCGCTCGCCGGTGAACCCGAACAGCTTGCGGTGCGCCTCGTCATTCCGTCTCAGGAGTGTCGGCCGTTAAGGCCTTAAACGCGGATCTTTCGCTGATCCCGGAAACTCGCCCTGTCATCTGTCCAATTTGCGCCGCCAGAAATCCGTCCGGGGCATTTTCCGTGGCAATCTCAATCGCCTGCCTGCATTTTCCGGCGTCCCCTTGCTCGTCATAGAACATGGCGAAATCAAAGGCAGCCTCACCCAATGTTATGTCCGCCCCCGTTTTCGACTCGTCTGCCTCGACGAGAACCGGCAAGGACTCGTCGTGAAATGCAAGCGCTTTTTCGCCGCCACTGTCTCTATACAATCGGGCGAGTGCTTTGATTGGTTGAATGTCATTCGGTTGTAGACTCATGGCATCCTCGTATGCCGCAATTGCCTCTTCCCGTTCGCCGCGAACCTCATGCAGGTCAGCACGCAACCTGTAAAGTTTGGCGATGTTGGCCGAATCCGATTCGCGCGGCGCCTCGGCA
Organism: Candidatus Poribacteria bacterium; assembly: GCA_028820655.1. Lineage (GTDB taxonomy): Bacteria > Poribacteria > WGA-4E > WGA-4E > JAJDTR01 > JAJDTR01. Next base: position 67,003 of record JAPPIK010000040.1, on the reverse strand, counting down.
AGCAGGAAAGGAATCACCTTGTTGAGTGCGGTCTCGCCGCGCAGGTTTCCTATTCGCATCAGTCCCTTTTTGTCGATCACTCGACAATCCGGGATAGATCCGATATTGAATTTGGCTGCCATCTCCATGGTGTCGCGTATGTGAATCCACGGCATCTCATTAATCTCGACGAACTTCGCGACGGTATCGTCATCGGCATCGAAACTGACACTGATAAGGACGAGGTTGGGACTGTGCTTCTTGTAAAGCGCCCTCAGATTTGGAAGTTCAGTGATGCACGGCCCACACGTGGTCGCCCAGAAGTCGAGCAGGACGACCTTGCCGCGAAAATCCTTGAGCGCAACGGTTTCGCCTTTTATATCCTTCAGCGTGAAATCCGGTGAGGGCTTGCCGAACGTCAACTCCGCGGTGCGGAGACGGTATTCGGCGGCTTTCACCCTATCCTTCATGTTCGAATAAAGGCGTGCCTTCTCCTCAAACGCACGGGGAAGAATCGCCAAGTGAGTGATCTTGTCCACTTCGGCGAGCGCCTCCATATACTTACCGTCTTTTTCGAATCGGTCAATCTTGAGTGACAGTAGCTCGGGCGCGTGTTTCGATTTGGGAAACGCGACCAAATACGAGTCGATCTCGGAGTTGGCTCGCCCTTGCTTGTCGAGTCCCAGAAGGAATAGAATCCGGCACAGCCGTGCCTCATCGCGCACTTTACTTTCGGGATACATGCTAAGGAATTGTTCACTGAGTTCAAGCCCGTACTCAATTCGTTTCGAAGGAAGGTTCACTATAGCTTCCATTTCCGCATAAGTTAGCGTTTTTTCGGTGTGCTCAGCCCTCGGAAATATGCCTTCGCGAATCTTTAGCAGCAATTCTTCCTCCTCAATCGCTTTGACGGGGCGCATGACGCCGATTAATAGGACGAGACTGGCGAAGGTTAGCGCGCTAGCAGTGATAGGAATCTTTTTCATCCGCCGCCGATTGCGGTCTGTCGCTAGAATAACTTGCAACCGCTTCTCAATCCGTGAGGGTTGTGCCATCGCCACCGCGGCACGCACGGCAAAGACTGGCGGGCGAGAACTTCGCGCAATCTCCAGTAGGTGCGAGGCATAGTCCGCCGCCCAGCAACCGTTGGTCAGGACATGGTCATCGCACGCGCGCTCACGCTCAAGGCGCAACCTACGGTCGGCGACCCAGACCAGCGGGTTGAACCAATATATGGCGCAGCATATGTGCGCTATGATCTGCGTTAGCCAATCCCATCGACGCACGTGCGCGAGTTCATGCAGCAGGACAGCGCGCTGTTTGTCGGATGACCAGTGTTCCGCGTCAGCGGGAATCAAGATTAGGGGTCGCATGACGCCCCACGTCAGCGGCATGTCCATCTCGCTTTGAACCAGCGCAAAACCACGCTTTATGCCACGGCGCTTCACCAGTTCATCAGCCAACGACGCCAAGGAGCCGCTGGTGATGCGCCGGCTTCGACCTGCGATTCTCCGAATCCCGATGAAACCCGCCACCAGCGGGAGGAGGACAACCAACATCCCGATTACCCAGACTGCTCCAATGCAGGTCCAGAGAATAGACAATGATCGCCACCCGGTCGTCTGCGAAGCGATGCTCTCGGACGCCTCTTGATCCATGTGCGGCGATCCCGCTGTTTGATGGTTAGGGTTGACTTGCGGAATCGGTGCGTGCGGTGTCGCCGCTTGGCGATGCGGTGATGATAATCGTGTCGCGTCCGGATTTCCTTCAGGATCTGGTGATTCTCCGGATGAGGGAAGCAACTGTGGCTCCACCGGCACCCGCCAGCTTGGCAGGGTCAAAGAAATCACGGGCAGGAAGAGACAGCTGACAATCGCCAGTAACCAGATCAGGTGTCGAAACGCCGCGGAACTGCGCTTCAGTGCGAGGGTTAACCCGGCAGACAGTGTGAGCACGAGGATGCTTTTTGCGGAAGAATCCAGTAACACTGCCAGCCAACCTATCGAATGTTCGGAAGTTCCGTAGAGCGAAATGAAGGGTATCATGGGGTTTTCCTCCTAAACGTGCACTGTATAGTGGAATTTCTACAACGACTAGGAAGCAATGTAATACAGTAAGAAAGTATGGTGGGCGGTTTGACAAATCGCAGAGTAGGGACGTTTTGTCCCTACTCCATTGCGACAACAGTCGGATCCCTCTAGTTTCCGAGCATGACTGTCATGCCCATCCGTTCGAGGCTTGCACCAATCTGATCGATGGGCACCACATTATACTTCGGACCGGGCATGCTTTGCGCGGTGCCCGTGTAGACGACCTCATCATCCACGCAGAAGCCCAGCAGTTTGCCGTCGAAGTCGATATACGCATCGCTCAACGGCGAGTCGACCCTCCCGCCGATAAGGAATGAGTTGACATTTCCCCTTCTGTCAATTTCAAGCGCATAGACACTATCGGCGATGAGCACCCCAATTTTTCCGCCGCTGTCATGTATCGAAAAGCCGCGGGCGGTAACAAACACGATCATTGGGAACGACTTCGACTTGCCGCCGTGTTCCGTTCGATAGTCAAACGGCGCGTATCCCTTCAGGTCTTCCACCGTCCCCATCACTACGGGACGCAGGTCGTCCCTCCCCTCAATCTTGAGAATCGCCAACCGCGCCTCTGAATCCCTGGCAACCACTCGCGCCGGAAAATATCCCGTGATCTTGACTCGAATGTCCGTGGCATCGGCTACTCTATCCAGTACAAGCAGGTGGCCCGTTGAACTCAGAACCACGCCCATGAATATCTCCCCGTCGGCTTCGACAACCAAGAACGAGTCCTCAGCTTCGGTCCGCTCATCGCTGCCTGCGTACAGCTTGCGATGCGCCTCGTCGCTCCGCCTGTCCTGTTCCGTCTCGAACACATCCTCCGTAAACGCCTTGAACTCCGGTCTGCCGCGGATTGTTGACCAAATGCCCGCCGCCCCTTTTACCCACTTCGCCAGATATTCATCCTGGTCGTTTTCCATTACAATCTGAAACGCCTGCCAGCATTTTTCGGCGTTGCCTCGTTCGTCATAAAACTCGGCAAATTTTAAGGCGGTATAGCCCATTCCGAAACTTGCGCGCGTTTTATACCGATTTGCCTCCACCAGCTTCGGCAGCGACTCGTCGTGAAATGCAAGCGCTTTTTCAGGTTGGCTGTGCCCTTCCGCGGCGCTGCGTTCATACCAATCTCTGATCGCGGAAACCAGTCCCATGTTTTTCGGTTGAAGACGCAAGGCTCGCTCGTATTCCGTGAGAGCCTGCTCCCTTTCGCCGCGTATTTCGTGCAGATCCCCGCGCAACTCGTGAAGTTTGGCGATGTTTGACTGATCCGGTTCCCCCGGCGCATCGGCAAGCAGGGAAGCAATCACCGCGTCGAGCCCGCCGCCGCCGCTCATACTGTTTTCGTGTATCAGCCCGCTCTTGCCGATGACCGTGAAGTGCGGAATTGCTCTTACGTTGAATGTGGCTCGCGTATCTTTGCTATCGCGGATGTGAATCCACGGCATCTCGTTGTCCGCAGTGAATTTCGACACGGTTTCGTCTTTGAAATCCCAACTGATGCCGATGAGCGCAAAATCGGGATTGTGCTTGAATCTTTCATAGATTGCCTTCAGCGCCGGCAACCCGTACATGCACGGCTCGCTCCACGTCGCCCAGAAGTTGAGCAGCACGACCTTGCCGCGAAAATCCGCCAGTGAGACGGATTCGCCGTTGATGTCTTTCAGCGTGAAATCCGGAGCGGGTTTGCCCAACGTCGATTCCGCGGCGCGCAGCCGGTATTCGGCGGCTTTTTCCGAATCCTCCATGTGCGAGTATATTTGCGCCTTCCGCTTATATACGGCCGGAAGAGGTACCGTGTGATCCATCTTGTCTATCTGCGCCAGCGCTTCCTTGAATTTTCCCTCCCGCTCAAGCAACTCAATCTTGATCGACCATACATCCGGTGCGTGTTTCGATTCGGGAAACGCCTTCAAGAACGCTTCAATCTCGCCGTTGGCTTGCTCCTGTTTACGAAGGCCCAAAAGAAACCGGACATTGTACATCCATACTTCGTCGCGCTCCTCGCTTTCGGGATAGGCGTCGAGAAACCGTTCACTGAGTTTGAATCCGTTTTTGATCCGTTTCGCGAACTGTCCCATTAAGGCGTCTATTTCCGCGTCGCTCGGCGGCAATTCAGCCGGCTGGGGCCACCATAGCGCGGCTTCGCGAATCTGCTGCAGCAACTCTTCCTCCTCGACCGCTTCCGCGGGACGCATAACGCCGATCAGCAGCACGAGACAAGCGACAGCCAGCACGCTAACGGCAACCACCGCTTTGGTCACCGGATTTCGATTGCGGTCTGTGGCGAGAATGACCCGCAGTCGCTTCTCGATCCATGAGGGTTGCGCCATCGCTACCGCGGCGCGCGCAGCGAAAGCTGGCGGACGCGACGTTCGTGCGATCTCAAGCAGTTGTGACGCATAGTCTGTCGCGCGGCAACCATTGGTCAGGACGTGGTCGTCGCAGGCGCGTTCACGCTCGAGGCGCATCCGGTGGTCGGCGACCCATACTAGCGGATTGAACCAATAAATGGCGCAGGAGATCTGGGCGATCGTCTGCGTCAGCCAATCCCACCGCTGGATGTGTGAGAATTCGTGCAGCAGAACGGCGCGCTGTTGGTCTGTCGGCCAGTTCTCCGCATTGGCGGGCATCAAGACGCGGGGACGAAGGATGCCCCACGTCAGCGGCATATCAGTCTCGCCCTGCAACAGCCTGATACCGCGTTTAATCCCGACTTGCCCTGCGAGTTCGCGAGCCAACGCCAGCAGCGAGCCATCCGTGATGCGCCGGCTTCGTCGTGCGATTCTCCAAATCCCGATTAAACCCGTTAACAACGGCAGCAGCACAACCAACATGCCGGTGCCCCAGGCAATTCCAACATATGTCCAAAGGGTAGACTGATTCCACCAACCCGATGCCTGCGAAGCGGAGGTGGCGAATGCCTCATGAACCGTGTCCGGCGATCCCACCGCTTTATGGTTAACGTCTATTTGAGGATTCTGCGCGTGCCGGGTCACCGCCTGACGATTTGTTGATGATAATTGCGCCGAGGGATTCCCTTCAAAACCGGGGACCGCTTTAGCCGAGGGAACCGCCTGTGCGCCAAGCGGTAATCGCCAGCTTGGCAAGGTTGCGGAGATGACGGGTAGACAAAGGCAACTCATAACCGCCAGTAACCAGAGCAGGTGACGAAACGCCGCGGAACTGCGTTTTAGCCCGAGGTTCAACCCCGCCGCAAGTGCGAGCACAATGACGCTTTTTATGGACGCATCAAGTAATATTGCCAGCCAACCTATCGAATGTTCGGAAGTTCCGTAGAGCGACATGAAGGACATCATGGGGTATTCCTCCTTAAAATGTACGCTCCTGAGGAATTTAAGCAATCCTCAGGTTAATTTTGCAATAACGGTAAATTGGAAGAAAGCAAAGGGGACGGATTCTCCATTCTTCTTTCTTTTCATTCGTCGTTTCTTTTCGGGCTGTAATTATGTCAGACGTTTGAGGGCACATATGGATTGCATCACGGTTTTTCTTCTCTTTCCTTGGCCTGTTCGATGAGTTGAGCCAACCGGTCGGATTCTTCCGCGGAAAGCATTGTGTCCGAGACGTTTAACAGCGCGGCGACCGTTTTCTCGATTGAATTGTCAAAAAAGGTCTGGAACACCCGGCTGAGCGCCGCCTCGCCGGCATTCTGACGCGGGTGAATCGGGGTGTAGATGTATCGCAGACCCTCTTTTTCATGCCTGAGATATCCCTTCTCTTCCAAGATTCGCATCAATGCCCTGACCGCCGAATAGGAAGGGGGATCGGCTAGGCCGTTCAATACATCCGCCACCGAAGCGCGGCCTCGTCGATAGACGATGTCCATAATCTGTCGCTCGCGGCGGCTCAAATCGTGGGGTAATTTTGTCGTAGGCATTTTTCCTTTCCTTGTTAGCACGCCATTTTCCCTGTCGGAATGATTCTTTCAACACGTAACACTCTCGTACCGCAAACTGTTAGTTTGCCGATCACAATCTAACAGAATGTGGCACGGAGAACGCCAGTATGCTTAACGATACGATTCCCTCATTTCGGAATTCGTTTTTCGCTCTACCACTTACTTTGGATGAAATGTTAATCGAGAGCACGCCATCATCCCTGTCGGAATAATTCTTTCAGCACGTAACACTCTTGTACCGCAAACTGTTAGTTTGCCGATCACAATCTAACAGATTGTGGTACAGATTTCCTTCTTTGAGACTGGCTTTGAGAAAGTGTTACTTGATAGCGCGCCATTATCCCTCTCGGAATAATTCTTTCAACACGTAACACTCTCGTACCGCAAACTGTCAGTTTGCGATCACAATCTAACAGATTGTGGTACAGATTTCCTTCTCTGAGACTGGCTTTGAAAAAGTGTTACTTGAGAGGGTGAAATTGACATCAGATGTTCATCAATGCTAAAATACTAGCATTCTCGAATATGGATTGTCAAGACAAAATGCTAAAAAAACTGCATTCTCCGCGGATTTTTATAAAATTCAGTCCTTTTCGCCAAAGATCTGGGGCATGTGATTGGAATCGGTAAGTTCGGAAATCCTCCGGCATAGCTCTGTGAAGGTACCCTAATCGTGCTGGTCATCGCCGTTACAAAGTTTGTCGCACTGTCAATAAATCCTTCAGTTTGACCAACATCGACTTCTCATGGTTCCGACGTTGCACCTGATACACGCTTTTCGTCATGCCGGAAACCCTGGCGGCGTCAGTTACTTGGGTGCGGCGAAAACTGTTTCTTGCTATCAACTTTCGGTTGTATTGCTTTCCCCTGTGTGGACATAATGCTCCGATATCCTTAGAGAAGCGTTGAACGCTTGGCAGACACGCCGACTGCAGCCGACATCCACTGTCAACAAACCGCAAACTGTACCTGTATCGTGTCAATTTTTGAATTGAAAACTTAACAGTTGTGTGGCATATTCTATGTACCATGACAATTCGTCATCCTTGAAGTTTTATTTTCTATTGGCATTTTGTTGGCATTGAGATCCCCTGGAACCCGCGCTACCAAAGGAACCTCCGTTTCAAAATAATGCCAACATGCCGCAGAAATCGGCGCTCCGTTGGCACCCGTTTTCATTGCAACGGCGCAATCATCCGATTGTTGTAGGAGACATTCCCGATCCCCGATGCGTGCATCTCCCGCTCCGGGGGTGCACCCTAAGGAGCATGCTTCGACACTTCGAAGGTGCGAATCAACCGAAACCCGAAAGGGTAGGAGGGATCTCCCAACCCGGATACTGCAGGAAATCGGCTGAAACGTAAACTGACCGGTCAAAGACTGCACGAGGAATCTTAATACTGTTTCTGTAGGAGATCAAGCGAGTGGATAGCGAGCACGATAGAGATCCCAAGACGATAGCAAATCCCTCGCCCGACCAAAACGAGTCGGACTTTAGCAATTAAATCGCTGTATGATCTGTCTAAAGGATGGGGGTAAGCTCAGGTTATTGCGTAATGGGGCAAAGCGGAAAATCCTAAAATTTTCCGTATGTGTCGAATTTTGCCTCATTTTTTTCCGAACAAATGGCGGACTCGGCTGCCTAATAGACAATCAGGGATCTATAATCATGAATGATACTTCGCAGTTCATCTTCAACTAGCCGGATTTTACGCACTTCCACACGGGAGAACGATTTTCATGCAGACTCGGCAAGGGTTTCAATTTCACGCTAACTTTGTTCCGATGGACGACTCCAAATTTGTGCCTGAAACTGAACTGGAGGATGCCCAACTCGTCGAGCGATTCCACGAGGGGGATTCGGAAGCCTTTAATCTCCTGTATCTTCGCTATCGCAGTCGAATTCACGGGGTTGTCCGCGCAATCATCACAAATCCCGAAGACGCACTTGATGTCACTCAGGACGTTTTTCTCAAGGCATATCAGGGTCTTGGCAACTTTAAGAAAGCTTCCCAATTTTACAGTTGGCTCTATCGCATCACCATAAACCGCTGTATTGATTATATGCGTCATCGGTCAAAACACCGCGTGATTAGCGATGATCCTGTGTCCGATGATGTATTCTACGGCAATGTCGCCAATCGACACCCGTCGGCGCCTTCCAAGGCTGTTGAAAATGAGGAGTTTTACGCTTATCTGCGCCGAGCGGTTATGCAGTTGTCGCCAAAGCAGAGAGAGGTTTTCATTCTCCGTTATCGAGAGGATCTCCCGTTGAAAGAAATTGGTCGGAAAATGGGGCGGTCGACCGGAACCATCAAGGCGCACCTCTTTCAAGCACAACGCAACTTAAGAGTGTTGCTTCTTCCCTATCTGCGGGAGGACAAAGGCTAAACTCGGCGAAATACCGAAAATCAGAGTTTTAATCATCAAGGAGACGATATGACGCGGGAAAACCTAATTTGCTGCACGATTGCGATCACTCTGACGATTTGCCTGACGGTCGCATCAAGCAGCTATTCGGAAACCTCGGAGAATTCAGAAACAGTCCTCACGGATCAGGATAAACGATTCGATTTCAACGGAGATGGGCGGTTAAGTGAGGAAGAGAAAGAGATCCTGCTTGAAACGGTTACTCGGGAAGCGCTGATGGGGGTTCAGTTGGATGAACGAGCGATTCGCGCAGCGCGCCGACGTGGCGGATCGGGCGGCTACAGAGGCAGGAGGGGCCCGAGACGCGCCGAGAAGATTGTGCACCGATTCGACAAGGACGGAGACGGGAAGCTGGATGCGGTCGAGAGAATGGAGGCGCGCGAATACATCAAAGAAAGTCGCGGCGTCTCCGGCGCTTCTCGCCAATCGGACGCAACGGCGCCTGCAACAACACGATCAGACGACTTGAAAGGCAGTAAAGCGGCGGCAATTTCCGAGGAGGTTGGACTCTATGATGACAACACCTTACGCACCCTCTACCTCCGTTTTCACGACGACGATTGGTACGAGCAATTGGGGGATTTTTATAAAACCGATGTTGACGTCCCCGCGGACTTGATAGCGGATGGGGAGCTATATGAATCGGTCGGCGTGCGTTTTCGCGGAAGTTCGTCCTATTTCACCGTACGGAACGAGAAGAAATCGTTCAATATCGCTGTCGATGCCAACGATGACAATCAACGGCTCTTGCGGTATAAAACGCTGAACCTGCTGAATGGTCATGCGGATGCCTCTTTTCTTCGGGAAGTTCTCTATTCAAGAATCGCTCGCAACTATATCCCCGCGCTTCGAGCAAACTTCGTCAAATTGGTCATTAACGGTGAGAACTGGGGTATCTATATCAACAGCCAACAGTACAACAAGGATTTCCTGTCGGATTGGTTTGACACCAGGAGCGGCGTTAGGTGGAAAGTACCGCCCGGCCGCGAAAGCGGATTGGTTTACAACGGCGACAATCCGGCGGATTACCAGGAGTCCTACCAACTCAAAACGAATGAGAAGGAAGCCCCCAATGCGTGGACTGACTTAATCAACCTGTGCAAATCACTTCGGCAAACCCCCGACGACCGGTTTGAAGCCGAGCTATCCCGCATCTTTGACATAGACAGGGCATTGTGGTTCCTCGCGCTTGACAACGTTTTCATCGATAATGACGGCTATTTTAGCCGTGGCAGCGATTATTCAATTTATCAGGATTCTGGCGGCCGATTTCACCTGCTGCCGTACGATAGCAATGAAACCTTTCGATTCGCCGGGGGCGGCGGTCCGAACTCCTGGCAGACCGATGGGCCGATGTTGTCGCCGGTTGGACAAGCGGACGACGAGATGCGGCCCGTCATCAAACGTCTATTCGCGATTCCCCGCCTCCGCGCACGATACATTGCCCACGTCCGTACCATCGTCACCGACTGGCTAAATTGGGAAAAGTTGGAACCGATTATCGCAGCCTACCAATCGCTAATCGACGAGTTTGTCAAGGCGGATGACAAGAAGCTCTATTCCTACGAAGCCTTCGCCACCAGTCATATCAAAGAACAATCGCGCGGATTCGGTCGAGGAGGAGGCGGACGCGGCGGCAGAGGCGGCACGCCCAGTTTCAAACAGTTCGTCACCGAACGCCGCGAATATCTGCTTTCTCACCCGGAAATCAATAATCCTACACCGGTTATTCTATCCGTCACGGAGCCGGAAAACCGGACCGCGGGTGAGCGTGTCCAAATCATGGCAAAGATCAGTGACAAGATTACCGTTGACGAGGTAATTCTACATTATTCCAGTGCACGGCTATCACCGTTCCGGAGCCTGCCTATGGCAAAGCATGGAGGGGCATACATCGTCGAAATCCCAAAATTCCCAGCCGGAACAGAGGTGCGTTACTACGTTGAAGCGCGTACGGTGGCGTCTTACGGAACAACCGCATTCTATCCCGCAACCGCTGAATTTGAACCGCTGACGTTCCGCGTAGATTCGCCAACCGCAGAACGTTCGGATGTTATAATCAACGAACTGATGGCGAGTAATACGAACGGTATCATGGACGCTCAGGGCGATCATGACGATTGGATCGAACTCTTCAACTCCGGCGAGAATCCCGTTAATCTTGCCGGCATGTATCTTAGCGACGATAGGGCGAACCCTCGCAAATGGCAGTTTCCAGAACAGACCACCATCGCTCCGAAGGGGTACTTGATTGTCTGGGCTGATTCCGATGGCGAAAGCCAGACAGAGCTTCACACGAATTTTAACCTCTCGAGGAGCGGCGAAACGCTGTTCCTCGTGGACACGGACGAACGACACAATCAGGTGCTAGACACTGTAAGATTCGGAGCACAGAAGGAAGATACCGCTATCGCAAGAGTTCCCAATGGCATCGGTGACTTCGCTGCGGCAGAGATGACGCCGGGCGGCCCGAACCCGTGAGAACCGAACAAACACGCCGCACCCAAATGAGGCATGTCAAACGGCAGCCCAGCGCCTATACATTGAAATGCAAAAACGATAAACCGCGAACCTTATCCTTCGTTACATGTCTAATGAATGGAAATAGCGAAACCGTTAGGGTTTCCAGCCAACGCGTCTCAGGATGGTGAACGTGTACTCGATTCTGGAGGAGATTTTCCCCTGTGCCTCTGAACACCCAAGTCGCGGACGCATTGACGAAGGAACAGGAAAAGGATTTGGTGATTCGCTGCCAAGATGGCGACAAGCGCGCCATGGAGGCGCTTATTCTCCATTACCAGCACTGGGTGTACAATATCGCATACGGTATGCTTGGTAATCGGGAAGACGCCTCCGACATGGCGCAGGAGGTTTTTCTCTGGCTATGGGAAAATATCGGACAGTTCAAGTTTCGATCGCGATTCTCCACATGGCTCTACCGAATCGTGACAAACAGGTGTATAAACCTCAAAGACCAAAAAAAGCGGCGTCAGACGGATCCTACGGAGATTGACGATTCACAACCGTGGGTACCCATCGACACGGAAACCCCGGAAAAATCGGTGTTGCGCTTGGAACAGCAAGAAATCCTTCAAAAGGCGCTCGGCGAGTTGAAGGATGATTATCGAAAAATCTTGGTTCTACGTGAAATGCAAGACCTTTCCTACGAGGAGTTGGCAGAGGTAATCGGCTGTTCGGTCGGACGCGTAAAATCAAAACTGCACGAAGCCAGAAAAGTCTTGAGGGAATTGGTCTTGCAATTTTCCTGATTGGAGACTGTCATCATGAGCCACAAACGCATTCAAAATCAACTATCCGCCTACTTGGACGACCAGTTAAGTCCGGAGAATCGAGCAAGGATTGAAGCACACTTGAATACCTGCGACGAATGTGTTGAAATGCTCTCGGACTTCCGGCGAAATCGTCAATGCTTTGGCGCATTGAAACACGAAGCGCCTCCTATCGCGGATCTTGTCCTGCCGCAACTGTCGGACCGCGGGCCGGTTCGCCGAAGACTTCTCCCGAGCGCGGAGGAGTTTCGACGGTGGTTCTTCCGTCCAGTGACGGGCGGCACTTTCGCGGTGGTTTCGGCATGTCTGCTCTTTGCGCTGGTCTACTTAAATTTGACGCCGACCTCTGATGATTCGCTAGATCTTTACCTTTCAGAGCATACACGGTATTCCGTTTACTCTACACGATCGGAGGATGCTAACGACTCGATCGACTTGAATGGAGCACAATCTACCACAAATGTCGAGGAGGATACCGATTTTCTTCTTGAGGTTTTTCTCGGGGAATAAACCATGAAACATCCAACAAGGAAACTGAGCAGTCCGTTCCCAAACACGGAACAACCCGGCAATCGAACGCAATTCGGGAGTCACGTCATCGTATGGCTATTCCCCGCGTTGCTCGTTTTTGCGTTGCTTATTGGTTATACGGAAAACGCCTCGTCCGGTACGCCGGAGGAGTTTATCGAAGTTTTGCGGCGCCTAGCGAGCGCCGAAGACGAAACAAGCTATTCCGGTGCTCGGTTAATTGTATTCCACACGCCGCGCGGGCTAACCGTCCGTGAGGACCTCGTTATTCACCATCCCCCGGAAGTTGATGCGGTCAAGGTATTGTCGATAATCGGCAGAGAACATTTCGATAAACACCGCGAAAACGAACACCTAAAGAGAAAAGATCGCAGAGAGCGGCGGCGAAGTCGAGGCGATCGCCTATCTGACCGTAGAAGGATGCTGCCGCCGCGGAAACGTATCAGTAACCTTTCCGACGAGGAGATTAAACTCCTCGTACAAAACTACCGATTCCATCTGTCGCGCGGAGCCGCTATTGCGGGCGAAGAAACGGATGAGATTAAAATCTATCCCCAGTACGAGGATAGACCTACTAAGCGTCTATTCATTGCGCGGCGCAATGACATTGTCCTGCGCGTGGATGAGTTTGACTACACCGGACACCTTCGATTCATGGCGCTCTTTACTCGGATAGAGTTCGATCGTGAGAAAGTTGAAGCAACCCTCGCCGAATTGAAGAACGACGAGAAGCTGATATTCAAGAAAGGGGAGCGGCAAAGTCTACCCATCAAGGGCGCGGAGGCAGAAAAGGCGTTGGAGGGTCGGTTGGTACAACCTACCTATCTTCCCACCGGATTTCGGTTGCTGGACACACGCTACATCAAACGCCGCTCATCAACCGTGTTTCTGCGGTACTCTGACGGATTGGCAACCTTTTCGCTGTTTGAGCGAAAAGGGAAGCACAAGTCTCATGATCATGATCGAGGATCCCGTAGAAGAGGCGGCAAAACCATTACACGCCACGATGTGCCGATTCACGTAATGAGGCAACATCACACGCATATTCTTGAATGGTCGAATTCCGGAGTCGATTTCACACTTATCGGAGAGTTGGACGCGTCCGAGCTGATTAAAGTCGCAGAATCGGCTATCCTTGCAAGCCGAAACGACATCAAAAAGGAATAATCGCATGAAATCAAAGACGTCATATAGTGGAGTTGTCATAGTTCTGGCGCTTTTCTGCGTTTGGAACATAGCCGTTTATGCGGAGGAAAGCGAAGCAAACAGTCTCGAATGGCACCAGTGGCGAGGGCCGAACCGGGATGGGATATCTTTGGAAACCGGTCTTCTCAAGCGGTGGTCCGACGATGGCCCAACCGAACTTTGGCGAATCTCGCTTGGAGAGGGCTTCTCCGGAGTTTCGATTTCCAACGGACGTGCTTATACGATGTTCGTCAAAGGCGAAGATGAGATTGTCGTCTGCCTCGATGCGGCTAGCGGAAAGGAAATCTGGCGTTATCTCGATGATTACCGTTTTGAAAACCGTCAGGGAGGAGACGGACCTCGTGCTACCCCGACAGTGGATGGTAACAGAGTTTATGTGCTAAGTGCGTATGGCAGATTGGTCGCCCTCGATGCGCTCAACGGAAAGGAGTTATGGAGTCACGATTTCACCAAGGCGTTCTCCAGTAACATGCCGCGCCATGGCTTCTCCACGTCACCCATCATTGAGGGAGATCTGCTGCTTATTGAGACCGGCGGAGAATCCGGAAAAGCGCTTGTGGCGTGTGATAAACGGAGTGGAAAGATAGTTTGGAGTTCCGAGGACGATGCTAGCGGTTATTCATCGCCAATTACGGTAACAGTCCTAGGTAAGCGGCAGACGGTGTTTTTCACCGGTAGAGGTCTCGTCTCCGTATCACCGAAGGATGGGGAGATATATTGGCGCTACGATTGGCCGACCCGATTCAACGTGAACGCCGCCACCCCCATTTTTATCTCGCCCGACAAGATTTTCATCTCTTCCGGATACGATATGGGTGCTGCCGTCGTCCAAATCCAGGAAACGGGCGATGGACTCTCGGCTGCGGAGGTTTGGACTAGCCGTGAGATGAAAAACCACTTTTCCTCCTCGGTGCTGCATGACGGTTATCTGTACGGTTTCGACAATGCCTTCCTGAAGTGTATCGATGCGGAAACCGGTGAAGAACAGTGGGTGAAACGCGGCTTCGGAAAGGGCTCACTGCTTTTTGCCGATGGCAACCTGATTATCCTTGGTGAAGAAGGAAGTCTGGTCTTAGCCAAGGCAACGCCGACCCAATATGAGGAAGCGGCCCAGACACAAATCTTCCATGGGCGCTGTTGGACCATGCCCACGTTGTCCGATGGCAAACTGTATTTGCGAAACACCGAGGAATTGATATGTTTGGATTGGTCCGAGCGGGGCTAAAGCGTCGTCAGTAGCTCGGCCGATTGGGCGTCATCCCCCAATCCAAGTGAAACGTTGGCTACAAAATATCGGAACGCAACAGGCGTTCCCCACACACTGGTTGCAATCGGGTAGAGCCGCTCCGCGCCCCATGTATAACAAAGAAACTGGGTTTTATGGACAAACTCCGTGTCGACGGACGATGTTCGGTCATCCATCCACTTTACCAAGCCTACCTCCTTCCAGTCTTTTTGGGCTATGAAACACTTCTCCGTCCTCCCGAGAAACCCATAATTGAATTTTTTTTCCAATTTAGCTTGACAACTTAACCCGTGTATAGTATAGTTTATGTATATCCGGGGAGGGACGGGTTTATCTTTAGATATAGACTGTAGGACTTCCGCACATGATTCTCGAATTCGTTGTCGCGGAAAGCCATAATGCGTAAACAGATTTTTTAGGTATTTTGCATTACGTATTACGTCAAACCCCAATCGTTCTCTATGAATCGGGGCAATCTGCACTGGTCCCAAATAGAGCTGATTGAATTAGAGAGGGGGTAACTCGTGCGAAAAAAATTGACTCATCGACAAGAGAGAATTTACAACTTCATCCGTAACCAGATCCAAAAAGCCGGCTTTCCGCCGACAGTCCGCGAGATTGCAGCTGAATTCGAGATCTCGGAAAAGGGCGCACACGACCATCTCAACGCTATTGAAAAAAAGGATTACATCCGGCGCGTGCCGGGTAAACCTCGAGCGATAGAGGTCATGGAGTTCTTGGCAAAGGGAGCGGCTCAAGCCATTGAAGTGCCCATTGTCGGCCGCGTTGCGGCCGGTACGCCACTCCTCGCATCGCAGAACATTGACGGAACTCTGCCGCTGCCGAACGATATGGCAAATGGAGATACATGTTTTGCTCTGCGTGTCAAAGGTTCGAGTATGATTGACGCGGGAATCTTTGAGGGGGACTTCGTGGTCGTCAGATCTCAGGAGCACGCGGATGCCGGGGATATTGTGGTTGCCCTGCTGGACGACGAAGCGACGGTAAAGCGCTTTTTCGTTGACGGAGACAAGATTCGTTTACAACCGGAGAATCCCGCGTTACCTCCAATAATCGTTAATAGCGTGCAGATTTTGGGCAAGGTCATTGCGCTCTTCCGGCAAATATAGCACGCAAATCGACGCACAAGATACCGGATAAACTCCTCGGCAAGGAAGTATTGACATTTTCCCGCCCTGCCTTGCTTTATCTCGCAGTAAATCAAACCGGCATTGCGACCTGGGGTTTCTAATTTCACCGGTCCTACCCCCGGCACTAACCAAACGGTTTGCAGTCCCAATTGTGACACCCGGCGCAGCAACAGGTCGATCAACTCTTCGCGAGTATACGTCTCCACGAGTCGGAGATACACGGCTAGCATGGGAATCCTCCCAACATCCCCAAACTTTTCAGTGTTATACGGTGTCAGCTTCGCTTCGTATGGAATCCCTGATGCCGTTTCTTTTATGATTCACTAATGGTTGCTCGGCCTCCTAAGTCAGTTTCGCTTCACTGCCGAATTGACCCACTGACAAGGTACAAAACCAATACAAAACACGGATTCGAACAATGAAGCGCCCTCCAGCATCCGCACTCCTGAGTGAATCGCAGATCGCGTTGTTCGCCGATTACTATGAACTGACCATGGCGCAAGCGGACATCACTGACGGAAACAACGCGACTTGCACCGCGAATTACTTTGTGCGCTCAATTCCGCAGGGGGACTACCTAATCGTCGCCGGATTGGAGCAAGTTATTCACTACATCTTGAACCTTCGTTTCAGCGATGCCGATCTTGCGTGGCTTCGGGAGAGTCAGATGGTGGGGAATATGAGTGGCGATTTTGTTGATTATCTGTGCCGTTTCAAGTTTGAAGGCGATATCTACGCCGTCCCCGAGGGAACGCCAGTTTTTGCCAATGAGCCGCTGATAAATGTCACCGGACCGACAATCGATGTTCAGATTTTTGAGACTTACCTTCTGAGCGTTATGAACTTTCAAACATTGATTGCTACAAAGACATCTCGAATGATAAGAGCGGCGCGAGGCAGTGCATGTTTTGATTTCGGTGCTCGGCGGGCACACGGACGCGATGCGGGGATTCTGGCAGCGCGGGCGTCGTTTATCGGCGGGGCGGCGG
Source organism: Candidatus Poribacteria bacterium (assembly GCA_028820655.1). Classification (GTDB taxonomy): domain Bacteria; phylum Poribacteria; class WGA-4E; order WGA-4E; family JAJDTR01; genus JAJDTR01. Next base: position 50,175 of record JAPPIK010000040.1, on the reverse strand, counting down.
GAACTTCCTTGGTCATAGCCGGCAGGTATTTCGATATACCGTGTGTCGGGACGGTTGCGCACAAGTTTATCCAAGACCGCCCAAGCGAATTGGAGGCATTCCGGGCGTATGCCAAAGCGTTCCCAAACAATACGGTTTTACTCATTGATACGTATGACACGATTCAGGGAGCGAAAATCGCGTGCCACGTAGGTAAAGAGATGGAATTGCAGGGCTATCGCTTGAAAGGGGTACGGCTAGACAGCGGCGATCTTTTGAAACTTAGTCAAGAGGTGCGATCCATACTTGATGCGGCAGGACTCACCTACGTTCAAATCTTTGCCAGCGGAGACTTGGACGAATTCAAAATCAACCAACTCATGGAGCGGAACGCGCCGATTGACGGATTCGGCATCGGAACACGGCTAGCGACCGGAGCAAACTTCAATCCTTTGACGGGCGAAGGCGCAGTGTCCGCGTTGCCGGGCGTTTACAAGCATGTGGAACGTATTGACGGGAGCGCTGTGACACCCACAATCAAACTTAGCGATGAACCGGGGAAATCTACCTTGCCTGCGCGGAAGCAGGTTTATCGTTTTCACGACGCCGGCGGCTGTTACGAAAAGGATCTGATCTGCCTGTGGGGTGAATCTTGTCAAGAAGGCGAAGGGTTGCTCGTGCCGATTGTGAATCAGGGAAAATCAGTCTATTATTTTCCATCTCTCAAAGAGCTGCAAGCCAGAGCAACGGAGGAATTAACGAAGCTTCCCGATCATCACAAGAGGTTTACCGACGGCGAAGCATACCCTGTTGAATTAAGCCCACAATTGGAGCAGTTGCAGAGACGATTGAGCCGAGAAAGCAAATCGGTCCCCCAAAACTGAGACTCTACCTTCCACTCCAATCAAGACAACATCTAACTACTGCCCAGTTGAGGTAAAGATGTCCATACATCGATTTCTCAGATTGATTCTCTCGTCTTATGTCCTCCTGCTCATTTTTGGCTGCGGAGGCGGGGAAGAAATCATAACGGAACCCGCGAGGAATGTAAAACCGGATCGGGTTGATCCCGTTTATTTTCCCATGAATGTCGGCAGCCGGTGGGTTTACCGAGATTCTGACGGTTCGGAATGGGTGCGTGTAGTGAAGGAAGCCAAGGAAATCGGATTATATCTCTTCCATGTCTTCAACTATCACCCGCCACTAGACGATGTTCAATTTGAGTTTCTCAAAACCCCCGCTTACGCCATTGCCCCTAACCGGCTTTTGCTTTTGGTTGAAAATGAGATTGATGACGCCATCAGGAGTTCGATTGAACAGGTTGACGGGTTTTACCTGGACTTTTACAAGACAAAAATCGTCTCGGACGGCGAATTGACCGTGTTCCGTCTTCCGCTATCCGCCGGTTTGAGATGGGACGCGCTAAATGTAAGTCTGAGGGGAGGCGAGGGTGTCGGCGAGTTCAGCCACACATTTGAGGCCGATTGGGAAGTGACGGCAATGGCTGGCTTCCGTGAGTCCGTTGAAACACCCGCCGGCACCTTTGAGAACTGCCTAAAAGTCGAGTACGAGACGAAGGAATCGATTGAATTCGAGTGGGGGCCCGATGAGCGGGGCCGAGACTTCTGGGAGGATGTTTGGCGCGATCGCGAAAAACCGCTCCGCGAAGAGTTATCAGACGTGTTTTCGAACGTAATACCGAACTTAAACATGGAAACGGTGTGGTTAGCGCCGGGAGTGGGACCGGTGAAAATGGAAAGCGACGAGAAAACGTCGGAACTGATTGAATACCATCTCTCGGAGGCAAGATAGTCGCCGCCTGTGTAATGGCGGGTGTGTACGACAATGTACCCTACCTCTCAGGATTAAGGCCAATCGTCTCTTGGCACATCGATACCATTCCTTAAACGACATTAGAAAGGCGAAGATAATATGTGCTATCGACTTTTGCGAGGAATGTTTTGCATCCCTTTTCTTCTGCTCATGATAATTGGATGCGGAAATGGAGAAGAGGGAATAACAAGGGAAAGTGTCGTACGATCATTTGAGGAACCGCCCAACTACTACCCGAATACGATAGGGAGTCGATGGGTATACCGGTCTCCGGACGGTTTTGAGTGGGCACGTGAAGTGACGGAAACCGTAGAGATCGGGCTGCACCTTTACCACGTCTTCAATTACGATCCGCCGATCGAAGACGCGCGATTCAACTTTCTCAAGACTCCGTCTTACCGGATAACTAGAAATCGCGTCCTATTCTTTGTCGGAGACGAGATTGATCGCGCCTACAAGGAAGATTTGACGGATTTTCTTCGAGAAAGTTATCAGGAGTTTGGAGACATCAAGATTAATGTGAACGCCGTTTCTCAAGAGGAACTCGTCTTTTTCCGCATTCCGCCCGCTCGCGGCATTCAGTGGGAAGTTATCGATATGAGAGCGTCCGGTAATGTTATTTTCCGGGATCAAGGCAATTTCATTCTTCCGTTTGAACTCAATTGGGTGAACACGGGGATCGTCACACGCTTGGAATCCGTCGAAACCCCGGCGGGCGCGTTCGACGACTGTTTCAAAATCCAGTACGATTCCAAAGTTACGGCGGTCGTCAATGAGGAAGAGGAGGAGCTACTCCGCACCGAAGTGCAGAACATCTGGCTAGCGCCGGAGGTTGGAGTGGTGAAAATCGAGGACGAAGACGGGATTACCGAATTGATGGAGTATGCAATCGCCGAGTAGTGGTAACTGCAGATACGCGTCCCGCGATAGATGAAATAGAACCGGGGACATGAATATCATCACGGTCGGTACGCAGGAGTACCGCCGCCCCACGATAAGTCTTCCCCATGGAAAACCGGCAATCTGAAGATATAGGTGTTGCGGAGAGGTATTTCGACGCGATCGTACTCAGTGACGGCAAAGCGGGGCACGTGAATCAATCTCTCGGCGTAATACAGCGCCTTCCTATGTGCCATCCGCGGTGGGTAAATGTTAAATTCCGCGGCAAGCGGCATGACAATTTCATGCGCTTGCTAATCTGTTTGTTTGGAGGGTTTCGACTACCCAATTGGCTTATAAAGCGATTCCTCCATATTGGACTGCAATCGGAAACGCTCCATGAGATACTTGCTTTGAAACGGGCAGATTTCATACTCTCGACCGGATCATCTGTCGCATCGATTAACCTGCTTCTCGGACAATTCCTCGGCGCGAAAAACGTGACCTGCCGTCGTCCATCCCCCATGGGCGCGATTTACTTTGATTTGGCCATACTCCCGCAAGAGAATTGGCCCCGTCGAGAGAAAAAACACGTCTGCAAGACGATCGGGGTTCCCAATTCCATCTCCGAAGACAAGCTAAATGCGCGACGCAGGCAGTTGCGGACGGAACTTAATCTGCCGAACCGCCCGAGAATCGGCGTCTTGATCGGCGGCGAGGACCGCTACGACACCATCACCGAGCATACCGCTACGCGGTTAATTGACGATTTGGAAGCAGTCTGCGGAAAACTCGATTGTCAGATTCTGTTGACGACCTCCCGCCGTACCCCATCCGGGGTGGCGACGTTAATCAGCCAACGCCTATCGGATTCAGATCTCTGCCCCATATTGGTGGCGGCGGATCGTGAGAGCCCTATCTCCAATCCGGTTGAAGGGATCCTCGCACTATCCGATGTTATTCTTGTTACCGAAGACAGCTTTTCAATGGTCTGCGAAGCCGCCAGCAGCGGACGCCATGCGTTCATCGTACCGGTTGATCACCGAACTCGGCGGCGTCCCAAGCGACATCGGGTATACGCCGATATTATCAGCCGCGCTTCCGTCGGCTGGTACAGCGTTGAAGCACTGGACAGACACATCCGGCACGCGCCAATAGAACCCGTGCCGGTCAATTCCCTATGCGATACCGAAGTCGCGGCATCGGCCGTCGCGCATATGCTTGGACTTAGCCTTGAAATCGGCGTTTCAACTCGCTAAGGCATCAGCCTGTTTCGCCAACTGGAAGTCCAAATCACTGATACCTTCTACGTCGTGCGTCATGAGGTCGATTGTGACTCGGTTGTAGACGTTAAACCACTCCGGGTGATGATTCATTTTTTCGGCGATGAGCGCGAGGCTCGCCATGAAACCGAAGGCTTCAACAAAAGATTCAAATTGGAACTGCTTGTGCAGTTTTCCATCCTTGACGCTCCAACCTGCGACGCCTTCCAAGTGACCCTCAATCTCAGCATTCGTTAGTTTTTCGGCAGCCATTTTAACCCTCCTCAAATCTTAAGTATTTTCATTTTAGTAGAATTCGCGGTCAGAGTCAAAAAATATTCTCATTGACCGATTGATAGATGATAGATAAAATGTGTCATTGTGATGCCCGGGATCGAAATGTGCTTTTGGATTTTATATGGTTTAAAAATTGCCTACTGGTCTTGGGTAAAGGGTCGAGAGGCGTTAAATCGCGCCAGGGGTGCTCGCCGGTCGGCGTAATTTATGCCGCATCGCTTTTTTGCCGCCGCACCCGCCGTTGCGTTTAAACGTCATAGGAGGGAGCATGAAAGCCGCAGTCTTGTACGAACCGAACCAGCCGGTCGTCGTCGAAGATATCGAGATGGAAGCTCCGAGGAAAGGGGAAATCCTCGTCAAAATGGCGGCTACGGGCGTGTGTCATAGTTGCTATCACGTTGTCACTGGGCTGCTAACGCCTCCGTTGCCTACCGTGCTCGGGGATGAAGGAGCTGGTGTGGTTGAAGAGATCGGTGAGGGGGTCACATTGGTAAAACCCGGCGACCACGTCATCCTTTCATGGATGGAATCCTGCGGACACTGTATCTATTGCGTCCAAGGACGCTCCAATCTTTGCTTAGCCGGAAGAGAAAAGGAGGAGGGATTCCTGCCGGACGGAACAACTCGTTATAAGAAGAACGGAAAATCGATTCATCATTTTGCGACCGTGGCATCTTTCGCCGAATATAGCGTAATCCCCGAAACCTGTGCCGTGCCCATTGATCGAAAAATTCCACTAGACAAAGCTGCGTTGATTGGTTGCAGTGTTACAACCGGAGTGTGCGCCGCGACCAATACCGCACAGGTTCGTCCCGGGAGCAGTGTCGCCGTGTTTGGCGCTGGCGGTATCGGTCTGAATGTCATTCAAGGAGCCGCCATAGCCGGCGCGGAAAAAATCATCGCTGTCGATTTACTAGCGTCGAAACTGGCATTTGCACTGGAATTTGGCGCCACGCATACGGTCAATGCGGACCATGTTGACCCTATAGAAGCCATTCACGCTCTGACGGATGGATTGGGGGTCGAGTATTCGTTTGAAGCTATCGGCGCACGCACCACCTACGAGCAAGCGTTGTACGCCTTACGGAATGGGGGAACCGCTGTTTGGGTGGGCGCACCTCCGCGAGAACCACTATCCTTTGACGCAGGAGTGGTTTTCTGGGGCGAGAAAACCGTAAAGGGCTGTTGCTACGGTTCATCTCGGTCTCGATTCGACATGCCGCGTTTGCTTGCGCTGTATCGCGCCGGCATTCTCAAACTGGACGAATTAATCACCCAAACTTATCGTTTGGAGGAAGTGAATACCGCGTTTAAGGATATGCTGGACGGGAAAGTCGCCCGCGGTATGATTCTGCTTTGAGCCACCGTACGATTTGGCGCCGGGAGAAGGAACAAATGGAAAGTGTGGCGAGCTGATGAGAGGATACAATCACACTCAAGTTGGTTACATACATGTCATTTCGTACAGTGCCGTTATCCTGTTTTTGGGCTGCTTAAATATCTTCACAGGTTTTGTACTGTTTACTTTGATTCCCTTGACTGTCATGCTTATTTTGCTGGTACTGTTCTCGTCATTGACAGTAAGGGTAGGCGGCGGAGTGATTACGGCGAAATTCGGGGTGGGATTTATCCGTAAACGCATTCAGTTAAGTGATGTCGAGACTTACGCGAAAGTGCGGAATCCGTGGTATTATGGTTTGGGGATTCGATACACGCCGCGCGGCTGGCTTTACAGCATCTTCGGTCTCTCTGCAATTGAACTTCTGATGAAGAATGGCAAAACATGCCGAATCGGGACCGATGATCTCGAAGGATTTGCGAAGGCGCTTCACGAGGCGTTGAATGAGGCAGCTTCCCGGTAGTTGTTGCAACCTGTTATACCGCCGGCGCTTCAAGTATCAGGCGAGAGTTTCACTGCGCTTTTGATCCCACCCTACAAATTCATAAAGGCACGCAAAGTGGATCATATCCTTTCCGATTAATTTGCAATTCTTATAGGAAAAAAGTATGTCCAACTCCAATTATGAAACCGTCATCGGCTTGGAAATTCACGCCGAACTGAACACCCGTAGCAAGCTTTTTTGCAATTGCGAGGTAGCATTTGGCACGGATGCCAACACGCGAACATGCCCTATCTGTTTGGGAATGCCGGGTGTCTTGCCGGTCCTGAACGAGCGCGCGTTTGAATTCGCGCTCCGCGCCGCGGTAGCCTTGAACTGCGAGATTTCGCCCGCCTGCAGCTTTGACCGCAAGAACTATTTTTATCCCGATCTGCCGAAAGGCTACCAGATTTCACAAAAATACGCCCCATTGGGTCGAAACGGTTATGTCGACTTTGAATTTGAGGGTGAAACCCACCGGACACGCGTCCATCAGATTCACTTGGAAGAGGATGCGGGCAAGCTTGTTCACGCAGATGTAACGGGTAACGTGAATCGGAGCTATGTAGATCTCAACCGCGCTTGTGTTCCGTTGCTTGAGATTGTCAGCGAACCGGATTTGAGATCTCCCGACGAAGCGATTGCCTATTGGCGTGCGGTCAAGGAGATTATTGAATATATTGACATCAGCGACTGCAATATGGAGGAGGGTAGTTTCCGATGCGACGCCAACATTTCGTTGCGTCCAATCGGTAGTAATGAATTCGGAACGCGGACCGAATTGAAAAACAAGAACTCGTTCCAGCACGTTTTGGCGGCGCTAAATTACGAAGAAAAGCGCCAGGCAAGGATCCTGGATGAGGGCGGCGAAATACATCAGGAAACGCTGTTGTTCGATCTCGACACAGGTAGAACATCACCTATGCGAAGCAAAGAGGAGGCTCACGATTACCGTTATTTTCCCGAGCCGGATCTTGTGCGCACCAATGTTAGTCCCGATAGAATTGAGAAAATTCGTACGGCGTTGCCCGAGTTGCCCGCCGCGCGGCGCGAACGCTTCGTAACAGAATTTCAGATTCCCGAATACGTCGCGGAGTTTTTGACGGCGACACGGCAAATGGCTGACTATTTTGACGAAACCGCCCGCTTGAGCAACGATCCGAAAGCCAGCAGCAATTGGATTATGGGCGACTTGTCAGGATTGCTGAACAGCGCCGGGCTGCAGATTCAAGACACTGAAGTCACGCCAATACATCTCAGCGAACTTATCGGTCTAATCAAGGAAGGAACAATCAGCGGAAAGATCGCCAAATCAGTTCTTCCGGAAGTCTTTGAAACCGGTAAGTCGCCTCGTCAAATGGTTGAAGAGAAAGGACTTGCACAAATCTCCGATTCGTCGGCAATCGAAACAGTTATCGATCAGGTTATTGCCGAAAATTCGGGATCGGCGCAGGATGTCAGGGATGGAAAGAAGAAGGCAATCGGATTTCTGGTGGGGCAGGTTATGAGAGCTACCAAAGGGAAAGCAAACCCGCAAATGGTCAACCAGATTCTGAGGCAGAAACTGGAATCTTCCTAAATGATCAATCCGGAAGCCTCTTTCGAGAGACAAGCCATGAATGCAAGAACGGCGCAGGGATAGCATAAAATTGATGGAAACCTTCGAGTCACAAGAGAAGATTAATCTGAAGGGGTTAACGCTGCCTGAATTGGAAAACCTTGTCGCGGACTGGGAGGAGCCAAGATATCGGGCAACCCAACTCGCTGCGTGGATTTACGGTAAACGTGTGTCGAACTTTGAGCACATGACCAATTTGCCAAAGCGCTTCAGGGCGAAACTCATGGCAGAAGCTTCCGTTAGCGAGGTACGAGCCGCTCGCTGCACCGCTTCCGACGCGGATGTTGCCACGAAGTATCTTTTTGAATTGGCAAACGGAGACAGGGTCGAAAGTGTCCTAATGCGCGACCAAGAACGTACGACTATCTGTATTTCTTCGCAGGTCGGGTGTGCTATGGCGTGTGATTTTTGTGCGACGGGTAAAATGGGCTTCTTTCGTAACCTGAGTGCGTCGCAAATTCTGGACCAATTCACGGCTATTGAGAGAGATTTGAGCCGGGAAGAGACGGTCACAAACGTCGTCTTCATGGGGATGGGAGAGCCATTAGCCAATTACGATCAGACTTTGAAATCGGTGCGTCTGTTATCCGATTTGGATGGCTACGGAGTGTCCGAGAAACGAATCACCATCTCAACGGTGGGACTTGCGCCTCGTATGCGGCAGCTCGCCAGAGAAGGGTTGAAATGCAACTTGGCGCTCTCGCTTAACGCCACGACGGATGGCGTAAGGGAGCGTTTGATGCCGATAAACGAAAAATATCCAATCGACGAAGTGCTTGATGCGGCCAAAGAATGGGCGGTTGCAACGAAAAGAAAAGCCACACTTGAATATGTACTCATCCGTGATGTAAACGACACGGACGCCGATGCGAAGCGTCTCCGCAAACTGATGAATCGATTGCCATGCAAACTGAACCTCATCCCGTTCAACGAAATCGAGGATTCAGATTTCCGCCGTCCGGAACTTAATCGAATTGAGCGCTTCCGTCAACTCATTGCATCCGCACGTCATGCCGCCCCCGTCCGATTCAGCAAAGGACACGATATCGCCGCCGCCTGCGGTCAACTCAGGACTGACTTCGGAAAACCGGGGATTAGGATGTCCAAGGCTTCCTAGTGTTTCAGAATAGCTCTGCTACGCCAATTCAAAATCCCAGTGCCTAAGGTGCCAATGTTTGCCTTCTACAGCTAGCGCGGCAGCATAACCGGGACCAGGGTTCAAAGATTTCAGCGACCAGAGCGCGGCTTCATCGGGATTCCATTCTGTACGCAAGAGCGCCGCAGGCTCTCCCGGAGTGATTGAAACATCGAACTGGTGAAGAGGCAGAAAAAAACCGTCCCCCCTTGCTTTGATGAACGCTTCTTTTCGAGTCCAGCAATCGAAAAACGACTGAAGTTGGCGGGACCGAGGGAGCGCTTGAAGTTGAACGTACTCTCGCTTCGAAAAAAAACGCTTGGCAATTCCGAGCAGATTGATTTCTTTGCGGATGAACTCTACATCGACCCCAATTTCACGTTCTTGAGTGACCGCATATAGGGCTATGTCGCGTGAATGAGACAGATTAAAACTCAAGGCCCCCACTTCCGGCGAAAGCGTCGGCTTGCCGTACGGTGTGTACTGAAATCGTAATTGGTGCGGCTGTGGCTCCAAATACTTGCTAAGAATAGCTCTAAGCACCCCCCGACCCGCTATGAACCGGTTACGGTGTTTCTCGAATCGGAAGCGGTCAGCTCGCGCGTTTTCATCCTGCGTGAGTGTTCGTCTCAAGCAATCAAGGTCCGATGGATCGCAGTCCAACGACGCTTTCCATACGTGGACATTATCCGTCGTAATGGTAGGCGATACCGGAGAATGTTCCCAAGAATTTACGGGGGATGTCATAGCGTTAACCCCTGAAAACCTAAAATAGATTCCTACAAACAGTGGAAATTGGCGTAAAGGAAACTGCCGTCGCTAACGGGCAATGGCGGAAAAGCAGCCGCGATTCGCAGGAAAGCCCTGTTCTCCCGACTATGGAACCGATTATAGCAAAAGGTGGAGATTGGCATCAACGGAAACTGCGGCCGATACCGGACAATCGTAGGATGAAGCCGCAAACTGGATATTACTCCGACGGTAAAAGATGGGGACGTGAGAATTTTCTTGATATATTTGCGCAGATGGTTTAATATATCTTCGATATTGGTAGTAGCTATCTTTCTAAAATGTAAAATTCTGCATAGTAGCTGGTCGACTTCAGGTTCAGCCTAAAGTCAACGGCGGATTTGATTGATCCGGCTATATATACCTAATGAAAATCGATTACAGATTTTGGAGGAACCCAAAATGAAACGACTTGTGTGTTTTAGCCTGTGCCTCGCATTTGTGCTTGTTACTCTAACGCTGACAGGTTGCGGCGGTGTGAAGATTGTCCCAATCGGCGCAAAAGTCCAGAACGCCGACAAAAAGTTTGACAAAGCGGAAGCGTATCGAATCAAAGCCGACAAGGATGAGGAGCGAGACAAGTGGCGCGAAGAAGTCGCGGAAAAGAAAGCAATGTACGATGATGCTCTTAAAGCATATCTCGAAATAATCGAGAGGGAACCGACCGGCAAGTATTCCCAGCGATCGCACTATCAGATTGCTGAAATCTACAAGAGACGCTATGAATGGGACAAAGCCACGGAACACTATAACGCGATTATCGAGATAGCGCCGTCAGGTTACTACGGCGGTCAAGCAAAGAGTGGAATTGCTAACATTCGCAAGTATCGAAAGCTGATTGGCGATGAGCGGCGCAGATACCAAAACTACCTTGCCTTATTTGAACAAAACAACGAGCAGGAACACTACAACACAGCCGGTCAAGCGTTGTATGATGTTGCCGACGGTTATGAACGGCTAGGGAACTATCCGGAGGCGATTGCGAATTATCAGCGCATGGTTGATGAATTTCCGGAGCATGAAAAAGCGTCTGCGGCGTTGACGAAGATTGGCTACATCCATTTCTACAAACTGTACGATTATCTGGGTGGTTGGCCCTCGTACAATGAAGTAATTGACAAATATCCCGATTCTTACGATGCGACGCAGGCCATTCGACTCCTAAAGGAAACTGACCGCACCTTAACGGAGATTGCCCAAAACCAGGCGGAGATTAAGCGGTATCGAAGCAAAAAGGCGATTCAATATGAAGATTCCGGGCGAGTAATTCTGCCGAACGAAAGATACGGAAGCCGTTATGTCGACATTGTCGTTCAGTGCTTTCAGTATATTGGTCGGCGTTGGGAGGACCTCCGAAATTATCCTAACGCGATTGTTGCATATCGTACGTTAGTCGATCAACTCTCTTACAAGAAATTCGCGGCTGCGGATGCGCGTTATCAAATTGGCAGGCTGTATCAATTGAACGGGCAACTTGAACAGGCAATCGAAGCCTATCAGGACCTGTTTAAAAACAATCCCGAATCAATGTGGCGCGCCGAAGGAGTCTACCAGCAAGCTGTGTGCTACCGAGGCATTCGCGAGTTTGCCAAAGCTTATGAATCTTTCAAAGCCTACATGAGCCTTGGCCGCGATGTGGAATACTATCGGGAAGCGGAACAGATTGTCCGGCAGTTTGAGATCGATCAAGACGGAGATGGACATTTGTTCTATCTTGAACAGGAGGCCGGTACGTCGGATCGAGATCCAAACGATCACCCCGGCGCAAAATCCTAATCGAACCGTCAGATCCATCAATTCAAGAAAGCAGGGAACGTCGTTCCCTGCTTTTTTCATGAATGGGGATTGAATTGCGTAATTACGAACCATAGCGGGATACAAATTCTGTAAACCTGTGCCCGAAGTTGTGCTCTCCGGCTATAAATTCGAATGAACCCAAAATGAAGAGTCGCAGCCTTACCTATTCTTGCCTTGCATACGTGATCTTTATTTCGGCGCTTGGGGGTTGTGGGGTGCGGCTTAATTCGCCCGACTTAAGAATTCGGGATGCGGATAGAAAGTTTGATGCGGCGGTGGCGTTTCGTATCACGGCGGACAAGGATACCGAGCAAGAGAAGAGGCACGAGCAAGTTGAGCAAAGGAAGTTACTTTATGATGAAGTGCTTAGTGCCTACCGAGCTATAGTCAAAGCCGAACCGACCGGTAAATTAGCGCAACGTTCTCTATGGCAGATTGCCGAGATTTACCGGAGACGCTACGAGTGGGACAAAGTCGTCGAAATTTATAACGCGATCATAGCCATTGAGCCATCAACCTACTACGGTGAACGTGCAAAAAGCGCCAAAGTGGATAGTCTAAAGTATCGTCGGCTGATTGATGAAAAGAGGGGAAGAATACACAAAAACGGTACGCTATATGCCGAGGACAATGCACCGGAACACTATCGCGCAACGGTTCAAGCGCTGTATGATGTTGCCGAGAGTTTCGAGCAGCTAGGCGACTATCCCGAGGCAATCACGTATTACCAACGGATTGCAGACGAATTCCCGGACGATGAAAAAGCACCTGCAGCATTGACCAAGATTGGGGAAATCCACTTCTACAAGTTGTATGAATATCAGGGTGGTTGGCCCGCGCACAGTAAAGTAATTGAGATCTATCCCGACTCGTACGAGGCAACGCAAGCCGTTCGAATTGTGAAAGAAACGCACCGTGAACTAGAGAGTATCTTCCAATACAGAGAGGAGATTGGGAAGCATCGCTACGAAAATACCGAAAAGTCCTACGCAAACCCGAGAAAGATGTTTGCGAATCAGAGATACAGATATAGGCAGACCGACTTAGTCGTCCAAGCCTACCAGATAATCGCACGGCGTTGGGAAGACCTTAGGAACTATCCTATGGCTATTGCCACCTATCGGGAATTGGCAGGGGAACTGCCGTATAAAAGATTTGCGGCAGCAGATGCGCGTTATCAAATTGGCAGGTTATATCAGTTGAACGGGCAGCTCGATCAAGCGATTGACGCCTATCAGGAGCTGTTTGACAACAATCCCGAATCCATGTGGTGTGCCGAGGGAATCTACCAACAAGCTGTTTGCTATCGTGAAGTTCGGGAATTCACCAAGGCTTATGAAGGATTCAAAGAATATATGAAGCTTGGACGCGATGTGGAATATTACCACGAGGCGGAGCGAGCTATCCGTGAACTTGAGACGGACAAGGATGGGGACTGGTGTGAGTCTGAAATTGAACAGAAGGCTGGAACAACGGATCAAGATCCAATTGATCACAGGGGTGTGAAGTCTTTTTTGATCCGATTATTTCAGGGAAATACAGAGAATCGACTCCCTGCTTTTGGCAATCCGCGAACCACAGCGTCTAGATCAAAAGCTGAACGCGGGAGCGATCATCTGGGGACAGCACGCTATTGATGCGTTCACGAATAACGTCTGGCGTATATCGGCGTGAGAAGTGGGTGAGCACAATATGATCGCTTTCAAAGGCAGCCAATAAAGCCGGCATATCGTCAAGATGCAGGTGCATTGATCTTTCCGCGCGTTTGCGGTGTTCCGGCGTCAGGAAGGTACACTCACAGATAAAGACCTTGCACTGCCGCAACAGGGGATGGGCATCGGGATCGACGCGCTGCGTATCTCCGAGGTATGCGATCAACGGCAACTCGACTTGAGCGGTAACCTTTGTACCGGATCGCCGCAATTCGGCAATCTCTTTTCCCGGCAGTCCGCGGAATTCGGGCTTGAGTTTCTCGCGGGTCTCGCAAATGAGGTAACCGACCGACGGCACTCTATGGTAACCCGCCAACACATGCGCCACCAGATTCTGTCGGAAAGGAACCCGATCTCCGGCCTGAACCGGCGCCACATGATAGTCCCACACGTCGCCGCAGTCGAGTACCGAAATCCTGTCCAAAATACTCCGCAACTGCTCTACACCAGCCTTTGGAACATAAATTTTACCGGGCGGTATCCCGGCAAGCCAGCGTTGACTGATATATATCGGCAGCCCGAAGTAGTGGTCCAAATGAAAATGGGAGATGAACACATGCCCGGTTCCGATAAAACTCATCGGGCACCGGCCGAGATCGAAAATGAGGTCCAATTCCTTCACGCGTATAAAGGTGGCAACGGCAGATCCGGATTCACCTTCGATTAGCAAATCTCCGCACTGTAACGAGACCATTCTTAGTGAGAACCTTTCTTTACCATGTCAATAGTATCTTCCCGGAAATCAGTTCCGAGAACCCTCTTTAGGGTTCGGAATCGGCAGCGCAAACACAATTAAACAGAGGAATAATAGGCAGGGACATTATAACGTGCAATATATCCATATTCAAAGATGATTGGAGGATGTATATGAGTGTCAAAATTGGGGTGATTGGCGGCAGCGGCTTCTATCAGATGGAGGGACTATGCGACATAGAGGAGATAAACCTAGATACCCCTTTTGGAAGACCCAGCGATTCGCTGATATCGGGCACGATTGAAGGGAAACGGGTCGTATTCCTGCCGCGCCACGGTGTCGGACATCGATTGCTTCCCTCGGAGATCAACGTTCGTGCAAACATCTATGCCCTAAAGAGCCTTGGGGTCGAATGGATTATTTCCGTTAGCGCCGTTGGAAGTCTGAAATCGGAGATAGAACCTCGTCACTTCGTTGTTCCGGATCAGTTGTACGATCACACCAAGAATCGGATAAGCACATTTTTTGGAGAGGGACTATCGGCGCATGTCAGCCTCGCTCATCCATTCTGCCCCGTTCTACGTGAACTCATCTATGAGGGAGGCACTTCGGTCGGGGTAACAACGCACAAGGGCGGCACGTATATCTGTATGGAAGGTCCCGCCTTCTCAACCCAGGCGGAATCCAATGTGTACAGACATCTCGGCTTTGATGTCATCGGCATGACGGCTGCCACCGAAGCGAAACTTGCGCGCGAAGCCGAAATTTGTTATGCGACGCTTGCCTGTTCAACGGATTACGACTGCTGGCATCCGGACCACGACAATGTCACCGCGGAGATGATTCTGCAGCATTTGCTTGCCAACGTGGAAACCGCGAAAGAGGCAGCCAAAGCCACCATTCGCCGAATTCCGGACGAGCGAACCGGTTGCGCGTGCCCAACCGCTCTCGAAAAATCAATCGCAACCAATCAGCAATCGATTCCCGATGCTACCCGCCGCAAATTAGATCTGCTAATCGGCAGGTACATCACGTGAACATGAGTCACGTAAGCACAACACACTCCAAGTCACATGTTTACCTCACGACTCAGTTAACCGCCTCGGGCTGATCATGCCCGACAATCTCCCCAGTTTCCGGATCAAAAATTGCGCCGTAACTCCCGGGCGGTGCGCACTCGATGTCGGAGCGCATCGCCAACTTGGAGTTTACGTCTACCAAATAGTAATGATCGTAGTAGGGATGGCCAGGTTCGTTGATCCGCTCAACGGAGTAACAGTGATTGTGGAACTGGATGATGTTATCGTAGAAGATGATGAACCGATCGCCGAATAAACTTTGGGAGATTTGGGTAACGATAAAAGGGTCAAGCTGCGGCGGCGGTCCCGGATATGCCATGACCGTTAAGGCCTCCCAAGCCGATTATTATCCGCGCCGGATTGCTCTCGCGTTATGATAATTGTATCGATTCGACGGTTCTTCGATTTGCCAGAATTGTCGTTTTCGGCCGAAATCGGTGCTGTCTCTCCCAACCCAACGGTCCTTAGGCGTTCGTCCGGCACGCCACACTGATCCACAAGGTATTTCTTAAAAGCGGCCGCTCTCTTCTCCGTTAATCTGAGGTTGGCTTTTTCACTCCCACTGCTATCACTGTGTCCCTCAATTCGTACATTATAGTCGGGGAGACTTTTAATAACTTCCGCGAGCTGCTCCAAGCGCGGTAGAAATTCGGCATTCAGTTTTGCGCTTCCGGAGGCAAACAGATTCCCGCTAAACCGGATTAAGATTCCATCCTCGTTTTTTTCAACCTCAGCCGATGAAATTGCAATGGCAGCCTCAAAGATACCATCTTCTACGTTCTTTAATTGCTCCGCGGCGTCAATGGCTTCGCCAAGCGCGTCCTGGCTCTGAGTGGCGGAGTTGATAGCAGATTCGTAACGCTCATCAGAGAGCGCGGTCCTTGCATCCGCCAATAAGGCATCGGCGCGTTCGTACATTTCGGAAGCGAGGTGCGGGACATCCGTTTTGCGCTTGCCCTCAATAGATTCCTCCGCCTTGAAGATCGCATCCTTTGCTTGAGCAATTTGTTCCTCCAACGCTTCTTCCGCCCGTCGTTGGCTGTCTATCCCTTCGGCAGCGGTATACGCTTGACGCGCCAGCTCTTCCGCCTGCTCCGCTGTTTGCAAAGCCTGCGAATACTGCTCGGCATTCAACGAGGCATTGGCTTGTTCAAGCGCCGATGCAGCGCGCCTGAAGAGGTCTTCGGCATATACCGACGCAAATACACTTTCCGCTCGACCAATTTCTTCCTGCGCCGCCGCGATAGCGATTTTTGCCGTTGTAAACGCCTTCGTTTTCTTGGCACTCACCGCGTCCGCAGCTTTTATAGAAGTAAGGCGAGCACTTTGCGCTCGTTCCTCGGCCTGACCGGCCAATCGCGCCGCATCGTCAAAGGCGTCGCGCTGGAGCATCGCGGCCGCCTGTGCAATCAGATTCTCCGCTTCCGCATAGTCACCCTGTGCGTGAACCGTGGCGCCAACTTCTTTAGCGAACCCGAGCACGTACTTGGCCTCCGAGATGGCTAACTGCGTCTCATGATACCGCATCGACTTTTGGGCAGCTTTCTTGGCTTCCTCTGCGGCAGCTTGGGCATCGTTCGCCCGTTTTTCGGCGCGATCGGATCCATCCAGAGCACGTCTTGTTAGTTCCTCGGCAATCGCTTGGTGCGTTTGAGCGGTCGATACTTGATGGGTTTTCTCTTGTATGATGGCATCCAGTATCTCCGTTTTAACTTGATCGATTTGTGTTTGCAAAACCGATTGACGGGCTTGGACACCCGAAATTTTTGCCTCCATCTGCGCCTGATACGCCAACTCCATGCTTTGAGCTCCCTTTCCGGCGAGCTGCGCGCTTCGCGCGTCCTCAAGCAGCTTCATTGCCCGAGTGATTTCGTTTTTGGCATATATTTCGGCATCAAGGCGCTGTGCATCGGAAACGGCACTCTGCGCATTTTGCAGGGATGTTTCGAGCAAGATTGAATCAACCGTTCCCCCGCATCCGACGATCACTATGCAGACGATTAGAAGGTAAAGAACCGATGTTAATTGATAAAATTGCATTATGGACCATTTTCCCGGCGCAGGGGGTAGGATGTCTCGAATAGCACGAGGTGGGATTATGGAGGTGCCGCCTTAAGTTTTTCCAATCTAGTCTCCGCTTCTTCAAGTTGGCGGAGTGCCGCGTCCGCGGCGCGAAGTTTCGATTCCAAGTCCTTCGCAATTTGAATCGCTTGGTCCTCGCTCTGAGCCAAGATAGCGGTCGCTTCCGCCAGCCTCGCGTTGAGATAGGCTCGCATCCCCAATCGATAGGCTTGGTCGCCCTCTCCCGCGTCTAGCGCGGTTTCAGCTTGAGCAAGCATCTGTTCGGCATCCGCAAATTCTTGACTGGCACGCGTCGCTGCTTCCGCCTGTTTGGCAACCTCTATCTGCGCTCTGGTTTCGTAAATTAGCCCAGCCACGGGATGGTTTTTTCCTCCACAACCAGCGTTAAGAAGTAGAATTGCCGAACATAAAGCGACTAGCTGCCACTTCATCATTCTTAAGTCTCTATATGATAGTCTACTCAAGGGGATCAACGCCGCGATAGGCGCAATCAAGAAGGTCGACCGGATGCATCACGCTCATCGGCAAGTCACGTTCCCGGATTCCGAGTTGAATTTGTAGGATACACCCGGGGTTTCCCGACGCCACAATCTCCGCCTCCGTGTCAGCAATATGATTCAATTTGCGATCCAAGATACTTTTTGACATCTCGGGCTGGGTAATATTATAGATGCCTGCGCTACCGCAACACCATTCGGATTCCTTGAGTTCAACAAGGTTCAAGCCCTGAATGGATTGAAGCAATTGGCGGGGTTGGGCGTGAACATTCTGTCCATGCACGAGGTGACACGGCTCATCGTATGTCACGGTACGCTTAATCTCGCCTTTGGGCTGCGCAATGCCAATTTCAGCCAGAAATTCGCTGATGTCGCGCATCTTCCCGCTGAAACTTACGGCTTTTTCGGCGTATTCGCTATCGTGTTGCATCAGCGCGTCATACTCTTTAAGCGTCGCGCCGCAGCCCGCCGAGTTAATTATAATGGCATCCAGATCTTCCCCTTCAAAGGCATTAATATTTTGCCGCGCCAAACCGAGCGCGGTTTCACGAACACCGTTATGCACATGCAGCGCGCCGCAACAGTTCTGTTTTCGCGGCGTAAGAACGTCGGCACCGTTTTCCTGAAGCACTCGAACGGTTGCAAGATTTGTCTGCGTGAAGAGTTGGTTCATCACACATCCGGAGATAAACCCGACACGATATTTCGCCTTGCCTATTGCGGGAGATAGCTTCCGCAGAGAATATTTTAGGGTGGGGGTTGGAACTTCGGGCATCATGGCTTCCATCTCGCCCATTTTGCCCATCAGCTTCAGGATTCTGGTGCGGCGCACAAGCGAACGAATCCCTAAGCGCTGATATAACCACAGCAACTCAAAAACCAAGTTGAGTCGCATACGCTTAGGCAGGAGTCCCTTAAAAACCAAGTTTGTCCATAACCGATGCTTCTTCGGACGTTTCGTGTTCAGCTCATAGATGGCACGCGCTTCCTCGACGAGTTCTCCAAAATGTACGCCGGACGGACACGCCGTTTCACATGCGCGGCAATCCAAGCAGCGGTAGATATATTTCCCCCAATCCTCATTGAGCGGCGTCGGATCAATATCCCTGAACGCCGTGCTCATCAAATAGAGCCGACCTCGCGGCGAATCCGTCTCCAACCCCAACTCGCGATAGGTCGGACAAGTTGGCAGACACAGACCGCAATGTGTGCACGCATCCAATTTCTTCTGGCTGAAAAATTCGACGCCGATTAGCGGATTCATTTGTTGCCTGGATTGCGCCTCTTGTCCCAACATCTACTACTTCCTTTGATAGTTCACCATTTGCGAAAACCTCGACTTATGAGCATAAGTACCCAAACAAGAGATAAGATGCCGAGTCCGATTATTGCAACCAAGATGAAAATCCTATTACTGTCGAGATTGGGCATCTTCTTCAGCGTTTCGGTGCGCGATTGGCGAATTTTCTCCGAAATCGCCCGCTTTTCCGAATCAGTCAATTCCTTCTTAGCCGTGAACAATTTCCCGCGCTCTGCTGCCGGACGCTTGCGCATGCCCCTCTTACTAGACAACCAAATAAGCGCAATCAATCCTACGGTGCCAAGCAGTATCAAGAAAAAAACAGGGATGAGGTCGGGGTGAATAGCCATTCCCGCGGATTGCCGATAACCCTATTAATTCGGGCGGGACGCGGTTCGCGACGTGGCTCGCTACGCGCCTTTGGGAGCGTTGAATCCCAAATTCGGCTGCGCCAGCCTTCAACAAACGCTATTTAATTTGTTGAGACCGCCCAATCGAAACGTTTGCTACCCCTTCATTCAAGCTGCCGGAACGATACCCCTGCAGATCTAGGGTGACATATCGATAGCCGAGCGATTTGAAATACTCGTCAATCTGGGTGCGCATTGATTTCGTGGCGATATTCGAGATTTCCTGGGGTTCAAGTTCTATTCGCGCGAGATCCTCGTGATGGCGCACTCGAAATTGTCGAACGCCCAGATCATACAGGAACTGTTCCGCACGATCGACTTGTCGGAGCAGGTCACGGGTAATGCGTGTCCCGTACGGGAACCGTGATGACAGACAGGCGAACGCGGGTTTGTCCCATGTCGGCAACCCCCATGCATTTGACACATCTCGAATATCGGCTTTCGTCAGATTGGCATCGATTAGCGGCGCCTTTATCCCCATGCTTTTCGCAGCATCCATGCCGGGACGATAATCGCCGATGTCATCAGGAATCGCGCCGTACACAATCGTGTTAACTCGGTATTTCTCGGCAATAGGTTTAAGTTTTGTGAAAAGTTCCGTTTTGCAAAAGTAACAACGATTGGTGGGATTGCTGGCGTAGCCTTCCATCTCCAGTTCGTCGGTATTTACAGTTTCGAAGCGAATCCCGATCTGTTTTGCAATGTCTTTAGCCGCTACCATCTCACGCTCCGGATAGGAATCGGAGATTGCAGTGACAGCCAGAGCATGGTCTGCAAGGACGCGCCGTGCCGCCTCGGCCAAGAAGGTACTGTCCACGCCACCCGAGAACGCAACAATTACATCCCCGTAGGACTTCAGAAGGGCATTCAAGGCCTCTAACTTTCGATCTGTTTCCAATGCGAGAGTCTGTGACATTTTTCTTATTTATTCATCCGTAGATTGTTGCTGAAGTCTGCGCAGTTTTTTTCGGAGGAGTCCACGTTTGAGACCGCCAACATGGTCGATGAACAGCACGCCGTCCAGATGATCAATCTCATGCTGGAGTACACGGGCAAAGAAACCCTCGCCTTCAATTGAGACGGGCTCGCCGTCCAGATCGAGTGCGGAGACAGCAACTTTTTCCGATCGCTTGACATCGGCCGTGACATCGGGGATGCTCAAACACGCTTCTTCGTCGACAACCTCCCCTTCTCGGCTTTGAATCTTTGGATTGATCAGCACCAGCGGTTTGCCGTCAAGGTCTTCTCTGCTTACGTCAATCACGACCAACCGCTTCAGAACACCGACCTGCGGCGCTGCCAAGCCGACACCATTGGGAATGGCGTATAGCGTTGCCAGCATGGAATCCGCCAGCTCCTTTTCGGCGCCGGAAATTTCCTCAACAGGAATTGCCTTTTGCCGCAACACAGGATCTCCGTAAATTCTTAGTTGGAGGACGCCATTCTCTTGTTTTTGCTCCTGGTTTCCTATCGCCGCATCGGACGCGCTCGGTGCATGGGCTGGGATGCGTTTCCGTCTTTTGCGTTTCGCCATTTCGGACTCGGTCCAAACAATCCTTGTAAAGTTTGCGCGGCTAATCATAACATCGGGATTCCGCGTAGTCAAGGAGAAATCCGGTGAGCCTCGGACACCCGTAGCTGAATGCAGGCCACAGAGGTTACACCGCCCCGGTTTCAATTCCACGTGCATGAGCGGGAATTCACAGAGACAAAAGGAATGTGGGTATCAAGATATTCGGTAACTGTTTAGTCCGTCAATCTATATTGACGATTTCGGTTTGTAGTAGTGTAATTCATTGCACGTCCGTTCTAGGCAGTTAAACTCCCGATTCGTCGGAATTAGCATCGTATACTCTGCTTCGGTTAATTTTACGCAATTGTGCACCGAAGGTTTGTAGGGGATCAAGCGAACGAATAGTGAGTGATCAACTGAGCGATTAGCGAAGGCGATAGAGATCCCATACAGATCCTTCTCCGAATCGCTATGGTCGGGAATCGGTGGGAACTCCTCCTACCACCTGAAAAACCCACGCTCCATTTATTGACGCTTGAAAAACGCAACTTCCAACAACGCAGAGTACACTTCCCTACTCGGCGCGTTCCCCGCCCGCTCTGTCTGGATTGGCAAATCCAGACCGGTGGACTATACAGTTATGAAATTCGTTTGCTGACGCTTGGCGAGCGGCAAACCAACAGGGATGAAAACGGTGGGCAATGCCCACCCTACAACGCGCTCAGAATCGGACGCTAGTGGTTAATCTCGCCCTACGGCACGAAATTGACAAGCACTCTTCGGTGTGCTATAATCACGGCAATCTGGCGATCCGGAGGAAATTAGAGACTACCCCCATTTCGACATAATCTCATGAACCTATACGGAGGAAACACTGAATGCGTATGAAGCATTACTCGTTTAAGATTTTAGCATTTCTTTTGATTTTTGGAACAGCATGTCTACTCGGAATGATCGCCTGCGACAAAAAGGCGGCGGAAAAACCGTTCAAGGTGGGGTTGTTGTTGCCCGGTTCGGCAAGCGATGCCGGGTGGAATGCCCTGGCTTTTGAGGGGCTCAAAGCCATTGAGAAGGAACTCGGCGCCCAGATTAGCCATATCGAAAGCCGTACTCCTGCAGATCAGGAGGACCATTTTCGGTCGTACGCACAGAACGGATACAGTCTGGTTTTTGGCCATGGGTACGAATACCAAGACCCAGCCAAAGCGGTCGCTCCCGACTTTCCCGGGACGGTGTTTGTCACCTCGTCGGGAAGCACGATACTAAAAAATGTAGCACCGATTGTGTTTGAAATGGAGGAAGCCACCTACCTACTCGGAGTCATTGCGGGAATGATGACGCAAACCGGGAAGGTTGGCGTCGTCGGCGGAACGAACATCCCATCGATCAACAGCACATTCATGGCATTTGAAGGCGGAGTGAAAGCTGCGAATCCGGACGCGGAAGTTCGGCGTGCGTATGTGGGAGATTGGGATAACATCGGCAAAGCAAAGGAGATCGCGTTAGCACAGATTAACGAGGGCATCGACTTCATCTTCCACAACGCGAACGCGGCTGGACGAGGTGTCTTTGAAGCTATGGAAAACGCGCGTCAGTCAGGCAAGGATGTTTTTTGCTTCGGATCCAACCGCGATCAGAGCCATGTTTCGCCCACAACAATCCTTGCCAACGCGGTTATCTCGTTAGATTGCTTTGTGAGAGTGGCGAGGAGTGTAAAAGACGGCACATTCGAGGCAAAAACTCTCAACATGACCATGTCAAACGACGAGGCAATAAAGGTTGTCTACAACCCGGAACTTGCCGACAAGATTCCGGAGCACGTGACAAAGAAGGTCGAGGAAGTCAAATCACAGATCTTGGCGAAACAGATCGAGGTGCCTCGAATCCACTTCGGCGTGGATGATCTGTAATGGCTGGTTAGCTATTGCACGTGCCTTCGCCAACACTTCATGCACGCAAATCCCAGAATCAGATTCACTGCCTCGCATAGGTAAGAGATTTCATCCTCATTCCGCGGAATACGCATCGCCACAGACATGATTCTACTTGAACTGAACGGCATTACGAAGAGGTTTGGGAATCTCGCCGCGGTTGACAACGTGGATTTCGACCTAAAGGCAGGGGAGATCCATGCCGTTTTGGGTGAAAACGGCGCGGGAAAATCCACCTTGATGAATCTCATTTATGGCTTGCGCCAGCCAGATGCCGGGGAGATTAGAATCTCCGGTGAACCCACCCAACTAGACTCTCCGCGCGACGCCATCACCCACGGCGTCGGTATGGTTCACCAACACTTCTTGCTCATCCAGAACCTGACTGTCGCGGAGAACATGGCCCTCGGCACCCGAGATCGAGGATTCCGGTTCCGCAGAGACGAAGCAAATCAGAAGACACGGGAGTTGTCCGAACAGTTCGGATTTGCCATTGAACCGGAGGCTTACATCTGGCAATTGCCGGTCGGACTTCAACAACGTGTGGAAATCCTTAAGGCGCTGGCGGCAGACGCCCGAATTCTTATCCTTGACGAGCCCACCGCCGCGCTTGCCCCTCAAGAGGTTGACGAACTCTTTTCTATCCTGGGACGACTAAAGGCTGATGGTCGTTCAATCATCTTCATCAGCCATAAATTGAAGGAGGTCATGACGATCAGCGATCGCGTGACCGTGATGCGAAACGGGAGCAAGACATATGCGACGAATACGGCGGACACCTCGACCGAAGAACTCGCTCGGCAGATGATGGGGAATGAGCCACCTGTCTCGCAAGACGACACGGAATTGATTGAGGAGGTAGCTTCCGACGATGCCGCGCTAAATGTCCAGGATGTTGAAATTCGTGGAGATCAGGGCGAAATTGCGGTTCAAGGCGTTTCGCTCGAGGTGCGCCGAGGGGAGATCGTAGGAATAGCCGGGGTAGATGGGAACGGTCAAGTGGAGTTGGCGGAAGCGCTAATCGGGCTGCGTAAGGTAATCTCCGGCGACATCAGATTATTCGATACTTCTATTACGAACAAGACTACCGCGGATATTCGAGGACTGGGAGTAGGGTACATACCGGGCGATAGACAAAGCGCCGGTTTAGTCGTCAACTTCTCAATAAGCGAAAATTTGATTCTTGACGTGCACCATCTCCGGGAGCATCGCAAGCGCATTCTTCTGGATAAAACGGGAATAGGGGATGATTCGGAGCGTTTGATTAGGAACTACGACATACGCACACCCTCCATGGATATTGAGGCGCATGCCCTTTCCGGAGGCAATCAGCAGAAGATTGTTTTAGCTCGTGAGATTTCGCGAAATCCGGCGCTGTTAATCGCCGTCAACCCCACACGAGGGCTGGATATTAACGCGGCGGAATACGTGCATAACAGCTTGATAGCGCAACGGCAAGCGTCAAAAGCGGTGCTGCTGATCTCCACGGAACTCGATGAAGCGTTAGCCCTAAGCGACCGCGTGTTCGTCATGTCCAACGGGAATCTGATCGACGCCACATCGAAGCGGAGCGATATGACCGCCCTCGGGTTGCTGATGACGGGCGCCGAAACCCACCCATGAACGTCCTATCCAAGTTCACATCTCTAAGCCGGAGGCAGATTTTATTTCCGCTTGCCATCCTTCTCTCTACGCTCGTCACCAACGGGATCATCCTCGCGCTTTGTAGCTACAATCCGTGGGAAGCACTATGGGTCGCGATCGTTGGAGCGTTCGGCAACGGACAGCGAATCGCGGAAACGCTGATTAAAGGTGTGCCCTTCCTCCTCACCGGTTTGGCGGTTGCCTTTTCGTTCCGCTGCGGTATATGGAATATCGGCGCGGAGGGCCAGTTCTTGGTCGGGGCTATCGCATCCACATGGTGCGGAATGCAAATCGCGCCGCATCTTCCAGCAGTCCTCGCTATCCCGCTGACTCTACTCGTGGGAGCGGCGGCAGGCGGGTTCTGGGCGTTGATTGCGGCTTTGCTAAAGGTGTACCGCGGCGTGCAGGAAGTCATCAGCACGATTATGCTGAACTACGTCGCCATCCATCTTCTGAGTTATATGGTCGACGGCGGCCCGTTACAGGAGGCGGCGAAACGCGGTCCCCAAAGCGACATGATTGCCGCCGCATCGTACCTGCCGCGCTTGATTCCACACACGCGATTCCATCTCGGTCTCCCGCTAGCGATTGCTCTCGCCATTATATTGTCAATCGTTCTGTTTCGCACCGTATTGGGATATCAAATCAGAGCCGTGGGCGCCAATCCGAAAGCGGCTCAGGCAGCCGGAATCTCAATCTCCAAGAACGTGATTCTCGCGCTTTTCATCAGCGGTGCGCTTGCCGGACTGGGAGGCGCCATTGAACTCACCGCGCTCACTCGACGACTGTTTCTAAACTTTTCGCCCGGGTACGGGTACACGGCAATTGCTGTCGCCCTATTGGCGAAACTCCATCCGCTGTGGGTTATCCTGTCGTCCCTGCTGTTTGGGGCGTTAAAGACAGGCTCGGATGCCATGCAGCAGATGGCGGGCATTTCCGCGAAGATGACGTTCGTTATTCAAGCGACGATTATCTTCTTCGTGTTGATTTACGGCGTCTCCAGCTTCAGGGAACAGCGGCGGAAACTAAACGTCGGGTAGCATTCAATACTTTCAACTCGTCAGACGTGTTGCACAGCAAACCGCGAATCGGAAAGATAATCGATTCGATGATTAGAACCTGTTTGAATAATCGGTAGCAAAACTGTTTTCAGCAATTGAAGACAGGTTTTTTGTATGTTTTTGTAATTCCCTGCCATTTATCTGTCGCCCCGCTGGGGCTTGGGTGCCGGGATTCCGGCTTTTCTACACACCTACCGCCCCTCCGGGGCTATTAGAGGTTGGTGCGCGATGCGCACCCGATAAACTGCACTTTTCAAACAAGCTCTTAAAGATTGCGAGAGAACGCCCGACCCGGAGGTCGCTCCTACTGATTGTTCAATAGTTGGTCGCCGTGTTCAAGTTTCAGTCAATTTTGGCGTTAGTTTCTGCGTAAAATCAGATTAATCCATCGCCCGGAGAACGGCATTGAAATTGCTTGGACATCCACAGTCGAATGTGTTAATCTTTTTCGTTGAGGATTTCGTTTCATCTAAACAGCCCTTTACGCTTAAAACACACGCTGAATTGACCTTTTGTGAATTGGAGAAAGAATAATGATTCGACGACGTTTCTCGCACCTCAAAGCACTGATTGCCCTTGCCATATTCTCGAGTTTTCCACTAACACATTCGTACGCTGCTTACAACGGTGAGTGTTGGGTAGTTAGCGGCGGAGACACCGTTCGCAAACTCCACGCAGACGGTTCAGTTGATCCGGCAGGCATCCCGGGGTTGACGCAAGCGCAGTCGGCGGAAGTGAATCCGAAAAACGGAGTGGTGTGGATCTCCGTGTCCGCCGCAAACGCGGCCTTTAGATACGATCCCGCGGCGACCGACGAAAATGAAATGTTCAAAACCATTTCGGGTATCCCGGGCGCGCGGTCGATCTCGATCAATCCCGGTGATGGCACGGTATGGATCGGCGGGAAGAGCGTCGTCAAGAAGATCTCTGCGGATGGCAGCCAAGTCCTCGCCGAGATAACGGGCGTTCACGAACCCGAAGTCGATGTAAACCCCACGGATGGCAGTTGCTGGGTTACCGACTCTCGGGGTTCTGCCACTCGGTACGACGCTAACGGCGCGGCTGTTGCCCAAGGCCCAAAACTCAAAGAGCCGAAGTTTGTCGCCGTCAATCCAAAGACGGGAAATGCGTGGGTGGCGGATACTCAGGCAAGCGTGCTGGTCAAACTTAGCCCTACAGGGCAAGAGTTGCTCCGCATCATCGACATCTCCAAGCCGACCTCCCCGCAGGTCAATGTCAAGGATGGGAGCCTGTGGTTAGTTTCCAACGCCTCAATGCTGGTTAAACTCTCTTCAAGCGGTCAAAAAACCATGGAAGTTCCGGCGGGCATGGCGGTTCTCGCGATTGCCGTCGACGGCACTGATGGCGGGGTCTGGGTCGCCGACCAGATAGGTTCCACTTTTCAAGGCGAAGTTTCCAAATTCTCGGCCTCGGGACAAAAACTGTTTGGTCGACCGATTCTTATGCCGTCTCATGTCTCCGTCGGGAATTGGGAAGGGCAGTAGCGCTAGAAAATTGAGAGGGTCGAAGAGTGGGAAAGTAGATTGGGTGCGCGGTTATGATTGAAAACCGATCTGTTGTTTCATAAGGAGTCTCATGTGTAAATACTACCTTTTCTTCATCTTCCTTTTGGGTGATTTCGGTGCGCATGCGCAGCAACCGGATCTGCCCAATTTCGCTGTTAATACCGCAAGCATCACCTTTTCAAATTCGGATCCGGTCGAAGGCGAAGAGATTACAATCAACGTTCGCGTCGACAATGTCGGGCAGGCGGCGCCAACCCTCAACGAAGATCTTATTGTCAAGCTCTACGAAGGGGACCCCGCCACAGACTCGCTTCAAATCCTATGCAAGGACGTCATTCTGGGTCTGGAGCCGGGTGAATCTGACGACATAAAGGCGCAATGGCGTCCACCCGCGGGCACAACCACAATTTACGCTGTTGTAAATCCGTCCGGCGAAAAAAGAATCCACGAATCCAATTGGGATGACAATATCACCCACATCTCCATAACCGCCACACCCGTCACCTTTCCCCAAGCAACACCCGAGCAGATTCAAGCGGCTATCCGGAAGGGTGCAGAGTGGATAGAGTCGCAGCGGGGAAAACATAGCCGCACTTGTCTGCAATGCGGTACCGAGATTCAGATTGTTTCAACCTGCGTGATATGCGGTGCTACGGTTAAAGGATTGCCCGAAGATCTCGTCCCCGGTCCGGCTTGGGAGTACGGCGAGGACAGCAAACAGGAAACGGCTCTCGCATTACAGGGGCTATTCTCCGCCGGTTTGGATCAATCACACCCCGTGGTGGCAAATGCACTTAAATTCCTCATGGAATCGGACTGGAATGACTTCACCGTCTATCACTATGCGGCTATTCTACCCATCTTGGTTGCGGCCGATGATGACAGTTACCGGGAACGCGCCCAATTTGCCGTTAACAAACTTGTAGAAACCCAACTCCCATTGAAGGGGAGCGGCTTTGAAGATCCTAGGGACGACGGTGGTTGGGGGCATGGATTTACGGCTAACGGCGCACATACAAATATGGTAGTCTACGCGCTTTACGCGGGGAAGCAGTGGGGCTTGAAAGTTCCTCAAGAGACGTGGGACCGCGCCGAAAAATGGATTCGAAGTAATCAGACGGACACCGGGGGCTGGCTCTACAATCTCGTTGAGGACGGCTCGCCTTGGGCAGCTGGCGACTATGGCAGTATGACCGCAACCGGGCTTTGGATACTTCGCGCTTGTGGAGCGTCTATTGAGGATGCGCAAATTAGGAAAGGGTTAGCGTGGATCAACAAACATTGGTCGGTGACTCGAAACCCCGGATCAAATGCGTGGCTTTACTTCTATCTTCTCTCTCTTCAACGCTTCGCCGACATCCCGCCGGAACTGACAACACTTGCCGGTCACAGTTGGTATCGGGAATTCTCTAATATGCTCGTCGCTCGACAGGAAGATGACGGGCGATGGGCAGACCAAGAGGGCGACGCTTCCGCAACCTGTTTTGCACTGATGTTATTGAGCCGCGAACTTCCGGAAGCGACTCGACCAAATCTGGGCGTGGCTCCGCGCAGTATTCGTTTTTCTCCGCCTTCACCTCGCGTCGGTGAACCGACACGAATTAGCCTGACGTTGACCAACACGGGCGCACCTCTTGACGGGATTGTTCCTCTCCACTTTTACGACTACCCACCGGAGGACGGCGGAGAGAAAATCGCCGTTCAAGAAGCAATCTTCTCACCGAAACTCCGGGAGACCACCGTATCCATAAATTGGGCGCCGCAGACCGAAGGAACGCATCAAATCTACGTTGTGGTCGATCCCGATAATCAAATTGAGGACCTTGATAGGGAGAACAACGCCGATTCTCAGGAGTTGACTATCTATCCCAAAACGATGGCTGCGACGGACCCTGCATTGGCAAAACCCCGTGAAATCGGGGAGGGACGTTTCCAAATCGGGGACGTGGTTTTCGACGTGAACAAGCGCGAAGTCACTATTACGGGTGAAATCAACATCATTAACGGCGATACCATTATCGAGTTTTTTGCCTGCGGTAAACTCGGCAAGACCCACGAGAGCGTTCTGATGCTTAATTCCGAACCGATTCACATCTTCCTTGCACTCGGGGCTGGGCTCGGCATGGATCCGGGCATGAACCTTACCGTAGTCGGCGACCCGCACACTCCTAAAGGTGACCGAGCGGAAATCTGGGTGGAATGGAAGCAGGGCGAAGAAGTGGTTCGACAGCGAGCCGAAAATCTGCTTTGGAACGCGTTTGAAGGTCGTCCGATGCAAAGAACGAACTGGGTTTTCACCGGAGGACGCCTCATTAACAACATTCAATTTACGCCCCAGGTACACCACAACATCATCGCCGTTTATCGTGATCCGGACTCAATTTTCAATCACACGCTTTCGGGCGGCACGGATGATCGAACTTACCGCGTCAACGGCGACGTAATTCCAGCCAAAGGTACGGAAGTGAAGGTGATTATCCATCCGATTGCGGAGAGGGTGGGCGGCAGGCGTACCGATGAACCCGAGCGGAAAAACGGCGCGCTGGGAGAAGGTTAACGCGTGACCAGACGCCAAGAGATTATCGAAATTCTTCGGGGCGAGACGCTCTCGTTGCAGGATCTCTCGATATTCTTGAAAGTGCACATCAAGGAGATTCTCGAAGATATTCCGCACATCGAGAAGTCCATTCGGCCTCAAGCGCGATTGGTTATTGTACCGGCCCACTGCCAGAAATGCAGGTTCACGTTCAGAGATAGGCGTAAGATTAAGACACCGTCACGATGTCCGAAGTGCAAGGGCACGTGGTTAAAGCCGCCGCTCTTTCAGATTCAGGACGCATAAAAGTTCACCCGATTGCAATAGATCGTGGAGGTAGGACGCAATGCCACTTTATGAGTATCAATGCAAAACCTGCGAGTCAAAATTTGAAGTGCTGCAAAGCATCAATGAATTGGACACCGAACTTGCATGTCCGGAGTGTGATTCATTCGAGACGGCAAAAGTATTTGCCCCATTTGCATCCCTCGGAACCGATAAGTCCGCGGCATGCGACACCGGATCGACCTGAGCGATACCCGGATCCGGCAGTTAAGCCGTGCAAAACAACCAAACGCCGCACGCTCTACGGAAGAGTCTCTTAGTCAATTGGGATTCATGTACTCATCCGGCGATAAGAGCGTCAGTTTCTTCCCACCAAATTCTACGTCCTTGGACGTTTTGTCCTCATCCTCCCACCTAGGTTCATTTCTCAACTCAAGTTTTATTACTGTGGGATCAAGGAAGAAAATAGCGACTCCGATAGTGGTCCCTTGCCCACGGTTGCCAGCCGCGTTTAATGTGAGCTGGCTTTTCCCTGCCTGCTCCTGTCTGTTCACACATAGAGTGCTAACCATGAAATCGACATATCGCGTTGCCATCATTGGATGCGGCGAAATTTCCAAGGTTCACGCCAGCGCATGGAAAAACCTTCCCGAAATCAATCTGGTAGCCGCCTGCGACACGAAGTTTGAAGCGCTTGCAAGTTTTGCCAATGCGTTCGAGGTTAAGCATACCTACAAGGACGCGCGAACCATGCTCGAAAAGCAGCAGCCGGACATAGTGGTGATCGGGACAACTCCCAGCGCGCACTTGGAGATAATCTTGGAGGGGATTCGCAACGGCGTTCGAGCGATACTGTGTGAAGCGCCGATCGCCATGAACGCCAATGATGTCGAGTTGATGATTCAGGTTACCGAGAAGGCGGGCGTCCAACTGACGGAAGGGCTGGTGTACAGGCATCACCCGTTGACTCTCGCGGTAAAACAACACGTTAATGATGGCGCAATTGGAGACGTAAGGTTTATCCGATCGACCTTGTCGACAGCGCTGACGGATCGGACGAACTGGCGCTTTCACGACGATCTCGGGGGCGGTGCGGCGAGGGTTTTAGGCTGTTATTGTGTCGACGTGATTCGCCATCTCGTCAATGTCGAGCCAAAGGCGGCTTGGGCGTGCGGAACATTTGAACCCGTAAGCAACGCTTGGGAGACGATGGTCGGTACCTTGGCTTTTGGCGAAGGTGTCTTCGCTCAATTCGATTGCGGTTTCGGTTGGAGCACTCGGGAGTCTTATGAGGTGGTCGGCACGAAGGGAACGATTCTAGTCCCGCGTGCATGGAGCAACGGAGACGGTTGCTGCGAGTTCCTGTTAAACGGAGAAGCCGTCAACCTAACGGGGGTTAATCCTTATTCGGCGGAGATGTTCGATCTGTGCGAATCGTTGGAGGCCGGACAACCGCCGCTGGTTGGACTGGAAAATGCCCGTCGGAATATGCGCGTCATTGATGCCGTAACCGAAGCGGCGCGTACCGGAAAGTGGATTGAGCTACGTGAAATGTGATGCGGAGAACGTAAAATTGATCGAGGAATGGTAAAGAACAATACTGTCGAACAGAGCGTACAGACTGTATTAAGAATGTCCCCAAGTTCATTTAGAATGGCATGTATTTGTTAGCAGTTTCGTTTGCATGATGCATAAAAGTAAAATTGGGAAGATAAAACAATGGGTGCATTATATTTTCAGGCGAACTATTCTCGTGATTACGATTAGGTTTAGGGCACCCATGCAGTCTTCCTACTTGCGACCGTATCGTTGAAGGAATTCTTTTTTGTCAATTCCTGACGAAACTCGCGCACCCGAATCATCGCACTGTCGGGGATGTCAACGATGAATGTCTCAGGCGGAATGTGATGATTAACCTTGAAGTGTCCCGTCCCTAGGGTCATTCGACTGATGAAATGCTTCTTACCGTCCGAGTCTAACCATTAGTTTTCCTGTACACCTGCGTTAGGAAACCACGTTTCGCCGTACTGCTTAAGGGAAATCGTGTCGTAACTGACGTATGGGGTGCCTTTCCTGATACCGAAATCAACGGTGTCTAGCCTGAGAATATGCCGTTTTTCGCGCTTCAGGTAGCGAAATCCTTGTTCAGGTGAGATCCAAACCCTGTCAAAACTTCCCGTCTGTTCGGTAGACAAAATCTCTGGTTTCTGCTCTAGCACATAACAAAGCGTGTTATTCAAATTCTCCCGCTTGATGATGCGGAAATTGTCGTTTTTCCGATAGGTTGAAAGAGGCACTTCATCCAAGAGTGTGAGCCACCGTCTCGGTTCCATCCCAATGTCAAAAGGGGCCAATCTAGTGTTTGTGTGAAACGAATAATCAGGCTTCCTGTTTCTGTAAAAGGCGATTTGCCAGACTCCGGCTGAGGTTGCCGTGACGGTCGTTTTCAGCCGGTGAACTCTCCGGCGCGAGAAACTTTCTTCTAATTCCATACGTATCTGATTTTTATCGAAAATGAAATCATACTTCCAGACAGACTTGTCTGCCTGTATCCCTGATTGCTCCCATGTTAATGTGCATTTTCCTTCTCCGGAGCGAATTAGTTCATCACAATTTTTGATACCGGCTAAAATCATCTCAAGATTCAATTCGCTACTTTGCTCCTCCTTTGTCACTGACGCAGTGGCTGAATTGAGCAATAATAGACCTGAAAATACAAATGTGCATATCTTAAGACGTAAATTAAACATCGTTTTCTTCGTGATTGACTCTATATGAAGTGATTTTTTTTGAGCGTTGAGGGATAGAATCAATCCTTGTCGCGCAAAATGGCAGAGTTCTAGGCGTTGTCGCCTTAAGCGCTCATTTATGGTCATAAAGGGTGACATTCACCCGCATCGGCAGAGGCTCAATCAGTTCAGATATCCACTCACCTTCGTCCAATGGATTTCCTCTACCTGTGAAATCCATGAATGTAACATAACGCAGGATTATCCCTGTGTTCGATACTTCATGAAATAGGCGCTTTACCTCCGCCCAAGTCTCGTCACGCCACGCGGCAATTTCCGGCGAATCTCCTGCCATACCATCTGTATTTCCAAGTTCGGCGTACAACTCCACCGCCTTCGTGAGATTGGTGCGTATTTCTTCCTCAAGCACGGGAATTCTCGCCTCAATCTCGGCTCGAGTCAAACCGAAGAAACGCTCTTCTTGAGACTCCGAAATCTCCTCCGATTCCGATGTCTCCGCCGTTTCCTCGTCAAGCATATCTAGTAAGGAGTCCTCCCATTCTTGTCTTTCCAAAGCTTCGGAGACTGGGGCCTCGTCGGGAAATACTGAATCTTGCAGGTTTCCAAGTCCCTCATTGCGCTCGAACGAATCCCGCGACGATGTTTGTGTCGCCGGTGGAATCTCTGAATCGGGAGTTATTCTGTGCTTAGGCAGTTCCGTATTGAACCGAAGTCTTGTAAAAATAAGAGAAAACAGGAAAAATCCAACTCCAACAACCACCATTGAGATTGTTAGAAATTTGTGCCGGTCGAAGCCCGTTTGCTGTTTCATCGTCTCCTCCTACTGCAAATTTCGTATCCTTTCATGAATAGAAACGACAAAATCAATCTCGCGCAAAGTAGATGCCGAGGTTTGTGTTTTATTACAATCGGTTTATGTTGATTAAGAAGCATGGTCTGATTGACGCATTAACCTGTCCATGGGCGACTTGAAAATGGACAAAGAGTCTGGAGCATCCCAACCATCTATCATCTGAAGTTCTTTCAGTATATACCAACTGTGTAGTCTTGTTAATAGAAAACACTGACGTCTCTTGGGCAGTTGCATATAATCTTTGGCTGTAGAGGTGTTCTTCACCTTTCTCAAAATCGGACATGCGAGAATATGTGGATGTAAAAAGTAGAAGGGAAATCGTTTGTCTGACAATTGTGGATAGTGTGTGTTGAAGTATTGGGTTTCAGTCGATCTTCGGCGTTTGTGAACAAAATTAATCTTGGAAAACATCTCTTCTACACGTGAGTTCCTATGAATCACTGTTCAACCGAACCTACGAGATTTTCTAAATAGAAAAGGATGTGTGATATACGGTCGCGGAGGGTAATGTGGATCGAGGAATTGAAAAGCGCTAAACAGGGAGACATGAGAGTAGCCCGTAGTTAGTCTAGCGATAAAACGTTGTAATGAAAACTCTCCTGTGCTAAGATATCTTCATAGTGGAGCCTCGGTTTGTCCCAAGGTTGCGTCCATGTTACCGTGGTACACAAGACCCTCCATCCCCCAAAGCACTCATACTCCACAACGCTATTTCACTTGACCAGATTTCAGACTTAAACTTCGCAGTGTTTCATCAATCAGAGATTTACTCTTGAAGCAAAGGAGAATCATCTATGCCCCTGACGGAAAGTCAAATTACAGAGTTGTCTCAAGCGCTCATGAATGCTCAAGAGACTGCCACACCATTAACCAACGTGCTCGATCAGTATCCTGACATAACCATCGCCGAAGCTTATGCCGTTCATAAGAAAACATACGATACGCGAATCAACAACGGTGATACCGTTATAGGTCGAAAGATAGGTCTTTCATCGAAGGCTGCGCAGGAGTTGTTCAATGCAGACAGCCCGGCTTACGGCAATCTATTTGCCTCTATGATAGTGCTGGAGGGCGAGCCGATTTCGATGAGCGGCTTGTGTAGGCCGATGTTGGAAGGTGAAACCGCTTTCGTTCTAAAAAGCGACCTAAAAGGACCGGGTGCTACGCCGGCAAGCGTTATGGCTTCTATAGCTGGAGTCATGCCCGCCTTTGAAATTGCCGACACGCGCGGGGTGGACAAGCCGAAATCAGCTCAGGATTTGATCGCGGATAGCTGCGGCGCGTGCAAGGTTGTTTTGGGCGGACAACTCACACCTATCGAAGGCATCGACTTCCGGCACATCGGTGTAGTGTTGGAGAAGGACGGGGAAGTCGTTGCTACCGCCGCCACAGCCGCGGTACTGGGCAATCCCATCCATTCGGTCGTTAACTTGGTAAACAAACTTGCCGAGTTCGACATAGGCTTGTCCGCCGGCGAGTTTGTCATACCGGGGACGGCGCACGCCGTGGAAACGCCCGTGGCGGGATCTTGCTATCGGGCAACCTTTGATCGTGTGGGATATGTATCGACGCGTTTTGTTGACTAGGATATGTTGATTCATCGCGTGTTTGAATTCTGGGTTGGACAACTGCACGCCGAGTTGAGCGAATGATTTTCAAGTCTGACAACGTAAAGGCGCATTGGGACACATGGGCATATTACCATGAAGGAACCTATTACCTTTACTATCTGATTACGGAGCGCAGCGCCGGCGAAGGCTTCGGGGTAGCGACCTCGAAAGATGGCGTTCACTGGCATGATCACGGTTGGGCAATTCGAGAGTCGGAGCGAAATCTGGAGTTTCTGGGGACTGGCGCCGTCTGGAAATCACCGGATTTTGAGAAAAGCGGGAGATTCATTTGCAACTACTCCGAACACCGGAAGGACGCAACCGGTCGGACCACGCAGAACATCCTATTCGCTTGGTCAACCGACTTGATCCACTGGACGGAGTTCGGCGAAGATTATATCTTCAAGGTAGATCAGCGTTACTACCACATTCACGGGCGATGGGACTGTATATTTCCAATGCCGCGCGCGGAAGGCGGCTACTGGGGAACGTGGACCGCATCGGAAAGTCCCGATAGCGGCTTGAGCGGCATTGTCGGAATCGGTTACTCGGAAGATGGATTGAGGTGGAGGGCGTTACCGCCGCCAGCGGTTGAACCGGGAACGGGAGAGTCCGGCGCATTCTATCGGTTCGGGGCTAAGGTGTACGGTATGTTCGGGACATCCGGTCAGCCCCGTGACGGAATGTGGACTTATGTCGCCGACGATGTCAGAGGACCGTACAAAAGAGCCACGAAGAACGGATTGTTGCTGAACCTCTGGCACACCTATTTTTCGCGGTTTTTGCCGACTCCCGACGGTGTTTTGGTTAACCATCACTCAATGTCGGGTGCTCGGCACTTTCCCACCGCCGAAATCATGCGCCATATCTGTTACGCAGCGCCATTGAAACGGGCGGTTGTTGACAACGAGGGCACGCTTCGGTTCAAATACTGGGAGGGCAACGATGCACTGAAGGGTGAAGAGGTCGAAGTGTTTGAGCCGTCGGCTAACAATACCCGATCGATCACCGACGGTTTGGACATTGGAACGGGCATTGTCGCGGAGGCAACTGTGCGATTGCCGGAACGGCCGCATGTTAATCCCACTACAGTGCGACTTCAAGCCGACGCCCAAGATTACGAAATCCGCATCTTTCACGATGGCTCTATGCAGATGGGGACAGTGGACTCGGATGGTGGAAATTGGGAGCAACAGCAGTTAGCCGACCGGGAATGGGATTTCGGTGGGACCGCCGACCTCCGTCTCCTGGTACGGCGCGGTATGTTGGAAGCCTATCTCGATGACCATTTCATGGAATGCCAAAGAATGGATTGTCCGGAAGCCAAACAGGTGAGACTTGGGTTGCCTGAAAAGGAAGATGCGGGATCCATTCAAGGCTTGAGGGTATGGAAGATGACGCTGCCGGGAGGAGAAACATGAGAAGCAGATTAACGACGACATCTCGTTAGAGGCAGGTGTAATTTCGAAACAGTGGATGACAGGAACTTTCGATCCCCCGGATTCATGGAGGTTGGCACACAAATGAAAAACCCCCGCACGTTCACTGCGTACGGGGGTCTTATTAGATTTGGATTAGAGGTCCGACGTTGATGTTGCCATCTCGTCCCAAGCTGCCGAGGTTACTCATCCTCGGATTCTTCCTCGGCATCTCTATGTTTTCGACGCTCGTGTCGGTCACGATGACGCATTTCGCGTTCCTCGTCCCGATCCCTGTGATGTCGTCTACCACGAAATTCGCGGGCTTTTTTCTTGCAACCATCAAGATGGTGGCGGGCTTTCGTCAACATCTCACGTTGTTCCTTCGTAAGCAGCTTTGCAGTCTCGAGTTTGTGACGAGTCCCGGCTTGGCGAATCTTTGTTCCAATTGCCAATACCTCGTCAGATTTGGCGAGAATTGCGTCTTCATCAAGTTCGTCCGCCGCCCAAAGTTGCTTGAGTTCCAAACGCTTAACCTTCATGTCCGCTTTTAGCGGTATAATGTGCTTCGCGTGATCGACTTTCAGCGACTTTAATTGTTGGCGTTGCTCTTCGGAGAGCATTTTCATCATTTTGGATTTAAGGTAATATCCCTTCTTGTCCTTTTCGTGCGAATGCCCGCCGCGTGAATACGCGGTTGATGCCATGATGCCGACGGTGAGAAGAGCGATGCAAATGGTGACTACAGTTCTGGTTTTCATTATTCTATTCCTTTTCTCATGAATTAAGTTGAACGATGGTGTTTCACATGTTCTGTCGTAACTGTTTCCTTTGGCAAACAAGTGCGGAAATTGTTCGGAGAAAAATCACGTTTATCATGTTTCGTTAACGTTTTATTTACATATTCCAACTTTCGAGAAGCTCCGCAAAGCAGCAAATTGATACAATCAACGGCGATAAGCCAAGGGAAAAAGGCAGCACTATTGGGAGTGAATACGATTGCAGCGCATCTATGTCGGACAGGATATTGCGAATCTAAGTTTCGGCGTCTACGAACGGCGACTGGAGCGCAGCTTGTTTCGCATCTTTGAACAGCGGACGATTGAGCGAGCCGCCTACCGCGCGGATTTTTGGATTATAGGCAGCAGCCATGTTGTCAATGTAGAAACGGAACGGGCATCCTTGGCAGAGGTTATCTCCGGCGGTTCAAACGCACTTCCTCCGGATGGCAGGCTTAAGCTTATTCGCGCTTTTGAGAACTGTTGTTACAGCTCGTGGATCGCAGACGAATTCAATTACAGCGTAGAGCTACAACTGGTGAACTCTCCGGGAGAAGATTTTCTGCTAGATGAACCGACACCGCCCGATTCGAGCACACTGTTTCGGCTGCGCCACCGTTTTCCAACTCGAGAAGACATGGCGGAAACACCTATCACGGTGATTGATGTGCTTAAAGCAGATGAAACCGGGATAGAGTTGAAAACCTTCCATTCGTATGTTGAGGCGCCTGCCGTAGTGGTTACGCGAACGACGATTGAGGTCGCCGGAAAAGACTGAACCTGATGGGATTGGAAGAATGAAGCGCATTAGCTTCGCAACTATAATCGGTTTGATATCCAATCTTTATGGCCACGCAGACGAAAAACACCGATAATTCGGATGTGCCTGCCGATACCATCAACACCGGCAGTCGGCGTGCTATTCTTGTACTGCTTCTCGCCGTTTCCCTCATTTCAATATGCGCGATAATTTATGAAATCATTATCGCCGCCGTGTCTTCGTACCTCCTCGGTAACAGCGTCTATCAATTCTCGATTACCATTGGACTATTCATGAGTTCGATGGGATTGGGCTCCTTTCTGTCAAAATATTTCGACCGCTATCTCGTAAACCGATTCATCTTGATTGAGATAATCATCGGCGTGCTGGGCGGAGTGTCGTCCATAATTCTCTTCAATGCCTACATCATCGTTGAGTCTACGGTAGGGTATCTTGCGGTGATGTTCACGCTGATTATGGCAATTGGGACATTGGTCGGTTTGGAAATCCCGATCTTGACGCGAATTGTCGCCCAATACGAATCGCTGCGCGTCACGCTCGCGAACGTTCTTGCTTTTGACTATGTTGGGGCGTTAATCGGTTC
Source organism: Candidatus Poribacteria bacterium (assembly GCA_028820655.1). Classification (GTDB taxonomy): domain Bacteria; phylum Poribacteria; class WGA-4E; order WGA-4E; family JAJDTR01; genus JAJDTR01. The sequence continues at coordinate 11,662 of JAPPIK010000040.1, read as the reverse complement.
GATCGCCTTTCCACTAGTGCTATTGAAGTACACCGGCTTGATTCAGACTGCTTTCATCATCGGATTTGTGAACGTTCTCGTCGCCGGACTTGTGCTTCTCCACTTTTGGAGCGATATTGAAAAGAGAGCTAGGGTGGTGGTAACCGTCGTGTTGGCTGGCAGTTTTCTTGCCGTTGCCTCCGCTTACGGCGGTCGCATCGGTGTTTGGCTCGAAAGTAAAATCTACCATCATCGTATACTTTTCTCGAAACAATCGAAATATCAAAAGATTGTCGTGACAGAACGCAATCCACGTAAGGAAACCTCGTCAAAACATTCGAGTGCGGATCCTCGTCAGATCAAGGTCACCAACCGGGGCAGGGATGTCAGGCTTTTCATTGACATGCACCTGCAATTCAGTTCGGTAGACGAGTTTCGCTATCATGAAGCGCTTGTTCATCCCGCAATGACGCTCGCCAACAGCCGCGCAAGTGTGCTGATCCTCGGCGGAGGTGATGGTTTGGCGGCGCGGGAGGTACTAAAATACGGGGAGGTGCGGCGAATCGTCTTGGTGGACATTGATCCCGAGATTACGGAGGTTTGCAGCAGCAATAAGGCAATTGTGGCGCTCAACGGCGGCTCTTTATCGCATCCGAATGTTACGATAGTCAATGAAGATGCCTACATATTCGTAGAACGCGAGCGGACTAATCAGACTTTTGATGTGGTTATCATCGATCTGCCCGATCCAAACGACGAAGGGCTGTCGAAACTCTATAGCGTCTCATTCTATAAGCTGGTCGGGGATATACTCAGCCCCGGCGGTACGATGGTGACGCAAAGTACCTCCCCTTTCTTCGCACGCCGCGCCTTCTGGTGCATTCACCAGTCGATTGAGGAGGCGGGATGGCACACATATCCTTACCACGTAGAGGTGCCGTCGATGGGGAATTGGGGATTTAACCTCGCCTCAAAAACGCCTTGCGACGTGGAAGACATTCGCCTTAAGGTTGACACGGACTTTCTCACTGATAATTTGGCGGGCGCGATGTTCCAATTCGGGAAGGATGTCGCCGAAGTCGAGACCAGACTTAACAAGCTGCTCAAGCCCGTCCTGATGTTTTATTACGACGATGAGAAGTGGCGGTTCTATTGAACCACGTTCGTAGGAGGAGTTCCCACCGATTCCCGACCATCACGATTTGGAGATTGTTCAAGTTTAACTGTTTAATCTTACTAGAAGAGCGCCTGAGCTGGGAATAAGCCGGATTCTGTTCCCCGACTCGCTTTCGCTCATCAGGGCGATGGTCATTCATCTGGGATCGATGTTGCCACCGACCTCAAGCGGCTTTACCCGAGGACGAGGCGGGCGCGCCTGCAATGTCCTCCTATTTAGCCTTGCTCCAGATGGGGTTTGCCAAGCTCCCGATGTCACCATCGGGACTGGTGCGCTTTTACCGCACCGTTTCACCTGTACAACGCGTGGTGCGTTGTAGTCTGCTCTCTGTTGCACTTTCCATAGCGTCGCCGCTCCTGGGCGTTACCCAGCATCCCGCCCTGCGGAGTCCGGACTTTCCTCATCCCGATTTCTCGAAACGCGATCATCTACCCAACTCAGGCTCCCGATATAATAACACATGAGAATGGAAGGATGGAAGTGGATAGGTAATGGTCGGTACAGCGTGAGGAAGGATGGAAGCGATAATCGGAGTCACGATTCGGAGATCGCTCCTACGGCGTGTTGGTCTCCTGTAGGAGGGAATTCCAATTCCCGACAAAGGAAGTTGATTTTTATCTCGCTTGATTCTACGGTATTTGATTTGTTGACATTCGTTCTGCCTGTAGATACACTAAATATTACAGCATTGATAGAATGTCAAGGTGTACGGGAAGAAGGAGGTATTTCGGTTGGCAAAGAATGCAGTTGTCCTTTTGAGCGGCGGCATTGATTCAACCACCATGCTTGCCATCGCTAAGTCGCAAGGATATGAAACGTACGCGATGAGTTTCCGGTACGGCCAACGCCATGCACTTGAACTTGAGCGAGCAAAACAGATTGCCGAGCGCATGGATGTGAAGAAACATACCGTCATTGATATCGATTTGCGCTCGTTTGGCGGTTCTGCGTTGACCGATAATATCGAAGTACCGCGAGACCGCTCGCAAGAGGAGATGGGGACGGGTATTCCGGTGACGTACGTTCCGGCTCGCAACACAATCTTTCTATCCTTTGCACTTGCGTGGGCGGAGACATTAGAGGCAGATGCAATTTTTATAGGTGTCAACGCACTAGATTATAGCGGTTATCCGGACTGCAGACCCGAATATATTGAAGCCTATCAACGAATGGCAGACCTCGCAACAAAGGCGGGCGTGGAGGGAAAAGCGCTACTGAAGATTCTGACGCCTCTCATCTTGATGACCAAAGCGGAAATAATCAGGAAGGGAGCAGAACTTGGCGTTGATTACGGGTTAACCTTTAGCTGTTACGACCCGGATGAGCGTGGCAGGGCTTGCGGTACTTGCGATAGCTGTCTTTTGAGGAAGATGGGATTCATTGAAGCGGGCATCTCCGATCCGACGGAGTACCAGAGCACCGAGCAGTGACCTGTGGTCAATGGCTAGTGAGGGAGACGAAGGGATGAGCGGGATGAACTAAATAGTAGTGACAAGTTGTGTCTCTGCGGTCTGGACTTGGCTATCCAGACCAAGCGAACTTGAAGCATACACGAATTGGACGTTATCAATATCACCCATGTGCAGCAAACCGAGATGGTAGGAGCAATCTTCTTATCCAACAGTCGGGCATTGGAATGTCCTCGCACGTTAATCTAGATTAACGCTTCACATCAGATTTCGACGAACTCAACCTCTACCGGATTGGGAATAATGCCGGACTCGAATCCGCGGCGAAGCAGTTCACGAACGCCGGCTCTACCGTCCTCACCGTAATCAAGAGTGTACTCGTTCACGTACATTCCCACGAATTTGTCGGCGAGATCGGTTTCCATATCACGCGCGTAGGTCATGGCGTATTCGAGACCTTTCTTACGGTGATCGAGAGAATACTGAATACTTTGTTTGAGCAGGGTCGTAACCTGCCGAATTTTATCACCCCCGAGGTCGCGCCGAATGGCGTTGGCACCCAGCGGGAGCGGCAATCCCGTTTCTTCATACCACCATTCTCCAAGATCCTCTACTTTGTGCAGCCCCATGCGTGCGTATGTTAGCTGCCCTTCATGGATAATCAACCCGGCGTCCGCTTTTCCCTCCTCGACATGGGCCAATATCTGATCGAAACGTACCGTCTCCGGCTGAAATTCGGGTTGGTACAGACTGAGAGTGAGGAAGGCGGTTGTCAGCTTTCCGGGAATCGCTATCTTCTTGCCGGCAAGTTCCGTACGACTCATCGGTTCCCGAGAAACTACCAATGGACCGTACTTGTCCCCGATGCTTGCGCCGCACGGTGTGAGGGCGTAACTGTCTGCCACATAGGCGTACGCGTGAGCCGAAATCGCCGTGACCTCAAGTTCCGCATTCAGTGCACGGCGGTTCAAGCTCTCAATGTCCTCAATAATATGCACGACGTCGATTCCATTCGTTGGAATGAGCCCTTTGGCGAGAGCATAAAACATGAATGCGTCATCGGAATCGGGACTATGACCGATTCGTATCTGTTCCGTTTCTGGCATCTGAAACTCCTGTTAATTATTGGCCGGTATTCCTCAGCTGATAGCTAGCTTTCTTACATTCTATATCATTGAATCCAATATCCGTATGATACCATCTTTACTCACGCCTCATCAACAGGAATCCAAAGCATGCCTTCGAAGCGGTATTTCTATTTGACAAATATTCCCGACTTAGACGCCGAGATAATCAACGCGGAATGCCTCGCTTTGACCGGATCTGCTCCAGATTCGCACGGCCTTGCTGTTTCGTTGGCATGCACTGATGTCAGACGAGGTGCATACGTGAGGAGCTGTGCGGAACTTCTATTTGAAGGAGGAAGTATTTCAGACATCTGCGCGAAGATACGTGCGGCGGACCTGTACGCCGATGATTTTCGAGTATCTGTCGTTAAGTTGCCCCGTAACCTCGAGGTTAATAGCCTCAGGATCGCCCATGAGTTAGGAGCGGAAATTGGTGGAAGACCTGATTTGGATAGGCCACGAGTCAAATTCTTGACCGTCATAAAAGGCGAAAAAATCTTGTTTGGAAAGTTACTATCGGAATCGGATGGTCGGTGGGTGGCCCATAACAGTAGGCCGCACGTGACCTCAAGTTCCTTGCCTACCAGACTCGCAAGAGCAATTGTCAATCTAACCGCCTCACTCGGCGACCGCATCCTTGATCCGTGTTGCGGAACGGGAACGATTATACTCGAAGCTGCGCAGATGGGGATGATTGCCGTCGGTTACGACATCAACGTGCGAATGGTGGGAGCAACACGAAAGAATCTGGATCATTACGGTTTGAGCGCGGAGGTTTGCCTTGGCGACGCTCGGCAAATCAGCGGGCGATTTGACGCGGTGATTACAGATTTTCCGTACGGAATCGGACTTGCCAAAGACCCAACGGTGGATAGGGAAATTCTGCGGCGAATTCGTCAGCTTGCACCCAGAGCGGCGTTTGTGCACACCAGAGACCTTAGCAGCGAACTTGTCGATATTGGATATTTCATTGAGCGAGTTGTGCCAGTGCGAAAACACACGATGGTTCGTAAAATCTTTATCGCCTCTACCCGAAACGATCCTGGTTGGGGGTAGGGAATCATATTTTTTCGGGTCGTTAAGGCGGCTGCACCTCGGATTGGATGTGACGCATTATAGGGCGAGAGGAGGCGAAAACAGTGGTTTCATCACGTAAGATTGTTGCAACACCCGAATAGGCACGATACTCTTCAGACCAATCCAGCATCGCACCGCCATTAAAAATCTTCATCATTATCGTAGAAATCCGTCTCCTCCAGCAAATCTCCGTCGGCCTCTTCCTCTTCATAGATATCGTACTCTTTCGCATCCATCAGCTCATCCAGTTCTTTTGAACTTTCGACACTCATCTTGCAGACCCAGCCATCACCCTCCGGGGAACGATTGATGATATACGGGTCGTCATCAAGAGCAGTGTTGACCGCACGGATTTCACCCGTTATTGGCGCATGAATGGGAAACGAATCGCCGTCCGCAACTTCGACTCTACCGATCACATCGTCTTGTTCAAATTCCTCGTTAACGGGTGGTAAATCTACGAAGATGATATCCCCGTAGATGAGTTGCACACGTTCAGTGATTCCAACAACTCCTTCATTATCTGTGAGTTCAATCCATTCATGGGTAGTTGTATATTTGACCTCGTTCAAGGTTAGCCTCCCGAGTCTATTCATATCTCCATTTCAGGTTGTGGCAAGGCTGCTTGTCTCAATTGTTACCGCCATTCGCTGAAGATTCGTCTCCAAGGTGTTTAGCTCGCGCAGACGAATTTGCAGATATACAATAGCCTCCTCATCAAATTCAATATTTAGGATGTCTCCCCTGAGTCGACGACATAGATTGAGGACGGAGCCGATCTGACCATGAAACACTCGCAGCCGCAACCTCTGGTATAGGACTCGTGTTTCGATGTTGGCATTCGACAGGCAACTCCGAGCGCAGCCTCCATACGCACGGATGAGTCCTCCTACTCCAAGGTTAATTCCACCATAATAGCGGACAACCACACAAATGACATTTGACAGTTTGGCCGCTTTGATCGCGGAGAGTATCGGAGGGCCTGCCGAGTGAGTGGGTTCCCCGGCATCGGTAGCGTATTCCCGAACCTCGCCCCCTGTTTTAATCTTGTAGGCATAGCAGTAGTGTGATGCATCGGGATTTTTGTGCCGGGCGAGGATTAGGAAATCCGATATGGCGTCTTGGCTCTCGACCGCTGTTGCCAAACAGATGAATCTGGATTTTTTGATTTCCAGTTTTGATTCTGCAATGGCAACTACCGTTTTGTATTGATCCGACATGAATCGCCAAATTGGTTTTCCAAAATTACCTAGGCCTTAACTGCGAAAATTAATTTTCCAATTTTTTATCGACTTTCATCCGCAAAGACTGACATATCCCATATCAAGAACCTTGTCCAATCGAAAAATAGTACGCAACCCCTCCTTGGTCCACGCGAATTCTCTCGCCGTCCTTTGCAGTCGGTTTTGCTTGAGGCGTATATGCACCACTTATACGTACCCGCCCTAGGTTGAAGCCGATACCGAATGTTGGCCCCTCGGTTTTCCAGATTCTTTCTTCCATTTGAAGCGTTTCGCTCCGGATAATTTGAACCGGCTGCCATCTGTGCTCTGTGTGTCGCAGATAACCGATTCTGCACCCAATCCGTCCCATATACCAGATTTCTGCACCAAGGCTCGCTCGCACGCCGTTTTTGAACGGAGGATTCGCGTCAAGGCTGAGCTTCAAATCTAAATCTCTATGCCGCTGGTAGTAGACGCCTCCGACGAGGACATCTTGTTCAATCTGATCAGGGATGGTGTCGTCCGAAAACGACAACCCGTTACTGAGATTTCTGACTACCCCGCCAATTCGAAGCTGTTCGCCTATTTTTTGGCTTAATCCAAGACTGTATGCATAACCGTGTCCGGCATGTTCTTCGTTCTCGGGCAATTGAATTTTGGAACGCAGCCATTTGGCATCCACGCCAAACGCCAAACCGGCGAAAAGATTCCTGCTAAATCCAACACCAAGTGCCCAGTCGCTCTGGGGAAAATTGTTGGTTGCTTTCCCGAGATAGTCTACACGGCTGAACTGTCCGTCGTGCCCACGGGCAAAATCGAAACCGATTATGCCGATGGATCTTATCGGTGCCGCATAATTCAAAAGCTCAACTCCCGACGCATAGAGGTCATATTCGCCATAATCTTCATATCGCTCGGTTTCGTTTTGATGAGACACGACCGCAATGGTTCGGGGAAAGCGAGCCGTGTAAAGTGAAAATCGATCGTCGTGAATCAGGCTGAGTCCGGCGGGATTACCGTTGAGTGCATGTGCTCCTATATTCCCACCGACAAAACTGCTTTCCATGCCCTGATGTTCGGACCGCGCCAACTGCTTGAGAAAGATGTCCACGGTTGCGGGGACGGTAACATTCACCTGCTGGGCTGAAACCCCACACGTTAAGGCAGCAAAGATTAAGACGGGATATGTGACTCGAAGAATTTTCATTTTAGATAGATTTCGCCAGCGAATTGGCGTTGGTTGGAGGCATCCTCTGGAGTACGTTAATCTCGGGATTGGAGACGTTTAGGAGGGAACGGTCAATCTAGCGGTAAAGCACATCTGTCATTCGCACGACTCGATGCATAATCTTCACATCGTGGACACGAACCATGTCCGCTCCGTGAGCGATTGCCCATGATATGGTAGCGGCGGTTCCTTCTATACGATTGTTTACCGGGAGATTAAGGATTTTTCCAATAAAGGACTTCCTTGATGTACCGATAAGCATAGGCTTTTCCAAGTGACGAAATTCCTCAAGCCTGCGCAAAATCTCCAAATTATGGTCAACAGTTTTACCAAAGCCGATGCCGGGGTCAATAACAATGTGATCGGGGGGAATTCCTTTTGATTCTGCGTACTGAATACGGCATAGCAGCCAAGAAGATATTTCTGACACGACATCATCGTAGACCGGCGAGTGTTGCATCGTCCGCGGGCTACCGCGCATGTGCATCAGGATTACCCCGGTATTCATGCCTGCAACAACATTCGCCATCTCGGCATCGCCTTGGAGTGCCGTAATGTCATTAACGATATGAGCCCCGGCTTCAATCGCCCGTCGAGCAACCTCCGCTTTACACGTGTCGATTGATAGAGGCACCGAGATTTCACCAGCAAGGCCCTCAACCACAGGCAGGACTCGCGCCAATTCTTCATCTTTGGACGCTGGCGAAGCCCCCGGCCGAGAAGATTCGCCGCCAATGTCAATGACATCGGCTCCATCCTCTACCATCTCCTTAGCATGGCTGATCGCTGCGGCAACATCACTATAGCGTCCACCATCGGAAAATGAATCGGGCGTCACATTCAAGATGCCCATGATGAGGGTGCGCTGTCCGAAAGTGAGTTGCTTCCCGCGGCAGTCCATCAAGTTATAGGAACAGGCGGTCTCGGTCCGAGGATATCTTCAATCTCTTTGCTGACAAGCGTTTCCTTGTCAAGCAGTGCATCGGCAAGAGATTTTAGCCCGTCAAGATTAGTTTCAAGAAGATGTCTGGCTTTCTCGTAACACTCCATGATAATCCGGTGTACCGCCTGATCAATTTCAATCGCCGTTTTTTCGCTATAATCTTGATGGTGAGCCAACTCCTTGCCGAGAAAAATCTGTTCATCGCGCCGCCCGAAAGTCAGCGGCCCCATCTCGCTCATTCCCCATTGGGTAACCATTCGGCGTGCCATAGCCGTAGCCTGCTCAAAGTCGTTTTGAGCACCGGTTGTCTGTTCTCCAAAGATTAATTCCTCTGCAACGCGCCCACCGAGTGCGAATAGAATATGTGCCAAGATATGTTTCTTGCTCATATTATGGCGCTCTTCGAGAGGCAATTTTGCCGTAACGCCAAGTGCACGCCCACGGGGCACAATCGTGCATTTATAGTTGGGATCGCTCTCAGGCACAAAATGCAGCATCAACGCGTGTCCGGCTTCGTGGAAGGCTACTACCCGCCTTTCCTCATCGCTAATCACCAAACTTCGTCGTTCAGGTCCCATCATTACCCGATCCTTGGCTTCATCGAAGCAGTTCATGTCAATGTTGTCTTTGTCCTGCTTCGCTGCGAGTAATGCGGCTTCGTTTGCCATGTTTTCAATATCTGCGCCCGAAAATCCCGGCGTTGCCTTTGCAAGCACGTTCAAATCAACATCTTCGGCAAGTTTGTAAGGGTCCTTTGTATGGACTTTAAGGATAGACTCCCGTCCGCCCACGTCTGGCAAATCTACGACAATTTGGCGGTCAAATCGTCCCGGTCTCAACAAGGCCGGGTCCAAGACATCTGGACGATTCGTTGCGGCAATCAGTATGACGCCTTCCGAGGTATCGAAACCTTGCATTTCAACAAGCAGTTGGTTTAATGTCTGCTCCCGCTCGTCGTGTCCGCCGCCAATTCCCGCCCCGCGATGCCGTCCCACGGCATCAAGTTCATCAATGAATATGATGCATGGCGCATTCTTCTTGCCCGTTTCAAAAAGGTCTCGGACGCGGGACGCTCCAACACCAACAAACATCTCGACGAAATCTGATCCACTGATGCTATAAAAAGGTACGTTTGCCTCGCCCGCCACTGCGCGCGCCAACATCGTCTTTCCGGTTCCCGGCGGTCCCATGAGAAGAACGCCTTTGGGAATGCGACCGCCAAGCCGTTGAAATTTCTTGGGATCCTTGAGAAATTCAATCACTTCCTGAAGCGCTTCCTTCGCCTCATCGACTCCTGCAACGTCGGCAAAAGTAATTTTGGTTTGGTCTTCGGAATGAAGTCGTGCACGGCTCTTTCCGAATGATAGCGCTCGATTGCCCGTGCCCTGTACTTGCCTCATGAAAAAAATCATGATGCCGACAAACAGCAAAATTGGCAACACGGTTGTTCCAAAGATGAGCAACCATTGAGGAACGCTTGATGCCGCATCAACGTCGAAACGAACCTGCGCCTCCTTAAGCGTTTGGTGAAGCGGGAATTCGGAAAATTGATCTCGGCTCGTTTTAAATTGTCCATTCCAATCCTCAATCTCAACAATTTCACCCATTTGCCGCAACTCTGCTTGGACGTCCTGCGGATGGCTGAACGTACCCTGAATCCATTCCTTTTTGATGATAACTTCATCCTCAAACAAGCCTCCATCCTCCGGGGCTAACCGTCCGCTTTCCTCGACCAACTTCTTACGATTATCCACCAACTGGTAGAAACTCGATGTAGATAGCTCATGGACTCGATCTTTGCGGTTGATTACCTGGGACAGTGCGAGGACAAAGATCGATGCCATTACCACCCAAACCAAGGTACTTTTAGCGTTCTTGCTCACTACTACATGCCTCTCTATTTCAATAGTGTAAGAATGACCACACCCATACAATCCGTACGGTTACGGAACTTCAAGCCGACCTACGCCCGTTGTGAACCGCCGAATCCTAACAGTTCAAATTTTTCCGGGAATTATTGTCAAAAGAGGGTCGGAACTCACAACGGCACAGGAAGAGAAGTATAACAAATGCATTGCCAAATATCAAACGGAAATTCTCAGCCCCGTTCGTCCGTAACACACTGTGTCACTGAATTGGTTCGACACTTGAACGATGTGTTCATAAATTCGTGATTTCCCTTGGTTGACATTCACACAGTTTTCACTTGACACTCCACCGCCTTGACAGTATACTACAGAAATATCGGGATTGGCAATTGGAATTGTTTTCTTCATGAGAGAATCTGAGAAGGAGAAGGAGGACACATGAAGTCTGGAAAAGCGATTTCTACTATCGCTCTATTGTCGCTAGTAGCAGTCCCTGCCGGTTTTGCCCATATCATCAACTTGGAAAGTGGATTGAAGTTCCAGTATAGCGCCGAATTGGTGGAAGTTTCTCCCGTAATCGATGGAATTCTCAATGACACCCCTTGGCATGAGACCGGAATACCTGGAAAAATGGAGCAGGAAGTCATTTACGATGAGCAATGGCAAGAATCATCTGACTTTACGGGCTTGTTCACCGGTGTGTGGCGGAGTGGCTTCCTCTATATTGCTGTTCAATTGACCGATGACCATGTAGAGAATTTTGGTGCCAAACTCTCGGAGAAAGATCATCTAGTCGTTTATCTTGATCCTGATCATAGCGGGCACAAGAGTGACTTATACCGATATGATTTACCCGTAGGCGAGGACGAACGGCAATCCTTCGTTCCGCCCCTTAGATCTGTTGCTTGGGGAGACGATGGGCTATCATGCGAATTGATGTTTTACTTGGGAGATATAGCTGAAAAAGGGAATTCAGTCGGGTTTTGGATTTACTACAATGATGTAGACAACGGACGTTTGGAGCATCGGATTAGTTGGGGCCCACCGGGGTACACATATGACGATCTGTCGTTACCGGATCTCGTGTTCACTGCCAAATTAAAACCACATTCAAACCAAAAAATCCTACAGTGGGGACGAATTAAGAGTTTCTATTATTGATTTGAGGAAGACGCTTTGTGTATTTTGTCGGAAAAGTCTTAGAGCTCATGGGAATCGTCCTTCTTGGAGCAGGTTTGTATTTGGGATGTGCCAAGCCCTACGGTTTAACGGAGGGTGAGTCGATGGGAGTTGAGATGGGATCGTTGGCGGCAGGGATTCTCATATTCTTTATCGGACGCCTGCTTGAAAAACGTTGAGTACCGATCTTTACCCCCGCTGTCTACAACTTAAGAACCTGTTTGAAAAGTCGGCAGCCAAGCCATCTTTCGTCATTTGAAGACAGTTTTTTCATGTTTTTGTAATTCCTCGCTATATACCTTTGGGATCTCTATCGCACTCGCTATCCACTCGCTTGATCCCCTCTGGGGCTTAGATGCGTGGGGGTTCGGTGTTTCTATACACCTTCCGCCCCTCCGGGGCTTTTAGAGGAGGCTGGCGCGCAGTGCGCACCCTACAAATTGTATTTTTCA
>JAPPIK010000007.1 GCA_028820655.1 Candidatus Poribacteria bacterium | reverse complement strand
AAGTAAAACACGAAAATATAAAGATGGCAACTTAATTTAGGACAGTGTCCTTAGAATTGAGTAAAGAAGCTGCCATAAGAGTTATTGAAGATTCCCCGCAGGTTGTAGCTTATTACGGAGAGATACAAGGTATTGTTGATGCGTTTTACAAGGAAAGTACCTCTCCGAAGCTGGTTATAAGAGAACTTTCAACCAGGACTCTGGTTGATTGCTTTTTCGCGCCGGACATGTATCAAGTAGCAGTCGAAACACTGCTTAAACCGAATGCAGTGATTTTTGTTGAAGGCGAAGTGTCGGAAGATCGGGCAAAAGGACAGGTTACATCAATTCAGGTCGCAGATTTCAGACCGGCGCCGGATTTTGATGATGAGTGGATTGATAGTTTCGTCGGTAGTTTTCTGGAATATACCGGAAACCTGTCAACAGAGGAATTCATCAGGGAGGTGCGTCAAGATAGCTGACCTGCCGAGGTCATACTTGACGAGAGCCTCGCGCAGGTTCTCAGCGTCGGCAACCCACGTCGATTCGGGGATTGTCTAACTGTTTCCGCCAGTTCATCAGCACCCGTTTTACTCTACTTCCTCGAATTCATCGCTGATAAAGCGATCCAAACTGAACTCTCCGCTGAAAGACGCGGAAAAGCGATGTCGCCGCTGTTCCATTTGGTGTTGAGTCCCATGAGCTATTGCGTGATTCACGAGTTCCTCTATGCAGCTTCGCTTCCAAACCAGCCCGAGGTCCGAGTCGCCCCGCAATCTGCCCGAATAGACACCAAGAAAATAGTTCATGGTTTCTTTTGCCTGGTAGTCCTGTCCCTTGTGCGTGACGATATCTCCCTTTCTGAATCGCGCCCATACGGGAGAGCCTGACTGCCCGGCGCGCGATTTACAGTCGATGAGGAATATCGGTAAACCTGCAATATCCACATCCGGTTCGGACGCGATAAAGCCTTTCGACCAAATCGGAAACGGCCCCCCGATTTGACCGTATGGGTACCCGATGACATGCAGCTCGCTACCCATGTCCCACCGGTGCTAATTGCCTTGCGATGAGACGCTGTCCAACGAGACGCTGTTGGTCTCTCCTATGATGTTTGCCATCTCCTTGACGGGCAGTGCTACGATGTCGGCCTTGGTTCTCAATGTGGGATGCTCGATCCAGGAGGGCGCTTCGGGATTTGCATGGTCCACCAAGTCTATGTGATAGTGAACTTCTTCCGGGCCATGCAGGGTCACAACGGCATGGTCAGGGATGCCACATTCTTTGTGAAGCGTTTTCCCGGTGATGTTATCGAGACCGGTAAAGTTGTGGCGGTTCGTGACAAGCACCGGCCCGTCGGTGGACATGACAAAGAAACAGGTGCCGCTCGCAAGAGGCGCCTGTCCAAAGTACATCCTTATATAACGGGATACCGCAGATAGACTGTCGAAGAAACCCGCTATTTTGCGTCCGCTGTCATCGTGCATTCAGTTGGTATTCCAAGTGGATGAAGACGAATCGATAACTTTCGTTACCTCTCCGTAACCGCCCAGGGGTCGACAACATCGACTCCCGTGCCTTTGAAATGCCGCACGTTGCGGGTGACCAGAACGGCGCCCCTGGATCGGCATATCGCTGCGATCTGGCAGTCCGCCTCGTCGATAGGCCGACCCGCTTGGCGGCGGTCGGCTGCGATCTCCGCGTAGGCTCGGGCCGCGGCGCTGTCGAACGGCAGAATCCGCGCTCTGAAACCTTGGTCGAACCAGCGGGTCATGGCGGCTTCCAGCGCGTTTCGTCGTTTGCCGACCGGCATAATCGCGACGCCGTAGCGCAGTTCCGCTTCATTCACTGCCGTCAGATACATTCCCTGTGCGTCGCGTCCGGCAATCCAGGCTACCACAGCGGATGCCGGCGCTGCACGCATGAGTTCGGAGGCTACATTCGTGTCTATGACAAACATGCCGACCCGTCAGGAGAAATCCGGAGGCTCGCGCATCGAGCCACGCGGGGGAAGTTCGAGTTCCACGCCGCCAAGAGGCGCGAAGCACTCGCGCGTAAACTGCGCCAGGTCCCTGGGTGCGGTTTGCTCATCATTAAGGGCGTCGCGCAGAATGATACGTACCTCCTCCTCCATCGAACGGTGATGTTCGGCGGCTCGCACGCGCAGCCGCGTCTTCACGTCGCTGTCGAGATTTCGGATCGTTATGTTGGTCATTGGCCGTACCTCCTCGTCGTGTGGGGCTACCCAAACAATCGATTGCTTGCAGTGCTAGCAAGTATAAGTGATCCGACTATTGTTGTCTTTCGGATTGTTTAAACGGGGTGTGACTGAAAGTGTGGTCAAGACAAGTATATTGTAATGCGGCGTGAAGTGGTACGCTAAGGAGCTTGATCGAATTTAAATTTCCAACTTCATCGGGGACGCAATTCATAATTC
>JAPPIK010000020.1:98365-107557 GCA_028820655.1 Candidatus Poribacteria bacterium | reverse complement strand
GATTTCATTACTTAAATCTTGTCATTTACTGTCTAAAGGATGGGGGTAAGTTATTCCCAAAGGTCGTCGAGGGAGTAATAACTACTCGCTATTCCTGTTTCAAATTGTTCAATATGTATTTCTTCATGTCGATGTAGTTTGGCGTAGAAATAACTTGACTGCGGAACTTTAACAGTTGAGTAAAGCTTTCGTTCCAAACTAGATCGCTCCCTGTCTACTTCCCATAACTGAGTGTCGTTGTTAAAATCAGTATTCACAAATCCGCCAATTGACACCCTGACGTACCCAGCTTCGTCACCTTCATTGCCCCATGGAACATTAACAGTAAGAGAAGATGTGGCTGTAACACTTATATTGCTGGGGAAGGTTATATCACAAGTAATAGTGTATTTACAACTCCTAGCAGCAACCTCATCTTTTGCCCCACAAGCTTTCGCCGGGAGTGCAAACCATTTTGCACGTGGTACAGGCGTAGTGCTAGAGGCGGGATTTGAGAACGTGACCATCGGACTATTGCCAGCGCCATTCGGAGCGCTCCAACTCCACGAATACGTGATTGCGTCGGACGCACCAAGCACGGTGAATTGCGCGGTTTCTCCATCATTTACGCTTTGAGGTTCAATAGATACGACCGTAACTTCAATCGTAGTACAACTGCTCTTAGGCGGTTTATCCTTGTCCGTGACGGTGAGGGTGACGGTATATGTGCCCGCCGAGGTGTAGAGATGCAATGGTCTCGCGCCACTGCCTGTCGAACCGTCGCCGAAATTCCATACGTAGCTGTCTATTCCGTCCCCCGGATTCGTGCCGACGTCGGGGTCATGCGAATTCGAGCCGTTGAACTGGACCTCCACGTTGCCAGTGTCTGGATTAATAGCGACAATCTGATCCATGTCCGCATCTGCTATCGGCGGCATTCCACTCGGAGAAGGGGAAGGGGATGGGTAGTATCCGTTGTAGGGAGTACCGCTTCCTCCAGTGGATCGTGTTTGATAACGGCGTCTCATCTGGGTTATCGTTTGAGTGAGGGAGGAGTGTCGAGATCTGTTCATCGTAATCTGAAATCCTTTCGTTCTGTTTTGGCGTCTGTATGAAAATCTATTTCGAGGAAAATATATCTTTTGGTAGTCCAAATATTCTTGGGTATTATGCCTTAGGCATTACAGTTCAATATTGCGTAATTGGGGTTCAGAACAGATTGGGCGCGGCAACCGCGCCCGTACGGGTGCAATTGTTTTGTCGGTCGATCTCAGTCAATCGGTCAATCTAATTGAATCCGTTGATTGGATGTCTACTACATAGCGCAGGATTAGCTATCAGGACTCTCTATCGCCTTAAGATTTCTATGGGAACCCTATCGCGGTCACTATTCGTCTGCTTGATCACCGCCGGTGCGGGGAATCGCGGCCTGGAGATCGCTTCTACAAAGGCTGGTGGGCGGTGCCCACCCTACAACTTCGGAGTCGCGATGTGGAGATGGCTCTTGCAAAGGCTGGTGGGCGGGAGATTTGCTATCGCACTCGCTATCCACTCGCTTGCTGGATTTCTATCGCGCTCCCTATCCAGTCGCTTGATTACCCTACAACTTCGGAGTCGCGACCTGGAGATGGCTCTTACAAAGGCTGGTGGGCGGGAGATTTGCTATCGCACTCGCTATCCAGTCGCTTGATTACCCTACAACTTCGGAGTCGCGACCTGGAGATGGCTCTTACAAAGGCTGGTGGGCGGGAGATTTCTACCGCGTTCGCTATTCACTCACTTGCTGGATTTCTACCGCGTTCGCTATTCACTCACTTGCTGGATTTCTATCGCGCTCCCTATCCAGTCGCTTGATTACGCTACAACTTCGGAGTCGCGATTCGGAGATCGCTCCCACAAAGGCTGGTGGGCGGTGCCCACCCTACAACAGCTGAATCGCGATTTGGAGATCGCTCCTACAACAGCATGGCAAGTCTAGTAGGAGCATTATCGAGCGAGTCAAACGAAAAGGCTGGTGCGCGGAAGATCTCTATCGCGGTCGCTATTCGCTCGTTTGCTGGATTTCTACCGCGTTCGCTATTCACTCACTTGCTGGATTTCTATCGCGCTCCCTATCCAGTCGCTTGATTACCCTACAACTCATTATCCATTCGCGTGATCGGTCAATCCAGTTTGATGCGTGGATTGGATTTCCGCCGCATAGCACGGGATTTGCTATGGGACCTGCTACCGCCGTAGTTGGAAGGATGTTTGAACACCGGTTAGCGGGCTACCGTCAGAATCTAGGATTGTGCTCGGTGGTGAAGCTAATGGCGCGTGGATGGCGATTTGGGTTCGGCAAACGTTCATCGAAGTGAAGGTAGATGAAATTGCCATCGGTGCACACAACCATATGATTCCACCACGTTTGAGATTTAAAGGCGTCACAGCTAGTGTTTTTCTGCTTATCCCAATCGCACCAAACGTCGCCGTAGTATATTTTCTCATTTGCCCCTATTCGGCTGTGCTTTAAGGTAAACTCTATGCTACCTAGCTTAGAGGGTGAAATGTTAAAGAACTTAGAGATTGAATTGGTAATGTGATCCTCTATAGAGGACGCTATCTGATTCGGTTTTACAGGAAAAATCAAGACACCCAAATGCTTCCCATCGTCTTGAATTTGAAAGTTATAACCGCGGAGACTGAACTCCGTGATTAAAGCATCTACTATTACACCGTAAGCAATAACTCGAGGTAGGACGCGCCTTTCCCTTCGCTTCCAATCTTTCATGGCGATGAATTGCATCTCTGTTGGAAGCCATTCGTGCTTGACGACCCGCCGGATCCAACTCGCGGCGTGTTCGACTATAGTCGGAGGAAGCGTGGATAAATCAATTCTGTAGCTCGTGAACTCGTCGTCGTTAGGCCAAAGTGCAAACAGATAAACAAGATTCCTGTCTGCTAGTTTATTCAGTGTTGTATTAAAATGGTGACTTCTCACCATTCTATTTATATCAGAGTGGACAGGTTTAAGCGTTGCACAAACGAGTATAATGACTATTGTCGTAAAATATAACCATGTAAAATCTTCATGTACATGGTCCCGCACTGTTTTTCGACTCATAATATTGTATCTCTGGCGACATTGTAATGAATGGTTTCCATCTATTGGAATCGCTAGGGTGCATGCAAGTTCCGCTAATTCAATTCAGGAAGCGGTACAGGAGGCGTAAAGGCAAATTCGACCCCTGACCCGTCGTTGGGCTTCTTATTCTCATGTGTTAATACCCAATACTGTTGGACCCCCAGTTGTTCAATCAACTGTTTAAGGATATCGTAATCATCGGTTCCTTTGAGCTTGGGCCAAACCGCATAATAGAAATCAGCGGTTACGCAACACGCTTCAAAATTATTCCAATAGGTTCCGGTTTCCGAGGGATCGAAATCCAAGAGAAGCCACTCTTGTCGGTTCAGTGCATTCAATTTTTGGGTTTCAAGATCTAGGCAATTACCTGGTCCCGCATTAGTGCTCGCTCTCACGTTTTCTACCGTTGCGGTCAATCCCAATAATTCGACAATGTCTTGCATGAGTTTTGCTTGTTCATCACATTCGCCATAAGTATCTGGATTGTCTAACAAGCCCCAGCCTGAGGCCAATGTAGGTTGTTCAAAAGGATCGTATGGAGGATCATTATCGCCTAAAGCGTTGTGTACCGCATCAGCCACGGCAACTTCCGAGTCCTTCCCGTCAGCCATTTTACAGGCCGTCTTAATATGCGACTTGGTAAAATCCTTGACTGCGCCTCGGGGTGTAGCAAAAACTTGATATAACGTATGGCTCGTTGTCGGGTTTTTCATATCCACCCAACTGCACCCCTCCTTTTGAATCTTATACCGCTAATTCAAATTGAAATTTCCCTCGTATCGCTTGACTTGATTAACCAAGGAATCTGTACTATCTATAGTCGTTGATGCCGAGGACCAGTTCTGCCATGATGCGCTTACTTCGTTGAAGCGTATGGGAGCGCCTTGACCATTATCCGCGTCGATTAAGACAGCGACTGATGAAGAGAGCGCTTTATCTGCTTCAAACTTTGCCTTAATTGTAACACCCCCACCTCTCGTATTACAAGCGGGTTCATTACGTCCGGAAGATCTCACGAATTCAGGGGTCGCGCCAACATCGGTGATTTCGTGATTATCATCGCCAGCAATATCTATCTCAAAAACCTGCGGGAGGACAGTTTCTATGTTGACCTCATCCTTGGCGGTATGTCCTCCAATGGTAAGTTCGGCTTTTATGGTAGCTTCTCCCGCGCTTGAAACAATGGATGAAAATGCCTGGCCTGTTCCAGACGCAGGATTTCCGCTGCCCGTTGTGAACGACCATGAAATCTGATCTGCGTAAGAGGATAATGAACTCGGTTCAATGCTCGCCGCAAAACTGATTTCGTCTCCTACCAAGAATACGTCATCCTCATTCGGCGTAGTAATCTCTATCCCGAAAACGGTGACGGTGAGGCTGTCGCCGGCTTTGTCCCCTTCATCGTCCGTGACGGTGAGGGTGAGGTTGTAAATGCCTGGCGACGTGAAGTTATGCGATGGTGTTACGCGATTGTCTGTCGACGCTTCAGTGTTCCCGTCCCCGTCCCCGAAATTCCATTCGTATGTTAGCGTTCCACCGTCAGGGTCGCGCGAGCCCGAGCCGTCGAAATTGACCACTGCTGAGCTAGTCTCCGCGTTGATGGCGACAATCTGATCCGGGCCCGCATTTGCTACTGGCGGTATTCCACTCGGAGAAGGGGAAGGGGATGGGTCGTATCCGTTGTAGGGAGTACCGCTTCCTCCAGTGGATCGAGTGTTATAACGGCGTCTTATCTGAGCCATTGTTTGAGTGAGCGAGGAGTGTCGAGATCTGTTCATCGTAATCTGAAATCCTTTCGTTCTGTTTTGGCGTCTGTATGAAAATCTATTTCGAGGAAAATATATCTTTTGGTAGTCCAAATATTCTTGGGTATTATGCCTTAGGCATTACAGTTCAATATTGCGTAATTGGGGTTCAGAACAGATTGGGCGCGGCAACCGCGCCCGTACGGGTGCAATTGTTTTGTCGGTCGATCTCAGTCAATCGGTCAATCTAATTGAATCCGTTGATTGGATGTCTACTACATAGCGCAGGATTAGCTATCAGGACTCTCTATCGCCTTAAGATTTCTATGGGAACCCTATCGCGGTCACTATTCGTCTGCTTGATCACCGCCGGTGCGGGGAATCGCGATTCGGAGGCTGTTTGTACGAAAGGCTGGTGCGCGGTGCACACCCAACAACTGCTGAATCGCGATTCGGAGATGGCTCCTACAGGGAATGAGGCGGGGTGGGGCAAGGGGACCCCTATCGCACTCGCTGTTCACTCGTTTGATTCCCGCCTACCGTTTTGTTCGGACGGGTTAGAAAATTATGATCTGGCGGTGAAGCTTGCGTCGAGGGTGCCGCCGGGGGAGAAGATGTCGCCCAAACCGACGGGTGTCTCTTTGGTTTGATCGCCGCCGCCTGAATCGCCCTCAATGTGCAGATCCTTGTCTTTAGCGGCTTGCTGTTTCTCCTTTTCAGCCGCGGTCTGGTACATTTTCCCGAAGATGTCGGACACCCCAATCACGTCGCCGCGCAGAAACGCGTGCGCCGCTTCCCAGAGTTGCGATTCGGAGGCGTCGGGGTGTTTCATCCGGATCTCTTTCTCCGTCTCGAGAATTTTCATCTTGAGATCTTGTCGATACTGATTCTCAAGGATGAGCCGCTGTTCTTCGGTGATCTCTTCGCCGCTCTGCTGCGGCATTCCGCCGAGACTCTCAATGATGGTTGCGATCTTCTGATCCATCGACAGCGCTTCGGGGGATTCGGGCAGTCCTTCAATCTGGATGCCTTGTTTCCCCAAGGCGTCGATGACTTCGTCGAGGGTCATGGTGCGCTTGGTGTCCGTATCTTGCTGCTGGTTTTGTTCTTGTATCGGTCCCATGGTGTTATACCTCCATAGTCAATTTGCGTTTCTTACGTTATTACGCATTACGTATCATGAGGAGTATTGCGTAATGCGTGATGCGTAAAATCCGTTTTCAAATCATGCCGGTGTCCATGCCCGACACGACGTTCTGGTTCAATGGATTTCCGCCGGGCGCGGTTGGCTGGACGGGAGCCACGAAGGTGTCGTCATCCCAACCGTAGCCGGTGTCGAATCCCACGAACTTGATTAACTCGCTAATGGACATCTGCGCGCCCAACGCCGCCATTATCTGCGCGATCTCCAGCTTGCCAGCGGGCGTGTTCGGCAGTGAGGTCGCGTCGGGCATCTTCATGCGGTATCCGATATACCGCGCTTCCTCCCTGAAGGCATCAGGGAAATCGATACCCCGCCGCCAGATATGAGGCGCAAGCGGCCGGCGGGCGAATTGCTGCGTCAACGAAATCAGCAGCCGCATCCGATGGAGCCGGAATTCGTTCATCTCGCGGACGTTGTTGCTTATCTGGTTGAACGCGGCCCATTGGAGCGTGTTCGCCAATCTGCCGCTCGCATTGGCTGACGGCGACTGCCCTGCGAACACCGGATTCAACGAAGGCATCATGCCGGCAATCCCTTGAATCGAGTGCTGCAGGAGATTGTACAGAACCGGCGGCACGGCTTCCGTCGGGAACGGTTTGATATCCTTATCAAGGTCGTATTCCGCCTCGACCTCGATGTTCACCCCGTAACCGGTGAATACCTGCTCCATATCCAGCGCGCCTCGCTTCGACATCATGCGGCCTACCGACAGGCGGCGCAGCATCAGGACGAGGTTGGAGTAGACTTCGTCGAGGAATTTCTGCTGGGTCCAGCACAGCGAACCGTAGCCGTGCCCCCAAAACGACCGCGACTGTTTGCCGTCGTGTTTGATAACGGGAAAGTTGCGCCATGTCGCAGACGGGAAATCTGGGTAATGGTAGGGCGTCGTCCGGACACGCACCACGTCGTTGTCGATAGCCGCCGCGTAGAAGATTTCGGTGTCGCCCGCGTCCTTTACCGGTACGCCCTGCATCTCGGCGATCCACCTCCGCATCCACAGTTCCCGAATCCTGAACTGCCGCCGTTCACTATCCAGAGCGGAGCCGGTTTTCGATTCGGGAATAGTGTATTCGGGATAGTGATGGCGAACATAACGTTCATTCTGCGTCGTCTCGTGCACGAGGAACCCGGCATTCGACAGATCGGTGCTCGCGGCGTCGGGATCGACGGAGAATGCCAGCGGCGATAACGTTATCATCCGCACCACGCGGTAGCGCGGATCGTACACCGCTTTGGATATTGCATGACCGAAGATCAGGTTGTGGTAGACCGCATCTTCAAGGCGCTCGCCTTCTCTGTCAACTTCCTGAAACATCTGCGTCCACTGCTTCAAATCTTCGATGTTCTCGGCATCTTCGACGCTGCGGCGGCTCCTGTCCGGGAGCAGTTCTATCCGCGTAGCCTGTTCCGTGAACGCCGGCACCAGCCTCAAGATCCCCTTTTGAATCTCGGGGTTCAGGCTTTCATGGGTCATGGGTGTCACGTTCACGATGGATGTGCTGTCGTCGTAGGCGTTGCGGTTGTTGTAAATCGCAAGCTCGTGACGCATCCGGCCGTGGTGTTCTTGGGAGGCATCGTGCGCCTCGTCCATAAGGTTTAGGAATTTTTCGGCTGATTTTTTGTTTAGCATAGCATGAGATTGGGCAGGGTTACCCGTCCTATGATGGCTGTCGGACGCGCGAACGCGCGAGTAGGGCCAAAAGGCTGGTGCGCAGGGAATTTTCTATGGGATTTCTATCGCGTTCGTTATCCACTCACTTGATCACTCGTTATCCACTCGCTTGATACCCTACATAAGATGGTGGGCAGTGCCCACCCTACGACTGGAAGATCGCGACCTGGAGATCGCTCCTACGGTAGTTCGCATGATATCCGAGATTTCTCGTCGTCTCAAGAGTTGCCCGCTTGACGCGGCTGGTATCCGCTTCCGGAGTTCTTTAATCTCTCCCAAGCCGCATGCAGGTTCGGAGCGCTGCGGGTTAGTGTGTCCACGGCGCCGCGGGTCGTTTCGTCGTCGGGGTTTTGTCCTATCTTTTTCAGGTACATATAGTTTTTGAGAATCGAGCCGAGATCGTCCATGAACGATGAATCGCCCGCCAGTTGCCCGAGCCGCTGGTTCAGTGTCCGGGACAGTTCCGACAGTGACGCGCCGTACTGCGCCGTTGCGGCACCCATCGCCGCGTTAATCGGCGCCTGCTGTGCCTGTTGGAGCAACGCAATGCCCGCCGGGCTCGACGTTCCCAAACGCGCCGCGATATTACCGGATGCCGCTTGCAACTGAGGCTCGGCGTTCTGGCGTATCATCGCCAGTTCCGCGCCGGTGAACCTGCCCCTCGACCGCCGTTGCAAATCGCGATTGAACTGCATCTGCTGATTCAATACTTCGTCTTGCAGTTCGTATAAGCGCCGATTGGTAATGCGGTCGTAGATGCCGCCTAAAATCTTGTTTCCCGCGCTAATGCCTGCGAGCGCCAGCAGCGTTGTTGTGGATATTGGTTCTGCCATTTTAAGTCACCTTTTGGGTCGATACTTTGAACCACCCGTCGATCAGATATTTGTAGAGTTCACCGTTCATTACGACTTCATCGCCAAATTGCGCACTCCCGGGCAGTTCTCGGACTTCTCGCACGCGGTCTTGTTTCTCGTCGTCCACGTGTCTGGTTAGGGCATGTAGGGATTGTTGTTCTTTAAGTGGCATTGCCGCCTCATTGATTGTGGTAAAGTCACATGGGGGATCGCGACCGGGGGAAGATCTCTATCGCAGTCATTATCCATTCCCTTGATCTCCTACAAAAGGCTGGTGCGCAGTGCGCACCCTACAACGGCTAAATCGCGACCTGGAGATCGCTCCTACAGTCAATTGAATTTGATCGGTCAATTGGATGTCTACCACATGGCACTCCGCTGGAGTGCATCATTGGATGTCGTTTGTTTCTATTGACATTCCACTCCGCTGGAGTGGGGAGTCGCGGCCGGGGGAAGATCTCTATCGCAGTCATTATCCATTCCCTTGATCTCCTACAGAGTTGTTGGTTTCTTTGGTCGATGGAATTCGGTTTGTCGGTCATTCCGGTTTAATCCGTCGATTGGATGTCTACCACATGGCACTCCGCTGGAGTGCATCATTGGATGTCGTTTGT
>JAPPIK010000020.1:0-98265 GCA_028820655.1 Candidatus Poribacteria bacterium | reverse complement strand
ATTGGATGTCTACCACATGGCACTCCGCTGGAGTGCATCATTGGATGTCGTTTGTTTCTATTGACATTCCACTCCGCTGGAGTGGGGAGTCGCGGCCGGGGGAAGATCTCTAT
Source organism: Candidatus Poribacteria bacterium (assembly GCA_028820655.1). Taxonomy (GTDB): domain Bacteria; phylum Poribacteria; class WGA-4E; order WGA-4E; family JAJDTR01; genus JAJDTR01. The sequence continues at coordinate 98,152 of JAPPIK010000020.1, read as the reverse complement.
CGCAGTCATTATCCATTCCCTTGATCTCCTACAGAGTTGTTGGTTTCTTTGGTCGATGGAATTCGGTTTGTCGGTCATTCCGGTTTAATCCGTCGATTGGATGTCTACCACATGGCACTCCGCTGGAGTGCATCGATGGATGTCGTTTGTTTCTATTGACATTCCACTCCTCCGGAGTGGGGAATCGCGACCGGGAGGTCGCTCCTACAGTCAATTGAATTTGATCGGTCAATTGAATGTCTACCACATGGCACTCCGCTGGAGTGGGGAGTCGCGACCTAGAGATCACTCCTACAGTCAATTAAATTTAATCCGCGAATTGGATGCCTACTACATGGCACTCCACCGGAGTGCATCGATGGATGTCGTTCCTTTCTATTGATATTCCACTCCTCCGGAGTGGGGAATCGCGACCGGGAGGTCGCTCCTACAGTCAATTGAATTTGATCGGTCAATTGGATGTCTACCACATGGCACTCCGCTGGAGTGCATCGATGGATTTCGTTCGTTTCTATTGATATTCCACTCCTCCGGAGTGGGGAATCACGACCTGGAGATCGCTCCTACAGTTCGGTACATCATCACGTGCATGGGGAGTCGCGACCTGGAGATCGCTCCTACAAGGGTTCGGTACAGCATCACGTGCGTGGGGAATCGCGACCGGGAGAAGATCTCTATCGCGCTCCTTGTCCAGTCGCTTGATCTCCTACAAACGGTTGGTGGGCAATGCCCACCCTACGACTACACGTACGCTCTGACTTTTAACCCGCGAATTGTCAGGTTGCCCGTGCCGGTGATCTTGAGGCGGAGCGCAAAGCCCCGCCGATCTATTCGAACCCGCACATAATCGAATCGTTCGCCGCCCATCCTATCCGCCGTGATAGCTTTCTCGACGGGATCCCCTTCGTCGATGTAAAACACGGCGGTGATGTCGTTCTCCGCTTTCCCGTCAATGAGCAGTTCTTTGAAGGTTTTCATCTCGCTGCCAAGCCCCTGCGAGTTCCAATCAAGCTGCTGCGATTCCCATGACCAGGCTATCTGCTCGGTGGAGGCGTCCTGTTGGCCCGTGTATTTCGTTATCCCGTCAACCGTCTCGTCGTCGACCACCCAATCAATCAGCCTCGGCGCGGGCTGCCCGTCAGCGATCACGCCTGTCAGCGGGTCAAGCTTCACCGACGTATACTGCCGGATGCGGGTTCCGTCATCGCCTACCGCGAGGCGAACCCAATCGTTGCCGTCATTGACAAAATAGATGGTATCAAGCGCGTTGGTGGATTTATCCCGCCGGTTAACGCCCCACAGACTCGCTTTGTTGGGCAGCATACCCACGAAGCCGTCTTGCACCTCGTACCGATTGAAATAACCTTTCAGTTGCGGCGCTATCTCGGGCGCCTGCGTTCCGTCGGTCAAGTAGAGTCCGTCACTTCCGACAAAGCCGAATGCTTTTTCAAGCACACCCCAAGCATGTGACGACACGGGGCCGCGCGAGGATATTCTGTCGTAGCGATAGGTATGCGGCGACGCGCCGCTCAGGCGGTAAAGGTTGTCCGCGCCGCCGAATAGCAGTATGCCGCGATACCCGGCGGAGAATTCAATCCGGTGCCCGGTGGTTATGGAGTTCAGTACGGGCCAAGTTCCCCAATAAGGAATAGCGTTGCGCACATCGCTAAAGCGCAATTCTCGGCCGACGCCGGAGAATAGGCGGTCATTGTACAGTGTGACATGGTTCGCATTTTCCGGCATCGGGGAATTGTCGCGCAATCGAATCGCACCGTCGAGCTCGACAATTTCGGACCAGGTATAGGTGAAAGCGAGTTCCTGCCCCGGGTTCACGTCTCGGGTGTACGCTTGGTGGTAGACGGATTCGACGCCGCTGTCGGGGTTAACGGGGAATTGATTCGCGAGCCAGAGATGAACGCCGGTGATTCTGGAATCGTCGGGGATTACGGCGTTGATGGTGATTTCGATGTCCGGATTAACGGGATCCGACACGCTTCGCCGGCTCGGCAGCGGCACCGCGTGGGATTCTGTAGCTTGAGATTCCAGCGGTCCGAGAACACCTTTACCGGAGACGGTGAGTTTGAACAAGAGATTTCGAAGGCTGAACGCCGGGTCGTCGTACGTGAAGCGGACACCGGTTGGTATCGGAAGTTGACCGAGTGGTTCTACGGCGTTAACCCCGAGAGTGTCGAACACATCGTCCCGCACCACAAGACCCCGGTCATCGCGCTCGCTCGTAATGATCGTGTTGCCGCCGATATCTATCGCCGTGAGCCGCCCACTCAGCGTATCGAGAGCGCCGATATCCACCTCTACCGGATCGGCCGGGAGCCCATTAGCAACCATCAACCTGCCGTCCGATTGGAGCCAAAACAGCTTCCCGGCGGCTGCGGCGACACCAAGGAGGCCGATGTCTTCGCCCGCAATATCGCTCTGTTCGCGCATTTGCAAAGCCCGAATCACGGGTCTCAGCCGCAGATGCCCCCACCGATCCACACGCAGATTCACCATGTCCTGCGCGTGCGATTCGGTCCCATCACCGGCGTCTGACGGATAGCTGAAGATATGATTGAATTTTGTGACATTCCAGAGTAGTTCTTGCATGAAGACAGTGACCAGTGGTCAGTGGCTAGTGGTCAGTGAAAACAAAGACAAGAGGTTCTTTTGCTTTTGCCGACCACTATAAGATTCTATATGTATTGCCTGAATGCCCTACAGAGTCCGTGTACCCGATTAGATTCACGTCGCGCGCCCGCTCAATCGCTTGCCCCTCAAACCAGAGCGACTTGAACTGCCGATTCTTCTGCCGCACCCGCGGCATTGCGCGTTTGTAATGGAAGTTGTATTTCCCGTCGAAATACTGGGCGGTCGCATCACTCACGTTCTTGTCCGCGACGCTGGCGTGATAGCACATTCGATGCAGAAACGCTTCCTCCAGGTTCGGGTCAATCTCGAGAAGATCGTTTTCATTGTCAATGTCCAATTGTGAAATCACCCGATGCTTGTGCGCGTGATAGACGAACATGTTCTCTTCGCCCGGATCGCTCGTGAAATCCGGCGGCGGCGAAATGTGGAGCGTTTGGCTCCCCCGGTCGGGCGACAATATTCTTACCGTATCGCCTCCTTCAAAAGTATTTCGTTCCCCGCCCGCCAGTCGCGTGCACTCGACAGATTCGTCAGGCGTATTCACAACCTTCGTAACTCGCGCGTCGGCTCCGCGATCGGTGACGTTCAACACAACATCATTGATTCCGATATCGGACGGCAGCGAGCCGGCGATTTTGAACGTGGCCTCCGTGCCTTCGGTCACGGGCGCCACCAGCCGCTCACGCGCTGCCCGACCCCAGAGCGAATAGTAAATCGGATGACCGTTTTCGACGTTCTGGTTAATCGCTTGCGAGGTCGATTGCCGCAACGGGTGCAACGGGGTATAGCGGCTTTCGCCTCGCCCCTTGAAGCCGACAAAGTCGATTTGCAGCAGATCGAGCGGCAATCCGTAACTGTTCCGACCCTCCTCCACCGCTCGGTACATACCGGACCGCACGGATTCGCTTTCGGCGCTGATGTATTGCGCGGCGCGATTCAGGTAGCGAAGCGCATCATCGTCTTGATGATAGTCGCCGTGCCGATCGCTTATCATGTCCCGCATTTCTGTTATGGCTTCTCGTGCAGTCATAATGGAGGTAACTCGTAATGCGTATTGCGTAATTTTTCGGTAATGAAAAAGCCCGTCGGCAGAGGTCTGAAGAGAGCAGGGGATCTCTATCGCACTCCCTGTTCAGTCGCTTGATAGCCAGTGAGAAGTTGCCAGCGGCCGGTGAACACCAGAAGATTCTCTTGGCGTTACGGACCACTAACCACTGCGCACAAGCGGCTCGACTTCAGAGACTTCCACTAACGGGCTTGTCTTGTTGTGTTTTCTATGATTTCCGTGTTGCGAGGCTTATTATACCATACAGCGGGATGATTAGGGTGTCATCAGAAATTTGTCAAAACATAAGGGGAAAGGCAGGGGAGAGTGATGAGTGGAGAGTGGGGAGGAGAGGGGAAACGGGAAGATTGGAAGGTGGAAGGATGGAAGGGAAGGTTGTGTGAATCACGGATTTCGTGGATTGGAAGGGGGTTGTTGTTGGATGTGCGAGACGGAGAAAGCGAACAGTAGAAAAGCAGTGGAGTTTTCGATTGACATGCCGCTCCGGCGGAGCGGGGAGTCGCGCCGTGGAGAAGATCTCTATCGCAGTCATTATCCATTCCCTTGATCTCCTACAAAGGCTGGTCCGCAGTGCGCACCCTACAACAGGGGAGCCGCGACCGGGAGAAGATTTTACAAAAGGCGGGCGCGTAGGGATTGGATATCCATCACATGGCACTCCGCTGGAGTGCTTCAATGGGTGTCGTCCGTTTCTATTGACATTCCACTCCGCTGGAGTGGGGAATCGCGACCTGAAGAAGATCTCTATCGCAGTCATTATCCATTCCCTTGATCTCCTACAAAGGCTGGTCCGCAGTGCGCACCCTACAACAGGGGAGCCGCGACCGGGAGAAGATTTTACAAAAGGCGGGCGCGTAGGGATTGGATATCCATCACATGGCACTCCGCTGGAGTGCTTCAATGGGTGTCGTCCGTTTCTATTGACATTCCACTCCGCTGGAGTGGGGAATCGCGACCTGAAGAAGATCTCTATCGCAGTCATTATCCATTCCTTTGATCTCCTACAGCGGGGAATTGCGACCGGGAGGTTGATTTTACAAAAGGCTGGTGGGCAGTGCCCACCCTACAACAGGGGAGTCGCGACCGTGGGTCATAGAAATCAAGTTTTGAAGAAAAAACTTGATTTCGGGGGAGGATTGATCTGTTATCCGCGTCTCCAACGCCCTCTACCGGGACGTAAAGGACGCGCAGTTTGGTTTCTTGAACTGCCATCGAGGTTATAGGGCTGGTCGATAGACCAGTATCGATTCCGGGAACGGGTCAGCGGAGAGCGCCCCCGGATGCGAATTCTCAAAATGACATCTTGAAGGCTCGATAGCCGTCTGGCAAATGGTGGCATTCATAAAACCCGGCGGTCAGTGACCTGTGAAAAGACAGTGGCTAGTGACTAGTGGTCAGTGGCTAGTAAAAACAAAGACAAGAGTCTCTTTTTGCTTTTGCTGTCAACTGGCTGACCACTAGCCCAGTAGTTAGACGATATTGACGCGATTGCCGGAGTGACCTTCATCTTCGCGCGAGAACGACGCTCTCCGGCGAGGAATGTTGTCGAGCGTGACGCTGACCAAAGTGTCGGTATCCGACGCGTGATCCAAAGGCGCAAAATCCGCCCGACCGATGGTGCGCGCAATCACACCGCCTATTGCACCGGCAGCGATACTTGCGGGTACGCCTTCAACCAAACCGTTAGCGGCTTGCAAGACTGGCCCATTCTGTGTAAGCCGATTCGTCGCATCATCATCTTGCAGCGCGAACGCCCCGCCTTCGCACTTCGCCCAACCGAAGGGTTTATAATCATCCGTCACTGTAAGTTCAGTCTGACATACGCCCGCGGTCAAGTCGGTCGCCGCGCCGTCGCTGAAGTAGAATCGACCCGGCAGCCATAATCTAAACTTGCTCGTGTTATCGAGCGCGATGTCCCAGCCCTGCGTGCGCGGACGTTGCGCCACGGATGACAACACACCGATCTCGACCCGGTCGTCATCGCCGGGGATCATCCGCCGGATATAGAATGTCTGACCTGCGCCCGTGCCATCGTAGATGTATCCGACGGCGCCCCGAAAGTCCTTATTGGCGAACTTGCCGTCGGTCACAAGATAATTGGCGCCGACCGCCACCTCGTCGCTAACCGCGCCATCGGTATCGCTCAACAGGTCCGCTCCCGCGGCGTGACGTACGACGTGACCGGTCTTATAGCCGCCATTTTCCCAGTATTGACCATATATCCAATGGCCGTCCTCGGCATCGGGCACCCAGATACCCAGCGTGTTTCGCTGCGCCTCGGTCAACCCGTGCCCATCGTCAAAATCCTGAAGCACTTCCCTTGACATAATAAATACAGTGGCCAGTGACCAGTGGTCAGTGACCAGCCTCCTTTTTGTGGGGTTACTGGCCACTGGCTACCAGCCAATGGCCGCTATCCCTAAATTGTCCAGCCGCGACCGATCGTCTGGCACCAGCGCTCTTGGCAGATCCACATGTAGAGCAGCCGGATATTCGATCCGCCGGAATCGGCTCTGCCAGTGGATCTGAAGAACTTGCGTGTCAGTGGTCAGTGACCAGCCTCCTTTTTGTGGGGTTACTGGCCAGCGGCCACCAGCCAATGGCCATTATCCCTAAATTGTCCAGCCTCTGCCAACCGTCTGGCACCAGCGCTCTTGGCAGACCCACATGTAGAGCAACCGGATATTCGATCCGCCGGAATCGGCTCTGCCCGTGAATCTGAAGAACTCGTCGTGGTAAAACGGAATCGGCCGCACACGCATACCCATGGTGGCATAGCTTGGCGCCGCCTGATTCGATCCTCGCACGAGCGTATCGATCTGCTGACGCCCCTTGCGGTTAGCCGGCGATTCCCAGAACACGGGATAGATAGTCCCGTTCATACCTCCGGGCGAGCCCGTATGCAGCCCCCACATCTCGTTACCGGGCGCGTTCGGCTCGGAGAATATGTAGGTATTGTGCATCCGCACGACCTGTTTGGCCTCCTCCCAGCCCATGCCGTCATGGATGCGCATCGCGAACTTGTCGTTCTCCAAGATGTACTTGTTCTCCGCCAATAGCCCGAACAGACGGTGATCCAGCGGCATCATCTTCATGCCCTTGACAATCAGATCCCAAGGTCTCAGGAACTCGTCCATCGCTTGGTAAATATTGTCTCTGGTCAACTGCTTCGGGGCGGTGCCGGAAGCGAATTTGCCGCCTTTGCCATCCGTGTGGTTAAAGTGGAATACTCGCGGCGAATTCACGTATTCCCAACCGGGGAACTTCGTGTTGGTGCGACCCAATACGTGCCGGCTATCGAATTTGCCCAACTCCGTCGGACCCAAGCCGTGCAACTGCTTCGAATCGCTCATGATGTCCGCCAGCGATTCGGGCGCGCGATTTTCGTTGTCGTCAGGCTGCCAGATTCCCCACAGGGAGTTTTCCAAATCCAGACTCGCGCCGTACACGGCCTGGCGGTAGCGCGTCTCGATCTGGTTGTAGAATGCGTAGCGCCCCGTCTCGCCCATTCGAGCGATGCTAAAGTTTTCGTCAAACAGTTGACCCGAGGTAATCCCCGTATTCTTCGTCAACTGAAGCATGTCCCAAGATACGGGCGTCATCATCGCGCCCCAGAACGCAAAATGCCGGTTTACGCCGGACACCTGCTCCTGACTCCGCAGCGTATCGTTTCCGCCGTACCACTGCGAGCGCGGCGCTTTCAGCAAGTGGTCAATCCGCTTGCCTTCCGTCGGCTCGCCCGACACAAACTCCGCGTTTGCCGTCAACGCCCCGACCATGAAACCCTGATTTTTGAGTGACTCGCCGCTCAATGCCGAGGGAAGTGATTCTCTCAGATGGAACGCGAGTTCATTTTCGACACCCATTATATTCCTCCATCATACTGCGCCAGTGGCCCGTGACCTTTAGGCACCGGCAACTAGGCGCTAATTTGAGATTGAAAGACTTCCACTAGTGAGCTTGTCTTATACAAAAAAAGCCCGCCAGTAGTGTCATTAAAATGCAGTGACCGGCAACCTGCGGCCTGCGCCAAGTAAAGCCGAGTTGTCCTCTTGCTGTTACTGGCTACCGGCCGACGATCACTAGCCGCTGGGTTTCAAAGACTTCCACTAACGGGCTTGTCTTTCTACTATTGACTATTGACCAACCTTATCTATGTATGGCGGGCACCCCCATCCGCCTTATTTCGCAGAATGCGATCTACGATTGTAAAATCGAAAAAAGATAGAATTTCGGCGTTTTTCGAACGCAAAAGAAAATAGCCCGCCAGTGGCATCATGAGAAACAGTGATGAGTGACCAGTTGCCAGTGACCAGTAAAAGCCAACATGTTCTTGCCTTATTGATCACTAGTCACTGACCACGAGCCACCGGGTTTCCAAGACTTCCACTAACGGGCTTGTCTTTCTTCTAAAAGCTATACTATATGTGCCTTTTGTGCTCCTAAACTCCTTTATCTCTCTATTGTTCGGCTAACGGGATTGCTTTATCTTCCGGGCTCAACCGTCAACATCACTAATTTTTCCATTCAATTTTTCTCTGATTTCTGCGCGGAGATCGTTTGCCACGCCATCTATTTTGTTTATCACCTGCATGATGTCCGCATGGTGCGCCTGCGAGTTGGCGTCTATCTTCGCATCAAGGCGAGTTAAACCGGCATCTATCTTCTCATTGAGATTGTTGAAATCCGCATGGTGCTCCCGCGAATTGGCATCTATCTTCGCATCAAGACGAGCGAAGCCGGCGTCCACCTTCTCATCAAGTTTGATTATTTCCGCGCGCAAGCGACCATCCAATCCATTTATTTCCGCGCGTAAGCGACCATCCAATCCATTTATTTCCGCGCGTAAGCTGCCGTCCATGCTGTTCATCTCCGCGCGCAGGTTGTCGTACATGCTGTTCATCTCCGCGCGCAGGTTGTCATCACCTCTGTTCATATCCGCCCTGAGGTCCGATATGTCCTTTTTTGTCGCCATGTTGGTGGTAAGCTTCCACCACAACGCGGCAATCCCGACGAGTGAACCGATTAACGGAATGAGAACTTTAATCCATTCTTCCATCTCTACTATCCTTCAAAGCCCCGGCGGTTGGAGAAGATGCCTAATTATACACCGTCATCCCCGAAATCTCAACCATCAAAAATAATCTCGAACATTAAATCGAGATTGAAGAAAAGGAAATCGGTGATGAATTTGGGTTCACTATACCTTTCCCGGTTCAGTCCAACACTCGTACAATACAAAGAAAAAAGCCCATTAGCAGTGCCATTTTGATAAAACCAAAGGCTTCCACTAACGGGCTTGACTTGGTGACACACCCTACGTATAGGGTGTTTATGTGTCTAGCATGTTCTTATACACGCCTCAAGTTGTATAGTTTCGAGCACGGAGACGTTTGTCACTTGGTTAGTTTGAGAGAGTTTTACTGAAAAACTTCGTCTGGCGCCGGGTTAAAGAAGTGTTTTGATGTGATTCTCAATGTGCATCGCCATAGTGAGCAAATTGGAGACCTCTTTCGGTTTATTCTGGTAAGTGTAGTCTTCGTATCGTGCGTTTATGCTCGCCTGGTGCAGTGCCGAATACTGTCCGTGTATGTTTTGAAGATGTTGTTGAACTTCCTTCTTCCTGTCACTATGTCCTTGTGGGTGAATGTTGAACTTTTTTGCGAGATAAGGATCTACAGCGTGCAAGGTTTTGTAGAATGCAATCGTCACAATCCAGTCAGCATGGCGAGAACTATTTTGAGAACCTTGGAGATCAGAGAGCGCAAGTTGAGCTATACTTTGTTTGTCTTGGTGTACGCGCTTGGTCGGCATATCGGTAATTCTTCGTTCCCATCCTGTAGCAGGTAAACACAAGAGGTTGGGGAACGGTCCAAGGGGAAAACTCAATAGAAGCGCACAAAGTTCTTCAAACCAAGGTAATCTTCTGAGGATTTATATTCTACGTAGAAATAAAGCGGGCGAAATTTCAAGTTTATTTCGAGATCAATCTGCGCCAACTGTGCAATCCGGTCCGCAGATTCGTCCGAAAGTATGATAATAACGTCCGCATATTCCGGCGCTGAAATGTTGATGTAGCCTTTATTGACGTAGGGGTAGGCTTTCAACTTTTCCGCGTAAAGCTGCTTTATCTCTTCCCAATCCTCGGGTCGAGTCTCGTCTATTATTTGCTTGAGAAACGCCTGCTCCTGAGTTTGCAGACCACCCTCTCGGTCAGTAGAATTCTGTGCATCCTCATAATTGGCTACGATTTCCCCACACAAGGCGGAAATTGCCGTTTGTAGGTTGTCACCCACGGCGGTTAAGTTCAAATCGTCATAGTGGACAGTCACAACCTCACCTTCTCGCTCGACCACGATTGGGATAGCCTGGCGCAATTGGTAGGACGGATGTCTAATATTCTGAATCCAGCGTATGTGTGCGGGTTGGCTAATGCCCGTTTCCATTCCTATGGTTTCCAACTGCTCTACGCTCATTGTGTTTTCCTCAATCCCGGCTCCTAGATAGCAAAGTCGAAGATGCCATGATATTTATTCTAACAAATAAGGATTTCAATGACAGGACAAATTGAAAAGCGATTCTCGTATAGACGCTGGGTTTGAGGGCATTTACTATAACACCTTCACCACCGATTTTCAAGGAATAAACCAATCTTTAGATAATCGAATCAGGGATGATGGGCAGTTTGACGATTACCGATCCCACCCCACATTAATACCGTCGGGGCAAGATGCCCCTCCTACAAAATCCCTGTTAATCCACGTCCCTTCCAATCTTCCGCCCGAACCGTCTCACTCTCTGGCACTTTTACTCTCCACCGACCACCGACCACTACCCCCTGTCTTTCTCATCGGCACTCGAACATTCGTCTCGACCTTCAAATCCGCATGGATAATTTGATGATTCCTGATAGACAACTCGATCCGCGCATACGGATGCTCCTGTCTCAGCTTCTCAATCGCGCGCACCAAGTCGCAATACACCGGGGAACAGCACGGTGTCCGAGTTGTAGAGGTTGAGTTCATTCGGTTCTCCGAGCCGCCGCAACAACAAACATCTCCGTCTCGAACAACTTCATCAGCTCCTCGGACGTCGAATACGCCAAATTGACAAACGGCGCGTCCTGCATCTTGCACATCTGGTACATCTTGTCGTTGATTAAAAAGGCGTCCACCTTGTCAATCATGTCCCAGTTGTCCGGATACACCAACTTCACATCCTCGTACAACGGGGCGTAACGCTTGATTCCACCGGCAGGCGTTGGAAAAGCGAAGACCGGAAAATCCCCGAGCCACTTCGCCTCGACCACCATCTGCGCATAAAGCAAGTCCGACGCCGTATCCTCGCTTATCTGATTAAGGCTGAAGATATGCGCGTCACTCGCAAACTCCTGATTCATAAATGATGTTGTATGTAGTATTTGCATGTTTTTGTAAGGTGCGCATTGCGCACCAGCCTTTTCTATTTTGTAGGGTGGGCACTGCCCACCATCCTCTCTTCTACCAGACAGCTCTCAGTACTTCCTTCAACTGCCCCTGAAACGCCGCATACGACACATTCTCTCGCGCCCACTTCGAAATCCGCTCCGATTGCTGCTCCAGCGATTCATCGGTCTCGCCCGCCAGCCGCTTAACCGCGTCGACCTGCGCCCGCACCCCGCTCGCGCTCCAGGCGGGCATTTCCGATGCCAAACCGTGCTTCGCCGCCACCACCGGCATTCCCGACATCATCATCTCCTGGGCCGCCGTGGCGAACGTGTCGTGAAACGCGCACCAAAAGCCGAACCGCGCATCCTGAAACTCGCGCGCAATCTGCTCCGTCGTCGCCTCGTGCACCACCCGGTCGGTATTCGCGTAAAGTTCCTCCTGCAACCGCTGCGGTCCCTCTTCCTCCGAGGCAGTGTACCACAGCGCCGCCGAGCCGACGTAGACGCGCTCCACGGCGCCCTTCAACCTCTTGAACACCTCGACGACTTGCGGCGCGTTCTTCTGCCAAGAGACGTTGCCCGTGGCAACCAGCCGTCGTTTACGTTCCCGGAAGTTCAGACGCGAGAGAAACACGTCGGGCACCGGGTCACACAATGTGTGGTTCGTGTGGACGTTGACGTACTTGAACAGATTCGCTTGATACTTGCAATTCGCAGTAACGAGATCGCACGATTCCACAACTTGCTCCCGCAGGACATGCGGCATACGCATCAGCGTCAATTCGCTGCAATACAGAATCTTGCGGCTCTTATGATTTCGCAGTCCGTGAATCAACTCGTTAACGCTCTCCAAGTCCCTATCGCCGTAGCCCTCCGTCGGCAGCGTAAAACGCAGCGGTTCAATCAACACGGTGTCCGCGGTAATCTCGCTCGCATCGCATATTCCTTGCGTTCGCGGATAAACGTCCCTCAGCGCCTCCAAGACGCGGTATGTTTTCGTGCCCATTCCGCCGCCGCCGCCTTGACTGGACGGCGGAATAGAGGGATCATAGTTCAGAAACTTCGGGTGCGTCAGATAATCTATCATCAATACCTCCTCGCATCGTCCAAACTGCGATAATTTCGATTCCGGGATTGCTCTGCCTGTGGGTGATTAGCGGTTAGTGATGATTGCATCTCTGAATGCCCTGTATCGCACGCTTGATTCGTCGCTCAATCTGTCACCTACTGGCGCTCCACAGCACGATTATAGCCTATTCCAAATGTAAAAATCAATAAAATAGTTAACATATATTAAGTATTTTTTCGGATCTGTCGGTTTCAGGGAAAATCTGCCGCTCTTTAACGGAAAAACAGGGATGGGGGACACCCGCGATTATACATGCCTCCGTCAATCCAATGATCGCACCTCCGCTACACCCGGCGCTTGCGTTGCGAGAGGCGTTCCGATATAATAGTCCATGGCTGGAAATAGAGCCGGGTTGGCTTCTTGACTATTCAGCCGAGTGCATTTCAATCGCTCAATATGCATTCGCAGGACGGAAGGGAGACGCAGTTGTGAGATATTTAAGAGTTTTTTCGATAGCGGCGCTATTGGCAGTCGGACCGGCGTGGCATGTATGCGCCGACGAGCAAATTGTGTTCTATTCAGACCGCGAGGGCCGCGAAATCGCGCTTGGGCAACGCGAGCATGAAGTTTTTGTCATGAATCCCGACGGTTCTAACCCTGTCAACCTCGCCAAGCAGATTGGTTTGGACAGTTTGCCATCTGTTTCGCCGGATAAATCGAAGTATCTCTTTTTGTCCAGTCGCAGCGGTGACAATGAGATTTTCTTGATGGATGTTGACGGTTCAAATCGCGTGAAACTAACAAACGACCCTGAATCGGACCAGACTCCGCGCTGGTCTCGGGATGGAAGGCAAATCCTTTGGAACAGATCGGGTCCGTGGCGAATCTTCGTGATGAATTCTGACGGATCCAACAAACGCGACTTGGGCGAAGGCTATAGACCCAGGTGGTCCCCCGATGGAAGGATGATTGGCTTTACGTTAGACTTAGCATGGGATAATGATAATGCTTTCGTGATGAATGCGGATGGCAGCGGTCGGCGGCAGGTGACCGATAAACTCTTCCCCACTAGGTTTATTTCATGGTCGCGCGACGGAACAAAGGTCGCCTTTGATCATCGAAAACCCTTCGGATTTGTGCAAAATAAGATCTACATCGCGAACGTTGACGGAACCGGTTTGTTCGAACTAACCAAAGACGTGCCTGAGGTTGACTGCTACGGCGCCGCTTGGTCGCCGGACGGAACGAAGATCGCAATTACATCAACCGGCGGCATCTACGTCTTGAATTCAGACGGCACGAATCCGATTAATATTACGATACACCATGACAATCGCTGGGGATTCAGCCCTCGCTGGTCTCCCGATGGATCTAAGATTTTGTACCAGATAACGGTCTGGATCGGCGACGAGCATCACGGAGAGATTTACATCATGAATGCAGACGGCTCGAATCCGGTCAATCTCACGAATCACCGGGCGCATGACTGGGGCGCCAAGTGGCACGTCTACCCCTCCTCGACATCGGTTTCACCAAGGGGAAAACGGATTTTGACGTGGGGACAGATAAAGGCAGTGGGCAGTGGGCAGTGACCGGTGGGGACAGATAGAGGCAGTGCCCAGCGGCCAGTGGGGAAGGATGGAGGGGCGGAAGATTGGAAGGATTCGATTGGGAGAACAATGCGTCTGCCTTTGGGACAGATAAAGGCAGTGGCCAGTGACCAGAAGATCCCTACGGGATTTCTATCGCGGTCGCTATGCACTCGCTTGTTCTCCTTCGGTTGGGTTTCGCGTTGCTCAACCCAATCTACAGAAATTCAGGGGATATGCAGGGAGAAGAGCGGAACGCAGATCTGCGTTCCCTACAGATACCCCTGGATAGTTGCGAGTCGGAGAAGATCCCTGTCGCGTTCCCCTACCCGGTCAGTTGAGGGATCTCCATTGCGTTCGGCATTCACTGACTTGATTGCTGCTACGAATCCTCACGCGTAGACGCACAATGAATTGTGCTACTACGAACGCTCGGTTCTTGTTACTCTTGGATCACGGATTGATAAAGGCTTGGAGTTCGGTAGGTCTACACTCTACTTCAATATCACCATCCGCCGCGACGCCGCATAATTACCCGCCCGGAATTGGTAAATATAAATCCCGCTCGCAACCGCTTCCCCGTCTTCGTTCCGTCCGTCCCAATACGCGGCCTTTCCACGCTCCGCGTAATACCCCGCCGCCTGATTCCCGAGCGCCAAGCGCCGCACCAGTGTCCCCTTTGTGTCAAAAATTGTAATCGCCACCTCCGCCGATCGCGCGAGATGATACGGTATCCACGTCTCCGGATTGAAGGGGTTGGGGTAGTTCGGAAGCAGCGTCGTCTCTTTCGGGGTCAACGACGCAAGCAAACCTTCAAGGAAGCGAATGCCGCGTTGAAAATTCGCATCGCCGATGCCTAAACCCTGTGCGCTTGCAAGCCATCTCTCGACATCCGTGGCGCTAAAAATCGACAGGTCTAGGGAGTATGCCGACGGTGCGGCTCCGCCAGCCCCGATAGCCCCGGCAACTAGAACCAGGTCAAGGATATTAACCGCGCCGTCCCCCTGCAAGCCATCTTTCCCGAACGCCTGCGCTACCATCACCAAATCCAAGATATTCACCACCCCATCGCCGTTGACATCTGCCGGGTTCCCTGGCTTTACCCGTAAATAGATCTCTCCGTCGAGATTCGGTAGCGTGTGCTCTGTCCCCACCGAACCGCTGGCGATACCCTGCACCTCCTCCGGCAGCGTAATAGTCTGCGGCTCCTCGCTGTGGTTGTACACCGCCCAGCCGTTCGTGAATTCGCGGATGTAAAGCCCTTCTGTCTCTTGATACAGTTGTTGTGTTTCACTCGCCGGCTGCCCCAAATCCGCATTCCAAAAGTCGTGCCAATGCCGGTCGTCGCCCCAAGGAAGACCGAGGTGTTGTATCATTGCATACCCGTCGGCATGCGTCAAACTTAACGTGGTAATCAAACGAACCCATTGAAAATTAGCCGATCTCGGTTTTTCATCGATGCGAAACGCCTCCCTGAAAATAGCGTTGATTCGTGGCTCCCGCATATTTTCCTCTGCCCAAACCACCGTTTTTTCGATGTCCGTCACTATCGCTTCGCGTTCCTCCGGCGTCTTGCCCCAGTTCGGAATACCCGTCTCCATTGACAGTCCGTTGATATATTTGCCAGTATGCGGCAATATGGCCGTATTCGAATTGACCTGGATCAGAAAGTTCGGGCGTGTCGCCGCGCGTATCCGCCGTACGATGTTTAACCGCGCTTGAAGTTGTGCCTCGACGCTGACATAACCGTGTAGCACATCATCTTCGTCCCGCCAATAGTCGAAAATGATGCCATCGAGCAGCCCGCATCTCGAAACACTTATCGCTTGCTGAACAATTATATCTTGCACCTCGGGATGTGTAAAGTCCACCAGCGCCGCCTCCCCCCATCACCTCCATCAAAGACAATGTTCCCGGCTGAATCCCGAACCCAATACGGAAATTCCTTTCCCCAGTAATCGATTGAGGCATCCCTCATCTCGAGAAGATGCATTAAAAACACCGCATTCGGATTAGCCGCGATAAATTCGTCCCGCTCCAGGTTAGCGTCCGGAATATGTAGGATTTCCGCGCTCAAACACAGGGGTAAAATAGCCAACGTAACACACAATATTGATATTTTCATAATTTAGCCTCCTACTATTTTTTAGGAACCCACCGCGGAGTGTCGGAATCACCCGCGGCATCGGCTGCCGTGTCTACCGGTGTCCCAACTCCACAATTTCGGATAATGGCGAGTTGATCTGTTCGATAAAACGTGAACTCACTTAAATCCCTAGGTTCGAATACTTCGTTGACAGCGCGCAGCACGCCCGGCGTCTCCTCCGAAAACATGTCGTGCAGAATGAGCCACCCGCCGCCCACCAGATGAGGCAAAATCAGGTTTAATTCTTTAAGCGTCGGTTCATAGTGGTGGCTGGAATCGACAAACGCAATCCGTAGGGGTAGCCGCCAAAAATGTTGCAGATACGACACTGTATCCGACAACACCGGCGTAATGTGCTCCTGCAACCGGAACTCCCACAAGTTCTCGCGCATCTCGAAGTAAGCGTCGTCGAACAACTCGCGCAGTGGACGATAGTCTTTGGTGTACGAATCGATCGCCAGCAGCGGATGCGGGTTCGAAGCGTCGTCGCGCATGGCGTGCGCCATCATCAATGCTGAACCGCCGCAGAACAGTCCGCATTGTAACACATAACCGTCAAGGTGTACACGGTCATGCGTTCGTGCCGCGATCTCGTAAAGCGCATGCAGCTCCGACTGCGAATGCTGCACCACATACGCCGATTCGACATCACCACGATTATCTTCTGCCACTTTTAAACAAATGGCTTGAATGTCCTTGGCAATCTGTTCCGTCTTTTCGTCTGCCTGAATCGGGAAAGCCTCAAAGTTAATCATCTGATTTCGTTAATTGAAATCGAGTTTTTTCTCCAAAACTCGATTTCTTTCCTTACTTCGGCTTATATGTGTTCACACTTCCGTCCGCGCTCGTTTCGTAAATGTCTGCCGCCGTCGGCGCCCTGGTTGGTACCGATTCGTCCGTCGTTTCAAACAAATGTTCCATAACCGGGTCGATTTTTATGCTAATCGGATGTGTTCGCCACAGCTTACGTACAAAATTAAAGTCCGCTTTTGACTTATGACCTTGTTCAATGATACCCACCGGGCTAGCATCTAGGTAGCACGTCATCCCGCCTAGAAAGATCTTCACGGGCCTATATGCTAACACATCGGCTACGACGCAAGTGCCGGGGTAAGGTACGGCATTTAGGGATACCCGAAGATAATCATATAGGGATAAATTAACATAACGTAACGGTGTCATGCGCTCAATAAATCGCGATGCAGGGCGCACCTCGGGGTTAAGCGCATACACCGGTTCTGGGCGGCATAACATGGCGCCTCCTTCATCGAAAAACGCGGACACGACTCGCGTTATAAAATCCTCTTCCACCTCTGTCGGTGGACTGGACGCAAACCCGAACGAGGTGTACAATACATCTGTGCGCTTTCCGACTTTTGCTTGCCATTCTTCCTGCACCAGCGGAGGAGGCCACCACAGATCAATCGGCGCCGGTCTATGCACCCGCACCACCGTATCGTACGATTCGACCGTATCGGCGTCACACTCCGCCAATGAGGGACCGCGGCCCAGAATCGCCACCGATTTGCCTCGTATCAGCGACTCGAATTGTCTCTCGAGCGTTATGTGAGTGTTCGGAAGACCGTTAGTCAGTTGTGCCATAGATATATATGGTTCATACGCCGTATGCCGACAGTGGAACATCTATCCACTTTATCATATAGTGTGGCGGTGCAACTGAGTAAAATCCCGATTGATCTTCTTCCTGCGCCATCCGCCACAACTGCCCCTCCAAGTTCCATCCACCTCCAGTTTCGCACATCCGATCGTACAAAATGCGGGCACCCTCCTTGTTCATGACGAGTCCCCCGTCGCCCGCGCCACCGAGTCCACGTACCAATACCTTACTGGCGACGTTTGGAATAGGCTCGCGCTCTAAACGCGGAACATCAAAATTCTCAAAGACATCTAACTGTACGATGATTCGAGCCTCTTCGGAATTGCTTTTGTTGCTTTCATCACGGTCGACGAAGCTCATCATTTGTCGAAATTCGCGAAAAGGACGCATGGGGCGGAAATCATCAATCAGAAACTTATAATACTTACCGTCGGTGCCGATGTTCATAATCTTCTGAAAAATCATTGTGAACGTCCACCGCATGCAAAACCATTTTAGAGAGATGGTGTCGGAATGTTTCGAATACTTGGAGACCATTCCCGGATCCAGCTTGAATCCCTCTTTGAGCGCCTCGTTTACTGCCCGCGGCGCATCACCTAAGTAGGTATGACGGTCTCGTGCGGGAAAATATTCGATAATCTGATATGGGAAGCCCATCGCCGTCAGCGCGCCGAGATTGATATACTGTCGCGCCGGTATTCGCTTGATTGTCGGTACGAAAATCTTCTCTATCATTTATTGTTAGGAGGCATGCCCTCGCGTGCGTCCTCATACCAACTGATGTGGCGAGTCCGGTTCATAGCCCTGGCCATAAGTCGGCCCGTAGAAAAGTATCCGTCTGGCGGGAGTTTCCGTGCCGCCCACCAAAACACCCAGTTCGGCACGCCACAAGCGCCGCCGATATTGTCTGCTAAATTCAAAATTTCCTTGGCACCAAGTGGAGTAAGCAAATTGGCGGCGTCTCCCGAATGCGAAAGCCCTCTGTGGAGTGCTGTCCTCTCGACAGGTTCGCCGGGTTCAAGTGAATCCTGCGGTTCAAAGCCGGGACGCTGGTCATTGAAAGCATATTGAATCATTTTAAGGGGCACACCGCACGAGGATAGTAAGCGAATGTGCTCTAACACTTCGGAGTATGTTACCATCATCGTATAGTCGTCGATCAGGAACAATGTGTAAACAGAGTCATCTGAACCGTCTGCAATTTGAGTCATGATGTCGTACCACGTCCAGCTCCAACAATAGTAGCCCTTTTCCAAACTGACATTCCTGAGGTATTCGGAATTGGGAAACTGTTTCGTGGCAGCCGCTTTCGCTTGTTCTCTACTATCGTAGTTAACGTGGTCGTGCGCACTGAATCGGTGAAGCCGCTTCACCGGGAATCCGAGGGCGAGCAAAGCACCGTAGCATGAATACCAGCGATCGGGGCGGCGATCCAGATTCGGCACAACAATATTAAAATCAGTCATCTTGTACCACGATCTGTTAGAGTGTGTATCTTCCTCATTCTGCCCCCAATAACTCCACTGTCGGCATCAACTCCCCCATCCGATTCGGCGACCGTTTCCAATCTGCCAGAACATCCTCATGCACCGTTTCCTCAAGCGAATAATCAATAATCCCCTCATTGATCCCCCGTTGTACCTGCCGCGCCAACTCAACCTCGTGCGCCCAATCCATCTCCATGAACAGCCCTACATGTTTCAACACATAGAATGCCGGCTGCGTCATAATTCCCGTCTTGACCCGGCAGACGTTCAGCCCCCAGTGGTACGGCTCGAGCCCCACCACGTCGATCGGCATCCCGTTGTACACGAAATCGCGCAGCAACGTAACAGCCGTGCGCAGCCACGAGGGACGGATAAACATCATATTCGCGCCGCAGACGACGACCTCGTTGAAATCATCCCTGAACTTGTCCCCTGCTTGATGCAGCGCATCCTCCGCCGTGATCGACATTTGAGTGTACCGGTCCGTCATCGGCGTCCGCATCAAATACTCGTCCGCCCCATGCGCCAGCGCTATCTGGCCATACTCGTCGCTATCCGTCGATACGGCGACCTTATCACACACACCCGAGCGCTTCAACACTTCAATTGGGTAACTCATCGTCGGACGTCCGCAGATATCCGCGATGTTTTTGTGCGGGCAGCGCCGCGAATCGCTCTTCGCCATGACGATCCCGAGTGTGTTTTTAGAGTCTGTCATTTTTTGTTCCTTGATCGATACTTACTGGTCACTAGCCACTGGTCACTGGCCACAGTATTTTCATATTGTCTCGAAATACTCCATCAATTTGTCATCCGTCGTGACGTTATCAAATTGTCTCACGAAGTCTCGCAGATACCGGATATCGTACAACGGCTTATGGTCGCGTGCCATTTTAACCTCTGCTTTCAACCACGCGTCTTTTGCGTCGAGATAACACGCGAAACCCGTAAAATACAGCGATTTCGGGTTTTGGCGCTTTATATAATCGATCAGCAGCGTCCCCGGCATCGGAAAACTATAATCCAGCGCCCGCACTATCTCCGCGAAATGATCGTACGGCAGCCGGTAGATCGGAATTTTGAATTTGTCTTCGAGGTGATCTAATGTCGCAATTTCATGTGCGAAGATCGTGTTGTAGACCTTATGTTGGATGAGGTATTCGCACCCGCGCTCCATAAGAGGCACAATATACCGCCTCCCGTCCCCCAACCCCCAGTACGGCAAATTCGTCGGCGCGAAGCCGGTCGTTTTCTTCCCGAACAGGTGTTGAAAATCCCGCGGCACGAACGATTCATCGTTATCGAACTCCAGCACGAACGCCGGGTGCGGCCACGGCAAGTTGCTTTGCGTCCGGATAACCACGTCATGCGAGTCGATCAGTTCCCCTTGTTCAATTTCGTTCAGATACTCCGCGCGTCCCACAATCGCCACGCTTCTGTTTTCTATGACCTCTTTCATTGAGAAAATCCTCTTGGTTTTTGCGTTTGTTACGCATTATTCTCACTTATATCCTTTGCTCGCTTGCCTATCCTGAGTTTCCGGCCGCCACGCGAAGAGACCCGTACCGCCGTAGTGCCCGCTCTCGTACAGCGCCGACAAAGAAAAGTAGCCCTGCTGCTGCGGAAAGCCCGTTATCTTTTCATAAAAGTAAGCCAATATCTGTTCCCGTGGAAACAACTCGCATGCCGCGAGTACATCCCGCGCCCCATCCCGATTCAGCAGCGAGCCCGCGTCCGACCTGCCGCACAGCCCGTACTGCAAAATATCGAAATACGGCACAACCCTCCGATGCACCAGCACCCTCGAATTCTGCGAAATCTGCACGATGCGCGGATTGTGGTGCTCGTACCGCCCCGTGTAATGCAGGATTTGAAGGAGCTGCGCGTATGTGAAAACCGTGAAACAGTCATCCACCAGCAGGAAACCGTACAGGTTGCGCCGCTTGAACCGCGAAATGCGTAACATTATCGAATACCACGTCAGCAGCCAGCACAAGCCCGACACATCTTTCTTCCTGATATGATGGCTTGCCGAAATCAACCGTGGCATCGGTCGAATGAACTCCCTTGCGTGCTCGAGCGCCTCCTCCGCTGTCGCGTAATCTTTCCAACTGAAGGCGTTAAACCGGTGAATCCGCGTCCTCGGAAACCCCTGCTCCTCCAGCAGTTTCCGGCAGCGTGCCCACCGTTCCGGTCGGTGTTTCAGATTCGGTATCAGCGCCTCGATGCGGCAGTTGTACTGTTCCGGCGCGTCGATACGATCATCCCATTCGTGCTTGTAGCCGTGAAACTTGCTATTCACCATCCCAAGAAATCAAGCCTCCCTCTCGCGCTTTGGACGTATCTAGCTGGGAATTGGGCGGTCGCCCCATGGAATGCGCCGGCACGATCTCACCATCCCAGCCAAACCTATCTTCGAGGAAACTCGGGAAATGCACGGTACCCGACGCAATGTTATAGATGCCGCCGAAACTAGCTCGGAGTGCTGCTCGGACAGCGCGTTCAAGCGTGGCGCGGTACACGATACTCGCGTTTACGTCTTCGCACTGTTTCCAATTCGGCACACGACCGCTCAAATCGTGTGTGTGGTTATTAAAGAAGCACGCGAACGGGATACGAAAGATGAACAGCTTCGGATAGGCCTCGTTCATCAAGGTATGCTCCATGTAAATTTTGCTTGCCATGTAGCGGTTGTGGGGGTGCACGTCGTCCTCCTCGGTGTGCACCCCCGGCTCGCGGTAAACCCCCGCTGTCGAAAACGCCACGAATGGGATATTGTGCGTTTTCGCCAGCTTCAGCAGCCGCAAAGGCAATTCCACATTTGCTTGGAGCACCGCCGGCATCGTGGCTTTCTGACACAGCGTCTCCGTGCTAATCGCCGCCGCGCACACCATCCCGCTATAACTATCAAGATTCCGATTATGCCATTCCTCATGGCTTACGACATCAAACTGTGGATCGTCCGAGAAAATCGAGCCGACAAGCCCTCTGCCAACAACCAGATATCTGTCCATTTGGCGCTAATGCCCTTCAAATATGTTTTCAACACTAATCACTTTCAGGTCGGGGAACCGTTGGGTGATTAACGCTTCCAAGTTCGGTGAAAACAAAATCGACCGCCGATCTGCCTCCCCAATCATGCGCATCGGACGAATCGGTATCTCCGTCCCCGGCACACAATGCCCCCACTTCTCCTCCGCGTCATCATAAAAACAGGTGAACCGGTCAAGCTCCAACCCCCGCTCCACGGCGAGATTCAGTATCACCGTCGCCTTCGCGCTGGCGAACACCCCTGCAAGCGTTCCCGGCGGCTGCGCGTTCACGTACATTACAAAGTTCTTCAGCTTCCGCTCCGTCCGCTTCATGAAGTTTGCGAAGATGTCCCCGCGGCTAAAGTAGTTCCTCTCGAAATGGGCGATTTGGTGGGGGTCTTCTTGGATTAACTGAGCGGATAGCGAAGGCGATAGTAAATCCTGCTCGTTTGATCGAATATTCTGCCCCGTCTTCAACTCTTCACTAGCCGCTGGCGACTTGTCACTGGCAACTGCTTTTAGCGCACTCTCGTTCCAATCACCTTTGCGCACCAGCGTACACAGGATACTGCCGCCCTGCGCCTCCACCCGTTTCGCCGTCACCATCTCCAGTCCCGCCTTCTCCGCCACGTTCGAGAACCCCGCCACCGTGTAGTAGTAGTAATGCTCGTGATAGAAGTGGTAAAACTGTGTGTTCGCCAGCAGGTCCACAAGGTACTGGAACTCGATAAGCGCAACGCTATGCGCGTCCATCACCGCCCCGATCCCGTTGAGCAAATCCACCGGATTCGGCGTGTGCGCCAGCACGTTGTGCGCGTGAATGATGTCAAACGCGCCGTGCAGATTCCAGATCGAAGCCCCAATCCTCGCGTTCATCAAACGCGCGTAGGCGTAGACCTTGTCGTCGATGTAGCGGTGCAAGTTCGCCGCCGGCTCCACCCCCACAATGGTGGTGAAACGGTCGTCGTTTCCGGTGTACCGGTTCAGCATATACCCGTCATTGCACGCCACCTCGCACACCGCCCTCGGCTTCCGTGTCCTGTTCAACCTGTCGTAGATCCGCCGCGCGTACGTCATCCGGCTGCTGACATGCTCCGCCGACAACGTCGACGACCGGTAGGCGTAATTGCCGAACATCAGCGACGGGTCAACGAACTCCGTCAGTCTCAGATTCCCCTCGCCCAGCCATCGAAAGCCGAGTTCATACCGTTCATGCGGTTTCTCCAGCTTATTCGCCAGCGGTATATTTCCCAGAATGTAATCCGGGTCAATGTGCTTTCTCAAAACGTTCATATCTCTGCAAACCGGAATTCCTTAGTCCCTGTAGGGTGGGCACTGCCCACCACACTTAGTAGGGGGCGGCCCCCGTGCCATCCCGAATAATCTTCAACTGCTACGGAAGGTCGCGATTCGGAGATCGCTCCTACCGTAGGGAATAACGATCGTTATTCCCTACAGAATCCCCGTTTTCCCGCCTTCTTCTTTTCTTCCTTGCTCTCCACCCATCGGACGCCTTTAATCCGTGAAATCCGTGATTCAGACAACCTTCCATCCTTCCGCCCTTCCATTCATCACCTCTCCCACCTTTCGCCCCTCTGGGGCTTATACCTGTGGTTATGCCACGCTTGCTATACACCTTTCGCCCCTCTGGTGCTATTCCCCTCTCGCTACTCACAAGCCTTTGTAAATCTCAACGCATTGTGCAATCCTGATCCGCGTAATCCGACAAATCCGTGATTCAGACAATTCTTCCATCCTTCCGCCCTTCTTTACTGACCATTGGTCACTGACCACTAGCCACTGCTTTTAACAAAATACTCATACCGTTCCAAACACTCCATCACCAACCGAAACAGCCGCACGTCGTACACGGGACTCGGCTGAAAATCCGGCGGAATAGACGAAATCGCGGGCGCCTGCTTGAGCATCCCCGCAAGGTCGTTCTGGCGCACAAAGTTTATCTTCCCCGCGTCGTAGCGCGTCTGTGACAGCGCGTACAGCCCGCGATGCGTTGCCGTCGCCATATTCTCGATCGACTGGCACGTCTCATACAGGTGCATGATGACCTTGCCGCCCTCCCTCCTCGCGCGTCTCGCGAGAGCGCCGTTTTCAACATTCCGAAAATACATCATGCAAATATACGTAATCCCCGCCAGCGGCCGCATCTTCGCCCCCTGCGCCACGGTTATCTCCCGCTTCTTGATGGCGCTGTCAATCATTTTATCGACGACACCGATAAAGCCGCCCGTGCGGTTCGTGCCCACAATCGTCCCCATCCGGAAGACCACATCCGCATACGCCTCCGCCTCATGCTTGCTTCGCGTGTACGGGTGCTTATGCTCGATCTGCTTCTGCTCGTTATACATCGCCGTGGTCGACGCCAGATACAGCGGCACATCAGGATACAGCTCCCGCAGTTGCTTCGTCGTCTCCACGTTATGCTTCGTGTAGTGCGAATCCGGATAGTCGTCAGCGATCTGCGACGCCCCGCCGAGGTGCACCACGGCATCGACCACCCACGGCGGAGCCAACAGATCCTGAATATGCTTGTTCTCGAAGTCCTCCAGCACACCCTCTTGGCACTTCGGAGCCGGCTTCGGATCCACGCCGAACACCTGCCAGCCATGCATCCGGAAATACATGCTCATCTCGACACCGAGATAGCCGTTACAACCTGTTATGAGTACATTTTGCATTGACCTAATGCCCTATTTTTGCTATACTACTTCCGTTCCTTGATAAAAAGGAGATTTACTGACAATGGATACAATTCTGACTCTAATCCCGATTATCGGAGGAGTGATTGCGTTTTGTGCGTTGTGGTGGAAGATGGCAACGTCGGTAGCGAACAAATCAGATATAGCCTCCGTCAGAACCGAAATTGCCTCCGTCAGAACCGAAATTGCCTCCATCAGAACCGAAATCACCTCCGTCAGAACCGAATTCAAAGCGGATATTGAGAAGCTGAAGACCGAATTCAAAGAAGATATAGCCTCCGTCAGAACCGAAATCGCCGACGTAAAGGCTGAACTCAAAGCGGATATTGGCAAGCTGAGAACAGAATTCAAAGAAGATATTGCCTCCGTGAGAGCAGAAATCGCCGACGTGAAGGCTGAACTCAAAGAGGATATCGCCAAGCTAAGAACAGAAGTCAAAGAAGATATCACCGAGCTTAGAGCGGACATCAGAGAAATTCGACAATTCATATTCAAATACCCTCCCGACAATAACGAAAACAAGTAATCACCGCGCACCTGAAACCCACTGTAGGAGCGATCTCCAGGTCGCGATTTCTCCGAATCGCGACTCGTTTTCTTCCACCCTTCCCGCCTTCCATCCTTCCGCCTTTGGGAATCCCATAGAGATTCTTACCTGTTGGGAATCGTACGGGCTCCTTATTACGCATTACAGTTTCGCATTGACCTTATGTCCAATCTTTGCTATACTATCGCTACAGTTTGATAAGATGGAGGACCGTTGAAGATGGATACAGTTCTGAATCTAATCCCGATTATCGGAGGAGTGATTGCGTTTTGTGCGTTGTGGTGGAAAATGGCAACATCGGTAGCGACCAAATCAGATATAACCGCAATGAAAACGGAACTCAGAGAAGATATCGCCGACGTGAGAACCGATCTTAAATCAGAAATCGCCTCTGTAAGAGCGGAAACCGCCAATCTAAGAACCGAACTCAAAGAAGATATCGCCTCTGTAAGAGCGGAAACCGCCAATCTAAGAACCGAACTCAAAGAAGATATCGCCTCCGTCAGAACCGAAATCGCCGACGTAAAGGCTGAACTCAAAGCGGACATTGACAAGCTTAGAACAGAAGTCAAAGAAGATATCACCGAGGTTCGAGCAGACATCAGAGAAATCCGCCAGTTCATATTCAAATACCCTCCCGACAACGCTCAGCAAAACTAATGAGTGAGTTTTGAGTCCTCCTTTTGGACGGATCTCCAGGTCGCGATCTCTCCGAATCACGACTCGGTTTCTTCTCGTCCTCCCGTCTTCCAATCTTCCCAACCTTCCACTCGACTCGGCCTTTACTGAACACTCTTCACTAGCCACTTTCCCTAAAACGTTGCCCCCAACTGCAACTGGTAACTGGTAAAGAACTCCTCACCTTCCACCAGCGGCTCCGTCTCATATCCGATTTTGGCGCGCACAATGAGCGAAAGCGTGTCACTCAACGTGTAAGTCGCTACCGGCTCAATCGACACCTGCAAATCGGAAAAGTCAATCTTCGGAGTGAATTTGTACATCACCGAATAGCGCGAATATTGCGCTCGCAGGTACGCCAGCGCGCGCATCACGTTCGGATCCGCATCCTTCAGTTCCAGGTCCTCGCGCGCCTGCTTGTTCTCAAGGAAATTGCCCGCGCCGCCGTTCACGCGCCAACCGTCATCCTCATAGAGATCGACCGACACAAATCCCCCGAGTTGCGTTTGACCGGCGATGCCCCGCTGCTTGTCCCGATTCCAGTCTACAAACGCATTCACGCCGACGCGCTCATGGAACGCGTATCCGATAACCGCATGCGCGTTTAGCACCTGCGATGTCACCTCGCCGCCGCTGCTCTGCTGCTGCCCGTATATCCCGCCCCAACCTTCGATTCTGTTTTGATTGATTGGTAGTATCGCCGCCGTGCTAACACTCGTGTCGTCGTTCATGCCGGCGATACCGATACTGATTTGCCGGACGTCATGCGCCAACTCGTCATACTGGGCAAACGAAATCGATGCCATAACAAATGCCAGTAGTAATGTAAAACATAGGATCTTCATGGTATTGTCCTCCAAATGTAGTAAGTAACCCGTGATGCGCAACCTAGTCTATTACGCATTACCCGTTACGTATTATTGACTCAATTGCGTAATGACGTGATGCGTAAAAACGAATTCGCATCACCCAAAACTTTTCATGTCGCTATCAAACGCCTCGGAGTCCTTCAATGTAATGTTGAATTTACGGCACAGCTTGAGAAAGTCCACCTTTTTCAAGCCGGGGATTTGGATGATTGACTCGTAGCGATGAGTGAGGTGCGCCTGAAAAATAATCGTATAGACCACCCACTCATAGAACATCGCCTTGGACGTGATGCACTTGAATATCTCCACGACATTCCGTTTTCCTAAAAACACGCCCAGCGGCGAGAAATCGTATGCGTGCCAAATCAACTCTATCACCGCCAGGTCCGCTCTTGAGAGCCTTCCATTCGGCACGCAGCGCGGCTGACACGAACGCTCGAGATTCCTCTGCGCATAGTGGCACGTTCTCGAACAGAATCGGCGCGGCTTGCTCTGTTCGTACAACACATAGCTGAATTGTCGATTGCAACTCTCGCACGCCGCTTCTCTGACGACGCTCCTTTTTATGCGCTCGCGCGAATACGACTGTTTGTAGGCACGCTTGTTCCGCGCCTTTCTGCACTCCGCGGTGCAATACTTCTGTCGTCGGTTCGCCGTCTGAAACTCGATGCCGCATTCCGGGCAGTTTAAAGTGGAAACCTTCTTGTAAATACTCATTCCTCCTGCCCAAAATGCACCCGTGAACCATCACGACCATCAATCATTTGCCGACATAATGCGTAATACGTATTGCGTAATCGAATAATTTATCCTGTGTTTACGTATTACGTTTTACGCATTACGTTCTAAGGCTTCCCCCAATCATACGCGCCGCCATCCGTCGCCGGCTTCGCGTGACCCATCTCGACCATGGCGTCAGCCATACTCACGGTCGCATCCCCCCGCTTGTAATTCACATCGACCAGAGCCGCCGTCCCATCTTCCGTCTCCTCCGGATTCTCCGCCCACAACATCTCGGTCCTCGACAGAATCTCCCAAACGAACGACTCCGCAGCGGCGTTCCGGGTACGCTGCCTATTCACCTGCCAGTAAGGTTTATCCCAGTCCACCAGGCTTGTCGGCACATCCACGCCCCGCAACACCAACATGGTGTGCATCGTCGCCTGAACCGCGCCGGGCCAATCGGGCGGTGGCACCTGAAACTTCACAAGCCAGCGATTCGGTTCATGCACGTCGCCGCGATGTTCGATGCGAAAGTAGCTTTTGTCGGGCAACGGTACATCGTAATCCGAAGGTTCTTCACCGGTCACTGGCAACTGGTCACTGACCACCGGGTCGTCCGGCGCGCTCCCCGAGAGCACAATGACGCCGACGACACAAAGAAGGACACACAGCGCGATATAGGACCAATGCCTAGTTTTCATTTCAATCACCTGATGTTAAGGTCGAAATTTGATTCCAGTAACTAATAAAGCGGCGCTTGCTAATTCCGTTGTACGACGTAAATGTTATGCGCTTGTGCGAATAACGGTAGTGCAACACGGTAACGATGTCGTCGCTGTCCCGGTCCGTATATACCAGTAACATATGGTCGTTGACATCGAAGTACCCTACAAGATTGTTGACCAGCTTTCCCTCTCTCAGTTTCATGCGGAAACTGTTGTCTTCCCCGAGCTGTAGCTTACCCGTGACGGCGCGCGGGCGAAGTTCCGTCGTGACGTCTGTCTTCGTGTCGGTGATTACCAAATTAGCCAACACGTATGTGCCCCGTACGTAATCGGGCAACTCATCGATGCACTCGTAGGAAATGAGGACATTCCGCTCCCCCGACGAACATGCAGTTAGGCAAATGAGCAGAAACACGAACGCTCTCATCAATCGTCTACGCCCTTGTACCGATTTTTGGCGAAACGGCGAAACCGTTCCAGCTTGGGAAATGGCACATCACCATTGACGACATCCAACTCGGTTGAAAGATTGGGGTTTTCGCCGCGTACCCACATCCGGCGGACGAACGGACTTCCATTGGAATAATTCCCGATAATGGCTACCCTGCCGTCCTTATATCGCCTTATCGACGCCATCCTTCTTGTCGGATTCCTTTGTTGCCGATTTCCATTGAGAGTCATAAAAAGCCCGATTTCCCCTCATCACATTTCGCTAGTCAGTGCATCCTTTAACATGTCAATCTCTGTTGCATAACCATTGCAATTATGCTAATATGCGCCTATGTCTACCCCGACGAAAAAGGGACTGAAAAATCGTCTGGATTGCGAGTATGAATGCTTATTACTTCCCACTGCCCCGATGGAAAGGGGACTACCGCCTACCCGCTATCCTTCGCAGTATTTTTTTCTACCGTTGCCTTTGCCTGCCCGTTTGCATTTCGAGCCGATGGGAAGAAATACCCGTTCATCGCACCAATCCACCCGAGCGGCACTCCGACTAAGAGACCAACCAGTGTCTCGGACAATAGATCGTTGCTGAAAAACCAATCCGTCACAAACAGCAAGCCGAGAATTAGCCCGCACAGTAGATAGTTGCCCCACAACGCCACCGTCGAATCCTGTTCATCAGTCTGCCTACGCATCATCACTCCTCCTGTAAGGTGCGATCATTTGCGCACCAGCCTATTCTCATTCCGTATGTCTGTAGCAGGGAATCATGCGAGTGGACTGCGAGCGATCAATCGAGTGATTATCGATTCCGATAGAGTTCCTCTGCCCCCTAGCCTATTTACTCTCCACTAATCACTGGTCACTGTTTCACAGCCTTCTCCCCGCCTTTTTCAATACGATCTCGCAGTTCACAAAATCCCTGCTATACCCAATCACTTCGCGCGCCGCGTTCCGCAAAGGCGTCCAACGATAGCGCTGATTCAATGGCAGCTTGCATACACGACACGCCCAGCGGGTGGCATAATTCTTCGCCGCTCGGGCCGTATCCGACCAACACTGCGTTAGCCGCGTGCGCTCCCCGCTCTGATACATCTCCACGTCATACTTGACCATAGCAATAATGGCGTAATGCGTAATGCGTAATTATGAATTGATTTCTTAGTATTGGGATCTCTATCCACCTCACTGTCCGTTCGATTGATTTCCGTGGCGGCGAGGGTGAGAGTTGAGAGCGCATTCTGACAAAGAATGCACTCGGACGGCTTAAACTTAGGCGTCAATGGTTATTACCGTTTCGGAATTTCACGACGACATCCCGCAGACGCTGGAAACCGTGCTCCGTTTTTTCATCGTGCAACTTCTGGTTGGATTCCACTTCCAATATGCCGTCCTCAATGTCGTCAACTTGAGATTTAATCTTGTCGATATTGTTGCCGGTCTTATCTAGGCTCTCTTTTAATCTGTCCACGCTAAGTTTAAGATCCTTGAGCGAATTCGCCAATTTGTACATCAAAGGCAATCCGACGGAAAAAATAATGACCAACAGGAATTCGCCCATCAAGTCAGAAAACCAACGCTCCAAACCGCTTGTCGTCATTACTCCTCCGTGTTATCGTTTCCGCAACATCGGAAGGGAACCCACCGGATCCCTATCGCGTTCCTTATAGCGACTTTATCGCGCCCCAAGTTGTTGCCGTTTTCTTGTCACCAGCCCGACGCGCTCCAGGCGCCGCACTGCTCAGTTCATACGCCCACGGCACGCCCCACAACGCCCGCTGCGCCGCTCCATCCGACCGGATCAGATACGACGTGTGACCTTCTATCACGGTGTCCTCATCCAACTCGACAAACCAATCATCCTCGACCCGAATCGGCGTGTCCGTTGTATCGATCTCCAAATCCGGATCGATACCCATGACCGACTCCACATTGGAGAATAATGTGAAGAAATCGCCAACCGTTTGCAGCGATGCAGACCGCAGCGGCACGCCAAGCAGCGTCAATCCGCCCGGTCGAAGGTACAGTATCTGGTACGCGGTGGGAGAACTGCCTGTCCAGCCGCCGAAAGTTCCCGTTATCTCCACCGTAACTTCCTCGTGCATCACAGCCACGAAACCGATACTCTTCCCGATGGCGTCGTGCGCCGGTGTATCGGGGCGGGTCACATACGTCCAACCGCTAACACCGCGGCTGGCGATCAGCGACGCGGCCGAATCGCCGAGCCGGTCAAACACGCCCGGAACCGTACTGATAGGGGCGCCGGATTGGTTGACGTCAAGAATGTCAAGCGGGATATGCTGGGTCGACACGCCTGCCGGAAATGTGTGATGGTAACTAAACGTAAGCGCTTCCATCGAATCGCAGTTAATTCCTGAACTCTCCGTTTCGCGATGCATGTCGTCATGCGGCATTTCTGGATGGATTGTTGGCGGCGCATTCGCATCGGAATCGGTCGACCCGCCTCTTTCGCGGCACTTCACCCGCATCAGCGCGAAATCGTACCTGTCTGTCGATTCCTTGTACGAAGCCGCAACGCACCGGTCCCAAGCTCCCGCGCCGCCCTCCATATAGTGCCAGTGGCCCTCAGGCCAGCCTGCGCGCATGTTCTCGTGCGAATCCGTAAACGGGGCGTGAAACTCGGTACCGTTCCGAATCTTCGGCGTGTTGTGCGCACCAACGCCAACACATATTCCCAACAGCAGCACACCTACAAAACAGCGCATAATCAGCTCCATCACGTCTTCCGAAACCCGGTTTTATCCTCAAAACTCGGTTTCTCCGATGTGTAGCATTGAACACGGGACACCGTCCCGAATCTGTAGCCTACCACTAATGGGGTTCGTCTCTAAAAATGCTTGTTATGGAATGTTTCTACATATAAGCCAGCGAATGCGAATCGTTGCAGACCTATACAGATGTGAAGTGATTCTGGCGGAAGTATACTATACACATGTTAAGTTATCAATATAAAAATTTCGCAAAACATTAGGTTAAGGGGAGGGTAATGCGGGCATAGGCGGGGTGGGGTTGGGCGCAAAAAAGCCCGTCAGCGAGAGTCTGTTGATCGTTTT
Organism: Candidatus Poribacteria bacterium; assembly: GCA_028820655.1. Lineage (GTDB taxonomy): Bacteria > Poribacteria > WGA-4E > WGA-4E > JAJDTR01 > JAJDTR01. Next base: position 66,293 of record JAPPIK010000020.1, on the reverse strand, counting down.
CGAAGACTGCCGCTGACGGGCTTGGCATGGCGGCGCGCATGCGAGATGAGCGTGTGGGGCTAGCCTGCTTTTGTGGACTTTAGGGCGTCTTACCGGCAAAGACGAGGTTTAATTGTTGGGAGGTTTAGGAGGAGAGGAGTGGTAAGGGAGAAAGGCCTATAACGTATATATCCTTGACATAGACTTGACATGTGTTTTACATTTCGATATACTTGCAGTAATGCTGGGGACAGAATTCGGCTGCATGCCGTGTGATTGTCGGGCTGAGGTTCGTTCAATCCTATTTCCTTGGCTCTTTTTATTCCAATCTTCCCTTCAAAACAGCCGCGTTAAGCGGTGTCTTTTGCGTGTAATATTCACCCTAACCTGCCTTCCGTCTGTCGTGAATATCCTGGACGAACCGAAAAGCGTTCCATAGGTACCGTACAGATCGTTCCTCCCCACGCTCGTATAGTCGCTGAAGAGACCACGTGAAATAGTCAACTACCTGCAATCCGGCTTCTTCCGCGGGCGTCGTCTCAATCACTTTCAGATTTGACTGATTCAAAAAGTCATGTCGTTTCGAAAACTGGGTCCGCGCTAGTTCAATCGCGCGGCGCAGAGCGCCCGTTTGATCAGACTTTCCCCGCTTGGCAAATGCAATTAAGTAGTCCTTACTCTGATGCAACCGTTCCCCGCTCAACTAGAACACCAACCCCAACCTCGGTACGAAAAAGGAGACCCGTTATGGAACACAATATGGCTATTGCAAGCGACACACCGCGTTACTCTAAGAGAGACAAACTCATCTACGCGGTTCTTGGTATCCTCATCGGCTTGCTCCTTAGTATGAATTCGCCGTTCCACGTCACTGCAGATTCTGCGGACGTTGCCCACGAACTCCGTAAGCTCAACGGTCATCTGGAATCCATCAATAGTAAAATGGGTAGGTATAGTGTGGATAGCGTGTTCTACAAAATCGCCGACGAACTAAGCAACGTCGTCAGTGAACTGGACGATATTGAAGGCGAAATGCGAAGACATCGCTAAGCGCCATAGATGCGGACCAGTGTACTGATTGACACATTCGCCTGGGGTATCCGGTCCTACGTTGTCATGGTCAGTAGGTCGTTCAATAGGTGGGAGGCGGATTGGGCGCGGGAACCGCGCCCCTACGAAGGAGATCGGGTCATGGGAACATTCAATGCGATTTCTACCGCGGGAACTCCTTTCGAGTCAATAAGCGCACCTAATGAGAATCATGCCCTTCATCGTGAGGGTGATTCGGCAGGGATCCGATAATCTCGCCCTCTTCGCCGAGAACGTGGATGCCGTCCTCTGCCTTTATGATAACCATACCTGAGGTCCCATTCAAAATTATCTCGCCGCCGGTCTCACTAATGGATAGTCCAACGGTTCTCCGATAGTCGGTATATTCCTTTCCTTTTCCGCTGACTGTCAAAAAACCTCCGTCGTCATCCACCGATAACAGCATTTGGGTTTGGCCGTCGTCCGTTTCTATCCAGAGAGTTTTGCATACAACAGTGCCGAACCTAGCGTATGAATTCTCGGTGTATTGCTGGAAAATGATCTGTACAACGCCCATTACGATGCCGGTTACAATGGCGGTTAGGATAATCTTCTTTAGGCTCGTGGGTTGTTCATTCATGGTTCGTTATTGCTCCTTTCACTTCCAAATTGCAACACATTCGTTGAACTTACCGGTTGAACACGATCGGACACGACATTCTGTTCTGCGGAGAGCGGCTCCCAACGAAGTCTCGCATTCATCGTTGTAGATCGAGAAACTCGTACGGGTCGATAGCGTCAGCCCGGTGATCGAGTATGCTGATGCCGTCGGGAACAATCCCGTCGTGCAGTTGGATGACGTGACTTCGAGTTACACCGGGACCTCCTGTGACGCGGCCGGCATACCGGTGTCGAACCCCGTTTTCGTCTTCGTGATAGGCCCACTCCACATAAGCGGTGTTGGGGTAAGCCGGGTACATCCGATAAGCGTCCCCCGATACGGATGTGACTCGGTGTCCTCGCTTCCAAAGCTTGATAAGGACTCTATCCATGAGTTCCGCCATCTTTGAGTTGCCGCCGTCAAGTCCAAGGTCGTTCTGCCAAATGACATCTTCGGGATAATCGGCGGGGACTTCCGGATAGGGACCGAAACCGAAGGGCGATACCGCTGCGGGCTTTTCCGTCTCGCGCTCCGGGAACATTTCGAAGTGTTCATCCTCTTCCAATGTCTGCGCATCAGTTAATGACAGGATGTCGGATTGGGTGTGTGCCTCGCCGTTTGACGGGGGTGTCGCGTTCTGTTCCGGCTTGGGGCGGCGGAAGGTATGCTTGCTGGCGCGCGTCATGTCATCGAGGATTTTGGCGCGGTCGGGGTTCGGCTCCGGCATGACATAGACGGTCGTCGGGGGCGGGGGTTGGCGTGTGCGCCAATGCAGAAAAGCGCCGACCGCGGCTCCCAGCACAACGATAGCAATGATGGCGCATGTCCGTCGCTTCCGGAGTTGGATCATCATGAATGTGCCTGTGTCATTCAGTGGTGTGTGCCGAAGAAGACATAGAGGCGCTCATGAATCCTCAACACAACACCGACTAAAGTTATACTTATCATCCGCATAATAGACTTGTGTAATCTCAAATTCTCACATACTAGATCTTGGGCGTATCTCCTCGAACGACCAAAAATCACCGAGATACTACCCCGAGTCCGATTGATTGACCGTTTTTCCCTTCCATCATCAGCTTTAGAGCCTGTTTGAATAATCGGTAGCAGAGCCATTTTGTTCATTCGTAGGAAGGTTTTTCGTGCTTTTATTGTTGTCTGCTATGTACCTGTTGCCCCTCTGGGGCTTAGGTGCACGGGGTTCTGGCATTTCTACACACCTTCAAGATCTCTATCGCACTCACTATCCATTCGCTTGATCCCCTCTGGGGCTTTTAAATGCTGGTGCGCAGTGCGCACCCTACAAATGTACTTTTCAAACGGGCTCATTTCTGTCAATAATGGTGCGCGACACGGCCACATGAGAAATCAAACTTTTAGGTGCTCGATAATGCGGAAGGCAAGTTATATATTACAGTTCTTAAAGAGGAGGGACCATGAAGGGCGGCGAGAATACAGGTTCGAGATTAACGTCCAATTTCATAGCGTTCGCAGTGGCGGCGATTGCGAGAATGGGACGTTCATGCTCAAGATTTCAGACAAACTCAGAAACTTGGTGTCGCCAATAGGACCGGTTAAGAGGTCGTCTAGGCTCGCAGTAGAGCTTACCTTGGTACGTTGTGGTTTCCATATTCCTTGCGGGAATGTCAGCGACTCCTCGACTGTTATGGGCTGCGAAAATGCCGAGTGGGAAAACGGGTTTGTCTACGTTATGCGCACCGTCTCCCCTTCCAAAGATCGAGGGAGATATCGGTCTTAGGAATTAGCAATTCAAAAAGATGGTGTGATTGAAATGTGCTTGGCTTCAGGTGTTCGTTTGTCAAAAAACGTCTCTGATTTAGTTGGCTCGGGGCCATGCACTTGAACGCCCATGTTTTTCAGCGTGTGATATACGGTAAATCTATGGGCCGGTTCAGGAAGGTAGAACACCGCCAGAATCTCATCCGTCTCCTTGTTTGAGATCCTGACCTGCTTTTCGTCGGCATACGTCTCTACCAGGTAGTCGGCACTAATGTCCTCGTACTCTCGAAAATGCTCCACTCGTTTGACATCCGTACCCTGTACCGCGGCGGCGGCCGCGTTTGAATCGCGCAATTGACCCTTCTTTAGGGTTGCCGCAGCCTGCTCGGTTGTAACCTGCTTGGTGCCGGGGCGCCTTACGACTTTAACCCAGCAGCTAATCAGCGCCTTCTCGACTGCGATAGCGAAGGTTGCTTCGGACATGTAGGAATTTGCCGGGAGGACTACGAATGAAGGGGAGTCCGGTACGTCGCGATAAACGATGTAGTCGTACGTGCTGGAGCATCCTGAAACAGGAACGATGAGACAGATAAGCACTAAGAGCAGTTTCATTGGATTCCTCCTCGCGAAGGGGATGCGACGCGGAACATGACACGTTGCGGCGGACGCGATGGCTTGGGTTGCGTGGATCCGATTGTAGACAGTCTAACAGAGAATTCGCTTTATGTACATAAGCAAGCTGGTATTGTGGGGATTTGGCAACGGCATGCACGCATGATACGAAACGCGTGACGCAGGGATTCGCAAGTGGGAAATCGGCGCTCTTGGCATCGTCCTTTGCACATTGACGACCATCGCTCTCCTTCCGCACGTGCAGCCACCCTTGGGCACCACCCCCTTCGTAATTCCGGATTATGGACGCCGATTCATGCCCCGCGCTGCAGATAAACCCGTACTCCCAACTTTGTAGTGCCACCCGACACTTCCAGTGCATGCGAAAATGTCGTGACCATCTGCGAGTCCGTCACACGCCCCAACGCCATGCGCGCATGACTCCACTCGCTCAATTCCGTATTCGACAACCGCGAGATGACCACATAAATCTTCTGATCCAGATTCCTTGCGTTCGTGTCTCCCGCGGTACCCCAAGACCGCGGCAGCGCCAGCCACTCCTCCACCGGTATCGGCTGCGAGAATGCCGAGTGCGAAAACGGGTTTGTCAACGTGATGCGAACCGTCTCCCCAGCCGTAAAGTTTCCGCCCGCTTCCTGTGATGCTACCGGCAATGTGACTATTCCTGCCGTCGCGTCGTATGCCGTGGTGCCATCTTGCCGCACGATGCGGTGCGCGCCGCTCGACAACCCTTCGATGACGAGTCTCTTGCCGTCATAAGCCACAACATCATCCGGGAACTCATCTCCGACGGCAAACGACACGCTCGTGTTATCCCCGTTGACATGGGCGGTTGACGCGCTGTGATCCGCCGTTGCCGACACGAACGCACGCTCCGCCGTAACGGTCTCGGGAAGATTAAAGTAGTGAAAGGTGAAAAACGCATTCCGCTCGCCCGACATTGACCGCCGGAGGTCCAGCAGACGCGCCTGTCGAAGGTAGTCGTTAAAGTCCAGATTCTCGTAGATCAACTCGCGTTCTCTCTCATGATCCGAGCGTCTGACCCACCTGCGCTCCGTATAGGCGTCACTCCCCGCCGCGAACGACGACAGCGTTTCGACCTCCGATCCCGTGTACGCCGGTCCGTCGCCGCCGGCATGAGCCAGCGCCGCGTCCCGAGAATCGAAATGTCCGATCCAGTTCTCCGGATCCGCTGCGTGAATCCACCGCACGCGAGAACCTTCCGCCGCGGCGCCCCGGTACCACGTCCGATCCGAGGTGTTGTAGTAGGTTTGCCCGGCTTGCGGCGATGCAGGAACATCGTACCGCGAGTGCGATCCTCGAAAACCGGTGTTGTCGTATGTCCCCCAAGAGCCGGTCGGATTGGTGCCGTAGTGCGGTGTCACCTCGATTGTATAGAGCCCGTCGTTCCGGATGGCGACCTTCCCGTCGTCCCCGCCCGTGCTGTCGGCTGCGGGCAAGCCCGCCCGCGCGTCCACGACATCCACCGCATAACGCGCCGCCTGCCGCGCCCGGAGCGCGCTGAACATACGCCGCTTGGTGTCTGTGCCTGCCAAAGCGGCTTCCTCGGTAATCAGACTCGGCAACTTGGCGCCGCCAAGTCGCGCTCGACTAATGCCCATGAATTCTCCTCTACTTGCACTTCTTTCTGGTTTTTACTAACCACTAATCACTCTCCACTAATCCCTGTTTTTATGCTCCTCGGTAAAGATAGATTCTGAGCCCGAGCGAACTTGTGCCCCCCACCACCTCAAGCGTATGCGAAAATGTCGTAACCATCTGCGAATCCGTCACACGTCCCAACGCCATCCGCGCGTGCCCCCAACTATTCAAGCCGGCTTCGGACAATCTCGATATAACCACGAAAATCTTCTGGTCGAGATTTCTGGCGCTCGTATCTCCCGCAGTCCCCAAAGAACGCGGCAGCGCCAACCACTCCTCAACCGGTATCGGATCGGAAAAGCCCGAGTGCGAAAACGGGTATGTCAAAGTGAGGCGCACCGTTTCGCCAACCGTGAACGTCCCGCCGGTCTGCTGAATTCGAAGCGGAAACGAGATAGTCCCGGATGCGGAGTCGTAGGTAATGTCCTGAGGCGTGGCCCCCGTTTCCCGCGCGATGCGGTACGCGCCGCTCGACAATCCCTCAATGATGATTTTTAAGCCGTCATATCTTGAGGTTGCGCTCGGAAAACCGTCACCCACGGTGAACGACACGCGCGAATTGTCCGCGGCGACGTGCACCGTCGATGCCCCGTGCTCCCCCGTCGACGCGACGAATGTACGCTCCGTCGTGATTGTTTCCGGAAGATTGAAGTAGTGAAAAAGGAAAAACGCATTTCTCTCGCCCGTCATCGACCGCCGGAGGTTTATCAATTGCGCCTTTTGGTGATAGTCATTGAAATCCCGAGTCTCATAAATCAACTCGCGTTCTCTCTCATGATCGGAACGCCTCACCCACCTGCGCCCGGTATAGGTGCCACTCCCCGCCGCGAACGACGAGAGCGCCTCGACCCCCGATCCCGTGTACGCCAGTCCGTCCCCGCCGGCATGAGCCAGTGCTTCGTCCCGAGAATCGAAATGCCCAATCCACCTTACCGGATCCGTGGTGTGAATCCACCGCACGCGGGAACCTTCCGCCGAAGCGCCCCGGTACCACGTCCGTTCCGACGTGTTGTAGTAGGTCTGCCCGGCTTGCGGCGATGCCGGTACATCGTACCGCGGGTGCGATCCTCGGTAACTTGATTCGCCGTACGCCCCCCAAGCGCCCGTCGGATCCGTCCCATGGTGCCGCGTCACCTCGACTGTGTAGAGACCGTCGTTCCGGATGGCAACCTTTCCGTCGTCCTCGCCCCCGCCGTCGGCGGTAGGCAAACCTGCCCGCGCGTCCACGACATCCACCGCATAACGCGCCGCCTGCCGCGCTCGGAGCGCACTCAACATCCGCGGCTCCGTGTCCGCGCCAGCAATGGCAACTTCCTCGGTGATCAGGCCGGGCAACTTGGCGCCTCGTAGGCGTGAGCGACTAATCCCCATGATATCATCTCCCCGCGATGAACGCGAAGCAGAGTTTTTCTATGGATACTCCGCTTCATCTGTCCAGTCGTGCGAAACTTCGTTTTCACTTGAAAAGAATACTTCATCGCACAACCGTTCTCTTGTTACTGGCCACTGACCACTAACCATCAAGCGACTGAATAGGGAGTGCACTAGCAGATTCTCTTGCCTCTGTCTCTTTCACAGCGTCACCGACTGTGTAATCAGCGACGTATGGACTGTTGCGCCGGTCGCGGATGCCACAACCTTGAACTCCACAAACGGCGACGCGGAGAATGTATCCTGCCAGCCGTTCTCCTCGCTTAAGACGACATCCGTATCTCGCCATTCCGTCATCGCACCCGACTCATCCCCAAACCGCATCTGGAGTACAATCGTTTCCGGCAGGTTGTTGCCCCGTGTGACACCGGCGGCGATCAGAACCTCGCCGGAGTCGAATTTAAGCGGTTTCGATTCCTTCTGACGCGCGCTCAATGCAATGTTATTCGGTAGCGGCGTGCTCATGATTTTTCACCTCGTCACGTATATTCTAAAGAATACCGAAGACACCTCGAGTGCCGACTTGCCTCCCAATTTCAGACGCCCAATGCACCGCATATCGATCTTAAGGGTGCCAATTCTCCGTAAAATATACTATACACATGTAAAGTTGTCAATCTAAAAATTCTCAAAAGAATAATAGACCCATTCGATTCTCCACACGTCGCCGCACTGAACGCGTGTAAGTTCAAACTAACTGCTTTGGAATCGAAGATTCGTGATAAATTTGGGGGTAGGTTCAAAGAATGCAGTACCGAGGGTAAATGGGTCGGAGGGAAGTAGACGAATGATGAGCTTTTTCGATTGGCGTAGTCTTGAGCGATTGATGAGACGACAGGAATAACCACGAGGTGGGAACCGCCTACTACGTCAAGTGCGTTACATTCTGATTCGGAGTACGTAGCGTGCAATCAAGTGAGTGAATAACGACCGCGATAGTAAATCCATCAAGCGACTGAATAGAATCAACCGAACGAATAGTGAGGGCGATAGTAAATCCCGCACGATAGGACTCCCCTACCCACCATAGCGTTTCTGCGCATCTGTAGGAGATCAAAGGAATGGATAATGACTGCGATAGAGATCCTCTCCCGGTCACGAATTCCAACTCATCGGATACGGGGCAAGAGGCGCTAACTCAGTGTGGAAGGTCCGTAGGTTGGGTTGAACGGTCCTTCTGTAGAAAATGTAATTGTCAAAGGTACGCGGTATTCTCGTACTGCCTCATGTACCGAAAAACTGAGTGAAACCCAACTGTCCAGCGCTGTACCTTGAGTTAAATTGCATAAAAAAGCCGAGTTCCCTAGTAGAAACCCGGCCTTTCTAACACATCTTTTATTCACCAGATGCTGTTTCTCGCTCAATATCTGGCGCGCCAATCGCCGCTAGGCACTATTTCGCAGTCTTCGTTTCGCCTTTTTCAACACAATCTCGCAGTTCACGAAATCCCTGGTATACCCGATGACCTCGTGCACGGCGTTCTGCAGCGGCGTCCAGTGGCGGCGCTTGTTCAGCGGCACTTTGCAGACACGGAGCGCCCACCGTGTGGCATAGTTCTTGGCGGCGGGGATGGAATTCGCCCAACAGGGGACAATCCTGGTGCGTTCCCCGTGTTGGTACATCTCAATGTCGTACTTTGTCATCTTGGTATCTCCTTTCGAATTAGGGTTGATTTACCGAGCATTTGTCGAACCAAGGCGCCCGGTTCAGCGCATCGGCTGTCTATAGTGAGCACCCCGCCGACGCCGGTTTGGTTCCTAACACCCGTTGCATTCATCATACGATTATCCCCCGATTTACATGTAACTCAGCGCGAACCAATGGGAGAACCATCCCCCGGCAACGATTCCGAGCAGAATCACGAAAACAAGAGAAAGCAATCGCATAACACCACACCTCCTGTCACCCCGGATTTCGGCCCTGTTGGTTAACGTATGTGTAGCTTATTTGTGGTATTATACTATACGTGTGTTACGTTGTCAAAAAAATATTGCAAAAAGAATGAGGGGGAGAGTTAACGGAAAGGCGAAATGGGGCTCAACCCAGTCCGGTTAGGGGTCCCACTACCCCGTTCATTCCGCTCTACGGCGCTCGCAACCACACCTCCGCAGACGCACCACGTATGAAGTTTTACAACGGGGCGCGCTACAAAAAAATAGGAGGTGTGGAGATGAGAGAAAAAGCATCGCAAATTATCCAATCGGCGGGCGCCGTCAGACTCAAACCGGATTCACCCTTGACTATTCTGACCTTGACAGTCTGGGCTTTTGCCTTGCCCCACGGGTTCGCGCAGCCCGAAGAGGTGCCCGCGGACGTGCTGAAACTGCAGCCCGGCGGTTACGTCTATGCCGATTACCCCGGCGTGTTTGACGATGTGGAGGGAGACGGTATCACCATCGAGGCGTGGATCTACTTGACCGGCAAGCCCGGGGATGGGGATCATGAGCTTTCAAGCGTGGGACAGTGGATAATCTTTGCCAAACCCGGGAGCTATTACGTTTCCATCAGCGGGTTGCACCTCCCCCAACGCGGCGTCATACTGCCGGAAGGCAGCACCTGGCTCAATTTCGGAATCGGGGTGCAACCCGATACTCTCGGCTGGACGTGGGATACGAGGGGAGAATCGATTCCGACCGAATTCTATCCGCACTCCCGCTGGGTGCACGTCGCACAGCAGCTTGTGGAGAACAACGACGAAGCGCACGCCTATCACTATTTCGAGCACGGCCTCGTCTCGCAGGCCGGTCCGCTGGAACCGGTGGGCCGCACGCCCGCGCCGTTCTTTATCGGCGGCACCCCGGTCGTGGAATTCGCCGAAGGCTCTGAGTGGGGGCGCCTTTACGAATCCATGCGGGGCTATGTCGACGAAATTCGCGTGTCCAAGGGATTTCGTTACGGCACGGAGAGGGGGAATCGAATCCAACCGGAACGAAAGTTTCGCGCGGATGGGAAGACGATAGCGCTCTGGAAGTTTGAGGAGGGACCAGACGCACCCCTATATCGGGATTCATCCGGCAACGGCTACACCTTGTTCCCTGGCGGATCGCTTACGGTCAGACTCCGCGGCAAGCTGACGACAACCTGGGGCGCCCTGAAGCGTCGCCCGCGGTTTTGAGATTCGCGATAGCAATATAGGTAACAATCAAGTGTGTGGACAACGGTGCGAGGCAGAATCGTCAAGAGCGCCCGGATGGCTAATACGGAGGAGGAAAGTTTCCGTCGAATTGGAAAGTAATGGTCGAGAGGCGGGTTCGGAAGCGAATGGCGTGTCTAAGTTTACGGGAATCTCCGACACAACTTTTATTTGATGTCGGATCGTGGGATTGACTATAGCGCAGCTGTCGAATGTGTCGACGGATTTGATGTGGGTGCGGATCAGGATCGTGAATAAAAGAGAGTGGCAGGCGCCCAGAAGGGTAGAAATGTTAATCTAGCTTTGGCTGAAGGGTCCATCTTCCTTTCTGAGTGGCAAGTTCGGCGAGTGCGATTCTTAGCAAGCGAAATGCAAGTTTCTGTTTATTCTTCGAGCCAAAGTATTCAGGAGTTACAATTATCTGTGAGTGCGCGCGATTTTCCTGTTTGGGGTCATAGACTACATCAACCGCGTGTGGAACTTCGTTGTCATCAGTTTTTGTCTCCACTGCTTTCAACGCACGAATCTCGCCAGCTATCAGACTAACGATGCCGTCCATTTCATTCAATCGAGAAAGTGAGGGATGTTCCCGCAATATTGCTCTATCAACAGACGGTTTTCGGTGCCTGTCTCGAAAGGCCTTAGGGAGGATTCTGAGTTTCCCTTGGTTGTACATATACTCTTCATCTTCTAATCTACCTCGTACGCTACGGTAGAGTTCCTCGTCATCTCGAACAATGTCATCTCTATCCATACAGTAACCATGCCCAAAGCGTGAGATAGTCCTTAGGATACAGCGTGTCTACGTGCATTTCGGTATCAATGTTTGGCCCCCATGCTTGAATGTACAACACATCATCTTCTTCGATCTGGAAGTGCAGTTGTCTTTCTTCCGCGTACCATTCTACGGTAATATGCCCGTCTTCGTCGCTAGAAATTAATGGCGGTAGCCACGAATACCCTTCGGAAATGACAACGTCAAGGAATTCATCCATGAACTTCCTCGAATGGTCTAGGCTTCTTTTTTTTGGCTTTCCAGATTCATACCCATCCCAGTTGTCTTCCCGCCGGGATATGATATCAAAACGCTCCGACATCTGAAGCCATTGAATTTCCGAGGGTGGATTCTTAGCAATTTCATCGATAGGTGGTTTCTTATATTCTATGGTTCGTTGTCCGGTTGTCTTCATTTCATTCTCGCTCTACCTGTAGGTGTCCCGCCAGGTTGCTTCTGTTCGACGACCACCTGCGGGAAAGATTCATCTTATCAAAACGGTTGAAATCGCACAATTATGCTCATTCTTGATTGTTTATGTCAACGCTAAATGGACCACAAAGGTTTGCATTCGTCTCCCGCCTCATATTATCGCACACGTAAAGGCCATTGCGCCAATCAGTATTCGCAACCATTCAGGTTATGTTACTTGTGAGATGATACTTAGAGGGCTTTTCATACGATTGAGATTCGGTTCGCATGGTCAGATTTATCAAAAACACATCGTGTACACGGAAAGGGCAGATCTGCGATGAAATGACGCGGACGGTTTACAAACCGCACTACATTATGGCGACTGTTGCTTCAGCCATCGACGTTAGGCGACAACCGCAGTTTCGGTGGCAACTACCTCGTTTAACATCCCCTTCATCAATGCAAAACATCCTTTCTCCCGCCCCAAGTTGCCGCCGAGGGTGATTGACGGTCGAATCTCGGCAAATAAATTGCTATCGGGCTCCCGACTGGCGACGTATTGGCATACCTACTCCAACCTCTTAAGTTCACCGTTCTCCACAACGATTATCGTCGGGTCGTAGAGTGCATCCCCAACCGCGTCAAAAGAGAACGATCCCAGCACGGTATCCAAATCCCTGATATCCGCCAACGCGTTTCGGATCGATTCCGAATCGGCTGTTCGGGCATTCGCAATCGCTTCGGCCAAGATATAGAGCGTCGTGTAGGATTGAGCCGCCCACGTGTTCGGCTCGCGCCCGAATTTCGCGTGATAATTCCGGTTAAAGGCTTGATTCATAGGTGTAGAGGTCGTGCTCATCCAATTTGAGGTGGAGAACAGACCTTCGGCAGCGCCGCTGGCGGCATGAACTTCGTCGTTGCTCACTTGCGCGACAATATAGGGGACAGAGAAGGGGAGTCCAAGTTCGCGCCCCATGATCATGATTTCGGGCATGTCGTTCGGCACCGTTGCGATAAAGACGACTTGGGGATCCGATTCCTTAATTCGAGTCAGATGCGCCGCAAGGTCGGTTTCGCCGGGCCGCCAGCCTTCCCTGCTCACTATCGTCACGCCGTTCTCGCTTAGCGCGTCACGAAACGCCCGGTCGCCGGACTGCGAGACCAAGTCGGTTTCGTCGGTGATGATCGCCGCGCGCTGGTAGCCGAGTTTCGTATGCGTCACTTCGACGAGATGAGGAATTAGCGCGTCCGAGGTCAAGCTCACGCGGAAGATGTAATCGCCGAGCGCGCTTAGACCGGTGGCGAACGAGGTAGAACTGAAGGCTACCACCCGATTCTCTTGGGCAATCGGAAACGCCGCTTCGGACTGGCTTGAGGTCAGCGGTCCAATGATGGCGGGCACACCGTCCTCGTGAATCAGTTTGTTGAAGGCTTCAACCGCGCCATCGACGTTGTTGCTATCCTCTTCCGCGATGAGCCGGATTCTCGCGTCGCCCAACTGGGCGTTATTGATTTCTTCAAGCGCCAACTCCAAACCGTGTTCAAGCCGTGTACGGACCGGCTCGAATTTCCCTACCGGGCTAGGGTACACGACGCCGATAGATATCTCGCCATGCAGCCCTTCGAATTGAGGAATCTCGCCGTCCAATCGGGGCATATCGCCGTCGGAAATTATATTCAATAACCGGTCGCAGCCGGTAAGCCCAGCTATCAACACCGCCATAGCAACAGCCAATACAGAGTTTTTGATATTTGTCATTGTTAGAATTGAATCTCCTTTTTCCGGGAATCTTGGGTCGCTCCTTCCCCTTATTCGGGTATGGATTGCGTGACGCTTATGTGGTTTTTTCCGGACTTGAGTAGAATCTCGTTTCTTTTCATTCCCGTGTTCGAGTGCTCGTACTTCAACTGCAGGTTGGTTCTGCTTAACGCGAACACGCTGAATGAGACGCGTTCCGTAGCATTCGAGACGGTAATGTGCGGCGTGTCGTTGTTGACCTCCAGCCAAACGCTTTTCGACATCATATCTTCGTAGACGATGATCTGTCGGCATTGAATTTCGTCGAGTGTTGTCACCTTTTGAGCGCCGACATCCGCATAGTTCAGCATGTTTCCGCCGCCGGCTATGACCACACCGATGAGAATAAATGTTAACCCTTCGAGCAGACGCTTCATGAGTGAAGCCCTTTCTGTGCGTTTCGTTTTAAGGCAAGTTTTTGGCGGATCTCTACCGAATCGGGAGATTCCGCTCGTAATTCACGGCTCTATTTAGCCCTTACGGCTCGTTCGGTTGATCGCTCTCGTTCTGCTCGACAAAATGGGTGATACCCGTGCTGTATTTACCGGCTGTGAGCCGCAATTCGCTTGTCGTTGTCCCCGTGTCCAGATCGTTGTGCTGCATGACCATCTCGGCGCTTTCGCCCGCCTTCACACTGAATGAGGCTCCGTAACTGCCGTTGATATCAATGGAAGGCACGCCGTCTTTGACCTCAAGCACGATGTTCGCTTCTTCCGGGTCACCCCACTCAATCACTATCTTGCGGCAATGAATCTCATCGAGTACTGTTACCTCTCGCCCGCCAACATCCGCGTGATTTAGCAGGTTACCGCTCGCCGCGATGATCACCCCGACCAGTATAAGCGTCAATCTCACAACTGTGCGTTTCATCTGCCAACACCTCCATTTTATTCTTGTAGGGTGGGCACTGCCCACCAGCCTTTGGCGAAGTCATCAACCGCCTCGCCCGTGTATGTGCTACCTCCCGGCCGCGCCCCCACACAATCCGTAGGCGGAGCATCTTGCTCCGCCCCACCCGACGGAGCCATCAACCGACTCAACCTAGTAGGAGTTCCCCTCCAGGTCGCGCCCATCAAGCCACCCAACCACGAAAATGGCTTCCTACTCACTCCGCCGATCCTTAGCCTCAAACACTCCAAGCCGGTTCAACGCCGTGACGGCTCCGACATACACCCCGGCAATCGAAAACACAATCATCGGTTCGGCCCGGTAGCTCGCCATCGACAAGATAAACCCGATCACCACGCCCATTATTGACCACACGAGAAAACGCCGCCGCGCCGACTTCTGGTCGATGGCCCACGCGATTCCGGGCAGCAAACCGAGAAGCGCGCCGACCCCAATGATTCCCCAGAACGGTCGAACCGAGAAGCCAAGGGCTTCGTGATGGGGATTGGGATCCCATACAGGTGCATCGTCTCTCCATATGATTGCATAAGGCCCGGCTTCAAGCGGGATAAAGCTACGAAGCACAAGAATAAAGACGATTCCCCCGATCATACACGTGACGATCCGAATCAGCGCCGTTCTATGATTTACCATCGTTCAACCCCTTCCGTTTGCGCGTTTGAAAGATGTAGGGTGCAATCAAGCGAATGAATAGTGAGCGCGATAGAGATCCTATGCGCACCAGCATTTTTGCCTCGTTTTTGCACCAGGGTGCGATACAACCTGTAGGGTGGAATCAAGCGAGTGGATAGCGAGCGCGATAGAGATCCCCTGCCCACCAGCCTTTTATTCACTCAATTCATTCCCCTCAGCCGCTTGATTGTCTTCCTGGACCTTATACATCCCCAGCCGCTTCAACGCCGAGACGACGCCGACATACACCCCCGATAGCCAGAACGCAAACATCAGTAGAAAGCGGCCCGTAACCGCCGCCAAGATGACGCCAACCACGATGCCCGAGATCGACCATAGCAGAAACCGCCGCCGCGCCGACTTCTGGTCGATCGCCCACGCAATTCCCGGCAGCAACCCGAGGAATGCGCCCACGCCAAAAATGAAAAGGACAGGCGCACTTTCCGCGTACGCACCGTCATCAGGATGAATCAAGCCGAACGGGAAGAGTTGTACCAACAGCAGAAGAAAAACCGCTCCCCCAACTGCACATGTGACTATCCGAAGCATCGCCGCTTTACGCTCAATCATGGTTTAACTCCTTTCGTTGCGTATTTGAAGCATGTAGGGTGTGCAATGCGCACCAGCCTTTTGGACTTCTTTACTTCAGGACACGATCAACTAGCACCCGTAGGACATCAACTGAGTGAATAACGAGGACGATAGAGATTTGCTCCAGGTCGCGACTCCCCACTCCAGAGGAGTGAAATGTCAGTAGAATCATGCTACGTCCAATTATCGCGCTCCAGCGGAGCGCAATGTGAGCTATAGGGTGAGGTTGATCGAGCGGCAGACATTTCACCAACCTTTAATCCTGACCTGTTTCCACATATTCCGACCGATCGAACATTTCCCACGCTACATAATCCCAACCCGATAATTTAGTTTTCTGCATTCTCCACCACGCTACCCAAAATCAAATCGTCCCAATCAGGAAATCCCCCATCTTCAAGAATCTTCACGATGGATTTCCCACATAAATCTTGAGCCTGGTGAATAAACTCTGACCTACCAATCTTTTCTCCTCCAAATTTAACCTTTTCGTCAACTTGCCCGTTATGGACAGCATTGGAACGGCATTTATAAATGTCTCCAAACTTTGTAAGCAAGTTCTCGCGATCCTCTTTGTCCTTTCCCAAGTACCAGGCCGCGCGAACCCCTAATCTAAAGGTTAATTCGTCCTTTATCCCAGGTAAATAAAGGGCCTCAAAAGCTATACCCAAATCAATCACCTTATCAACATAACCTCCAATAGCTTTTGACTTCATCCAACGACCAATGCCGATCTGTAGTTTTTCCCTATCGCCTGGTTTTAGCTTAACTAATTTCGAATATAGATATCTGGCGTTTACTATGTGATCTTCGTTCGCTTCACTGCAACCGCCAAATCCGAAGTTCCCTATAGGAGTGGGAGGCCGGAACATACTGATAGTTTCATGATGAGGATTGAAGGATTTCTCTTCATCTAAAAACCATCCGCCATGCGTAACATGAACTGGTGAATTACACACTAAAGATAGGACCTGGCAAATATCTTGTTTAACCGAAACCAGTTCATTGGAATTCCTAAACTTCAGGTTATTTTTCGCAATTTTAAATGGAACGTCCTCTAATGGATGTCCTTGCGGAAACATTGGCTTTGGAGCGGGCTCGTGGAATATGGAGAGTGCGGGACAGTCAATCACAAGTAAAGTTTTTCCGAAAAAATAAGGCCTTAAATCAGAAATGGCATTTTGAGGAAAACCTGGTAAATATAGCGTGACTTCAGCCGACACTTCTGAAGAAGGTAACGGAACAAGCCGCACTCCTGGGAAGACTTGAACTTCCTTGTCGAGCTTTATCCCCTCTAGTAAATTCACATCTTGGTAGAAACCCAGTGTACCTTCGACGCGACTGCATCTGTCAAAAACCGCTACTGCCTCCTCTGCTCCACGGACAATCGTGATTTGCAGAAGACGCTCTAAAACGAGGTTCAGAGGGAGACGATGAAACTGCCGGTTATGCAGCTTTAACTTTCCTTTAGGGTAACTCTTTATAAAATAGCTAGCGGTTGGAATAGTGTCCTTCAAAGAATGATTATCAACAAACTGAGCTAACTCCTCCCTTATAAAGTTAAGAAGAATAGATTTTGAGGATTCATCTGTAATGTCAGGTTCAAGACGGATTAAAAACGCAAAAGATAAAAAGTCTACCCCAAAGTATCTCCAACGTTCCTCTAAATACTTCTGATATACCTCTCTAGGGAGAGACAATAGCCCGCCATAGCCATAGCGTATTTCCAAACTCCCAATCGCTTCCTCAAGCAACTGCCTCAGTTCCTGCTTCCGTTCCTCAGTCATCTCTTTTTTCCTTCAATCCGGCTGTTCGGAAGGATTGCAACAATGACATACCGCCATGCGTAACATTTGCTTGACATTCAAACTCTAAACGACTACAATATGGCTGTTACTAGGGACAAAATTCGGCTCCACGCCGTGTGATTGCCGGGCTGCGGTTCGCGCAATGCTATATCCCTGGCTCTCTATTTCTCCTCGCCACTTTAAAGCCGCCGCGTTAAGCGGCTTTTTTTGTGTATAATACACGCCCTGCCCTGTTTCCCGCCTATCGTCAATGTCCTGTACCAACCGAAAGGCGCGCCATAGATAGCCCACAAACCGCTCTTCGCTGCGCTCAAAGAGCCTCTGCAACACCCAAACAAGATGATCCACAGCCTGCAACCCAGCTTGCGACTTTGGTGCCGCCTCGGATACTTGCAAAGAAGTGTTACTAACCAAACCATCATAGTTAGCAAAATGAGATTGGGCATATTCGAGTGCGTAACGAAATACGGCTATGCATCCCGATTTTTCCGGTCTTGAAAAGGGGATTATAGCCACTAGCGCAGTGTCGAAGAAAATGAAGTTGGCACTCGACAAATAAGCGCAATTACACTATTTTCAATTCAGCGAATATCTAGTTGACACCGTTTTTCGGTAAAGATATAATTGTTGTTGGCGAAAAATGCATCTTTATGTGATGTTCTTTTGTTTAAGGGGAAGTATACCTGCGTTATTGACTAGAAAGTTTAATTTAAACGTGAATAGATATTTACCCCTTGCATATGAAAGGATAAGGCCATGACATTACCTGTAGTATACGATGGCATGAAGTATACCAATTCATTACGAAATATAATAATGGGAATTGGTAGTGTGGTCGATCTGTTTGGCACTCAAAGTTTAAGTCAACGTAACGACTTTGTTAACGCAGACAATGAATGGTCTGATTATGATGCCCTCAAATCTGACTGGTTAGCTATTGGCAATGACATGTCACAAGTTATTGCCGGGGTTGACATGCCAGAAACTGAAGAGTTATTCAAGAAATATTATAAAAGGAAACAAATAGATCATCAGGAGTAAGTTAGCTGACACCATCTGATATTTACTGCCGAGACCATTTGTGCTCGGCTTTTTTATTGCCCATTTTTTCGTGCTAGGTTTTCCGTTGTCTTAATCCCATACAACGACTCCGCTACATCCTCTGGTGTGTCTGAGATTGGTCGAAGAAACAACTAAATCCTTCTGATTACCGCAAACTTCCTTGAAATTCCATCTGCCCTGTCCTTCTCCGCCCGCGCATGGCTTTCCATAAAGACGGGATCATTAAGCAACTCTTGCGTTTCATCCCACTCCTCGATGTCTGTCTCTCCTCTGCGTCCTGCCATCGAGTCGATAGCGGTCGGCGCCTTGTGAAGCTTGTCCTTCTTTGTCGCCATGAAAATCCATCTCCTTTTTGAACGACTGCCCCGTTTATTCCATATCATCCCCTCAAAAACTGCCTCCAGCCAACCCCCAATTTCCACAGCACCGCCCGAATCGTCCCCCATACTCTTGGCATACCTCCAAACTCCCCCTTGCTTCCTCAAGCAACCGCCTAAGCTCCCGCTTTCTTTCCTCAGTCATCTTTCCATTCCTTCAACTACCCGATTCTTCCGCCCCACAGCAAGCCCCCTGTTCCTCCACAAACACTTGCATTCCTTTTCATAGAAGAATATAATAGCGTTGCTGCAAGTTGCCGCAAATGTCTAGACTACCATCGGACTCGGAGGAAGAAAAATGTCTATCGAAACCTGGCTGCCCCCAGCCGTTATTATTGCGGTCATGGTGGCTTTTAACACAATTCTCAGCAAGCGTATCGACGATCTTGGCACACGTTTCGACAAGCGTATAGACGATCTGCGCGAACAAATGAAAACAGATCACGCAAATCTGGCGAATCATCTAACAAAAGTCGAACAGAAGTTGGATGAACACATCAGTAACTATGCCATTCATAATCTCAAACAATGAGTGACATGGGATACGCACGGGGACTTTCGGTAGCGGTGCTTTCAGTGAAATAGCTGGCAACGGTAGTCTTGTCGTTATGAATGAATGGAGCCAACTGCGCATGAATGTAGTACAGAATCCTCAATTATGTGCGCGTGCGTGATACGCGAAGAGTAGGTCTAATCCAAAATGGAAAGCAACCGCCTCAGTTCGCGTTTCCTTTCCTCAGTCATTGCTTCTTTCCTTCAATGCGGCGACTAGAACGAACTGCCGCGACATACGATCCGAATTGCCATTCCTTCAACTACCCGATTCTTCCGCCCCACAGCAAGTCCACCGATCCTCCACAAACACTTGCATTCCTTTTCATAGAAGACTATAATAGCGTTGATGCAAGTTGCCGCAAATGTCCAAACTACCACCGGACGCGGAGGACGAAGAATGTCTATCGAAACCTGGCTGCCCCCGGCCGTTATTATTGCGGTCATGGTGGCTTTTAACACAATTCTCAGCAAGCGTATCGACGATCTTGGCACACGTTTCGACAAGCGTATAGATGATCTTGGCACACGCTTCGACAAGCGCATAGACGATCTTGGCACACGCTTCGACAAGCGTATAGACGATTTGCGCGAACAAATGAAATCGGATCACGCAAATCTGGCGAATCATCTAACAGAAGTTGAACAGAAGTTGGATGAACACATCAGTAACTATGCCATTCACAATCTCAAACAATGAGTGACAAGGGACGATTTACGCGCGATCTTCCGAACTTTCAATAAAACATCCGACTAACTTCTGCGCGTATCACCGCTTCTCATCCAGAGCCGAAACGCTTTAATTGCCGAGGTCGCTCCCGCCTCTTAGGGTATCAACACCTACCACGGTGTGAAAATCCGGCCCCCATCCGTCAAAAACTCCACCATAAACCTTAAATCCCGTTTGACCGCTCGGCGCGAAATTGACCTTCAGACGGCCGCTGCTGTAGATTATTCTATCTGTTCGTGCTGTCTGTGGAGAAACTCATGCTTCCCTAGAGGTGGCTTGGAAGGGGCTAGAAACGTTTTGAAATTTCTGGCCGAGGAGTTACGACCGACACCATCGCTCAAAGAGCGGTATGGCATTCCTTTTAAGCTCGCATTACCAGATTGGTCGGAGAACCAACTATTTTCTTCTGATTTCCGCAAACCTCCTCGAGTCACCATTCGCCCTGTCATTCTCCGCCCGCTCATGGCTTTCCATAAAGACAGGATCATTAAGCAACTCCTGAGATTCATCCCACTCTTCGCCGTCTGCTTCCACTGTACGTCCTGCCGTTGAGTCGATAGCAGGCGACGCCTTGTGAATCTTGTCCTTCTTTGTCGCCATGAAAATTCATCTCCCTGTTTAACGACTGCTCCCATTATACCATTTCACTTCATCACAAACTCCCGCCATCCAACCCCCAAATTCCGCAGCACCGCTCGAATCGTCCCTACCCTCAAATCCCGGCTCCCGTAGTCCGGCACGACCGCCGACCCTCCCGTAAGCGGGTTTCGCCATATCCGGTGCGATCCGTGCGCGCGCCTCGCTAGTTCCTGACACCCCAGCGCCCTCAGCTTCCGCGCGGGCAGTCTCAGTTCATACTCGCACAACGTCGCCTCAAACCGGAGCTGACCGTTATCCGCGGGCACATCCGAATGGGAATCAACCCGAGAATCGGGCGGAAACGCTGCAAACCGCGGGCGTCTTCCGGGGGGCTTCTCCCCGCCAGCAGGGGCGGAACGCCCCAAATCCTCATACAGTTCAAGCGCGGCGGCGTAGGCGTCCTCCAGATTCTCCATCGCCTCCTCCACCGAATCTCCCTCGGTCACCAGTTCGGGCAGTTCATTGCTGGTTAGCGTATAACCGCCCTCCGGTTGCTCTGCCAAATTCACGCTAAAGTTGCGGTCCATGGCGATTCCTCCGTCCCGTTGAGTGTTAGCTACTTCTGTGCCCAAAGACGCTGCTGTCACGGTAACAGTTTAACAGCATTCTCCGATCGGGCGCAAGCGGAACCGGGAACGAAGCGGACATCCCGCACGATGTCGTTCAGCGGGAGTTACAACGGGCTTGAATTACGCCCTCAAGTCGGATACAATACCCGCATTCAAGGGCGAGCAGGTCGTCCATCCCCGTAACGAGGAAAACAGTGAACAAACTGCACTAAATCAGGGAGGTCTAACCGAGTGAATACTATCAATAAACTCTTTCTATTGGCTGTCGGCGCCGCACTCATCTTCGGGTTATACGGCTGCGATGAATTGGTTTCAATACTTTCCGAGGGCGAGCCGCCGTCGCCGCTTCCGGATGAGCTACTCATCGGTCTGGTGATGCCGCAGTCCGGCGCTTTCGTCGACGGCCCCGACGACCCGGACATCGTCAGGTATCTGAACGGATTTTATCTGGCGCGCGACGAGATTAACAACGCGCAAATTACGCCGCCGCGTATCCGCTTTATCCTGGAGGACAACAAAAGCACCGCGGATGGAGCGATTGCCGCCTACAACAAGCTGATCCACGAGCACGGCGTGGTTGCGCTGCTAGGTCCCGCGACCTCGACCCTCACCGGGGCAGCGTTCCCGGTGGCGGAAGAGAATCGGATCGTCGCCATAGCGCCGACATCCGCGTCGCAGGGACTGAGCGCGCTTGGCGACTTTGTTTTTCGCGTAAACCTGACCGTGGACAAACTAATTCCGCACGGCGTGCGAGTTACGCAGGAAAAGCTGGGTTACCAGAGCGTGGCAATTATAGTTGACACCCGTGATGGGTTCTCCCGCAGCGCCAACGAGGTGTACGCGGAAACCCTCGCGGCGATCGGCGTCAAGCCCCTGACTACGGAGACGTTTTCCACCGTCGACGCGGATCTCCGTCCCCAATTGACGCGGATTCGGGATCTGGAGCCGGACGCCGTTCTGGTCGCCGCGAATTCGTTTGACCAACCGACGGTACTCGTTCAGGGACGCGAAGTGGGGATTCCCGACGATGTGCCCTTCATCGTGCCGTTGATGAGTGTGGGCGAGGTGCTGCATGCGGGTGCAGCCGCGGAGGGGGCGATTTCGATCACGGCGTGGACCAGCGCGGCGGACACACCCGGCAATCAGGCGTTTGTGCGGGACTTCATCGATTCTTACGATTCTGAGCCGTCGGTCTTCAGCGCGTTGGCGTACACATCGGTGCAGCTTCTGGTGAACGCCATCTCTGAAGCGGGCTCAACCGATTCGGAAGCGATCCGGGAGGCGTTGGCTGCGACAAGCGATTTTGACACCGTTCTCGGGGGCTTCTCATTCGACGCCGTCGGCGACGCCGAATACGATCCCGTCGTTTTGGTTGTGCGCGGCGGGGATTTGCAGCCGTTCTAGATTGTACGGTGCGGTAGTAACCTTCCTTGCGTTCGAGCTATCGCAGTATCACACAACCAATCTGTAGGAGCGATCTCCAGGTCACGACCATCAAGCGACTGGATAAGGAGCGCGATAGAAATCCCATGGCGAGTCCAACGCGATTAGTGCCCAACGGTTTTACAACCGTCTTGAATTACGCCGCCGAGTCGGATACAATACCCGCGTTCATGGACGAGCAGTTCGTCCATATTCGCAAGGAAAAATACACACTGCGAACCGAAATATATCATGGAGGTCTAACCTAGTGAATCCTATCCGGAAAATCTGTCTATTGATCGTCGGCGCCGCACTCATCTTCGGGTTATACGGCTGCGACGAATTGGTTTCCATACTTTCCGAGAGCGAGCCGCCTTCACCGCTTCCCGATGAGCTCCTCATCGGCTTGGTGATGCCGCAGTCCGGCGCCTACGTCGACGGCCCCGACGACCCGAACATCATCAGGTATATCAACGGTTTTTATATGGCGCGCGACGAGATGAACAACGCCCAACTTGCGCCGCCGCGCATCCGTTTCATCTTGGAGGACAACAAGAGCACCCCCGAGGGAGCGATTGCCGCCTACAACAAGCTAATCCACGAGGACGGCGTGGTCGCGCTGCTAGGTCCCGCGGCCTCGACCCTGACCGAGGCAGCCTTCCCGGTGGCGGAACACAACCGGATCGTGGCGATTGCGCCGTCATCCGCGGCGCAAGGACTCAGCGCCCTCGGCGACTTTGTTTTTCGCGTGAACCTGTCCGTGGAGAAACGGATTCCGCCCGGTCTACGTCTCACACAGGCAACACTCGGATATCAGAGAGTCGCCATACTGGCGGACAACATCGATGTGTTTTCCCTAAGCGCCGCCGGCGTGTATTCCGAAATTCTCGCCGAACTCAACGTGAAGGTCTTGACCACGGAAACCTTCACCTCCCACGCCGAGGATCTCCGCCCCCAACTATCCAGGATACGGGATTTGGAACCGGACGCCGTACTTGTCGCCGCAAATACGTTTGACCAGCCGACGGTACTCGTGCAGGGGCGCGAGGTGGGGATTCCGGACGATGTACCCTTCATCGTACCGGCGTTGGGTTTGGGCCAGGTGCAGGAGGCAGGCGCCGCCGCGGAGGGAGCAATCACGTTCGCGGCGTGGACGAGCACGGCTGAGACGCCCGCCAGTCAGGCGTTTGTGCGGAACTACGCCTCGAGATACGGCGAACAACCGACGGTGTACACCGCGTTGGCGTACACATCGGTGCAGCTTCTCGTGGACGCTATTTCTGAAGCAGGGTCAACCGATTCGGATGCGATCCGACAGGCTTTGGCTGCAACAAGCGATTTTGAGACCGTTCTCGGGGCGTTCTCATATGACGCTGTCGGCGACGCCGAATACGATCCCGTCGTCTTGGTTGTGCGCGGCGGTGAATTGCAGTCGTTCTAGATGGTACGGTGCGATAGAAGCCTCCCTTGCGGTCAACATACCGCAGTATCACACAACCGATCTGTGGGAGCGATTTCCGAATCGCGATCATCGCGTAGGGGATCAAGGGAGTAGGAGCGATCTCCGAATCGCGACCATCAAGCGAGCGAATAGCGACCGCCATAGAAATCCTGGATTCCCGCGCCCAATCCCCTGCAATACAACACCCTTAGAGATTCATAGACTACCATTCCTCCGTACCTCCGGCAAACGCCCGACAACCCGCACGTCCGCCTCTCCACTAGCCAGCAAGCGAGTGATTAGCGAGTGCGGTAGAGATCCACTGGTCACTGTATCTCCCCCGCCACCGCCAATCTTCTGTCCGCCTCTTGGTCCCGCTCACCTATTCCCTAGGTCACCACCCTCCAATCGTCCAATCTTCCAAAATTGTACAGAGAAAGCCGAGTTTGATAAAGAAACCCGGCTTTTCCGGTTTGCTCCCATATGCTTCGACCTAACAAGAATTTTCCGTGTAGCCGAGGAATCCCCAGCCATCAGCATGTATAAATTAATGCCGCTCGATACGACCTCTACATCCAGCTTGGCGCCTATACCGGCTCAGAAACGCAACGTAACTTTGGCTCCGTATAGATTGCGCCCAATGATAGAGCCTATTCCGACATCATTAGACTCCGTCAAATGACCGTGCCGTTGTTTTTCATTCCGTTCGTTAATCCTTTTGGCGGATTCTGCGGCATCGATCACCGACCAAAGCCAGCCGACTGCCGCGACACCTAAACTTCCATAGAACGCAGCATCACTCGAGTCGCTCGAACCTCCGCCGAAGGAATTATAAATCTCCACCATTCCAACCAAAAATGCGTATGTCAAGCCTCCAGAAACCATACCAAATTGGAGGCAGCCTTTCCCCGGTTCGCCGTTATAAAATTGCCCGAGACCGGGTATCATGCAGGACAAACAACTCGCGGATGCGGGGTTTTTTCCCCGTTTTTCCGAGATTGCGGTAGATTGGCGGGCCACCTTGAGAATCTGTTGTTCGCTATAGGTCAACACACGATTGTCCGCGGTTCGTATACTCAAAGATTGCCCTTGGTTCCGGTCAATTATTGTTCCGCGCACGACGGAACCATCTTTGAGATAAACAACATCCTCAAGTTGGGACGCTGTCACGGATGTTGCGCAACAAATCATCAAGGCAACAACGATGGAGCGTATCATCGGATCGTCTCCCTTTGAATTAAGGTCATGGTGTCATAATCTAGGCTTCAGATCGTGGTAAAACCCTACCGGCGCCACGGTCTTGAATGAGAACCCGCGACCTATCGAGCCATTTCTGTAGCATCAACTGACTGGATACGAGGCGGCGTTCTCTATCTCCCGTCCGCCGACCTTTATTTCGCTTGCTCCATGCCGCCCTCGCCAAACACCTCGAGCTTGCCGTCATTCACGATGAGCACGGTCGGATCGTAAGCCCCGTCGCCGACCTCACTAAACGAAAACTGCCCCAAAATAGTATCCAGATTGCTGATATTCGCCAAAGCGTCCCGGATCCCTACCGAGTCCTTCGTTTCGGCGTTGTCAATCGCTTCGTCAAGGATATGCACCGCGGCATACGATAGCGCAGCCCAAATGCTGGGTTCTCTTCCGAATCGCGTGCGGTATTTCTCGACAAACTCTTGGTTGCCCGGCGTGTCTGCGTCAGTTCTCCACGCCGCAAACGTGATCGCCCCCTCGGCAGCCCCTTCGGCGCTTTCTATGTCGTCCGCCGACAGAATTGCGCCGATAAAGGGCACATCGGCGGGAATACCGAGTTTGCGCGCCTCTTTTAGGATATGAATCGACTCAATCTGTTGAGCAGACAAGAAAATCGCCTCGGGATCTGCGTCCTTTATGCGAGTGAGTTGATCGGAGAAGCTTGTTTCGCCTGTTTCGAACGTCTCGGCGCCCACAATATCGACGCCGAAATCCGAGAGTGTGTTCCGGATCACCTCGGCGCTGCTCCGGGAAAAATCATCGACGGAATCGGATATCATCGCCGCCCGCTGATAGCCGAGTTGCTCGTGCGTCACCTTAATCCCCGCGGGAATCAGCACATCCGTAGGCTGACCGGCGCGAAATACAAAGTCCCCCACATCGGTCAATCCGGCTGCGAGCGTGACAGGGCTGAATGCCACAACACCGTTCTCTTGCGCAATCGGAAAAACCGTACGGGCAACGTGCGAGGTCCAAACACCCAGAATTACCGGCACCCTGTCCTGGTGTATCAGTTTGTTGAAAGCGGAGACCGCTCCGTCGGTGGTGCTTCGGTCATCCTCAACGATGAATTTTAATTTTGCGCCGCCCGATTGAGAGTAATTGGCCTCCTCCAGCGCCAAGTTAAAAGCGTCCTCCATGACAAGCGCACCCGGTCCAAATTCCCCCGGACCCAGATAACCCGTCCTCGGCAGAACCACGCCCACAGACACTGCTTCAGGTTCCGCGTCGATGTCGCCCCCGGAAAATACGGACACAAGCTCGTCGCAAGAGGATAACAGGAGAACTGATCCCACAATCATTCATACAATAACCAAACTCGCAATTCGACTGCTGAACATCATTCAATGCCTCACTGTTTTTTTCTTAGAAACTATCTGAATCCACTGAAGAATCCTGTCACGCCGCCAAATGCGCGGCGGGTATCCTTACCTCATTCTATCCGACAGAAGTATGGCACTATGTTCCGCCTCAGTCAAGCGAAAGTGTCGTGAACTCCACGCTTGTAGAGGAGAGATCGATTCGACTTTTTTTGCAATCAATCATACGATTAGTAATTAGACATGTTTCCAAAATATAAACAGTCGTTACGGGGTATTTTCCGAGCGTTGAGTAGCCACAGGCGTGCATGAACGATTAATTGATTTGGGCGATTCGGTTAAGGTTGTTCGTCCGATTGCCCTTCATTTTGCCGGCCGAAGGCAGGTATCTCCGTGAATCAATTGAGGCGATTTCTGTCCGGATTTTCTGGTTCCCGTGATTCGCAATCGATCTTCCATGATTGACGGTTACGCTGCTTGTTCCCCCTGTTTGCGTGATTCAACTCTACCTGCGATGCCGGATGTCGTCGCAGACGGTGACTATTCGCAAGAATCGGCCTGGAATCCAGTGATGACACGGGTTTGACGGGTTTCGGGCGCCATGCCGTATTCTGCGATATGCTGCGAATATGCTTCAGCGCGCCTCCTCCCGCTTAGCCAAACTACGGGGAGGTCGACGATATAAATTCGAATCTGATTTCATAGAGTTGCGACACCTGGCATCATTTGAAATGCACCCTGCAGAAGGAGCGCTATGCCAGTATACCACATAAGTGTTAAGTAATCAAGTTAAAATCGAGGCGTGACAACGCAAGAGATTTTTTTCAGCAATAATCCGGCCAAAACCAAAGATTGTTCACTTGAGATACCCCGAGGCTGGTTGCCAATCGGTGTAGATATTCAGATCTCCAACATTACTATAACCACATAGATCCATTTTGGAAAGATGCCTATTTTAGGTAGGAGCGACCTCCCGGTCGCGATATCGTTGAAACCGTAGAGGGGAATCAAACGAGTGAACAGCGAGTGCGATAGGGGTCCCCTTGCCCCACCCCGCCTTTAGATTATGTAGGGTGGAATCAAGCGAATGGATAGTGAGTGCGATCGAGATCCATCAACCGAGTGAATAGCGAAGGCGATAGCTAATCTTCTGCCCACCAGCCTTTGGCGCGATAATTACCTGACCAGCCTCTGTAGGATCAAGCGACTGGATTATGACTGCTATGGAAATCTTCACCAAGTCGCGATTCCCCCGCCCGCTGCACGTCTCCGCCGCCGCCCATCTTTCCCAATCCGTGTAATCCAGCAAGCGAGTGAATAGCGAACGATCAAGGAAGTGAATAACGACCGCGATAGAAATCCCGTGGAATTCCCGTAGAGATCCCGTAATCCGTGATTCAGACAATCCCTCCTCCCATCTCTCTTCCAATCTTCCTGTCTTCTTCCCTTCCCCACTGATCACTGGCGACCGGGCACTGGCCACTGCTTTTTCCCCCTTCCGCTCTCCACTCATCACCCATCACTCTCCACTGCTTTTCTTCCTACCGTCGTTACGTTCCACCCGCCAAAGCCGCGCCACGACTAGCTTCATCCCCTATTTTACGGAGTTTTGGAACGGATGGAACCCATTTTCCTTACCCATCCATATATAATCCTTACGGGAACTTTTAGATTACTCCCGTTCCATCCGTTCCGTTCTTTCCGATGAAGCCTTACGAGTACCCGCCGCCACTAGCTTCTTCCCTTCCAACGACTTTTTTCGATTGGGTTCCCCATTCCCCGATCCAACCTTCCACCCTTCCCGCCCCGTGGCAGAATGGAACCCTTCTTCCCCAACTATCCACACGAGACGCTGCGGACAAATTCTTCGATTATCCCGTTCCAGCCGTTCCCGTCTTCCGACAGAACCAGACACGAATACCGTTGACTTGAAAACAGTTTTCCCGTATGTTGAGAGGTGTCCCCATCTGTTTGCCCCTGTAGGGTTCAATTAAAGCGATTTGGCAGGCGAGTCGCCCGGTTTCAATGCCTTGAACCGGCGGTGTCCATGTAAATTTGGGCGACGGAACCGCTGCCAACACATCGATCTGTCCACATTAAGAGAGGAATCATCATGATGCGCACTAACGGGCACCCGTCTCGATACGTGCGGGCCCTTTTTGTGTTTTGTGTGGTCGTCTGCCTGTGCACGTGGAATTCGATTGCGGAATCGGAAAAGCGGCCTCTGTCCAAGATTGTGGGGGACGAACGAAATCGGGGCAATACAATGGAGCAATTGGTGAAAGAGAATGCCAAACTTAAGAGGGTGCTTCGGGAGGCAGAGGTGAAAATCGCAAATCTCAGGACGGAGATTAGCGTGTACGAACATCGCGAGAAAAAGGATAGAGAGACCGGCAATCGAGTGCTCTTGGCATTGGCAATCATAGTTGGCATAGGTCTGCTTATCCGTTTCACCCGCCCACGCTCCTGACCCAACACCAGCCCACACCGCGACCGACGATCGATCCAAGGTTCAAGACGTGATCAACCGCTCTCCGGCGGGGGGCCAACCGAGTGCAATTACGAGGACGATAGTACATCCAACGAACGACTGGGCGAATCGACGACCTGTCGCTACCCTTAAAATACAGGAGGTATTGCGATGAAGTTTATGCTGACCCTATTCTCACTGGCTGCGTTCTCCTCACTTGGCCCCGCCCAAGGATCCCCTCAATCGGGACTGCCTGACGGCGCTAGGCTGCGGCTTGGAAACGGTAATATTACCGAAATGCAGTACTCGCCCGACGGCGCTCGGCTCGCCGTTGCAACGGGCATCGGCATCTGGATCTACGACGCGGCGAACCGTAAGGAACCTGCCTTGTTGTCCGCACATGAAGGGGGCATATCATGTCTAGCCTACAGCCCGGATGGAAACCTATTGGCGAGTGGAAGTACGGACAACGCCGTTCATCTCCGGAACGCTTCAACGGGCGCGCATTTGCGGGCGTTGGAAGGTCACACGTCAAGAGTCATCGACGTGATTTTCAGCCGAGACGGCTCCGCCCTCGCAAGTGTAGATTATGAGAACTCCGTCCGTATTTGGGACACCGCGACGGGTGAGGAGCAGCTCTCTTTCGATGCACGTACGCAGGAGGGTATGGAGTACATGCCCGCAGAAGCGGTTCTAAGTCCGGATGGCTCAATGCTGGCAGCTTGGAATTATAGAAATAAGCATGACATTGACTTGTGGGATATATCGACGGGAAAACATCTACGATCCTTGCAAGGACATACAGAGTACCTCACCTGCGTTGCTTTTAGCCCCGATGGATCAATGTTGGCAAGTGGAAGTTGGCGCGACAGTATTCGTCTGTGGGATGTTGTGTCCGGAAGTCATCTGCGCCGACTGGAGGGTACGGAGGCTGGCGTCCAGTGCGTGGATTTTAGTCCGAATGGCTCCACGCTGTCGTCCGGGCACAGCGACGAATCCACCCGAATATGGGACGCCGGAACGGGGGAACTGCTGCGAACGCTGGGAGGACGTAGCGACACCCTTGCCTCGTTCACTTTCAAATCCGTCGCCGCGATCGCATTTAGCCCCGATGGCGGGCGGCTGGCTACCGCGGATTCGACCATCCGAGTGTGGGACTCAATGACCGGAAAACGCTTGTGGGGCATAGGAGGTCATTTTGACTCGGTGAATTTCGCGGCGATCAGCCCCGACGGCGCCACCTTGGCGAGCCAGGGCGCGAGACAACCCATAAGCGTATGGGACGCCGCCACGGGGGTACACAAGCGCTCGCTCGAGCACGATATGTCCCTGTCGCCCAACTTTGTCTTTCGACCGGATGGACAAACGCTGGTGCGAGGAGACGATTACCATAGCATCAGACTCTGGGATTTGCGCAGGGGCGGCGAACTGCGCACCTTAGTGAAAGATGCAGGAAATGACGTAGTCTTCGCGTACACCGCGGACGGCTCCATGTTCGCGAGCGGCGATGCTGTCAGTTCCGCCACGCTCTGGGATGCGCAAACCGGCGCGAAACTACGCACGTTTAACTGGGAACTTTTCGATTTCTCACAAGTCATTTACCGGCCGATTCGCACCAGTCTAGCATTCAGTCCCGACGGAAAACTGCTGGCGAGCGGCAGCGAGGACTATACGATTCGTCTATTTGACACGGCGGAGGGCACCCCTCTGCATACACTGAAAGGGCATGAGTTGGACATCGTTAGCGTCGTATTCAGTCCGGACGGAGGTGTGCTGGCGAGTGTTAGCGGCGATAATACCGTGCGGCTCTGGGACACGGTGACAGGTGCGGATCTCCTCACCCTACAACCGGGAACGGGTGCCCTGAGTGTGGTCTTCACCCCGAATGGGGGTGAAATCGCCACCGGGGGCATCAATGGCAGTATCGATTTCTGGGACGCCGCGACCGGCACGCATCAGCGGGCGCTGAAGGGGCACGGTTGGGCGGTCAATAGCCTCGTTTTCGCCCCTGATGGCAACACGCTGGTGAGCGGGAGCGGCGACGGCACAATACTGTTATGGGACTTCCCCCTTTAGCGCCTCCTTCGTAGGGGATCAAGCGAGTGAATAGCGAGTGATCAAGGGAATGGATAATGACCGCGATAGAACTCCCATAGAAATCCCATAGAAATCCCGGGTACCCGCGCCCAACCGGTAGGTTACACTCAAATATCAGCCAACCACCCCCGTAGGAGCGATCTCCGAATCGCGACCATCAACCGACCGGCCGCTCATACCTCAGACGTGGGGGATCAAGCGAATGAATAGCGAGCGCTATAGAAATCCCATAGAAATCCCGGGTACCCGCGCCCGATTCGTAGGTTGGGTAGAGCGCCGCGAAACCCAACTCCATCTGTTCCCGTAGATACACTAAAATACCACCCAACCTCTTCTGTAGGAGCGACCTCCCGGTCGCGACCATCAGCCGGCAGGAAACGGTGGTATCAAGCGAATGGATAATGACCGCGATAGAACTCCCATAGAAGTCCCATAGAAATCCCGGGGCCCGCGCCCGATTCGTAGGTTGGGTAGAGCGCCGCGAAACCCAACTCCATCTGTTCCCGTAGATACACTAAAATACCACCCAACCTCTTCTGTAGGAGCGACCTCCCGGTCGCGACCATAAGCCGGCAGGAAACGGTGGTATCAAGCGAATGGATAATGAGTGATCATCCGACTGACTCGGGAGGACGAAAGTAAATCCAGCGTACGACTCGGCGAATCGACGAATTGCCGTTATCCTTATAATTCGGGAGGAATTGTTATGAAGTCTGTGTTGACCCTACTGTCACTTTTTGCGTTCTCCTTTCCAAGCGCCGCCGAAATATTCCCTCAATCGGGACTGCCTGACGGCGCTAGGTTGCGCCTTGGAAGCGGGAAGATCACCGAGATGCGGTATTCGCCCGACGGCTCTCGGCTCGCCGTTGCGACGGGCATCGGTATCTGGATCCACGACACCGTGGATCGCAGCGAACCTGCCCTGTTCGCCGCGCACGAGGGTGTTGTCTGGTGTCTAGCCTTTAGTCCGGATAGCAGTGTATTGGCGAGTGGAGGGTGGGATAACAACATTCATCTCCGGAACGCTTCAACGGGCGCGCATTTGCGGACGTTCGAAGGTCACACGTCGAGAATCATCGACGTGGCTTTTAGCCGAGACGGTGCCAAACTCGCAAGCATAGATTTCGACACTAACGTCCAAATTTGGGATTCGTTGTCCGGCGAGAAGGAGCAGTCATTCCGTGCGCAGAGGCAGGAGGATATGGTGCAAAGGGGTGTAGGCGCCGTGTTTAACCCGGATACCTCGAGGCTGGCGGTTTGGAGTTTTGTCGACACCGACATCGAGCTATGGAATGCGTCAACGGGAGAACATCTACGCACCCTCAAGGGGCATACGAAGAATGTCTCGAGCGTTGCATTTAGCACGAATGGGTCGAAACTGGCAAGCACGAGTTGGAGTGGAAGTACGCGCCTATGGGATGTCGGGAGCGGCGAATTTCTGCGCCAACTGGAGGGTACCGAGACCGGAGTTACATGCGTGGGTTTTAGTCCGGATGGCGCTACGCTGGCGGGCGGGGACATCTATGATTCCGTGCATATCTGGGAGGCAGCGACGGGGAAACGACTGCGAACACTTGGTGAACTTACCTACACCGTTGACACGACTGATTTCGGCTCACTTGAAGCGGTCGCTTTTAGCCCCGACGGCGGGCGGCTGGCAACCGCGGATTCTACCATTCGTGAGTGGGACTTAACGACGGGAGAATACTTGTGGGGCATGGGAGGTCATTTCGATCATGTAGATTTCGTGGCTATCAGCCCCGACGGCGGCGCGTTGGCAAGCGAAGGATCGAGACAACCCATTCGCGTGTGGGATACTACCACGGGGGCATACATGCGTTCGCTGGACGACGATATGTCGCTGTCGCCCAATTTCGTCTTTCGACCGGATGGACAAACGCTGGTGCGAGGAGACGACTACCACAGCATCAGACTCTGGGATGTTTTGACGGGCCGCGAACTGCGCACCTTGGTGAAAGACGCCGGAGATGGCGTTGTCTTCGCGTACAGTGCGGACGGCTCCATGTTCGCGAGCGGCGACGGCGTCAGTTCCGCCACGCTGTGGGACGCTAAAACCGGGGCTAAACTGAAATCATACACATGGAAACCCGCGCCTGTCCCTATGACCATATATCGACCCGTACGCACCAGTCTCGCGTTCAGCCCGGACGGAAGAATGCTGGCGAGCGGCAGCGACGACTATACGATTCGTGTACTTGATACGGCGGAGGGCACCTCTCTGCACACACTTAGAGGGCACGAGCTTGACATCATCAGCGTTGTATTCAGTCCCACCGGCGGCGCGTTGGCGAGTGTTAGCGGGGACAAAACCGTGCGGCTCTGGGACACGGTGACAGGTGCGAACCGCCACACCCTTCAACCCGAAATGGGTGCCATGAGTGTGGTTTTCACCCCGAATGGCGGCGAAGTGGCAACGGGAGGGACCAACGGCGGCATCGATTTCTGGGACGCCGCGACCGGCGTGCATCGACGGGCGCTGAAGGGGCACACTGCGTGGGTGCGCAGTCTCGGCTTCAACTCGGACGGCGACACGCTGGTGAGCGGGAGCAGCGACGGCACGATACTGTTATGGGACTACCCCCGCTAACACGGGTTGATTAATTGCTGAGCGGAGTTCTTTGTAGGGTGCAATCAAACGACTGGATAAGGAGTGCGATAGAATTCCCATGCGCACCAGCCTTTTGGACTTTGCGCGGTGCGATCAATGGAATGACTGACGAGCTCCCTTGGTGACCGGCAAACCAACTTCTGTAGGCGCGATCTCCGAATCGCGACCATCAACCGACCGGCCGCTCATACCTCAGCCGTAAGGGATCAAGCGAGTGAATAGCGAGCGCGATAGAGATCCCGGGGCTCCGTGCCCAATCCGTAGGTTGCACGCAAATATCACCCAACCACCCCTGTAGGAGCGATCTCCGAATCGCGACCTTCAACCGACCGGCCGGTCACGCTTCGCCGTAGGGACGCGGTCGCCGCGCCCGATCTGTAGGTTGCACTCAAATATCACCCAACCACCCCCGTAGGAGATCAACCGAGTGAATAACGAGGACGATAGAAATCTTCTCCGAATCGCGACCATCAAACGACGGACCGCTCATGCCTCCGCCGTCGGGACGCGGTTTCCTCTCCCAAACCGTAGCCGGACTGAAAAGAAATCACGCACAGCAAGAACCCCATCCGTGTTTCTATCTACCCGAAACAGCCGCTCGGAATCAGATCGCCCTGTTATTTTTCGTCCCAATCCTGTATAATCGTCCGGGCTGGTCGTGACACCGCTCCACCGGTCCCGCAAGCGCGGTATCAACACGGTATAAAGGACAACTCCAATGCTGCGACACATCTGTGCGCTCATTCTGCTGCTCGCTTTCTGTGCCGCCGCTCACGCCCAATTCGTTGAAATCCCCGACCTGTACCTCCGGCGCGCCATCCAACACACCCTGAAACTGGGTTTCGATGATCCTGTCACCGAAGCCGATATGCGGCGATTGACGCGGTTGCATGCCGAACACATGCAAA
Organism: Candidatus Poribacteria bacterium; assembly: GCA_028820655.1. Classification (GTDB taxonomy): domain Bacteria; phylum Poribacteria; class WGA-4E; order WGA-4E; family JAJDTR01; genus JAJDTR01. Next base: position 31,589 of record JAPPIK010000020.1, on the reverse strand, counting down.
TCATCGACCTTTCCGGATTGGAACACGCCGTAAACCTAACCTCCCTGCGGTTAAACCGCAACGGGATTGTTGACATTAGCCCCTTAAAAAACCTCAGCCGACTTCGAGAACTGGATTTGAGCCAATGCTCAAGCTTAAAGAACTTGCACCCGTTGTCGAATCTAGTGGACCTCAGCGTACTTGGTCTTTGGGACTGCGACATCGAGGACATCAGTGCACTCGCAAACCTGACTCGTCTCACCGAATTAAACCTGGTTCAGAACCGGATTCGGGACATTGGCCCGCTCGCAGATCTCACACAACTCCGCACCCTCTATTTGAGCTACAACTATACCGGGGACATTCGTCCTCTTGCCAAACTCACACAGCTCCGCCAACTGCATCTCGCCAATTTTGGCATTGATAATGTCAACCCTCTCGCTGGTCTCACCAGCCTTACCGAGTTGTATCTCAACGGGAATTCGATTGTTGATATACGTCCGCTGCAGGATTTGGCGAATCTCAGGATACTGGACCTGTCCTATAACAGGGTCGCGGATATCAGCCCCTTGGAAAATCTAACCAATCTCACAAAATTGGTCCTTGGCGCCAACCGGATCAGAGATATCCGTCCGCTAGGCAACTTGACGAAACTCCTTGAGTTGGAGTTAATCGGCGGTGCGATTCGGGATATCAGCGCACTCGCGAATCTCACTAAACTTACGAAATTGGACCTACGAGCCAGTGTTGAAGATGTCAGCCCGCTTGCCAGCCTGACACAACTTACCGAACTGGTATTGGAGAACAACCGCATTGAGGACGTGAGCCCGCTCGCGAATCTGACAAACTTGGAGGAGTTAGCCATACGCTTTAATCCTATCCTCGACTATAGCCCGCTTGAAGCGCTTTCAATAGGGAGATTTCTCTACACCCCGCCTTGCGCAGAGCCGCGCCCTCCGCTCAGTGATCGGATTAACAATAGAGACTTCCCATCCATAATTTTGCCGTGGCCTTATCTTTATGATTCGGGACCGCAGGAACATCTGGCGCTCCACGATCTCCAATTCAGCGGCGAAGCCTTCGGCTTGCATTACGCACACGGTCCGACTACCGCTACGGTTGGCGGATACATTGAGGGTGCGGTAATGCAGCGAAACAAGATACGCTCCGTAAACCCCAACTTGATTTACCTTATTTCAGTGCCAATGATCGGATTATCATACCGCGAATTACGCTATGACTCACCGCACTATATCCTTGACGAGAGGGGGTGGTTCCAGGAAACGGCTGATGGGTTTTTGGTTGATTTTGTTCAACCGGAGGTTCAGGATATCATTGTCCAGCGAGCGCTCTCCATCTATCGCTGCGGCTTGTACGACGGCATCGTCTTTGATTATGGGAGAGATTACGTCCAAAATTATGAGGGTTACTGGAGCGAACAAGCGATCATCGGCACGAGGGAGAACATCCTGCGCCGCATCCGATCTGAAGTTGGAGACGAGTTCCTGATTTTGGCTAACGGCAGTTGGCAGAATGTCCCGCGAATCGAGGACTATGTGAACGGGCTATACTTGGAGCTAAAAGTCGGCGGCGAGGACGGGAAACAGGATAGCAACGGCACGAAAAGAACTCTAATCACGATGGAGAATCGACTCCTTTGGGCGCAGCGGAATCTCAAGGCGCCTCAAATCATCTGCCTGGAGGGTTGGTCGTTTCCCGGCGAATATTCGTGGAGCGAGACGAATGTACGCTGGATGCGCGCCATGACGGCACTGAGCCTTACGCACTCCGACGGCTTCATGAAGTTTGGCACCGGTGCGCGTGCGCTTTCCGGCGCGGATTGGTACGAGTTCTGGAATGTTGACCTCGGACGCCCCGTCGGCGAGATGGCTCAGCGCTACGATAATCGTCCCGGACTCTTCATACGCGAGTTCACGAACGGGTGGGCGGTGTACAACCGCAGCGGCGAGACGCAGTTGATACGGCTGCCGGAGGACGTGAGGAGCAAATCCGCCGGCGTCCAAGCCGCCGAGCACCAACTGCCGAACTTTGACGGCGAAATCTTTCTCAGAATCAAACGGCAAACCCCAGCGGACGTCAATAACGACGGCGAAGTGAATGTTTTGGACCTGATTCAGGTGGCTCAAGGCTTCGGCACCGACATACCCGGCCTGGACCTGAATGGCGACGGACAGGTTAATATTCTTGATTTGGTGGCTGTGGCAGGCGAACTCCGAATCGAAGACGAAGGGGATTGACCACGGGCAGGCAAAAAATCAACTTTGTGGTCAACGGGGGCGATAGCAAATCCGCACCGGTCGCGACTCCCCACTCCAGAGGAGTGGAATGTCAATAGAAACGGACGATATTCATTGACGCACTCCAGCGGAGTGCAATGTGAGGTAAAGACTGCAATCAAGCGACCGAATATCCAAGAAACTTCCGGTCGCGATTTAGCAACTGTACGGTGCAATCAAGCGAGTGGATAGCGAGTGCGACAGAGTTCCCCCGCGCACCAGCCTTTTGTACTTTGCGCGGTGTGCGATCAATGGAATGACTGACGAGCTCCCTTCGTGACCGTCAAACCACTCCTGTAGGAGCGATCTCCGAATCGCGACCATCAACCGACCGACCGCTCATACCTCCGGCGTAGGGTCGTGGTTTCCGCGCCCAATCCGTAGGTTACACTCAAATATCACCCAACCACCCCCCGTAGGAGCGATCTCCGAATCGCGACCATCAACCGACCGCCCGCTCATGCCTTCGCCGTAAGGGATCAAGCGAGTGAATAACGAGCGCGATAGAAATCCCGGGTTTCCTCACCCAAACCGTAGGCGGACTGAAAAGAAATCGCGCACAGCAAGAACGCCATCCGTGTATCAATCTACCCGAAACGGCTCCTGTGAATCAGATCCTCCTGTTATTTTTCGTCCCAATCCTGTATAATCGTCCGGGCTGGTCGTGACACCGCTCCACCGGTCCCGCAAGCGCGGTATCAACACGGTATAAAGGACAACTCCAATGCTGCGACACATCTGTGCGCTCATTCTGCTGCTCGCTTTCTGTGCCGCCGCTCACGCCCAATTCGTTGAAATCCCCGACCTGTACCTCCGGCGCGCCATCCAACACACCCTGAAGCTGGGATTCGATGATCCTGTCACCGAAGCCGACATGAGGCGATTGACGCAGTTGCATGCCGTACACATGCAGATCCGCGACCTTTCCGGATTGGAACACGCCGAGAACCTAACCTCCCTGCGGTTAAGCCGCAACTGGATTGTCGACATTAGCCCCTTAAAGGATCTCATCCGACTACGAGAACTGGATTTGAGCGAATGCTTAAACATTGAAAGCTTGAACCCGTTGGCAAATCTAGTGAACCTCAGCGAGCTAAGTCTTTGGGACTGCCGCCTGGAAGACATCAGCGGACTGGCAAACGTGACCGGTCTCACAAAATTGGATCTGAGCTTAAACAGGATTGAAGACATCGCGCCGCTCCGCGGTATGGTGCGGCTCGAAGTATTGAATCTCTATTCGAATGATATTTTGGACGCCGACCCGCTCGCCGGTATGACCGAACTCACCGACTTGAACCTATCCCAAAACGTCATCGAGGATCTCGCTGCGCTTGCCAATCTGACTCGCCTCACCAAGTTGAATTTGCACCGGTGTGGGATTGTTGATATTCGTCCGCTGGCTAATCTCGGCAACCTGACGGTGCTGGCGGCGGATAGTAATCGGATCGAGGAAATCGGTGCGCTGTCAAATCTGCAAAATCTCACTGAATTAGACTTGAGCGGCAACGCAATCACGGACCTCGGTCCCCTTGCCAACCTTGCCCAGCTTACCGCGCTGGTGTTGAACGGCTGCCGGCTGCGAGATATAAGTGCGCTTGCGAATATCGCAAACCTTACCCATTTGGTACTGAACAATAACCAAATTGAAGATGTGAGCCCGCTCGCAAGCCTGGCACAACTTACCGAACTGGAATTGAGTACGAACCGCATCGTGGATGTAAGACCGCTCGCCAATCTGGCGCAACTTACCAAATTGGCATTGGAGCGCAACCGCATCGAAGATGTGAGTCCGCTGGCAAATCTGTCAAACTTGAAGGAGTTATACATACGTTATAATCCTATCCTGGACCACAGTCCGCTTGACGGACTCTCGCTGCGGAGATTTTTCTACACCGAATCTTGCGCAGTGCCGCGGCTCCCGATTGCCGATCGAATTAACAACCGAGACTACCCCTCGATAATCCTGCCGATTCCACATATTGTTAGCTTCTCTCCGAACGCAAAATTGGCGCGCCACGATCTCGGATACGGTGGCCGCGGCTTCCATTTGGATTTTGCGTTCGGTCCTACGATCGTTAAGGTTGGCGGAAACATTAGCGGTGCCGTATACGAGAGGAATAGAGCTCTATCAGTAAACCCTGAATTCGTTTACCTGCTTTCGGTGCCAGCCGGTGTGTCAACCTCGACGAATTTCTTGTTGCCGCCGGTTAAGAATAGACAGTTCCAGAGTGTACTCGCTGTCTATCGCTGCGGCGTGTACGATGGCATCATGTTTAATGGTGTGGGAGACAAGATCCAAGGTCCCCGAGGCAATCGAAGCGATGAAGCGCTCGCAGCCGCAAGAGGGCACTACCTGCGGCACATCCGCGCCGAAACCGGTGACGAGTTCCTGATTGTGGTCGGCGGCGGCTGGCGGAACGTCCCGCGTATCGGGGACTATGTCAACGGCATTTACTTGGAACTGAAAATTGACAAATGGGACGACGCACACGACGACAGAAGAATCACGCGGGCTCTAATCGAGATTGAGAATCTACTCCTCTGGGCAGACCGGCATCTGAAGACGCCTCAGATTAACTGCTTGGAAGTATGGCCGGCGCCCGGTCCCGATGAGAATTCGTGGCGTAAAAAGAATACGTGGCGTGAAAAGAATCACCAATGGATGCGTGCCACGACGACACTTAACCTTACGCATTCCGACGGCTACTTCAAGTTCGGCGTTGGCGGGAATGGGCCCTCCATCAATTATTGGTACGATTTTTGGGATGCTAACCTGGGCCGTCCGATCGGAGAAAAGGCGCGGCGTTACGACGACCAACCAGGGCTTTTCATACGAGAGTTCACGAACGGCTGGGCGGTGTACAACCGCAGCGGAGAGGCGCGGATATTGCGCCTTCCGGAGAAGGTGCGGGGTGCCTCCTCCGGAATCCAAGGCACCGAGCACGAGTTATCGAACTTAGACGGCGAGATTTACATAAGAATCAATCCTCGAAACCCGGCAGACCTCAACAACGACGGCGAGGTGAATATCTTGGACTTGACGTTGGTGGCTCAAGGATTTGGCACGGACGATTCGACCGCCGACGTGAACGGAGACGGGGTTGTCAATATCTTCGACCTGGTGTTAGTGGTAAACCAGCTCCAGAACAATAATTGAAACGCTCGCCTCCCACGTATACCCGTAGTACCTGTAGGGTGGAATCAAGGGAGTGGATAGCGACCGCGATAGAGAGTCCCCTGCCCACCATGTCCTCTGGAAGTTGGTAGGTTGGCTAGAGCACAGCGAAACTCAACACCATTCGTACCCATAGGGTGCACTCAAGCGAATGGATAGCGAACTCCCTTCGTGCCCGGCAAACTTACTCCTGTGGGATCAATCTCCGAATCGCGACGATCTCGTAGGGGATCAAGGGAATCAAACGAACGAATAGTGAGTGCGACAGAATTCCCATAGGGATCTTCCGCGCACCAGCCTTTTTATCCGTAGAAGCGATCTCCAACTGTGGGAGCGATTTCCAAATCGCGATTCCCTCTGTAGGAGATCAAGGAAATGGATAATGACTGATTAAGCGACTGAATAAGGACCGCGATAGAAATCCAGCAAGCGAGTGGATAGCGAGCGCGGTAGAAATCCGATAGAGATCTTCTCCAAATCGCGACTCCCCACTCCGTTAGGAGTGGTATGTCAATAGAAACAAGCGACACCCGTCTACGCGCTCCAGCGGAGCGCAATGTCAATAGTTGTAGGGTGCATTCAAGCGAGTGAATAGCGAGCACGATAGACCTCCCATAGAAATCTCGGGGGCCCCGCGCCCAATCCTTAGATTGCACTCAAATATCACCCAATCACTCCTGTAGGAGATCAACCGAGTGAATAACGAGGACGATAGGAATCTTTTCCAGGTCGCGACTATCGCTTATGAGCGAGGTTTCCTCCCCCACGATTCCGCTGGCAATCGACGCTATTGATGCATCGCCATTATAGAACAACGGCATACACGGCTGCTCTGAATCAGATCCTCCTGTTATTCTTCGTCCCAATCCTGTATAATCGTCCGGGCGGGTCGTGACACCGCTCCACCATCCCCGCCAGTGCGGTATCAACACGGAATAGAGGAGAACTCCAATGCTGCGACACATCTGTGCCATCATCCTGCTGCTCGCTTTCTGTGCCGCCGCTCACGCCCAATTCGTTGAAATCCCCGACCTGTACCTCCGGCGCGCCATCCAACACACCCTGAAGTTGGGATTCGATGATCCTGTCACCGAAGCCGACATGAGGCGATTGACACGGTTGCATGCCGTACACATGCAGATCATCAACCTTTCCGGATTGGAACACGCCGTGAACCTAACCTCCCTGCGGTTAAACCGCAACTGGATTGTTGACATTAGCCCCTTAAAAGACCTCATCCGACTTCGAGAACTGGATTTGAGCGAATGCTTAAACATTGAGAGCTTGAACCCGTTGGCAAATCTGGCGAACCTCAGCGAGCTAAGTCTTTGGGACTGCCGCCTGGAAGACATCAGCGGACTTGCAAACTTGACTGGTCTCACAAAATTGAACTTACGCTTAAACAGGATTGAAGACATCGCGCCGCTCCGCGGTATGGTGCGACTCGAAGTATTGAATCTCAGTTTCAATTCGTTTAGCGACATTAGTCCGCTCGAAGGTATGACCGAACTCACCGAATTGAGGCTATCCAACAACTTCATCGAGGATCTCTCCGCACTAGCCAATTTGACCCGCCTGACCGAGTTGTATTTGAACGGCTGCGGGACTGTTGATATTCGTCCGCTGGCTAATCTCGGCAACCTAACGGTGCTGGCGGCGGATAGTAATTGGATCGAGGAAATCGGAGCGCTGTCAAATCTGCAGAATCTCACTAAATTAGACTTGAGCGGCAACCGACTCACGGACATCGGTCCCCTTGCCAACCTGGCCCAGCTTACCGCGCTGGAGTTGAACGGCTGCCGGCTGCGAGATATAAGTGCGCTTGCGAATCTCGCAAACCTTACCTATTTGGAACTGAACAATAACCAAATTGATGATGTGAGACCGCTCGCAAGCCTGGCACAACTTACCGAACTGGAATTGAGTACGAACCGCATCGTGGATGTAAGACCGCTCGCCAATCTGGCGCAACTTACCAAATTGGCATTGGAGCGCAACCGCATCGAAGATGTGAGTCCGCTGGCAAATCTGTCAAACTTGAAGGAGTTATACATACGTTATAATCCTATCCTGGACCACAGTCCGCTTGACGGACTCTCGCTGCGGAGATTTTTCTACACCGAATCTTGCGCAGTGCCGCGGCTCCCGATTGCCGATCGAATTAACAACCGAGACTACCCCTCGATAATCCTGCCGATTCCTGATGTTATTCGCTACTCTCCGAACGCAAAATTGGCGCGCCACGATCTCGGATACGGGCCCCGTGGCTTCAGATTGCATTTTGCGTTCGGTCCTACGACCGTTACGGTTGGCGGGGACATCGATGGCGCCTTATACGAGAGGAAAAAAACTCAATCCATAAACCCAGATTTCCTGTACCTGATTTCGGTGCCGTCCGGTGTGTCAACCACGGGGAATTTTTTGCGGCCGCCGGTTGAGAATGTACAATTCCAACGTGCGCTCGCCGTCTATCGCTGCGGCGTGTACGATGGCATCATGTTTAATGATGAGCGAGACAAGGTCCAAGGTACCCGAGGCGATCGTGCCGATGAAGCGCTCGCAACCGCAAGAGAGCACTATCTGCGGCACATCCGCGCCGAAACCGGTGACGAGTTCCTGATTTTGGTCGGCGCCGGCTGGCGGAACGTCCCGGGTATCGGGGACTATGTCAACGGCATTTTCTTGGAACTGAAAGTTGACAGGTGGGACGACGCACACGACGACAGAATCATTACACGGGCGCTAATCGAGGTTGAGAATCATCTCATCTGGGCAGACCGGAATCTGAAGGCGCCGCAGATTAACTGCTTGGAAGTATGGTCGATCCCCGGCGAGTATTTGTTGAGTGAAAAGAATTCCCGACTGATGCGCGCCACGACGGCACTTAACCTTACGCATTCCGACGGCTACTTCAAGTACGGTACTGGCGTGCTGGGGCGTTCCGTCAAGCTTTGGTACGAGTTTTGGGATGCGAACCTGGGCGGTCCGATCGGAGACAAGGCGCGGCCTTACGACGACCAACCGGGGCTTTTCATACGAGAGTTCACGAACGGCTGGGCGGTGTACAACCGCAGCGGAGAGGCGCGGATATTGCGCCTTCCGGAGAAGGTGCGGGGTGCCTCCTCCGGAATCCAAGGCACCGAGCACGAGTTATCGAACTTAGACGGCGAGATTTACATAAGAATCAATCCTCGAAACCCGGCAGACCTCAACAACGACGGCGAGGTGAATATCTTGGACTTGACGTTGGTGGCTCAAGGATTTGGCACGGACGATTCGACCGCCGACGTGAACGGAGACGGGGTTGTCAATATCTTCGACCTGGTGTTAGTGGTAAACCAGGTCCAAAACAATAATTGAAACGCTCGCCTCCCACGGAGATCCCGCGCAGACCCTTCAGCCGAGTGAACAGTTGTGCCCGTAGGGGATCAAGGGAATCAAACGAACGAATAGTGAGTGCGATAGAATTCCCATAACGACCGCGATAGAAATCCCAGGTCCCCTCGCCCTATTGTGCAAAATCGGGTTGGCCGCAGCGAAACCCAACACCATTCGTTCCCGTAGATACACCTAGATATCGCTCCTACACTTTTCAGGAGATCGTACCATGACCCACGCGCCCGTATTGACTGACGACGAACTCGCGGCATACCACGAACACGGCTATGTGCGCTTGGGCAAAGTCGCTCCGGACTACGAGATCAAAGCGCTCTGCCGGCGCATCGACGACATCATGCTGGGAAAAATCCGGTACGACAACATGCTGATGCAGTTGTGCCCGTCGGCCGGCGAACCGGAATTGTCGAAGCAGACGAAGGTGTTCAAAGGTTCCACGCTCAAATACCGGAAAGTTCAAGACCTCGAACAGGACCCGTTGTTCCTCCCCTACATACAGCACCCGCTGTTTCGGGACATTACGCGGAAGATTATCGGCGACGATGTGTCCGCCTTTCGGACGATGTTCTTCAACAAGCCCGCGGGCCAAGGCGTCCCCATCAATTGGCATCAGGACGGCGCGGGCGGCTGGAAATTGAGCATTCCGCCGAAGGTGACCATCTGGACGGCGCTGGATGCGACGAGCGTCGCCAACGGCTGTCTGCAGATTATTCCGGGCTCGCACAAGAGCATGATCCCCGAGAATGGCGACCTGTTGTCACCGGAGGAGCGAGCCATCCATGCGCCGGACGAGAAGCGGCTTTATCTGGAGATGGAGACGGGAGAGGTGGTGCTGCTCCACAACTGGACGCTGCACCGCTCGGAGGTCAACACCACGGACCGACCGCGGCGGGCATTCAGCGTATGCTACGTCGATGCGGCAACCTATCGCGCCCCGACCGGACAACGTTTTCCGAAAATCTTTCCGGAATACGTGCCGCTAGCGGATGAGTTCTAATACTGTCATTAGTGTAGGCGGGGATCAAGCGACCGAAAAGGGAGCGCGATAGGGCTCGCTTTGCCCCGCCGGCTCCGTGCGGAGACGTAGGTGCGGTTTCCAACCGCACCGAGCATCGTTAGGGCATTACCTGACAATTCGTGATTCCATCCAACCGTACCTACGAGACAGGAATAATACCGGTTCGGTTAGGAAACCGAACCTACTGCGGTGTACAAATAAACACCCCATCGTTTTACGACTGAAGTATGGCCGTCTGATCACAGCGGTAAACGAATATATTCATCGCAAGAGGATAAACGTTCGTCGTGCCTATAGTATACGAAGTACAATGAAGTGAGGGAGAATCAATGTTTCTAAACAGCCTTTACCTTTCCTCTTCGAAATGGTTACAATAGGGGATTATATACAATAGTACCGAAGCACGGACGTTGACTAATTTCGTGCTTGTCGCGTCAATTTCTTGATTTTCGGATTATCCGACGGCATTCCGGACAATGCCTTTGCAACGTTCTCTGGCGTATCGGGTATCGGTTCAACAACACGCTTTGTTGGGCGTCCAACCTTCTTTTTGCTCTCCTGTTTTTTCTCACTTCGTTTTTTCAATTTTCTGCCCCTTCTTTGTGGATGTCATAGTTGCTGATATGTTGGTCGAGTTTATTCTCGACTCGGGTTATATGAGTATCCAAGTTATTCTCAACCCGTATTAGCTGATTAGCAAGGTTGGCATGGTCTGTTTTCATTTGATCTCGAAGGTCGTCAATTCGCTTGTTGAGACTAGTGTCGAGGTTGTCAATACGTTTTCCTATTGAATTGTTTATAAAGTGGGCAACGCCTAACAATCCTCCAACGTATGCTGCCACTATTACAAGCACTTGGGTTACTAATGTCCACGTCATGATTGACTCACCCGCATTCCCTGTAATATGATATTAGTTGACAAAACAGCAAAAAACAGTCAAATTTTCTACGTTATTTCAACTTTTACAACCGAGAGCGGTTTCATCAATCGCTCGACTACCGTACCCCTTACGAGGTGTATTTCCAAATACCAAAGTATTTGAAGGCTGACTTAACATGCTTCTCACCTTCCGCATAATAAACTTGTGAAATCTCGAATTTTTGCATCCTAGATTTTAGGACATATCTCTTCGAACGAACAAAAAATCACCTAGACACTACCGAGAGAATCTATTAGCATGACACTCCGCTGGAGTGCAAGAATTGAGGCTTCTCCTTTCTATTGACATGGCACTCCTCCGGAGTGCGCACATGGGTGTCGCCCCGCTGGGGCTTATAGAGGCTGGTGCGCAGTGCGCACCCTACAACTGCCAAGTCACGACAGGGAGAAGATCTCTATGGGAGTTCTATCGCCCTCCTTAATCAGTCGGTTGATCACTCGTTATCCACTCGCCTGATTGCACCTTTCAATTGTACTTTTCGAGCAAATTCTCATTACTGTCAATTGTGATGCGGGATACGGCCACCTGAGAAATTAAACTTTTGAGTGCTCGATAATGCGGAAGATAAGTGCTTCTTTGCCATATTGACAATTTATGCCATAGTTACATTTTTCATAAAGATCCCCTCTGATAATCATCGATTACCTTGGTTAGTTGATCGTTTGGGGCACGCTATACCCGTTGCCGTTGCTCTAACTGTGTTGATAGAAATAGGAGGCATGACCGTAATGTACTTTTACGAGAGATACAAAGAAAAACGTGATAAAGCATTGGCAGAGGCATATGAAAGAGGTAGGGAAAGCGCCATTAAAGAAATGCAAGAAAATCTAGACAAAGAAAATGAGGTTAAAGAACCTCCCAAGAATCCTGAAACGGAAAATGAGAACGAATAGTGGTTAACGCCCGCACTCACTAGTTAGAATTAACTTGAAGGATGCGGGTAGGTATGAGGTGTCTAAATAGTTACTAGTTTTACCCTGGCCATTCATGCACTGGCATTTCAAACAATTGCTGAAACAACCCTAACCCCGAATCCACGCCTCATCGACTTCTACGTGCATGATGCTGACGCGCCGGTAGGTATACGTGATGTGGATCCCGCCGTCACGCGTTTGGATCACCGCGGGATAGGAGTATTCTCCCAACTCCGTTTCGAGATCTCTTTTGTATTCCCACGATTCCCCTTCGTCTGTCGATAGCGCGACTGTGAGGGGCGTTCGCCCGCACCGGGTGTCATTGTAGACGAGCGCGATGTTCCCGCTGTGCAGACGCACCATATCGACGCCGCAGTTGGGATTCGGAAGATCCGTGGGGTGCGCCGCCTCCCAATTCCGCCCCAAATCAACCGAGGTTGAACGCCAAATCTCTCCGTCGCGGCTGCGCATCAGCATCAGCAAACTGCCGTCGCCCCGCTGCACGACGGTGGGCTGGATAACGCCCTTCGGGCTCGACAGATCCCCGTACGTGTTCCACGTGTCCCCGCCATCCTCCGAAATCATGACCATGGAATGCCAGTTGCGCTCGTCGTAGACCGGCAGCAATATGCCGCCGTTTGAGAGATAGAGCGGTTTGTTGCGCGTCATCCACCCCAACTCGTCCCGGAGAACACCCCTCTCGCTCCAACTCTTTCCCATCGTCCGCGACTTCAGATAGTAAACTTTGCACTCCGTCCACCGGTCGCCGTACATCGTCACGTAGAACAGCCGGATTTGCCCCTTCGCATCGGCAAAAAGCACGGGGTTGCCTTCGGAGCAGTTCGGCGTGTTCACGATCATTTTCGGGTACATCCAGTGATCGCTGCCTTGTCGCTTTCTTGAAGCGAAGATTGCGACATCTTTCGCGCCTTCCCGCGATCCGGCATACCAAGCGGCACGCAGGTCGCCGTCGGGCAGCTCGACGAGGGTTGAGGCGTGACAAGACGGGAAGCCGGTAATACGTTCAAAGATTTTTCTAGCACGGTACATTGCGTCGCGTTCTCCTAGGTTCAACCAAACAGATAGTAATTCGCATGTGACGGAAATCCTAATGCACCAGAGCCTTCTACACTGCACGTCTTCTGTAGGAGCGATCTCCAAGTCGCGATCGGAGGCGACCGAATGACGTCATGCCGCTCCAACACCAATTGCCGCTGATGCGCCGAATGTTCCCTGCCGGATGCGATTCCGTAAAACCAACCGGCTCCCAATGAAGGATTACCGGGATCCATGCAACCACAGACAGACGTTAGGATTTTACAATTCCCGCGAAATGCACTATACTATCTGTAACACCTCAATCACCATTCGCCTGAACGCTCAATATTTGCGGTCACACATTTTACCACAATCCGCTCGGAAGAAGAGGATTGAAAATCATGCGCATATTAGTCGCAGCAACATCAATTCTCGGGGTGATTTCGGTCATTTGCCTCTCCGTTTTTTGGAGACCGGCGATTCGCGCCATCGGAATCAGCCAAACCATCCATTGGCTCATTGACGAGGGCTATTCTCCGGAGGAGATAGCGAAACACCCCGAGATTGAACGCCTAACGCGTGGAGATTTTCGATTCCCTCCCGATGCAGTGCCTCCCGACCCGGACGACTGGAATAAACGCGACGCGCAGTTTATACTCGCAGTACTCGCCGTGCTGCGTCAAGAGTATGAAGAGCTAGGCGAAAGGGTTGAGGCAAGCATAGCCAGAAGTGAAGAATGGGACCGTCAACGCGCTCCATTGGTCAAAGAAATAACCGAGACAGAAGCCGCCATTGCCGCTCTAGAGGAGGAAATGCAACGCTTGGGCCTCAGGAGGATTGCTCGTGAATTCCTCCACTAAAACGTTAATGAATGACAGTAGTGCGCGTTAACCAAGACGCTTCCCGCCGTGTTATGGAGGCGCACGGTGGTTTTGAAAGTTATGTGAACCACTTGATAGAATCCCAATCTGCCGACGCTGACGACTAGGGGCAAGCGAAAACGCTCCCGGTTGAGCCCGGAGCGATCCTCTACGGACAATGTTGATTAAAGGAGACACCCCCATGCCTTTCCTGAAGAATCGCTGGCGCACTTCCCTTGCGGTTCTTTTGATCGCATCAGTCGCCATTTTCACGTTGTATCGTCTCATTGATCGTGGAGAGCATCGTTACCCCTTCTATCACAAGTTTTTTCCGGGCATGACGTCCAGAGAAGCAATCTACCACTATGATCATGTGCTCAAGCCGCAACTGGACCGAAGATCCGAGTACGCAATGAAAAGATTAGCTAATTCGGAAGCGAACGTTGCCGAAGCACGCAAGGAATTGGCGGAGGCTCAGGCTTTGGCTGATCAAACGGCACCATCCCGTTAAACCCGGGTCGAACAGTGTGATCATCCCAATGAATGTTCACCTGAATGAAACCTTGCGTGTTTCGCGCCATTTGCACCAAACGACAGACTTCTACAATCGCAGCGAGATTCGCTATGCCGCCCGCATCGCCAAGCGGCTGTTTAAGAAATAATCTTCTGACCGGTCGATGTTTGTGTTTGCACATTTTTCCACGGTTCGGAAACTCGCGCTAACCGAATTACAAAACCCGGACATAAGAATCGAATGAGAATCTTGCACAAGCTATTGCTCCTAACGGCATCAATTCTCGGCATCAGTTTGGTCATGAGTCTCGCTGATTTCTGGCGGCCTACGATTCGAGGCATCGGATTCAGCCACACAATCCAATGGCTCGTTGCCGAGGGTTATTCTCCGGAAGAGATAGCGCAACACCCCGAAATTGTGCGTCTTAGCCGCGGAGAAATGCGATTCCCTGCCGACACGGTTCCCGCAGACCCGGACGACTGGACTAAATCCGACGCGCGGTTCACAAGTGCTGTATTCGCCGTGCTCGATCGAAAGATTGAAGAATTCAAAATATCGTATGCGGAAAGCGTAGCGGATAGTATAGAACGGGAGCTCCGAAGCGAGCCCTTAGCCAAAAAGATAGCCGTGAATAAAGTTATCATTGCCGCTCTAAAATCCCACGAAAAGGGCGCGGAACCGTTCACTATCGAGAACTCCCTTCCCGCCTCGGCGCGTATAAAGGTTGAAGAGGCATTCGGCGAGAATGCCGATGCTTTACTCTTGGAAATTGAAGAGGCGTTCGCCACCTATGATACCTACACGCGCATTATAGCGTCACACGGCGGTTTTGAAGGATTTGTAGATCACTTGGTGGATGTCCGATTCGCCCCCTCTGCGGAATAGGGATACCGAAAAACGTTCCGGGACGGTGCCCGGCGCTTGTCGCCGCGGACTACATTGCCTGAACGGGAGACGCACCTATGTCTTACGTTGAGAAAATCCTGCGATTCACGCTACCACTGGTAATTGTGCTGTGTGTAATCCAGTTCGGTGTACTCGCGCTGTTAAAAGACGACACTCCGATCCTCGAAATACCAGTACCCGATATACCGGTACCCATGATACCGGTACTTGAGATTCCGGTACACGAAATACCCGTAATTTCGACGGTGAATGAACTCCGAGCAAAGGTGTTTGGGTGGATTACCGCGCCGTTTCGTGAAGATGATCGCACAAAAACGGCTAAATATTTGTCCGGTCTATCCCTGGAGACACGCCAACAATTCCTCATGGACTATATGACGCGTTTGACGAAAGAACTTGATAGAGTGGATTATACCGACCTTGCCGCCCCGATAATCGATGATTTTATCGAGGACATGAATGGGAGGGGGATTTATTTTGAATAACCCATCTCCCGAAATGTTGATAACGGCAAATCGAGCCGCGAGAATTCAGGCGCAGCCATCGGATTCAGGGCGGTAGTCTGTTATGAGTCCGTAGGTTGGGTTGAACCTCACCAACCATAAGGTCGCCCGGCGTCTAACCAATTTCTGTCGCTCCATCGCGCGGAATCCACGAGAAGCACAGTGAAACCCAACTTAGATCCGACAACCAATCCATCCTCCAGCAAGTCCGCAGGTAAGGTATACTTCCCACCTTCATGGGTTTATAAAACGTGACCTGGACACGATAGCGTTCGCTCAGAATTATTCGGCTTTTTGTTCCGATTTCAACTCATCAATGAATTTGTCAAGCCTCGCTCTTTGTTCGTCGGTCAGGCTAGTTACATCGATGACCCTTGTAGTTAATGCTTCTTCGCCGACAGGCCTTATGCCCATTTGCAGCGGCGGATCGTCTGCTTTCAAGACTTCAGCCCCCACCAAATCTCGAAATTCCTCGGTTTGTCCTACCAAATAGTAACCTGCGATTCCGGCTATCACAAATTGTATGACGATTACCGTTAAGACGCAACCGGCGATCGCTACCGCGATGTATGACACCGCCCTTTTCCAAGTCATGATGTGACCCTCCATTTGCGTAAGCAAAGATTAACTATTTGCTACCAGTGTCTGACCTGCCAGGGGAGCAATGATTCTTAATCGCGTTTCTCAAAAATGGACATCTTTCCAAAATAATGTGAGTCGTTTCAGGTTATGCCCGCAACTTTGAGTTTCTATTGACATGCCGCTCCGCTGGAGCGGGAAATCGCGATCGGGAGATCGCTCCCACGGGGTCGGGTGATGGACGCCGGAGTGGGAAGTCGCCACCTGGAGATCGCTCCTACAGGGGCCGGTTGACCCAACGGTTTAAAAGGCTGGTGCGCGGTGCACACCCTACAACGTCCAATCGCGACCTGGAGATCGCTCCTACAAAAGGCTGGTGTGCGGGGGATCTCTATCGCACTCGCTATCCACTCGCTTGATTGCACCCTACAACTGTCAAATCGCGACCTGGAGATCGCTCCCACAGATCATGTGTTGTTAGGTTTCCCGCCCCGCGTGTGCGGCGCTACTTGACCACCACCATGCGTCGCATGTGCGAAAAATCCGCGGCGCGGAGTTGGTAGAAGTAGACGCCGCTCGCAACGGTTTCGGCGTGCTCGTTCTTACCGTCCCAGTATGCCGCGCGTCCTCTGTCGATGTAGTGACCCGCCTGCTGATGTCCCGGATTCAACTGCCGCACCAGGACGCCTCTGCCGTCATAGATCGAGATCTGGACGTCCGCATCGGCTGCGAGCCGGTAGGGTATCCACGTCTCCGGATTAAACGGGTTCGGATAGTTGGGCAGAAGCGCTGTCTCCCTCGGTGTGAGTACCGCCAATAAGCCTTCCAAGAACCGAATACCCCTCAGTGAGGTGACATCGTCGAGACCCAAACCCCGCGCCTCTTCCAGCCACTGTTTCACTTCGCTCGGGCGTAACAGCGCCATATCGCCTGAATGGATCGACGGCGCGGCGGGCGCGACGACCATCTCGCCCGCGACCAACACCAGGTCCAAGATGTTGACGTTTCCGTCGCCGTTGGCGTCCGCGGTGTTGGGTCCCGTACTCCCCAACCGTGTCGCGACCAACACCAAGTCCAGTATGTCCACCACCCCGTCCTTGTTGACGTCGCCCTTCAGAACGGCAACCTCCGTATCAAGCGTGATATCCCACAACAGCACCGTGCCGTCGTCGCTCCCGCTGGCAAGCATTCCGTTCACGGGATTGAACGCCAAAGCGTTGACGCTCCCCCTATGTCCGTCAAGCACAGCCTGACGTTCGCCCGTCATTGTATCCCACAATTCGACCGTATTCTCATAAGTGCCCGCGGCAAATGTCTCGTCGTCGATACCGAACGCGACGCTTTCGGGCCAAATTGCATCCACAGACAGCGTGTGTTCATTTTCCGCCGTATCGATATTCCATAGTCGGACCGTCCCGTCTCTGCTCCCGCTTGCGAGAACGCCCCCGTCCGCACTGAAGGTTAAGCTGGTAATTGCATCGGTGTGAAGTTCAAATGAAAACGCTTGAAGTCCTGCAGCGGTGTGCCACAAGCGGACGGTAGTATCTTCACTTCCGCTGGCGAGAAGGTTTCCGTCCGGACTGAACGCGAGGACTTCTATGGCACCGGTATGACCGCTTAGCGTATGCATGTGTGCTCCCGCAACAGCATCCCAGATGAAGATTGAGTGTTCCCCATCCCCAAACAGAGGTCCGCTCGCGCTCGCGACCGTATTGCCGTCCAAGCTAATCGCGACAGTGTTAACCGAATCGGTATGTCCGGTGAGTGTTATCTTGGTATCTCCGGTCGAGACATCCAACAGCCTGATGGATTCGTCGTAGTCGCTAATAGCGAATGTGTCCCCATCCCCGCTCAATCCCGCACGAAAGATGAATCCTTCTTCGATGGCTGAGTTCCTGAATTCACCGGTCGCGGCATCCCAAAGTTCGACCGTGTGATAATTGACGGTAACCAGCGTAGTGCCGTCCGAACTGAACGCGAGGCGGTTAATCCCGCTCGTATGACCAGTGATAGCCCCTTCTTGTTTCGCTTCTTCAAAATCCCAAAACCGGATGCTGCCATCCTCGCTGCCGCTCGCCATAGTTACCTCATCGGGACTGAACGCGAGGGCCACGACATCCGAAGTGTGACCGGTGACTGAGCCCTTCTGTTGCCCCGTCTCCACGTCCCAAAGACGAATGTCGGAATCGCCAAATTCGGTGCTGCTAGCCAACGTGGCGCTGTCCCGGCTGAATGCGATGCTAGTAACGCCTTCATATTCTTTGCCCTCGAGGGTTTGCTTCAGTTCACCCGTGGCGGCATCCCAGAGATAGATGTTCGAGTCAGAAAAACCGCCGGCGCTGGCGATGGTTGTTCCGTCATAGCTAAATGTAAGATGATCTGCCGAATCCGAACCCTCCGTGATAGAAAGTTTCTCCTCGCCCGTCTCCACATCCCAGAGGCGGATTGTGCCATCCTGCAACCTCCCGCCGCTGGCGAGCGTCTCGCCGTCCGGACTGAACGCCAAGCTAGCAAAGCTCTGTCCGGTTTTGATCACCCGCTATTCCTCGCCCGTGTCCGTGTCCCATAGCTTGACTCCTCCAAAATCGGTGCTGGCAAGTGTCTTCCCATCCGGACTGAACGCTATGGCGCCAAACTCAAGAAAGCCTCCGGAGAGCGCGAATTTTTCTTCGCCGGTCACTGCGTCCCATAAACGGAGATTGTCCTCTTCCCAATTGCCGTCGGCGCTTGCGATTGTGTTGCCGTCCACACTGAAGGCAACGCTCGTGACTTCCTCCGTATGACCGGAGAGCAGGAAAATTGGCTCGTAGGATGTCGCGTCGTAAACCCAGACGCCAATGGCGCTGGCAACGGCGAGCCGGTTACCGTCCGGCGAATAAACGATGTTACCCGAAATTATGCCCTTGCCAAGCCGTGCGAGGGCGTCGTCTGGCAATCCCCACTGCGGGGAGTCTTGAGCAAACGCGTTGAGTGGAATCAGAGTGAGAAGGATAAGAAACGTTAGCGCCGTTTTCATCTGTAATTCTCCCTTTAACCTTGGCAGCGCGACGGAAAGCCTGTCATTCGCTTTTCATTTTGGTGTGTTTAGAATCGGATTGCACGTCATAGGCTTGCTTTATCGTGAATCGCCATGCTGACCTGCGTAAAGCGCGGCGTTTGCCCGTTTGCAGCCGTTGCACCGCTTGGCGAAACCAATCTTGGGAAGTGTAGCACGGTTCCGGTGGAAAAGAAACAAAATAGGACAGCGTCCCGGCACGAGTGTCGGCATTTTAGTCGCATCCGGCGCGGGAAACCGGGGTTTCTATCGCGGTCGTTATCCATTCCCTTGATCACTCATTATCCATTCGCTTGATCTCCTACAGATAAAAGGCTGGTGCGCGGTGCGCACCCTACAACTACCAAATCGCGACCTAGAGATCGCTCCTACCGGGGTCGGTTGGCGGCCGACGGAGTGGGGAGTCGCGATTGGGAGATCGCTCCTACAAACTACAACAGGGGAATCGCGATTCGGAGATCGCTCCTACAAACGGCTACAACAGGGGAGTCGCGATTCGGAGAAGATTTCTATCGCAGTCATTATTCATTCCTTTGATCTCCTACAAACGGCTGGTGCGCGGTGCGCACCCTACAAGGTTAATTACAGTCGAACGACGGGCCGGCGTTGGAATCTGGTGAAGGCGCGAATGTCCAGTCGCTGCTGCGCGGTGGTGGTGATGCGGGAGCGGCAGGCGCCTTGTACGGCGTCGGGTGCGTCGTTGTGGTCGGCGGATGGGTATTGCCTGAACTGTGTCCAGAATTCGGGGGGCAGGTCCCGCTCGTTGAAGGCGAGCCATCCGTTGGCTATGGCCGGCTCCAGTGTTTGGATGCGGTCTTCTTTGTTCTGGTGCTGTGTGTGATACATGATCCGGGGTTCAAAGCGGTGGCGCTCTTTCATCACACGGAACGCGTGGTCGGTCGACATCTTTATGGTGCCGTCTTTGTCGGGGCGCTGCTCGCAGACGAAGTGAGATTTCGGATACGCGGGCGCCAACATGGCTTCGGCGCGCTGGGCGAGAAGGATGGCGTTCTCCATCTGCGCGGACAACGGAACGCGGTCGAGCCACGCCAGCAGGACGTAGCCGTTCACGCCGGAGAGTGAATCGGGGTTCATGGAAGCGCCGCCGGGAAGCGGTTCCCACGCCACCACGACGGCGCAGGCGTAGCTGTTTGCCAGCGCGTCGCGTCCGCCCATGGTGTCGAGGTATGCCGTGAATCCGCCGATGTCGTGCCAGGGGACGAGGCGCCCGTCGCTGCGGCGAAAGCCTTCGCCGGTTACGTCAAAGGTGACGGCAGCATTCATCTTGAAGAATGACATGGCGGGGTCTCGGGCGTCGTTCTGGAGTTCGCGCATGACGCTGTGGTAGCCGCGCTCGACGATTTCTTTGCGGACGTGGACGTAGGGCAGTTTCTCGTGCCAGAGCATCTTCACGCCGCCGGTCATCTCTTCTTGATGTTTCGCGTAGAACTTATCCGCGTTTTCTTCGCGTTCCGTATCGTCGAGCGTGGTATCGCCGTACAGTGTCTCCCACTGCTTCCACAGGCGCTCGGCGGCGGGGTGGTAGATGTCTTTCGGATGCATGACGGCTTCATACCGCAGCGTGGTCCAACCGGGTATCGCCCGCAGATGTTCGGAGAGGGATTCGGGGTGTTTCACGGTATCGACGATCATGGTGTTGGAATGGACGCTACCGAGATCGCCGGCGTACATGAAGTCGGTCATGAACCAGTCTCTGTCTTCGGCTCGGAGTTCGGGATTGAGGCATCGTTTGGGGTCTTCGATGTCGTCGCAGAGCTTGAGCGTGGGTCGGGCGCCGCCGAGGAGCGCGCCGCGGGGCGAGGAGCCGCGTCCGAGCGGCCTGAGTCCGATGCCGTTGCTAGTGTCGGTCTCGGTTTTTGTCCACGGAGCGCCGACCAAGCTTCCGAAGTCGCGGTTAATGTGGGGATTGTGTTCGAGGACGTATCGGATTTCGGCGATGCGTTGGCGCGCCATGCGTTCGTTGCGTCCGACGATGAGGATGAATTCTTCGGGCGGCACCTCCATCACGAGATCGAACTGTTTGTAGCAGATTCGCCATAGGGGGATGAGGCGGTTGACGAGGGTGGTCTTGCCGGTGCCGCGGGGGGCTTGGACGTTTATTTGCGCGCCGTATTGGCCGGGATTGACGGCGCCGAGGATCTGGACATGGAACGGTTTGAGTGGGAGCATGGGGTAGCTGATGTTCTTGATGTAGTAATCGACGAAGTATTCTGGGAAGACGTAGCCGATGTGGGCGTTATATGTCCGAACCAGTTTCCAGCGTTTCATCGAGATCGCCTTCGAGATAAAGTCGAGCGAATCGCTCAGCGTCTTCGTCCGGAACAGTTGAATCAGATATTTGCTCGGATTGATCATCGGAAATACCGTTAGTGATTGCGTCCGAAATTACGTCAAGGACGACTTGTTTGATTGGTATGAGGGAGCGAGAGGCGGCGAGCAGGTCGTTGGCGGTTTCGATTTGGATCTTGGACGCACTTTCTCGCAGTTTTATGGCAATGGTTGAAATGGCGGCGGAAGCGGGTCGAAGTGCGGCTTCGACCATTCTTCGGCAGTGTGCGAAATACTGCGAATTTATGCGATTATATTCTTGGCGCCACTCCTGCGTGAACGCGTTTGAGCGCGGATTGGAGTTTCTTAGTGCGTCGGCAATCTTTTTCCGGGGGACATTTTCCCATTCGGGATGGGTTTCGACGAGCCAGTCTATCAGGGAGGTGGTGGTGGCGCCTTGAAATACGCGGCGCCAGAGGGTTGCGCGATGTTCTTCGTGGGTCAGTGAGATTTCGGGTTGGTTGTTTTCGGGTGTCATGCTTGGAACCTTTCAGGGGTATGTGGCGGACAGATGGAACAAAAAAAGCCCACCAGCGGATGTCTGTTGATTGAGATCAAAGACTTCCACTAACGGGCTTGTCTTGGTTGCACTTAAAAGTTGGGTGCGGTGCGGACCAGTGCCGCGGAGGGTGTTATCGGGGGGAATTGTAACATGTTTGGGCGGTTTTTTCAATGGTTGGAAATTTGTCAAAACATTGAGAGGCAGTGGTCAGTGGTTAGTGGTCAGTGGCCAGTGGGAAGGAGGGGGAAAGGCAGTGGAGAGTGGGGAGTGGAGAGAGAGGAAGACGAGGGGACGGGTCGGGGGATGGGAGGAAGGATTGTCTGAATCGCGGATTAGGGGATCTCTACCGCGCTCGCTATTCACTCACTTGCTGGATTAGGCGGATTTCGCGGATTAGAGGCGGGTTGTTGGGCGATTCGTGAGGGTGCGAAAACGGGATGAAAGGGAGGATGGCAGGCGAGGTAAGGGAGCGGGGATTGTCTGAACTGTGATTTATGAGATTTGGGGATTGGCAGGATTAGGGGCGGAGGTGTGAGGGGAAGGGGGAGGGTTGTCTGAATCGCGGATTAGGCGGATTAGGCGGATTTCGCGGATTAAAAGCGGGGTGTTGGGCGATTTGTGAGGGTAGGGGAGGAAGATTGGAAGGCGTGGAAGGGGGGAAAAGCAGTGGAGAGTGATTAGTGGAGAGAGAGGAAGACGAGGAGGCGGGTCGGGGGATAGGAGGAGGGATTGTCTGAATCGCGGATTAGGCGGAATTCACGGATTGGCAGGTCGCGTGCGCCAAAGTCTGGTACGGTGGCGGTTTTATGCGTTTCGGGGTGGTATCAGAATCTATGGGATCCGCGGGTCTTGCGCTCAGATTGCACATGAGCTAATCTTCGGAGCCGCTTCGCTATGTCGCTGTATTTCGCATTGCATTTAGATTTGGGTCGCAGTTGCGGGCGGCTGTTGAGGTATTTTCATGGGAACGGCGGCTTCAATTAGTAAATCAAGTGCGTTATCAGGTTCTGCTTTGTGGTATCTCTTGGTTGATTCAGGCAAATCACGTCTCAGCTCCTCATAGGCTTCAAACACTGCATTGAAAGCGTCTCCGGCGTTTTTGAATACCTCGTCTAGCGTTTGACCGTATGTTATGAGTTCCGGGAACTCCTTGCAGGTTACGGTGTACCCCACTTCTTCCAATTCAGGAGTAAAGATTAGTGACAAGGCCACGCTATAAGATGGGTTTTTTTTCATGGTGGCGGCGGGTGAGTCCGACATGATAGTCTCCTTTCAGTTTTTCTTGAGAATCCTTCTCATAAACGGTTTGGTTCCCGAATGCTGCGGAAATATACCATCATTTGTCCGGTCTTGGAAAGGGAGATTACCGGTTCGCGGCTCGGCGGGATCTTTTAGTGGTTTGTGGGATTGACGGTTGGGAGAGGGAGACCACACCGGGTGGGAACCGCAAAGACAGGGGCAGGCAGAAATTCCACCAGTAAGGCGAAAATATACCCGTACCGCAGTAGGTTTGGACCAACTTGAAATCTTTAATCGCTGGATTCAAGATTCCAAGAGTTCCGGATTGATTGAAGTGTTGGATTAGGGAGTTGGGTGGTTTCTCGGGAAAGCAACGCCGAGGCGGCGCTCGGACGTAGATCGAGTTGACATACACACACATGGCTTGGTAGGATAAGTATATCTGGCAAGGAAGTAGACCAGATTGGACGCGAAGGAAACGGGACAAATGGTCCGAGGTAGGAGGGATAGAACGATGGTAAATGTATTTGATGCGGCGGCGTACATTCTGGAAAAACAGGGACAAATGATCACTTTAAAGTTGCAGAAGTTGGTTTATTATTCTCAAGCGTGGTCGCTGGTGTGGGATGAAAGACCTCTGTTCGATGAGAAGATTGAGGCGTGGTCGAATGGCCCTGTTGTCAGAGATCTATTTGAGTATCATCGAGGCCAGTATTATGTGTCGGAGATCGAGGCGGGGGATTCCGGCAAATTGGATGCAGACGAGAAAGCGACGGTGGATATGGTGCTGAATCACTACGGCGACAAACCGGCGTATTGGCTGGTTAGGCTTTCGCATTCGGAACCGCCGTGGATCGAGGCTCGAGGCGACTTATCTCCGACGGAGCAAGGCAATGCCGAAATCATGCTCGATTCTATGGCTCAGTATTACAGTTCCTTATTGGAGATTGATATCGAGGCTTGGAAAGCGACCGCCGAAGAGATGGCGGACGCCGATAATGCTGAAATTCTCACCGAATCCAAGAGGAAGATCGAAGCCGATGAGGTTATTCCGTGGGAGGAAGTGAAGCGGGAATTCGATATCAGATTGCGATAGAGCGGGGAGCACGGCGCAGCCTTGACAGAGAGATTGATAGGGGTATCGTCGAGAGCATCAGAGAGAAGATTGACGGTTTGCAGCAGGATCCATATTCGGGGATGCGCCTAAGGGGGCCGTTGAAGGGCAAATACCGCATTACGGTTCGTCGGGATTACCGAGTGGTGTATCGAATAGATGAACGGCAGAAGCTGGTTATCGTGGAGAAGATTGGACATCGGAGCAAGGTTTACAAGTAGTCCGTTCCGGACGAAAGTTTTGCGTTGACTTGAGTCCAATCCCGGTCACCGCATTCTGCGAGTCTTGGATTCAAGATTTCAAGGCTTCCGGATTTCTCGGGAGACCGTTTCATTCATTTATTTCTGAACGCGCCTATGGTAATGAGGGCGGAAAAGCAGGGGAGATGCGAGGAACGCCGCGAAGGGTCCCCAGTGACATTCACATAGAATCCAGGTGCTGAATGATGGGTCGAGAATTGTGGATAATGATGAGTGTGTTAAGACTCAAATCTAGGAAGAGGGATCAGGAAAGCAGACGCGTAGCGCTGTATATCTGCGAATCCACAAGGCGCGCGATCAAGCGGTGGGCAAACGAAGCGGGCACCGAAGGATTCATCAGTGGACACTCGCTGCGTGTTGGGTCTGCGATTTCACCGGCGCGGGCGGGGGCGTCCGTTGTGGATATGCAGACGGCGGGCAGATGGCAATCGCCGAGTATGCCGGCGCATTATGCCAAAGCGGTACTGGCGGAACGGGGCGCGATCGCCCGGTTGAAAGATGGGAAGTAAAGGGGAGGGGAATCGGATGAATAGATTGGCGAAGATTGGAGTGTTGCTTGGTGCGATTGTAGGCGTATGTGCCGGAGTGCTTGTTGCTAATTTTCAAGGTTGGTATACGGATTATTACTCGTACGAATTCGGGCACTGGGTTACGGAGGATGTAAAAGCGTGGACAAGCACGATATGCCTTGCCATAATCGGCGGCATTATTGGCGGTGTCCTCGGGGCAAGGCGCAAAGATGGGAAGTAAAACCCGAAAATGCGAGGAGGACAAAAATGTTGTCAATTTTGCCTGACGACCGACGCCGGCACATCGATGAGGCGATTGCTTACTATTTCCGGGCGCGAGGCGATATAAGTATCCCTAAACTACTGCGACGCTTCGGCATCGGATGCTACGACTTGAATGACAGGCTCTATGAGATCTACTGGAATAACCGCGAGACCGGAGAATTGCCGTTTCCGCCCGAATTGAACGTCGGCATCGATCAGTTTGAACAATTCAGGCAAGCTGTCGAGAAATACCACGACTACCTTGCACGGCAACTCGCAAAGCCGATTGCAAGCCCAGGGACATACACGAGACGGGCAAATCTTAACGCTACGGGGTGAAAATGAAGTTTTTTGGGTTCGGGGAAGTAAGATCCATCACTTAAAACGATGCCCTTAAAACGCAAATATGGGGTCTTTTTGTGAGGGAGGGCGGCAAATTCGCGGTAAGAGGAGGAATAGACGTGAAACTACCGATCAATAAATCTGGGATTCTCGATTATGCGGAACGGTATATTGAGAATATGAGAGAGGGTGAGAACCGAATAGAGGGTCTTGTGCCTGAAGTTAAAGCGAGAGGTTATCTGGAACGCCCCGAATTGATAGAACTTTCAGACTGGGAGGCGATGCCGAGCAACAGGCACAACATGGAAAGAAATCCTGAGGGGTTCATCGAAGAAATGCCCAGATTATCTCTGGCGGCTCAAACCGAGGAG
This sequence comes from Candidatus Poribacteria bacterium, assembly GCA_028820655.1. Lineage (GTDB taxonomy): Bacteria > Poribacteria > WGA-4E > WGA-4E > JAJDTR01 > JAJDTR01. The sequence goes on along the minus strand of JAPPIK010000020.1, from coordinate 5,464 downwards.
AATGGAATTGCCTACTTGTGCCGGTTGCACGGCGTAAGAGTTGCCGTCGCTTCCGCCATCCTGCATTGGTTTCATGACGATGATTATCCGATCTACACTCTTCGGGCGTTAGCGACCGTCGGGGTTGAGAAGGAGAGTTGCGACGCCAAGTTTGAGGATTGGATGCTTTATGTCGTGTATTGCCGGCGTACAGCGAAAGAATTCCAGGTCGATATGCGGACGTTAGAACCTGTTTGAAAAGTCCGTAGTCTAGCCATTTTTGGTCATTTGCCGACACGTCTTGTGATTTCCCGCCATATACCTGTGGGAACTCTATCGCGCTCGTTGTCCGCTCGCTTGATCCCCGCGGGGGCTTAGGGTACGGGGTTTTGGCATTTCTACACACCTTCAAGATCTCTATCGCACTCTCTATCCGTTCGATTGATCCCCTCCGGGGCTATTAGAGGCTGGTGCGCACCCTACAAACTGACGCGGAAGGCAAGATCGTCGCCACGATGGGTACCGATGAAACTGGTGGTGTCGTTGGTGTGAGTGATTCGGAAGGCAAGCCCGCGGCCGCAATGATGGTTAATGCAGTTGGGGTGGGTATCGTTGCAGTGTTTGGCAAACCCGGAACAGCTAACTATAACGCGCTAATACCGGAGTGAGGTGATATATCATGAACGAATTAGCAGTCTCATTTGAGCAGGGCGCGCACCGCCCCGCTGGGGCTTAGAAGCAATGGATCATCAATCGGCAGCGACTAGGGTAAATTAGGAAAGATGTCTATTTGAGCGTGTCAAAGTCGAACTTGAAATCCTTTCTCATTAGGTCGTGTTCCCAAAGCCTGATGACGCGCCAGCCAATCTTATCGTAATGTCGATTCACTTCCTTATCTCGTGCGATGTTTCGCGCGATTTTTTCTTTCCAAAAAGTTGATCTCGTTGCAGGCAAGCTGCAATGCTGTTCGCAACCGTGCCAAAAACAGGAGTCAAGAAATATTACCGTCTCGTATTTTGGCAATACGACATCAGGTTTTCCGAAATGTTTTGGCGAGTTCTTTCTGTATCGAAAGCCGTGTTTCCACAGCGCTTTACGGAAAGAAACTTCCATTTTGCTGTCTCGGCTTTTTACTCGAGACATCAAATCGCTTCGTTTTTCTTTGGAAAACATATCCATGCGACATCGGTCACGCGGAACCCGGCGCGTGACAAGAGGATAATAGAGAGGATTTGTGGGTAGCAAATTTTCACACAATAACGAGACCCTAATTGCCAATCACTGCCCATCATAAACGAGACCACCGCGGATTTGCAGGTTTGAAACCATAATGTACAACAAGTAGGCACAAGGGACGCGACCGAGCATTGGTAAAGAGATGCAATACGAACATTGGATTGTTTTGCATGTGCAAACGCAATCCGCAGTATATAGTTATTTGAAACGTTTCAAATGCCAATCTGTCAGAATCTCCCCAATCTACTCCAATCCGCTCTATTCGTATACACGACAATGCGTCATACGGCAAATCGTCGTCTACTTGGCAATAAAGTGGCTATTACAAAACAGACGAGTCTGCCATCAAGTAGCAACATCCTTTGTCGCGTTTTGCTTTGCCTCTCGAAGTTGATTATACCTATCTAGAAATTCAGCGTGCGCCTTTCTTACCATCGCAAGCAAATCCAAATATCGCCTGACGTAAATCTGCGCTTTTTCCAAATTGTCACGCTTGCCTCTTGCTTGATAGGTGTTTACCAAATCACCACATAGGAGATATCCCGTGACTTCCTTGTAACCGTACACAGGGTCAGTTGTCGATTGAATGTGATCGCGGAGAAAGTTGACGTATTCTTCTATTTGGTCAAGTTCCTCCTTGGAAACACTTGATTTCGCGCGTTTTATCTCCACGACAACCAAGTTTGTCCCCTCACGCACACATAGAAAATCTATTCGTTTGTTTTCCTCGGGTACGTTGCGACTTTCCGGAAATTTATCGCGCAGTAGCTTACTATACGTAACTTGGTCATCGACCAGTGTCCAACGCGGATCAATTACCCAAGGGAATTCTTTCAAGAAATTGTGGAGAGTTGGGAATTCCAACGCGTTTTCAACTATCAGATTTTGAAGTTTCTCAATGGCCGTTATCCGCCCTTGGGTAACCCGTGCCATTTCTTTGGCTTCAAAAATTTCCAATTCCCGAAACAACTCAAAGAGTTTTTCAGTGTCTTCAAGATCCGCTCGGGTTAGTTCTTGGGCAATCTCCCAGAAGGCATCAAATTCCAGAAAATCCAAAGACGTTTCAATCACCGGTTCAACTTCTTTGACTTCGGCTGTAGGATTCTTCGTGAAAGCTTGGCGCACTAACTGATCCGCAAGTTTGAATGCACGCTTGTTACCAATTTCTCTTGTTCGCCGTTGAAAGTCAATATATAACTCGTTTTTTTGTAGTATCGTCTCATTGTCTTTACTGCGTTTGTCCGCCCATTCGCGAGCTATCTTATTGATCTCATTCTTGCCCCATTCCTTTAGCGCAGTGTTTGCTTCCGTGTCCCATACCAATGAGTTTCTGGTTGTTCCTATCGTGTCTTCTTTTTCGTCTACAAATTCAACATGAAGTTCGCCTATGAGATATGACAGCGCATATTGCTGACCGACAATCGCATCGAAAACGAACGGTTCTTGTACCAACTTACCTCTTGCCATAAGGGCGATTCCTCGGTCTATTCCATCAATGTCCTGCGACGTACGTTTTAGTGCGCCAATCCAGCCGGACACTATCCAGCCGGTGTTTGGCTCTATTTCGTCATTGTATTCCCACAGATACCGATTACCATTCGTATCTCGTTCGAGTAGTCGTTTCAAATTGCGGTCTTCCGGCGAAATTGGCTCGCCATTTAACACCACCTCAAATTCGTTATTTGGGCCGATAATGGCGAAGCGGCGTGCAAGCCCTCGTCGGATTATGTCGGTTGAAATTGGGCGACTCTTGAATTTTGTAATATACTTGAGTGTGATTCTCGTTCCTTCAGGTACGTTTCCAGAAGGTGGTCGCGGAGAGAATAAAATCTCTCGCTCATCGGCCTTCTTTAGTATCTCATCGTAATTCATTCGAAAATGGATGACTTCCCCATTCTGCATACTTTCTATAACGATTTCCCTCGCGATGCCAAAAGCCGAGAATTTTCCGATCCCTTTTCTCCCCATTATCTTTCGACGGAACGGGGGATCGGTCTCATCAAATAGTCCATTTTCGCGTCGATCCCGTCCTATCTTGAGGTACTTTTCCCGTATATCGTTATCCGACATACCGTCGCCATTGTCGCTTATGACAATTTCTGAGGTATCTTCGTTGATTCGGTCTGATGGAATTTTAATATCAACCTTCGTTGCGTTAGCGTCCCAGGCATTGGCTACCAATTCACCAATAACCGGCGGCAGCGTTGAATACATCTGCAGACCGAGGTGTTTAATCGTACCAACATCAAACTCCATCTTATATGGGTTTTTTGAACCATCTCTAACTTGGCTCATACATTACCTCCGGTCGTATCGGTGCGAGTCAATGATTGAGTTTCCCAAATGTTCAGCAAATTTCACGGGGACAGCATTGCCGATTTGGCGCGATATCCCGAGAATGTGAGTGCCGAAAAATTCGTAGTCATCCTCAAACGTCTGAAGGGCGGCAGCTTCACGCAATGAGATTCCTCTGTCTTGTTCCGGATGTACAAAGCGACCACAGTAGACATCCGTGCAGCGACACGTTAAGGTTGGTCCAGGGGCATCCCATGCTATTCGTCCAAATACGTCTTTGTGTACGTTAGGTTTCTTTTGATGACACTTCAGAAGTATCGACGTATCAGCCACATCGCGGCGGCTACCTCCGTTTTTAGGTATTGCTTCGACAATACGCTTGTGATGGGGCGCAAGTTTCCTTGCGGCATGGTTCAGATAATCTGCCGATGCTTCGCCATCAGAAATTACAGGATACTTTTCAATGTATTCCCTGACTGTTGGATAATCTTTGCCATCTGAACCAGAATCGGGCAGCGAGATTGAGCCGTGACGGGAGGCAACAAGGATGAATCGTTTGCGCGTTTGAGGTACTCCGAAATCCTTCGCATCAAGAAAATCCGCCGCCTCCTTGAACCTGCACCTCCTCAGTATATTCAGAAATCGTTGAGAGATTTCCCTCCCATATGCGTTGTTCAGCCCCGGCACATTTTCAACCAGAACGAAATCAGGCGGGCATTCTTCTACGATTCGCGCAAATGACAGAAGGAGTATTTTTCGCTCATCATTGCCCTTCAGTCTGTTGAGGGTCGAGAACGGTTGACACGGCGTGCATGCAGCATAGAGCGTTGTATCCCCGGATTGAATCTCTAGTGCTTCGCGGAGCGCGTGGATATTAATGTCCTTGATGTCGCTATTGATGAAACGACTTGGTACATTGTTATGAGAATAGGTTCGCTCTAAGTGCTCATCGTTATCTACGCCAGCTAACACCGAGATTCCGGCATCTAACAGACCTCTCGTCAAACCGCCCGCCCCGCAGAAGAAGTCAATCGCTTTAATCATATGAACCCTCCTTCACAAAGTATAAATGTTGACTGACAATTATTCAATGGTAATCTCATACCGCACCTGAATAATCTCTTCACGCGACCTCGCGAAATGGATGAATGTCATCTATACAAATGCACTCATTCGTCATTCTTGGGATACTCAACCGCGCCGTTTTTTATTGAGGCATCAGTCATCGTGAAGCGCAGCATAAGGTCTAATATGGCGTTGTTTAGCGCCTTCTTTTGCAGCGAGTTCAGTCGATAAAGTCCAGGCTGTTGCTGTTGTGGGCCGCTCAATAGGTTCAAGAAGTCGATGGTAGGGGTGTCTGCAGACAGTCCAGTAGTGTGTTCAAGATTACATGGTGCAATCTGCATGAATCCAACATGGTTCGCGGTTTCAGATTATGGCATAGGTGTCGGGGAATTGGCAATGGGATATGGGGTTGGGTCGGGGCGGGGGAAATATAGTGGGTAGCGAGGAAGCGAGAGGGTGATAGGACACGAAGATTAAAGAGGTAGCAAGGAGCGAAGTAGAGGGAGGGGATTGTCTGAATCACGGATTACACGGATTATAGGATTTCACGGATTGGGAGCGGGTAATTGTGCGATTTGCGAGAAGGCGAACACGGGAAGACAGGAAGGATGGAAGGGGGGAAAAGCAGTGGAGAGTGATTAGTGGAGAGAGAGGAAGACGAGGAGGCGGGTCGGGGGATGGGAGGAGGGATTGTCTGAATCGCGGATTAGGCGGATTTCGCGGATTAGAGGCGGGTTGTTGGGCGATTCGTGAGGGTAGGAAAATAGGAAGACAGGAAGGATGGAAGGGGGGAAAAGCAGTGGAGAGTGGGGAGTGGAGAGAGAGGAAGACGAGGGGACGGGTCGGGGGATGGGAGGAGGGATTGTCTGAATCGCGGATTAGGCGGATT
>JAPPIK010000037.1:83850-108142 GCA_028820655.1 Candidatus Poribacteria bacterium | reverse complement strand
TATGGTTCTGCCATAGATAAATATAACATAACTATTTAGAAAGTGAACCACTAAGTGGTTCTCTCGCCAAGTAAATATGATTGAGTGTTGGGTATCGGTGCGGTTAGAAGGGATCTCTATCGCAATCGCTATTCACTCGCTTGATCACCTACCGGCGTGGTGGAACGGTTTCTTGTGCTAGTCTCGTATGCATTGTGCACTTAGCGCGTGACCACTAAGCTGCGTGCTACTGTTCAGCGTCACCGTGCTATTTACAAACACACAGGCACTGACAGAACCCATGATTGCCTGGATGACCCAACGGCATCGGGACGATGAGGTGAGGAAAGCGATGAGGAATGAAATGCCCTCATCAGAAAACGTAGGTTTCGCGTCGCCTTCTGCCGTCTATCAAACCGCGGTTTGCCAGACGGCTGAATCAGATTCTTACTCGGTTGGCAATTCACTTACAAGACCAAGACACTCTAGACCTGTAAAGCATGCCACCTATGGAGCTTGTGTCTATTTTCAATAGACTCAACGTCAGCTTGTTTCGTCCAATAAACAAGGTGATGACAGTCGGGGTGCGGTGACAGTTCAGTCCGATAGGGGAGGAAGCAAAAGAAGATGCAACGGAATTACAATCTCGCACATTTCGTTCTAGCTAGCGGTCTAGCCTTGAGTCTGACAACCCTGATGGCAGGCGTTGACGTACAAGCACAGATTGCCTTCAGGTCTGAGAGAGATGGAAACTCGGAAATCTACGTAATGGATGCCGATGGTGGGAATCCTCGAAACCTCACAAACAATCCCGCGTCAGACGAGTGTCCCTCATGGTCGCCTGGTGGCGGAACCATTGTCTTTGCATCCAAGAGAGCTGGGAACCCTGAAATTTACGTGATGGATGCCGATGGTCGAAATCCGCAACGGCTTACAGACAATCCCTTGCGTGACGGGTGTCCCTCATGGTCGCCTGACGGCAATAGTATTGTCTTCGATTCCGATAGAGATGGGAACTCGGAAATTTACGTAATGGATGCCGATGGTGGGAATCCCCGAAACCTCACAAACAAACGTAAGTCTGACCGTAATCCCTCATGGTCGCCTGATGGTGAAAGCATTGCCTTCGTGTCTGACAGAGATGGAAATGATGAAATCTACGTAATGGACGCCGATGGTGGGAATCCCCGAAACCTCACAAACCATCCTAGGCCTGACCGTAATCCCTCATGGTCGCCCGGTGGTAGACGCAATGCTGGTAGTAGACGCATTGCCTTCGCGTCCTTTAGAGACGAGAACTGGGAAATCTACGTAATGGACGCCAATGGTGAGGAACCTCGAAGGCTAACAAACAATCCCGACCATGACTGGACTCCCTCATGGTCTCCTAATGGTAGACGCATTGCCTTCTCGTCCTTTAGAGACGACAACTTTGAAATCTACGTGATAGATGCTAGTGGTCGGAATCCTCGAAAGCTAACACACAATCCCTTAAGAGATGCTGACCCTGCCTGGTTTAACCCTTTTTTTGCGGTATCTCCTGCAGACAAGAAAAGCACGACGTGGGGGTGGCTCAAACGACTTGTGCGGTAGTCCGGGAAATTGGGTGAATCTTAAGAAGTAAGAAGTTGAACGTTGAAAGCTGAAATCGCGGGTCTCCAATGAATAATTAGTGGTCTATAGATCGGGAATTGGTATAAGACTTCGGAAGTCTAAAGATTGAATTAGATTTGTCCAAGCACTTAACTGATGTCGCTACACATATATTTGAGTAATTAAGGATATTCGCTAATGTTGGAATCAGCAGTATCAAGTCTGAGTTCCCTTCCTCGACGTTGGAAGGAGATAGAACCCTCGGTACGAAGGAAAAGCGTTTTTATCTCTTTGCTCATCGTCCTGCATATCTTGCCGCTGTGGGTTTTTAAGTACTTCCCAACCCAGGACGGTCCAGCCCACGTTTACAACTCGTATGTGTTGAGTGCATTCCATGATGAAGAATCAACTCTCTTGAGGGAATATCACAAGCTCAATCTCAGACTTTTCCCCAACTGGTCCTCACATGCCTTCATGTCACTGCTGATGAAGATTTTCCCTCCTTTAATAGCGGAAAAAATCCATTTGAGCGCTATCATCGGTTTGCTACCATTATCACTTTTCTATTTTCTCGGCACGGTACACCGGGGGAAGATTCTTTACGGTTTTGTGGGGTTCCTGTTCAGCTATCACTACCTGCTGCACATGGGATTTTACAGTTTTTCCCTTTCTATGCCACTGTTTTTCTTCGCATTGGGCTATTTCATGAAGCACAAAGACGATTTGAGCCTGAATAACATAGCCATCCTCAATCTGTTGTGCATCCTGACCTACTTCAGTCACATTCTCTCTTATCTTCTACTCATGCTTTCGCTAACCCTCCTATCTATCACATCTTTTTATCGCAGACCAAAACGGGTAATGTCACTTCTGGTCTGTATGCTGCCGCTATACTTCATCATGGCAAATTATCTACTCACTAACGTGGGTGCAGATAATGGAGAATTCGAACTGAGATGGGAGCGTTTCAGCAGTTGGAAAGCGTGGGATTATTTTCTCAGCATCAAGTCGTTGATGTTTTTCACCGACGCTCACCTCATCCCCACGCGCATTATGGCAATTATGCTGGGGCTGTTATTCGCCGTCACTTTATATAAAAGAATCCGCCAAAGAAGGATCATGAGCCAGGACAACCAGTTCCTGCTATTATTTGGCGTGTTCACAGTTCTCTACTTCATTATGCCCGGGGGGATGGCGAAAGGCGGTTGGATTAACGACCGGGTGTGTCTGTTTATAATCCCGGTGCTGTTGCCGTTTCTCAGTGAGGATTTCCATAAATACATTAAGCGCGGGATCGTCATTATCCTTGTCATTCTTTCTGTTGTCCGTCTTTCCATAAGCTGCCGATACTATTATCCTCTGGACAAAATTACGAAAGAGTATACATCAGGTGTTGAACTGATCGAAAGAAACAAGACCGTCTTGGGACTCTGGTCAGACGCCCGTCCCGGTGTCAAGGACCCACCGCCGTTTACCCACCAGCCGTATCACCATGTGCGCCCGTTTGTTCAGGCTAGCAGCTATTACTGCTTGAGTAACAACTGTGTTAGTCTGAGCAATTACGAACCCCAGTTTGATTACTTTCCTCTGGATTGGAGAATCAAACATTCGGGAGCGGCCGATTACATAGTGGCATGGAAGATAGACAAATCGGAATTTTACAGAGGCGGCGGACCTTCCGGCGTGCATACGCGGGAACTAATGGATAGCCTGGATACGGATTACGACCTAATTCATTCCACGGAAAACCTGCAAGTCTATCGACACCGGGCAGAGCAACCGAATAGCGTCGAATGAGCAAATACACACCTCTTCACCACAGTTCTGGCACTGGCCCAACCGAGTTCTGCCCTTTATGAAAACGTTTGAGTACATAGATCACACCGCCGATCTCGGCATTCGAGCCCGCGGAAAAACGCTGGAGGAACTCTTTACGAATGCGGCTCACGCCCTGTTTGAAACGGTAGCGGTGCTGGATACCATCAATCCCATTGAACAAACTCAGATCGATGTCGAGGCGGAATCGGTTGCCGACCTGATGGTCGCGTGGTTGGATGAATTGATTTTTAGGCATGAGGTCGATGAGGTTTTCTTTAAGCGCGTTGAATTAGTGGAACTTTCCGAGACGCGCCTATCCGCATGTGCTTACGGCGAACCCGCGGATTTTGCCAAGCATGTTGTATACACGGAGATCAAGAGTGTAACCTATCATCAGTTAAGCGTTCATCAGTCGGCTGACGGGGAGTGGACGGCTAACGTCATCTTCGATTTGTAAGGCGGTGAAGATAGACTGTTCGCGGGCCAATATCTTTCATCACCTGGACTACCTGGCTAACTTCGGTTTCCGACCGCACCAGCGAGACCGGATAGATTCCGGCTCGCAACGGAAACCGCGCTTGCCGCAGTGGACAAATTAAAGCGGGAACGTTAGGCGGTGTCGTGTTTCTTGTTGGACTGATTTGGCATGATGTCCTTCTTCCTCACGGGCTATTAGAATCTTGATAGCGAGCCATTGTCCCTGTCGGAATAATTCATTCTGTAAGTAACACTGGTTTTTTCGCCCAATGACTAGCCGTGAAGAGTGTTCCTCCGTGGTCTGGTTTTCACTCCAGCGGAGTGCAATGTCAATAGAACACCATTCCTCACCGCGTCCGCACTCCAGAGGATCAAGGGAGTGGATAGCGACCGCGATAGAGATCCCGGCAATGTCGAGTGTTTCTTGATAGGAATCCTGTACATTGCTTAGAATTCGCGCATGAGTAGCAAAATTAGGAACAGAAACGGGCGCAAGAATGTAGGAGGAGTATCAAAAGATGCGCCAAACAGGTTGATTTGTCCTATCAAAAAGTGGTATACTTGGTTAGTGGTAAGCATGTATGCCAATTTTCGGGAGGCTTTATTATGGAAGTGTGGTTACCACCTGCGGCAATCATTACCGTGGTTATTGCTTTTAACACGCTGATGATTATCATGTTCAACAAGCGCTTTGATGATATCAACAAGCGCTTTGATGATTTCTACAGGCGATCTGATGATTCCAACAAGCGGTTTGATGATTTCAACAAGCGATTTGATGATTTCAACAAACGATTTGATGATTTCAACAAGCGATTTGATGACCTGCGTTCTCAGATGACCAGAGAACATGATATCCTCGCCGGAAAAGTAGACAATCTCACCGATATTGTTACACGTCATATTACTGACTACTCGATTCATAATGTGAAGAAAAACACCTCCGAATAAACGCATCGAACGGATCCGGTGTATTCCGCAGATTGTATTTATGGCACGCTACAGCCACATGTAGCAATAGATCGGCCCTTCGCCGGTCATGAGCGTCGATTCGCGTGTTGACACGTTCAGGAATATAAATTCCGTCATTCGCTCGGTAGTACCGCCCCGCCCTCTCGGTTTGCCGCCCGCCTGCGTCTCGTCCTCCCCGACAATTTCTCTGAAATTCGTCCGATCCTCATCTTTCATCGCCCGGCGTATCCGAGTCTGCATGCACCATGCGTCACGCTGAAACTGGAGTAACAGTCATGACAGTTCCAACGTCCGATGCGTTGGTTCTCGTGTTTCCTGCCGACATGCATACTCGAGTAGACTGGACAGGACGCGCCACTCAGATGCCAAGCCCATATCTGCGCATTGCGGAGAATGTTCCATTAAGCACACCTAAATTGCTAGTAGCTGCTAGTCACCCGAAATAAATGATAGTCTTACTATAACTGGGGAACAATGAATCCACTCATTCCACGCATGTCAATCGAGCAGAAGGTCGGTCAACTGATGGTTGTCGGTTTTGACGGCACTCGCGTCAACGCGGACCTTCGAACAATCATCACTCGTCACTTTGTCGGCGGGGTAACGCTTTTTGCGCGGAACATCGAATCTCCTCGGCAGTTGGCAAGGCTGACCAACGATCTCCAAAAACTGACGCGGGAGACTGAACACCGAATTCCTCTATATGTCGCCGCAGATCAGGAAGGGGGCTGGGTCGCCCGGCTGAAGACCGGGGCAACGGTTCTCCCGGGGAATATGGCGCTGGGCGCGGCCGGGTCGGCAGAATTGGCGGAGGAGGCAGGAAGGATTACTGCGCTGGAGCTTGCCGCTGTCGGGGTCAACCTGAATTTTGCGCCGGTTGTGGATGTCAACAGCAATCCGCACAACCCTGTGATTGATCGGCGCTCCTACGGTGAATATCCGGACTTGGTAGCGCGCCTGGGCAGTGCCTATATCAAAGGCTTGCAGCGGAACGGCGTCCTTGCGACGGCGAAACACTTCCCCGGACACGGCGACACGACCGTTGACTCCCACACGGATTTGCCCACGGTCAGGCATGATGTGGCACGAATTCGAGCGATTGAACTGAGGCCCTTCCGTGCAGCAATCGAGGCAGGCGTCGGCGCCATTATGACCGCTCACATTGTTTATTCGGCGTTGGATGCAGGCCGTCCGGCTACACTTTCGCGAACCATATTAACCGAAGTGTTGCGCGAAGAGTTTGGATTCAAGGGGTTGATTATTACAGACGATATGGAGATGAAAGCCATCGATAACCGCTATAGAACGGGGGAAGCGGCGGTAATGGCGATTGAGGCCGGGGCGGACATGGTGCTCTCGCTTTGGTCGTACCAGAATCAGGTTAATGTTTTCAACGCACTTGTCTCAGCGGTAAAGAGCGGCAGGATCTCCGACGACAGAATCGATCAATCGGTGGACCGTATTTTGACGTACAAGAAGGAATTCGGGGCGTTTGATTGGGAGGGTGTTACCGCTTCAAAAGCGATCGAGTTGGTTGGAACCGAAGCACACCGGAGGATTGCCGGAACGATTGCCGAGCGAGCGATCACGGTCATCGGAAACCAATCCGGAATTTTGCCGCTGAATACAGATGTATCTCCGCTAGTTATCGGTTCTTCGCCTTTGCTATTCAACTTGCTCAGGGTGAGATATGCGAACAGTTTCGGTGCGGGGATTCCGGTGGAGCCCGACATTGAAGCGATATTGCCGATATTGGCGCATCAAGCCGAAACTGCGGATGTCGTCATCACAGGAATCACCAACCACAGACAGGCGGAACTGATACACCAACTCGGCGCTAAAACCGAGATTCCCATTATTGTTGCGGCGCTCGGTTCGCCTTATTCTCTTCAACGGTGTGCCGACGTTTCTGCCTCGCTTGCAGCCTATGATGCGCACTATGAATCCGTGCTGGCAGCCGTTAGAGTAATTGCCGGTGAAAGAGAGGCGCCGGGCAAACTGCCGATTTGGCTATCACCAAGGGCTTGAAAGCCAGTTGATTCTTTTAGGTAGACCTGCTGCATTTCGGATTCTGGGCGTCGTGGTTGCTCCTCTCTCACCGTTGCTTTTACTCGTCACAAGCTACCACTCTTGCCGATTTCCATATTCCATTCATTGCATCGGGGTCAAGAGAGAAGTGTAAACGCATCCATAGTTACTTGCAAGTTACGAATACCCTGCCGCTCAGTCATTTTCTCTTGACAAGGGCCTATGTGAATGTTACTATTCACCGGGTTTTTTGAGTTGGAAGTTGGGCGGGGCGTGGCGCAGTCCGGAAGCGCGCTTGAATGGGGTTCAAGAGGTCGCTGGTTCGAATCCAGTCGCCCCGACTTTTGAAGAAAGCGGGCATCAATCCGAAACCTGGTAAATCCGGATCATTTGAGCATCCGACAACGATTATATGTTTCTTGGCGATCGAATCCTATATCGCCAAATGCTTATCTTGCCGAGAAAAGGTTGTATTTCATCAAGGGCAGGGCCGGTCTTGGCGCCACCCCCACACTCATTCAACCATTGGAATCCACTCGGCTAGCCACGTTGCTAACCGAATAGATAATGATTGACGTTAGTGGTGCGGGAACAATGCCAATTGGTTGGGCGGTTTTTTGATTCAGACCGACAACACTAGATTGAAATAGGAATCGGATATTAGTGAGCAAATCCAATATCAGTGTAGGACTGCTTGGCTGGGGAACCGTCGGCACGGGAGTCTCGAAAATTTTATCGGGCCGAAGCGATTTCATCTCACAGCATGCAGGAGTTGAGTTGCGATTAGCGAAAATCGCAAAGCGGACACTCCCTGCGTTTCGTGACGGAGTCGACATACCTGACGGCTGCTTGACCACAGACCCGAGCGAGGTGGTCGACAACCCGGAAATTGATATTGTGGTTGAACTCATTGGGGGTGTGACAGATTCACGAAATCTCATTGGCAAAGCGATTCGAAACGGCAAACACGTCGTCACCGCGAACAAAGCGTTGCTGGCAGAGCATGGGCGAGAGTTGTTTCGCCTTGCCGACGAAAACCGTGTCAGCCTCAACTTTGAGGCAAGTACAGCGGGAGGGATCCCGATTATCAAGACGCTACGAGAGAGTTTTGCCGCCAATCGAATTCAATCGCTATACGGAATTATCAATGGTACGTGCAACTTTATCCTGAGCCAGATGCATGAAGGCGACGTGGATTTCGAGGTCGTTCTTAAGGAAGCCCAAGCCAAAGGATACGCGGAAGCCGACCCAACGCTTGACATTGAGGGACATGACGCCGCTCAGAAGCTTCTTCTTCTGACCGCTCTTGCCTACGGTTTGAACGCTCCCTCCGATCATCTTCACGTAGAGGGCATTACAAAAATAACCCAACAAGACATTCAGTATGCTCGAGAACTCGGTTATGTCATTAAACTGCTCGCCATTGGCAAATTGAATTCGGCAGATAGGGTTGAAATTCGGGTTCACCCCACATTGCTGCCGACACAGAGCTTGCTGGCAAACGTCGGCGGAGCTTTCAATGCCGTGTGCGTTATCGGTGACGCAGTCGGCCCAACGTTGTTCTACGGGCAAGGTGCGGGAGAAATGCCGACGGCAAGCGCAGTTGTGGCTGATATCATTGATGCCGGGAAGGCGATATCGGGCGAGAGGGGTGCGCGTGTTTCTCATGCTTGGCAAACTGACGCCAAACCGGATGTCTCGCTGTGTCCAATTGACGATGTTGAAACGCGATACTATGTTCGCTTGGTGGTGCAGGATAAGCCCGGAGTATTGGCGCAGATTAGCAGTGTACTGGGAGCGCATCGTATCAGCATCGCATCGGTTATCCAGAAAGAACGCTACGAAACCGATGAGACCGCGTCGTTGGTGATTGTGACTCATATTGCAACCGAGAAGAATATGCAGTTTGCAATGAAGGAGATTGACGCTCTCAATGTAGTCACGGGGGAAAGTCAGCTTATCAGAATCGAGGAAGAAGTCGCATTCTGAGGATTTCGCGGTTGCAGCATTGAACAACGAGTTCACGTCGGAATTCGACTGGAGAAGAGAGCATTAGGCGTGGGGATTATTGTTCAGAAATTTGGCGGCACATCCGTTGCCGACGCAGAAAAAATAAAGAACGTTGCCAAACGCGTTGTGCGGACCCATGAGGAGAGCCATCAAGTCGCCGTTGTGGTTTCGGCAATGGGAAACACAACCGATCGACTGACGTTCCTGGCTCACGAAATCTCCGCCAACCCGCCCGACCGTGAACTTGCGATGCTCCTTTCTACGGGGGAGCAGGTTTCAATTGCGCTTCTTGCCATGGCAGTATCCGAGCTTGGGTACCAAGCCATTTCGCTAACAGGGACACAGGTCGGCATCATTACCGGGGGATTCTACAGCGAGGCGCGAATTCAACACATTAACGATTCGCGAATCCTTTCCGAACTCGATCAGGAAAAGATTGTCATTCTTGCGGGGTTTCAGGGGGTTAGTATCGACAATGAAATTACGACATTGGGACGGGGTGCCTCCGACACCACCGCTACCGCAATTGCAGCAACATTGGGCGCTGATCGCTGCGAAATCTACACGGACGTCGACGGCGTCTACACCGCAGATCCGCGTGTCGTCCCGAACGCGCGGAAGTTGAGTCGAATTACGTATGATGAGATGTTTGAGATGGCGCAACTCGGAGCGAAAGTGCTTCATTCTCGGTCCGTGGAAATTGCGAAGAAATTCGATGTACCGCTTCATGTACGATCCAGTTTCAGCGAAGATGAAGGCACGTTGGTTGTAAAGGACAGTGACATGATAGAGGAAGTTGTCATTAGCGGCGTGACATCGGACAGAGACCAGGCAAAAATCTCGCTGCTTGGTTTGCCTGACAGTCCAGGAATTGCCGCTCAGATTTTCCAAAAGGTCGCGGACGCAAATATCAACATTGACATGATCATTCAAAATGCCGGTCAGGATGAGACCGCCGATATTTCGTTCACCGTCGCCGAGAAAGACTTAGACCCAACGCTCAGAATTGTGGAGAGCTTGAAAACATACATGGGTTTTCGGAGTATCAGCACCGACAAAACTATCGCGAAGATTTCGGCAATCGGAATCGGAATGCAGAGTCACGTTGGCATTGCCGCGCGGATGTTTGATGCACTTGGGAATGAAGGCGTCAATATTCAGATGATAAGCACCTCGGAGATCAAAATATCCTGCGCGATTGACGAACAACACACCGAACGGGCAGTGCGCGCGGTGCACGACGAATTTGAACTGGGAAACGTAGCATCATGAAAGCGTTAGAGTTCACGGTCACGGAGATTCCCGAAGAGGATCTCGACATCCGCGAGCTTCAAGTCTCGCCCTCGGAAATCGGTTTCAAGGGCGAGGACTTCAATGTTATTTCGCCTGTTCATTGCCATATCCAGTTCGTGCGGCATAACCAAAATATCTACACGAAAGCGAAGTTTTCGACATCGCTGGCGGTCGACTGCCGACGGTGCATCGAACCGCTTCAATTCGATGTTACGGCCGAAGTAGAGGTGCAGTTCTGCCAGGTCGATGACTCCGAAAAGGTAGACCCACGGTTGGTCGACGCCGGGGAACGGCACTATTCGGGCGAGTCGATAAATTTATCGGAAGATGCGAGACAAGGGCTTGTCCTTGAAATCCCGGTCTGGCCGCTCTGCTCGGACTCGTGTAAGGGTTTGTGCGCGCATTGCGGCACGAATCTCAATGCTGGAGAATGCAACTGCGGCAATCTTTCGGAGTCGTCGTCGCCATTTTCCGCGTTATCGGAATTGTTGTCCGATGAAATTGACGGTGATCGCGTTTCCTAATTTTGGAGCGGACCGGGAAGAATTACGGTGCCGCGTAGATTTCAAATGTTGGTATTTTGTTCGCTCATTCAATGTTGTTTTGAAATGAGATTCGGATTGTTTCAGAATTTGAGAGTAATGTTAAGGAGGAAGGTTGGGTTTGTATTTTAACCCTTCGAAGAAATGGCACATCCAAAACGCCGAACTTCAAAGTCCAAGAAAAAGATGCGTAGGAGTCATCACGCCCTGCGAGGGTTCCCCTTTTTCAATTTCCCGACATGTCCAAACTGTGCGGAAACGATTATGTCCCATCGTATGTGTCCTAGCTGCGGTTATTACAAAGGCAGACCAATCGTCGAGGAGGCCGCCGAAGAATCTACATCCGCATAGGCAGCGGAAAGGTAGTTGATCGCTCTTGGACGGAGTGAAAGTCGAACGGTAACACAGAAACACTAACCCCATATTGCAACCGTCTACAGACAATTGATTAAGAACATAGATTAAGGAATCAGAATGGCTCGATATGCTGCGATTGCCGGGACCGGTTCGTACGTTCCGGAGACAGTCTTAACGAACTTCGACCTCGAGAAGATGGTCGACACGAGCGATGAATGGATTCGGAAACGAACGGGGATAGTGGAACGACGTATTTCCGACAACGACATGGCTACATCCGATTTGGCGGTTCGAGCGGCTCGGCAGGCGATTAAAACGGCTGAAGTCGATCCTCTTGACATTGAGATGATTATTGTTGGAACAGTTACACCCGATACCCTCTTTCCAGCGACGAGTTGCTATGTCCAGCAAGGAATCGGCGCAAAGAATGCGTGTGCATTCGACCTTTCGGCGGCATGCGCCGGATTTGTCTATGGACTTGATGTCGCGGATGGTATGATTAAGTCGGGGCGTTACAATACCGTACTAGTCATCGGCGGCGAGGTCTTCAGCAAAATCCTTGATTGGAAAGATCGGAGCACCTGTGTGCTCTTTGGCGACGGTGCGGGCGCAGCGGTGTTGCGGGCAACGGACGAGCCAACGGGAATAATCGCATCATATATCGGATCGGACGGAGATAATGCGGAAGTCGATTTGCTAGGCATACCAGCCGGCGGTTCCCGTTTGCCTCCGTCGCATGACACGATAGATCAAAACCTGCACGCGATAAAAATGAGCGGTCGCGAAGTTTTCAAGCTAGGCGTTAGAATCATGCCGGAATCCGCACATCGCGTCTTGGAGCAGTCAGGGCTCACGATTGACGACATCGATTTATTGATTCCACATCAGGCGAATCTGCGAATCATTGAAGCCGTCGGGGAACGACTTGGCATTCCTCGCGAGAAAGTGTATGTAAATGTTGACAAATATGGAAATACCTCTGCGGCGACGGTAATAATCGCACTTGACGAAGCCATTCGTGAAGGACAAGCGAAACCGGGAGATTACATCCTTCTAGTAACATTCGGAGCAGGACTTACGTGGGGAAGTACATTGTTAAGACTCTAAAGGGTTTCGTCGCAGCCAAAGAGATTACTATTGAGTTCTTGAGATAATGGACTTTTCGCGCGCGCCTTTGTAATATGCCGGAACTTGCCTTCATTTTTCCAGGTCAAGGGTCGCAGCAGGTGGGAATGGGACAGCAACTGGCACAATCCTATCCCAAGGCGCGTGCCGCATTTGATGAAGCGGACTCCGTTCTAAACCGGAAGTTAAGTCAGCTCTGCTTTGAGGGACCCGAGGAGGCGCTTCGACGGACTGAGAACACCCAGCTTGCCGTTCTCACATGCAGTACTGCGGCGTTACGTGTCGTACAGGATTTAGGAATCACACCGCGCGTTGTGGCGGGGCACAGCTTGGGGGAATATTCCGCTCTAGTAGCGGCGAATGTGCTCGGTTTCGCAGAGGCATTGGAGCTTGTACAATACCGTTCAAGTTTTATGGGGGATGCATCGGGACGCCAAGCATGCGCCATGGCGGCGATTTTGGGACTGGATGAAGATACCCTCAATGAATTCTGCGATGAAGTGAAGTCATTCGGGGTCGTACAAGTCGCGAATTACAATTGCCCGGGACAGTTGATTATTTCGGGAGACGCGGCGGCAGTGGAAAAAGTTGTCGAAAAAGGAACGGACGCGGTTGGCGCCAAACGTTGCCGCTTGCTCCCGGTCGGCGGAGCGTTTCATTCGGCGCTGATGGAGCCGGCGGCCGCACAACTCCAGTCAGTTATTGGCGATTTTGAGTTTCAGCCGCCTCGGACGGAGTTTGTGGCGAATGTTACGGCGGGTTATGTATCCTCACCCGATGAGATTCGCCAACTGCTGGTTACTCAGGTCACCAGCCCGGTTCAGTGGGAAAAATCGGTTCGATTAATTGGTGACTCCGGAATTTCGCACTTTGTGGAGCTAGGTCCCGGCAAAGTCCTTTGTGGAATGGTTCGCCGAATCTTGGACGATGCAATCTGCTCAAACGTCGAGGATGCCAAGAGCCTTGAGAAGACCATAGAGTCAATTAGTTCCGACTAAACCAAATGCAACTTGAAGAAAAGGTCGCAATAGTTACAGGCGCCTCTCGCGGCATTGGCGCCGCAATCGCCCAACAGTTTTGTGAGGAAGGGGCGGATGTAATGCTTTGCTCGCGTTCCGAGGCATCAGTCGCCGTGGTTGCTGAAGCATTGGCGGAAAAGGGATTGAGCGCAAAGTATACGCAAGCGGACGTGTCGCAGAAAAACGATGTCGAGGCGTTGGTAGATTTGACGCTCAAAGCGTTTTCTCGCATAGATATCTTGGTAAACAATGCGGGCATTACCCGGGATACGCTGCTGATGCGTATGAAGGATGAGGACTGGGAATCCGTTCTCCATGCCAACCTGACGGGTACAATGTATTGCTCTCGTGCCGTACTTCGGACGATGATGCGCCAGAAAAGCGGCAGAATCATCAATGTCTCATCGGTCATTGGACTGATGGGGAATGCAGGCCAAGCCAACTATGCTGCTTCCAAAGCGGGCATCATCGGTCTGACAAAGTCATTGGCAAAAGAGATTGGCAGTCGGAACATCACTGTGAACGCGATCGCCCCCGGCTTTATTACCACGGACATGACTGCCGATTTTTCAGAGGCGGATCAGGAGCGCATCAGAGCCATGATTCCGTTAGCCACATTCGGCACTCCGGAAGATGTGGCGGAATTAGCCTTGTTCTTGGCTTCCGATGCGTCTCGATACATCACGGGTCAATCGATCCAAGTTGATGGCGGAATGGTAATGTAAACCGGTTGTCTGACAATCGGAAATTAGAATTCGGTTCTTGTAACCGGAATTTTCAACACCCAAGGAGGATAATTCGGACTCATGGCATTAGATACAGACAGGATTGTTACAATTATTGCGGATCAGTTGCAGATCGACAAGGATCAGGTTACCCCCGATGCATCGTTCATGGATGATTTGGGCGCTGATTCTTTGGATACGGTCGAATTGATTATGGCGCTTGAAGAGGAATTTGACATGGAGATTCCCGACGGCGATGCCGAAAAAATTCGAACCGTCCAAGATGCACTTGATTACATGGCGTCTCACACTGAATAGCGGAGTGCGTTGATTTGCCCCTTGTGGGGATTTACCTAAACGCGAAACTTTGAATTGGCATCTGTCGATTGGAGGAAGGGTGTAACCTGTGGAGCGCGTAGTTATTACTGGACTTGGCGTTATTAGCCCCGTTGGCAACTCAAAAGAGGAACTCTGGGCGTCAATTGCAGCGGGAAAGAGCGGCATTGACCGCATCACGTATTTTGATCCGGAAGATTTTCGGACGCAAATCGGCGGTGAGGTTAAGGGTTTTGAGCCTGAAGCATATTTGTCGCCGAAAGCTGCGAAGCGCTTTCCTTTGGTCATTCAGTATGCTCTTGTTTCGTCGATGATGGCGCAACAGGATGCAGATTTGGATTTGTCCGATTCCGATCCGTACCGCGCGGGCGTTGGTGTGGGATCCGGCATCGGAGGGATTAGCGTCCTCGAAGACAATGCACGTGCCTTATTGGAAAAGGGACCTAGCCGCGTCAGTCCGTTCTTTGTGCCTTACGAAATCATCAACATGGCGGCGGGGCAAATCTCCATCCACCTGAAACTCAAGGGGCCTAACTTCGCATCGGTCACCGCTTGTGCAACTGCCAACAATTCGATTGGCGAGGCGTATCGAATCGTCCAGCGCGGCGATGCCGATGTGATGTTCACCGGCGGCACGGAAGCCGCGGTTACTCCGCTAAGTTTTGCGGGGTTTTGCAGCATGCGTGCGATGTCGGTGCGCAACGATGATCCCAAGCGCGCAAGCCGACCATTCGATAAAGATCGCGACGGTTTCGTGATGGGGGAAGGCGCGGGGATATTGGTGTTGGAGTCTCTGAGCCATGCGTTGAATCGCAACGCACGTATCTACGCGGAAGTTGTAGGCTACGGCATGAGTTCCGATGCCTATGACATGGTGCATCCGGGCGAAGATGGCGAGGGTGCGTCGAAAGCGATGGAATTCGCCTTGAAGGATGCCGGCGCCGAACTGGATGAGGTTGACTACATCAATGCGCATGGAACTTCAACGCCCGCGGGCGATGTCGCTGAAACTCTGGCAATAAAGAGCTTGTTCGGGTCTCACGCGAATCGGATTGCCGTGAGCTCCACAAAATCGATGATGGGGCACCTGCTGGGAGCCGCCGGGGCAGTAGAGCTGATCGCTACCGTTTGTGCGCTTGAAAAAGGTTTTGCCCCTCCCACCATAAACTACGAAACACCCGATCCCGACTGCGATTTGGATTACGTCCCCAATGAGGGACGGCCTGCCGATATTCGAGTTGCACTGTCTAACGCTTTCGGCTTTGGAGGTCACAATACGTCGATAGCCATTCGCAAATACGACGATGCGTGATTTGGCATAGGCGAACATAACCGCACTTTAGATTTAGCCTGATTCATTGAGCGTTTAGGGCGATGTTTCCCGACGGTAACTAGGTGTGCGACTAGGCTTTGAGCATCCAATTTCGGCTGTCCGAGAACGCATGAATATTACTCCAAAGGAAATTAACGGGAATTGGGATGTGGGTTGGGCTTTAGATGTACATACGCTATCCAGCGTACCCCTTCCAGACGGGGAATTTCGTACAGAGCGAAGCCAACTCGGAGAACTCCTTTACCAAGTGAAGTACCGCCATGACAAGACCAAGATTTCACCGATAGCAGAGATTGCGGCTGAATTCGTCAAAGGACAAATTACGATTGATGAACATCATGACCTTCTCTACCCTGAGGCGATTATTCCTATTCCACCGTCCACATTTCGAAACTTCCAACCCGCTATCGCAATAGCAGCGAAAATCGGCGACATCCTTGATTTGCCCGCTGCTCTTTATTATTTAATCAAAGTAAAAAGAACCCCGCCACTTAAGAATCTTGCACATGATGAAAGTAGACAAGAACAATTGAAGGGTGCATTTGACCTTCAATCTCAGAACGGGAACTTTCGATGCGTTCTGCTATTTGATGACATTTACCGCTCTGGCGAAACTTTGACCGAGGCGACCCATGTTCTCCGCGACAGGGGCGGTGTATCCCGTGTGCTTGTTTTAACACTAACGCAAACAAGGACGAAACTGTGAAAGTTGAAACTCCTTACTTTTGGTTCCGGTTATTCAAGACTCACGGAATTGGCACCAAGAGTTTGGCCTTGATTGCCGAGGAATTAAAAAATCATCAACTTCAGCCCGAAAAACTGTCGCTGAATTCAAGGAAGTTGTCCGCTCAGTGTCCAGAGTTAGCCAAAATTATCAACGGCAAAATTCGCGCAGAGGACAGTGAGAGAATTTACGATGAGTATCAAACACTGAAGCGAGCAGAAATCACAATTCTTCATCCGTCACGACCAGATTTTCCTCGGCACCTTTTTGAAATTTCGCCGATTTTGTTCCTCAAGGGACAACGCAAACTTCTCGCTTCAGATGGGGTCGCGATCGTAGGAGCCCGAAACGTGTCAGACATGGGAATTCAGGTTGCAAAGGAAATTGCCGCCGGACTCGCGCGCGAAGGAATGAATGTCGTCTCCGGATACGCTAAAGGAGTGGATTCCACTGCCCACTTAGCCGCGCTTGAGGCAGACGGTACCACAACACTTGTGCTCCCTTACGGAATTAACGAACTACGAAAGAAACGGGAATTCAAGAAATACAACTGGAAACAGGATGTACTTGCAGTCTCGCAATTTTCCCCCGACGCCAAGTGGTTAGCTCGTAATGCAATGATTCGGAATAAATTAATCTGTGCACTGTCCAAAGCAGTTGTTGTGATTGAATCGGGACCTGAACGAGATGCAAAGGGCAAAATGAGCGGCACCTTTGATACTGGGAAAACGGCGCTTGAAATGAAGCTTCCTCTCTTTGTCGTAGATCCGAAATATTATGATGATTCATCAAAGGGTAATGCAGATTTGATCGCGTTAGATGGTCGCAAAATAGATCCGTTCAATGGTATTCGGGATATTGTTAGCTATTTTGAAAAAACTAAGTCAAAGAAGCCGTGCGATACAACTATCAATGCGAATGATGTAACTTACGTGCAGACTGATTTCTTGACGGACCCTCAAGTTTCAACAGAAAGTAACACTACTGCTTGATAACGTAATTTCCTCCCTCATCACCGGATAAAAAAAATCTGGCGTTGGTCACCAACTTGCGAATATCTCCCAATCCCTGTGCGTTTCTAGCACAGGCCCTCCAGCCCCAAACTCGTTGTCCATTCTTCTAGGTGTCAAGATTCTGCCCGCTTGCGGCATTTCGATATGGCGGAATTGAAACGCTGAATCAAATATATCGTTTTGTTTAATCGTGAATGTCCTCTTCCAGCATTTCACTATGGAGAGGGCACGTGAATTTTTTAGTAGCAATTTTGTGAGTCACACGAGTAAACGGAAACGGATCCAGCGAGCGCTTGAAATCCAACCTTGCCAAGGAACTTAAATCGCGTTCCAGTTGCGGTCGATTCATCCGATCTTGGTCAATGTTGGTTCACCCCTATTTCAAGCATCCGTTGGCACCGTGGCATGGGTAGTCTGTCCGGGAGGCTCGTCTTGACGCTCACGTGAACGGGGACACGACAATGAGAGTAAAAGCCCCTTACTTCTGGATATGGTTATGCAAAACGCATGGAATTGGTCCAAAAAAACTAGCATCCATCGCGAAAATCCTGCATGAGCATCAGCGCCAACCTGAAACTCTTCCATTGAATCCGACCGAGTTGTTGGCTCAATTCCCAAAATTGGCCAACATTCTCAATGGCAGGATTCGCGTGGAGGACAGTCAAGCAATCTATACCGAATATTTAAGTCTTAAGGATGCGGGAATCACCATGCTGCATCCGTCTCACCCGAATTTCCCGCAACACCTCCTTGAAATATCGCCGATTCTGTTTATCAAGGGTCAACCCAGACTCCTTGCTTCAGACGGGGTCGCAATCGTAGGTGCAAGAGATGTGTCGGAAGAGGGAATTCGTGTTGCGCAAACTATCGGCGCCGCACTTGCGAGAGAGGGGATAAATGTCGTATCCGGATACGCCAAAGGGGTGGATTCGGAGGCGCATTTCAGTGCTCTGGCAGCAGACGGAACGACGACAATCGTACTTCCACACGGCATCACCGGACTGCGACGAAAAAAAGCATTTAGGAATTTCAATTGGGAACGTAATGTGCTTGCTGTCTCTCAATTTGCGCCCGATGCCAAATGTTTGGCACGCAATGCCATGGCGCGAAACGAATTGATTTGCGCGTTATCCAAAGCGGTTGTGGTAATTGAATCAGCGCCCGAGCGAAACGCGTTGGGTAAAATGAGCGGTACGTTTAACACCGGGAAGACGGCGCTTGAGATGAATCTCCCTCTATTTGTCGTCGATCCGGCATTTTTTCAAGAACCGCCGCAAGGAAACACCGACCTGATTCGTTTGGGTGGACACAAACTAAATCCACGCAACGGTGTGAGGGATATACTTCGTTATTTGAAAGTAACGCCGTTTGATGAACCAAACCGTTCTGTCAATAAGGCTAAGGATAAATCATATATTCAGATGAATCTGTTAGCTGAATTTCAAGTATCGACCGAACATAGCGTAACGGGTTCATAGCATTAACTCTCACTCGCGGATCCAAATTCCGGATTTCCACCATCGCACCGGTTGCATTTTGAACGCTTTAAGCCAACATCATGCCACACGCATACATCGGATTCGGTTCTAATGTTGGTGATCGTTTATCGTATATCCGCCAAGCCTTGGACTGCCTATCCGGTGATGGATGCACTTCAGTTGTGCAAGTTTCGTCTATCTACGAGACTGAACCTTTAGGGAACGAGGAGCAGAACTGGTTCCTAAACGGCGTTGCCAAGGTGGAAACGGATGTGCTGCCGCCAAAACTGCTGGCGATATTGCAAGAAATCGAGAGGAAACTTGGGCGGCAGCAAAGCGAGCACTGGGGACCGAGAGAGATTGATCTTGACATCCTCCTTTATGATCGGTTCTGCGTCAGTTCGCCGAGACTGACCATTCCCCATACGGAAATGCACCAGCGCCGATTCGTGCTTGAGCCCTTTGCGGAGATTGCACCGGATGTAGTTCACCCGATCTTCCAGGAACGAGTTGATGCATTGCTCCGTCGAGCGACGGATTGGGCGATCGTGCGCGTGTTCTCGCCTCCTCCGACGATCGGAACCGAATGTTAATACTTCCTGCTGACATCGCATCCCTAAAACCTGACGATTGCTTCTCTTTCCCCAATCTACGATTCGCTTCCGCAATCGTCAGGTCGCCAATATCTTTGCCAAGATAGGTTCCTATTCAATGCCCGTCTATGTCTTCCGCGCTGTTACCAATCAATAGCCATTTATTACCTACGAGAAACAGATGCGATACGATCCTCAGAATCCAATGATCGTCCAAAGTGATCGGTCCGTGCTCCTGGAAGTCGACAATTCGGCGTACGAGTCCGCCCGCGATGAATTGGCGCGTTTCGCAGAACTGGAAAAGAGTCCCGAACACATCCACACCTATCGAATCACGGCACTATCGCTTTGGAATGCCGCCGCTTCGGGTGTTCAAGCGGAATACATCTTGGATACACTCGAACAATACACGAAATACGATGTACCGCAGAACATCATTGCCGAAATTAAGGATTATATCTCTCGGTATGGGCGCGTTAAATTGACGAAACAAAATGGCGGTCTGGTATTGTCTGCGGATGAACCGGCGCTAATTGCTGAAATAGCACATAATCGATCAATAAAGAATCTGTTGGGTGAGCAACTGGATTCTTACACCGTGCGCGTTCCGAGCCATCTTCGGGGACATCTCAAACAGGCGTTGATCAAGATCGGATTTCCGGTTGAAGATCTTGCCGGCTATGTTCACGGAAAGTTTTTGGAGATTTCGCCGCGAGAAGTCACGCGGACCGGTCTCGGTTTCAGCCTTCGAAACTATCAGCGCGAGGCGGCGGAGATTTTTTACGCGGGCGGCGACAGTCGTGGAGGGAGCGGTGTTATTGTTCTGCCGTGCGGCGCCGGCAAGACCATTGTCGGACTTGGAAGCATGTTCAAAGCGAAGTGCTACACCTTGATTCTTTCAACCACCACCATCGCCGTGCGCCAATGGATTGAGGAACTTCACGACAAGACGAACATCTCTCCGGATGATGTCGGTGAATATACCGGCGACCGGAAGGAAATTCGGCCGATTACGGTGACTACGTACCAAATCCTCACGTACCGCAAGAGAAAATCGACCAACTTTGTGCACCTTGGTCTTTTTTCAGAGCTGGATTGGGGGTTGATTATCTATGATGAAGTTCATCTTCTGCCCGCGCCCGTGTTCCGCATGACTGCGGAGATTCAGGCGCGGCGGCGGCTCGGGTTGACGGCAACGCTTGTGCGAGAGGACGGACAAGAGGACGATGTGTTTAGCCTGATAGGGCCAAAGAAGTACGATGTTCCTTGGAAGGAGCTGGAGGAGCAGGGATGGATTGCTACCGCGGAGTGCACAGAGATTCGAGTGAATCTACCGGACAACCTACGCATGGAGTACGCGGTTGCGGATTTCCGAAAGAAATTTCGGATTGCCTCTGAAAACCCGCGCAAATTTCAGATTGTGCACGCACTAATCGAACAACATAGAGACGATCAAGTGCTTGTCATCGGTCAATACATAGATCAACTCAACGAAATCTCGGCGCGTTTGAATGCGCCGTTGATTACGGGTCAAACGTCCAATGTTGATCGCGGCAAACTGTACGACCTGTTTCGACAAGGTGAAATTGGACTTTTGGTTGTTTCCAAAGTCGCGAATTTTGCGATTGACCTTCCGGATGCCAACGTCGCGATACAGATATCCGGCACCTTCGGATCGCGCCAAGAGGAAGCGCAGCGGCTTGGACGAATCTTGCGCCCCAAATCGGATGGCTCGATCGCGCACTTTTATTCAATTGTCACCCGAGATTCACGCGATCAGGAATTTGCGATTAACCGACAACTGTTTCTCACCGAACAGGGCTACCGCTATACGATTCGGTATGAGGATGAATTCTGACGGAACGTGAGAGGTCCGCTATCGTTGCAGTGCGTCAACCTCCTCAGGTCGAACTCACCCATTAACTCCCCGCTACCAGTCTGACCCGCGCTCGATCCACTTAGCCGCCGTGGCTATCTCGGCATCGCGGTGCTCATATCCAGCCGCATCCTCACCTTCATAACAATCGCGGTACCAATGTACCGTGCTCCGCACCCATTGCTCGACGGGGGTCGTAGAAAATCCGAAGTCCTGCTCGGCTTTGGTGAGATCGTGGACGCACGGGTAGTCGCGGCTCAGACGTTCAAAATAGTCCTCAAGCCCTTTTTGCCGCCGGATGAATTCCAAGGGGATGAGCGTGAGTACGGATTCGGTGCCGGCTGCGTCAATCACCATCTTCGCCCAATATTCAATGGAGATAATCTCTTGAGAGGCGATGTGGTAGGTCTGGTTCGCCGCATTAGGGGACTTGATCGCACGAACCCATGCCTCCGCGGCGTCGGCGGCATACAGACATCGGAATACGCCGCGGTTTTCCGCGGGTATGACGATGGGACCTCCATCAAGTGCCCGTTGTGACCACCACCATGACCGCTCCTCATTGTCATCTTCGCCCAGCATCGAGGGGATTCTAACGATAGTGTAGGGTACCGGGCTACTTTCCTGCAGCCACTTCTCGCAGTGGCGCTTGCCCACACCGTAAGGGTTTACTCCTTCAGGGAAGGAGTAATCAATGGTGCTCCAGTCCACATCCGTCTCTTTGAAGGGGCAGTGCTTAAAAAAGTCAAAGCCTATGTCAAAATACACCGAGCCGGTACTTACGAAGAGGTAGTGTCCAAGGTTTCCCTGAAGCGCCGTCACAGCCGATTCGACGTGTTCCTTCACGAAGGCTTGTGTGTCAATGACGGCGTCGAAAGTCTTTCCCTTCAACTTCGCTTTGAGGTCTTCGATATTATCCCGATCACCGCGAATATGCTCGATCTCGTTCCACCAGTCGGGCTTGGTGTTTCCACGTGAGAAGACGGTGACTTTGTCTCCGGCGTCTAACAGTTTTCGTACGGCGATACGGCCCATGAATCGCGTGCCGCCAATCATCAAAACGTGCATGCTGCCTCCGCAAATTGAATTGAGAATTGAAATCTAAACGAGTGATAAAGAGTTACGAGAAATGCATCGATTGGATTTAGGACAATGCAATCCTAGGTTGTCCGAGCGAGCGCCCGGTAACCGATATCCGTTCGAAAGTGTGCTTGATCGAAGTGGATTTCGCTAATCCCTTGATAAGCACGACCTACCGCCGATTCCAGGTCGCTTGCAAGCGCCGTCACGCCGAGGATGCGCCCGCCGTCGGTCACGGTCTGACCGTTTTGCGCTTTGGTAGCCGCGTGGAAGACTGCAACATCTTTAAGCGCATTGGCGTCATTCAACCCCGAAATAACCTTTCCTTTTTCGTAAGCGTCCGGATATCCGCCCGACGCCATCACAACACAGACCGCCGATCCCGGTTTCCATGTCACATCAACACCGGCTAACGTTCCGTCGACACACGATTCTAAAACCGGGACAAGATCGGTTTCCATTCTCGGCAAAAGCACTTGTGCCTCCGGATCGCCAAAACGGCAGTTAAACTCAACAACCTTCGGCCCGTCGTCGGTTACCATCAAACCGACATACAGTACGCCTTTGAAGATTCGCCCCTGCGAGTTCATGCCGTTGATTGTCGGGTGAACAATCCGGCGCATTACATAATCTTGAAGCTCCGGGGTTATCACGGGCGCCGGAGAGTAGGCCCCCATCCCGCCCGTGTTCTTGCCCTGATCGCCGTCTAGGGACATCTTGTGGTCTTGCGAGCTTGCCAAAGGAAGGCAGTAGCTCCCGTCAGTGAAGACAAAGAATGAGGCTTCCTCGCCGATCAACTCCTCTTCGATCACCACTTGGTCGCCGGCATCGTCAAACTCACGGTCGATCATGATAGTCTTTACCGCCTGAATAGCCGCCTCCACCGTTCTGCCAGCGACTGCGCCTTTTCCCGCGGCAAGTCCAACCGCTTTTACGAAAACGGGGGAATCGACCTCTTTGATGTAAGCGATCGCTTCGTAGGGATTCCGGAACGTACGGTGAGCGGCTGTCGGGATGCCGTTTTCGACCATTAGGTTCTTGGCGAAATCTTTGCTGGCTTCAAGTACTGCCGCGTTCCGGTTCGGTCCGAAAACGCGAAGTCCACGTTCTTGGAAGGCATCGACAATTCCGTTCGCCAGCGGCGCCTCGGGACCGACGACGGTCAGGTCGATTTTGACGGACTCGGCAAAATCCGCCAGTTGGTCGAAGTTATCTTCCCACGGCATCGACCGGCATTCGGCAAGTTCGGCGATTCCGGCGTTTCCCGGTACGCAGTACACCCTATCGACAAGGGGGCTTTGATCAATCTTCCATACCAACGTATGCTCTCGTCCGTTTCCGCCAACGACTAAGACGTTCATCTTGTTCCTTTCACACTACGGCGGAGTTCTTTGGGAAGAGAGATTAGAGGAAGCACCGCTTGACCGCCGTCCCCGAGGCTTGGGGGACTTACGCCGCTTAATCTTTTTCCGCTTTCCACTTCGTCATCTCTTCATTGATGAAGTATTCCACGAGGTCGCAGTACATTTTCTCGATTACGTCGGGGGAAAGCCCCGCCTGCTCCGCCCAACCCCGTCGTTGTCTTAGCATCGCGACAAACCGTTCGGGAGCCTTTACGCTCTCCCTGCTCTTTTTGAATTTTGCAGCCGCTTGCACGTATTGAAAGCGTACCCCCATTAACGCTATAACGTCTTGATCGATGCGGTCAATCTCTGCGCGTATATCTTCCATGTTCGCGCATTCATTTGGGGCTTTCATTCGAGTCGTTCCCTAAGAAGCATGTGTTTGTGCAAGATTAGGACTTGCGTAGTTGGACACCCACCGCGGGCGGCTTGCGGGCGAGTTTAAGATTAACCGGACGCAGAGTGAATTGTGCTACTACAAACCTGACGCACAATGAATTGTGCTACTACAAGCCTGA
>JAPPIK010000037.1:32868-83750 GCA_028820655.1 Candidatus Poribacteria bacterium | reverse complement strand
TGAATTGTGCTACTACAAACCTGACGCACAATGAATTGTGCTACTACAAGCCTGACGCACAATGAATTGTGCTACTACGAGCCTGACGCACCGTGAATTGTGCTACTACGAACCAGACGTACGAGGAATTGTGCTACTACGAGCCTGACGCACCGTGAATTGTGGTGCTACGAGCCTGACGCGCAATGAATTTTGCTGCTACGAGCATGACGCGCGATGAATTGTGGTGCTACGAGCCTGGCACACAATGAATTGTGCTACTATGAGCCTGACGCAAAATGAATTGTGCTGCTACGAGCCTGAACGCAGATCTGCGTTCGCTACAGAAGCGCCGCAGTATGAAACAAGCACCGCGGTTCATGAGAATCCGCAAACCTTGGTTACTACGGAGGGGTCCAGCGGTTGTCCACCAGATGTTTGACGATCTCATCCTCGTTGAGGTCCGTTCCCCATCCCGGTTTGGTCGGCACCGTCATGTAACCGTCAACGATTTCGGGCGGGTCGGTCACGAGGTCGTCCTTCCATGGGACATCGTCGATGTCGATCTCCATGATGCGGACGTTCGGCAAAACGGCACACAGACTCGCGCTTATGTATGAGGCGAGATGGCTATAGTAGTTGTGCGGGGCAATGTTCGTTTGATAAACCTCGGCGAGATCGCCCATCTTCTTGGACTGTGAGAATCCGTTCCACGGAACATCGATCATCAACACGTCCGCGGCGTGCAATTCCAAGTACGGGATAAACTCGCGCATGTAGAACAGGTTTTCCCCGGTACAGATGCGTGTCGTCGTCGACTCCTTGATTTGCAGGATCGCTTCGGGATCGTACATGTCGATCTCGAGCCACTGGAGATCGAACTGCTCCACCACTTTGGCAATTCGCAGGCAGCTTTCGGTTTTGAAGTTGAAATTGAGGTCCAAACACAAACCGATATCCGGTCCTATGGCGTCCCGAAATGTGCCGAGAAGCGTTTCGATGTGACGCAGGAGTTCGGTGCTGGCGACTTGATCGGTAGTGCCGGGGCCGCGGTCGAACCCGCTCCAATACAGCGACGAGGGATTCCCCGGAAACACGATGTTGGTCTTGAGCGCGGTGAAACCTCGACTAACGACTTCGCGTCCGAGATCGGCGATATCTTCCATGGATCGGAGCGGCGGCACGCCGATGAGATCATAATTCCGCGCACGCGATGTGCCGCAGTGCGACCAATACACGCGGACGCTATCTCGGGTCGGACCGCCGAAAAGTTCGACGACAGAGATGCCGAGCGCCTTCGCCTTGATGTCGATGAGCGCGCAGTCGATGCCGGCGATTGCCTTGGCGGCGATACCGCCGGGACTCTGCCGTGTTCGGCGAATCATGTCCCAGAAACGCATCTCAAAAGCCCTGGGATCCTCACCGATTAACCTCGGTTTCAGATCCTCGATGGTACCGACGACCCCGTGCGGCGCCGATCCGTCGCTGCACTCACCGTAACCGGTGACCCCTTCGTCCGTCTCGATTTTTACGAATGTCCATGGGCGCCAACCTGCGTCCACAATGAATGTTTCGATGTTGGTTATTTTCATACGTTATAATGCCTCTTGCAAGCGATGAATCTTGCTACTACGAGCCTAACGCACAATGAATTGTGGTGCTACGAACTTAGCGCACGTAGTATAAGCGGGAGGTGCGGCGGCGGCGAGATTCCGAAGGGCTTATTGTTCGCTATGGTTGAAGGCAGTCAGGTTTGGTGTTCCCTCATTGCGATTCCGTATCGCCCGATTCATTTTGAACTTGCGCCGCCGCCTCAAAGAGCGCGTTAGCGAGGAACTGCGGGTTTACTTCGTCTCTGCCGCGGAAGGTTTTCACTTTTTCCCCGCGGACCTTCAACACGGCAAGCTCCTTGCCGCCGAGATGGATGCCGACTTCCGCATTGCGCGTTTCTCCGGGGCCATTGACTTCGCATCCCATGACGGCGACCGGGATCTTTACCCCGTGTTTCTCCAACAGTTCTTCGGCGGCGGCGACAATGCCTTCGTAGTCGGCTTCGGGATCGCCCCTGCCGCAAAACGGACAGGACACAACGTCAAGGATGTTCTCAGTCAGACCCAGGGTGCGCAGCAGTTCTTTAGCCGTGAGCACCTCCTCGACGGGGTCGCCGGTGATTGAGATGCGGATGGTGTCTCCGATGCCCTCCATCAGCAGCGTGCCGATGCCGAGCGTCGATTTCACGTGGGACCGGCGCGGCGTGCCCGCCTCCGTGACTCCCAGATGAAGCGGATAGCGCACCTTTGCCGAAAGCATCCGATTGGCTTCAATCATGCGGAGCGGATCGCTTGACTTGACGGAGATGGCAATGTCGGTGAAATCGTGGTCCTCGCAGATTTTGACGTGGCGCATGGCACTTTCCACCAGCGCTTCCGCGGTTGGAGAGGGGTATTTCTCAAGCAGGTCTTTTTCCAACGAGCCTTCATTAACGCCGATGCGGATGGGGATATTCGCCGATTTTGCCGTGCTCAACACCTGCGCGATTCGCTCCTCACTCCCGATGTTGCCCGGGTTGATGCGCACCTTTGCGACATCGGCGTCAATGGCGTCGAGAGCGTAGCGGTAGTTGAAATGGATGTCGGAGACAATCGGAACGGATGCTCGCTTGACGAGTGTCGAGAGCGCCTTGGCGTCGCGTTCATCGGGTACGGCGACGCGGACGATCTGGGCGCCCGCCTCCACGCAGCGGTCGATTTGGTGCATGGTCGCGTCCGTGTCGTGCGTGAGGGTGGTGGTCATCGTCTGGATTGAGATCGGACTTCCGCCGCCGATCGGCACGCCGCCGACATTGACCCGCTTTGTTAGTTTTCGATTGTCGAGTTGGAGCAGTTGGTTCATTAGTGTTTACCTGGCTCGTTAAGAAACCGAGTTTTGAAGAAAAACTCGGAGTCGAGCTTCTTCAGTTCAATACTTCCCGCAACGAGGTTATGAATCGCCTGTTTTCATCGAGTTTCCCAATCGTTACCCTGACGGCGTCGGGAAAGCCGTAAGCCGCCATGGGGCGGACGATGACGCCCTTGCGCATCAGGGCATCGGCTGTGTCTTGTCCCGACCTGCCTAGCTGAACCAAGATGAAATTCCCTTCCGTTTCGACGTACTCCAGACCGAGACGTTCCAACGCCTCGTACAAGTAGACCTTCCCTGCGGCATTCAACTCCAGGCTGAGGCGAACGTGATCCGCATCGTTGAGCGCGGCGTGACCCGCGGCTTGGGCAATCAGGTTGCAGTTGAACGGCTGGCGCACCCGGTTCATCATCTCTATGGTCGCCGGTTTGGCAATTCCGTAACCGATCCGCAGTCCGGCAAGCCCGTAGATTTTCGAGAAGGTTCGGGTGATGATGACGTTGCGCCCCTCCTCCACGTACGGGAGCGTTTGCGGGTAGTCGGGACGCTCGACGTATTCGTAGTACGCCTCGTCAAAGACGACGAGCACATCGTCCGGTACGCTCTCCATCAGGCGCTCCGTCTCAGCCTTCGTGACCATGGTGCCGGTCGGGTTGTTCGGATTGGCAATGAAGATCACCTTGGTCGAGTCGGTGATTGCGTCCGCCATGGCGTCCAGATCATGCGCGCAGCCGCGTCTCGGCGTCACGACCGATTTCGCGCCGCAGATCTTGGAGACCAACATATAAACGACGAAGGCGCTTTCAGAATAGATGACCTCATCACCGGGCGAGATGTAGGTCTCTCCGACAATCTGGAGAACATCGTTGGAACCGTTTCCGAGGATGAGATAATCCGGCGCAACCCCCAAATGTTCGGCGAGCTCGTTTTTGAGGTAATACGCGTTTCCGTCCGGGTAAAGATTCACCTCCGCGGCTGATCGTTTGATTGCTTCCTTCGCCAAGGGCGAAGGACCGAGCGGGTTTTCGTTGGAGGCTAGTTTGATGATGTCGTCGATCCCATACTCGCGTTGAACTTCCTCAATCGGCTTGCCGCCTTGGTAGGGTTGGATGGTTTCAATGCCCGGCTTGGGGATCATAAAGTACCTGATTTGTGTTATTATTCTTGGGTTGCTAACGTCCCAAAAAGTAACATGAAGCGGGGTTGATGTCAAGGTGAAAAGCGGTGGTCAGTGGTTAGGAGAACCGAATTCGGAACATATCCAATCGATGAGTATGGGAAGTTGAGGCGTTCATACTTGCTGAGCGTTCATCTTCACGATTGACTCAGTTCTTGGTCGTTTGTATAATTGTTGTGCAACTCTTATGGCTGTCCGTTATTCACTCGCTTGACCGCTACTACAAGCCTGACGCACAATAGACTTCTTTCCAACATATTAACGGTCGTTACGGGGAATTTTCCGAGCGTTGAGTAGCCACAGGCGTACATGGACGATTAAATGATTTGGGCGATTCGGAGGAGGTTGCTCGTCCGCTTGCCCTTCATTTTGCCGATCGTAGGCAGGTATCTCCGTGATTCAATCATCTGAAGCGTTTTCTGTCCGGATTTTCTGTTTCCCGTGACTCGCAATCGATCTTCCATGATTGACGGTTACCCTGCTTGTTCCCCTTGGTTGCATGATTCAATTCTGCCTGCGATGCCGGATGTCGTCGCAGACGGTGGCTATTCGCAAAAATCGGCCTGGAATCCAGTGATGACACGGGTTTGACGGGCTTGGGGCGCCATACGGTATTCTGCGATAAACTGCGAATATGCTTCAGCGCGCCTCCTCCCGCTACGCCAAACTACGGGGAGGTCGACGATATAAATTCGATCTGATTTCATAGAGTTGCGACACCCGGCATCATTTGAACTGCACCCTACAGAGGGAGCGCAATGCTAGTATACCACATAAGTGTTAAGTAATCCAGTTAAAATCGAGACGTGACAACGCGAAAGATCTTTGTCAGTAATAATCCGGACAAAACCAAAGATTGTCAACTTAAAATACCCCGAGACAAGCTGCCAATCGGTGCAGATATTCTGATCTTCAACATTACTATAACCACATAGATCCATTTTAGAAAGATGTCCAATGAAGGGATCTCTATCGCGCGCTATTAGGATCGCATTCGATATTCACTCACTTGATCTTGCTTGCTACTATCAACCTGACTGGGTAAGTCCTTACACGCACAATGAATTTGCTGTTAAGAAGCCTTGGTTGTTGAGACTCATGGATTACGAATCAGTATAGAATCTTGTTGGCAGCGAGTTCGTTAACTATCAACTACATAGCCACTTCACGAGGAGTATAAATGAATCGACCCCCGGAATCATTTTTGCGGGTACGGGAAGGCCGGTTGCTCGCTTTTTGTACGGCTTGTTATGAGAGAGCCGGATTGTCTAACGAGCACGCGGCGCTGATTAGCCGGCTCTTGGTCAACTCGGACCTGCGCGGCGTGCGCACGCACGGCACGCGGACCACCAACGGCTACTGCAGCGGATTCGAGACTGGAAGCCAC
Source organism: Candidatus Poribacteria bacterium (assembly GCA_028820655.1). GTDB lineage: Bacteria > Poribacteria > WGA-4E > WGA-4E > JAJDTR01 > JAJDTR01. Next base: position 78,309 of record JAPPIK010000037.1, on the reverse strand, counting down.
AATCCACAGCCTGACATCCGCGTAATCCGTGAGTCGCCGACGGCAGTGGTACTGGACGGGAACGGCACGCTCGGCTATCTGCCGATGGTGCGCGCGGCAGAAGGTGCAATCGTGAAGGCGAAGGAGTTGGGTATGGGGATAGGGCTTGTGCGCTATATAGGGCATTACGGCTCGGCAGGTCACTATGCGCGAATGTGCAGCGAGGCTGGTTGTATCGGGTTCTCGGTGCAGGGCTATTCCGATCAGGGCAGAGCGGGAGGGCGCGGAGCGCAACTCGGTTATTTCGGCAATCCGCCCATCTGTTTTGCCATTCCGTCCGGAGAGGAGCCGCCGGTTGTGCTCGATGCCGCAACGTGCATATTGGCGGATTACCAGCGCGGACCCGAATTCGACGAACTTCTGTCGCTGATCCCGGCGGCGTTTTTCAAGAGCATCGGGTACACGGCGGTTGCCAGTCTGCTGGGCGGCGCGTTGACCGGATTCACCGAACCGCCGCCTGCGGACACCGCCAAATGGGGCGGGGCACGGTTGGGGGGAATGGTTCTCGCCATCCGTATCGACTCCGTGATGCCGGAGGCGGTCTTGAAAGCGGAGGTTGACCGGATGGTGAGGGGCGTGCGCGAGACATACGAGCCGATGCCGGGGTATGACCGCGCGTTGCTTCCGGGTGCGATGGAAGCGGAACTTATGGAGATGCACCGGCGTGAGGGCATTCGTTACGGTGCGGACGAGCAGCAGTCGGCGCGTGCGGTGAGTCAGAGACTTGGCGTGCCGTTGCCGTGGGATGAGTGAAACAGCAGTGTCAGTAGTTAGTGGCTAGTGACCAGTGAGATTCATGACCCGACCTATAGTGTCGTGGAATGAGTCCCTTATGTTTGTTTCGTAAGTCTTAAATACTTACCGAATGAACCACTTAAGAGATACATTAGCAGATTTGATCGAAAAATAGATGAGAATCGTCAATCGGCATGTTGAACTTTTGTTGTCTACCTTGGACTGAATGACCGAGTATTGTTGCCACGCCTGTAACAGAACGTACCCCGTAGACACCCTCCGCTACCAATGCGATTGCGGGGGCGTACTGAATCTCAAGAGGGAGAAGATGACTTTCCCGCTCGACGAGATTTCGGGGCGAGGCAGTACGCTTTGGCGCTATCGCGAGGCGATCCCCGTTGAGGATGACGCGTCAATCGTGTCGCTTGGCGAAGGTATGACGCCGCTCGTTCCGTTCGATGATCCCGGGCGCGGACACTACCTGAAGTTGGACTTCATTGCCGCGACCGGATCGTACAAGGACCGGGGAGCGTCGGTGCTACTCTCCAAACTGGTTGAACTCGATGTGCGGGAGGTGGTCGAGGATTCGTCGGGGAATGCGGGCGCGGCGGTAGCCGCCTATAGCGCGAGAGCGGGAATCGGCTGCACGATCTACTGTCCCGCGTCCACCTCGAAGGGAAAACTCGCGCAGATCGGCGTCTACGGCGGGCGGCTGAAGCTCATCAAGGGTAACCGCGCGGCGACCACCGAGGCTGTGCTTGAGGCGGCGGAGACCACCTATTACGCCTCTCACAACTGGAACCCGTTTTTTCTGGAGGGCACAAAAACGGTCGCGTTCGAGATCGCCGAGCAGCTTGGTTGGAGCGCGCCCGATCATGTGATCTGCCCTATCGGGTTCGGGAGTGTCTACCTCGGCTTATACATTGGGTTCGGCGAGTTGTATGCCGGGGGAATTGTGGAGAAAATGCCCCGCTTACTGGGCGTGCAGTCGGCGGCGTGCTCGCCAATTTACACGGCGTACAGCGAAAACAGGAGAGTTAAGCGCACGCCGCAGAGGTATGAGACACTTGCCGAGGGGATTGCGGCGGAATATCCGATTCGGGGCGAGATGATTCTCGAAGCGCAGCGAGAAACGGACGGGGCGTTCACCGTGGTGAGCGAGGAGGATATTGTAGCCGGGATTAAAGTGCTTGCGGCAAGGGGAGTTTACGTCGAGCCGACTTCCGCGGCTGTGGTGAAGGCGTTTGACAGGTTTGTGGAGGAGAGGGTTATCGGTCGGGGTGATACGGTTGTTTCGATACTTACGGGGTCCGGGTTGAAGGCGACGGAGAAGTTGATGAAGATTTTGTGAGATCTAGCCAAGGACGTACATTTGTCCCCAACCCTTTGAATCAAATACCACTGGAAAGAGAGCGAATTCCCTCGTGGCAACGCATAAGGGGAGAAACCGTACTTGACAGCCACCAAAGCCTATGAGAGCATAGCACTAGATTTCTTATAAACTTCCGCTCTGAATTCACCGGAACAAGGTGACGGGGAGTGACAATCACGCCGTAGTCAATTATAACCAGAGAGGCGCGGAAATGGGAAACCATTATGTTAGCCAAGCATGTTTTCCAAGAGCGATACTTCCATTCTTCGAACGAAATACAAATATGATTATCTTGATGCAAGCACCAAAAAGGCTCGCTAACAGTTATTCAAAACCGACTATATTCACAACTATTTGAAAATCCAATGCGATCAGGGAAATCTTGACTGACGCAGCTACATAGATCCAGTGTGATTATCAAGGAGGCCCAAACTGATGCAATCTTCTACGAAGGAATGGATAATTCAAACGGTAGTGCAATTAGCTGAGCCGGAGGCAAAACAGTTAAAAGACTATCTTGAATTTTTAACATGGAAATCAAGGAAGAAACCCAAGCCGGAAAACGGACAGAATCTAATAGCACAGCGCCTTATCGAAGCAATGGAAAGTCCGCCACATCTCTCTCATAAAGACGTGGAAGTGTTTCGTCAGTCCATTGAGGAAGGGAAGATGCCCGTAAATTCCACTTCGCCTTTAGAGCCGGAAAAAGGTGAGAAGTCATGAATAAGTATCTTCTAGATACCTCTATGTTGACTTTTCTCATGCAAGATTCCTCGGAAGTCAAAGAACGACTGGAATCTCTGGCCGAATCAGACTATCCCTGTATTTGTCCTATGGTAAAGGGAGAGATCTTATTCGGGCTTTTCCGACTCCCTGCCGGAAGACGACGACGAGATCTTGAGCAGAAAGCAAATGCGGTGTTTTCTATAGTTCCGTGCGACCCAATTCCGGATTATGTTGGCGAGGCGTATGCGCAGATTAAAGTTGCGGCGCATCAACACGGAACCATTCTAGATGAATGCGACCTTTGGATTGCTGCGACAGCTTTGGCTATTGATGCAATACTCGTGACATCGGATAGTGATTTTCAGAGAATAGTCGGATTGGGATTGAAGGTAGAGGATTGGTCGGCGTGATGGAAATTCCGTGTTAAACCAATTTCAGTGGACTCTCCATTACCGGGGCATGGGTTCATTGAGTTGACTTCCGTGGTTGTGGTGACGGGGTTTGACAGGTTTGTGGAGGAGGGGGTTATCGGTCGGGGTGATACGGTTGTTTCGATACTTACGGATTCCGGGTTGAAGGCGACGGAGAAGTTGATGAAGATTTTGTGAGATGCCCAGAAGTAACGAGTTTTTACCAGTCTCGCTGCGTAGGTTGGGTTGAACGGAACCCGTAATCAAATGCAGAGGGAATCTGGAAACCCAACTCACCGTAACATGCGCGTCGAATCGGTTGAGGTGTTGGGTTTTACTAGCCGTAACAGGTGAGACAGTTTGCTGGAAGAAGGGAGCGCTATTTGAACGTGACAAATATTCGTCTATTGCCGTTCAACCCAACCTACGTACCGTAACTGATTCATCGGGTGGCTCTACCTTTCTTCTTCCGATCGTCAGCATAGATTCTCAAGGACTAACAATCCGCTGTTGTTTTAGTATTTCGATTTCCCGTGCGAGTGCTTCAATCTGTCTCTCCTGTGCGCGATCCTTTCTACTGCGCCACGCAATGATGACTTGCGGGATACCGACGGCTACCACAATTAGCGCCATCAGCCAATTGATATGTTTATCAAGACTATCAAGTTTCCCACGTACCCATGAAACGCTCTGCCCTACGGATTGAAGCCGGGTATCCAAGGCTTCAATTTTTGTGTGGGTTGCGGTAATGTCCGTTTTTAGTTCCTGCTTGACTGCCGTGAGTTCCGCTTTGACTTCGTCCTTAACAATCAAGCGGATCTTATCAAGGTCTTGAGGCGTTAGTTCGGCGAGTGCTGGAAACGCTATTGCACAAAAGAGTATTGGAAGAAAGAGAATAAATTTCATGGGTTTCACCTTTTGGCGATTGCAAACCGCCAGCACGTCCCAATCTAGATTTTCCGCGCGATTGTGTTTATTATGGCCTGTCAGGCGGTAAGTCTCAAGTTCAATTTTTCATTTTGGGGAAAACCATTTAATTTTTGGCGAATCTGCCCATAAATGTGCGTTCGCAGCGTAGGTCGGGTTGGAAGGAAATCCCACTCACTATAACAAGCGCGTCGAGTCGGTTGAGGTGTTGGGATTCACTAGCAAAATCTAGTATGGCAGTTTGCTGGGAGAATGGAGCGCGATTTGAACGAGACAAACATTCCTCTATTACGGTTCAACCCAACCTACGTAATTCTGAAAACACCGCTGGAGGATTCCAGTACCGTGCCGATCACGAGTTAGGTTTAGCTCGACATTTGGTATTGCGCGGCAGGGCAAGGGGATTTTCTACCGCCATCGCTATTCACTCCTATAATATATGTACGGACAAGACTGAGGGAAACGGTACTCATCTGTGGTAAACTTATTTCCAAAGCGGCATGGCTGGTTCACTCTGCGCATGGTCGCCATCAACGGACTGTCACCGCTTTGGGAATACCAAATGACACAATAAGAATGTTGCGATAATCGCTCTTGATAGGAATGCCATAACTCTACCACAGAGGAGTCGAATGATGAATACCTTTTGTTTTGTCGGTCTGGATATTGGACACTACAACATCGCCGTGTGTATCATTGATGAAGCGGAAAACAAGCTGGCTAACTTTGCCATTAATCAGACGCATCAAGGCTACCAGCAACTCATTGACAAACTGCTTCAACTCAAGGCAGATGGGTTGATACCTATCGTGGCCTCCGAGGGACATGATGGGAATTTAGCTCCACTTGATGAATACCTCCTTAATGAAGCCATTCTGTTCAAGCCATTGCACCCGACAGCAGTGAATCGGTATAAGGATTTCTTAGGCGCTCCCCATAAGACCGACGACTACGATGCCTATGTGATCGCCGACTTCCTCCGAACTCAACATGCCAAGATTCCGGCGCATCAGCATCAGAAGAATAGTGCCGAGTTCAAGAATTTGTCGAGGACATATAAGGCGTTTTCCAAGACCAAAACCCAGTTCACCAATCAATTGCGCTGTGAATTGATGAGCTATTTCCCGGAATTGGTTACCGATTCCATCTGTTCAAGCATCACCAGCAAGACATTCTTGCACCTGCTTGTTGAGTATCCAACACCCGAACACGTCCGAAACTCATCTGTAGAGGAATTAAACGTGTTCATCGGCAAACATAGCAAGAACCGATTAGGACGACGATCGGCTGACAAACTAATGCAACTTGCCGAATCTGTACATCGCTATCCCTCGCATCTAGATACGAAGGCGCTTGTTGTCCAAACACTCGCACAGCAGATCCTCACTCTTGCGCAGAACCTAACTCAGTTGGAGAAGCAACTCAAAACGTTAGCCAAGGAATCATTGGAGATTCAACGTATCGCTTCAATTCCCGGAGCTTCTGTGATCACCGCCGCTCGTCTGCTGGGCGAAGTATGCAACATCAATCGATTTAAAACCGAGGCGAAACTAGCTATGTACTGTGGCCTTTCCCCTGTCCCCGACGACTCCGGCAAGCGAAAGGGATTCCACAGAACCACGCATCGTGCCAATAAAGTAGCTAAAGACGCTATCATACAGATAGCCGAATCCAATCGTCGCTATTGTGCATCTTCTACCACGTATTACCTCAAGAAACGGAAAGCAGGGCTTTCCCATTGGCAAGCGGTCAAGTGTTTGGCTCGCCAACTCATAAGGGTCATCTTTGCTCTATTTCGAGATGACACGTTCTATCGTCACAAGAACTCAACTGCCACATGAGACCTTTTTTCTTGACACTCATACTATAGAATGTCCGTTGATGGATCTCTATGGGAGTTCTACCGCGTTCGCTATTCACTCACTTGCTGGATTTCTATCGCGTTCCCTATTCGGTCACTTGATCACTCGCTATTCACTCACTTGATTCCCGCCTACGGGTTTGGCGTTATACGGCGTTCCGTTCAACCCAAATTAAGCGCCGTAGCTCCTCGGGACTTTCAAATGCTGGTGCGCGATGCGCACCCTACAAGAAGCGGTGGGCGGAGGATTAGCTATCGCACTCCTTATTCAGTCGTTTGATTCCACCCCACGGGAGGTATTAAAGGTCCAACTCGGCGGTGAGGTTGCGTTCGGGGTCGTGGTAGCGGATGAGGCGTCCGACGGAGGACACCCAGAATAACTGCCCGTCAACATTTATGCGGAAGCAACTCATCTCTTGGTCGTCCACGACAATCTCTTCGGCATCTTCGACGACGACCTGGAGGGAACGAAGCGCCGCGTCCCGCGGATCGATCAGATCAACTTCCCACTGCAATTCGGTCGAAAGTTCCTGCTGGCGAAACATAATGTCCCACCCCCAGAATGAAAAGTCTCCGATGAAATGGGGGAGTTTCTCGACCCACATCTTGTATCGCCCATCGTCCCTCTTGAATCGAAATCGAGTCCCTTCGCGGGTATATTCATAGGATTTCACCTCGCCGTTTACGTCCATCTCCGATTGAAAATACAGCGCCTTCCCGTTAAGCGTGAGATATAGACGCGAATGAGCGGTAATTTGGCCACGGACCTCATCATCAAGCGATAACGCTCCCTCGATTTGGTAGCATTGGATGCCGTCATGGGTGATAATTCGTTCGACGCGATTCGCGCTCACGCCGATAGGTCCCCCGTCGCGCTCAATGGTATATTGGTTTCGTTCGCCGACTTGCAGCGGAATCAGGTCTTGCCAGGTAATCATGGCGCTCTGAAAATCGAGTACTTCCATCTCGCCCGGTTTCTCCGCCAAGCGGCCGTTCCCGCGCCACAAGGCAACGTGCGCCGCGCCGATCCCTTCCGTCTCGCCGGTGAGGGGATCCATCGCCATCCATCCTCCGCCGAATTCGACGTCTACCTCTATCCAATGGTGTTGAACAAAGACACCGTTATTCGTGTAAATGAGTCCCCCGATTATCTTCGCGGGTGCCCGAGTCGAACGGATTAGTTCGACCGCAAGCCGAGATTTAGACAGTGCATCGCCTTTTTCATTCGCGAGACACTCAAGGGCTGAGGTTGTTGTGCTATCGTAGGTTATTTCCCTCGCCACCCATTCCACAAGCGCCTTCACTTTTTGGTAGTTCGAGTCAATTCCGGTTGTGATTTCCTTCGCCTTCGCTTCAATCTGCCCGTGAGATTCGAGCGGGCGTTCATCCGGTATGGGTATCGGGCCCGGCGCCCGGTCAGGACGACGATACGATTTGACGTTAAGTACGCCACGAAGATGCGCAGTTTCGGCATTTTGATTCACCTTACCCTCAAACCACTGATTCGAAACGTCAAGCCCCAGTTCACCTGATGCGACAACTTGAAGATCGAGGCGCATTTGCAGCGCTTTGAGGTCTGCCGTGGTTCCTAGTTCTTGATTGACGGACAGGCGAGGCAAATCGGGGTTTTGACGCAACACGGCTAAGCGATGCTCTATAACATCTTGCATGGGGAGGACGGAATGATCCGCCAAGACAATCTCGGTCTTTTGTGAAGGGATATCCCATTTCACAATCTGCCGGCTCTGTTTATCAAACCAGAAATCCATCTCCAGACTGCCAGTGTGCGCTTGAAGCCATTCGGTTTGGTAGGTATCCTCGCCGACGTTAAGTTTCTCGCCGCCAACCCACGTCAACCGCAACTCGACGGCTTTGGGTTGGCGCGGCACGGCGAGCGGGGTAAGAACATTGAACGACTGCGTACCACGCTTCCTGAAGTCGAACTGTCGGAGAAGGACATTGTAGTGGTCAATCCTGAAATTGTCGTCAACGAGATAGGTAGGCTCGGGAAGGAAAATCTCGTTATCGAAATCCTGGGCACCAGCGACGATTCGTTGGGTTGCCGTGTCGCCCTCAAACGCGGTCTCGACCGTAGATTGAGTGAAGCCGTTGATGTAGGTGGAAAGGCGGTATTCAATCGGCAACCGTGTCCGGGAGTTGAGGCGGGTGTTCGCCGTCAACTTGACCCTCTGGTTCAGCTCGCTTTGACCGATGTTGAACAGCACGGTCGTTTGCATCGTCAGATCTTCGGGGCCGGATTTCACCTCGTAAGAGATGTAGCCGACGGGGTTGCCAGACAGCTTGATTTGGTAGTAGACCTGATCGGCGTTCGCAGAGAGGGACAGAGACAACAGAATCACACAGGCGATGGCGGGTAGTTTTTTCATAAGGGAAATTTTCGGCGCGGCAGAGATTTTTGCATGGCGATGGTTAATTCAAGGATTCGCCGGGTTGAAGAGTTAGGATCTCGACATCCAAGTTTTGGGTTCGTTCACGCAGAGCCTCCGGAGTGCCGGTGAGCAGTGGAAACGTGCCGTAGTGGATCGGCAGAATCGCCGGGACATCTAGCAACTCGGCGGCAAAGGCGGCTTCGACCGGTCCCATGGTGAAGTGGTCGCCGATGGGCAATATCGCCAGATCGGGCTCATAGAGGGAGCCGATAATCCGCATGTCGCCGAAGGCGTTTGTATCGCCGGCGCAGTAGATTTTATATCCGTTCGGAAATTCGAGGACAAACCCCGCCGCCTCGCCGAGGTAGACGGTTGTGCCGTCCTCCTCGGTGAAACTGCTGCTGTGGTTGGCGTGAACCATTGTCGCTCTAATTCCGTTGGCTTCAACGGTGCCGCCTTTGTTCATGCCGATTGTGTTTTGGACGCCTTTTGTCTCGAGCCAGCCGGTGACCTCAATCATCCCGATGACGGTCGGCGAGTGTTTTTTCGCCAGCGCCTCCGCGTCGCTGGTATGATCAAAGTGTCCGTGCGTGATGAGCATGGTGTCGATTCTATCGAAGGTTTTCAGTTCGTCGGGGCAGGAAGGGTTATCCATGACCCATGGATCAATCAGCGTTGTTTGACCTCCAAACTCAAGTTTAATCGTGGCGTGCCCCAGCCAGGTCAGCCGCAGCCCGTTATTAAGTTGCATCTATGCCTCCGTAAGAAAGTTTCAGTATGAACGTTTATCTTCCGCAGTGACTAGCATTGATAGAATTGGAAGGATGGAAGAGCGGAAGGTTGGAAGTATTCCTTTCGTGCCTCCCTCAATCCTCCGGTGCAAGAACATGGAAGTTGAATAATTGGGTTTCACGGTGTTCAGCCCAACCTACAGGTCAGATAAGGATTTGCCGGATTTGCCAATCCAGCGGGAGCGGCCAGGTCCTCCTCTCCGTGCATCCTCCAAAGGTATATGTTACTTTTGAAACTGCTTAACAAGATTGATATTAACAAACGACTGCCCGTGCTTGCCGTGCTGCATTTAAATGACCCAAGTCGCTACCTACTGTTATTCGTTGAACCTGAGATTTTCCGAGTGTTAAATTGTAATCCTGCTCGGTTTGGATAGACATATCCAAGCCGTATCCGATTGCAGTGGATTTGTCAATCCACTGCGAGCAGATTCCGTCGATTTAACGTACATCGACCCGGTTTGCGACGCCTCCCATAAGAGGGTCGGGCTAGAAGCCAGACCTACGGGAACGGGTAGCAACATGCGTTAAATGAGAAAATCGCTCTTCCGATGTATGCTGCAAAAACGCCGGTCACTCTTTGAGAACCATGTCGATGCACATGACTGCCGCGAGAATGAGTTGGCGAATTGGGCTGTCTTCCTTCACTCTACTCGATATCTCGAGCATGTAGTTGTCCGCGCTGGTAAAAAATTCCTTTCCGATTCCCGCCCATTTCTTTGTGACATGTGCAAATTCGATGTCGTTATGGATCAACCGGAAATCCCATCCCGTCCATTTTCCTCGTAGGCTGCACAAAGCGTTCCCCTGCGTGTCGAGTATATCAAAAGCGCCGCCGATGGAGAAGAATTTCTGCTTGAACCCACCGATGACAGCCTCGTTTTCGTCGTGCACATGCACGTCGGACAGGAATATGGCAACCCCTCTCTTAACCCGCATCAGTTGCTCGCCATCGGGTGTTCTGATTTCGATATTGAAGGGCGTGTTCCGTTTCCAATCCGTGAACCGCAGGAGCTTCGTAACGGTCCCGAGGTCGTCCTCTCGGCACACCATGACCATCTTTCCGGTTTCGGGGTCGTAAATGTCGTAATTGTTCGCCGCTTTGATCAATCCGATATGTTCCTTTACGAGGAACCGGTTCATGTTCAGCAGTTCGTGCATACTGTATCTCCCGAGAGTCGCGATGCGTCTCGCGCGATGTTGTGCGGCATGGTGCGCGCCGTCTAGGTGTGCCTGCGGCTCGCACGTTCCAAGATTACTTCGACTACTTCGGACTTTGCGTCCGCGTAGTTTTGCCTGTACTTCCAGGTTCGGGCTGCTAGTTGGCGCTTCGTTTTTTCGTAGAGCAATCAGTCGTCGGCATTGGTCCGCAGCCAGTCGCGGAACAGCAACATGCCCTCAATTTCCTCGCACCAAGTAGAAAATACATTCAACTTGCCCTCTTCACCGGGCGAGTTAAGCGTCCGGTGTTCACACCTCTCGGGTTGCCGATTCCTTAGGGTGTGCCCTTGTTCCTCCAGCGGTTTGACGTAGGACGACTCATCGCGAGAATCCGCTACCGCAAGCACCATGTCGATGACCGGCTTTGCGGACAATTCCGGTACTACCGTCGAATCCCACATGCTCCAGCAGCAGCACCGCATCTCGGAGCGCGCCGCATATCTGATTTTTTTGCCGATTAAATGCTGGCGGCCACGCCGAATCGTACGGGGAAAGGTAGACCGTGCTATTGAAGGGTTTTCGTTCGCCGACGGTGGCTGCGATGATCTGTTCGTCGGTGAGCGGAGATTTTGCGTTGTATGACGTTGTCGATCTGTCTTCTATTGGATTCATGAAACGGCGGACGTGTGAAGAATTGAGTTAGTACGAACCCACTGACGCACAATGAATTGTGCTACTACAAACGGTGCAGCAGAGGACGCACAATGAATTGTGCTACTACGAGCCCAGTAACGCGGGATGAATTGCGATAGTATGAACCCGAACGCGGCCTTCTGAAAGTTGGGTTAATATCCCTCTCTGGGGATTCCGGCGTCGGGTACCGGAGATTGCCGTGGATCGAAGACTTCCTCTACGCCGTAATACTGCAGCCCATCGCGTCCTGTGCTGCGCTCTACCACATCCACTCCAGACTCCTTATTGCCGCGCAAAAAATTGTCACGCAGCCGACCGCCGTTGTACACAGCCCAGCCACCGTTCATGACGATATTGTTTGCGATAATCTCCGGGGAGGCGGTTGCGTAGCACAGGATGGCGTCGCGGTAATTGGCGACGATCTCATTACGCTGGATCGTCGGCCTAGAAGCGTCGTCGCAACTGATTCCGTACTCGTTCGCCCTAATTTCGTTGTGTGTTATATCCGGGGCGGCATTGCCGAGGCACCTGATCGCGGTGCCGTTCGTATCAAGTTGGTTGCGGCTGGCAATCGGCGAGGCGTCATCACAAATGATGGCAACTTCATTATTGCTCAAGAGGCAATCTTCAATCTGAGCAGCGTCGGACTGGCAGATAACGGCATTTACGGCGTCTCGGATACGGCAGTGACCGAGGCGGACGTTCTGACTTGCGGTGCCGATAAAGATACCCGCCCAATCCCCCGGGTTCGGATCTTGATCGGCGGTGCCCAGGGATCCAAAAGTGATAAGGTTGTCAGGTTCGCCCTCAGCGTACAACGCGCCTTCCACAATCAACTGATAGGGAGGATCGGAAGGTTCAAAACCGACGACCGCGCCGGATTGGATGGTTAGTATCACGCCTTCCGGGACAAGAATATTCCCGGACACCAGGACTTTGCCCGCCCACACTTCGTCCCTTGCCAATTCACCGGATTTGTCGAGCGGATTCGCGCTCGTGCCGACATCTGCTATATTGAGTGTTGTCGTTTGGCAACCGAGCGAGAGGGCGAGGAGGGGCAACAAAAGGACCACGTTCACAATCCATCTTTTCACGTTAGGAAGCCCTCTGCTTTAAATCCTTGAGAATGGCATGTGCCGCGTTGTGCCCCGGTACCCCGATAACTTCGCCCATGGGATGCGTTCCGGCGCCGCACATGTAGAAGTTCTTGACCGAGGTCCGGTACGGTTGACGTTGAGCCAACAACTGGCTCGGAATCATATCTAGATGTCGTATGTTGCCATCTGTCATACCGACTCGCTTCTGGATGTCCAGCGGGGTCTTAACCTCCCAGTCAATCAAGCTGTCCCGGAAGTTGGGGGCGCACTCGGTGACGAGGTCGATAATGCGCTCTCCGACCCCCTGTTTGGCGTCGTCCCAAGATCCTTCGACGAGTTTGCCCGCCGCGAATGGGGCATAGGTTGCCATCACATGCCCTTTGCCGTTCGTGAGGCCGTGGTCGACGGTAGTCGAGAGTTGGATGCCCAACGCTGGATAGCGTGTGGGAATGCCTGCCGCAGCATCGTTCCAACTCTTCTGATAGTAGTCTACGGAGGGCAGAATTTTCATGCCCACAATCTGCTCCCGATCGTAGTCATCGCCCAAATAGCTGGACAGGTCTGGCAATTCTCTCATCGCCGCCAGGAACTTCAGACAGCCGGCTTGGGTTTTCCATCGCTTCACGCGCTTGAGCGTCTCTTCGTCAATGTCGCCGTCCCGGAAGAGGGTTGTGAATGTACGTTTCGGATCGGCATTGGATACGACGAGCCGACTGCGAAGTTCCTCCCCGTTGTCAAGGCGCACGCCTGCTGCGGCACCATTTTTGACAATGACTTCCAGCACCGCCGCTTTCGTACGAATCTCGACACCGACGCTTCTGGCGGCGCCTGCAATCGACTCCGTGATGGTGCCCATGCCCATCCGCGGGATCCCGCGGTCATCGTTTCTGCTTCCGAAGCTGACGGTGGCGAAAACCGCCGCTGCGAGTGGGCTTCCCGGTGCGCTCGGATCGGATTCGTGGACGCCGGGATTGATAACGTGCGCCTTGACGTATTCATTCTCGAAGAAATCGTGCACAATGTCAAGATAGCTCCACGTGAGCAATTTTTCAAGGATATCTTCCTTGGGAGTGCCGGCGACAACCCGCATCACTTCGGCCAGCGTCGGAGGTTCGGTCATCAGGTAGGGTTGGAAGATGGATCCGGCACTTTCCCAAAATTCGACCCACTTCGGGAAGGCTTCCGCGTCGTGCGCGGAAATCTCGCGTATCTGAGCAATCTTGTCGGCGTCAGTCTTGATCGAGGGTCCGCCGATATAGGTGCCGTCGGGGAATACATGGACGCGTGACCGGCTTTTGACGCCGACATTGGCGGAACTTCCCAGCCTCGGCATGCCCGTCTCTACGAGTTCAAATCCATGTTTACGAAGCTCAAGGTCGTCGATAATCTTGGGTTGCAGCCCCCAAACCGTGGTTGCGCAGTGCGAGACCAGGAAGCCGGGGGAAAACTCCTCGGTGGTAGAACCGCCGCCGATGATATCGCGTCGTTCCAGCATCAGGACGGAAAGGCCGTCTTTGGCGAGATAGTTAGCGGCGACCAGGCCGTTGTGCCCGGCGCCGATGATGATCACGTCATATTGATTCTTCGGCATTACTTTCCCCTAATTGACTAACCTTTGAGATGGTCTTGCAACATGATTTCAAACGCGTGACGTCAGCTATGACAGAATCAAGTACTGTTTGGCGAGGTGATTAAGGGCATCTTTGTAGACTTCAAACATTATCGATAGCCGGAAAAATACTTCGTCCAGTTCGTATTGGCGAGCGATGGTATGCACGGAGGCATGTTCATAGTATTCGCGTCCAAAATCTATGTAGAATTGCGCACCCAACGGACGGTTCTTGTACCGCTGTCTGTATTCGATGGACTGGGGAAATAGTCCCGTTATGTAGAGCGAGTAGTTTCCGATATGGGAGTATATCAGGAATTGACGGCGGGGATCGGCGTTCTGCGCCTCCTCAATCATATCGGTCAGATAGCTGACGGTTTGTCGATCGTGCTGATTGACTCGGAACAGTCGATTTGTTTGAACGAAGATACTCAGGAGATTGGAGAGATAGTTAATTACCCGCCGGTCGCCCAAGATGCGGCAATCGGTGAGGCTCCGCCGCAACAGCACACTAAAGAAGAGGAATGGCGAAATCTGTAGTATGCGCTCGCTTGGATCGCGAATCCTGTCGAATAGGGATTGGCTACTTAATCTTGATTCCAATGTCTCTGGAAGCTGGTGAATTAACGACGCGATTTCCTCATAGCTACGCCCCGGCTTGGGAAAATTCTCAATGAGGAACTGTACGTCTGCGTCGGTCAGACCGTTTAATTCCGTGCGGGCAAAATCGGGTGCTGGCATTGTAGGTTCCTCCTTGGATTGGGTAAATCATAGCATAACAAAAAAATCGGTGTCAACGGGATTTCCAGCGCGGTTTGCGGGTACCCCATCCGAGATCAGTTCATGGCTTTGACTCCTGCAGCGCAATATGTCTGTAGGGGACACAGATCTGCGTCTCCTACGAAAGCCGAAAGGCGATCATTACGGCATGCCGACCATATTGCGCTTGCGGTCAGATTGGGATCGTGATAGGATGCGCGTGATTACGCATTGCGACAACGTCTGTCCCCATCGTACTCGCCGATTGCTCCGAACGTGAGAATCTCGCCGGTTGACAACGCGGATACGCCGTTAGCTGCAACGTTCGGACACCTACCGAGGATTACCGTACAACGGGGTTAGTAGCAAAGATGGAGAGGTGCAGCAGCATGAAAACCGTGGGAGTCATCCCCGCGCGGTACGCATCAAGCCGGTTTGAAGGCAAGCCGTTGGTGGATATCCGCGGCAAACCGATGATTCAGCATGTTTATGAGCGAGCCGCGCGCGCCGAGGCGATGGACGTGACCGTGGTCGCCACCGATGATTCGCGCATCTACGAGGCCGTCAAGGGCTTTGGCGGGGACGTGATCATGACGCCGGAGTTTCCTACCGGGACGGATCGGGTGGCGTATGTCGCGGAAAAGGTGGGGTGCGAGGTGGTTGCCAATATCCAAGGCGATGAGCCGCTGCTCGAACCGGCGATGCTTGATCAGATGATTCAACCGTTTAACGTGGATCCGAGGGTGCAGGTCAGCACGCTAAAACAGCGTGTCGATAATGAAGCGGATTTCCGTGATTGCAATGTGGTGAAGGTTGTAACCGATCTGGAAGGGTTTGCGCTGTATTTCTCCAGAGCGTCCGTTCCCGGCAATCTCTCGGGCGACTGGATAGAAGCCAATCCGATATACCGGCACGTCGGGTTATACGCATACCGGAAGGAGTGCCTGCTGGCTTTCACATCCTGGGAGCGCGCGCCGTATGAGAGTTCGGAGGGATTGGAACAGTTGCGATTCATGGAACACGGCGTAAGGATTCGCGTCGTCGAGACGGAACACCGGCTGATCGGGGTGGATGTGCCGGCGGATTTGGAGCGCGTGCTGGCGATTATGGGGTGAATCTGATACGATTTTTCTCTTGCACTCCATCGAAAGTTGGGGTACAATATCCGTAAGGTGGGGGATTAGCTCAGTTGGGAGAGCGCTTGCATGGCATGCAAGAGGTCACCAGTTCGAGCCTGGTATCCTCCACCATTTTTTTTGCCCGCTATTTCCGATTGTCTTCTACTCCCTACCGCTCTCCCGAACGCCGTCTGCCTTTGTTTTTGACGCCTCGCCTCCCTCTCGCGTTCGTCCCCGTCCAATTCGACGAGTCAAACCGTTATCCAGCACGCCCAAGATAGTTAGGTGGAGTTGGGCACGAACGGGTAAGGATTCGATGAGAGACTCTTCGGCGGTTTGTATCTCTTTTTTCTTTGTTAGCCGCTGTTGACGTATTGTTGCAAGTGTCTCTTCAATCTTGTGTTCGGCGGAAGCTTGGTCTCGGGCTAACCGGTTCAGGATCTTCAGGTCGCTGAGCGCCTGAATATGGGCCTGGCGTTTTAATTCCCAAAGCGCTTTAATTTGCGTTTTTTGCTCTTCCGATACGCCGAGTTGGGCTAGGGTGACGCCTTCTTCTGCCGCATCGTCTTTCTGCGCTTGCGCAATCAACCCGGCCACAATGACGAACAGCGTCAGGGATAACAGCACACCAATACTAAGTTTTCGCATATCTTGTCCTTTTGGGTCGGTGAAAGGGTTGCATGGCTTCATGAGGAGGTTCAATGTCTGTGGTTGCGGTGACGAATCAGAGTCGCGATTCGGAGATCGCTCCTACGGTGCTCTTAATGCTTCTTCAACTTCCCCGGCTTTCGCTTTGTAGGATTCACGCACCCAACTTTCGAGGACGTCATCGGGATTCGCCACCACCTCTTGGGTGAAAGCGAATTCCTCCCGGCCCGTATTCTGCCTAATAAGATTGAGGCCGTGCTGACAACTCTGGAGAATCTCTTCGCAAATCTCTTGGGGGGTTCGATCTTGCTCTAGCGCCTTCTTGCAGATGAGGTTGGCCGCTTCTTCGTCGAAGGATACTTTCATCTTGTGTTCGTCCTCAAACTGCGCTTCGTAGTGGCGAATCTGCTCGTGCATCACGATTTGGCGGTTATATGCCGCGTCTTCTATGATGCGTTTCAATTGTCCTGCCGGATCTTCAACCACCTCTTCGGTGACGACAAATTCCTTGACCGAGGTGGAAGGCAGCTCAAATTTGTAATCGCGGAGCACCTTCTCGCACACGGTCATAAGCGCACGCGCTCCGGTTTTCTGGACATGCGCCTTCTCCGCAATTTTCCACAAACCCTTGTCCGAAAAAATCACGTTGATTCCGTATGCACGGAAAGCCTGCTCGTATTGACGGATGATCGACCCTTCGGAATGTTTCAGAATGTAGTGAAGATCGTCGACCGAGAGATTCTGACAGATGACATGAACAGGCAGCCGCCCAATGAATTCAGGCTCAAAGCCGTATTCGATGAAGTCCTGCGGCGTCACGAACTGGTGGTAGTCCTCTTCCTCCGCTTCGCTTTGTACCAGCGCGTTGAATCCGAGTTTTCTCAGGTTCCGACGTTTTTTGATAATATCAGCCAGTCCGGTGAACGCACCGCTAATAATGAACAGGATGTGGCGGGTGTTGACGATCTGTTTGTCGACTTTGCCTTTCTGCTGATACTCCATCATCGCTTGCATCTGGGAAGCGACATCGTGCCCGCCCCGAAGATCGACTTCGGTTTCCTCCATTAACTTGAGCAGCCCGATTTGAACGCCGCGCCCGCTAACGTCGCGTCCGATGATGTTCGGTGGTGTCGCGATTTTGTCCGCTTCGTCGAGGTAGATGATGCCATATTGCGCGAGTTCGACATCTTCGTCCGCTTGAGTGACGAGGTCGCGTATCATGTCATCGACGTTCGCTCCGACGTAGCCCGTTTCGCTGAAGCGGGTCGCGTCGGCTTTGACGAACGGCACGCCGATCAGCTTCGCAATATGGCGGATGAGGTAGGTCTTGCCCACCCCGGTCGGACCAAGCATGACGATATTTTGCTTCGAGTAATCGGTGTCCGCGAGTTTCGGATCCTCATGGCATTCGCGTACGTGGTTATAGTGATCGCAAACCGCGATTGCCAACGCCTTTTTCCCCTCGTCCTGCTGAATGACGTAACGATCAAGATAGTGCTTAATCTCTCTAGGTTTTAGGTCGAACTTGGGATCGAAGGTGCGCTTGGGTTCGGGTGGCTCTTCATCGGTAGTTTGGGTTGTGTCCGGTTGTGCTCCCGCCATAACGAGGCGCACGTTTCCGCCGTATTTTTGTTTAACCAGATCTTCAAACTCCTTCTGAAGTTCTTCCGGAGTCGGGATCTTTTTGTTCTCCGTCTGATTTGACATGGTATCTATCACCGTTAATTGTTCTCTCGCATTTTCGGTGAGGTAGCGCATGATGCGCACACCTGGTTTGAATGTCTCGTAAAGCGTTGGAGTTGTGTGTTTAAGCGTGAGTTGTGGTCGGGAATCGGTGGGAACTCCTCCTACCCGTGAAGCTTGAAGTTTGCGTATCACGTGCACAATCTAACAGATTGTGCTACAAGGGCGCCAACTGAGGTTAACTATGTCAGGAAGTCGAGCTCAGTCTTTTTCGTCAACGACCGAGGCCTCGACTTTGTACAACTTCAGGTCATCCATCTGAATGACAACCGTCCTCAAATCCGTTTTGATTTCGTCGAGATCGATTTGCATGGTTGAGATTGTATCACGAAGATTGGTTAGTTCGTCTTTGCCAACAGATTTTGACTTGGCTTGGGTTTTAACCAGAAACTTCACAAGTTCCGCGGCAATCCCGAAAAGCGCGATGATCATAATCGTGTCCCATATACCCATTCTGACTCCTCCTTTTTCAATTTCAGAGAACATAGTCATACACCAAGGCTGAATACTACGGACTGGCAGATGCCAAACCGCTATTGGACATTCACGTAGATGAATGGCGGCATTGTCAACGCCACAACATCATCCTCTCCAGAGATTTCCCTCGCCATACCGAGGGCGTCATTCAAAGTCCGCGCCCAATCCACGCCCAGCCGCTTGGCTACGCGGTCATCCTTGGGCCCGACGAGGATGATTTTGGACAGATACTTCAACGCGTAGGTTGCCCAGTACCACACCGTAAATGGATGAAACCCGTGATACGCGAATTTGTTGCGATAACAGTCGATCAGGAAGGGATCGCGGGCGTATTTCTCTTGGAAATTGTTTCTCATTTCAAACGGGTCGGTGGTTTCGCCGAGCACCTCCTCGTAGAATTGCCGGTAGGGCACATGATACTCCTCGTGGAAGATCTCGAACGTAGGATTCATGATAATCACGACGCCCCCCTGCTTGATAAGCGGCTTGCTGTAAAACCAGTTGAAGATATAACCGAGGATGTCGCTGACCACCAAGACTGGGTTGATGCGCGCGCCGATGGCGTACGGCGTCAAATCGGGAAGTCCGAAGACCAGCGTGCTGTATTGCCGCGGGACGTCAATCATCAACTGGTCTTTCATTACTTGCAGGGTTTTCGGGTGAACGCCGTCGATCGTACCGACGTTGATCTCAACCGGGTCATATTCGGTGCGGATACTTTTGAAAATCTTCGACCTCAATCCCTCCGGCAGCATCGACATCGTCCCGGGCGTGCACGCCTTAATAATCCGCTCGAAAAGGTTGCATCGGTCGTTCGGCTTGCCGAGATAACGCAGGTGCGCCGGATAGATTGCGTCATTCATTGCGGCTTCCAGCACCATAATCTTGCTGCTCCGCTCAATGACGCGGCTCATCCGCTCGATGCTATCGTGCATGTTCGAATGTTCAGGCTGCATGACGTGCGGGTTTTCCGCCGTCATGTGCGGCGAGTGGTGCGGCGCGATGGAGTTGTAGGTGCCCATTCCCACGGCAACAGACTTGTGCCCGCCGTTGAGCGGAATCTGAATGGTGTCCACATAGATGACCAAGTCGCTCTCCACGACGGCGCGGTCCGTTTCAACAATCTCATCGTGCTCCGTTTTGCCCAAACTGACGATGTTGTCGGGGTCCTCGGCGTCGTAGTTCCTCAGCTGATTCGGAAAAAACTCACCCATGATGTTCTTGCCCAGCATATACGCCAACTCGGGGGTCTTCATCTTGCGGTGAAGCCCGCCCGCGCACACGAGTTGGATGTTCGCCTTTTCGGCGCCGTAGGAGTAGAGCATTGAAAGCAGGGGTTCGATCATGACTTGGCGCAGGTCGGGCTTTTTCGTCATTGGAAACGGCTGGCAATTGTTGTCAAAAGCGATCAGAATTTTGGTGTTTCCGTCAACGAGTTCACGCAGCGGAGGCATACCCAACGGATTTTCAAAGGCTTCCTTCACGCGGGCTGGAATGTCGGGGCGCTTAATCCCGGCGATTGGCGGTTTGGCATAGTAAATCTGTGAATTATCAGGCAATTCGGCATTGATTAGGTGATTGCCGAAATAGGTCAAGTATTTCATAGGCTGTTATCCTTCTCAGTCACCCCAATTGTGCGTGAAACAGGGCGTAATACTGTCCAACACCTACTTACGAAGGTCGAAGAGAGTCTTCACCGTTCCCGATCGTCCGGTGTGCAGCGCCGAGTCAATTGCGCCGCTGTAGTCTCGCAGCGGAAATCGCTCTCCAATAAGAGGCAATAGCCGCTCTCCCATCTGCCGCAAAAGTTGAATCCCCAGTTTAAAAGTCCGAATCTGCCCGCCGTCATAGTTCTCCACGCCGTACGTGTAAGCCCCGCTGACTTTCAACTCCTTGTACCAGATAGATGTCCAATCGATGTTTTTGGGGATAGCCGGCATTCCGACGAGAATGACACGCCCTTGCGCCCGGGTGAAGCGGAGCGCATCGTCAATTGTGGTGTCTGATGCAACGCAGTCAAACGTAGCGTCGGCGCCGCCAAGCAGAACCGGTTTGCCCAACTCCGGTTGATGGGATTCCGCCCCCGTCAAACGGCAGAAATTGGCGTACAGATGTTTATCGTGCGGAATGATCTCGTCGGCGCCGAGTTCGCGTGCGAGTTTTTGTTGATGCGGGTATTTGGTAACGATGAGGATCCGATTCGTTTTTCCCAAGGCACGGATAACGGCAACCGTAAGCAGTCCCATGGTTCCCGCACCGATAATCAGGACGTCAGCCTTTTCTTCCAAATCTGCTTTGAGGGCGCTGTGCAGCGCACAAGCGAACGGCTCGGCAAGTACGGCGATCTCATCGGAAAGTTCGTCGGGGGCGTGATGAAGTTGATTTTGATGGGCGACGAAGTATTCGCTCCACCCGCCGCCGGTGTCTCGACAGTAACCGGTCTGGATTCCCGAGGAGATATCTCCCTTCGTAATGTTTTCGCAGTTGGCAAATTGCCCGTGCTTGCACTGATGACAATATGGCTGAATCCCTCGGATGGCGCAGGACAGCACAGGCTCAACGACGATTCGATCACCGACAGCGTACCCTTCAACGTGCGCGCCAACCTCGGCGATCTCCCCGACAACCTCGTGTCCCAACACAAACGGACATGAGGTGAAGGGCGAGAAATACGGACTCCCCTTCGCGGTAATGGTGGCAAGGTCGGAGCCGCAGATCCCGCTCAAGCGTGTTCTAATCTTTACCCACTCCGGGCCGATGACTCGCGGCTGGTCGATTTCAGTCAGACGGATGCACGACAGTCCGGACGTGTACAGCCCGCCGATATGCTTGCCCAGCAGTCGTACAGCCAAATACCGCGGGACGCTCTTCACGTATTGGATTGCCTGCATGATATTTGCCACACTTGGTACGCGCCGAAGATTACAACCGGAGCATCGCGGCGGAACCGATTCCCGGTTCGTGGAACAGCGCATTAACGCGGACACTATCACCCGTTTACGGTCTCCAGTGATGCGCCGCCGCGTCTTATCCCCGCTCCTCCTCTTGGTAGTAGCGCATCAGGATTTCGGCGACTTCGGGACGCGAAAACTCTTCGGGCAACATCTCGCCCGCCGCCAGCATATCTCTAACCTTTGTGCCAGACAGGAAGAGATAGTCGTCAGGTGCGTGTGGACAATCGCGCATCATGACAATTTCATCGCACTTGTTGCACCAGACGGTGTGGTCGCCGCGAAAGATTTCGATTTCGAGCGCATTATCGGGAATCTCGTCAAAGATTGTCTGTGCGTCGAATGGACCGTAGTAATCGCCAACGCCCGCGTGATCTCGTCCGACGATGAGATCCGTACAGCCGCAGTTCTGGCGGAATACGGCGTGCAGTAACGCCTCGCGCGGTCCGGCGTATAACATGTCGAAACCGTACCCGGTGACGGCGACGGTGTTTTCGGGGAAATAAAGCTCGACCATCTTTCGTATTGAGGCATCGCGCACCTGAGCGGGAATGTCGCCCGGTTTCAACTTCCCGAGCAGCATATGAATCAGGATTCCGTCGGCGCCCACCGCCTCTTGGGCGATACGACACAATTCTTCGTGGGCGCGGTGCATGGGGTTGCGCGTTTGAAATGCGACCACCCTGTTCCATCCGCGCTCTTCGAAGTCTTCGCGAATCTCGGCAGCGGTCCGGAATGTATCGGCGAAATCGGATTTGAAATAGGAATGGTCGAGCACTTGGATTTGTCCGGAGATTACCTGATTACCCATGTCGTTGAAGGCAGCGACTCCCGGGTGCTCCGGATCCGCCGTGCGAAACGTATGCTCGATGAGCGACCCTTTTTGCGCATCGGAAAGGACTTCAATCTCCGCAACGTCCATAATTGCAAGAACCGGATTGTCGTCCACGTTCGGATCGCGCAATGCCACACGGCTGGCGTTCCTAAAGGCTGTTGAGAGTTGGTGCTCCTCAACGATGTTCATTACCGGCACGGGCCAAAACAGCCCGTCCGGGGTGGTCATTCTCTCGGCGACGCTTATGGCTTCGGAAATGTTCATATACCCGGTCAGCGGATTGAAATAGCCCGAACCAAGCATTACAGCGGATGATGCCGCGCCCGAGGATATCGTAATACTCGGCAATTTCTGCGCCTCTTCTGTCAGCTGCGCGCGCCGGGCGTCATCCGCAACGTAGAGCGGGTTGAGTTTCTCGGATCCGTGTGGTGCAATCATTCATGTCTCCTTACGTTTCGTCAAAGTGTAAGCGGAATTACTGTGCGTCCAAGGATTTACACAGCTTGTTGATTCAATTTCACGCTTTATAGCTTCCCCATGAAATACAGACAGTGCTCGGTCAGGGCGCATTCATCGCATTTGGGTTTTCGAGCATCACAAATCTGTCGGCCAAACTGAATCAGGTTCATGTGGAAGGGAAATGCTCTCCCTTTGGGTACGATTTCTCCCATCAACTCATGCGCTTTGTCCGCGGTACAGGTAGGCGGTATAAGCCCGAGTCGCTTGCTAATGCGCAGCACATGGGTGTCCACGGGGAACACGTCATGACCGCAGACAAACGCTAGGGTGACGGAAGCCGTTTTGATGCCGATCCCCTTGTGTTGGCAAAGGTATTGCCGGGCTGCCTCGGATTCCATGCCGCAGACGAATTCGAGATCCAACTCGCCTCGTTCCGACTTTAGCCAGGTCAGAAAATCCTTCATGGTGCGGCTTTTCTGCGTGTGCAGCCCCGCAATCTTAATCGCCTCCCCGATAGCCTCCACATCTGCCTTCTGCACGTCTTCCCATGTGGGGAATCTCTTCCTAAGGGCTGCGTATCCTTTGTCCCGGTTGACGTCGTTGGTGTTTTGGGAAAGAACGGTGCGCATGAGACAATCCAAGACGTTGTCTTCGGGTTGCCCCTCATAGGTTCCGAGCGTCTCTTCCAATGTGTCGGCGACGAATTTTGCCTTCCGCTTAAGATTCAACGATTCCTCCGGGGCGCATAGAAGAGGATCTCACACGCTCGACGTTGGAAATTCCTCCATTAAGTCGCATAGATCTGCCGGTCGATCTCTTCGATTTTGGGCGGTGATCCGGTGCGGTTGGAAATCGCACCTACCGTAAGGGGTATGCCGCATAACTTAACCCACACTATGTGAACTCCGTTGAATTGATCCTTACGCCTTCGACGTTGGCAACCTCTCCATTACGTTTCATAGAATTGTCGATCAATATTTTCGGTATTAGGCGGTGATCCAGTGCGGTTGGAAACCGCACCTACGTAAGCGGTACGACATAAAACCTAACCGACACTAGGTGAACTCCGCTAACTTGATCCCTATAGCTTCGACGTTGGCAATTCCTGCATTACGTCGCATAGAATTGTCGATCAAAATCTTCGGTGGCGTCGTCGTCCATCGAAACGGCTAGCTTCTCTGCGCACTCATATATCTGCCGGTATATAGTGTCGGGCAGGTCGATTCCGTGAACGAGCCGGTGAGTTCGGGCGCGGTGTTCGAAGTCACCCGGCACCAGGACTTCGTCGAATCCCGGGGCGGGAGGTGTGCGTTTCATTCCGTCCAGAAGCGCTCGTACACCCTGTTGGTACTCTTCCAGAGGGGTGTAAGCCTCAATATTGATTGCCTGCATATAGAATCCTTCCATCAGTCCTTTCTCGACATCGAAGTTCCCAGACAATCCTCCGAGCATGCAGACCAGCAGCGACAGCGCGTATCCCTTGTGTCCGCCGAAGGGCAGCATGGGCCCGCCGTCAAAGTAATCCGCCGTTTTTACGGACGGATTGCCGTGTTTGTCGAGAATGGAACCTTCCGGCAGGTCAATGCCTTTGCTCTGCGCGACCTGAATTTTGCCTTGCGCAATCATGCTCGTCGCATAATCTATGATGAACGGCGAATCGTCACCGGTCGGGACGCCAACGGCGATGGGATTCGTTCCCAGAGCGCCCCTGGAGCCGCCAAACGGCACGACGGCGCCCCCGCCTCCGCAACCGCTTCCGAAGGTTATAATTCCGATGCATCCCTCATGAGCAGCCGCCTCCGCATATTCGCCCAACCGCCCGATGTGGCCCGTATTAGCGAGGGTTAGACCGCAGAAATTCGCCTTCCTCGCTTTGGCGATGGTCCACTTCATCGCCTGCCGCGCGGCAAAATGACCGAGACAGTTTCCCGCCTCCACAATCAGCGTGGTGTCTGTTTCTTTGATTACCGTCGGCTCGCCGGTAGGATTTAAGCCTCCGCTTTCGATTCCTTGAAGGTATCCGGGGATTCGGAGCACGCCGTGCGAGTCGTGTCCGGTAAGGTTGGCTTTCACCAGGATTTCGGCTACGTCTTGTGCAATATGGAGCGGCGTGCCGGCTGCGGTAAACAACCGGCGAACAATCGAATGAAGGTGGCTGGCTTGAAAATTATGGCTTTCTGGCAAAGTTGCTACTCCTGAGATGCGGCGGTGGGTTCGAGGAACCGGGGAATCTCTGCAATTCAACACGAGTGTTGGTACTAAAGCGAATCTCCTGAAACGGTTCGTAACATTGAATTCACGGGCAGCCTTCCGCGCTTCGGCTTAAATGTGTTTGAAATCCGGCAATGACGGACAGCGAGAAATAGCGCTAGCGCTAAAGACATTGAGTATAACACAGGAAAGCCTGAAACGGAAAGGATTTATGATTTCAAGTAGGGTGATTTCACCTGACTTTCGGTCGCAGAAAGTGAGAAGCGGCGGGTCCGTTCCGACACGACTTTGGGCTTGACGGGACTTTTGAGGAGACGTAAAATGTTGTTGAATTTCTGATCGACTTGGAGGCGGACTAGAAAGGGGACTAGAATCGGATGAAAGCGGGAGTTGCCAGCACCATCATAACGCCGCCCGTCGGAGGGTGGCTGCTTGGACCCGTTGCACGCAGTACCGGCGTACACGATGACCTTTACGCGAAGGCATTAGTGTTGAATGACGGTAACCGGGCGGTGGCGATTGTCTGTCTGGATCTCGTCGGACTGTCACACGCCTTCAACGATGAACTCGTTGAGCTGATTCGGGACAGGACGCAGGTCGAAACAGTGCTTATCAACTGTAGTCACACCCATTCTTCGCCATTCTCAATGCCGTGGAGTTTCAACGGTTGGAAAGCGCACTGCGAAGAAGAGACCGGATGGTGCGACGAACTGCGCGCAGCGGTACCGGGTATTGTCGAGGAGGCGGCTGCGCGAATGACGCCCGTGAGTTTAAATGCGGCGCGGGCGCCAGTGAAAATTGGTGTAAACCGTCGCCTCATGACCGAAAACGGCATCACTATGGCTCCGAACCCGGATGGTCCCGAAATGCCTTGGGTGGATGTGCTTCAGGTTGTGGAGAAGGGGGCTGACAATCTTGCCGTGCTGTTCACCTATGCCGCGCATCCGGTTATCGTGCACTCCGCCAGTACGCTCATCAGCGCAGACTATTGCGGCGTAGCGGTGGATACTATTCGAGAACAGCTCGGAGAAGGTGTGATGCCGCTCTTTGCGCAAGGCTGTTCCGCCAACATAAATGGTCATCCTCTCCGCGGGGGTCATGCGAAGGCGGAGGACGCTGGCGTAAAGCTGGGCAATGCCGTCTGCGAAGCTATTGATGTCGAAGAGTGTGTGGCGATCGAGGCGGACACCTTCAGAATTGCCTCCGAGACGATTTGGTTACCGTGCGAGGAACTGCCTAGCCCCGAAACGTGCGCCGAGGTCATTAAGGAAGTGGAGGAGAATGCTCAAAGAGAGGGAAATTCGGGTGAGTGGGGAGTAGAGAACCGGCTCAACTGTCTGAAGTCGCTCCAGAACATGATAGAACAGAACCAACCGCCCCAAGTGCGATTCGATATCACGGCGGTGATGCTGGGAGACGAGTGGTGTCTGCTCGCCATGCCGCACGAGGTATTCTGTGACTATGCGCTCTGGATGGAGGAGGTGTCACCATGTGCGCGGACCGTGGCTTGGAGCTATACGAACGGCTGCGAGTCTTATATTCCGACGGACAAAGACTTGGAGCTGGGCGTGCGCGGCGGGTATGAGGCGGCAGGATTTCCCCGTCTGGCGGCGGCATTGGTGTACGCGAGTCGTCTAGCTTGCCGACCGGGCATCGAAGGACAGATTAAGGACGGCATCCGACGAGTCTGGAGCACGAAGGAGTAGGCGAGTGTTCTACTTCGCAGGACTCAGGGACGTAGCCGTGTCGGTAACAGATGGCTTACTCCCGCTTGAAGGATTGTCCCTCCAGCCGCTTAAAATCGACTTGACTTCTCGGTGGATTAACGTGTACCATTAAGTATTGCCTCCCATTCCAGAATACGAGGGCTAGTAACGTAGTTCGTTGTTCCAAAATGGACATACTCTAAAGAAGGCAGGAATATAACGCATGGCGATGGTTTTCCTAGAGGACATACTGGAAGTAGTCGAGAACAAATACTTGGCAGTAAATATTGCTGCTCAACGTGCACGCCAATTGAATGAAAGGGAGTTTGCGCTTCTCAGTTCGTCGACGCGGAAGCCGGCGACGGTCGCCACGGAGGAACTCATTGACGGCAAGATCGGATACAGAAATGAGGACCGATCTGCACAAGAGTCCGACGACCTGATAATCTTCAGTACCGATCTCACCGAGGCTGCGCAGGACAGCGAAGAGATGGCTGAACTCGTTCAACCTGAGATTTACGCTGAAGAGACGGATACTCCAGTAGATTCGGAAGAGGCTGAAGAGGGACTGTAACCAAGAGACTTGATTTCCCGATTGAAAAAGCCCTGTGTATTCATACACAGGGCTTTTTTGTTATTCCAGAATCCACGGATTACAACAACCACGAGATTCGTCACTATACTAAAACCAAAATGTAGTTAAAAAATGCGGTAGGTTCGAATTCCTAGCCGAACCGGAATTTATCAGTGTCGCAGATGCGGTTGGAAACCGCACCTACCGAAACGTGTGTACCTATGAATAAAATGTCTGAACAATGATTCATTTGACTATGGGATTACCTTGATTGTCTGTGGCTAGTTGTCCAGCGATGATTCGACTATATCGTTACCACAAAACCCATTAGGATTTCGAGTAGGAACCGAATTTCGTAGAAGAATTCGGTTTCGATTAGTGCTAAATCTTAGTGAAAAGACCACCAGGAAAACCGGGTGCTATCTTTCCAGTAGTTCAACCTCATAACCGTCCGGATCGGTGATAAACGCCATCTTCAATCCACCCGAAGTAAATTGTTCGCGCCATTCATCGGGCCAAATTTCAAGACCGGCTTTTTCCAGCTTGTCACAGAACGCCACGAGGTCCGGGACACCGATAGCAAAATGCATCAGGTCCTCCGGAACAGTGAGCTCGTAATCGGGGGAATAGGTAAACTCCAGCGTGTGCGGGTTTCCGGGTAACTCCATGTGCACGATCTGGTTGCCTGCCGGCGACTTATCGCTCCGGCTCATCACGACGAAGCCGAGATGGTCGGCGTACCACTTTATAGACTGATCCAGATCGCTCACGCGGACGCGGGTGTGTAAAAATACTGCCATTTTTATCTCCTTGTGCTACTTTGCCTATACCAAAATCGGTTGGTTTTCATTCGTATCAACCGCATCTCCGCATTGGAGATCGGTGATGTTCAAAAGCGCCGTATCAGTTCGAGGTTCCAATACCGAGGTTCATTAACATAGCCGGTCAGATTGTTGAAATCGATGCCGCCCGTTGGAGAGGTGTCGTTGAGAATATTGCGCCCCGAAAGCGCCACCTCTATGTCGCCATTCGGTAACATATACGCCAGTCGCACCCCGCCCTCTAGCATCCAATCGTCGGCGAATTCCACGGAATCGTAGAGGAAGAACCGCACTCGGCTGCGGTAAGCCCAGTCCGTTGAGGCAACAAGGTGTGCACCTGCGGGAAGCGCGAGAACGTAGCGAGCCGTCACATCGGCAATCCAGCCCGGCGCCTGCGGAAGTCCGTTCCCGTCGATTGAAAACGTGCCCGCATCGGCGGAGGCGGGCGGGTCCAGAACCGTACACGGCGCACCGCAGCCCTGTATCGCCAATTTCGGATCATCAATACGCGTGCGGTTGTAGCTAAGTCCGGCTGAAACCTCCAATGACGTCATCGGAATCAGGGTAAGCTCCGCCTCAACCCCGCGTCCAACCGTGCTCTCGGCGTTCACCAAGCGATTAAAATTGGTTTCGCCGCCCACCGCGGTGAGTTGCTGGTCCTGCATTAAGTATTGGAACGCCGCCAAATTCAGGTGCAGCCGTTGTTCCCACAAGCGTAACTTCGTGCCTCCTTCAACCGAGAGTATGGTCTCCGTGTCCGCCAAGGTAACGGCGTCGCCAAACAGCAAACGTCCCTGAATGCTGGGGGCACGAAATCCCCGCGCCGCGCGCAGATAGGTCTGCACGCCGGGCGCCGCACGATAGCGTAGACTCAAATCGCCGCTCCATACCCTAGCTTGAGGGTTCTGCTGAACGGGGCCGAGCGGACCTGCGCCGGTTACGGCAGGTGCAGCTTCTCGCCATGCGTAATAATCTTTCGAATCATCAGACAATCGCAGCCCTGCACTCACCTCCACATCTTCGAGCCACTGGAAACTCATTGCGGCGAACGCCGCTAGCGCCGTGGCTTCCTGCTCCTGGCGCACCATCCCATCCAAAGTACCTCCAGCCAGGGTGTTGTAGTTGAAATCCTCCATCTCCACGAACTCTTGGAAATAGTACACGCCAAACTGATAGGCGAGGCGGCGCGCTGCGGGACTCATCAGGCGGACTTCCTGGCTGAACTGGCGCAGGGCCGGAATGCCGGACGCGGTTTCGGACGGGAAGGGGATCTCACCCGGGCCGCTCGGCGGGCTGAACACCGCACCGTACCCGCCGTCTATGTCGCCGCGAGAAAACGTGGTTAGCCGCTCAAGACCCGTCAGTGAAACCAGTTGGAAGTTCCCTATATCGTAACGCACTTCAGCCGCCAAGCCGTGCGTTCTCAGGGTTTGCTCATTGCGTCCGTCGTGCGCGATACCGTCACGAGCAAAATCCGGCACCAAATCCCCTTCATCTTGCAACAGGATATTGGCACGAAACAGGCGTGCAGTGCCATCAAGGTCGCGAGTGTGGTACTTGAACCATGCCTCCAACTCCGGCGTGGGGGTCCACAACAGTTGCAGACGTCCGGCCAGGTCTCGATGTCCTCCCAGGACGTTTTCTTCTCCCGTATGCTCGTTATCTACCCAGTCGCCGCGCCGCTGGGTGAGAAGCGATAGCCGCGCGGCGAGCACGGACGGGACAAGCGAGCCAGACACGGCTCCCTCGAAATTAACGCTGTTGAACCGCCCGTAACTCAACCGCCCGTAGCCCTCTAGGTTCCGGTTGGGACGCGCGGACTCAAACTTTACGGCGCCTGCAGGCGTGTTGCGTCCAAAAAGCGTGCCTTGCGGTCCCCGCAGCACCTCAATCCGGTCGAGGTCGAAGGCGGGGAACCCCTTCAACAGAGCGTTTTCGAGCACGACGCCGTCGTGAAGAACCGAAACCGACTGCGAAGCGTTGAGGTCGAAGTCGGTATTGCCTAGACCGCGGATGTAAAAGCGCGGGAAGACACGTCCGAACGAGGACTCCATCTGCAGACTGGGCGTGCGGTTCGACAAGAATCGTACATCCACGCCAGATGAGCGCAGGGCATCGGATTTCTCGCCACGAATAGTCGAAACGGAGAGCGGCACCTCGAAAGAGCGCTGCTCGCGCTTGCGGGCGGTAACCACCACCTCTTCCATCATAATGCTCTCTTCGGCTTCCTCGTCGGTAGCGGCTATAGAGGAGATCGACAGCGTGATCAGGGAAGCGAGAGCGCATAGTTGCTTGCCAAAGTTCATATTTTCTGTCCAAGAATTCCGGGAGATTTTGGATGAGATTTGAGATAGAGATGTTGGGGCGGGAGAATCCCACAGCCAATGTTCAATGTGTAATCGATATTATATCATATTGAGGTGAAAAGTCAGCTAAGTTTTGGTAACGGGACTGTTCCTCGAAACGGAGAGACGCACAATGAATTGTGCTACTCCGGATCGGGGAGCAGGCACCGTCCATCAACGAAGTATGGGCAAAACGGACAGTGGCCTCTGTTTTTCTCGAAATTCCCCCTCTGGAGGGTTTCGAGTTTTTTAATCCACTGTTGTTCGATACTATCCAACTCGTCCGCGTTGAGGAATATAGGACAAGCTTCAGCAAGTGAGGTAAAGAAGATTGTTGCCGGTATCACCGACTGCTCCGGGTAAAGCCGATGAACCAAAATTGCGTTCAACTCGACCTTGGGGCGGTAGTAGTCAATCCACGTCTCAATCTCGGACGCATCGAATTGATTGGTTTCATAATCAACGATCTGCCACAGCCCATTGGCACCTTTAAATAGGCGATCAACTATTCCGTGGACAACGTGATCGCCGAGTAGCGCGTGGATTTCGTGTTCGCAAAAACTATCACCGGCAGCTAACGCCAGCTTGCCCACATCGGAATCCAAGAAGCGCCTCACGTGGAGAACCGCCTCATCCTCTGCCAACATGGCTGATAAGGCGTGTGCGGCAGTATTGATTAACTCGCCCAAATCTTGCTCGCAATCCTCAGGTGTTCTTAGTTGAGAAAGCACTCTGCGAACCACCCAATCTATTGGACTCCCTTCGAAGTCTTTCGCAACCGACTCATCTTCTTCCATGGCGAGTACGGTCCCGGCCGACAGTCCGAGTCTATGGTTGAGGTAAAATTTAGTCGGACAGTGGCTGTAACTCAGGAGTTTTTGCACCGACAGATATTCGTTGGCCGACGGACTTTCAAGCGACTGTATGCGGATTTCGGGAAAGTCGACGGGAGTGAGCGCGGGCATCGGTGTTTCGTTGGAAAGATCCATCTCCTCAATGGAACGGAATATGCGGATGGGGAGATTGAACGATATCGGTGTTCGCGAATCTTCTGTCAAGGCTTCAATTGTCACGGGAAATTCGATCCGAGATTCGGAAGGCGTCTGAGTTAGTTCGAGGGCGTTTAGCAACCACCCAAACCAAGAATTCCTTCCTGGTTTATCATTTGAATCCATGGATCCCGAGAGGATGAGTCTGTCGCGAGCGCGGGTAACCGCAACATAGAACAGCCTCTTTTCTTCTGCTACGGTTTTATGATTCTGCCGAGTTTTCATGGCTCCGGAAATTGACGGGAGGCTGTCCTCGTAGTTCTTATCGGGATTTGCCGGACTAAAACCTATGCCAATTTCATCGTCGATAATCGGTTCCGGGTCGAATTTGAATTTTCGGTTTAGGTAAGGAAGGATCACCACGGGAAACTCCAGCCCTTTCGCACCATGAACGGTCATCACTTGAACGACATCCTCCGAAGAGTCGATTGCTGCCTGGCCTTCGCGGTCCTCCTCTTCAATCAATAGATTCAGCCGTTCTATGAAACCGGAAAGCTCCGAATATTCCGATTTGTCAAATTCGCGTGCAATTGACAGTAGTTTTTCGTAATTTGCCCATCGCTGTCCGCCGGATAACCCCACGGACAACGTTCCAATCATTCCCGTGTCGTTGACAATCCGGCGAATGAGTGTCGCGATGGGCAGGAGATGGCGGATCTTCAGATGATTTTCTAAAGTCTCGCAGGCGAACACAATAAAGTCTGAAGGTTGCACGCCGGACCGCCTACCGGAGTCCTGTACCTGACTGTGGTCATTGCTGATCGTGACAGAGGCGCTGTTTTCACCCACGTAGTGCTTCGCTCTCTCCCACAATGAACCCTGGTCGGAGTACTGTGAGATTTCAAACAACTCCCCATCGGAGATACCAAAAAACGGTCCCCGTAAGATTCCGATCAGCGCCACATCGCTGGTAGGATCTTCCATAAACTGCAGGTAGTTGCAGATATCATAGATCTCCTGCCGCTGATAAAACCCAATCCCGCTAGCGACGGAATACGGAATCCTCGCTTGGATCAGCGCCGACTCGATATCGGGTAGCCGCGTACGACTCCGGAGGAGGATTGCAATGTCGCCGTATTGAATTGGACGCGGCTCTTCCGTGTTGCGATCCCAAACGAGGTCCTCGGACTGAATCAAGTGACGGATACGCCTGGCGATGAGCTCATTTTCTCGGGCGCACGACTCTCCCCCAATGAGTAATTCTACGTCACCGGGCACCTCGTTTTTCCGACACATGATTAGCGGTTCATACGCCACTTCAAACTCATTCAGCCTTCCATCGCCCATTACATGTCCAAAGACCAGATTTACAAAACCGACAAGATTCCGCAGGAAACGAAACGCCTCCGGAAGATGGATATCGCCCTGCTTTTCGGCTGCATTCGCTTGAAGCGATTCCGCCTCCCATATAAAATCATCAATTTTACCAGATTGATGCGCGCCAATTCCGGTCAAGGTTTGGCCGAATATCCGAACATCCGCACCTCGAAATCCGTAAATGCTCTGTTTCCGGTCTCCAACGACGAACAGGTTACCCGTTTCGAAATCGGACACCAACGGCTTGATGATGTCGTATTGCAATCTGTTGGTGTCCTGATATTCATCTATCATGATATAGGAATACTGTCGAGCAAGGTTTCTCCGGATCGCGTCATCTCGTAACAGATTCCTGACCTCGATCTGAAGGTCTTCAAAGTCCAATACGCCCTGTTGCAGCTTGGTATTCGTGTATCGCTCGTGTATCTCATCGTAGACGGCCAACAACGGCTGTGTTACATGAATAAGAAAGGCATCGTCATCCGCGAGAGGAGAATAGGATCGAAAGTACCGGGCTGCTTCGGTGAGAAATGTAATGTCAGCCTCAACTTCCGTAGTGTCAACTCCCCTTCCAAGAAAGTCCTGTTTGGCAATATCGCCGGCTCGGGTTAAAATCAAGAGGGAAATCTCGGAGAGAATCGGCAGCGCCGCGCTCCCGTTCGCCGCGTTCTGTAGCTGCTTCGTCAAATCTCCAACTTTGATCGCGGCTATACCTTTCGCAACTTTCAAAACCGCCTTTAAGGATTTCAGCCAGTGTTCTATCGGAAATTGCTCTTCCACGCTTTGGCCCAGTTCCGCCGATATGAATCCCTCCCACACTGTCAGGATTTGCTCCTCCGATTCCCGATAAAGGGAATCGGACAAGCGATTGGTTACCTCTCGATGATTCAACAGTTTGGTGAAGATGGACTCAAGTTTCCTGCGACCGAATATTCGCAGCAGGTTGGCAAGTTTTTCCCGTGTCTCATCTCCCCGCGGGCGATAAGCAATGGATCTCAGCGTCGAACCTACAGTGTCTCGCAGCATGAGCCATTGGTCGATCCCCTGCAAAACATCGAATCCCGAACCGATTCCTCTAACCGGAAATTGGCGCAAGATTCGTGCACAGAACTCGTGAATTGTGGAGATGGGGGCGGCGGTGAATTCTTCGCGGATAGTTTCTAATTTTGACAAAAGGGAATCGTTGCCGGCGCTTGAGGCAGTTTTCTCCTCAATCTTCTTGAGTACCCGCTTTTTTAGTTCGGCCGCGGCTTTCTGCGTGAAGGTGATGGCAGCGATCTCCCGCACGGATGCGTCGGATTCAAGCAGAATTCGGAGGTAGCGATTTGCCAGCACCTCCGTTTTCCCCGATCCGGCTCCGGCTGTTACACCGATGTGTCGCTTTAAGTCGTGGGCTTTCTTTTGATTAGACGTGTATCGCATGACCGGTACACTTCAGATTGCGGATAAACATCGTTGATCGATGAGTCCACCCCAGGCGTCATGTGCGCATGAATTGATAGATTGGCGCGTATACCTAAAGCCACCGCGCGTTACGGCAAGTTCTACGCGAAAGTAGGAAGGGTCGTACCGGAACGATTTCTACGCGGATCGAAATCAAACACCCCTAACCCGTTCGTGGGTGCGAATTGTGAGCGGGCAACGGGGTAACATCCTCAGGTCGAATCCAAAACCGCAACGTATCGCTCATTTGTTTGTCATTGGTGCCGGGGTTGTGGAACACTGCCTTGATTCTAGCATCGTCGGAAATCGAAAGTTGGAATTCCTCCACTCGCCCCAAATAGGTCGCATCAATCACCCTCGCATGATGCTGATTCGGCGCAGTCGGTGGGATTTTCTCGGCTGAGTTGATCGCCTCTGGACGAATGGAGCATATTGTGTCTTCACCGGCTGCGAAGTCATGGTAGACCGACGTGGAATGAAGTATGCCAATCGGCGTTTCAATCTCGGCCGACCCGTTGGAAATCGACCGAATCTTTCCGCTGATAAAGTTTGTCTCCCCGACAAAACTGGCAACAAAAGCGTTGGCAGGGCAACGGTAGATTTCGCGCGGCGTGCCCACCTGCACAATCTCACCATCCTTCATAATCGCCATACGGTCCGCGAGAGAGAGCGCCTCAGATTGATCGTGAGTAACATAGACGGCGGTGGTTTGGGAACGCGAGTGAATCTGTTTAATCTCGTGACGCATTTCGAGGCGCAACTGTGCGTCGAGATTGCTCAAAGGTTCGTCGAGCAACAGCACACTGGGTTCAATGACCAAGGCTCGCGCGAGCGCGATTCGTTGCTGCTGTCCACCGGAAAGCTTGTTCACCGGCCGATCACCGTAGTCTGGCATCTGCACCATCGCAAGCGCCTCGGCGACACGTTTTTCCCTTGTCCCCTTGTCAACTTTGCGAAGTACAAGACCGTACTCAATGTTCTCGGACACGGTCATGTGCGGCCACAGCGCATAATTTTGGAATACCATTCCAGTGTTCCGTTTGTGCGGCGGCACGCCGTTCATGAGACTATCGCCGAACATTAATCGACCCGCATCGGGTTGATAGAAGCCGGCAATTATCCGAAGACACGTTGTCTTGCCGCATCCGGAAGGACCGAGGAGGAAAAAAAGTTCGCCCTCCCGAATTTCGAGGCTGACATCATTCACCGCCTTCGTGGTATCGAATGTCTTGACAATATGATCTAAACGAATTTCCAAGGTCAACTCAACGCTGCCTTTCGTGCGTCACTCCGGACTTCCATCGAACTCCGAGCGGATCAACTTGCCGACACGATTAAATCGAATTCGCTTTGGAATTTCCCAGACTGCCCACGGATTACCCCGTCTGCCAATGTTATCGTACGACCAATAGACCATGAACGCCTGCCCTTTGACGTTCTCAAGCAAGGCAGGTCCCCATGTTCTGCTGTCGCTGCTTTGATCTCGATTATCGCCCATCGCAAAAACGAATCCTTCGGGAAGCGAGAATGGTTTTCCATCCGGAAACTTGCGGTAAAATCGATCCCGCGAAAGCTTGAAATCGGCAAATGCTTCACCGTCGGGCACAAATTGCGGTCTGATAAAGGGCGGAAAGTCTCTCCGATGATAAGGCAATGAAACGTGTTTGGTATAATTGCTGTCATCAACCGCTTTGCCGTTGACTCGGAGTGTTTCTCCCTTGGTTTCCACGTTGTCCCCTTCAATAGCAACCACCCGTTTGATGAAGTTCTTTGCCTTTTCATGCGGGGGGATGAATACGAACACATCCCCGCGGGCAGGATTGTGAAAATCGAACAGTTTGATATCCGTACCGGGGATTTTGATCCCGTAGATGAATTTACAGACGAGAATGCGATCTCCGATGAGTAGTGTGTTCTCCATGGACCCGGAGGGGATTTTGAACGGTTCGATAACGAATGGGCGAATAAACCCAAAGACAAGCACAAAAGCAACAACGGCAACCTGAATGTATTCCCAAACAACGGTGTTTTGAAATCTTTGCCAACGGTTTGGCTGTTCGGATGTGTCATTTTGGGGTATGTTCATGGATGTGTGACCTCCGATTCCGGAGCAAATCTTTGATCAGAATCTAAAGCAAGCAAGACTAAGCATCATGATATGTCTACCGACCCGGCTACAAAGATTGCAATGCCGGTAGGTGATCCAAAACATGTCCAATACCATTTTGAAGAAGATCGGCAATCTACTGAATCCCAATTTTTTCACACTATTCTCATTCTGTAAAGGTCATTCTTGAAACATGTCGAGAATCGATTCTCCCTCTTACTAGCTCATTCGTCTACCGACAAGACCGCCATGAAGGCCTCTTGCGGCACTTCGACGACCCCAATCTGTTTCAGGCGTTTTTTGCCTTCCTTCTGCTGTTCCAGAAGTTTTCGCTTCCGTGTGATGTCGCCGCCGTAACACTTTCCGGTGACGTTCTTTCGCAACGGACGCACAGTCTCGCGTGAGATGATTTTGTTGCCGATAGCGGCTTGAATCGGAATCTCGAACATTTGGCGAGGAATTAACTCGCGCAGTTTGTCGATACATGTCTTCCCACGCGTGTACGCCATATCCCGGTGAAGTATGCTTGAAAGCGCGTCCACCGACTTGCCATTGAGCAGGATATCCAGTTTGACAAGATCCGCCGTTTTGTACTCGCCGATTTCGTATTCGAGCGAACCGTATCCGCGCGTCACCGATTTCAATTTATCGTAAAAGTCGACAAGGATTTCGCTTAGCGGAAGATCGTAAATCACCTGCACCCGCGATTCATCAAGCTGATTCATCCTTATGAATCCGCCGCGCCGCTTCTGACAGATGTCCATCACGTTCCCGATGTAGTCCCTCGGAACAATTATGTCTGCCGTAATATGAGGTTCCTGAATATAATCAATTTTGTCACGCGATGGCACGTGGGCAGGATTGTCAACTTCGAGGCAGTCCCCGTCCGTGGTGAAAATGTGATATTTGACGCTGGGAACGGTGCGTATCAGGGACAAGCCAAACTCTCGCTCAAGCCGTTCCTGAATTACCTCCATGTGCAGCAGTCCCAAAAAGCCGCAGCGAAACCCGAATCCGAGCGCCACGGAGGTTTCCGGCTCAAAGTTAAAGGAAGAATCGTTGAGTTTGAGTTTCTCCAAAGCCTCGCGCAGCGTGATAAAATCGCTCGTATCCGCCGGATATAGACCGCAGAAGACGAGCGGTTTCATCTCTCGATACCCCGGCAACGGACTCGATGTGGGACGATCGGCGTGTGTCACAGTGTCGCCAATTTTGGCGGTTGCAATCTCTCTGACCCCGGCTATGAGGTAGCCCACGGTGCCCGCGCCGAGTTGGTCGACCGGCGTCATGTCTGGCAAAAACACCCCCACCTCCTCCACCTCGAATGCTTTTCCGGTAGCCATGAGTTGAATCTTGTCGCCCGGTTTTATGGCATTATCAAAGACCCGGACGTACATAATGACGCCTCGATAGTTATCGTACATCGAATCGATAACCAGCGCCTTGAGCGGCTCGTCCGTTTTGCCGCGGGGAGGTGGAATGCGAGTAACGATTGCTTCCAATATCTCAGCAATTCCCAGCCCCTCCTTCGCGCTAACCAGAAGCGCATCCGATGCAGGAAGACCGACGATGTCTTCGACTTGCGCCTTCACCTCATCGGGACGAGCCGTGGGCAAGTCTATTTTATTGATGACGGGGATGATTTCAAGGTCGTGATTCACCGCCAGATACGCATTTGCGAGCGTTTGCGCTTCCACCCCCTGCGCCGCGTCAACGATGAGCACGGCTCCTTCGCACGCCGCCAGGCTTCGTGAGACTTCATAGGTAAAATCGACGTGTCCCGGCGTGTCAATGAGATTGAGTTCGTATGAGTGGCCATCCATTGCGCGGTGTTCAAGCTTGACGACGGCCGCTTTGATGGTGATACCGCGTTCCCGCTCGAGGTCCATCTGATCAAGCACTTGCTCCCGCATCTCGCGTTGCGTCAGCGTGCCGGTGTATTCGAGCAGGCGATCACTCAGTGTACTCTTACCGTGATCGATATGGCCCAGTATACAGTAGTTTCTAATTCTCTTCTGGTTGGTCATTGGCGGTGGATTGTAATTAGCGGCGAGCAGTAGACTTTACATTCTACCCATCGATTTCTCCCGTGAGAAGTATTCCCCGCGAAAGTATGAAAAAACTGAGTTAATTGAATGTGCTGAATTGTGCTACTGCAACTCGCTAAATTAGGTGAGGAATTAACGACTTAAGCGGTTTCATCTGTCGCCTCCTCCGTTTTACCTTTGGATGGCGTTGGATGATTTTTGTCAAATTTTCTCAATTGATGCTTCTCAATAAGCTCACTAATTGTGCCGCCCAACCACAGAGCGCCGAACATAATTGCAGGTACTGCAATTATCATTACGCCGAAAATTGCTCCCCCACCGAGGCCAATCATTCGCATCAAACGGTAAAATACTATGCAAGTTGGTATTATCATAATGAATGGTACTAGGACTACAAAGCCTCTACCCCAACCCAGTTCCGCTGCCTCTGCGCGTTGCCGCTCCCATTCCTTTTGTGCTTCTACTTCTTTCGGCACAGTTTTACCTTTGGATGGCATTGGATGATTTTCGTCAAATTCTCTCAATTGATGCTTCTTCATGAGCTCATTAATAGTGCTGCCCAACCACAGTGCGCCGTATATAATTGCAGGTACTGCAATACTCATTACGCTGAAAAATGCTTCACCACCAAGGCCAATCATGTGCATCAAACGATTAAATGCTATGCAAGTTGGTATTGTCATAATGAGTAGTATTAGGCCTACAAAGCAGCCACCGAAGCCCATTTTGGCTGCCTCTTCGCGTTGTCGCTCCCATTCCCTTTGTGCTTCTGTTTCTTGCGCCGCTTTCTCCTTAACTTCTCTTTCCAATCTCTCTCTGTTCGCTCTTTCCCTCTCTTCCTTCTGTTTAGCTTCTCTTTCAGCCCTTTCTCTGGCAGCTCGTGCTTTAGCCTGTCTTTCCGCCCTGTCCCGAGCATCCCTTTCTGCCCTTTCCCTTTCCTCTTTCCGTCTAGCTTCTCTTTCAGCCTTTTCTCTGGCAGTTCGTGCTTTAGCCTGTCTTTCCGCCCTATCCCTAGCTTCCCTTGCGTGTTCCTGTTGCTCAATGGTAGAGATAAATTCATACGCCTCTTGAACTAGCTGAAAGAGGTGCCGCGCATTCGGGGCTGGGTTCTTGTCGGGGTGCACAGCTATCACGAGTTGACGATACGCTCGCTTCACCTCTATCGGAGTTGCGTCGGGTTCCAATCCCAAGATGCGCAAGGCTTCTGCTCGCGTCATCGGCGTCTCTCTCTAAGTTTCTGTTCGAATAACAGGTAAAATATCCACGTTTGATAGTTTGCCGAGAGAGGGTTTTCGTCGCGAGTTGGAATTCCTACACTAGCCTTGTAAACCCCGGAAGGGTGAAAGGCATAAGAATCTGAACCCCCTGAAAAAGTCACCGGCGCTGATACCGATGCAACCTGTGAAGATCTTTGCCGCGCTCGCCATCTACTCGCTTGATCCCACTGGCGTTTGACGTGGGCGACTCGATTTACTATACACCTGTCGCGCCGTGGGCGCTCTCAAAGGCTGGTGCGCGGAAGATCTCTATCGCACTCGCTATCCACTCGCTTGATTGCACCCTACAGACTTCAGTTTTGTACAAAGTCGAACTTAAACGGCATTATCTCCCATCTCCTCTTTTGCACCTTTAGATGGAGGTGGATTGTGCTTGTCAAATTCTCTCAACTGATATTCCTTTACGCGCTTATCAGCAAGTTCCCATAAACGATAAGCTAAAATGAGCGATCCAACGGCTACCAATGGAGCCAAAGAAAATATCCACTCGAAATCAAGCATTGCTGCAAGTATGTAACATAACACTAAAGATATGCCGGGGCATATGACCGCCATTACAAGCATTGGGACTTTGTAGGAACAACCGAGGGCACCGGTAATTCCGATGGCGGCGTCGGTGCGCTGTCGTTCCCATTTCCGCTGTGCTTCTCGCGCCTGTCTCTCCCTAGTCTCTTTTGCACGTCTCTCTTTGTAGGCTCTTTCCTTAGCTTCCCATTCGGCTCTCGCCCTCGCCTCCCTCTCCCGGTATTCTCTCTCTGCCCTCGCTCTTGCTTCTCTTTCGCCTACCCGTACCTGTTCTTGGGTTGTGCTTATCAATTCATACGCTTCCTGAACAAGATGAAAAAGGTGCCGAGCATTTGGATCCGGGTTCTTGTCGGGGTGTACGGCCTTGACGAGTTGGCGGTGCGCCTTCCTCGCCTCGGCCTGTGTTGCATCGGGCTGCAATCCCAAGATGCGTAAGGCTTCTGCTCGCGTCATCGGCACCACTCCCCAAGCTACGGGTCACTACGGTCTTGAATTTCTTGCAGGATGTTCTTTGCCGCCTCGCGCGGATTGCCGGCTCCGGTGATGGGGCGACCGACGACGATGTAATCCGCTCCGGCATCTACGGCTTCCGACGGCGTCGTGATGCGGCGTTGATCTCCAGCCGCCGTCCACCGAGGTCGTACGCCGGGGGTGACGATCAGGAATCTCTCGCCGCAGACGCGGCGAACCGTCTCGATCTCCAGCGGCGACGCAACCACGCCATCTAATCCCGCCTTTTGGGACAGTTCCGCCAGATAGGCGACCTGATCCGTCAGTTTCCGCTTTGTGTCGAAGCCCCGCTGGAAACTCCATTCGTCAATGCTGGTAAGTATTGTCACACCAAGCAACAGTGGCCTCGGGATTTCGAGCGCGTCGGCTTGCATGTCGGCAGCCTCCCTCGCAGCGCGCATCATCTCAAGCCCACCGGAGGCGTGCATGTTTATCATATTCGCCCCCGTTTTCGCACCCGCGGCGACAGCGCCCGCCACTGTGTTAGGGATGTCGTGAAATTTGAGGTCCAGGAAAACCTTTTTCCCCAGATTGCGGAAGGTTTCAACCGAGGTAGGCCCGGCGGCGGTAAAAAGTTGCCCGCCAATCTTGAACCACTCTACGAAGTCGCCGAGTTGGTCGATGGTTTGATTCGCCGAATGGAGGAGGTCGAAATCAAGCGCAACGATTAGTTTATCGTTTGCCATCCTTCGTCGCCTTAGCTAGCCTGCGGGTCTTCTTGAGCGGCGGCAAGATTTCAACCCGAACCTTCATCGTGCCCGTAAAGAACATGCCGAGTTTGCCCCCCGCGCGTCGGGAGAGATCGATAATCCGTCCCTCGATAAATGGCCCTCGGTCATTGATTCTGACGACGACAGATTTTCCGGTTTTTACGTTGACCACGCGCACCCGTGTGTTGAAGGGCAATTCCTTGTGGGCGGCTGTCATGGCGTCCATGTCATACACTTCGCCATTTGCCGTCTTCCTCCCGTGAAATGGTTTGCCGTACCAAGAGGCAAAACCTGTAAAAGTCTCTGCGCCGCTGATTTGCATCTTAGCAGTGCCGCGCTCAAGGATACCCAGTAATCTCGCAGCACCCCACGAAACAACAAGCAATCTGTCACTCCTTTGCGGACATCGGTCATTAACCCGTACGACCGCCATTTTCCCGGTACTGGGATCTTCGACTTTAAGATAGGTGTCAAAAGGCAGCGTCGGATGAGCCGCCACAAGGTCTCGATGATTGTGCCTTTCACCGCTAGCCGTTCGCTTGCCATGGTAGGATTTATTCTGCCACTTCACCATTCCCTTTTCAGGTTTCTCGCTCGACGAACCGCTCGCAGCAAGACTGCTTCCGCAAGTCAGTATAAAAATGACAATCAAAGCGAAAAGTTTTGAAAATCGTTCAAACATTTTAAGTCCTTATCATTAGTTTTTTGCAAAATCTGCAACCAGTGTCGGAAGCCATGTAAATTGCGTCAAAGCCTCCCGTTTTTTTGATGTGTCGATAGAACCGCCTGCCGACCGCCGACGAACAGCCGATATCCATGCGGAATTTGCGAAGTTCACGCCCAGCACGGAGAGTCGACTCTCGCAATGGCCCTCCCTGCAGCGACTTCCTCAATAATCTGATGCGTCTGATTATATGCAACGTCAATTTCTTCTTTGCGCAACAAAATTTGGGCATCGATGTCTGCCAGTTCCGCTCCAAATTCAGATGTCATTCGCTGGACTTCTGCCGGGGATGTACCGCCCAAACTCAAACTGCCCCGAAGCGCATGTTTAGAGTCGAGAACAGCTCGAAGTTCCGACGTAGAGAGGCAGATGCCTCGGAGTTGCAGCAGATTCCGAGTCTCATCCAAATCCTCGAAGGTCGCCCCCTTTTTCACCAGATCACCGACGATGCCTCCAACAATTTCGTGGCATTCACGAAACGGTATTCCGTACTCGCGTACCAGAAAGTTTGCCAACTCTGTTGCCGTTGCGAAGTTCGCATTGCACAGTTCCGCCATTCTATCCGTGTTAAATCGGGTGGTTTCAAGAAAACCGGGGAGGATGTTCAGGCAGGATTGTACTACATCAAAAGCGTCCCAAAGCGGGGGTTTGTCCTCCTGGAGATCGCGATTATATCCCAGCGGAAGACCTTTGAGATTGGTCAAAAGATCGAGCAGTTCACCATAAACGCGTCCGCAACGTCCGCGAACCAACTCGGCGATATCCGGATTCTTCTTCTGTGGCATAATCGAACTACCTGTTGCGTAGGCGTCGTCAAGAACGGCTATGCCAAACTCATGTGTCGTCCAATAAATCGTCTCCTCTCCCAATCGTGAGAGGTTCGTCATTAGCAAAGACAGGGCAAATAGGGTTTCTGCTATGAAGTCCCGACTGCTGATTACATCCAAGGCATGTCTATGAACGGAGTCGAATCCGAGAAGTTTTGTGGTTAGATGGCGGTCAATCGAGAATGACGTACCGGCAATTGCGCATGCGCCCAACGGGTTCATGTTGGCGAGCCGAAAAGCCGCCTTCAACCGCTTCAGGTCGCGCAAAAACATGCTGACGTAAGCGGTCGCCCAAAATCCAAGGCTGATAGGCTGGGCATGCTGCATGTGCGTATAGCCCGGCATTACCGTCTCGGCATGATTTGACGCAATTCCGAGAAAGACACGACAAAGCCGAGTCAATCCGGATTGTGTTTGGAGAATCTGGTCACGGACGTACAGATGGGCGTCAACCAAGACCTGATCGTTACGGGAGCGTGCAGTATGGAGTTTTCCGCCGCACTCAATCCCAGCGCCGTCAATTACATAAGACTCCACATTCATGTGGACATCTTCCTTATCCGGTTTGAGATTGAAAATACCGTTATCGTAATCTTCTTGCGCTCTGTCCAGCCACGTAAGGATTTGTCGGAGATCTTCGTCTGAGATTATTTCCGCCCGTGCCAGCATGATAGCATGTGCTTGACTCCCCCAAATGTCATAAGCGACCAGACGCGAATCAATTTCAGTAGACTGGGTAAAACCTTGGGCTCCAGACGCTACCTCCGAGCGAAACCGCCCGCCCCATAGTTTTTTGGAAGGTGTGGTTGACAATATCCGAGAACTCCCTGTTTGGCGGGTAATGCGCGAACTAATCACGCGTCGTATTATAGCACGTAGGCGTGCGGCTTGGCAAGTTGCCTTGACCGAAGCCGCAATCGCAAAACGGGGTTCGGCGATCGCCAAATGCAAGATTTCCCGTCTACCATACTTCCCTCCTTATTCATCCATCAGACATCTTTCCAATATAATGGCAATCGTATCAGTCATTGTTCACGGTGTTGAGGGACCAAGGGCGCAATGCACAGTCGAGAGATTAGTAGGATTTACTTCTGTGCCTCTTAACCTGCATGTCCACTCAATTTCCTGCTTGGTGCCTCTGAAGTTTCATGACTTGATTAATACAAGTTGCAACCTGAGGGACGTGTATCGCAAGCCATAACTCACATTGCACTCCGCTGGAGTGCGAGAATTGAGGCCTTTCCTTTCTATTGACATTCAAGATCTCTATTGGATTTCTACCGCGCTCGCTATCCACTCGCTTGCTGGATTTCTATCG
Organism: Candidatus Poribacteria bacterium; assembly: GCA_028820655.1. GTDB lineage: Bacteria > Poribacteria > WGA-4E > WGA-4E > JAJDTR01 > JAJDTR01. The sequence goes on along the minus strand of JAPPIK010000037.1, from coordinate 33,996 downwards.
CGGTCGTTATTCACTTCCTTGATCACTCCTTATCCAGTCGCTTGATCTCCGCTGGAGCGGGGAATCGCGACCTGGAGATCGCTCCTACAGAGGGGAATCGCGACCTCGAGAAGATCTCTATTGCGGTCATTATTCATTCGCTTGATCACTCGTTATCCACTCGCTTGCTGGATTTCTATTGCATTCGCTAGACATCTTTCCAAAATAATGCAGTCGTTTCAGGCTGTGCTCAAAGCTTTGAGATACCAAAAGCGCAAACACACCGTCAGGCGGTTGAATAGTTTTGCTTCTATGCCCGATTACCTGCTTGTCTACTCAATTTCCTACTTCGTACATCTGTATCTTCGTGATCGAATTAACGCAGGTTGCAACCTGTGGGATCTCTATCGAAGTCACTATCCGTTCGCTTGATCTCCGCTGGAGCGGGGAATCGCGACCTGGAGATCGCTCCTACAGGTTGACCCGACAGTTTAAAATGCTGGTGGGCAATGCCCACCCTACAACTACCACTGGCAAATCGCGACCTGGAGAAGATCTCTATCGCATTCGCTATCCGCTCGTTTGATCCCCGCTGGGGCTTAGAACCAATGGATCATCAATCGGCAGCAGCTCAGGTCAATCAGGAAAGATGTCCCTTATTTTTTTCATTTTTTTCACCAACTATTTCACTATTTCAGTTGAGTCAGTCCGCTTTTCACCGGTGATGGTGGGCTACAAACTTAATCCGGCTAAAATATCTCGAAGCCTGTGAACGTTTTCTGGAAACCTTTCGATTTCTCATTCTCGCAATGAATCACGCACATTGTCTGCCGTTAAGTGAAACTTGCTTGCGATTTCAGTTTGTCGGTGCGCCCTACTCCTTCGCTCATCCGGTAACAGTGATTGCGAAGTTCGGCAATTAATCGGTTTGTCTTCCAAAAAAAATGTGGTTAGTGTTGGGTGCCGGACATTCACATTGTCTGAACTGTGATTTATGGGAATTCTACGGAAGCTCTACCGCGCTCGCTATCCACCCGCCTGATCCGCTGGAGTGCAAGAATTGAAGCCTCTCCTTTCTATTGACATGCCGCTCTGCTGGAGCGGGGAATCGCAACCTGGAGAAGATTTCTATCGCAGTCATTATTCATT
>JAPPIK010000037.1:0-32768 GCA_028820655.1 Candidatus Poribacteria bacterium | reverse complement strand
GATTAAAAGGCTGGTGCGCGGTGCACACCCTACGACTCCGCTGGAGCGGGGAATCGCAACCTGGAGAAGATTTCTATCGCAGTCATTATTCATTCCTTTGATCTCCTACAGGGAAAATGGTTTATTGTGTCATACAACTCACGTTGAGCCCACAGATTAAAAGGCTGGTGCGCGGTGCACACCCTACGACTCCGCTGGAGCGGGGAATCACGATTAAAGCATTTGCGACGTAAGAAATTATCGAAAGACGCGAGTGGGTGACGTTAATGTTTTTTTGCAAAAAATACCCAAAACGCATCGACAAAACATATCCCGGAAATATTGGAAAGCGAAAAATTACGATTGGCGCTTTCTGGTAGTGTTAGTTCTTCATTTGAATTCCTTTGTTAGTAGTGTATTCACTTGAGATTAGAGCGCACAAATTCGACACGCTCTGAAATTGCGCTTGAAGCCTTACGTGGAGAGGCTTGAAGCCATGTATTACACGTGCCACGTGAGTGCGCTTTTGTGCGCGCGTATTTTTCGACCCACTTTTTCAGGAACGCCTCGATAGCAGACTAGGAAGCAATGTTGCGCCCATAAGTTTGCCGTGTTCAGTATGTTATCAAATGCAGTTATCTCTTGTCTCAATGAACGCTTGAATCCCTATCGCACTCGCTGTCCACTCGCTTGATCACCGTATTTTCTCCTTGAAGCGATATAGTGGAAAGAGATGCTAACGGAGCGCTGATTTGAGCGGCGTGTTAGCATTATTTGAAATGGAGAATCCCTTTGGCGGAACGGGTTCTCAGGAATCGTGATGCTAACAAGATGCCAACAGAAAAAATAGTTGCACCGCCATGACCGGCGCTATGTTAAAATATACCACATACATGTTAAGTTGTCAATCTAAAAGTTCCAAGTTTCGGGAGGGAAGAAGAGTCATATCGACAGCAGTTATCAGGTTACCACCAAACTGTATTTCCCAGGCCCATCAAGAAACATCGGAGCCGGCGCTTGATGCACGGAATAGGTAATTCAATCGAGAGTGGACGCCACAAGATGGTTACCATGAGCATATTGTCAGACGGTGCAAGGTTTGCCACATCACCAAAGGCCTCTCTCGAGAAGGCATCAAATAGTATAGTTATTCTGTCCAAGTTGCTACCTATTGTTAACAGTAGGATTTGAGATTTTCCGAGTGTTAAATTGTAGTCCTGCTCGGTTTGGGTAGGCAGATCCAAGCAGTATGCGCATGTGTGCCGTGAATTTGTCAATCCACTGCAAGCAGATTTCGTCGATTTAACGACCGTTGACCCGATTTGCGATGCATTCTATAAGAGTGTCCGGCTAGAAGCCCAATCTACGGGAATGGGTAGCAACTTGCTATATTCTAATCAGCAGTGTTACCGTACCTGCAAAGAGCTATTTCGGAAAGATATCTATCGTATTTTGATGCGTCTAGGCTACCGAGATCGGCATTTACTATTGACAGCATCGCACCGGTACTATAGAATCGCTTTCGCTTCGGGAAAGGAGACAATAGAAATTGTGAATAGTTTTCCAATCGTAGACACGCATGTGCATCTATGGCATCCGGAACACCTGCGATACCCTTGGCTTGATGAAGTTCCGGCTATAAGAAAGCCGCACCTGTTGGATGACTTTCGTGCTGCTTGTGGAGACGCGAGTGTTGAGTCGTTCGTTTTTGTCGAATGCGATGTCCATCCTGACGAACGCGTACGTGAAGCTGAGTGGGTGGCTTCCCTCGCAAAACAAGAACCGCGAATCAAGGGCATTGTGGCATCGGCGCCACTGGAAGATGGGGAAGGTGCGCGAGCTGTTCTCGAAGATTTGGCAGGTAACCCATTGGTAAAAGGTATTCGGCGCCTCATTCAGGCGGAATCCCTCGACTTTTGCCTGCAACCCGGATTCATCAGAGGTGTCCAACTGCTGAATGAATATGGACTGAGTTTTGACATATGCATTGTCGACTCGCAACTTGCCAACGTGATTGAGTTCGTTAAGCAATGTCCGAACAACCAATTCATGTTAGACCACATCGGAAAACCCAACATCAAGAATGATGTCTTTCAGCCATGGGCGCGCGAAATCGAAATGTTATCACAATTTCCAAACGTATTCTGCAAAGTGTCCGGCGTTGCAACCTCGGCTGATTTTGAGAGGTGGAAACCAGCAGATCTGAAACCGTACATCAATCATGTTATTGGATGTTTCGGATTTGACCGCGTCGCTTACGGCGGGGATTGGCCGGTCTCAACGCAGGCAATCGGTTATTCACAGTGGGTTGAAACCTTGGTGTGGGCAGTAGATGGGTGCTCCAAGGATGAAATGAAGAAACTGTTTCGTGAGAACGCGATGCGCTTTTACCGGCTGGGAGAATAAGACGAAGTTCGGACCTATGGTTTTTCACAATTGGAGAATGTATGGTCTCGGGATTCAGTCTCAAGGTCTGTTTTCAAGACGCTTCCTAACAGTAGATCGCTATAGGAAACCGGAATCAGGTTGGCTGCCGAAATGTGCAGTGTATCCTTGACGTGATTATGTTCCGCCAGAGCCTCTGCTTCGCTTTGATCCCGAATCACGGTTTCCAACTCAATGAACTCCCCGAGGTTGAGTACTTTGTCCAGGTGAATGCGTGTGTTTCCGTAAAACCACAACTCACGATTCTTCTCAACAACCACCTTCACTCCAAGCACATCAGACATCATCTGTTTGAACGTCGTGTGATTCTCAATGTCGCAGAGCTGGTAACGGCTGTACCGCGATCCTGCCGAATCCGGACGTTCATAGTAAACGAGTGTCCCCCCGTACCCCTTGACTTCACGGAGTTTCAGTCTACCCTTCGGAACATTAAAGTAAGTGTCGACCTGACACAGGTTGCCTGAACATTTTGCCTCAAGCGCCTTAAGGTTGGCGTGTACCAGTTCAATCGACTCGTATTCCGCCTTGAGTTCAAGGTTTCGGTGTGCCAATTCTGACATTTTCAAATCCGTTTTCCCTAAATTTCGATTTCTTCCCAATCATTGAGTGTCGTCGCGCCGGCGGAATACGCTGAGTCTAGCGTCCAAGCGATTCAATTATATCGCACAGTCAAAGTAATCTCAACAGTCATCCCGCGTGCCTATCCGAGATTGTCGTTGCTCTGGCCGGTTCAGTGATCAGCCGAAGAAATATAGAGGAACCAAGGCGACGATCAACTGACTGGATAAGACTGGGGAAAGTTCGTATTGATAATAATCCAGACAGAACATCCTACGCCATAGAGATTTTCGTTGCCGCAGAAATTATACCTTTCAATCGCCCGCTCAATTCGCGCATTCGGACGCGTTTGCTTTGCTGACAATTTGGTTTTGCATTGACACCGTAGGAATGATACCCTTATACTAAATTCCTGTCAATTTCTCCTTCCCCTCTCAATTTTTGTTCGCAAGCAATGCCGATTGATGGATTGACATCCAAGACCGTCCAATTCTTCGGGAAGAGACGGGGCATTTCACCACCCGACAATATTGGTTTTCCATGGATTCCATTCTCTGAGATATCCACATTTCTTGTCCCTATGATGTTTCATAAAGGCGTAGATTGAATTGAACACCATCTCGGAATTTTTTCATAACAAAACGATACTAATAACGGGCGCTACGGGCTTCTTAGGCAAGCCGGTGGTCGCCAAGATACTCGCGGATTTGCCGGACATAAAACGGATCTACTTGCTCGTTCGCAGTCGAACCAATCCCAGCGGCAAAGTGAGTTCCGCCGCTGACCGTCTAGAAGACGAGTTCTTTACGTCGACCGTCTTCGCCAAACTCAGGCGAATCCACGGCGATGGATTCGACAATTGGATTCGCGAGAAGGTGTACGCGGTAGACGGCGATTTGACCTACGAACGACTTGGCATGCCCGATGCTCGTTACGAAGAACTACAGGACGAAGTCCAAATCTTCATAAATAGCGGCGGGTTGGTTAACTTCGATCCCCCGATGGATATGTCGTTGCATAGCAACGTACTTGGCGCAAAACAGGCGGTTGAGTTCGTCCGAGGATGCAATGACGCCGTGCTTCTTCACGTTTCGACCGCCTATGTGTGCGGAACGAACCCGGGGATGATCTCGGAGGAATTACACCCACCGTACGAAGTTCATGCCCGAAAGATTGCCGAAGAGACCGGAGAAAGGATCCCTCTTTCGCTTGAGGAAGAAATTGAAGAAGTCCAACAGATTGCGGAAAAGATAAGAGCAGAGGCGGATGAATCTCCTCGGAGCGACCAATTCCGACGCGAGGCTTTGGAACAGGTAGGAGAAGAGCGGGAAGACAGCGACGGTTATCGTCGCCAGTATGATACCATTCGCAAGAAATGGATTGAAGGGCGCTTGGTCGATGAAGGGCTACAACGAGCACAGTCACGCGGCTGGAATGACACGTACACCTATATGAAAGCGCTGGGCGAACAGATGGTCGCCAAGACGCGGGGCGATTTACCGGTAGCAATCATTCGCCCATCGATTATTGAGAGCAGCTTAGAAGACCCACGACCGGGCTGGCTTGATGGGTTACGAATGGCGGATCCGCTTATCGTTGGTTTCGGGAAGGGACGCCTGCCCGATTTTCCTGCGGTTCCGGATATTATCCTTGATATCATCCCCGTGGACTTTGTAGTTAACGCCATTTTAATCGCGGCAAAACAGACCTATCACAGGCGCGGAATTGAGGTCTACCACGTGGCGACCGGCTCCCAAAACCCACTGTATTTCCGAAACATAGTGGACGGCTCTCACGACCACTTTATCAAGTATCCGATGCTGGATAGTGGAAAGCCCATTCCCCCACCGGTGTGGAAATATCCCGGTCTTGAGAAATTTCAGGGCAAATTGTCACGCAAGCTGGGAGCGCTAAGAGCAGCGAGTCGACTGCTTGAATTGATCCCGCTAAGATGGGCGAGACAGCGAAACCGTCGCATAGCCGTGATACAAAATGCACTAGAAGGTCTTCAGTATTACATTCGCATCTACGGTCCGTATACGCGAATTAACTTCAAGTTTGAAACCTCCAAAATTGGACAACTGTCCGGATCGCTAACCGCAGCCGATCAGCGCCGCTTCAACCTTGATATCTCAAAGTTCGATTGGCAGCACTACCTTCAGAATATCCATATACCGGGAATTAAGCGCTTCATTCTCAAAATGGACGCCGATCCGTCGGTGAAAATGCTCAAAGAAATTGAGCGTTCAAACGCCGTACACAACGACGCTGATCCGTGCGAACACGGATCAATACGCAATTGTCAAACAATTTTGGATCTCGTTGAGCGGCAGGCCGAGGCTTATCGGGATAATATAGCCTTGCAGATTGAACGGGGCGGGGAGTGGGTACGGTATTCCTACCGTCAACTCTATGATTTATCGCGACAGATCGCGTTTTCGTTTTGGAAACGTGGCTATCGCCAAGACGATAAGGTGATTCTCATTTCCGAAAATCAGCCTGAGTGGGGAATCACCTATCTAGCAACTGTCCAAATTGGCGCCACTGTTGTGCCTATCGATCCGCAGACGGCCAGAGTCGAAGTGATAGCGCTTGCCGACTTCACAGAGGCAAAAGCGGTTCTCGCGTCCGAGTCCCTTTTTGAACAGCTGCGCTCTATTTCCGGCGAAAGGGAAAATCTGGACGTATTGAATCTGAATCAACTCTGCGCGCCATCGGGTGCCGAGGAGGATGTGTCTCCTATTGATGAGATTCCTGCTGATTTTCCAACTGTAAAAGTCCAGCCTGAGGCAACTGCATCAATTATCTTTACAATGGGTACGACCGTAGATCCAAGAGGCGCGATGTTGTCTCATAAGGGGTTTCTGGCTAATCTCCACGCTGTCGCACAGGTGCTGCCCCCAGCCGAAACGGATCGAGTCCTAGCCATTCTGCCGCTGTATCATGCCCTAGGCTTCTCCTGCAGTTTTCTGATGGCTATCTATGGCGGTGCCAGTGTCACCTATATCAACACATTTAAACCAACCGCAATCTTGGGATCCATGCGGGAAATGGAAACGACCGCCATTATCGGAGTGCCGCGTTTGTACAAACTGCTCTATGACGCCATTAAAAGGTATGTCCTTAAAACCCCGACCGACGCGGACGAGCCGGTTGATCCAGCCGTGATTGCGCAAGTAAAAAAGGCACTAGGCGGACATGTTCGCGTCTTGATAAGCGGCGGTGCCGCCTTGCCGCGTCAGGTTTACGATGGGTTCAAGCGTTTTGGATTCACGATCCTTGAAGGCTACGGCATGACGGAAACGGCGCCCGTGTTAAGCGTGAATCCTGCCGGGAAGAGCAAAGCGGGTTCCGTCGGGCCGCCGGTAAATGAGGTGGAGTTCCAGATAGCCGATCCGGACGCCGACGGAATTGGCGAAATTGTCACGAAGAGTCCAAGTACGATGGCGGGCTACTACCGAAATTCGGATGCGACTCGGGAGGTTCTCCGAGATGGATTGCTCTACACCGGTGATCTCGGTTACATTGATGATGACGGCTACCTCTTTCTCACGGGTCGCAAAAAGGATGTCATCATTGCCAGCACCGGCAAAAACATCTATCCGGTCGAACTTGAGGAACTATATCGACATAGTCCCCACATCTCCGAGATTTGCGTCGTTGGAATAGATCCGCCAGACTCGTTCGGTGAGGAAGTGCACACTGTAATTGTGCCGAATTGCCCCAAGGACGACGCTCGGTTGGATGTCCAAGAGTCAATTCAGAAACATCTGCTATCATGTGCCCGCAGCTTACCCTCACATCAGAATCTGCAAAAAGTACATTTCTGGGAGGAAAAGTTACCCATGACTTCTGACGGCGAGATTGACCGTCTGCGTGTCAAGACGATGCTATTCAGACAGTTCGTGGCGGACGACGCCCAGCCGGTTGGTCCCGCCGAAGCAACCTCGCCGGATGAGGCTATCGGAGAGTGGGAACCGGGCAGCCGAGAAGCCGAGGTTGTCGACGAACTTGTGCGATTGTCTCGTGTTCCGTCAAACCGTATCCGTCCGGAGAGTGCTCTTGACACGGATCTCGGATTGGATTCGATGACCCGTGTTGAACTGCTGTTGCTGCTTGAATCCAAGTTGAATAAACAGGTACCGGACGATCTCGCTGCAATGGTCCGTACAGTCGGGGATGTGATCGATGTTGTCAACACGTTAGACGCGGAGACCGCGCCGGCTGCCGATGATGTGTCCCTCGATTCCTCAGTCGCCGCGGAGCATGGTGAACTAGCCTTGCGTCCGAGCCATTTTGCCAAACTCATTCGCTTCGGCATTCGGACGATCTTCCGACGCCGGTTCTCGCTTCAGTGCCACGGGGTAGAGCATATTCCAATCGGGGCGCCGTATATCATCGCGTCAAATCACAGCAGCCACCTTGATACACCGGCGATTATGACCGCTCTAGGGGCAGAATCAAGAAACTTACGTCCCCTGAGCGCAAGAGACTACTTCTTCAACAGTCGAATGAAAGCGTGGTTTGTTAGCCAGTGTCTCAATGCATTGCCGTTCGACCGGACGGAAAACTCCCTCCAAAGCCTTCGCGTTGCACAGGAGGCACTTCTCCGGCACGAAAACTTGCTCATCTATCCCGAAGGCACGCGCTCCTTAAACGGGAAGCTTCAACCCTTCAAACCCGGGCTCGGCCTGCTTGCGTTCGAATCTGGTGTCCCTGTGGTGCCTGCGCACGTGAGCGGCACCTATGAGGCCTTACCCAAAGGAAAGTCGTTACCCCGCAAGAGCAAGGTTCGCGTCGTTTTCGGCGAACCGGTCGCTCCAGGCACCCCTCAAGATTCTACCATGAAGACTAGTAAGCGAGACATCTACCGGAAAATTGCCGACGAAGTGCGGACTCGAATTGAACGGTTGCGTGACGCGGCTCATGAATAACTCCAAAGTGACTATGGAGTCTCTCGGCGCCGTGGTGCGCACAAACGGCAATCAAGTCAACCGGCAAGTGGCTGCTTTCTTCGACGTTGACGGCACCCTTGTAAATTCGACCATCGTTCACTACTACGTGCGGTTTAGGTTGCAGTTGCTTCATCCTCTAATTCGCCCGTTTTGGCTGGCTGGCTTCCTACTGAAAATCCCTTACTACCTCCTCTTGGACAACCTGAGCCGTACCAAGTTCAATCAGGTTTTCTACCGGAACTACCGCGGGATGGAGGTGGAACGTCTGAAGAGGTTGGCTCTAGACACATTCGATGCTCTTCTCGGCTCAAAGATTTTCCCGGAGGGGGCGGACCAGGTTCGCGAACACAAAGCCAAGGGAGATCTCGTTGTGCTCGTGACCGGATCGCTCGATTTCATCATGGCCCCGCTTGCGGACTACTTGGATGCAGATCACACGTTGTCTATGTCTCTCACTGAACATCATGGGAAGTTCACCGGTGAGTTGATGACCACACCGCTGGGGGAGGAGGAAAAGGCGCGTGTGGCGAAAGCCTTCGCTCATGAGCACGGCATAGACTTGGCCGCGAGTTTCGCTTACGGCGATAGCCGCGCCGACCTGCCGATGTTACGCTGCGTTGGCACACCGGTTGTGGTGAATCCGGGCAAGGCGCTCCGGCAGATAGCAACTGAATCGGGTTGGAAGATTTGTGAGTGGAGTTCTAAACCAGATTAGTGTTGTTCGAATCTACGGATCTAGTATCTCGGAGACTGAAAGACTGTTGCTTACGCAAAAATCGTTAGCGAGTGAAACTGAGATTGTAGGGAATAACGATCATTATTCCCTCCATAGAATCTTCAAGAATGTTGTTTAAAAGATGGCACCAATTAACAGGTTTCAGTTTTCAATCTACAACAATTCGCGGAGGTGGTATGAAAGTTGTGCGCTACTTTGAATCTCTTTCTGAACCAAAGGACACCATGTACGTCGAGATTGATAGCCAGTATCGATTTACACGGCGAGGGGAAGACTGGGGAAAATTTCGACAGGATCTCATTGAACTGATTAAACAGACAATTTCGGATGAGTTGGCGGATCGATTTAGCGAGAACACCCAAGATTGGGTGTCCGATAGTCCTGCCGAGACATAGGATTCAACTGACAAATGCGGAAGAATTTACTTCTCGACAAGGACGGCGCGCAATCTTCACTGGATGAACTTAACAGTCACGCCAAATCTCTGACCGAAGAGGGGGAACTCGGGCGTGCTATCCAAGCCTATGATACTGTTTTGCTCGCCGCGCCGGCAGCCGAGGTACTCGCCGATGCCAATTTTCAACTCGGTTTAATCTACCGAGAATGGAATGAAATATTTGCGGCGCAAAGGTTTTTTGGTAAAGCGCACCAACTCGATCCCGACGTTACGGAATACAGGGATGAGTTGAGCGCATTAAATCAGCACATAGCGCAAAATCAGCAACAGATATTTGAGGAAAGGGCGCGAAAAAATAGCGATCAGATTGTTTCGTTGTTCCGAATCGCTACCGGATTGAAACTGATTCAGATGGATAAAGGCGTGCAAGCCTACCCCTTAATGAAGAGCCGCACGAAAATTTACCCGAACGCCGCCGTCGCAAAACATCTACTCACCGACGTGATTATTACGGACGAGGAGAAAAACAGCGCGATTGAATTTTTGGAGGAACGAGACTGGCTGACGAGTACACAATCAAATCGCTACGCAATTCAAGAAAGCGGGCTGGGCGTTTTTTATAGCGAGTTGGCGAAGTTGCACGTCGTAAACGAAGCCTATGAGGAGGCCGCCGCCTGCTACGAACAGGCACATTGGTTGGATGGTTCAAACTCGGAAGCACTGTGTCACAAGGTAATTTGTGATGCCAAGGCTCAATTATGGGAAGATGGATTATTGACGCTTGAGCGGACCGGGGATTCCCCGACAGGAGACGTGGATCCAGCCGACTATTACCGAGCAGTCGCACAAATCTGCGGGGTTGCGTACCAATCAAAGGGAAATGAAACGATGGGTAAACGCGCGATTAAGGCGTGTCAAGACGCGCTGTCGATATCTGGTAAGGACAAGGAATTGTCGCGTTTACTAAAATCGTTGGAGTCTACTACCGGTCAAGAAGCGGAAGGAATTAAGTCTCGGAGCAAGAGGTGGTGGCAACGTTAATGAAGGCTATCAATTATTCCGCCAGCAAGTATGGCGAATCGTTCTGATTCTGGCATCTTAAGGCAGATCAAATTGCACTAGTTTCTAGAATCTGGTAAAGTGAAGTTGTAAAGAGAACAGAAAAATCGGGCTGATGGTTATAACCTTCGGCAAGTTTGAAGAACTATTAGCTGCCGCTGTGGTTGAAAGTGTCATTAAAAGGTAGCGTAAAACGCGACACTGAAATTAGGAGCACGGACATGAACCAACTGACTATTACCGGAGTTCCTCAAGCAACGCGAGCGCGTCGTCGGGTTCGCAATGGCAAGCCGACTAACGATCTTGTATTTAGCGCTTATACCGAAGGGAATGATGATGTCTTCCGCCATGTAATTGGATTGTACGTTGCTCCGGGTAGCATTGTCGCTGATGTCACCTACGGGAAAGGCGTATTTTGGAGGCGAATACCTGAAGATCTTTATCGCTTGAGGCCATCCGACATCCTGACCGGGGTTGATTGCAGAGATCTTCCTTACATAGACGGTGAAATCGACTGCGTTGTGCTCGATCCACCATACATGCATTCTCCCGGAGGAACGGCTCATACCGTTCACCGGGCGTTCGAGCATCACTACAGAAACAACCGCACCGGGAACAGGACTACAAAGAAATACCATGAGGCAGTCCTATCGCTCTACGAGGATGCTGCTGTGGAAGCACATAGGGTACTACGCGAACGCGGCGTGCTAATCGTGAAATGCCAAGACGAGGTCTGCGCCAATCGCCAGAGATTTACTCATGTTGAAATCATGCAAGCCTATGAGCGGATAGGTTTCGTGGCGGAGGACTTGTTCGTGGTAATGCGTCAGAACAAGCCCGGTGTCAGTCGAACAGTGCGTCAGGTTCATGCGCGAAAAAATCACTCGTACTTTCTAGTATTCTGGAAACGCGGATCAGACAAACGCGCATGGGAGCCTCCCAAGTGAATCCAGTTGACCTGCTAGCCTCAATCATTCGGAAGCATTCGCCCGAGGATATTTGGAGAGATTCTCCGTTGATTCGCTACCGAATGCTTGGCAACACGAATCGCGGCGAAATCGGAGAGGAGTTCATTCGCCAGTATCTTCTACAGAATGGGATCGAGACCGGAAACGGAGACCGTACGTCAAAGACGGACATACGAATTGGAACAGTTCAACTCGAGATCAAGACAGCTTCGCTGGGCGCTAATGGAACATTCCAGTTCAACCATGTTCGATTGGATCGGGAATATGATTACCTCCTTTGCTTAGGGATTTGCCCGCATGATATAGTTTTCGGCGTGTGGCGTAAAGGAATGGTTGCTGAACACAAGGCAGGCAGATTGGTGCGGATGGCGGAAGGACAGGGGGTAACGTTTAAATTAACAAAACGGCTTGATGAAATGATCCCCGTTAGGGAACTCCCGGTGGGAATCCGAGAGATTCTATCGGAGCGAAATAATGCCTGATTATACTATTGTCAAAGTAGTGCGAGATATTGGAAAGCTCAAAATCTGGCTAATCTAGCACGGGGCATAAACCTGCAATCATTGATCTCGATTTAATAAGCGTCATCCATCGGACCTACGCACTCCCCTATCGACATCAAAATAAACAGGATCCGGCTTTACCCACTCCTCCGCGCCATCCTCCCAGATTTCGCGCTTCCAGATTGGTACAACTTGCTTGAGCCGATCCATGGCGTACTTGCACGCTTCGAATCCATCGCTGCGGTGCGGCGACGCCACGGCGACGGCAACGCTCACCTCGCCAATCTCCACGCGCCCCACGCGATGAATCATGGCGACGCGATCCAGCCCCCACTTCTCTCGAATTTCATGAGCAATCTCCGCCATCTTTTTTTCCGCCATCGGCGCGTAGGCCTCATATTCAAGATACAACGTCCTGCGTCCACCCGTGTTGTTCCGCACGGTGCCCAAAAAATGGACAATTGCTCCCGCATCATCAGCTTCGACAACGCTAATAACACGTTGAGTGTCAATAACTTCATCGGTGATCTTGAACAATCTAACCTCCCGTCACCGGCGGAATCAGTGCGACTTCATCTCCATCCGAGAGTTCGGTGTCCTCTGTTGCATAGTCCCAGTTGACAGACATCTGCATTACCTGATAAAACTCGGTAATCTCGGGCCACTCCTCTTCAAGGCGATCGAGAATAGCTCTCAACGTCGCCCCCTCCGGCAACTCCATCTCCTCTTCCTCTCTCCCCAACTCTTCATGGCACACAGCGAAGTATTTTACTGTAACTTTCATGAACTCTCCTTGCGCGGGCGTATGGTCAATATCGCCCATGAGTAGACTGGCTGCCAATCAAGACAATTATACCCGATTTGAGATTTGAACACAAAAGAAAAAGCGGAAAGACACAGGTTAACGACAATTGATCGGAAAGACAACGTGCGCGGTAGACAAGGTGGTAATCGGCCAGCATCATTTCACCTACTCCATTGGTGACTTCAAGGGCCATAGCCAGTGATTACCATTCTTTCCATGTAGGGAACAACGATCATTGTTCCCTACTACTTCACGTTCTTACTATTCACTGCTTATTCAATTAAGCTGTAGCTTAAAACAATCTGTCAGGGATTGCTCCGGATTTTGCTTTTGACTTTGCCGAGGTCTCTAAGCTATACTTTAACAGTCAACTAGCTGAGGGGGATTCATCGTTCAGGTGTGACGCTTTAAATTCGTGGTGCCAGTCAGTTCTCCTGCGCCATGTGAACAATTCCGATCAGAGCCCGACCGATGTGCGAGCGATATAAACTTCAGGCGACAGCTTTCATAAAAAACGAAACACCCACTCCTTCACTCTCCTGCTCCCTTCGGACAACCTCTGACCAATCCTGCGAATTGACATGTACGATATTCTCGGTGAGATGAATTCGCTTCGCACCTCTGCTTTCGGTTTCTCCCCCAGATGGAGGTTCAACCCGCACAATGCAAAGAGTTAGTGATTTGGATGTCACAAGACAAGGTCACTCCGTCGTGGCACAAAGCAAACAGTTTCAAGTAAAGTACAATCTCTCTAAAGGGACATGGGATTATGTAGATCAAACGGGACATGCTATTATCAGAAATGCTTACACTAGGATTGTGCTTCAGGATGGGACGTCGCTTGCCACTTCAGAGTCCGATGGAACTCGTGAGTTCGTTGCGGATCCCACCGAAGACGATGATCTCGGCGTGTATCAGCCGGTGAAATTTTCTTACCAGTCGGACGCGCGGCGCATACGTATTAACCTGTACCTAAAATGCTATAGCAAAGCGCCTTACATTATTCTGACCGTCGGTGTCGAGAACTTGGGCAACGCCGACATAAAGTTGGATCGGCTTACAGTTATCGGCGTGTCATCGCTCAATCCGGATGCGCGTGGAGGGGTTTACTTGGGAAGCGTACCCTCGGATTACCATCTCTTTCTCAACGTGAATCCGTCTCTTAACCAAGGCGTCAGGAAGATTTACGACGGGTTCAACATCAACAAGAAAGTCTCGAATCAACCCTGTTACGACGGTGTCCTTTACGATACCAACAGTCAACGCTCCCTCGTTTTCGGATTCCTTAGTGCCCATAAGTGGTGGTCAACGGTTGATGTCGGATACGACTCTCAAACGCAAAAGGATCAGAAAGAGAAAGGAATTGATGGTTGGGCACTGCGCCATCGGTGTGAACATCAATCGTGTGCGCCCGGCCAGGAGTTGAAGTCGGAGATCGCTTACCTCAATTTCAGTGCCTCCCCTACCGACTCCTATCAACTTTACACCGAGATGGTTTCAAAACGCATGAATGCACAAGAATCGGGGGGTGTCTTCTCCGGATGGAACGTGCAGCGTACCGGTAAGAAGAAACGGGTAGATGCCGCCTATATTCTGGGCCAAGTCAACCAGATTTCGCAAAATCGTTTGTTCTATCCCTCGCAATCGGGCAGCGTGGAATATATTCAGATCGAAGACGAGTGGCAGCAGTCCGCTGGAAGCAACGCGGTGCACCCGCAACACTTTCCAGATGGGATGAAATCTGTTGTAGACAAAATCCACGCGAAAGGGTTGAAATCCGGAATCAGATTCGATCCGTTCAGTGTTGCGATTAACTCCAAATTAATAAAAAGACATCCCGAATACTTTCTAAAGGATCGTGAAGATAAACCTGCCGCGGTAACGCTCGATAATGGTACATCGGTCGCTTTGCTTGACGCTTCTCAGCCCGGAGCGCGGGCGAACATACGGGAACGCCTCCGCCAGATTGTCGATGAGTGGGGGTGCGATCTCATCAAGGCAAATCTGTTGTCCTATACGATCGGTCCACTAGCGGAATTCGGCAATTTCGTTTGGCACGATAAATCTCTCACCTCCATTGAGTTGTACCGCCTTGGCATTAAATTATTGAACCAAGTTGTAGGGGAAAGCTCGAGGAATGTGCTCCTTGAAGGGCACAACACCTGCTCGACGCCAAGTATAGGTGGGTTTTCAGTGAATCATCCGCTTGCGGCAAACGGTGACTATCTTGTTAGTGGACTGTGGAACGATTCGCGCGGGTTGAAGCACATTATTAGCAACCATGCGGCGTACATGTCAATGCACAATACCGCGTGGACAAATGAGTTCGGGGCGATAGCTATCGACGAGCCGCGTCCAATCAACGAAGTTATCGTGGCAATGACGGCGGCAGCTTTGAGCGGTGGAATTATGACGTGTGCGGACGAGTTTTCATCGTTGAGCCCCGCGCGTGCCGAGTTACTGGCGAAACTGTTTCCACTGACCGGCCAGTCGGCGACACCTATAGATCTTTACCAAAATAGATTTCCGCAGATTTGGAACCTGCAGGTGCAAGCGCCCTTTGATTCGTGGAATATCTTGGGTGTGTTCAATTGGAAGGATCAGGTGGATGATGTCAATTTAGATCTAGGCGCGCTCGGCTTGGATGCATCCAAATTCTATCTCGTACACGACTTTTGGAACCGTCAATACCTTGGTGTCGTCCGGGGCAGAGTCGCCGTGTCGGACATGCCATCTCGATCGGCAAGGCTTCTCTGTTTACGTACTGAACGAGATACACCGCAATTGATTTCCACGGACATCCACTTCACGCAGGGCGGCGAAGAAATCCTCTCTGCCGGTTGGGATCGGAAGAGCCAAAGTTTCCTTGCCGTTTGCAAACCGCCGCGTCATGGGAAGGGTACACTATTCATCCACGTGCCGGACGGGTATGTCCCCGCCGGGACATCCTGTTTTGGCGCAAATTATCAGTACAGATTGAACGCCCCGATCTACGAGTTGACCTTTAACCCGACCGATAATTTGGTACATGCCAGTGTACGATTCGAGAAAACGGCGGGTTAAAATATGAATCAGCCTGTTATGGACGACCTTCGCGACGTTCCAAGATTGTAGTGACAATCGCTGGTGTCCCGACTTGATGGCGTGCCGCCTCTATGGGTGTAGGTTGGGTTGAGCAAGCAACAGCGAAAACCTTCTAGGTGTCCAAAGAAACTTCCCCCATTCCGATTGAACTGCTTGAAGAAATATAGTGAAACCCTACTATTGAAGAATGCGAGCGATGTTGGGTTCACTTGAATTGCAATTATTTCGGACAGCTTGGAATCCCAAATTCGCCTCTTTCAGTGGGTAATTTTCGCGAGTTTTCGTTCAACCCTACCTAGGGAGACAGGTACGATTGCCTTGGGAATGAAGATCGATTGCTGGCTAGAAACGGAGAGGGTCGAACTGGAACGGGCGGGCCACTGGCGTTCACTGCGCTCAATGATGGGTGCCCCGACCGGACGAGTTCTCCTTGATGGCCGCGACGTAATCTCCCTCGCCTCTACAGATTATCTCGGCTTGAGTAGGCACCCCCAAGTAATAAAGGCTGCTAGCGAAGCCGTGCGGGAATACGGCGTCGGCGCGAGCGGCTCACGCCTGATCGCGGGGAACAACCACCTCTACGACGTACTCGAGACGAAGATAGCGGCGATGTTGAACACGGAAGCCGCGCTGGTTTTCAGTTCCGGCTACCTCGCTAACATCAGCACAATTCCCGTTCTCGCTGGGGAAGACGACCTCATCCTGAGCGATGAACGCAACCACATTAGTCTCATCGAGGGTTGTCGTCTCAGTAGGGCAACCACGCAAATTTACAGACACTGCGACCCGGAACACCTAAAAGAACTGCTCGCTGAATCTTCGAACTTCCGTCGTCGACTGATTGTTACGGACGGAGTATTCAGTATGGATGGCGATTTTCCGCCTCTGGCCGAAATCTGCGACATAGCCGAGACGTATGACGCCATGCTAATGGTGGACGACGTACACGGGTTCGGGATACTGGGACAAACCGGCGGCGGTTTGGTGGATTACTTGGGCGTGGCAGATCGCGGCATTATCCAAATTGGTGCGTTGAGCAAGGCTGTGGGAGGCGTGGGGGCATTCGTGGCCGGGAGTAAATCCCTCATCGATATCCTGATAAACCGGGCACGCGGTTTCATCTTCACCACGGCTCTGCCCCCCGGCACATTAGCGGCAGCGTCAGCCGCGATCGATATAATCCGCTCTAGTCCCGAATTTCGCTACCGGTTGTTTGCAAATGTCCACAGCCTCAGAACCGGGCTATCGGGAGCCGGATTTCAACTGCTTCCTAACGAGACACATATTCTACCGCTAATCATCGGGGAGGCGAACATGACGACGCGGTTTTCGGAGGCGTTGCTAAACGAAGGAATCTTTGTCCCTGCCATCCGCCCTCCGACAGTACCTGCCGGCACGAGCCGCCTACGGATTACGCCGACGGCAAACCACACGCACGAAGAATTGGAGGAAGCGCTCAATGGGTTTGCCGCGGCGCGAACTGCCGCGCCTCCGCTCCGCTAGATCGGTAACTTGGTACTGGCGCATTTTGTCTGGCCCCCGAGAAACTTGATTGACACTATTAAAGCACTGAAAATGTAGGGAGATGGAATTAAAATGTCCGACAAAACTGAACTGAAAGCCGGCGCAGCTGAAACCGTCATTACTCCCAAAGTCGTGCTGAAGAGTTTAGCCGACGTTAATTGGATTGGCGAGGTTGGCGATGGGTATTATACTCCCAAAGAGGGGGAGTTGATACCCCTCTACGGCGATCTCTACGCTCGTGTCCTCGTTTTGGAGGACAATGAAGGATCCCTTGCAATCGTCACATTGGATATGACCGAAATCTCCTACGAGCGCACGGATGTGCTGCTCCAATCCATCCACCAGGCAACCGGCATCCCCAAAGAAAATATCGTCATCAACTGTAGTCACACCCATAACGAGCCGGACGAAAGCGATCCAAACATTAAGGAAGCCCCCTCGTTCGAGTCTGAACTGGCAGGTCACCTCGCGGCGATTACAAAAAATGCTATCGACAATTTGCAACCTGCCACGATACACGTGGGGCGCGAACCCGTGCAGATTGCATACAACCGCCGCTTCATGAAGGATGATGGAGAAATCACGATGGCGCCAAACCCCAAGGGCCCCATTGTACCTTGGGTAGATGTGTTGGGCGCTTACGGCAGTAGCGGTGAACGCATCGGCGTACTGTTTTCCTACGCCGCACATCCGGTCATCATTATGGATTTCGACCACGCGCCCAGTCACGTTCAAACGGTGGTTGGACCCGACTATCCCGGATTTGCCATTGGTCATCTGCGAGGCTTATTAGGGGAAAACGGGGAGGCGGAAGGGGTGTTTATGTTCGCTCAGGGGTGCAGCGCCAACATCAACGGCTTCCCGCTTCGCGGCGGATTCGGCGCCTGCGATGCTGCCGGACTTTCGCTTGCTGCCGCGGTAAAACGCGCCATGGGCGAATTCGAAACCGTTCCGCCAACGCCGCTGAAGTCGCAATCAATGACGTTGTCGCTGCCGCTCCAGCGGCCAACGGTGAAACTGTGCAAGCAACTGCTCGTCGAGGAGCCGGGTAGCCTTCACTATCAACGGTTGCTGGAACGCGCCGAAAACGATGTGCGTGAATCTATCCCGCTGCCCATGCGCGCTTTCGCGGTTGGCGATGAACTATGTATCCTGTCGCTGCCCGGCGAGATGTTTGCGGAGTACCAGTTGTTCGCCGATGAAATCTCGCCGTTCAAGCACACGTTGGTGTTCGGCTATACGAACGGGAATTCGGGCTACATCGCCACGAAGAAGGATTACGACCTCGGGCTTGCCGGTGGTTACGAGGCATCGCTGAAACATCGACTGCCCCCGGAACCGTCCGTGGAAGGACACATTCAAGAGGGCATCACTCGGCTGTTGTCGGAACTGAAATACGCCAACAATTAGAAATTCACGTTTGATCGCTCGCCTTTAGTGGGCAGTAGCTACCCCACAATCTCTACTCTAGGAATCAATTAGGGAAGAGTCTGAATCGTGGTCTGCCGCAGAATTGAGGGTTTCGCGGATCAAATATCGCAAATGCGAAAAACTGCTTGTAGTCCACGACATCCGTAATTCAGACAGCGCCCTTCTCGCATCCGCCACAGCCGGAATTTTTTGGGAGTCAAATTGTACGGTGAGTATACGACCAACAAATCCTATTTTCAAATCGGGGGAAGTTAACATCAAGATAGCAGAAGCAATCATCCTGAACATCGCGCACTCCGACCGGCCAAACGAATTACCACCGCAATTGCCGTTCTTACCCCTGAGTTTTCCCAATCCGATCATTTGATTATCGTCGGCCAGAGATTAAGACGGGCGATGGCGCTTTTCAAAGATGGAGAGGTGAGAGGGCAATCAGCGATGTGGGGAGGATTATCTATTAATCAAAGTGACGCGCAGTGTGTGCAATAGTAATTCCTGACTCTGGTTAGTCGTTTGAAGGGTCTCTATCGCACACACTATTCGTTCGCTTGATCGAATTCTTCTTCCTCGGGAAGAGGGTAAAGGATGCGTTTACAACTTGAACACTGGACAACCTTTTCGAACTTGCGGGCTTCCTTGAGTGTCTGGGGCGGGATTGCGATTCGACAACCGCCGCACGCATTATTTTTTACAATTGATACGAATGCTGATTTGTTGCGCCTTCCCCACGCTTGGTAGCTAGACATCAAATTCTTATCAATGTCGGGCGAAAAGCGTTTACGCTCATCCTGTTGCTCCACGACCTGTGCGTCTAGATCTTTCCCTTCCTGTTCATACGTGGTTTTCCGATTACCGGCTTTCTCCTTTTCTGCGTCAAAGGAAACCTGTTCCTGCCGAAGTTCCTCTTGAAATCGATCAATGTCCAACATGATGCCCAAGATAGCATCTTCAACTTCAGCTTCCTTTTTCTGTAGAAAACCGATCTCGTTATCCAGCGCTTGGTATTCCTTGTTGGTTTTCACCTCACGCAGTTGAGTTTCGTATTTCAGTCGCTGTTCCTGATGGTCCGTGAGTTCGGCATTTTTTGAACGCAATTCGCGCTCCGCTTCCGCGAGTGCTTCCTTTTTCGCATCCAATGCTCCTTGGTGTACCTGAATTTCCTCGCCCAATTTTGCAACCTTAAGCGGTACGGCTTGGCGTTGCTGTTGCAGCGACATAATTGTCAGTTCAATCTGCTGAAGTTGGTGAAGCAATCCCAGTTGTTCTTGCAAGTTGGAATTAGGCATGGCTTTCGGATTCCCGTTCAAGCAGAAAGGCGAAGAAGATTCCCAGTTGATACAACACGATCAGCGGAACCGCCATCAAGAACATCGAGAGTGGATCCGCCGGAGTCAGCAATGCCGACATGACAAAGATTCCGACGGCAGCATAGCTCTGTTTTGCGCGAAATCCTCGCGAGTCGACAACACCGATCCAAGACAGAAACGCCATGACAATCGGAAGCTCAAACGCTATACCAAAGCCCAGCAGTAGTCCGGTCATAAAGTTTACGTATTTCTCAATGTCCCACATGTCTTTTGCAGTCGGAAAGAGGCTATCGGCAAAGTGCAGAACTGTTGGAGTGACAATCAGGTAGGCGAAAACGACGCCAATCACAAAAAACACGACGATAACGAAGAAAAGCGGTAGAGCATACCTTCTCTCTTTCCTCGTCAAGGCTGGAAATATGAACGCCCAAATTTGATAGAGCACAATCGGAGAAGCCAGCAGAAAGCCGCTCGTAATGCTGATTTTGAGATATGCCTTGATACCTTCAACAGGCCCTATCTTTAGTAGTTCGGCTTCGACATTCGATGCGCCGGCTTTTAAGGAAACCGAGAGAAATCCCATCATAGACCCCTCTACGCCAACCGTGCGGTCAATGATGGCTGCCAATATGTTGCTGATGGATGTCTCCATCGGGAATCGCAGAATCGCCTCAATCGGTCGACCGAAGGATAAACTCAGAATGCTAAAAGTACCAATTGCGATGGCTATAACAATCAGCCGCCTTCGGAGTTCTTCAAGATGTTCCCAAAAAGTCATAGACGCGTCTTCAGAGTCAGTCATGATAACCGATTGTCTACTACGCCTCTTTGTTCTCCGGTTTTGTTGATCCGGCGTTGGTGTCCCGGTTTGACGTTTTTGTCGAATCTGCGTCGGGATCTATCGTTTCGTTGAATTCCCTTTGAACCTCTTTACCGGCGCTTTTGAATTCTCGAATTGCCTTTCCAAGTGATCGTCCCATCTCCGGCAGACGCTTTGGGCCAAAAATCACGAGGACAACCGCGAGAATAATGATCAGCTCCCATCCGCCTAGTGAACCTGGCATTTTCACACCCCTCCTTAAGCCGTATTTTTCAACCTGACACTTCTCCCGAGTTGGCACGCGTGTGCAGGACCTACGGGTATTATAATGAATTCGATTTAAGATTGCAATCGATTTGTCATCTCCAAACCGGTCAGTCGCAGATTGGTAGGCGCCTTGGTGCCCGTACTTTTCACTCGACGTTTAATCTTGGATTTACTGTTCAATAATAAACTCTAGGCGGCGATGCGCATTTCGCAGAGCAGATTCCACATCGTTGGGAGTTTCGCCCCGCGCGAAAATGAACCCGAGGTATCGCTTCCCTTCCGGCAGCGGAACGACCTTCTGGCCGATAGGAATCGTAATTGTAACTTCCTCAATCCCTTCAACCGTCTCCGCTTGTGAATTACCGCGTACCTCTCGCAAGGTTCCGGCGTGCGGAATGGAAATCATCATTACGCCGGCAGCTCGCACTTCACGCTCGAACAAATTCACATCTTGACCGATGGCGTGGCGGATAATCAACTCTTCCAGCGACATTCCAGTACCGAAGCGAAGGGTTCGCGCGCACAGCCCGCCAATCGATCTCGGAGCAATTTCAAGCATCCAAGCGCAATCGTCCGTAATCCTAAGCTCGGCATGCACCGGTCCTTCTCTCAAACCAAGCGCATTCGCCGCATCCGCGGTGCAGGCGGCAATTTCCTGTTGAACGTGGGTTGAATGTCGGGACGGCGTTATGTAGAGCGTTTCCTCGAAGAAAGGACCATCAAGCGGATCCGGCTTGTCGAAAATGGCGAGCACCTTGAGTTCCCCTCGCACCACAATGCCTTCAAGCGCGACCTCGACGCCGGGTATGAAGCCTTCAACGAGCAGATGTTCCGCATCGCCATGATGCTCGTCTTCATCGCTTGACGATCGGAGAATGGCGGCCACTCGGTTAAAGGCGTCCACAAATTCCGCCGAGTCGTTTGCCCGAATAACGCCGCGGCTCGCCGAAAGGGAAAGAGGTTTGAGTACGCAAGGAAAATCAATTCGATTCGCGACTCTTTCCGGGTTCTCATTGACGGAGGCCAATTTGAACCACGGCGAACGGAGCCCTGCCCCTTCTAAGATTCTTCGTAATTGATGCTTGTCCCGCGTCGCATACGCAGATTCGATTGTATTGTGCGGAAGAGACAACTCTTTCGCTGCCATAGTGGCGAGAATGGTCGTATCATCGTCCGCCCCGACGACGGCATCAATCGGATATTCTTCCGCAAATGAAAGAATGTCTTGGGTGGCTTGTTCCGGGCAGCGAAAATCCAGCGACAGCGACTTCAGCGGTGAAAGTTCGGAGAGCGTCTGCGGGTGATCCGAAGCGATTACCACCTCCACCTCCAGTTGCCGTGCGGCAGACAGGAAATCACTCGCGCGATATGTTCGCGTCGGCAGCAACAAAAGGACACGCGGTTTACGGTCCACAAGGTTGAGTTTCATCATTTAGGAAACGGCATACGTCTTACGAGACTGCGTAGAAACAGGCCGCCAATGTCAAAATCGGCTCTATGTCTAAACTGAAGGTTACATCCAATTCGCCCATCTTGTCACTTACCAATTGCCAATCAGTTTCAAATAATTAGAGCGATGAATTGCGGTATAAGGATTACCCTTGACAGCTAATCGGTTTTATATGAAGATACGCAAATTCCATTCGCCTCATCAAGCCAACGTCTGACGTGATTATGACGCGCATCCTATACTTGAGCGGTTCAATCTTCGGCGGTGCCGAACGACAGCTGCTTTATCTCGTTACAAATCTGGATAAGAGCCGCTATGAGCCGATGGTCGTATGTCCCGAGGATGGAGTGTTTCCGGAGCAATTGCGTGCTGCGGGAATCGATACCGCCATCCATCCCCTTCCAGCTTGGCGAAAATGGAAATACCTCCTTCATCGATATGCCGTTGCGTCTCGACTTGGTCAGTTCACTACAGAAAGACAGGTAGGGTTGATTCATGTTGCGGACTCCTGGCACAATCCCTATTCAGCTCGCATCGCCCGCCAATGCGGGATTCCAACCGTTTCTCATGTCAAGGCTCCGATTCGTCCGGATCAGGTGGTAAAGTACGGCTTCCACGACATGTCGTCAATTATCTCCATCTCGGAGCAATTCACGCCTCCATTTCTTGCAGCGGGAATCTCGCCCGATAAAATCAATGTGATCGTCAACTGCGTGGACCTATGCGCATTTCAAACAACAAGAGCAGATCAAAATGCCCACCGCAGTGAATTCCCACTGCGACGATTCGTGATTGGCATGGTGGGGCGGATTGAGCCGTTTAAGCGTCAGAAGGAATTTGTCGAGGTCGCATCGCACGTCCTTAACATGCGCCAAGATGTCAGCTTTCTGATTATTGGCGGAACACAACCTAACGTGAAACACATTGCGTATGAACGGGAACTGCGCCAGTTAATCTCGGAATTGAATCTCGCGGATTTTATAACCGTCACGGGGCATCGGGAGGACATGCCGGCAATCATGCAAGGGCTGGATCTTCTTGTAACCCTCTCGGCAGGAAGTGTCATCCCTGAAGCCATGGCGGCGGGCAAACCGGTCCTCGCCACTCCTGTTGGAAGCGCAACAGACATGATTGACGATGGGATCACGGGCTGGGTTGTTCCACCATTGCCAATTGAAGGTATCGCAGCCAAAATCGTTCAGATGATACAGAATCCCTCGCTTTGCGAACAGATGGGAAGAGCCGCGCGGGTGCACGCCGAGAACCATTTCAGTATCGCCAGGCATGTCGAACAGGTGCAATCAATTTATGATCGATTGATTTTAGAACCTCTTACGTAGTACGGAACCGCCTCCCGTGCCGTCCCCGAACAAGCATACAAACGCCCGTAGACAACCACCGAAGGCTGCTACCACAATCAACACAGGTTATAAATCACCGAACTCGAAAACGAAACGGCTTGCCGACGTATGATTATTCCCGTGAGAGATTTTATTTTGTGACAATCTGCACGCACAACCGAGTTAACAATCTTGGTGAGATAGTCATAATCAGATGAGGTTAAGCACAATTGGGCAGATTGCAACGGATTGTTGGCAAGATATTCCCGAACATTTTGAGAACACGGCATTAGATGAATTTGTCGTAATGCCGAATCACATCCACGGAATCATAATCCTTATAAGGGACGCAGATCTGCGTCCCCTACAACAACTGACCCACGACCGTTCGGAGATGTATTTGTCAAAGATTATTCACGCATTCAAATCCCCCGTCAGTCGAATCATTAAAAGACGACGGAATGATCACGTCTATGCATGGCAACGCTCCTTTTACGACCATGTGATCCGGACCGGCGAATCTTTGGATGACATTCGAGCCTACATCAAAAACAACCCGCCGAACTGAGAGTCGGAAGAAGAAAACCCAGCTAACCGAACCATATAATCATCATCTAAAATCGATCAAATACGCGAAACCGTAATTCTCGTAAGGGACGCAGATCTGCGTCCCTTACAGCAACAGCCCTCCGACCGTTCAGCATTACTATTCCCTACAAACACGGCTGAATCGTGTAAGAACCTTCCCGATTTTATTCTGTAACGCCCGGCGAGGGTTGGACGAACCTACGTAGTGGCTCATCAGCATAGCAAACGCCAAGATTTCTGCATCCTCCGTCATTGCATAACCGGCGAGCGTTGTTACTCCTCTCATCGTGCCTGTCTTGGCTCGCAAAACCCCTTCGGCTTCAGATTGTTTCATCCTCCACGAAAGCGTTCCGTCCACACCGGCAACTGGGAGCGACATGACATACTCTGGCATCACCGAAAAATCTCGGAACATGTGCACCAGAAGGTTCGTCAGCATCGAGGCAGACAATAAATTGTAGCGCGACACTCCCGACCCATCCGCGAGTGTAGATTGAGATTTAGCGATCCCGGTTTCATTCAGAAACTGGTTAATCACCCGCAGCCCTTTTTCCGAGGTGCCAGCCGCGCCCACGATCTCCGCGCCAAGTGTCTTCAACAGCAGTTCCGCGATGAGATTATCGCTCCGCTTGTTCATCTTCCGAAGGATGAACGATAGCGGCGGCGAGGTGTGAACCGTGATTTCGGATGCGCCATTGGGAACGACGCCCTGCCGTACGACACCTTCAACCGATATACCGTGTCGAACGAGCGCCTCCTTAAACAGCGTACCACAGAACAGTGCGGGATTGACGATGTCCACGCGCAGAACCACCTTCTCTTGATTAACAGGCATGGAGCCACGAATCGTCAGCACATTGGCTGGCACGGGTCTTGTCTGACGTTCAATGTGCAAGGTTTTCTCCTCGGAAACTGCAACTGTAGCCGCGTCATTGACAACCATCAAGTATTCCGTCTCGGGATCGAGCCGCACGCGCACCGGCTCTCCCATTTCGGCACCGGGCAACACCGTAACTTCCACGCCGTTGCGGTCAATTGTCAATGCACTTTGATGCGAATAATACCCTCCAATCGGACCATCATCCCACATCCAGCCTTTCCCCTTGGGAACGTCGTCAAAATAGGTGTCATCGACGACAACGTCACCGTCGATCCTCTTGACGCCGAATTGGGCAAGCGCGGCAAGCATCTCTTCCAAATGATCGACGGCAAACAGGGGATCACCTCTACCCTTGAGATAGACATTCCCTCGGACACGTCCCCTTCCGATTCCATCGGCATAGAGCGTAGTGCGAAAGCGATAGTTTGGTTTCAGTTTCACGAGGGCGGCGGCAGCGGTTAGCAGTTTCATTGTCGAGGCGGGATGATACAACTTGTCGGCGCCAGAGTCGTACAGAATTTCACCTGTTGTGACCGACTCTACCTTTATTCCGACATTAGAGGGAGCAAGCACCGGATCATTCAAAATCGCATCAATCTCCGCTTGCAATTGACGGAGAACGTCACTCTCCCCGCCCGATTTGGAAACATCAATGGTGACCGGTTTTCCGCAACCGTGGAGAAAAAAGAGGAAGAGAAGCAGAATGGGGGACCAGGGAGGAAGGGCACCGCCCGTCCAACGTAAGATGTGAAGTTTCGTCTTGAACAATATTCTGATTCCTCGTACTTCAGACAGTACCAACTCGTCGAAGATTGGCGATTGTGGTTTCGTCGAAACCGAGTGCACCGGCTAAAATCTCGTCGGTGTGTTCTCCCAGCAGCGGCGGAGGGAGACGCATCTGCACCGGCGTTGCCGATAAGTTAAGCGGTGATCCGGCCAACCGCATGGTGTCGGCTGTCGGATGCGGCATCTCCACCAACATGCCTCGTGCCAGCGCCTGAGGATCCGCGAAAACCGCGTCAAGGGTATTCACCTGACCGGCAGGCACATCCGCTTCACCGCAGAGCCGTAGCCACTCGGCGACGGTTCGCTGCCGAAACAGATCCTCCAGAGCCGGAATCAAGGCGCCGCGGTTTGCGACCCGGAGTGAGTTTGTGGCAAATCGCTCATCAGTCCCGAGCCCCTCGACATCCGCCACCTTACAGAATCGCTGCCACTGCCCATTGTTTCCGATAGCCAACACGAGGTAATCATCTGCCGCCATGAAAGCTTGATATGGCACGATACCGGAGTGAGCGTTTCCCCAGCGTCGAGGCACCTCGCCCGAGCAGAGAAAGTTGCTGCCAACGTTCGCCAGCAACGCAATCTGCGAATCAAGCAGTGCTGTGTCCAGATGTTGTCCTTTACCCGTGCGTTCGCGTACAAACAGCGCCGCAAGGATGGCGTTGCAGGCAAATAACGCCGTGGCGACATCGGCGACAGCAACTCCAATCTTGGTGGGAGTACCGTCACGCTCCCCGGTGATAGACATGATTCCACCTCTTGCTTGAATCATAAGGTCGTAGCCGGGCAGATCTCTATCGGGTCCCGTGTGTCCAAAGCCGCTGATGGAGCAGTAGATTAAACGCGGATTCACCTGCATCAGTTCGTCGTAGCCGAGACCAAGTTCGTCTGCCCCACCGACGCGAAAGTTTTCAATCAACACATCGCTGGACTCAGCAAGGGTTCGCGCGATTTCAACGCCCCGCCCGTGTTTGAGATTGAGCGTGAGGCTTTTCTTATTGCGATTGCAGCATAGGTAATACGCCGACTCGCAGCCGGCGAATGGCGGCTGCCACTGACGCGTCTCGTCGCCCGTACCGGGACGTTCGACTTTGATGACTTCGGCTCCCAAATCTCCGAGCATCATAGCACAGTAGGGGCCAGCCAGATGCCGCGATAGATCCAGGACCTTCACATCGCTTAGCGCACTAGGAGCCATGACGACTCCACAGCAAATGTGTTCTCGAATAATCTTGGATTAATCGAAATTGTGTAAAGTTCACGGATGAAATCGCCGCCGTATTGGAACAGATAATTTTCCACATTGAGTCATTCATTACGCCGCTTGAAATCGCGCTTTTTAGGTTTCAAGTTCTTCATGTTAGGAACCCCTTTTTTCACCGAAGGAATCCCAGTCAGAATTTACTATGGGAACTCTATCGCAAGAATATATCCATGGGACTTCTACGCGAGTTCTACCGCGCTCGCTATTCACTCGCTTGATCAGTCGTTATTCACTTCCTTGATCAATCGTCAATCACTCGTTTGATCCTATTCGGTTACTTGATCTATTCAGTGGCTTGGCGTAGGGGTTAAGTTGCTGTTGTGTCAGTCTCCAAGTATGGCGGCAATTTCCACAACGCGTGAAGGCCGCTGAATTTCGAGCCCTTATTGGGGACCTGTGTTCCCCTTTGGGTGTACGGGTACACTCGGCTTCCTTTGGGGTATTCTTGCCATTTGCTAACCTCTCCGACCGGAGCCCAACGGGGATAGGTCAATAAGGCGAGGGCTGTCGTGATTTCAATGCCTGTCTCCCGGTCCTGTCCCGACTGCAGCATGACATTGGTGAAAATGTAGATATCCTTCGGGCGCTGGTCAAGTTGGTCAACGGGGACCAGGGCGTAAGCCCGAGATGCCATTTCATTTGCTCTGGATTGTCTTCCACCGATGACACCGCGCACACGGAAGCCTTTTATGTCGCCAGTGTGCGATTGGCTGCACTCAAAAGAGAGCAGTACATCCCCTTTATCCGCCTGTGTGTGGTGGGTAGTGACACTGCTTCGATTAACGGTGATCCGGTAGGTGTCTTCCAACTCGCGGCATATAGGCCCCTCAATCAATTTGCCGAGATAGATATTGTTCTGCCGAGATTGTTTCTTCGCTATTTCCATTCGGTTATAGGTGTAGTCTACGCTTTGCTTGGCATAAGCGAGGGCCTGTCTATGGTCATCGTCGTTGGTGACGAGAAACGGGCTGGATTCCTGCCGGCTATTCATCTTGCAATCTCTGCTCTGTGATTTCCAGATATTTGCCGTCAATGTCAGCACCGATAAAGCCGCAACCTGCGGCACGAGCGACGACCGCTGTTGTGCCGCCGCCCAAAAATGGGTCGCAAACGATTTGGCCCGGAAATGCGAACAGGTCCAGCAGTTTCTTGAATCCGCCTTCATTCTGGCCCCATTCGTGAAAGCGGGTGTCCTGTATCGCCAGCCTGGGCGCTTCCACGACATCGAAACGGTCAGTCCCGTCCGACTTGCACTTTACCAGCCAGATCACCGGCTTCCATCCCATTCGCACAGCGCGGGTGTGAAACCGCAGATTTCCGCCGGGCATCATGTAATTCAGCGTCCAATGGTAGTTTAAACCCTCCGTGTTGCACAGATATTCCATGACCTGCGGCAGGTGTGATGTGCCAGACATTGCCAGCAATACGCCTCCCGGCTTGAGCGAATGAACGGCAAACTCAGCCAAATCTCGATAGCAGGATAGGGTGTCCGGCTTGTAGGGCGGGTCGGTCAGGATGATATCTACGCTTTCGGGGCCAACGTGCCGATGCAACTCGGCGCAAGAGGCGTGGAATAGTTGCACCTCGTTCAGGGCTGGAGCCGCTCGTCGTTGTGCCTGGGTTTCTTCCCACTTCGCCCTTCGTATTTCGCGTTCAACGTCCTTCATTGCATCTTGAACTCTCAGCCGCTTCTCCTGTGCCTCCGCTTCCTGCACTCGCCGGACGGCTTCATCTTGGACTTCCGCAGGGCGATTAACTATCGCTTCCGCATCGCGCAGGGCCACCGAGCCGGACGCCACGGCACTTTGGAGTGTCGGGGTGCCCGATTGGCCGATCTTCTTTGCACGGGCTATCGTGCTCGTGCTGATGCCCAGCAGGTCGGCGGCCTCTCTTTGGGTGTAATTCTGTCCGTGGACAGTGTCATTTTTGGCTTTTACCGGAGGATCGTCGGGCGAATACTGCGACAGTTTCTGGGCTATCATACCCAGTTGGCTTTCGGTCAAATGCCGGCGGCGACTGTTCACGCTGATAATGTACTGAACCGGGTCAATATCACCCTGCAAATAAATGTAGGTTGGATCAATGCCCAGGTCTTCGCATACCAGCGCTCGATGTCGGCCGTCAATGATTTCCCAGTCGTCGGCGTCCGATTCGCGCCACAATACAATCGGCTGTATAAGACCATTATTCCGAACATCCAATCGAAGAGTCTGATACTCTTCGTCCGTCATGCCGGGAAAAAGGGTCGCTAACTCGTGCAGCTGGTAGTTCATGATTCGCTCCGTAGGGATAAGTACGCGGGTAGCGTTTTAGACTGTGACGGCTCCATAGATGAAGGCACCGAAGATGTCATCGTTGTTCTAGGAGTTGGCGGTGCAAAGCGCTTGTGTCGGGAACCGCTCGAATACTGAAACCAAATCCATCGAATATTTCCTAGGGGGGTGTAACAATTCACTAGCCTAAGTTTACCCGATATCATTACACTTGTCACATCCCAATCTGCTTGTTGCCTTCTCAAATGAATTGATAGCGCGCGCGGCGGCAAGTAAATCCCGATTCTCGAATGCGGCGGCGTTTCGAAATTAGAGCGCACTCCTTGGATAAGCTCTGAAATTGCGCTTGAAGCCTTACCGGGCGCGGCTTGAAGCCATGTGCGTCACACTGCGCCAAAGTGCGCTAAAGTGCGCTCGTATACGTTAACCCCTCTTTCGCTTGATTGCACGCAGCGGATTTCTTATGAAATCGCGACCTGGAGATCGCTCCTATAAAAGACGCCTTTACAGGGACGATGATATGTGGAGAATCGCGACCTGGAGATCGCTCCTAAAAAAAAAGCCTTTACCGGGACGATGATATATGAAGAATCGCGACCTGGAGATCGCTCCTAAAAAAAAAGCCTTTACCGGGACGATGATATATGAAGAATCGCGACCTGGAGATCGCTCCTAAAAAAGAAGCCTTTACCGGGACAACGATAATCTGAGAATCGCGACCTGGAGATCGCTCCTACCGTTAGAATTTGTTTGAACTCCTTCAACCAATTGAACCGAATTTGGATGCGTGTTGCCAACGGATCGCCGATTTATGCGGCGTGTTGGCATAGTCTGAAAAGGAGAATTCCTCCGCGTGAGCGAGTCCTAAAGAATCGTGATGCCAACAAAGTGCCAACTGAAAAAAGTTCCGTCGCCATGATGTTTTGCCAGGGCCTGCTAAAATATACCACATGCATGTTAAGTTGTCAATCTAAAAGTAGCGAGTTGCGACGGGAAAGAAATGTTGGCTGACAGTGGTTATACCATTTCTCCAAAATGACGAGTCATAATTAGCAGATGGGGCGAATCGGAATCGCGATTCGGAGAGGGGTACCCAAGGGAATACGAATCCATTGTTGATGGGTACGCCGCAGGGGGTGTTTTGTGGCGCTCTTTTCCGTAAGAGCGTGGCACGGTGCGGTTGGAAATCGAACCCACCGTATGGGGTGCGAGCGAAGTGGATATGCCGCTTTTCCGTGGCGCGTGGCACGGTGCGGTTGGAAACCGAACCTACCGAATGGGTGCGAGAGAAGAGGTTCCAGTCATTAGGCTGGATCAGCGTTCATTCAACGGCGATTTCCGGTCTTCCGTCTACCATCCATTCGGTGTGAAACACGGTGGGCGACCCATCGTCCCCAACGATAGTTTCGCCATCCGGGGTAATCTTCTGATAAGTGTGCGCACCGAAGTAGTCGCGCATCGCTTGTATCAGATTCGCCGGAAGCCGAGCGCTGCGATAACTATCAAAGTAGGCCAGCGCGGAACTGAACGCCGGTATCGGAATTCCAAGTTGCGTCGCGGTCGCCACCACCTCGCGCCAGTTCGCTTGGGTTGATTCAATCACTTCGCGGAAATAAGGGTCCAGCAGCAGGTTTGGCAAGCTCGAGTTGTTTTCGTAGGCATCGGCGATCCGGTGGAGAAAACGAGCGCGAATGATACAACCGCCACGCCATCCCAAGCTGATTCTCCCGAGGTCGAGATCCCAATCGTACTCTCGGCTCGCTTGGTGCATCAGCGCGAATCCTTGTGCATAGGAGCAAATCTTAGCCGCATAGAGTGCATCATGAATCGCATCCAGGAAGGCAGATCTGTCGCCCTCGTATTTTCCCGTGGGCCCTTCGATAACTTGCGCGGCTTCAACGCGCTCACTTTTTATCGCGGAGATATACCGCGCGAAAACCGCTTCTGCGATTGTGCCCGCCGCGACCCCGAGATCCAGCGCCGAGGTGCTGGTCCACTTTCCCGTACCTTTCTGTCCCGCTTGGTCGAGAATCGTGTCCACAAGCGGCACGCCGGACGAATCTGACTGTGTGAAGATGTCCGCCGTAATTTCGATGAGGTAGGAGTTCAAATCGCCTTCGTTCCAATTGATGAATAGTTGGTGCATGTCATCGGCGCTCATCCCCAAAGCCTGGGTCATGAGTGCGTAGGCTTCGCCGATGAGCTGCATATCGCCGTATTCGATACCGTTATGCACCATTTTGACGTAGTGCCCGGCGCCGTTCGGACCAATGTATGAGCAACAAGGCACTCCGTCAACTTGGGCCGCGATCTTCGTGAAGATTGGTTCCACCAGCGTGTAGGCCTTTTTTGACCCGCCCGGCATCATCGCAGGTCCCTTAAGCGCCCCTTCTTCGCCTCCCGAGATGCCGGTACCAATAAAGAGCAAACCACTGGCCGTAAGGGCATCGTGCCGGCGCATCGTGTCGGCGAAATTCGCGTTGCCGCCATCAATGATTAGATCGCCATCGGAGAGCAACGGCCTCAACATTTCGATAAATTGATCGACGGGTTCCCCCGCTTTGACCATCAGGATAATCTTCCGCGGCGTGGAAAGCGCGGCTATCAGTTCCTCAATAGAGCTGGTACCAATCACCTGCTTATCCCTAGCTCGGCCGTTAATGAAATGATCCACCTTGGAAACCGTGCGATTGAAAACTGCGGTTCGATAGCCTTTGCTTTCAATGTTTAAGACGAGATTTTCGCCCATCACCGCCAATCCGATGAGCCCAATATCAGCTTTCTCCAACTACCTGTCCCTCCTAAAGGATATGGTTCACATTCACATGATACATTTCCGCGAAAACACAGTCAACTCAAAATGTCGGCAGTTACAGGACGATCACATGTTATTTTGGTAGTATGAGCATTATCTGCTTCGGCATACATGGGGAAAGCGGCGAAATAAGAGAGAGGCAATCGCAGGCGGGAGATTGCGCGCAAAAGGAGCTACACCTTTGGAATTCCATCCAAGACAGGAATCGGTGTTTCGGCAATTGATTTGATGAGCGTGAATTCCTACAACTATAATGGAAGGCGCAATTGTCTTGCGCGAGAAGAGGCGCACTTAGGTTTCGGAGTTACAACGTACGTAAACCCTATAGTCATTTCTCATCTTCCGCATTGTAGACTTTTGTAATCTCGAATTCTTGCACCCTAGATTTTAGGATGTATCTCGTCGAACGAGCAAATATCACCGAGACACTTCCGCGAGAATCTATTGACATGACCGGGATCTCTATCGCGTTCCTTATTCAGTCACTTGATCTATCCACTCCCTTGATCCGCTGGAGTGCAAGAATTGATGCTTCTC
>JAPPIK010000012.1 GCA_028820655.1 Candidatus Poribacteria bacterium | reverse complement strand
TACTGGCGGTCAACTCTAAGAAATCTACACCGGGGACATCAATAGTCTCAAATGTGTGGTTGGCACCGCCGGTTGCGAGAACGGTTTGGCTGCCGACCTTAGCAAAAGTGCCTCCGAGGAAAAACGTACTGAGACACACCATCAAAATAAACGTGTAAAACCGCGATGCATTCCGAAGTATTGTTTTCGCCATGTGAAACTTTCTTTTTTGTTTCATATTTTGCAATTCTCGTAAAATTGTCCTTTGAATTTACCCCCGTTGTTTAGACAGTTATAAACGGAATTTCAAAGTGTAATTGCTACCAAATTCAGCTGTACTTCACCGTCTAATTTTGTTGAAATCTCGTGTGAATCTTTATAAGGATTTGATATGGGAACACTATCGCACTACCCTTTCGGTCGCTTGATTCCCGCCTACGGAGAAAGAGTATGACAAAATCATAACATCAAATTTTCTGCCGTTAAAACGAGATCGTATTATAGACCTCTAATCACGAGCCAACTTCAGGGTTGATTCATTGCCACCATCTGTCCTAATTGTACTGACAGCAAGGCAGATATGAAATGCCAGATCCCTTCCATTATTTGGTCGTTTGATACTATTTCAGAATGACCATTCTCCGGGTCCCTTCAAACGCGTCGGCTTTGAGCGTGTAGAAATAGACACCACTGGAAACGGAGTCGCCGAATTGGGTCTTTGCCATACCAATAGGCGGCGTGTTCCCTGCTCAGATAGCTTCCCGGTTGCTGCAGCCCGAGATCCAACGCACGCAAAAGCTGCCCCCGGACATTGTAGATACGAAGGGTGACTTGGGCAGCCGAGGCTAAGCGATACGGGAACCAAGTCTCGGGATTAAATGGATTGGGGAAGTTTTGAAACAACGCGGTCCGCTCGACCTGCCCTAACGTGGCCACATCTAGCCCAGATGGCTCGACCGGGTGAAAATCTTCTATGGCTCGATAGATATATGCCACGCCCTTAAATGTGTCTCGCCCGGTAGTCCCGACAATGACGAATTCTGCGCCAATGGCGACGGCCCGCCCCGAACTGGTCACTATCTGCCGCGTCGCTCGGAACGACCTTTGCCCTCTGCTCCCACGATGTACCGGTGCGCTGAAAAGAATACACTGCGCAGGCATTTTTTCCGCCGCCATCCGCCCCACTAGCCCCAACGATAGCGGTGTTATGAAAAGTTGAGACGGAGAGGCCGAACTTGTCCTGTTGCGTCCCGTCGTCGGGGGTAAGTTTCGCCTGCTATTTCCAATTTTCTCCGGTGCGTTCGAAGATGTACGCAGCGCCCGAAGAACTCCCGACCTCAGCTTTTCCGGAAGCGCCAACGATGACAGTATCTCTGTGGATGCCGACGGAGATGCCGAATTTGTCCCTCTTGGCTGCATCGCGGGCGGTAAGTTTTGCTTGCTGTTGCCACTTTTCCCCTTTGCGCACGAAGATGTAGGCTGCACCCGACTCCCTCCCGGCATCAGCATTTCCGGGAGTACCGACGATGACAGTGTCCCTGCTAATAGCCGCCGAGGTTCCGAGCAGGTCACCCGCACTTGCATCGCTGGCGGTAAAGGTTGCCTGTTCTTTCCAACGGCGGCCGATGTTCGTGAAAACTATAGAGCGACCCCGAATCTTTTCCCTTATTTCCGTCGTGCCGCGGCGCTCCGACGATGGCGGTGTCCCCACTGATAGCGACGGACGTTCCGAATTCATCCCCTGCGGCAGCATCGCTGGCGATGAGTTTTTCCCGCTGCGGCCAGTTTTTCCCAGTGCGCTCATAGGTGTAAGCCGAGCCCGCGTTCTGGAATTTGAAATCGTCCTCCAAAGCTCCGCCGATCGCGAACTTTCCGCTGATGGCAACGGCCTTTCCGAACTGGCTCTCATTATTAACGTCCGGGGGCGCGAGTTTTTGGTGGTGCACCCAATCGCCCTCTCCCTTGCTGCGTACGAAGATTTGCGCCGCACCACCATTCGGTACGGGATCATCGTTACCCTTTGCCCCAACGATGGCGGTATCCCCGCTAATGGCGACGTAATCGAACGCATCCCCTAGCTTCCCGTTTATGTCTAGAATCTTGGCTTCCTCTGCGAGAGTGACTGTCACCGGTCCAATTCCGAGGAGTGAACAAACGAAGAGAGTTCGTAGCGTTTGCATGATAGCGCTCCTTTCGAGGCAAGATTGAATTGTGGTGTCTTCTTTGGCAGTATTGGCCCGCAAGCAAGTGCCCATTGTATCAAGACTATTTGGTTACGTCAACAACGGGGGTAGCCTGAAGAATATGATACATTTTCCATTTTTGGTTTTGAGCTTCGATTCATGTATTCTTTTGATCCCGGCGCCTTCAATGATGTTACGCGGCGCGGCGGAGGGGTTTTAAGGTCTGCAGCCAGAATTTGCAGCTTGAGCCGGCATTTTATGACGATGACAGAAGAAAGCGCGCGCTCAAGCGGAAGGTGGAATCTGACGCTTTATGGTCTTTCGAACTTGGTGTAGAGAATCGGCGCCCCGCCACACTCGGTGAGGTGGAGTCGAAGGTGTTTGAGAACTTAATCAACCGAGTGGACGAAAGCTAAATTCGCTATTGAAATGCGGCAGTAACACAGCCTGAGAACGGGAGAGAAATGTGTTTCTGTTCACCTTTTTTTGCGGCTGTGCTATACTAAGATTTCCACTGCGTGCCATGAGCCCGGATTCCCATTGGCATCGGTGTTTGGGGTCGATGATACATTTCTAGCAAAAGGCGGCTGTGAACGGGGAAGTAGGGCCCACGCTCGAGAGTGAATACCATGCCGGGAACTCGCCTCACCACTAGAGCAAGTCTGAAGACTAGGGCATTTGCCAATGAACCGGGCTCACAGTACCTGGTTACCAACGCATTTTCGCAAGTCCAAATCAAGCAATTCAGTAGCTATCTACGCGGAGGCATATTCAGGAAGTCCCGTTCATTCAAGAAAAAGGTAAGTGGACGGATCGTGCCGAAAATCCTGCCATCGTGAGATTCTTTCTTTCCTATTCATTTACGAATAGCCTTTGTTTGAGAGAGTTGACCCATTGATATCTGGTTCAACTCATCTGTTTCGTGGTTGAAAGCGCGTCAACCGGCTAAGGACGAGCACAAACTCAATATTGGGAAATGTCATGATTAGAGTGGACGATTCCATCACGCCGGAATCTTTACTTCCAGATCTTGAGCACCTTTGGACGCTCTCCGGCGCCAAGATTAGGGCTATCGAAGCCAGCTGGAAACCGGAGGACGGCTCGCCGGTCTTTACGGTCGAGGGGCGCTACACGACCCAGGGATGGACCGAATGGACGCAGGGCTTTCAGTACGGCTCGGCCCTCCTACAGTATGACGCCACCGGTGACGAGAGGTTTCTCGAAATCGGCCGGCGCAAAACCGTCGAGGTGATGGCGACACACGTCTCCCACACCGGCGTTCACGATCACGGCTTCAACAATGTCAGTACTTATGGGAATCTCCTACGCCTGATGAACGAGGGCCGCATTCCCGATAATTCATGGGAACGGAGTTTTTGCGAGTTGGCAATCAAGCTTTCCGGCGCAGTGCAGGCGAGCCGCTGGTCCTGCACCGACGACGGCGGCGGTTACATCTATTCTTTCAACGGGCCGCAGTCGCTTTTTTCGGACACCGCCCGCTCGCTGCGTGTACTGGCGCTCGCGCACCGACTGGGGCACGTATTGATGGGTGAGAAGGACAAGCCCGTATCCCTGCTCGGGCGCCTGATTCAGCATGCCTGTGCCACGGCACGCTACAACGTCTACTACGGGGAAGGTCGAGATATCTATGACGTGCGCGGACGCGTTGCGCATGAAAGCCTGTTCAACACGAATAACGGAAACTATCGTTGTCCGAGTACCCAGCAAGGGTATTCGCCCTTCTCCACTTGGACCCGCGGTTTGGCATGGATCATTCTGGCGTATTCCGAGCAGCTTGAATTCTTGGCAGAACTTGATGACAGCGAACTCGAGCCGTTCGGCGGGCGCGAATCCATTGAGCGCATTATGCTCGAAGCCGCAAAGGCGAGCGCGGATTTCTACATCGAAAATACGCCTGTCGACGGCATCCCCTACTGGGATACGGGCGCGCCAGGCCTCGCCGTAATGGGCGATTATCTTCGCCGGCCGGCAGACCCCTTCAACGAACATGAGCCGGTAGACAGTTCGGCGGCATGTATAGCCTGCCAAGGTCTGATTCGGTTGGGGGGCGTACTTGAGCGGCGCGGCGAGACCGATGCGGGAGCGCGCTACAAACGGGCAGGCCTCACCGTGTTGAAAACGCTGCTCGATGATCCCTATTTAAGCCATTCCGAAGCGCACCAGGGGCTCATCTTGCACGCCGTCTATCACCGCCCGAACGGTTGGGACCATGCGCCCCAAGGACACGCCGTGCCATCGGGCGAAGCCTGTTTGTGGGGTGACTACCATGCCCTCGAAGCGGCGCTTTGCGTTCAACGAATGGCGAAAGGGCAGCCCGAATACAAATTTTTCAGTTGAGAGACATTTGAGAGGGTTTCCAAGTGAGTCAAAAACGGAGCTTTCGGCGTATTGCGTCGTTCAAGGCGATTGACAGTTTCCGCGAGCACCTTGAGCATCTTGGTCTGGAGTTGCCGACGGATGATGCGATCCTTACAGGAGACAGTTCGCCGCTTTTGAAGCCCATTCGGTTCGGAGACCGCACGATTGGCAACCGTTGGTGCGTCCAGCCTATGGAGGGTTGGGACGGCACAACCACTGGCGGCGTGACCGAGTCCATGACCCGGCGGTGGGAGCGCTTCGGCATGAGCGGAGCCAAACTCATTTGGGGCGGGGAGGCAATGGCGGTGCGGCCGGATGGCAGCGCGAATCCCAACCAGCTCATCATCAACAAGACAAATCAAGCCGGCATTGCCTCGCTCCGGGAATCGCTCCTGACCGCCCATCGCGTGCGATACGGAAACACCGATGATCTCCTGATCGGATTTCAACTGACACACTCGGGGCGCTTCTCACGCCCGAAAGCCGAGAAAGGGCTTGATCCGCTCATTGCGTACAGACACCCCCTTTTGGATCGGAAGTTTGGCATCACGAGCGATGCGGCTGTTTTGAGCGATGATGACATCAAACGGCTGATCGATGACTATATCGCGGCGGCCGGCACGGCCTATGGCGCCGGCGCGGATTTTGTGGACATCAAACATTGCCACGGTTATCTCCTGCATGAATTCCTGAGCGCCCACACGCGTTCGGGACCTTACGGCGGATCGTTTGAAAACCGGACTCGCTTCCTCAGCGAGGTTGTTGAGGGAATACGCGTTCAGGTGCCAAAGCTGGAGATCGGGGTGCGCTTGAGCACATTCGACTTTATCCCTTTCAAGCCGCATCCGGACCATAGCACCGCGACCAAGCTCGGTCCGGGAATCCCCGAGGACCATGACGATATCTTACCGTATCGTTATGGCTTTGGCGTGAATCCCGAAAACCCCATCACATACGACCTTGACGAACCGGAACGCTTTCTCAACCTGATGGAGTCGTTGGGAATACAGTTGGTCAATCTCACGGCGGGTAGTCCCTACTATAGTCCGCACATCCAGCGGCCTGCGCTTTTTCCCCCGAGCGACGGTTACCAGCCCCCCGAGGATCCACTGGTAGGTGTCGCGCGCCAGATTCATGTGGTGAGGGCTCTCAAAGCACGATTTCCCAATCTGATCTTGGTGGGTTCGGCTTACACGTATCTGCAGGAATACCTCCCGCATGTGTCGCAAGCTGTGGTGCGCGCAGGTTGGGTAGACTCGGTGGGATTGGGGCGTGTAATGCTTTCCTATCCGGAGATCCTGGCAGATGCCACCGAGACCGGCACGATTGACAAGCGGCGTATCTGCCGGACTTTTAGTGATTGCACCACGGCGCCGCGCAACGGGCTTCCGAGCGGATGCTATCCGTTAGACGATTACTACAAGCACAACGAAGATGCCAAGCGGCTCAAAGAGATAAAAAAGACGTTTTAGCAGAGGACTACGTTGGCGAATACCCTCACACGTGTGGCACTAATCACCGGCGGAACGCGCGGCATCGGCTTGGGCATTGCCAAGGTTCTGGCTGCGGACGGCTACTGTCTTGCCTTGAACGGCGTCCGCGATGAAGCTGAGGTCAAGCCGGTATTGGAGGAACTCAAAGATCTCGGCGTCGAAGTGCTGTACGTTCAGGGTGATATTGGCGAGAGGGACGATCGCGAGGCGATTATAGATGGTGTTCAACAGCATTTCGGGCGCCTGGATATCCTGGTCAACAACGCCGGCGTTGCACCGGCTAACCGCGCGGACATTTTGGAGGCTGACGAGTCTAGCTTCAACAAACTCATGCGCGTCAACTGCGGCGGGCCGTTTTTTCTCACTCAAGCGGCGGCGCGTTGGATGATCGAACAGAAAGAAAGGAACGCTGCGTATGCGGGCGTGATTGTCTTCGTGACATCGATTTCGGCGGTGGTTGCCTCAATCAACCGCGGCGATTATTGCATGAGCAAAGCAGCCCTCAGCATGGCGGCGCGTCTTTGGGCTATCCGCTTGGCGAAGCACGGCATCCCGGTCTACGAACTGCGCCCGGGAATCATTGAGACGGACATGACCGCCGGCGTGAAGGAAAAGTACGACCGTCTGATTGCCGAAGGGCTTACCCTCGAACCCCGCTGGGGCAGCCCCGAGGACATCGGTCGCGCCGTCGCCGCGCTCGGCCGGGGCGAACTCCCTTATGCCACCGGTCAGGTAATCGTACAGGACGGCGGGTTGACGGTGAGCAGATTGTGATTTTTTGGAAATCAATAAGATGGGGAAACCCACCCGGCAATGATAGACTTTCTTGCGTGACAGACGAATCTTCAAATTGAATACCAAGATGGATTACTCGTAACTGTTTAGCCCTTGGGTCTGGGTTTGCCAATCCAGACCGAGCGGAGGTCGGGCAGGGAACGCACCCGGCTACGATAGACCTTCTAGCGCGACAAACAAATGTTCAAACTGAAGTCCAGCATAGATTATCCGTAAATGTCTAGTCCTTTGGTCTGGGTTTGCCAATCCAGACCGAGCGGGGGTCGGGCAGGGAACGCACCCGGCTACGATAGACTTTCTAGCGCGACGGACGAATCTTCAAATTGAATACCGGCATAGATTATCTGTAACTGTATAGTCCTCCGGTCTGGATATGTCCATCTAGACTGAGCGAGGACATGGAACGCGCCGAGTAGGGAAATACAATGCTATTTCCGACGAATCGGGATGCCAGCATTCTCAGGCCGGATGTACGATGCATTGTGAAACCACGAACCATACGATGCACTAAACAGTTACGATTATCCATTTGATTTGCTTTTGATCACTCAATGTTCGCTCATCTCAAAATGAGAGTTGTCATACTGATTAAGGTGAGAGTATAGAGCAGGATGACTATGAAGGCTTCTACTACGGCAGCCGATTGTGATGAACGGTCCACGCTGGAAACATGGCTGAATGAGAAACTCTTGGATCCTGAAGAACTCCATCGCGAGATAGGACAGTTCATCAAGGTACGTATCCCGTCGCTTTCTCCTCCCGAATCCTCGACAGCGTGGCGGGATGAAAGCGACCGGCTGCGCCGCCGGATTCTTGACGAGGTGGTTTTTCGCGGGGTTCCGAACGAATGGATTGAATGGAAGGCCGAAACTGTCTGGGGGGACACGCTGGAAACCGACGAGGGATACCGTATTCGGAAGTTGCGGTATGAGGCACTTCCCCGTCTGTGGATTCCCGCGCTGCTTTATGAGCCGACAAATCTTCAAGGAAAGATCCCAGCGGTGTTGAATGTTAATGGGCACGTAGGTCCTATAGGAAAATCGATTGCTTATGAACAGCTCCGATGTATCAATCTTGCAAAAAAGGGGATGTTGGCTTTGCATCCGGAGTGGCTTCAGTTCGGCGAGCTGGGAGATATCGACTACAAGCACAACCGGTCGGCATATCTCGATCTTTGCGGATTAAGCGGGCTTTCGGTATTCTATCTCGCGGTACGCGGCGGATTGGACGTGCTTCTGGATCAGGCTGCTACGGATGCGCAGCGGGTGGCGATGACAGGGTTATCGGGCGGCGGCTGGCAAACGATTATCCTCGGGTCGTTGGACAAGCGAACCTCCGTGCTTGTGCCGCTCGCGGGACATATCGGATTGGATCAGCGCGTCGCTAATCGATCCGACATCGGCGATCTCGAGCAGAATCCGACGGATCTGGTTTCAATCGCGGACTACACTCATCTTACCGCCATGCTCGCACCGCGTCCGACTTTGCTGATTTATAACGAAAAAGATGATTGCTGCTTTGTTTCGGAGCGAGCGAAGCCTTCCGTTTTCGATCCGGTCGTGCCATTCTACAGACTCTTCGAACGCGATGCAGACTTTGAATATTACGAGAACACGAAACCCGGTACACATAATTATGATCGGGACAACCGGCAGCAATTTTACCGCTTCATTCAAGATCACCTCCACCCAGACATGCCGAGCAGGGAAGACATTCCCTCCGAAGCAGAATTGCTCAGCCAAGATCAATTAGCGATGGGGTTGCCCGAAGGCAACGCGAATTTCTTTACACTGGCTCAGGCGCAACTATCATCTCTGTCGAAAACCGCCCGCCAACAGATGACCCAAGTGCCGTCCGAAAGTGGCAGGAGGAAGCGCGTTCTCGTCTTCTCAATCTGCTGAAATTGAAACCGATGCGAACGAACGCGACCACCGTCCGCCGCGCTTCACACGGAGAAATGGAAGCCGCATGGTATAGGTTCACTGTTGGGGAAACGTGCAGTATTTCCGCACTGGCTGTGTCCAAACCCTCTCCACAAAACACGGTAATCGTCTTCGCGGACGCTGGACGTGCGGCAATGGAAGGTCTCATCAAGGAACAGATTGAGTCCGGCTCGCGAGTCATCGCCGTCGATCCTTTGTTCATGGGAGAGTGCACCCCGGAGGGCGCCGCTCCGTCGCACTACGCAATGATGATAGGAACGGTAGGTGAGCGTGCACTGGGATTGCAGGTAGGTCAGATGGACGCCGTGGTAAAATGGGCTTGCCAGCAATACGGTGTTGAGCGAGTGTCCGTGCATTCCAGCGGGTGGACTGCCGGAATTACCGCCCTCATGGTTGGCGGCTTGAATCCGGATAGGATTGATCGGGTTGTCATTCAAAATGGGCTGCCGAGTTTGAAACGACCCATCGAGGATCGTCTGGAATACGAGCAGTACCCCACTCTCTTCTGTTTCGGACTATTGGAACAGTTTGATGTTGCGGAGTTAGTGGCTCTCTGTTTGCCTCGGAAGGTAATATTCCAATGACGCGTGCCTTCACGAACTCATTCGCGCATCGAGGTTCACACAGCAAGGAAATCCACTACTCTGCAAATCCAACTCAGGATTCCCCTACCGGACTATGGAGTCAATGCGTGTATTCTCTTGTTGGTTGGCGTTATGCGGCGCCACACCGGTGGTCGAAGCCGGTGCGGCAGAAGCCACATAGCGAATTCCTTTCTTTAGGACGACAAGAGAAAGCATTGATGACCGTCCCTCATAGAAGTTAGGATTCCAGATCGGGCCCTGGCGTTATTACTCTACGCATTACTGAGATCGTTCCCGCGAACTCATTCTCAGAAGCCCGTTTCAAATGGACAACATCCGTTTCCTCGCCCTTTCTACATTTTCCTTTTGCTCCGTACCGGGTTAGAATCCTTAATGTTCGTCAAAGATTGATTTCGCCGGTCTTCATGCCGAAATTGCCCCTTTAAGAAAGGAAACCTTCCATGTCTGAGAATTCATCGCTCAAGTTGCCCGTCGGCGATCAGCCGACGCCGCTCGCGTTGCGACATTTTCCGACGCCCCTACACGCCGTCATCTGGCGCAATTGGGAACTAGCTCCCGTCGAACGCTTGGCCAAGGTGCTCAGGGCAACGCCGGAGCAGGTCGAGGAGATTGGACGCTCAATGGGCCTGCCCGAGTTGCAGCCGGTTTCGCCGGAGGCATGGCGGCGCAGCCATATCACCGTTATCCGGCGCAATT
Source organism: Candidatus Poribacteria bacterium (assembly GCA_028820655.1). GTDB lineage: Bacteria > Poribacteria > WGA-4E > WGA-4E > JAJDTR01 > JAJDTR01. The sequence goes on along the minus strand of JAPPIK010000012.1, from coordinate 13,498 downwards.
GGCACCTGCTGCCTTACGAGCAACTACTGGAACTGCTAGGATGGACCGCGGATGAGATGGCCTACGCGCTGCGGGAGGACGATTTCCTCTACATCAAGCTGGGAAGTCACAAGCCTGGATGCCCGCCGGCATACTACGCGCCGCCGGACGAGGTGTCACGGCAGACAGCCGCGTGGATGCGTGACTGTATGAAGGATCACTTCGGCGATGTTTGGACAGTTGCGCCGGAGCCTCGATTTGCATTTGTGCAGGACTTGTCAGCACCTGAAGCGAATGCTTCTCCGCCGCCCGCCTCCCCGTCCGAGGAAGGCTTCAACTTACGCTTTCTCTACTCCTACTTTGGCCTCTACGGCGATCCGCTTCTTGCCCCGGACCTTGACCCGTATCACGACGGCTATTTGGCCCGACTGGCGCAGCTGGGGGTGAACGGTGTTTGGCTGCAAGGAGTGCTCCACAAATTGGCTCCGTGGCCGCTCCATCCCGACTTGAGCAAGGATTTCGAGTTACGCCTGACCAACCTGCGACACCTAGTGGAACGCGCACGGCGGCATGGCATAGGGGTGTATCTATATTTAAACGAGCCGCGCGCCATGCCCCTATCTTTTTTCGACGACCGTTCCGACTGGAAGGGCGTCGCCGAGGGAGAGTATGCTGCCCTATGCACGAGTGTCCCGACAATACAAGCTTTCCTTCGGGATGGGCTGAGCTATGTCTTTAATCATGTGTCGGAGTTGGTAGGGGTGTTCACCATTTCAGCGTCGGAGAACCTGACCAACTGCTGGTCGCACGGGCGCGGGATCGACTGTCCACGATGCCGCCTGCGCTCCCCGGCCAAGGTAATCGCCGAAGTCAATCGCTTGGTGGCCGAAGGTGTTCATCGCGCTCAACCGCAGGCACAGGTGATTGTTTGGGACTGGGGTTGGGCTGATGAGTGGGCGACCGACGCCATTGCCCTGTTGCCGCGAGACGTGTCGCTGATGAGCGTTAGCGAATGGAGTTTGCCGATAGTCCGTGGCGGCTTCGCCAGCACGGTGGGTGAATATTCTATCTCGTCCGTCGGGCCGGGGCCGCGGGCAACCAAACACTGGTCAGCCGCGCGTCAAGCAGGCTTGACCACCGTGGCGAAGGTGCAATTGAACAGCACTTGGGAACTATCGTCCGTACCATATCTTCCCTGCATGGACCTGGTAGCCGAGCATCTGGGGAACTTAACGCGGGCAGAGGTGAATAAGCTGATGCTCAGCTGGACGGTGGGTGGTTACCCCTCCCCTAATTTGGCGTTGGCTGCCCGCTTCTGCCGCCAAACCGGTGCCACGTCCGAGGAACATCTGGACGCGGTCGCCGAAGAATACTATGGGGCTGTCCTCGCCCCGGCAGTGCGACGGGCCTGGACGATGTGCAGCGAGGCATTCCGGGAATTTCCATTTCATGTCGTCGTGGTCTACGTTGCTCCCTTGCAGGTCGGACCGGCGAACCTGCTTTTTGACACACCGACCGGCTACCGAGCGACCATGAGCGGTCTACCCTATGACGACCTGGATGGTTGGCGAGCCATCTACCCGCCGGATGTGTTCATCACTCAGATGGAGAAAGTCGCTGCGGGTTGGCGCGAAGCACTGGAGATACTTCGCACCGCTCCGCTTGATTCATTGCCGGATTACAATCGAGGGGCTTTCGACGACCTCCTCCGCGTGATGGAAGCAGCCTACCTACATTTCCACAGCGTCGCCCGGCAGTCCCGTTTTATACTGGCCCGGAACCGCCTGGCGGAGACAACGCCCCCAGCGGAGCGGGAGGAACGCCGCGCTATCTTGGACCGTCTATTGGTTGACGAGATCGCGACAGCCCGCAGGCTCTTCGACCTCGTCACCGCCGACAGCCGAATCGGTTTTGAGTCGAGTAACCAATACTACTATACCCGCATAGATCTGGCTGAAAAGGTGCTCAACTGCTTAGACTTGCGGCAGCGCTGGTTAGCGGAGCATTGATGGGGCCGCGACAGATTTCATGGCGTGCGTTTCCGCAGCGGCGGTGCGGTTGGAAGCCGCACCTACCATTCCGGTTGGGACTGTCCGGCGCGGTTAGAAAGGAATCTCTATGGGAGCTCTACCGCGTTCGCTATTCACTCACTCGCTGGATTTCTATCGCCTTCGCTGTTCGCTCAGTCGATCACTCGTTATCCAATCGCTTAATCACGTACCGATTGTCTGCTGTGATGGCTTGTGTCAGTATGCATCCCGTTGGTTTTTGCGGATTGCCGGCACAGAGATGCATGTCCTTCCAGATTTGGACGATGCCTACTACTTTTCCACCAACATCGTCAGCTTCCCGCCCTCCACAAGATATAGGTATTAGAGCTGTCGGTTTTGGTATTCTGCTAATTCCACTGAATGTCTATTGGATCGTACGGCTCGAGGTCGTCGGATTTTCTTACCCCACCCTGGTTGTCCCGTTTACAAACGTCATCTTCCTATTCTTTATCCTTTTGCTTCTCAATCTTGCTTCAGGAAAGTTCATTGAAAGAAGGTTTCTGAGTCCGGGAGCGCTTATCACGATTTACGTCATGCTGAACATATCATCAGCCATCGCCTCCACAGATATGCTCCAGGTTCTCGTCTCGACCATGGGCCATGCGTTCTATTTTGCAACGCCGGAAAACGAATGGAAGGAGCATTTCTGGGACCACCTACCCCGTTGGCTTGTGGTACATGATAAAGCTACACTTGAAGGTTATTATAACGGCGGAACCAGCCTTTACGCTTGGCAGAACGTAAAGGCATGGCTGCTGCCCGCATTCGTCTGGCTCTGCTTTATCGTCGTTCTCATCTTCATGATGATTTGTCTCTGCTGTATTCTGCGAAGGCAGTGGACAGGGCAAGAAAAACTCACATATCCCGTGATCCGTCTTCCTCCAGAAATGTCCGAGCAGAGAGTTTTGGAATATTTCTTAATGAGTTGGATTTGGAGACCATAAAGCCATTTTCTGCTCCCGAAAGAACTTTAGGTTATTATAAAATCAGGGCATATTGGCAGTGTACATCTTTCCAGACACCTTGTCAATCAAAAAAGCGGCTTGGACTTATAGCGATGTGTCGGGGGCGTCACCGGCGATTTCCCAAAGGCATTAAACCTTAAAGATTTCAATGGCTTTCGCTATCAGGATCTTTTTGGGAACTCTATCTCGGCGGGATCTCTGTCGGTACTATACCGCCGTCGCTATTCGCTTCCCCGATCCATAGGTCTCAATCGTCACATGTTTTTCTGCGGGACTTTGTGGAATAACCGCTTTTGCAGTTCTTTGCGCTGTCGCGCCCTACTATGACTCACAACTTAACCGTTTTACAGACCGAAATCCATTTTAACGTACCGTCTGGTTTAAAGAGGCAATCACACTTCACTCGCTTGATCGTTTTTCCACAATATAGTACAAGATCGGTAAAACGAGCAACGTCAGGAGCGTCGATGTTATCATCCCGCCACTAATGACGATTGCGAGCGGTTTCTGAAGCTCCGCGCCCGAACCGTGGGCAAGTGCAAGCGGCAACATCCCCAGCCCCGTAGTCAAGGCTGTCATTAACACCGGGCTGATGCGTTCCTCGGCGCCCTTCATCACGGCATCGTAAAGCGGCATGCCTTCGGCGCGCAGCGCATTGATGTGCGACACCAAAATAATTCCGTTTCTCACCGCTATGCCGAACAGAAGAATAAAACCTACCATCGACGGAATACTCAACACGCCACCGGTGAGGAAGACGCTGACAATACCGCCGATCAGCGCCAACGGTAGGTTCAGCATAACCAATAGTGAAAGCCGCATGGAATCCATCGCCAGATACAACAGTATGCAGATTCCGACAAGGACAAAACCGGTCTGAATTAGAATTCGCTTTTGCGCCGCTTGTTGGCTTTCAAACTGTCCACCGTAGGTGAGAAAATATGCCTCGGGCAGGTCAATGTTTTCGTCGATCAACCGCTGGACCTGAGCTATAAAGTTGCCGAGGTCTCGATTTTGGACGTTACACTGAATCACAATCCGCCGAGAAACATTCTCGCGATTGATGGTATTTGGCCCGAACCCATAGCCGACGTCGGCAACCTGCTTCAACTGAACGAACGATCCTGAAGGTGTTCTGAGTTTTAGATCTCCGACCGATTCAATAGTTTTGACAAGCGTCGGGTCAACTCGAATGACGAGTGCATACTGGCGTTGACCTTGGATAACATGACTGACGGCTTCGCCTTTGAAGGCGCTTTCCGCGAAATGCGTTACGTCTTCCACCCGCAAGCCAAAGCGAGCCGCCTCAAGCCGCTTGACCCGAATCTGGAGTTGCTCTACTTCTACCTGTTGTTCAACCCATAAATCGGCAACGCCCGGGATCTCCGAGATAACCGAACGAATTTCTTCAGCCTTCTGTCTGAGTATGTGGAGGTCCGTGCCGAATAGTTTCAAAGCCACTTGCGCACTAACGCCCGACAAGAGATGATCAAGCCGATGCTGTATCGGTTGACCGACGGATACAATCACCCCGGGAAAGTTCTCCGTCGAGAGCAACTCGCGCACATCGGCAAGGAGCTCGTCTCGTGTCTTCTTCCGTTCAACCGGTGGAATGAAGTTTACCACAATTTCATGAGTGTTCACGCTGTGGGCGTGTTCATCGGCTTCCGCGCGTCCGGTGCGGCTGCTCACGCTTGTCACTTCCGGAAGCGTCAAGAGCCTTGTTTCCATCTCGCGGCCGATTCGTGTGGACTCTACCAACGAGGTCCCCGGGGGTGAGAAGACAGCGATAGTAAAGGTGGCTTCATCCATCACGGGGAGGAACTCGCGCCCCAAACGGGGAATCGCTGTCACTGTCAAGATTATCAGCAATAGCGCCAAAGCCACAACGCACCAGCGTAACCGCATTACCAAGGAGAGAATCGGGCGATATGCCCGTTTAATCCAAATAACGACCGGGCTTTCTTTCGAGGGAGGAATTGAAGTTTCTCCTTTGTGCCGTCTACCGAAACGCGTCAACAGCAGGTCGCTCAATACGGGAACCACCGTTAGCGCCACGAGCAGCGACGCAGCCATTGAAATGACGACCGCCCATCCAAGAGGTCGAAACATCCTGCCCTCCATGCCACTCAGACTGAACAAAGGCACAAAAACGAGGATAATGATCAGTGTCGCGAACACAATTGATGATCGAATCTCGTCGCTTGCACGCGTTACAACTTGTGTGGGGGTTTCGCCGGTGGCTTCGCCCGTGCCGCGGAGGCGGAAGTATTCCTTCAGTCGCCGGAAGATGTTTTCGACGTAGACTATGGCGTCGTCAACCACCATTCCGACGGCGATTGCCAACCCAGCCAGCGTCATGATATTCAGGGTGCCGCCCTGAGACAGCAGGACAATGAGCGCCATAATCAGGGAAAGCGGGATAGCGGTGAGCGTGATTAATGCTGTGCGAAAGTTGAAGAGGAAGATAGCTAGAATTACAACCACGAGAATCGCACCGTCACGCAGTGCATCTTTGACGGTATCGATGGCGCGCCGAATCAGGTCGGCTTGCGCATACTCGACTTTTATCCTGATGCCTTCGGGCAGTGTCTTCTCCAACGATTTCAATACGGAGACCACCTTGTCGCTGAGGCTGATCGTATTTACTCCCGGTTGCTTAACGACCTTGCCCAAGACGGTCTCTTTGCCGTTGTGACTGCCCGCGCCACGCCGAATCTCCGGGAGTTCGCCGATATTCACCGTAGCAACGTCTTTGACAAGTATCGGCGTACTGTGTCCCCGCACATCAATGACGACGTTCTCAATATCGGAAACTGTTGAAATCCTTCCCAACCCTCGAATCATTAGTTCGCGGGTATCCTTGATAAGAAACCCGCCCGCAGAGTTTTCGTTGCTCTTCTCAAGCGCTACGGCAACATCCTCAAGCGAAAGGTTGTAGTTTATCAACTGCTCGGGATCGACGAAGACTTGGTACTGCTTTACGTAGCCGCCGATGTTAATTACATTAGCGATGCCGCCTTGCGATTGCAATTGATACCGTATTACCCAGTCAGCAAGATCACGCATCTGCATCTCGCCAAATTCCCTGGTTTCATCAATAACCGCGTATTCGAGAATCTCACCCAATAGGGAAGAGGTGGGCAAGATAATCGGCGCATCTACGCCTTGGGGTAGCTTCGGGCCAACGAGTTGCAGCCGTTCGGAAACCATCTGACGCGCTAGAAAGACATCCATTCCCCAATCAAATTCTACGAACACCAGCGACAAACCGATTGCGGAGGAGGAACGCACCCGCGTGACATACGGCGTGCCATTCATCGCACTTTCGATAGGCAGCGTGACCAAGGTTTCCGTCTCTTCCGGGGACCAGCCGTGCGCTTCGGTCAGGACGGTAATGCGAGGCGGATTGATGTCCGGATAGACATCTATCGGCGCCGAGCGAAACATCCTGAAGCCGACGATAATTACCACAATCATACAGGCAATAGTCAGCAGCCTATTCTTGAGCGAAACCTCCGTGATTGCCGACCACATTAGTCTTTCTCCCTTGGCGGTCTAGTGGGAATGCCCGGCGTGCGCATGATGCGCTTCGGGTATGTTTGCCGATGCCCGCAACAACTGGTGCTGCCCCTGAACAACCACATGATCGCCCGGAGACAAACCGTTTTTGATTTCAATGAACCGATCATCTTCCTCACCCACAACTACCTCCTGCTTGGTGTAGGCGGCGCCGTGCTCAACAAAAACATACCGACTGCCACCCTCCTCCAGCACAGCGTTTAACGGAACGCTTAGGACATCGGCGACTTTTTCCAGAACAATCGTCTGCTCGGCGAACATCCCCGGCTTGAGTTGATGCGCCGAATTGTCCACCTCCGCCCAAAAGTGAACGGTGCGTTTCTCAGGGTTCATCGCGTCCGAAATGTGGGAGATTTTGCCGGTGAATGTGGTTCCAGGATATGCCGTGACGCGAATGCGCACGTCACTGCCCACCTGGAACTTTTGCTGAAGGAGCGCGAGTGTGTCCTCATACGCCTCGCCTTCAACCCAAACGATATCGGTGTCCAGTATCGAAAACAGAACATCGCTTTTTGCAACCGTTGAGCCAAGAGTCACATGCTGTTTGACAATCTGTCCCGAGGCGGGCGCCTTGACGTAGAATGATGGGGATGGCTGACCTGTCTGGACGATTTTTTCAATCTCTGCGAATGTGAGTCCCCACACTTGAAGTTTCTGGCGAATCTTCGTAAGGGTAATGACCGCGCCGCGAAGAATCTCTTCCATTTGAAGCAGACCTTCCAAGGCTTCAGAACTTTCGACGAAGGCAAGGTACGTCTCAATCAGTTCGGCGGCGGATAGATCGTTGAAGGATACAATCGAAGCGGTACGCGCTAGGTTATCAAGTAGCGAATCACTCAAGCCGGCCGCAAGAGCACGCTGTCTGTTTGAAGCAACTTTGATAGCTGCGATTTTGTATGCGGCTTTTGAATCGACAAACTCCATGCCTTCGGCGTTGAGCATTGCGTACTTTTCCAGTAGGGCATCCGGTGTACTTTCCACCGTAGTGGCCGCGCCGATACTACCTATATCCAATAGCGAGAGGATCGGGGTTTCGCCTCCGTCGAGAAGGATTTTTTCCAGTATCTGTTCATTGATTCCGAGGATTTGAAATTGGCGCTTTACATCTGCGAATTCATTCTTCCCTTTCTTGTATTTTGCTTGTTGAGCGACAAGCTCTTTACGCGCCGAAATTTGCTTCTCCGCCAAGGTTTCAATTCTCTTGAGCGTGGTTTCCAGAAGCGTGAGTTCGACATCGGCTTTGACCAATCTAAAGCGCATCTGCTCCAACACCGAAATGGTCTTTGCCGCCGCGAGGGCTTTACGTTTTTCGACCGCGATCCCCAGTTGTTCCAACTCCGAAAGCGATTGCAGATAGTCTATCTGTCGCGTTTGCAATTCCCGCCGAATTTGCTTGGCAAAAACTTCCGTCAATCTCTCCAACTTGGCGACTAACGATTTTTGTTGAGCCACCGCTTCGATCAGGTCAATCTGCGCCATTTGTAGGTCGATGCTATCCAGTTCAAGCAGCACATCTCCCTCGTTGGGGGAGTCACCAAGGCTGAAATGGATGTTCTTGACGATGCCACCGATTCGTGGCGTGACATGTATCTGCCCCGACGGATGGGGTATCACATTTCCGGTGACTTGCACTCCACGCTCGATAGCGCGAACGTCTGTTTCGGCAGTCTTCAAACCGATGTTGGCTTTTGCTTTATCGGTGAGTTTAAACGAGTCGTCTTCGTCGTGAGAATGGCTTGCGTCTTCACCGCGGACGTGGCTATCTTCTCCGGTGGCGTGGGAGTGATCTCCGCCTTTGCCGTGTACATGTCCATCATCCTCCGTACCGTGCTTGTGGTCATCGTGTTGGTCCTGCGAATGGCTGTCCTCATTCCCGTCGTGTGAGTGGCTATCATCTCTCGCGCCGTGGGAGTGGTCATTCCGTTCACCGTGTGAGTGACTATCATTTTTCGCGTTGTGAGTATGATTCGCTTTTTCTGCATGGGCGCCCGAATCCTGTGCCCACGTTGATGTACGGGTTACGTTTAGTAACACTAAACCCGCTGTCACGATAACAGAGATAGCAAGAACCAGTGTTAGACGAGAGCGTAGCATCTTTCTTTCTCCTTATATTGTTTGAACTTACACCTTTAGTGTCGGGGCACCACAGGATTAAAGCCGATTTTGAGTTGCTGTCAACGTCCTATACCGATTGGCTACTGCAATAATCCACTTGATTTGCCTACAGCGGCATCGAGATTCGCAAACGCTTTGCGAGACGCGGTGAGTGCATCAAGATAGGCAAATCGAGCCTTGATATACTCGTTTTGCATGATTACAACCTCCAAGAGTTTAGCTTCTCCCAATTCGTAGGCAGTGCGCATCAGCGTGAGGTTCTCATTCAGCAATTTCAATAAATCAGTTTCATAGAACTCAAGGTTTTTTTGAGCGGCAGTCAGCGAAAGGAGCGCCGCCATTACCTCGCGTACAATTTGCCGTTCTTTGTTTCTAATTTCAACGGCGTTGACCTGTTGTTCGGCTCTTGCGCCATCGATCGCAACACGATTTCTGTCGAACCCCGGTAGCGGCACCGAAAACTTCATGCCGAATGCCTTCTCATGAGGGTTGCGTTCGACCATGCCCCCTATGCTTAAATCGGGAATGTTTGCGGCTTTCGCTAATCGGAGTTCGCCTCCGATTAATCGCGCGTTTAATCGGAGGGACTTCAGGTCTGAACGATGCGCCAGCGCGTGTGTTGTTAATTCGCCAAGCGTGATTTGCAGACGATGGTTCAGCGATGTACTTTCTGATGCCCTATAAACAGCGATAGGTTTCGCTTCGAGTGCTGCGCCCATCAGATTGTTGATTTCAAGTTGTGTAAGTTGCAGTGTGCTTTCTAGTGAGGAAGCCTCCCGCATCGCCGCTTGGAGCTGCACATTTGCCAGATTCACATGAGTCATCGAAATATCGCCAGCCTCAAATCGGGCCTGAGCAATGTTGGACATCTGCTGGTTGTGCCGGATGATTTCTTTAGCGAGTTCAAGCTTTTCCTGAACATGCACCAAATCATAGAAGGAAAGTTTCACCGCCTCTGTAAGCATTCTTGATGATTCATCAAACTCGACACTCGCCATTTCAAGCTTAATTGCCGCTATTCGTTTCCGATGACCTCGTTGCCCGCCTAGTTGAAAGGATTTAGATAATTCGAAAACCTGCTCACTATGTGTACCTCCTACAAACTCTGTTTCCAATTCAGGATTACCTAGTAACGCGATGCCATCCAGCCGGACGCGGGCAACTTCAATCTTTTTGCGAATCGTATCAAGCATCGGGTTTTCGCGCAAAGCCGTCTCAACCGCAGATTCCAACGTGATTCTGGTTTCGGATTCTGGAATGGCGGATGGTATTTGCAAGGTCATCAACAGGAATATGCCCGTCGTGATGACAATTCTGTTGCATGGAACTTTCATTCACTCTGTTCTCCTCTAGGTAAAATGGACAATAGATTAAGGGCTTCCGTCCGAATTCTCCCGAGCAATATCGTGCGTGGTTCTTTTGTGCAACTAAGAGGGGCTTGACTGAGTTTCGCGTGGGTCAGAACAGATTCTAGGCACTGAATGCTCAATTCGTGATAAAGCTAGACGCGTGGAATCGGCACCCGAATGGTTTGGGGAAAGCTGTTTAAATGAGGAGCGGAGTGGTACGAAGAGAGATGGGGGGTGGATAGACTAACGGTGAGGAACCTAAAAGAGGAGCGCAGATTAGAATCGCGGAGGCGTGTGTTTGAGTTGTTGCAAGTGCGACTGACGAGTTCGGCTTGTTGAGTGGGATGTCTTTGGACGGAGCGAGATGCGGCTGTTCATCTATAGAGAAAAAAATTGGAAGGTCGATGCATGAACCGCAATGATCCGCATCGGGGGTAGACTCGCTAAACACATCTTCGGCATGATCCCGGTGGGAAGGATGGGCGTCGGTGCATCGTCCATTGGTGCTCACTTCAAATTCGACGTGACCGTCCGCGCCGATACACAGAACATAGCCGGACAGCGGTGCCGGAATCACGACGGGATAGATGAGCAGCCAAATCAGAGGAATAAGGAGGTTCCTTTTCATCTTCAAACGACACTCCATGGCCTTGAAAACGCTGGCTCGAGTAAATCTCGTTCCTAGGGATTATAGTATAAAATCTTGTCGTCGAATTGTCAAGAACAAAGGTTCCGAGGTAGTTCAGAATCTACCAAGTTTAAATTCATCCGTATCCACGCGGTCTAGCTCAAGGTGATAGATGCCGTTAAGCATGCCGTCCTCAAATTCAGCTCCGACGCGCAGTGTGCCGTAAAGCAGGATCAGTTCATCTTGATAGCTGCGGATTCTCTTCCTTTCCGGTACCTCGACGTATATCCACTCATTAAGGAGCGGAATGGCACCGAAACAGCAAGCCAATTGGTTTTCGAGTAGCACGAAAGATTCGAGGTTGTCATCCTCACCCTCAAGCGGCAGCATAAACCCCTCAATTTCTATTTGCTCCCCGCTCCACGCCTTTATCTGCGGCGGAATATTCTCGTCAAGATTTAGTGCGGCGATGTATGCCGGGTCCTCCATTCTGTCCCAATCCGGTTCTCTGATATCAAAACTACTGAGTGTTTCGAAGGTGAGTGACTGATATGCACCCGTGCGTTTGGTGCACTTTTCGCTTCTGACCGTTGCCATTGACGAGACAGAGGCGGCTGGGGGTGGCGCATTTTTCTGGTTTTCAAGCTTGGGGATCGTCTCGTTTTCCGAGTTGGCATCGTCGTAAATTGCCCCCGCGACCGCTAACGGGGCGCCCCGCACTTCGACGGACTCCGAGGCTGAATCTGACGACCCGCCCAACTTCCTGAACGCGCGAAGCGGATGAGATTTTGGTAGCATTTGGGAAACGCCGAGCGACAGCCCGACGAGAACTATCCCGGTAACTGAAAAGTGCAACCAAGGACTGCATAGCTTTTTCGTTTTGAGTTGCTTCATCTCATTCGCCTCTCTACTAATGTTCGTGCGGTTCGTCGTGTCGTCCCTCGTTGCCCTCCGGAAATTCAAATTCTACGTCGGTAAAGGTTTGCCCCTTAACCGCAATCGACGCGATTTACACATGAAATTCGGTAACTCCGGCAAGTTCGTCCGATTGTCCTTCAAATTGAGATGTGTCGCCTTCGGTCTTTCTGTTAAGACGTTCGCAGCGGTTTTAAGTTGCAAAGTGAATTCCTGTTCCGAATACAACTGATTTATATTAAACCCAATGGCTTTCTCGGTGAGTCGTATCGGTTTTTCCGCCTCGCCATCAAGGCCGAAGGCGCTTAGTTTTCCGGTTCCTTTCTCCAGCACAAATTCTACATGTGCGAACTCCTCGCCCAATACAACCATTGTGCCGCCATGGGGCGTCGTATGTTCATGATGGGCCTGCGTTTCGAGAGTACCTTCTTGTTCGCTGTGATGTGCAATTTTTTTCTCGCAACCAAGTTGGGCAACGATAAATGCCAAGATTGTTGTCTATACTACAACCGTGTTTTGGATTTTCATGACGATTCTCCTTGCATCAAATTGAACGAATAACTATTTACCAGGCGCCTAATAATCTCTACCGGGATCTGTCCATCTGAGAAGGTCCTTCGTAACGCCCAACTTCGTAGGGGGCGGAGCTAAGTGCTGTTGGAAACCGCACCTACAGAAGCGGTACGACGTATAACCTAGCCGACACGAGGTGAACTCTCTTAACTTGATCCTTATAGGGTAATAATTGTATCCCTTGAGGTTGCGATTATGAGCGCTATCGAATGGCCTCAATCGAGTCTTTCCATCGTGGGTGAGGACATATCTATTCCGGCCGATATTCACTCACTTGATCGGTTGATCGTCAGAATCCGATTCGATACAGGATCTTGATATTGCATCCCGGCTCCGGCATTACCGCTTTGATTCTTGAAAGGTGTTGTCGATATTCCGTGTCGAGGAAGTTCTCGATTGCGAATACGGTTTGATGTTGGAGGCCCCAAACCGAGAACAGATACTGGCAGCCCATATCGTAGGCGATGTATCCGTCGGTGGGCTCCTCAAACTCGCCTAACCGACGCTGCGAATCCGAGAATCTTGCCGTCACATGGAGGTTCAACGGTTCTGTCACGTATCTGAGCGCTAATTTACCCTTGAGCGGTGGGACCCGCTCAATGGGCATTTCACTGTTCTTTATAGTCCCTCTAACGTGACTCATGCGCGCCTGCGCATGCACGCGTGGGACAATCTCGGCGTCAACGCTTATCTCGGCGCCGTTGAGAACGGCATCCAGTCCCGTGTACTGATAAATCCACAGCCACCCCGCGGCGCCGCTTCCCCACTCCTTCTCACCGGTGTTTGCCGGAATAAGGTAACCGTAAATTTGATTGCTATAAACGGCTAGGTTCATTCTTACCCGATTTCCCGAATAGCGCAGAAACGCCTCCGTTCCCCAACCGTTCTCGGTGCCGAGCTCAGAGTTTCCGATCTCGTAGGAGTAAGCTGCGAGGTGGGGCCCATCAGAGTAGAGTTGCTCAATTCCCGGAGCGCGAAAGGTTTTCATCATCGTTGCGCCCGTCTTCAAATCGCCGGTCCAATGGTAGATGCTCGACACTGCGCCTGACACGCCTCCGAAGTTTCGGCGTTGTACCGTTCCCGCCCTGGTCTGGGTACCTGTCTTAAACGGCTCAACTCGCTTGACGTCGTAGCGAACCGCACCTTGCAGCGTGAAATCGCTAACCTTCCTCTGATTGAAGTAGAAACCCGCTATAGAAATCTCCCAAGTATGCGGCGTCCAGTAGAATCCTCCGGTCGAATGGTCGCGGTATTCGCTCCACACTCCTGCTATGGCGTCACCATTTAGATGAGCCAGCGCGGACACATTGGTGGTCAACGCATTAAACTCGACGCCGAGCC
>JAPPIK010000039.1 GCA_028820655.1 Candidatus Poribacteria bacterium | reverse complement strand
TTTCTAGTCGAAAAGATTACTTATCTAACTGTCTAGTTTTTGGGGGTAATTACAGGGATAATCATTTACAAGGTCTTACCAATGAGAACAGAGGCGTTCTGCAAATTGCAATAAGCAATACACTTACCGCCTTTGTAAAAGCAGAAAACAAACGAATTAAACTAATTCGTCCACAGATGGAAATAGCCGCTTATGACATCTGCGATGGAATAGATCCGCAATTCATTTTTCAGAGGTGTGGTAGATTTGAAGCCACCCCGAATGCCCCAAATAACTAGACGGCTGAATCAGGTAAATTGCCAACTGGTAAGGAGTGTCAATGCGAATACAAGTGCGGACACTATCGGTCCTATCAAGCAGGTCTACAAACACCAAGAAAATTTTCGTCTTTGAATGCCTGAACCAACCCTATTTCTTGACGAAAAAATTATTCCAATAGGAGTAATGGCATGCTATCGATCAACTGAGCCGATAACGAAGGCGATAGTAGATCCCAAAGTGAAGGATTAACCGACTGGATAACGAGCGCGATAGTAAATCCCGTGCGATAGGGATCCCACAGGTACATGGCAGACAACAATAAAAACATGAAGAAACTTCCTACAAATGACTAAAAATGGCTTTGCTGCCGATTATTCAAACAGGCTCTGAAGTTGTGATGGAAGGGCAAAATCGGTCAATCAATCGGACTCGCGGCAGTATCTTGGTGATTTTCGCTCAATCGTGGAGATATACCCCCAAGATCTAGTATGTGAAATATGTGAAAATTCGAGATTACACAAGCCCTATTATGCGGATGCTAAGTAGGATGAAATTCTATAGACTATTTCCAAGCTTCATGATTTTGACGTTTTTTTTCATTCCCAACTTTCTCTTTTGTTCCACTTCGAGTATTGTACCAATTTACAAACTCGTTGATGAATCGGATATAGTTTTCAAAGGGACAGTTACTAGCGCCCTCTTCGTCTTTGACGATCCAAGGTTGCAGGACAACTCAGGCGGAGTTAACGTGTCAGAGGGGAATTACGGGACTTTATTTGAAATCAAAGTCAACAAGGTGCTTTATGCGAACGAAACAATCAAACAAGCAATCTTTTCCAAGCGGCGCATCGTCGACATTAATGAGGATTTGAAAAAAAATCCCAAGAGAAAACCCGTAAAACTTTTTGCTTTCCGGAGCGACCAAGGAAGAGGAGGTCTGGGAGGCCCCGAATATTACTCGGATGAGTTGCAGCTTTACTTTTTGAAAGTCTCAAAATTCCCCGCACAAATTCCATCCACTGCCCTAATTGTCCATGAGAATTGGTCGCCAAATGGAAGCGATTTTCCAATACTGACAAAATCGGATTTGAAGGAGGAACATTGCTTTGAAGCCGCACGCGCACAGTACCAAAGCACGTGGGTTCTCTCAGACAAATGGTTCAAAAAAAGGCTGCCGACGGTTGAAGCATTTTGCGAGGTTATGTCGATTCCGAATCCTTGTCGACGGGAACAGGAACTTCGACGCTTACTCAACAGTATGGACAAACACCTCGCCGCCAATGCAGCAGCAGCATTGAGGAAGATTGAACGTACCCGCAAAGCGAAACAGACGCAACTACGATTGGAACAGAAGAGATGAAAAAATGGCGAGGATCTCTGTACATAGGTAGGATAGAACGAATACACCCAAAAAACGCGAATGTGACATACATGTATCGACCTCGTTTTGCGTGATGCCTCTGAACTCCGACTGAATAGCGAGCAGGACTTGCTAACGCCTTAGGATTTTTATCGCACTCGTTAGTCTCTCACTCAATCTATCCGCTCAGTACATCAATGGAGATCCCTCGTTATTCCTTATAGCGAAATCGCCGAACTAATCGGATTTGAGCATTCGACTGCCTAAGTCCTATAATTTATTGAAAGCCTCCAGAAACGTAAACAGCCGGTGTAACAGATGTCCCCCTGCCGCCCCAATCTCGGATTTCCATTAACCCGCCAAATTAGGATTAGTGTAGTTGTAGGGTGGGATCAAGCGAACGATGCCCATACCACAATCTGTTAATTTGTGATCGCATCCGTACTACGATAGAGATCTTGTTCCCACGCCCTATCCCCCCGACAGAAATCTCTCACCTGACAAGTGGGAGGGAATCAAGCGAATGAATAGTGAGCGCGATAGAGATCCATCAACCAATTGAATAACGAGGGCGATAGTAACCTCCTTGCCCCGATTAGCTGCGTGCGATTCCCCTCCAGGACGCCGCACCACACAATCCGAAACCCAAGCCCATACCGTTTGCAAAACCTGCATATCATGTGCAATAATATCCGTCGATGCCCCTCTGCAACCCCCTCACGTCATCGAGGACACCATCGACCAACCGCCGTCGGAGGGACAAATGAAACGCAAACCTTGGTCTATAGTCATCGCGGCTTTGGATCTCTTCATCACCCCAACCCTTCTAGCCCACGCAATCTCGTCGGTCATTTATATTCACGAACTCGTCGAGAAGTCCGACATTGTGTTCTTCGGAAGAGTCACCGGCACCCAGTTCGTCTTTGTTACGCCGCACATAATCGGTCTGGACGGCGGGAGCCTATATACCATGCGAATCGACCGCGTACTCTACGGGGGCGAAAAAATCAAACAAGCCATCTTCTCCGAAACCGACCTGAATGAAATCAACAAGAAACTGAAGCAGAAGCGTGAGGACAGCCCGGTAACACTTCTCGCCTACCGGGACGAGAATGAGCGGCATACCGAAGGCCCCATGTTCGCAGATTGGGAGCCCCGAATCTACTTCCTAAAAATCTCGAAATTCCCAGAATTTCTTCCCGACACCGCGGTGATCATGGACGAGAATTGGAGCCAGCATGCCCGCGAATCCGAATTACGTTCCAAATCCGATCTAAAGGAAGAGCGCTACTTCCAAGCATCTTTTCGCAACGAACAAGCCACATGGCAATTGTCCCGCGAATACTACCAGAAAAAACTCCCCGTCCTGGAAGCATTCTGCGAAGTCATTTCCATCCCCGATCTTGACCAGAGGAAGAAAGGGCTACAACGGCTGGAAAAGCACCCTGACAAGTGGATTTCAAGCAGTGCGTGGGCCGAACTAAGAAAAATAAACCAACCCAAACCCCCGAAACGCAAACCCACCCCTCCCGACCAAGAAACGCAATCCACCGACTGAACACAATCCTGTCGGCAAACCCACCCGCACGCGCAATCACCGATTCGCCCCTGTAGGAGCGACCTCCAGGTCGCGACTCCCCGCCCTGGAGGGGCGGCATGTCAATAGAAAGCAGATGACTCGACTCTTGCACTCCAGCGGAGTGCCATGTAGCAAACATCCAATCAACGGTTTAAATTTGTAGGGTGCAATCAAGCGAGTGGATTGCGAGTGATCAAGTGAGTGAACAACGAACGATCAAATGAGCGAAAAGCGAATGCGATAGAAATCCTATAGAGTTCCCATAGCAAATCCCCCGCCCACTATCCGTTTCGACGCCCGCCGCATGGCACAAACCTCACTCCTAACTACCCGGTTCAACCAAACTCCACCCGCCTCGTCGCCACCTGTGAATAGGGTTGACGCAAACGCAAACCTGTGCTAAAATCTCGGTAACCCTTTCCCCTCGGAGGACCCCATGACAGTCGCTACCAACGACGATTCATATTCCATCTTCAACAACCGCACGATCGGAGAAATCCATCAAGGCATCCAAGACGTCTACCTCTCCGATGCGCGCCCTTGGGTCGTGGGTTACAGCGGCGGCAAAGACTCGACAACAGCCCTCCAACTGATATGGTACGCGCTAGAAGAGCTACCCCCCGATCAACGCCAAAAGCCGGTCTATGTAATCACCTCCGACACCCTCGTCGAAACCCCCGTGATTGTGGACTACATCACAAGCACCTTGGAGAAAATCGAACGAACCGCCAAACAGACCGGAATGCCATTCCAAACCGATATGGTGCGGCCGAAAACAGACGAGACGTTCTGGGTGAACCTCATCGGCAAGGGATACGGTGCGCCGTACAACAAATTCCGTTGGTGCACCGATCGCATGAAAATTCAGCCCGCAAACCGGTTCATTCTTGACAGAGTGGCTGAACATGGCGAGGTAGTTCTGATTCTTGGCGTGCGAAAGGGGGAGAGCACGACGCGTGACCAAGTGTTAAGTTTGCATCAGATCAACGGCTCCCAACTCTCACGCCACACATCACTTCCAAACGCATTTGTCTACACCCCGATCGTCAACTTCGGTCTCAACGATGTATGGGTCTACCTGTTTCAAGTCCCCTCGCCTTGGGGTAACGACAACAAAACACTGTTTGCCATGTATCGTAACGCCAACGCCGGAGAATGTCCGCTCGTGGTTGATGAAACGACCCCCTCCTGTGGTAACAGCCGGTTTGGGTGCTGGACGTGCACCGTCGTTTCGAAAGACCGGTCGATGGAAGCCATGATTGACAATGGCGAAGATTGGATGATGCCGCTCCTCGAATTTCGGGACTTTCTGGCTTCGACACAGGAGCCTGAACACAAGGCGAAATGGAGGGAACATCGCCGGCGCGGAGGATTTGTCAGTGACCGAAATGGACAGTTGATTCGAGGGCCCTATAGACTGGAGTTCTGTAAGAAACTGCTAGGAATGCTCCTCGAAACCCAACAGAAGGTTCGGACGGAAGGACCTGATCCGGAGATAGAATTAATCACCCTGCCGGAGCTAGAAGAAATTCGCAAAATCTGGCGGACAGAGCGTCAAGATTGGGAAGATTCCGTGCCGCAGGTTTATCGAGAGGTTGTTGGCGAAGACCTAGACTGGATCGAGGACGATCTTGGCTCATTCAACGCGTCTGACAAAGCGATCCTGGAAAAGCTATGTGATGATGCACAAATCCCTGTCACGCTCGTTTCGAAGTTGCTCGACACGGAAAGACAGTTCTACGGCATGAGCCGGCGGGCGGCAATCTACGACCGCATCAACGCAATTCTTCACGAAGATTGGCGCTCCGAAGAAACCGTACTCGCCGACCTTGAAACGGACGCGGAGAACGCGAATACATGATTCTCCACCAACTCACACTCAGGGATTTTGGACTGTTTTTTGGTCAACACTCGTTCTCCCTCACGCCCCGCATCAAATACGGGCGGCGTCGCCCCGTTGTCCTCATCGGCGGCAAGAACGGGACAGGCAAGACAACCATTCTTGAAGCGGTACGCCTCTGTTTGTACGGTCCCAGATCCCTCGGCAACCGAGTCAGCCAAAAGGCGTATCACGAATACCTCACCTCAACGGTTCATCACGGCCAAGGGACGCTGCTTCAACTCAAGCAGTCATCTGTCGCGCTCGATTTTGAACATTCCCACAGTGGCGAAAAGAACCACTATCAGGTGGAGCGACGCTGGGAACTTCGCGAGAGCATGAAGGAACCTATCCGCGAATCGCTAATCATTCAAAAAAACAGTGAACCGCTCTCCGATTTCGAAGCCGAACATTGGCAAGACTTTCTCAACGAGTTGATTCCCATCGGACTCTCTCAACTCTTCTTCTTCGATGGCGAAAAGATTCAAGGCTTGGCGGAAGACGCTTCTAGCCCCCTATTCCTTGCGGATGCGATAAAATCCCTTCTCGGTGTAGACCTCGTCGATCAATTAGGTTCGGATCTCAAAATATACTTGAATCGGAGCAGGAAGGATTCCGGCACCGAGGAATTGACTCAAACCATTGACGCTACCGAGAAACAACAGCAAGAAATTGACTCACGATTATCTTTGGCGAAAGAAGCCAAATCGACCATTGAAGAGCAGCTCGCGGAACTCGAGTCTCAGATCGCCCTTGAAGAGGAGAGACTTGCCAAAGAGGGCGGCGGTTACGCTCGGAAAAGGGAGAATCTAAAAGCGCAGCAAGCGAGATTGTCCCAGCAAATTGCTGACCTTGAAAATCAGATTCGGGAGGCGTGTGCCGGCTTATTCCCGTTCGCGTTAATTCCCTCGCTGTGCAAGCAACTGAAATCCCAACTGACGAAGGAGGACGAGCACGAGAAGCAGTCCTCTGCCTACAAGGCGCTGGAGCAAGTGATAAAAGCTTCTGGCGACGATGACCTCTGGGAACAGGTTGCCAATCGTTTCGAAGAACAATTCGGAAGGCGTGATGCAGTCGGGAAAATCGAACGTCGACACGCCCTCTCTTTGTCCGAATCTCGACAGTTGCTCCAATGGCTGGAGCAGTGCTTAACAACCGTACCCGAGCAATCTCGCCGAATTGGCCAACAGTATGAGGAGTGCAATCGAAGGTTGCACCGAATTGAGACGGCGTTGGGGCGAATACCTTCTGACGAAGTCCTTAAACCCTTGATGCAACGATTAACGAATCTACATCAACAAGTTGGTGGTCTACAGACGCAGTTAAAGAATGAAACAGATAACATTCAATCGTTGGCACACCGCTGGCAAGAGTTGCAGCGGGAATTGGATCGTTTGCACGAGTCTCAAACCGACATCCAGGCCGACCGGCACCGCGCTGCGTTGGTTGAAGGGGTACGCTCGGTCTTGAACGCCTATTCCGCAAAATTAACTCGGGCGAAGGTCGAAGTGCTCATGGATGCTGTCGCGGAATGCTTTGCTGTCCTGTGCCGCAAGAAGAGCATGGTACAGCGAATCCACGTTGATCCGCGCACCTTCGCTACTGCTCTTTTTGACCGGCAAGACCGGCTGATTCCCAAGGAGGAGTTATCCGCGGGAGAGAAGCAAATCTATGCCATCTCCCTGCTGTGGGGATTGGCAAAAGCGTCCGGACGTCCACTGCCGATGATTATCGACACACCGCTCGGACGCTTGGACAGTGAACATCGAGGACGAATGATTGAGCATTACTTCCCGGACGCGAGCCATCAAGTAGTCGTCCTATCGACCGATACGGAACTTGATAAACAGAACTTTGAAAGACTAAGTCCTCACGTCTCGCACGCCTATCATTTGGTGTATAATGAACTGGCGGGATGCACCGAGGTGGAAGAGCGCTACTTCTGGCGAACAAAAGAAGCGGCGGCATGATTGCGTGATATTAAGCGATGAAACTAAATCGAATATATGTATCGGAAGATTCGAGAAACAAACTGAGAATCCTGAAGGGCCGAACCGGTTTGTTGCCCAACGTCCTCTGCCGGTTGGGCTTGTCGCTTTCTCTAATTGAACCCGGCGCGCCGAACCCCGATGACTACCCTTCAGATGGCTCAGAATTCAATCGCTACACGCTGATGGGGGAGTGGGATGCGTTATTTATCGCCCTGCTGAGGGAACGATGTGCTTCGGACAAACTGCCCTTGGACAACGACAGCCTAACTAAGCAGTTCCGTGCCCATCTGAATCGTGGTGTTGTCTTGCTCTACCGCCGCGTCAAGGGGTTGACTGATTTGGCAGCGCTAATGCCTAAGTGAACTAACGCGGATATCTCTTCCTAAAAAATTCAAATTGGCGAAACTTGGACTGGAATTAAGTCAAACCTAAGGTCAACGTCATTTCGCCACATGTGTGCTAGTATTCTGAGATTCGTCAGAAAAGTATTAAAAATCCTGCGGAGTCTTGCAATGGAAATTTATCACTCCCCGGATGGTCAAATTGGGGAGGGGCTTCAGCTGCCCAGTGAACTACGGCCATATCAATGGGAAGGCGTACGATTCTTGGTCGAAAATGATGGCGTGTTATTAGCTGATGAAATGGGGCTTGGCAAAACAGTACAGGTTGCTGTGTCGCTTGAGATTCTTCGAAGGAGGCAGCAATTAACAAGAGCCTTGGTTGTGGTTCCAGCATCGCTGAAGTTAAATTGGGAATCAGAGTTACGGCGGTGGGCTCCTAGCCTTTCTGTCCAGCGGGTTCGCGGCGACTCGTCTACCCGCCGCGCCTATTTTTTGCTACCTATTATCGTCCTCGTCGCCTCCTATGAAGAACTACGCTTAGACATCATGGATTTTGCAAGCGAAGTCACTTTTGATGTGGTCGTTCTTGATGAGGCGCAAAGAATTAAGAATCCGGATTCAAAGTCTTCACTAGCTTGTCGCCTATTGAATCGAACTCGTTCATGGGCGCTCACCGGTACCCCTGTGGAGAACAAAATCGACGATCTGGTTTCAATTTTTAGGTTCGTAAAGATTGGTGCACTGCGTCAGGGCCTCTCCCGTACCGAAGTTCATTCGCGTATGCGTCCAC
The DNA here is from genome assembly GCA_028820655.1 of Candidatus Poribacteria bacterium. Classification (GTDB taxonomy): domain Bacteria; phylum Poribacteria; class WGA-4E; order WGA-4E; family JAJDTR01; genus JAJDTR01. The sequence goes on along the minus strand of JAPPIK010000039.1, from coordinate 16,365 downwards.
ACTTTCTGCGCCGTTCGAAAAAGGACGTGCTCAGAGACCTACCGCCGATTATAGACCAAGAATTACCCGTAGAGTTGGAGGGGGATCAACTTGATGCATATCTCCAGGTGTGGCATAGTCGACTGCAAAGTGTTGGTGGCAATACCCAAGATTCTTCGGCAAACCTACTTTCAATCATCACCAAGTTGAAACAGATATGCAACTATGACGAAGTTTCTGGCCAGTCTGCGAAATTAAATGCGCTTCTCGGCATCCTTGATTCTCACATTCAAACCGGCGAGAAAACGATAGTATTCTCACAATATGTTGAAACCCTACGATGGTTGGCATCAAAGTTGACGAACATACCTCTGGCAATTTTTCATGGTGGTCTTGATGAAGTTCAGAGAGATGAGATGGTAAGGAAATTTCGCGCGCAACGAGGCCCATTTTGCCTATTGATGTCACTCAAAGCTGGAGGAGTCGGTCTAAATCTTCAAGAAGCCTCTACAGTCATATTGTTTGATCGATGGTGGAATCCTGGCATCGAAAACCAGGCAGTTCAGCGAGCGCACCGGTATGGTCGAGAGAGCCCACTTCACGTATTCAGGTTCCTTGTTGTTGATACCATTGAGGAAAGAATTTCCGATATTATCCAGAAAAAGCAAGAGTTGTTCGAAAACTACGTTGAATCGGCAGACTTCGGGACGCCGCCAACGCTGAACAATGAATTGTTGAAACACATTCTTGATGTTCCCGATTCTTCATGATTCACAATCAACCACACTATCTAATCACAGGAGGAAGCAAATAATGTCGCGAATTGAAAGATTTGAAGATATTCCTTTGAATCAGCTTGAGATTGGTACAAGTCAGGTGCGTTTGAGTGATACCGGCGAAGACATTAGTGAACTTGCAGACAGCATTGCAAAAGTGGGCCTTTTAGAGCCCATCCTGGTATCACCGCCCGGCCCAACTGGAAAGTACGAAATTATCCTCGGTCAGAGACGATTCTTGGCTCATCAAGAACTCGGTTTGCCCACGATTAAAGCCGGAATCCTTAGCGATCATGTGGCAGAAATCGAAGCAAAGGTATTGTCCGTCACCGAGAACCTCGTACGCCGTGATCTTAACCGAAAAGACTTGATTGATGTGTGCACATATCTATATAGGCAATATGCGTCAATTAATGCCGTCGTGGTTGAAACTGGGCTTCCCTATGATAAAGTGAGTCAATGCGTCAAATATGATCGACTTATCCCTGAGCTCAAAGATGTGGTTGACACGGGGGAAGTTGATGTAAAGGCTGCGCTGCGTGCCCAAGATGCCCTACTCGTGGTAGGGGAACTGGATCCACCCGAAGCAGTAAAACTCGCCAAAGAAATGGCCCCGATGAGTGGAGCGCAACAGAAAAGAATTCAGGACGCTTTGAAGTCCAATCCGGATGTTCCTGTCGACCAAGTCATCGAAGAAGCCAAAAGCAAGACTCGGGTTATCCAGGTTGTCGTCACGCTTGGACAACAGAGTCACATTTCATTAGGGCAGTTTGCAAGGGACGAAGATACCACTGTAGGTGAGGCTGCTTCTCAATTAATCCAAGATGGGTTGGCAGGGCTCGGATACAATACACGCGGAGGTTCCGAGTGAAAGGTCTATCGTCGAATGAGATACGCCTACTAATACTATCGGTTGGGACGCACAAATCCACACGTCCGCTTTCCCCAATTGAAGTTGGTAAATATGTTCAGCGGGCTATAAATGCAGGTGAAACTAGGGCAACAGTTGCTGAAACGCTTCTCCTTGATGATGCGACCGTAATTGGACGTTTTGTCCGCCTGCTGTCGTTACCTCCGCAGGTACAGCAACTAATTGGATGGGGATCAGACCCAGCTACCGTGTCATTCACATCCGCCTCCGATATAGCGCGGCTTAAATCTGAAACCGCGCAGATTGCTTTAGCGAAGGCAGCACTGGAAAGCCGACTAAACAAGTCTGAAATTATTGAAATTGTTCAGATTAGTGAGCGTTCGCAGCGCCCGATTGAAAGCTGTATTGAGGAAGTTTTGAATCAACGCCCAATCGTTGAGCGACGACATGTAATCATAGGCGAATTGCAATCTGACAGCTTGAATGAAACACTTTTACATATGTCACAGTCTCAGCGCAATGACCTTCTACTATCCGCCTTGGTTAGATATGGCCTCAACACATCGCTACATGGAGCAAAACTTGGAGACGGATATTTTCTTTTAGTCGGTGACGACGTATTTCAATCTGTAATTACATCACTGCCAGGCGGATTTGAAGAATCAATAACGAAATATCTAACGCGCGAATTGAGTCTCGAGGGTTCAGTTGTATGAGGATACATGTTTCAGGTTCGGGAGCGGTTATGCTCGACAACGTGGTGTCTTGTGACGGTTTCATTAACGATTATCCAATTCGAGTACAGACGCACGTCCATGACGATCATATGTATGGGTTTGCCAGCAGCAAAGGACGCCAGAAAATTCTCATGTCAGAAGCTACTCGCGACCTGCTGATAGCCGAATTCAATGCGGATATACCGTACCGTTCAAACTTTAGGTCAATTCCGCTGAATCAAACAATTCCATTCGAAAATTGCGAAATCCGGTTGTTGGATAGCGAACACATGCTAGGCTCTGTTCAGGTTGAGTTAACGTCAGCCGATGGCTTAAAATGTGGATACTCGGGGGACTTTGCTTGGCCGCTAGCCAATGTTATACAGGTCGAGCAACTCGTTTTGGACAGTACCTATGGTTCGCCCGATTCAAAACGACGCTTCAGCCAAGAAGAAGCAAATTACCGGTTTAGAGAATTAGTCGTGGACAGGCTTAGATTCGGACCCGTGTTGATTCGAGCTCACCGAGGCACTTTGCAACGCGCGATTTCCTGCCTCGATGACGCTGTTAGAGATCCATTCATCGCAAATTCTAGGATATTTGAAGAGTTGCAAGTTTACAAACGCTACGGCTACAGTCTAACGTGTATACTTGAGGAAAATACGGAAGAAGCACAAGAAGCACTGTGTCGACGACGATACATCCGTCTATATGAAACTAGAGATAGGTTCCCATCGCACACGAACGACTCGACAACAATCGTATTGAGCGCATACCTAAGCCGCCTTAACAATCCCGTGATGGAGTATTCAGAGAACTCATATTGTGTTGCACTCTCTAGTCACGCCGATTATGAAGAAACCCTCGAATATGTGTACGCTACGAGAGCGCGCAAAGTAATCGCTGATTGCAGCCGTGGAGGACACGGAATTGAACTCGCCAATGCTTTGAGGCGTGAGTTAGGTATTAAAGCAGAACCATCCGGAAACGAGATTGTAAGGGAGTGGGGACAGTAAATCAACAACCCTAACTGGTTGATTGAACTGACGCCAATGATAGCGCGTAAGACAACAGTCTTCCAACTTCTAGGCCCACACCACGTGCGTATAACGCGCGCATCGTCCTTGCAACGTTGCAATATTACCTTTGAAGCCAAACAATGAATTCCTTTAGGGTTGTGCTTCGAATACTGCGGTACACCCCGGTCGGGGTCTGCGACATCGTCTCCTGCATTTCTTCCAGCTTTCTTGATTCACTGATATAGACGGCGCAACCCCACCGCCTGCGTGTGAATTAAATCAGCACAAATCGTATCCACACCGGGTATTTCCTTTTCCAATAAGTATGCTTTGGATTGTCACAGGATGTGGGTGCTATTATTCGGTTTGCTACATTCTTTCCTTTTTAAATCTGTTAATTACGATCTCTATACACATCAAAATGTATTTCCTCCGGCTGAATTCCTGTGTGCCGGTTGATTAGATTCACAATTACTCGTCGTGTTACTTCTGCACTCAATGGCGTGTCCCGATTAAAATTGGGCACCCCCAGTGACTCACATACTCTGGCGAGAAGGTTCTTCCAACTTTGGTTGTGCGCAGCACATCTGCGCCCGCCAAATCTTACGGTTACTGGTCTAGTGTGTGTTGCCGAACCTGTATTCCCTCCGATGCGAATAAGACCTACGGTGGCGTTACCGGAATTACCTCTATCCCTACGGCCGACCGAATTTCCAACAGAAGAATCCAGAGACTGGGGTATTCCATCACTCCCCGGGCCATCCGACGCGCCCAAATCATTAGCTGGCGTTGCATCCGTTGCGGCGGCTCGTCCGCTGTGATTATCAAAACCCGACGCCCCTGAAAATCCTTCGTCTTGCTGGCTCGACCCTACGCTTCCCGACGTGCTACCACCTTCTTCAGAGAATATAAACGCACTTAACACCTTCTTAAGTTCCTCCTTTGCCCTATTAATCTCCTCCCTGACGATCCGGCGTATTGCCTCTTCAGTCAGGATAGGAAGTTCCGCCCGGTTTTCCCGAAGTTCCGTCCGACCTTCATTCGGCCTCACGATCTCTTGTCTTTCCTCCTCAGTTTCATTCGGCGGCGCCTCAGCATGCTGCCTCAGTTTTTGTAATCCCCGTTCCGTTATTCTGTGATAACCCGGTTGTGTTGATTCTAACAGTCCATGGTCAGTCATAAGGGATTCCGCCCATTGGCAGTGTTTTCTAAATCTGCCTTCCCCACTAGGCTCACGTTCGATTCTTTCCTCGGCGGTAAGTGAAAAGTGCTCCGCGAGTAGATCTGTAATTTCGGAGAGTCGATACTCCCGCCCGTCAGAAACCATCTCAAGCATTGGAATACTAATTTCCTCTACGCTAGGTATCGCCATTTTCTTTTTTCCTTTTCTATACAATAAATTTGTAGCGAACTTACTCCGCCGTGCCGCCCGTCATTTACGAGCGCCGCCCCAACAACCGCCTCTAATTCAGCTAATCATTTGATCCCATAGATCACAGTTCAGACTATCCTTTCCCCGATCCGCCGTCTCCAAATGTCGCCTCACCTCCCCACCCGGCATTTTCTTCCGTCACGTTGCCCAATTATATACACTGGCGCCACCGCAAATCAGACAGATTCCCTTGTTCTTGTCACCCTCTCTTTCAACTGCGCAGCTACCCGCCGTCCCTATCCGCGAAATCCGCAAAATCCGTGGTAATCCGCGATTCAGACAATTCCAAATCCACCCCATCACATCTTATCAATTACCTCACTCAACGCCCCCTTCAATTCCTGCTTCACCCTCTCAATCTCCTCCCTGACAATCCGACGTACTGCCTCTTCCGTAATGCTCGGAGATACCGGAAGGTCCTCCTTGAGTTCCTCCCATTCCCGTGCCGTCCTCATACTCCCGCGCCTTGACTCCTCGGTTTCCTTCGGAACAACCCTAGTGTTCTGCCCGAGTTCTTCCAGCCCCCGTTCGGTTATTCTGTGATAACTCCGCCGAGTCGACTCTAGCAATCCCGCGATTTTCAAACGGTGTTGCGCCCATCCACATAGTTTGAAAAAGCGTCCGTCGCCACTCGGCACGCGCTCCTCTCGCTCCTCCCGGGTAAGCGAAAAATGATCACCTAGGTCTTCGACCATGTCTCGTAGACGGAATTCTCTTCCGTGCGAAACCATCTCAAGTAGCGCAGGCATTATATCAGTCTGTGTTGGAATAGCCATGTTTTACAATTCCTTTCTGTAAAATTAAAGTGTCGCAAAGTTTCACCGCTGTCCAACTCGGTGTTTGCTTTTCCCGCGCCCCCCAGCAGCAGCCCTTAATCTGAGAAACAAAAAAATGTCATAAATTACAGTTCAAACAATCCCTCTCCACCGCCCCCTCCGTGAAATCCCCACAATCCGTGGTAATCCGCGATTCAGACAATCCTCCACTCCCTCCCACACCTCCGACATCCCGATTACCCGCGTGCCCCAACAACCGCCCCTAATCTAGGTAATCCATTAATCAAATAAATCACAGTTCAGAAAATTCCTTTCCACCGCCCCCTCCGTGAAATCCGTATAATCCGCGTAATCCGTGATTCAGACAATCCCTCACTCGCACCCACTAAACACTATCCAATACCCACTCACTCCTCCTCACAATCGCCCGTAATCACAATAATCCAATAATCACATAAATCACAGTTCAGACAATCCCCCACTCACACCCTCCCCCGCTAGTCCTGCGCCTCAATCCCCACCCTCCGCCAACACGCATGCGTCGCCCACACCTACATACCTTCATCGATCATGAACCTCAAACACAATGTCCCGCGGTCGAATCCCCGTGTGGCGGTTAATGAGCGACACAATCTCCTCGCGTAATCGGTTTGCCCTCCAATCCCTATATCGATTGGGATCCTCGACACCGAGTGAGTCGCTAACCCTCGAAATCAGATGCCGCCAAGTTTCTTCCTCCGTCTCGCACCTGTGGTTCCCGTACGTAACCGCCACCGGCCTCGTTTTGTTAACAGAACCCTCGTCCCCGAAAACCTGAAAGACTCCGCGCCGGGGCAAAGCGCTGGATCCGGCTACCACCAGACTGTCTTGACCCGCCTCCGCCGGAACGTTTCTGAGAGTGGCTCGCCCGCATTCGACGCTCCTTCCGATAACGCTTATGGCGCCGTCGCCATGTTCGTTTATCTCCGCGGTGAGTCGAGCGATCCCAACTTCATTATAGACACAAACCCTTCCGTTGCCGTCGACTGTAATCCGCGGATGTCCGCTCCGACACCCGCCACCAATTCGTCATCCGAATTCACTACCTTCAGGCTATTGCAAGTTATTTCATCGAATCGATGTTGCATGGCCGCTCTCCCTTCGTCATGTTAGTATCGCCGACCAAATTATCCGTAGCAAATCCTAAAACCTCCCTTTTCGCCGGTTGCCTAATACGCTATGTCTGCCCACTGGCGTCTATCAATTCGCATCAGTTGCAGGCTGCAGCGGCAGGTTCGATATCATGGCTGCCGCAGAGCGGCGGCAAAAGTTTAGAGTATGCCATTCAACCGGTCGCTAGCCATAGAGATTGCAATCCACCCGTATATCGCCGTGGGGCGTCTCGGCGAACGGAATGGCAATTCCTCGTGAAGCGATATTCGTTGCGCGCACGGTGAACGCGTTATCCGAAAGGCGCGCCGCGGCGCACAATGCGCGCAAAGCCCATCGATACGGTACTCTCGAGTGACGACTACGATGCAAAGCCGCCAGAGGAAAAAAGAGAGCGCGTGCCTCTGCTCGACAACCATACGGCATGCCCCCGAATGCCTTCACAAACCGCGACGAAATTATAACCAAGCGCGAGACGAAAATCGAGATAAAGTAAATCCGGCGCAGTCCTACAACCCTCTCACCCTCCCTCCCAACATGCCCTCCTCCCCCGATCTCCCTCCGTGAACTCCCCGTAATCCGTGATTCAGACTATTCCCACTCTCCACTGCCCACTAGCCACGTCTCTTCCTGACCACTGGCCACTGGTCACTGGCCACTGGCCACAGCAGTTTCCCCCTCCCCTTCCAATCTTCCTCCCTTTCCCTTCCCCACTCTCCACTAGCCACTGACCACTGTTTTTCCACTGTCTCTTCCTGACCACTGACCACAGTCTCGTCTTGGTCAGGGTTTCCGTAAACGGTATGATAACACTATTCGTTTCTATTAGAGAGACGACGAACACTTAATCGAAGAAATCCTCCCGATGCTATTCGGCACATCAATGCCCGCAAGATGCTAATCAATTAAGGCACCAGTTGGTGCAATCACCCGCCAAGCGCGAACTCGTCGGCGCTGTTTTGACTGGACATAGCTATCCATCTGTGAGATAATCAAAATCCGTTGGTCTGAAATGGGTGCTGTCAGCTTCACTAACTGTTGCGGATTTAGTACCTTTCGATCCTTTCCATACGAGGATTGCGACCCTTTATCTGCGGAGCGTATGCCATGCACTTTGATCAATTTGAAAGAACTGAATACAAAAACAACACCCTGTTTAACGTTGTCTTTCAAGCGCGCTTTCCAGACATACTCAAAATCTCGCACGAAGCGCCTGTCCAATTTCAGGACAGAGTCAGAAGAGACGGATACCCGGAAACCGATTCAACTATTCCCGCGTTACCGCCTAACGCGCCAAATGAGCTAAAGCAGTTAATCACCGCCGAGCAAGTGTTTCACTTTTATTCCGAAGATAGAAATTGGCAGTTGTCCCTATCGAAGAACTTTCTTGCGGTGTCTTGCAACGGAAATTACGAGAACTACATTGAGTTTCGCGGCAGATTAGAGAACGCGCTACAGACATTCAGTGAGATCTACGAACCGTCCTATTTTTCGCGAATTGGACTTCGATATCAGGATATTGCCAACGAAGTTTTTCTGCCTAACATGCAAGACAGCGTCGCAAGCTTTGTTCCAAATCACGTTTTTCCCGAATTAAAGACGCACATCGCAAGCGACATTGACAATTTGCAGAAAGTTTCTCGATTTGCCGATGAAGACGTAAAGGTAACCGTGTCTCACCTGTATTTCAACGCGTCTGGAACATTTGGACTACGGCACGTACCAAACAAGATGTCCTATCTGATCGACATTGATTGTTATTCTGAAAACAAAACGAGAGGAATAAGTGATGTCCTTGCCCGTTGCGACACTTTCAAGCAGCACATCTGGAACATCTTCCAGTGGAGCATCACCGACGAATTTCGAGCCGCGATGGGAGAACCACGTCCATCAGAGAATTGAGGGGCCTATCGAGAAATTCAGTTTACCTGTCACTGATCGCGGCACAACTCGAGGAAACGAGCAAGAGCGCGTTTTAACACTCCATTGGCGCGAACAGACCGTAGCTAATGTCGATTCTTCTCTTCTGTTCGACGACGCATACCGAATCTGGTCCTTCCGCCTGAAGATGTACCAGCAGTTGCACTCTATACGCCATCGTGGAGATGACTGGGATGGCTACGGCTCGAAACGCCCGAATACGCTGAGTCTCGCTTACGCCGAGCATCTCCTCAATCAACTCTTGGTCTCCGTCATTTCCAATTCCCGGCCCTGGATAGATCCATTCATCACCAGCGATGAGGATGGACATATTACTACAGAATGGTACAGCGGCGAGCGGGAGCTGCATTTCATAATCCGGGAGCAAGAAGCAGTATACATAAAGGTATGGGGTACAAACATCGAAAATGAGATGCATGTGGATATTCTTGGAATGGAGAACTATCTAAGCGTTTGGGACTGGCTACTAGATGCAAGATAAGGAAACGATATCGAACGAGGAGCGCCTGTATCGAAGTGTCCGTGGAGAACTCCGTGAAAACGAGTACACGTACGATTCTACCGGAAGGCTCAAGATCAGATCCAACGCTTTTCGTGATAGAAACAAGAAACCGTCAGTAGACAGAGCTAGCTTGCTCGAATTTAATCCGGTGCTTTCTAAACTAAATGTTTCCGATGGAATTGTTACTCTCTTGACTGCCGAGGTTCGCGCCATAGGCGACGTTACTACACGTGTTGACGAAACATCTGTTGAGCACAAGGTAGATGTCGAGTATGCCCCGCTAGAACAGAACCCGGCGCACGCTCAAATCGTCGTACGTCCTGAATATCTAGGTTCAAAGACAAAACAAGAGAACGCCTTTCATCTGCTTCGGGTCGCTCTAGCGCGACTTGCCACAATCAACGGATGGACACTTCGTCCCGGCGAAGACTAGCACAAACCTGAAATTTCACGTAACCCTTATTTTCCCTCTCGTAAACCTTCAAAAACCAATCCCGTCTATGAAGCCATACACCTTTTAACGTGTATAAAAACAAGCTAGATGCACACTCCTATACGGCAGTGTGCAACACCAAGCAAAGCCCGCTAGCGGACAACGTTTCGCCTCCATAACCGCCCCGCTCGCGGGCCTTTTTCTGTTTCCCGTCCTCCCGTATTCTTCCACTGACCACTGGTCACCAGCAACTGGCCACAGCATTTTCCCCCTCCCCTTCCAATCTTCCTCCCTTTCCCCTCCCCCACTCTCCACTCTCCACTCTCCACTAGCCACTGACCACTGTTTTTCCACTGTCTTTCCAATGTTTGGAAAAATTTCTGACGATTGAAAAACCCGCCCCGACATGTTAAAATTACGTTGGCTGCCCCCGATGGCACTCGTCCACTTCGCAGCCGCACGTGACACAACGCGAACCGCACTGGAACTGGTGGTCGTAGGTACGCGCCGTGCGCCGTAACCCGTGCCGCCAAGGCTTTGCCGTGTCCTGGACAGTTCGCACCGTATTCAACCGAATATCGTATCCAGACAAGCCCGTTAGTGGAAGTCTCTGAAGTCCGGTGACTTGTGCGCAGTGGTTAGTGGTCCGTAACGCCAAGAAAATCTCCCGGCGTTCACGGCGCGCTGGCAACTAGTCACGAGACACTTCTTTCTACAGACATCCGCCGACGGGCTTTTTGTGTAGTAGTCACACGCCGTGTCCCATTTGTGGAGTTATTGTAGGGTGGAATCATGGGAATCAAACGACCGAGTAGCGACAGCGATAGAAATCCATCAACCGAGTGGACAGCGAGTGCTCAAGTCAGCGAATAGCGAACGATCAAGGGAATGGATAATGACCGCGATAGAAATCCCGTAGAAGTCCCTCGTTCTCCAAGTCGCGGCTCGTCGCACTGCAGCTTAGTGCCATGTCAATAGAAACTCCTAATACGGAGGTATTTCATGCCAAACACACAAAGAAACGACCCTCAGACCACATCCTACCAACCGCCAATCGGTGCACACATCGGGATAGACGCGGTCCGTAGATTAGCCGCCGGAATACGCGCCTATCTCGAAGCCAAGGTGATGGTACATCAAGCAGAGACGGACCGCGAGAAACAGCTCGCGGGGCGGTTGCTCGACGAAAAGCGCGTGCGGCTCCAAGAGATTCAGGATCTATGGACGGAGGAAGCCGCAACTCGAGAGCGCGAAACATCCGAACACAAGTTAACCCAAGAAAGCGAAACGAAGAAAACGGATTTGGAGGTTCTCCGGGATCTGCTGGATAGAGCCGAAAAGACCGGGAATACGGAAAAAGCCGAAGGGTTTGAAAAGGCAATCCTGAAGCGAATCGGGATTGATTTGGAGACGCCCTCGGAGACAAAAACGGAGCTTGACGAGACGGAACGGGAACGGAAGACGGATCGGTGGAAGAATCTGTATGATCGAGGATTGCTGGGGGACACGCCGGAGGAAAATAAGGGACGCTATGAGTCGGGACTGCGAGCGATAGATGGATTACCCGACGAATCGGGTTCAGGCGTCGAACCCATTGAGATCGACAAGCTCTTGGAGTTTGCGAGCGACGTGGATGCGGCGGTGAAATCCGGAGTTATCGGAGACGAAACGGGAGTGAAGATGATTGAAGGGAAAAGGGGGAGGTTGACGGGAGACGCCGGTGGCACCAAGGATGAAGACAACGCCGATACGTCAATCTTTGACGGCGTTGAACTGACATCCGCGGAGATTGACCAAATTACCGATTTGGGCGACAAGGTGTTCGGTTCATCCGGCGGATGGAACGAAACGGCGGCGGGTACGCTCCGGGAAATCGCGGAAAGCGTAGCCAAACTCCCGCCGGGTTCGGACAGGTTCGAAAAATTTAAAGAATCGATTGAGGCTGGAGAAGAATCGGAATCTTTTGACGAGTATCGGGAACAGTTTGAGACGGGGACGGCGGCGGCGCCGGACGATGTAAAGGCGGTTCTCCGTTTCGCGATTAACGAAGCGGCTGATCGAGGCGACACACAGCGCGTTGCCGAACTGCTGCAATTCGCCGCACGGGGCGCCGCCGACACCCAACACTCACGGTAGGCGCGGTCTCCAACCGCGCCAGCTAAGCTAAGTCTCGGTAGCTCCGATCAACCTAGCAGTTGTAGGGTGGAATCAAGCGACTGAATAGGGAGTGCGATAGAGATCCCCCGCCCACCAGCCTTTGTAGGAGCGATCTCCAGGTCGCCATAGCTATATGTAGGGTGCGCACCGCGCACCAGCCTTTATAAGCAATTGTAGTACTAATCAACTTCTCTGTAGGAGCGACCTCCAGGTCGCGATTCCCCGCTCCAGCGGAGTGCCATGTGAATAGAAATGCACACAATTCTTTCTTCTCCCTGTAGGAGCGACCTCCAGGTCGCGATTCCCCGCTCCAGCGGAGCGGCATGTCAATAGAAAACAGACATCCCGATTCCCGCACTCCAGCGGAGTGCCATGTGAATAGAAATGCAATGCACACAATTCTTTCTTCTCCCTGTAGGAGCGACCTCCAGGTCGCGACTCCCCGCTCCAGCGGAGCGGCATGTCAATAGAAAACAGACATCCCAATTCCCGCACTCCAGCGGAGTGCCATGTGAATAGAAATGCAATGCACACAATTCTTTCTACTCCCTGTAGGAGCGACCTCCAGGTCGCGATTCCCCGCTCCGGCAGGGATCAAGCGAATGGATAATGACCGCGATAGAAATCCCGTAGAGTTCCCCCTTATCCGCGTAATCCGTGATTCAGACAATCCCTCCGCCTATCCCCTTACACGGCTCCACGTTTTCCCGTTTTCTGCCCTTCCCCACCGGTCACTGGCTACTGCCCACCGCCTTTATCTCTCCCCAAGTCGCAATTAGTTTCTCCTGCGGTTCAACCAATGTCGAAGAGGGGTTGACCCACCACACGCCGCAGCAGTCATGCGCCGGGTGATTCGTGATATTAATCGGATCGGAGCCGTCGGAATTCATGATGTAAATCTCCCCGTGATGCATGTCGCCGATCCACTCCGTTATCTCGTACATAATTTTTGTTCCATCAGGAGACCAGCGAGGGCCAACACCCCAGCGATTGTCATGGTGTATCGTAATATTAATCGGATTTGTGCCGTCTGAATTCAAGACGTAGATGCCGCCGGTTGATGTAATTGCGATCTTCGTTCCGTCCGGCGACCAAGCGCCGCCGTAGCAGTCAACCTCGGGTACGTCCTTGGTGAGTTCGAACAAACCGGTTCCGTCAACGTTCACGATGAAGACTTTATTCTGTACAAATCCGAAAGGTTTTCTATGATCAAAGGCGACCTTTGTTCCGTCGCGCGACCACGAAATAAACCTCGTGGGAAAAAGTTCATCGGTCACCTGCCGCCGGCCGCCGCCATCTGCATTCATTACGAGAGCATTATCCTGTCTGCCGTCTAGCGTAAAGCCAATCATGCTCCCGTCGGGAGACCACTTAGGTCTAATGCCGCGCCCCAAGTTGTGCGGGTTGGATCCGTCGGTATTCATCACGAATATTTCAGCGCCTCCAAGTCCGCCCGGCGGCCACCTATTCCAAAGTATCCGCCTCCCATCCGGCGACCAGCGCGGAGAACTGTCTGATCCGGGGTCATTCGTAAGATTCAAAAGATTGGAACCATCGGGGTCGATCATAAAGATGTCTCGTTGCCGATCGTGTTCTGTCCAAAAGAGATATTTCGATTTATCCGGCGACCTTGATGGCAACGTGTCTACGCCAATCCGCTTGGTCAGGTTGACGGGGTTGGAACCGTCGGGATTCATGACGAAAACCGACCAAAAATCATATCCTCCGGGCGTACCGCCCTCGCGGTCTGAATAAAACGCAATCTGTGGATCGCCAAGAACCGGATTCGAGACGCCCAATAGCACCAGTATCAGCGCAACTTTAGGATATTTCATGATTCCGTTTCCTCCTCGCCCAGATGAATGCATTGTCCTTTTTGATCGATTAAAGCCTCTAGGCTCGATTCGCGCGACGCCAATCCCGCCTTGCCGCCCGCCCCATGATAGTGTATCACAACACCTCCCCACGCGCAAATCCCGACCTTCATTTCATCGGATCAACCGATGAATACCCTTGATTCTAAAGAGCAAACCTGATATGCTGTGACCAATGGTAACGCCAACATCAATCTCTCCTCCGGGAGAACACCTCATGTCCATCAAGCAATTGCCGCCGCCCTGCGCCTCAACCCTAGTCATCGCAATCGCTTTGTTGTACATCGCTAGCTTCTCGATGCTGCCAGCCAGCGCCGCGTCCCCTTGGGTTGAGATGCAGCCTCCCGTGATCCCGGAGATGGCGTGGGGCGTGGAATTGATTCATTTCATGGACGCCGACACCGGCTGGGCGGAAGGGGAAGGTTTTGAGATACACGCCGATGGGGATACCGGCAGGAGGGAGCAAAATGTGATCCTGCGCACCTCCGATGGTGGGCAAAGTTGGCAGCAGGTAGAACCGCATGACGATGCCAACGAGTTTCCGATATATTTTTCTTCTCCAAGACTGGGCTCACGGATTTTAGCCCCAATTCATTGGAGGGGTTACCCGGATTTACTTGACGATATTGAATACTATCATAGCGCGGATGGCGGATTGACATGGCAATTGCGCAGCGGGAAGGTCACCGAACTCATCCGAATTGGAGACGAAGTGCCCGAAGGTCCTCTTGAAGAGAACCATCGGGCTTACGACCGCGGCACCTATTTTGTGGATAATCAACATGGCTGGTATCTGTCTATCTCCGGTGATTGGCGCAGGAGATGGAATGAGTTTGGCTTCCCAGTTGGGAAACCGCTGGCCGGAAATATTCTCTGCTCAACACGCGACGGAGGGGAATCCTGGAAATGTCAAGTGCATGTCTATCTTTCAGTTCATGTCGGACATAGAGGTGTAGATGGTACGCGACGCGCGCCGAGATATATAGAATTCCTTGATCCCCAGGTCGGCTGGATTGTACCTGATAGCGGATGGATTTATCATACCGTCGATGGCGGCGCAACATGGGAATTCGTAGACAACCCCATGACTGACCGGCCGTTTCCCGACAGTCCTTTCACTACGGACGTCGATTTCGTGGACGAGTCGCGCGGATGGTTGGTTACCAACCGCGAAGGCGGTGCTTACTTCACGGACGATGCCGGACGCTCCTGGCAACTCAAGCTTTCAGGTATGTATTGGGCGGTGTATGCCGATGAAAACGGCGTTTGGGTAGGGGGACGCGGGCGGCCGCTTGAAGCCACGTCCAATGAGACGCGTGAGGGAATCTTCTATTCGGCGGACAATGGCGAAACCTGGCAACTGGAATGGGAAGGCGCATATTCGGTGCACGACTTCGACGATTGGCATTGGGTATCGAAAAGCGCCAATTGGCCCACCTACATCGGATACCATCAAGTGACGCAAGCCCTTTGGGCGGGAGGAACGGGCGGTTTTATCCTCAAAAGGACTATCCCGTCCGCCGCCGTCACCCCGTTAGGCAAACTCCCCGCGCTTTGGGGAAAACTCAAAGCGCCTCTCCCGGTGAAATGAAGTGCCGCGGCATACCGCAGTAACGGTGAAGGGAAGGATGACCATGCACAAAACAATCATCTCCGTCGCGGTCGTGGGCGGCGGACCCACCAAAGAAATGAATCCCGCCGTTCCCTACACGCCGAAAGAGATAGCCGACGCCGCAATCGAATGCTGTGCGGCGGGCGCGGCGATTACGCACATCCACGTGCGCGACCCCGAAACCGGAATCGTATGCTCGCGATTCGAACTCTTCCAAGAGGTGGTGGAACGCATTCGGGAGAAGTGCGATATCGTCATCAATCTGACGACCAGCGGCGCCAACATCAAGGGCGAAAACGTCATTGAGGAACGTCTCGAGCCATTACAGTTGCGCCCGGAAATCTGCTCCTTCGATGTCGGCTCCATGAACACCATGCGCGGCGCGTTCATCAATTCCCCCGAATGGAACCAAGTTGCCCCGCGGCGGATGCGCGAGATGAGTGTGAAACCCGAGATTGAGGTCTTTGACATGGGCCACATGAGGCAGGCGCTCGATCTGATCGACCAAGCGTTGTTCGAAGATCCGCCCTTTGTTCAGTTCTGCATGGGCGTCCGCTGGGGAATCGACGGGACGGTCGAGAATCTGTTGATGATGCAGAACCAGTTGCCTCCCGGCATCCCTTGGTCCGTCTTGGGCGTCGGTAAGACGCAGTTGCCGATGATTACCATGGGCATCCTGCTGGGCGGGCACGTCCGCGTCGGCTTCGAGGACAATATCTACCTGAGGCGCGGAGTTCTGCTCAAGAGCAACGCCGAGATGGTCGAAGTCGCCGCCAATCTGATACGGCAACTCCAGCGCGAAGTCGCATCACCCGACGACGCGCGGGAAATATTGGGTATAGCATAGTCGTAGGGCTTGGTAGGAGCGACCTCCAGGTCGCGACTTAGCAGTTGTAGGGTAATCAAGCGAGTGGATAGCGAGCGCGATAGAGCTCCCCCGCGCACCAGCCTTTATAAGCAGCTGTAGGAGATCAACCGAGTGAATAACGAGGACGATAGAGATCTTCTCCAGGTCGCGATTCAGCCATAGTAGGGTAATCAAGCGAGTGGATAGCGAGCGCGATAGAAATCCCTCAAGCGAGTGGATAGCGAGCGCGATAGAGTTCCCCCGCGCACCAGCCTCTATAA
>JAPPIK010000061.1 GCA_028820655.1 Candidatus Poribacteria bacterium | reverse complement strand
GGCTCGGCGTCGAGTTTAATGCGTTGACCACCAATGTGTCCGCGCTGGCTCATCTGAATGATGACGCCATAGCCGGAGTGTGGAGCGAGTATCGCGATCATTCGACCGGAGGATTCTACTGGACGCCGCACACACGGGAGATTTCTATCGCGGGCTTCTACTTTAATCAGAGGAAGGTTAGCGACTTCACGCTGCAAGGTGCGGTACGCTACGACTTCAAGCGAGTTGAACCATTCAAGACGGGCACCGTGACCAAGGCGGGAACGGTACGACGCCGAAACTTCGGGGGCGTGTCAGGCGCAGTGTCGAGCATCTACCATTGGACCGGCGATTTGAAGGCGGGCGCAACGATGATGAAGACCTTTCGCGCTCCGGGAATCGAGGAACTCTTTTCGGATGGACCCCACCTTGCAGCTTACTCCTACGAGATCGGAAACTCTGAACTCGGCACCGAGAACGGTTGGGGAACGGAGGCGTTTTTACGTTATTCGGGAAATCGGATAAGAGCGGACTTAGCCGTTTTTAGCAATCAAATTTACGGTTACCTTATTCCGGCAAACACCGGTGAGAAGGAGTGGGGAAGCGGCGCCGCGGGGTGGCTGTGGATTTATCAGTACACGGGACTGGATGCCGTTCTCAACGGCGCCGAGATAAGCGTTGACGTCGAGATTGTTCCACGCGTGCATGTGCAGGTTCGCATGAGCCACGTTAGAGGGACTTTAAAGGACAGTGAAATGCCCATCGAACGGATCCCACCCCTCAACGGAAAATTATCGCTCCGATACGTGACTGAATCGTCGAACTTTCACCTGACGGCGCGATTCTCAGATTCTCAGCACCGACTGAGCGAGTTTGAGGAACCTACGGACGGATACATAGCGTACGATCTGGGATACCAATACATGTACTCGGTTTGGGGGCTTCAACATCAGCTCGTATTCGCTATTGAGAACCTTCTCGACACGGAATACCGGCAACACCTTTCAAGAATCAAAGAGGTTATGCCGGAACCGGGACGCAACATCAAGTTCCTGTATCGAATCGGATTCTAACGATCATCCGATGGGAAAAAGGGACGATGAGGATGTCCCTCCCGCACATTGGAAAGCCCCGGTTGACGCTATTTGTTAGCGCTTAAAATCGCCAACTCTAGGAAGATAGTATTATAGTCCTATGCGAAAATATCCCGCCTAGAACCTAAGGGTGAACAGGGTTCCCAATCTCTTGTACGAGGTTACGGGGTCGATTCCAGCAGTGGCTCGGTCACCATCAAGTTCAATCAAATGCCCGTGTGACGCCAGTCGATTCTGCCGGTTGATTCTGTTGGCTGACATCGGTGCGTCAATCAGAGACCAAATTGCCCCTCCGACGAAAAGCACATACCCGGGGATACTCCTCCAATCGTCCTTATCTGCGTCAAGATTTCCCTCAGGACTGTCCACGTTGTCGCCACCCGCGCTGAGTACAAGCCCCAGACCTACGATTGCCGCACCCATTTGCACGACCCCCTTCGTGTACTCTCCATTGTAGAATTGTCCGGAGCCCACGATCGGAAACGACAAGCCTAGCGCTACCATGGGGTTTTTCTTCTGGATAAAAGTTCGCGAACCTAGGACGGGCTCCCTTGTAATTCTCACAATATCGCGCATCCTATACTTGAATTCTTTGCCGTCCCCCCGCTTTATCTTCAACGACTTGTCAGGAATCTGCTCCAGAATCGTTCCCCGCACGATGCCTCCATTCTCAAGGTAAACGACATCTTCCATTTGCCCTGCGGAAACTTGGGTAACCGCTGCACACACCATTGCGACTGTAACCAATACAACACGCACCATAACTCCTCCTACGATGTCCCCATCTGTCCACGGGGTAGAAATTGAAATTGGCTTTGCCCGGATTTCCAAGAATTCGTTAGCCGAGCTCCACAACCTTCCCGGTTGCTGCCGACTGAAACGCCGCCGTAATTACCGAAATCGACGGTGCCGCCATTTCGGCGTTCATTTCACTTTCCACACCGTTTTCGACACAGTCGACAAACGAGGCAATTTCGTCTCGACCCTGCGCGTCATTAACGGAAACCCATTGTCGTTTCGGTGGTCCGGTGGATTCGGTTTGGGTACTTCCCCACATTCCCGTCGGATCCAAGGGATGAGGCGGTGGCGGCTGAAAAACGGGTTCATCGGCGAAAACTTCCAGATGAGATTTAGAAGGATCAAATGTCAATGTGTCCCGCGTCCCGACCAGGTGCAACCCTCGCATACCGCCTTGAGGGTGACTCAGCCATCCAAATCGACCACCGGCGACCGTCGCGGTAACACCGTCCTCCAATGTTAACACTATTACTCCGAAATCCTCCACATCGCGATCGAAGTGTCCCTTGAAGAAGTAATTGCCGGTATTCGCGTACACAGTCTTTACCTTCTTGCGAGTCAACCAGTTCACCATAGCGACGGCATAGACGCCGATGTCAAACATCTCCCGCTTGGCATCGACAAAGGTGTAACGTTCCACACTAGGTTTTTCTACGCGCCTGGTGCCCACCGGCGCAGACCCCGGGTGCCCCTTGGCAAAAACCACATCGCAATGAATGGCGCGAAGTTCGCCGATGTCCCCGCGATTCAACGCCTGCCGCGCGGCTTGCGCCGCCGGATCGTGAATGTTAGAGTACATCTGGGTGCGGACGCCGGCTCGCTTCACCGCCGCTACAATCTTCGCCGCGTCTTCGGGGTTCAACGCAAGCGGTTTGTCCAGATAGACGTGCTTCCCCGCCTCCGCACACCGAGCGCCCACGCGCCCGCGCCGCTCGGTCTCTACACATGAGCAAACAATATGCACGTCGTCTCGCGCCAACGCCTCTTCCAAGTCCGGTATGTAAGGAATGTCCAATTCTTCGGCAAGTGCGCGATTCAACTCAACACGATCGGGTGGCGCATCTCGCTCATCTGCCGACGCGATGAGTCGACATCGCGGGTCCGCGGCGAAAGTGCGCGAATAGCCTTCCTGATGCGATCGATTTCCGCCGATGATTAATACACCGTACTTCTCTTGACTGTCCATGTTACTCCCCACTCCTCAAGTTTACAGGTTCTCCCGACGCAATCGCCTGACCAATCAGATCAGAGAAATTGCCCTCGTCATCAAGTTGAATCGAGGCTCTCATCAACCGATACTGTCCACGCGGAGTTTCGTGATAAATTGCCCCTTTATTTCCGACCAGAGCCAAGTCTATGGATTCCTCCTGATTGGCTGCGACGCGATTCACGCTGAGCAGAGCCGTCTGCCCACCCGCGTATTTTATCATCATCGTGGACTGAGTCCCATCCGGACTCTGTTGCGCATAGATCTGCTCGGGTGATGACGGCATCCAGGCATTCGTAATATTAGCCAGTGCAGCGCTAGCTCTAACGGTATCTTCTTCCGCGTTAGGGGATTGCAACATGCAACGCACGAACACCGGGCTACCTATTCGTCCGTCGTTGATGACAGATTGAACCGATTTCTTTAGTGATTCCAATGTTGAGTCGTCTCCTTTCGTCCAAATTCATTTGACACGTCCAAACGTCGGTAATACAAGTGCTACCCGTTTGTAGGGTGGGCACTGCCCAACATAAATGCCCTCCTCATCACACTAGAACGCGGCAGCCGCACTACTTTCCGTCGAAAAGATCTCGACAATCCCTGAAGCACCTACCAAATCAAAAGCTCGCATTATATTGTCTCGAAGGCCGTACACCTTCAGATCGCCGCCTCTTCGTCGGAGCCGCATTGCCACGCCTACCAGGGCGCCTATCGCCGTGCTGCTGATATGTTTCACCTCGCTGAGATTCATGACAATCTTCAAGGCGTTTTGAGCCTCGAGCGTTTGTTTGAGTTCTACAGCCACATGATTTCCAAGGTCTTCGGTGACATCGATGACGGTGATTTCGGCGTTTTCGCGAATCTTCATTGATTTTCTTAACACGATAATCATCCTTCCAAGTATGAATTCAATAACCTAGACGCTTGAATAAATGAGTGATATGAGTGTCTTTGTTGTTGTACATTGTTGGAACCGCCTCGGTGATGCCACGGCATCCGACCAAGCATGGGTAACGGCTTAGGCAACGGTAACTACATAGATGGGTCTGCCAAAAAAAAAGAAATAATCGTATTTTACGAAGGTCTCATGTCACAGGATTGCTGTAGGGAATAACAATCATTACTCCCTACAATTTGAATTACACAGGTCCTCTCGTCAAGATAGCAAATTGTTTGAATACGAAATTTTTGCAAATATGATCGCCCCTAATTTTTCGGAACAAAGGGACATCAATGTCTCAACGTTGACGAGTTAGTATCCCAATTTCAAATCGACCAGATTCGTGAGTGGTTCCCCGGCAAGATAGCGGCACAAATTCTCTTGAAAAATAGCCATAACGTTAGCGGAGGTAAAGGCGGATCCCCCGGAACAGTGCGGCGTTATTAGCAGGTTCGGGGCATCCCATAGCGGGTTGTCTTCCGGCAACGGTTCTGTGGCGGTCACATCCAATCCGGCGCCGGCGAGACGCCCCTCGTTCAGCATGCGTGCCAATGCGTCCTCATCTACGATTCCACCCCGCGACACGACCAGCAAGTAGCTTGAAGGTTTCATGAGTCCTAGTTGCTGTTCTCCGAGCATTCCCTTCGTTTGCGGTGTTCGAGGTGTCGCTACCGCTACAACATCGGATTGCCGCAACAGGTCATCCAATCCATCCGATAACCTCAGTTCCGCCACATAATCGGGTTTAGCCACCTCATGTGCGTCAATCGCAATGACGTTCATATCAAAAGCGTGACCCCGCTTGGCAATTGCACGCCCGATGTTGCCCAGTCCGACCATTCCGAGGGTTAAGCCGGTTAATCCTACCATAGGCTTGTCAAATCGTACATGCCAGTTGTGGTCTTGCTGTGCTTGGAAACACTGCGGCAGATTGCGGGTCAGACTGATCAGCAAACCGAACGTGTGCTCGGCGATTGTCGCGGCATGGGCGCCGCGGGTGTTCGTGACAATCACGTCGCTTTCTGCGAGTTCTGCAATCGGCGCCAACCTGTCTACTCCGGCGCCCGTATTTTGAATCCACTTAAGCCGTTTTGCCGCCAGAAATGCCTCCCGTGTGATTCCCCCAAACACGATCTCGGCATCGCAAATCTCGCGCAGAATTTCATCCGGGTCACCAGTGGCGACGAATTGTACTTGGGGAAACGTCTTCTTGATCTCGTCTAATTGATCTTCGTTCCATGAACTGATAATGAGTAGCTTCATATAAATCATGCAGTCGGGACCTTATGATTCAGACTTGGAAACTCGACCGCGTCTCTCCCTTTTCAATTATGACTCGTTTACTTAGGCACAAAACCTCGGTGTTCGGGATACTTGCCAATATATTGGATCTATTTCTCGGCGTGATTGTGACAATCCGACTAACAGTACCGGTCGACGCAAACAGACCCAATTAGTCAATCCGAAATACGAGCAATGTAGAATGATCGTAGCCGGGCGCGGCAAACTCTTCCCCTGTGTTGCATCTCACCAACTCATCTTCAAGGCAGAAGAGTTCAGAAAGTGCTCGTCCCGCTTCCCACAACGTCGGCCGAAAGCCATCCTCCTGGCGTGCGTTGGACAATTCGATAACAGCCCTGCTTCGAGGTCTCATCGTTCTGCGGATTGCTTCAAAGATATTGACAAGGTCGTTCACATACTCTTGTACGGGTTGTTCGGTCACGTCCTCGCGAAGACTCAAATAAGGCGGACTTGTGACGGTGAGATCGATACGAGGTAACTTGTGTTCCGAGATGCTACGACAGTCTTTGATGAGAACACGGCTTGGAGGCACCACCTGTCTGCCGGCAAAAACACCACGTTGCGGGTTCTTCTCGAACCCAATTGCTTGACGCCCAAGATTTTGCGCAGCCACCAAGGTAGTCCCAAACCCACAGAATGGGTCGAGTACCCAGTCTCCGGGATTGGAATAACGGTTCACGACAAGCTATGCTAGGTCTAGCGGAAACCGGAAAAAACTCGGACCGGAGAAGTCAATAGGCTCTAATGTGCCGTCAATGGTAAACCAGGTTTTATCCTGCACGATTCGAGCGCTTTCACTTGCCCAACGTTCTCGTAATTCGACGGTCCGTACCGTGTTTATATGCTTGGGAATATGCGGTGTAATCTCAGCTAGAAACCATTAATTATGGTCCGTAAATGCTTCGCCGCTTTTTCCATAGAATTAATGGCGTCGGACTCCCCTTCGTATACGACGGAGAGGGTTCCATTGTAACCGACCTCGACGAAAATGTCAATAATCCGCGGATAATCGAGCCATTCCTCGACGCCGCTGTCGATGCGATAAAACTTCGTGCGCACATACACGGCGTAGGGCGCCGTTTTCGCAATACTCTCATAGCAATCGTAATCGGGATGAGATGAACCCCGATGACCGCTCGCGCCGGGCGATCCAGCGTATTGTCCCGTGTCTAGGACGTGGGAAAAAAAGGGACGATCGGTTTCTCGAAGGGCACGCAGCAAATCATCACCGGTACGGGTTACATTGTTGTGATTGTGATTTTGCAAACCGACGAAGATGCCCTTTTCGTAACCATAGTCGGCGACCTCTTGGAAGCCGGCAATCATCGGTGACCAGAGAGTTTCTTCATCTTCGCAGCCTTCAGGTATATAGGCGCCGAAGACTCGTACGAGCGGGCAACTCATGAAATCAGCGACATCGATCCACTTTTTGATTAACGCAATCTGCTCCGGATGTTCATCGACCGGACGCCCAAAATCGTTGCTAATCCCGATATAGCCGAGCGGCAGCCCTTTTTTCATTAGCCCCGTTTTCAGTTCGCGAAGATATCCGACATCTGTTGATTCAAAAGCGCTTGTATGCAGTTCGATGACATCAAAGCCGAGTTCATATACAATCCGCGCAAATTCAGTAGCGGTAACATTCCTGAGATTCAGAGACATCGTCCCTAATTTCATCATGATAACAATTCACCTCGAACGTTCATCAGAAATCGCGTGTAGACAGTATATCGCATCTACATGAGTCAATCAACAGATTTCCCCAATTTAGTGCAAACAGATAATCAATGACTGTCCGGACAGGGGCGAAAAGTGGCTTGACCGTTTTTGAAAGCGCCAGCGGCGCGGCGGGTGTATAGTAATGGCGAGGGATCCTCACTAAAGCCCCGGAGGGCGACAGGTGAAACTCATCCAAAAGCGGCGATGATCCAAAGCGCCAATTTTTCTCCTGTCATTACACGCCCGTTGCAAAACGAATATGCCCTCGTATACTCCAAAACCAAATGTGATCGTTATTGGGGAATTGATTTATGTGGAATTTCCGGTGCCTTGTCCCGACTATTTCGTCATATAACCCAGAGAACGCGAAGCCAACGAGGTGTATCACTTGTGGGTGTGTCATTTATCGAAGCGCATGAGTTGCATGTTGACGCCATTTACCGGTTTATTCTCCGTCTACTGGGAAACCCGACGGACGCCGAGGACATGACTGCCGAGACGTTTCTCCGGGCGTACCAAGGATGGCCCGAGTTACTTGACCCTGCAGCCGTACGTTTTATCCGAGCGGGCAGGGGATGGAACTCTGGACGAACCCGGCGACACCGTTCGACGAACCGTCCATTGAACCCCCTGAGGCAGAGGGCGACCAGCTCTGGTTGTTCCCGGACTTTGATACGCCATCAACGGTCCATGAACCCACCATGTCCCCGTTGCTTCATGGTGCACATATTTAAGGTTTTCACCGAGACTTGTGCGATAACGAGACTATCGGATAGCTGCAGAAATCTCAAAATAGAAAAAGCCCTGTTGAATTGATCCTACAGGGCTCTCTTGACACTCTCATTCCATTTCTCGCGTTAGCACACCCAAATTCAGGCGAAGGTAATACTATCGAGCAAATTCGTGGTTATTTCGTCCTAAACGCCAATAGTGGCGATGCCTCCAGCCGATTGACGAGCACCACGACATGACCATTCAACGGCTGTGCATTAACGAGAGATGGCAATTCCTCACGGAAGGTTTGCCACAACTGACCGCCCCGGCGTTTTGCAACCAAGCTAGTCAGGAGAACGCTGTCATCGCCGCCAATCTGATGCGTCGAGATTGCCTCGATTAGAGAAGCATCGGTTTCAGTGGAGGGTGAAAGCCAACTTTGGGCTATGAGACGTATGTTCCGGTCCGTGGAGTTTTCGTCCACCTTCAATAGCGACTTAATCGCATCGTCGACCTGACTGTCTAGCGCGTCCCCACTCTGATGAAGTAACACGGCATATAGAGCGGTGAGATGGGCGAAACCGCCGTGATCTTTAGGCTTCAGTACATTTATCGCATTTACCGTTGAGAGGGATTTCTCGGCAAGGATGGTAAGTTCGTCAGCATCGGGAACGGTTCGCGCTGCCATGCCGATGCACCAAGCGGCGCGCGTCACAAGCAGCGAATTCATCCCTCTAATCTGCGTACTGTCCCACGCCGCTTGAAGCGTAGTGAGGGCTTCAAGATTAACACTGCCCCGAACCGCATCCGCCAAAAGCTGCCAAGGTGCCTCACGCAGGTCTCTTTCGACGTATCCGCGCAACACCTCCGCCGCCGCGTCTTCACGTGCTTTGGCACGCATTTTCCACCGTTTTACCGTCAGTTTCTGCAAGGCGTTCAGCGTTGCGCGCTCTTCGCCTGATAGGTCTCGGCCAGCGACCTTCACGATATCGAGTTTGTCGTCGCGCAATGCTTCGAGAAAAGCCGTCACTTGCGCGTGGATGTCCGACTCCCCGTAGACGAGCAATCGCCCCGCATCAATCAACACCGCCGAACCGGGTTTGAACCCGGAATCTTCCTCCTGGTTAATGATGATTCTGACTCCTCTAAGGAAATCTGTCAGTGCATTTTCGATGTCAACTTCCGAATTGGAATTGTCAATCTCCCCCTCTGAAGGTGTTACAAGGTCAGCGACAGCGTATCCCCACGCAGAAGGCGCTGGCAGACGCCGCGATGCTCCGACAGAAATTGTGCCCTCGTCTTTCATTTGCCACGTTAGATGGTACGGCGCAAGAAGCCAATCAAGCGCTTGGATCATCGTGGCATAGCGCAAGTCAAGATACGTCACCCGAAGTTCATGGAGATTCAGTAATTCGGCGGCATCTTCCAAGCTACCATGAACGAGTTTAAGTTGGAACTCGCCCGCTTCGACGACGGTGCGAATAGCATCATCAAGCGATTGATTCCGAATAACTAGATCAAGTTTTCGGTTTAAACGCGGGTAAGCTTCAGCGCATCTTTTACCGATCTCCTCCGTTATGTCGAAAATTGCTTGAATCAGAGAGTCATCGACGTCGTACATGTCAGCTTGTAGCCCCAACACGTGCTGATACCGAAGTCGCGCTGCTTCGAATTCACCCTGTTTCTGCAGCTCTTTTGCCTCTTTCAATGCATTTTGTGCATCTTCGCGTCGCTCCATCGACCACTGATCGAACCGGGCGCGTTCCAAATCTCGATGTTCTCCTAAGCGTAGTGCCAGTTCATCCCCGGCGGCAACCCGATGCATTCGAGTAATTTCCCCGGGAGCGCTGGTTTCACTTATGACTGGCGGTCTCATAGCAGCTTTCAATGGCTCCTTTCTTGTGGGTGTAGCCGAAAAGGAAGCAGAAGATGACATTGGTTGCCGCGCAACACTCGGCCTCGTCACTGTTCGCGGACCGTATTGTGAGGAATAATTCAGCCGTAGCGCTCTCCCGCCACTCGAAGCCTTTGCGGGAGCAGGTGAATATGAATAAGCCATGCTCCCCAGGTTAGGTGATCGCATGTATGTAGCGCTCGCCTCCTCTTCAAGTGCGACATTTCCACCAAAGATGCCATCAAACTCGACGCCGACCGGTAACGGCACCGGCACAAGCACTTGTCGAGGCGGTTTCGCCTTCCGACTCGCGAGTTGTACTTCGCTCTCATCCACGGCGACAAAACTCGTGTACTGGCTCATCAGACGATAGGCAAGTGCCACCTGCGTGATTTCCTCAACCACTTCAGGGGTATCGGAATAGTACATCTGTGCCGAGATGTCCTCGATCTTCTTCCGCGCCCACATCTTGGAGAGAACGCCGTGTTTTGGTTGATCACGCGGGAGCGTCACGTCCAGTGAATAGGAGAGCGGTTTCCCCTCCGCAACGCCGGTCAACTTGATCCGTGACTTCCCGCCATCCGCGTATCGTCCAAACACGATGACCGGTCCGCCTGCCCACAGCTCGGGGATTCGACGAGGAAAGATTTCGTTGACGGATAGTTCATTCCAGTCGATCTGAATTTTCGCGAGTTGCGCCCGATGAATCCGTTCGACAATCTGCGACACCAACTCTCTCGGATCGGTGTTGAGTTCAATGACTCCGGACATTCCGCCACCCTGTTTCGCCACACCGTCAATCAGAAAGCGGTTTGGCGACGAACCGATACCGATTGCCCAAAAACGAATCTGGTCTCCGGCTCGCTTGCCGACCTCTGCAATAATCTCAGCTTCGTTGCCGATGTAGCCATCCGTGAGCATCACCACAATACGCACCCGTTCCCGGTCTACCGGCTCGTTGAGCACCAATTTGATTCCCTTGAGCATCTCCGTTCCGCCGCCGCCTCGAATCTGTTGTATGAAATTCAGGGCGCGGCTGACATTTTCTTGCGTCGCCGGCACCGGTCTCTCAAACAGCTTCTCGGCGTGGTTGAAGAACGTAATGACTTGAATAGAGTCATTCGGCTTGCTTAGACGGAAAAAGTGGCGCATCGCCTCTTTCACTTTTTCCATCGGCTCATCGCTCATAGAACCGGAAATGTCAACGAGAAAAACAACCTCACGCGGCGGGGCTTTGGCGAGTTCTGCGTCGAGTTTCGGCTGAATCATGAGCATAAAATAGCCTTGTTCAGGTCCTTTGGAGTGCGCCAAAACTGCCATCTCCGGCTTTTCACCGACGACAGCATATTTCATCACAAAATCCTTGTTTGGAATTGGATCTTCGGTCGAGATTTGCGCTACCGCGCTCGCGGCTCCAATCCGCTCAAGGATTGCTGTATGATTAACAATCTTGATGTCCTTGACCGGCACCCCCGCTTCAAGTGACACCGAAAGGCTGATATCGTGCCCCGTGCGATAGCCCGGCTTGAGCACTTGCGGTGTGATTCGCGAGGCATCCGGCACACGTGTCGTGTCGGGGGACCAGCCTGTGCCCGACGGGTCATTCCCTTCCATTGGCTCTTCTACCTCAGGGTCCTCTACTTCGCCAACTTTCCCTTCGAGTTCTTTCGGAAGATCCGGTTTCTTGGAAGTCGGAGTGCCCGGTATATAGCGGGGGCCGACCACCATCGGGAAGTGAAATTCATAGGTGCCCATGTCGTAGCTGAGAACATCGACATAGGAAATCTCGATGAGGATCTCCTCCCCCGGTTTGATGTTACCGACAGACTGGGTAAAGATGTTGGGGCGCTCCTGCTCAAGCAGACTTGCCGTGGCTCCTTGTTCGATTGCTTGTTCATAGACGGCGCGCGCCTCATCCCGGCGCTTTATCAGTCCGAGAATTCGACGCTCGCCGATAACCATAGTCATGTCGTCCACGGCGGCGGTATGCGGCAGCGGGAACACATAAACCGCTTCGATTTTTTCGTCAAAGGGATTGTGAAACGTTTGAGTCACGGTCACGCGCGCGATGAACCCGGAGATATTCGCCTTGACATCTGTGTGCTTCAACGGACATTCCATAATCTCATCTTCGGTTTTGACCCGCAACGCGCCTTGGGTAACCTCCTGTTCCATCGGATCAATAGGCTGCGGCGTCTGTGCAAAGGCAATGGCACCGAATAGGTTCAAAATTGTCAGTGAAGTCAGTCCCGTCATTTTATCCACCTTATTGAGTTTATAGTGATTTGGCTAACTATGCCTAGTCCAAAGGCGAGAATTCCGTCGCATATTTTTGAGGTGTAGATTATCGGATTTAAACATTTGGGAGGATGTTGATTGAGATCCACGAGTACATCGGAACGCGTAGTTCATCTGATACGCTTACCGTGGTTATCGACATAGACGCTTGGAACGGTGGAGAGTTTAAGCGGAAACGAGGATGCTTTGCTTTGGCAAGCTCGAATGCGCGATTGAATGACGCCAATCGTTCGATTTTGGGCCAACGCGGTTCGAATTGTAGTATCGTAATTTATGGTGCGTTGTGCTGGCCGTTCGCACCCCTATGCGTCGATGTCGTATTGTAAAGCAACGGGCAACGACTCGCTCCACTACCAATCTCTGAATTTCAACTGCGCTAATCCTATCAATAATAAAACGTGTACGTGCGTGTGTTTAGGGCAATTCCCAAGATGCTCCAAATGCTCCCAACCGTGAAGTCTCCCAACACCAGCCCAATGAATAATGGGACCGCTTTACGATAAAGTCCAATTCCTCCGTATTTTAGTAGTGACCACTTGGCGATAGCGCTGATAGTAAAAGCCGCCCAAAACATGTGAATGTGGAAAGCAACTCCATAGCCCAATGGATGAATCGGCCACCAGAACAGACGCCCGCGAACGGCCGCCAATAGGAGTGTAAAACCGAACCCGATTACCATGCCGGCGATATGTGCAGGCTGCGAGTCTTGCGGCGTGATGAATGAACGGTGGAGTAAGCGGTAGGCACGACCTCCAAAACTATTAATTTGTGCACCTACCCTTCCTGAGTCCACGCCAAGTTTATAGAACGTATCCAACAGCATCAAAATACATAGCGGCATCGCAATGACCATCAGGCCGAGCATCCAGCGGGATAATCCCTTTGATTCGAGGTTGCTGCGCTCGGCGAGCTTGAACGCTTCCAGTTGATGGGGCATCGGGTGGCTACGATTGTCTCGGTTAAACCAAAAGAAAAGAGAGAACCATGTGAGATTCCGTGCACCGATTCGGCGGGAACCGATCAGACTGACCAAACTGTGGTGCGGTCCAATCGAGGTCGTATTATGGATCGAAAGACCAATCTGTGCGCGAATACGTGTGAGGGCGATAGCTATTGTCAGGAAGTGGGCAGCGAAGAACAGAACGGCAATCCACAGTGCCATTCCCCCTCTCATCCCGAACCCTACAAGAAATATTCCGCCGAGCACGATTCCTAAGAACGCCGTCCGATACCGCATCGGTTCAGCCGCATCTTCCGTTGGTTTGTGTTGGATGGCTTGTTGAAATGCCCTCCAAATCTGCCGGCGCGCTGTCCAAAGTACAATTACGGAAATGCCCGTATATGCGCCGATGTTCTGCTCAAAGGCATAAGGATAACCGGGCACTTTCTCCAGTCCAATCAAAATCCCGACAAAAATTTGAATTTTATAAAGAAGAAAAAAGAGGAGACAAGACCCCAACAGGTCGAGCGGCATCAGAAAACTGAGACCGACAGCGAAGGGATATATGATTATTGAACTGCCTCCAGCCAAGAATGCGGTCCACGGCTTTTCAGAAAACAGGGCATGCAAAGGAATGGACTTGTTTGGAATGGAAGGAATAGATGGAAATAACACACTTAACCCGTTGATAAGACTGATTGACGCTGCAACTGCAAAACCCCACCACATCGGTTTGTTGCGCAAGAAGGAATTGGTGTTGTAGGCGATTTGGTGAGGAAGTTCAACAATGGGATACACCAGTCGTTCTTGTTCAACCCAGCGCTTGCGAATTATAACGTTGATGCACTGCATAACAAATAACAAGACAAAGGTAAAAGTGCACCACCAGAATGTTGGCTCTAACCAGGCTAGGAAATGGCGAATTTCAAAGATGGATTCGTCACCGAGATAAAAGGCACGCACCGCGTCCGAATCATTGATTGTCAACCAGTCGGGCAGATAGGACCAAAACAGATCGCGCCACTCGTTTTCAGGCGAAGCAAAATAGAAGGCATGGACGATGATTGAAACTAACGGGAGAAACATGTCATAGGACATGAACAGCCCTAAGATTGACATGAAAACATAAATTGAAATCAACTCTCCACGAGTCAGGGCATTTTTGGGGAGGAATCGTTTTAGGGTGAGATTAGCGACGGCTAGTATAAGAAGGACAAAAACGACGGTGTAGAAGGGTGCCATCAGGGTGGGGGGCGGGCCGAACGACGGAAGAGCTTCACACGTGATATGCCACCAGTAAAGAAACGGTAGGAGGAATAGCGAGATTAGAATGGATCGCCACGTTATCTGTTCTGTATGCGCCGAGGAGAACGACAATTTCTTCATTGGTTGTCCGTGTCCACCATTGGGTCAATAGAAGCCCACGAAGAATCATTAAAGTCGGGGATTCTGCACAGCCGTACATCTCTGAAACTGCAACCGCAAAAAAACCGCCTCGAAACATACGGTAGTCGAGGCGGTTGGAAAGTCTTTGATATTCATATATTACTGTGGAAATCTACGGATGCGACCCAAAACTTACGAACAACCTATTTCATCGATTTTATTTCACCCCACATTGATGCTAGTTTTCCGCGCGCGTCCACGGCAAGAAACCCACCTGATTCAACAACAAGCTTTGCAGCGTGTTTCCCCTCCTTAGGGTTGTCCTCTTTCGGGGGATTGTGCCGAGCGGGTTCCTTGGCAGCAAATTCGATACCGATGTCATCGTGTGTTGTCCAAATGGCAATCCCGTATTGGGTGCCGTCAACCAGGCCTTGAACTAGCTCGGCATCCAGTTCAATATCAGTCCATGCTTTTTGGAAGAATTTCCAACGTCCATCTTCGTTTTCAATCGAACCACCCTGTCCATTGATGACATCAAGAACATTAATCGAAACACCATTTATCTCTTTGCCGTCGTTGTCGGTTTTCCCCCATGTCGGGCTTATCGCGCGACCGGGCCAATCAAAGGTTGCCCACTCTCGTGATTCGGGTGGAAAAGCGTTAATCCCTTTTCCTTCAATCCAGTCATGAGCGATTGTTGAAACCTTTCGACTGGTGGCGAGATCTTGCTGCTCGACGTGTTTGGCACTAATTCTAATAGCGTAGACACTGAAAATTCCGCCCTCAATTTTGTGATGTTTTAGCTTCGACATGTCAAACCGAAAAACTGGAATTCCCAGACTCGCTTTACCTACCAACGCTTGTAGGGCGCCATTGTTCATATCATGTTCATTGAAGTGTCCCGAAAACAGGGTATCCGCTACGATAGGACACTCAAATATCTCGGTGTTCGCGGCAACAGCTAAACCCGCGAAAAACAAAGAGAGCGCAGATATATAGCAACCGATTTTCAGAAGTATCATCGTCCAAATTCTCCTACCAAATTGAAAATTTGTGTTACCGTCCCGACAGGTTAGGATTGGGATCCCGGCCTGCCGAGACGAAACCGTTGGCTAGGCGCAAAGATTTCACGCTCCAAGCTGCCATGTAATTCCAGGCACGGAGAAATGAGCGCTTGATTATGCAAATTTCTAGATAATGTGGCAAACTGAGTTAATATGAACCCTTGATACGACTCCAAGTCGTAATCAATTTGTCCGCCGGTTCGACAGCAGTACCGGATTCCATGATGCTTGCTATCTCATCGGCTGTCATCGATCGTTGATAAACTGCGACTTCGTCAATATAACCGACGAAACTTTCATCGGCGTTTGGCTCTCGTCCCTGTCCTCCTCCCACCGCGAGATTCTGCTTTGTCACCAATGTTTGTTGGAAGGATGCCTTACCAGAGTCTTCCACCCCATTGATAAATCCCTTCATGATTCCTCGAGTCTCTTGCAATCCCCAAGTGAAGGCAACATGCGACCACTCATTCAAGTTCACTGTCTGTTCGGTGTTGAACCATGTTGTGGGACGAAAATTAACAAACACCCTGCCTCGTTTTTCGGTCTGATCTGGTCCTGCCTGTTGGGTGCCTGCTGTGCCGTGGACACCTAGCCCGAACCCGGATTCTCTCGCAGGGAAATCATCCGTGTCTACTATACGCATCCATCTCCTGCGCTCCGCATCAGTCTGAAATCCGGTGGGATAGACCCATGCCATGACCGTGATCGCCTGCCACTCGATAACTCCGAGCTGTCCCGCCTCATTGTTGTTGATAACTTGGACGATATCGCCCTTGCTCACGCCCCTAAACTCGAGCGCTCCATTAACTTTCCCATCGTCTATCCAGCGAGCACCGTCTATCTCACCATGGTGACCGTTTCCACTCATATCCATGGCCACATCTCCCCTGCCCTCATCAAAGGGGAAATAAATGAGCAATCCTTCCGTAGACGATAGAGCCACGGTAGAAACACACACACAAAGCAACGTAATCAGTGAGAGGTACAAACTAAGACGTTTCATTGCTTTATCCTCCTATGTTAGAGACAAACATTGAATTTCACTTCTGTATCTATTCTGCTCGGTTCATAGATGACAGAAGATTCGCCTAAAGTTCCGTCTGGTTTGTGTTTTCGCCATCTTCGCAGCTAATCGCCATCCTCTGAAGAGGATGAAATGAAGTTTTGACGAAGTGAAAGTACGTCTACCTTTAAGATATATTA
The DNA here is from genome assembly GCA_028820655.1 of Candidatus Poribacteria bacterium. GTDB lineage: Bacteria > Poribacteria > WGA-4E > WGA-4E > JAJDTR01 > JAJDTR01. Next base: position 97,798 of record JAPPIK010000061.1, on the reverse strand, counting down.
CCAGAATAATGAGTTACCAGTCAAGTAAAATCCGTTTAACCGATTTTATCCAATGAATGTCACACTAATTTGCAGGATTGATGACAGATTGATAAATTTTCCAATGGCTAGGACGATGGTAAACGGCACTACTCGTGATATCAGTTCAGGCAAATGCTTGCCCCGATGCAAATCCGAGTTTGGGTGAAGGAAGGCAGTTCGCCGGGAGTACATCAGATCGACTTTGTACAAAAGTACAACGGTTGGGCTGCACGAAAGCCGTACAACACCAAACCCGTAGGCGGGAATCAAACGAGCGAATAGCGAGTGCGATAGAGATCCATCAAGCGACTGAATAAGGAGCGCGATAGAGAATCCCCTTGCCCCGCTGTTGATGGTGCTGGAAACCGCGACTGACTTTTTCACAGGTCAACCCAATAAACCCAATGGTTAAAATCTCGCCCGCTTTTCTCCGACGCTTGATTGCCACCGCGTAAATGTACAAAGTCGAGATCAGAACCTGTTTGAAAACTCGTTTCGAGTAGAGCTGTCATTCTAAGACTTATTTGTATTATTGAATCAAGATAAACCCTGTGTACTAGTCTCTGTTAGCCCCGGAGAGGATCAAGCGAGTGATTAGCGAGTGCGATAGAGATCTTGAAGGTGTACAGTAACTGTGAAACCCCACGCGCTTAAGCCCCAGCGGGGATCAAACGAACGATCAAGTGAGTGAATAGCGAACGCGATAGAGATCCTTTAGAGCCTGTTTTAAAAGTAAATAGCGAAGCCAGTTCGGGGCATTTGAGCGCCATTACTTTTGGGATTTCTATCGCACCCTACCGTTGTGCAAGAAAGAAACCGAGTTTTGATGAAAAAACTCGGTTTCGAGACGCATGATTCTACTCGAAATGACTTTTCAAACAGGTTCTTAGTGAGTGCGATAGAAATCCCACAGGTGTATAGGAGCGGTCAACAGAATTATGATAAAAGCCCTTTCTCAGGTGTCCGAAAACTGTTTTGCTGCCTACTTTTCAAATAGGTTCTCATGTAAACAGCGCTGTGGCAAATGCATCTCTTGACGACTTTGCAAGAATCCATGACATGCCGTTTGCACTTGAGAAGGCTTGCATGCTCTGATACAACGCCCTCATTTCAAATTGAAACTAGCCCTCCAAAGACTTGTGCCAAAGTGAGTGCCATTTGGACCACGTTCCGGCTAGCAGTTCAAATGTAAATTTGTAAATGCGACGTTCCCAACGTCATGCGCTCAGCGTAATTCCAGACACGGAGAACTGAGCGCTTGATTATGCAAATTTCTAGATAATGTGGCGACCTGAGTTAATATGAACCCTTAATACGACTCCAAGTCGTAATCAATTTGTCCGCCGGTTCGACAGCAGTTCCGGCATCCATGATGCTTGCTATCTCATCGGCTGTCATCGATCGTTGATAAACTGCGACTTCGTCAATATAACCGACGAAACTTTCATCGGCGTTTGGCTCTCGTCCCTGTCCTCCTCCCACAGCGAGATTCTGCTTCGTCACCAATGTTTGTTGGAAGGATGCCTTACCAGAGTCTTCCTCCCCATTGATGAATCCCTTCATGATTCCTCGAGTCTCGTGCAATCCCCAAGTGAAGGCAACATGGGACCACTCATTCAAATTCACTGTCTGCTCGGTGTTGAACCATGTTGTGGGACGAAAACCAACAAACACCCGGCCTCGTTTTTCGGTCTGATCTGGTCCTGCCTGTTGCGTGGCTGCTGTGCCGTGGACACCTAGCCAGAACCCGGATTCTCTCGCAGGGAAATCATCCGTGTCTACTATACGCATCCATCTCCTGCGCTCCGCATCAGTCTGAAATCCGGTGGGATAGACCCATGCCATGACCGTGATCGCCTGCCACTCGATAACTCCGAGCTGTCCCGCCTCATTGTTGTTGATAACTTGGACGATATCGCCCTTGCTCACGCCCCTAAACTCGAGCGCTCCATTAACTTTCCCATCGTCTATCCAGCGAGCACCGTCTATCTCACCATGGTGACCGTTTCCACTCATATCCATGGCCACATCTCCGCTGCCCTCATCAAAGGGGAAATAAATAAGCAGCCCTTCCGTAGACGATAGAGCCCCGGTAGTAACACACACACAAAGCAGCGTAATCAGTGAGAGGTACATACTACGACGTTTCATTGCATTATCCTCCTATATTAGAGACAACATTGTATTTCACTTCTGTTTGAATTCTTCTCGGTTCATAGATGACAGAAGATTCGCCTGAAGTTCCGTGTGGTTTGTGTTTTCGTCATCATCGCCGCCCTCTGAATAGGACGACACGAAATGTTGACGAAGTGAAAGTACGTCTAACCATTAGTAACATTACCAGAAAAATAGATCCTTGTCTAGTAAAACCTGTCCATGCCATTTTATCGCGTGAATGTTACAATAATCTGAAGGATTTATGACAAGCTAATTAATATTCCAATGGCTGGAGCGATGGTACACGGCACTACTGGTGAGATCAGTACAGGCGAATGCTTCCGCAGAAGCAAATGCGAGTTTCGGCGATGTAACTAGGAGTTGGTCGGGAGCACCGTGTGTCAAACACCCCTGCGGCAAATGCATCTTTAGATGATGTTCCAGGAATCCATGACATGCCGTTTGTGCTTGAGAAGGCACCCATGCTCTGATACAATGCCCTCATTTCAAATTGAAACTAGCCCTCCAAAGACTAAAACCAAAGTGAGTACCGTTTAGACTACGTTCCGGCCAACAGTTCAGATGTGAATTTGTGTATGCTAAGTTCCGAACAGCAATACGACCAGCAGGATTTGGCATGAACCAAAGCGGTAGACTCTAGTCAAAACCGAGTTGAATGCGCTGAACCATGTATAGGAGGAAGAGATTCTAATGTTGGAGCAAGGTAGATGCAGTCGTGTGTTTATCATCGGACTGGATGGCGTAATGGGTAGGTGTGTCAAGGAGGCATTTACGCCAAACATAGACGCCCTCATCTCAGACGGCGTCAAGACTTACGCAGCCGAAACAGTATTCCCTTCGAAAAGTTACCAAGCGTGGGGGGCGATGTTCCACGGTGTTGGACCGCTGAAGCACGAGTTGGGTAGCTCCAATCCCTGCCCGGAAGAGGTTCCTTGGCCATCTTTCATGAAGTTAATGCGCCAAAAATATCCCGGTTCAAGACTTGCGTCATTCAGTTGTTGGGAGCCGATTAACTCTATAATAATTGAGCAATCCTGCAAGTGCCATTCCATTTCTATGCCGGATCCTGAGCTCGCGGAGGCCGCCGCTGAGTACATCCGAACTCATTCACCCGAAATGTTCTTCATGCAGTTAGACCACACGGATTCAGCAGGGCACACCCACGGATATGGAACAACTCCTTATCTTGAGCAGATTACGGTCAGCGATTCGCTTGCGGGTCTTATAATCGATGCCATCAAGGATGCGGGAGTGTTTGATGAAAGTTTGATTGTTGTGTTGTCAGATCACGGCGGCAAAGACAAGAGCCACGGGAGCAATCATCCCGATTGTATGAGGACGTTTTGGGGTTGTCGTGGCAGAGGAGTCGTCCAAGGAGGCGAGGTCGGCGAGATGAACATTATGGACACCGCGCCGGTAGTCGCCCACGCGCTTGGGCTAGCCATACCCGCGGGATGGGACGGAAGCATTCCGACAGGAATTTTCACATCGTCGACCGCGCAGTTAGATGCTTGAACAGGGGATTAGCAATGGCTAAGCTGATTCAGGGGCACATCCGTACCGAAAGCGGAAGTCACATGCCAAATGTATGTGTCTCCAACGGTAGAGAGGTTGTGCAAACTGATACTCATGGAGAGTATCAACTATCTTGTCGGTCAGAAGACCGTTTCGTCTTTATGACTGCGCCCGCGGGATACCTGGCTGTGGGAAAGTTTTATATTGACCTGAAAAATGCGGGCAACTTCGATTTCACGCTGCGGCATCACCCGGAGGGTGAGAATACATCATTCTCATTTGTCCAAATCACCGATACGCACATCTCGGTCGACAAGCGTGCTTTTGCCTCGCATCTAGAAGACGATCTAGCGCGAATTCACCGGGACGTGGGTGGTTTAGCTCAGTTCATTGTGGCAAGCGGCGACCTGACGGCGGGCGGAGGTCGGGAAGAATACCATGCCTACCTCAGAGCCGTCGCGACCTCGACACTTCCTGTTTACCACGCTGCTGGGAACCATGACGATGATGCTGAAATCCAAGGAGTGAATTTCATGGATTTCCTGGGGCCGTTGTACTACAGTTTTGACTACGGTCCCGTGCACTTCATCGTCTACGATGGAGAGGGGCATCTACGGCGTGATGGAGCGCATCAGAATTGCTGGATGCGTGCAAATCTCGAAATTCAACCGTCGAACAAACCGGTGATTATCATCAACCACTTTCCGTGGGGCAGCGAATTCTACAATCATTGGAAAACTTACCCAATCATAGCGACCCTATCGGGACATTGGCACTCCTGCCGGATTTTTTTGGATGGACGGACGGTGCACTATAATACCCCCAGCCTCGGGTTTGGCGGTATTGATCAGAGTCCACGCGCGTATCGGCTCTTCATTTATGAGGGTGGGAAGCTGCGGACAGAAAGTCGAGCACTAGTATCGCCGCAGATTTTTTCAGGAATTAGTTTCCGTCCGCCTCCGGACAATGTCTTGGGTGTTGTACAAGGTTTTGAAGGAGTTCATCCGGAGCCGGGCGCAGATTGGCACCTATTTCACGGGAATCCCCGGCGCACAGGAAGCGCTGCTATGGGGCCAGAACCACCACTGTCTTTGGCTTGGCGTGCGGGTACCGGCGGATCAATACACATGGCAGCGCCGTTGGTGGCTGAAGGCTCAATCTTCCAGTCCACGAAGAACGAAGATGAGCTATTCGGCGATGGGCTTGCGGCGATTGATGCGCGCGCTGGAACTCTGTGTTGGCGCCACTCAACCGACGCCGCGATCAAGGGCTCACCGGCATATTGCAACAGTCGTCTATTTGCCGTGACCGTAACCGGTCACGTGCTAGGACTTGCTGCAGAAAGTGGCAAACTGCTATGGAGTTACCAGTTGGGGGATCCCTCTCAACGCTGGGTTTATAGCAGTCCACTAACGGGACATGGCCGAGTGTACATTGGCGTGAGTTCGCACTTCGTGGCATTAAATCAGGAAAGCGGCGACGTTGTCTGGATCCGAGATGATTTTGGGCAGAACGACTTTCTCCCCTCTTACGCCTCGCCGGCGGCATTCGGCAAGTACATCGTAGTGGCGTTCTATACCCAGCGGACAAACCTAACAGTATTAGAAGCCGAAACTGGCCAAACAGTGTGGACTAAAACGGAAGGAAAACCGTACCACATGTATTCCACACCGGTTGTTGGCGAAGATGGTACAATCTACACCGTCAGTGGTGGCGCGGTCCGAGCCTTCGACTTGGAAACGGGAGAAGTGGAATGGGAAGTCCCGTTTATGCTCAATCGTATCCAAGCAACACCCGCACTGGCTGAGGGACGACTCTTCGTTTCCACGGGCAGCGGGACGCTACATGCTTTTGAGGCGGGGAGCGGAAGGAAACTCTGGCAGTGGGGATTATCTGAAAACGCGCCGCTATTTACCCCCTATGCACGTGAGGGTGGCGTCACGCTTGCGTCGCCGGTCGTGGCTGGCAACTGTGTCTACGTTGCGGCGGCAAACGGTTATCTCTATGCTCTAGATACATCCTCAGGCACCTGTGTATGGAAACACAATCTAAAAGTTCCGTTAGCTGCACCCCCAGCCATTTCCGGCAATGGGCTTTGGGTTGGTGGCTGCGACGGCTTTGTTTATGCTTTTGTCTCGTCGGACACGTAACACTGTTGTAGGGTGCGCATTGCGCACCAGCCTTTGAAAACGCTCGCGGCGCGCTAAATTGCGTAGCGTTAGAATCTGCTGGCAAATTATTCAAGGGTAGGCCGAGAAAACCTGACAATCAAAATTTTCCTATTTTCTTCAGCACTTGATTGGCTCCGTCCATTATGCCGATCAAATGTACGACGACGCACCTAGCGCCCCTGCCATCGACCCGCCACCGGATTATCCTGCACACGCTCAAACAGATCCCTCCACTTGGTCGAGCCATCGTCGTACCATACTTCCAATCGCGCGCCTTCCACCTGAGCCTCCGCGTTGCCCCGTTTGAAATAACTCAGTTGATCGCCTTCCATATGGATACAACTCCCATCCGGATAAACCGCGGTCTTGATAATCCGCGGCGGCGGATACATGAAAAGCCCGTCTGCGTCAAGTTTTTCGTCGGGCACGCGGTATCTTTCGATGGCAGCTTCATCGACTTCAACGCCTAAGCCGGGAGCATCCGGAACTTTATGGCAGCCGTCAACGACTTGTATAGGCTTCGTCAGCAGATGGTGGCTGTACAAATTAATGCAGGTAATCGCGGGCCAAGTAGCGTGGGTGAGTACCGCACCGAGATGACCCGCCCACGTTGTCGTCAATCCGTTCCCCACAATCTGAAGCCAGAAGGGCAAATCCGCCTCTGCGCTAAGCGAACCTTGGCGAACCACGGTGGACTTTCCACCACCGATGACGTATCCGTCACAAAGGGACTCGCGAATGTTCACAACGTAGGGCGGCGAGCCGAAGTGCATGGCAATAGGACGGTCTATCGCCTCGTGTATCCGCTTATTCTCTTCTACATTTTCTTGCGGAATCGGCGATTCAAAAATCGCCACGTTGTCGTATTTCGCCAATTTCTGCAATATGGGAATGGCGGTTGGTGCATCTTGGAAGGAGCCGTTTGGATCCAGATCGAGTTTGAAGTCCGCTGGCACAACCTTGGAGATCGCATCAACTTGCTCCACGATGTCCCACCAAGGCCGCGGTTTATTCTTGAAACTGGTGTAACCGCTCTCCACGGCGTCCTTGGCTTCAGACGCCCAATCTTGCGGCGAGGCGTCAATCGACCACCACGAAATTGGCGCCGCATCCCTCACCTTCGTGCCTAATAACTCGTAGACCGGCACCCCCAAAATCTTTCCCACAACGTCGAAGAGCGCCATCTGCAAACCGGCGCCGAGGGAATCGTCGTTCATCATTTTGGCGGGGCTTTCTCCCAGAACGCGTCCTACACTTTCGTCGGTAACGCGACCGTAGGTGTAATGGATTACCGTCTCGCCCCAACCGACATGCCCGGTGTCGGTGGTCACCTTGCACAGTTCCAAAACCGACCAGTTATACACCGGCGATACGCTCTCGATGGTGATTCGGTGCTGTCTTGGCGTAAACGGCACATCGACAATAGTACGTTCGACATCGACAACTTTCATCTGTCCCCCCTTTGCTCGTTCTGCCGCTCCTGCTGGATTTGCAAATCCAGCAGGTCTATGTCTAACCTATAGGTTGGGTAGAACACAGTGAAACCCACCTATTTAGCTTCTATCTTCCCGATAATCCAAGGCATTGTCTATCGTGCCTAGAGTTCGTTTTGAAGTTCCTCCACGGCTTTCATGGCATCCTCCAACTCCTGTTTAGGTATGTTCACAACGGTAGCATGACTGAGCGGGTTGAGGATAACACTTCGACACAATTCGATTTTGTGAATGAGAGTTTGTTCTAGTTTGCAAGTAACCCTGTTTTTGATTTTGATGGAATCCCAGAAATCCTGACTGTCCAGTTTCTTCGGGTCGCTGCGATACCGAACCGGGAGACGTTCATCCTCGCAATACTTTTTTATAGTTGTTTCAAAAGCCGTGCGGATGTAGATTGCACAAGCTTTGTAGTCGCAGGCATCTAGATGTTCCTGCGCCTTCTCAAGATACTCCTTATTTTCCACATAGACCGGCATTTCAAATTTGTCTGTTTGTGCGAAATAGAATTCAACGGCTTTCCATTGACCATTCGCGGAGGCCCACTGTTTGACAATCTCATACCACCCCTTATCGTAAGTCATCAGAAAAATCTGGTACTCTGAGAAATACTTAGTGAGAATGTCAAGTACCGGGAAACGATTTGACATGTCCAAGCCAATCAACACATCATCAAGCGCGAGAATCTTCAACTCGCTGTCCGGCTGGAGTAAGAACCCTGCGAAATAGATGGATAAAGCAATCGCAGACAGTTTCGCTTCGTTCAAGAAACTGTGATACGTGTCGAGATCTCTGTCAAAAAAGGTTTGAGTGTTATAAAGGTTTGGACAAACTAGCTTCGGTCCCGAATAACGCTCAATCTCCTCAACGGACGCTTGGAGTTCGTACCATCCCCCTTTGCCTTTTCTCTTGCTGAGAGAATCCCGGTGTTTTTCTAAGTATCTTCGGATGGCGGGGTAGGCGTTTATCTCTATACCACGGTAAGCAAAGATTAACCACTGCTCCGGTGGTTCCACCTGCCAGCGTCTTACTGCCCGCCCGTGTAGAAACGGCTTCAGAATTACTTCCGATGAAGGGTGTTCCGCAATCAGTTTATCTCGCGTTTTGCGGTCTACCACAAACACATCGGTCGGCGCTGTTTTGATGCCGAAAAAGGGCTGCGTCTTGATGTATTGTTCTAATGGCTTGCCGGCGTCACGAAGTCTCTTCACCAGATTGTAATCCTCTGGGGAATTAAAAGGCTGCCCATCAGCAGTCAAGACTTTTTCTTTCCTAGGGTAACGATTCCTAAAACCTTGACGAACCAACGCCGCGATATCTTCAGGCAACTTAACTTGATTCGCCCGTTCAAAGGCGGCAACATTTCTGTAATCGTTACGAAATGCGGCGACAATATCCACCCCCATCTTCTTGGCAGCGATCAAATCTTCTTTGGCTTTTTCCCATTCTTTTATGTGTAACCAAGCTTCACCACGATTGTTATGTGCCTCGCGAAAATCGGAGTTAAGTTCTATCGCTGTGTTATAGTCTTCAATGGCACGGACGTATTTTCTCTTTTTGTAGTGAGCGACTCCGCGATTGTAATGGGAAACCGCATCACGTGGATTGAGTTCAATTGCCTTGTTGAAATCTTTGATGGCACGCTCATAATTGCCCGTGGCGCTGTAGGCCACACCGCGATTGTTCAATGCGTCAGGGAAATGCGAATCGAGTTTTATCGCTGTGTCATAGTCTTCAATGGCACGGTCAACCTCCCCTTTGTTACCATAGACATGGCCGCGGTTACTATAGGGTATAGCGTAATCAGGATCCAGTTCTATCGTCGTGTCAAAATCTTTGATTGCCCGGTCGACTTCGCCTTGCTTATAGTAGGCCACTCCGCGATTGTTATAAGCATCTACGTGATAAGGATCGAGTGCTACCACATGTGAATAGGTTTCTATCGCCCTTTCTGTCTGATTCAGCGTAATCCGAAAGTTTCCTAACTGAAACACCTGCTCAATTGATGCTCCTTTTTGGACACCATCGGACACTTGGACGATGTGTCGAATCCCTTCTGCCACGTTCTGCCAACCTTTGCTTTCGGGTTCCCAGTTGAAGATAGGTCTTCCTTCGTCTGGAAGGGCCTGGTAGTTACCGAGAATATGATGTGCCCAATCGCAATTGTAGAGGATGACTGGAATTGCTCTTGTCTTCGTGCTCAACGCTTTGGTCAATTCTTTGTTAAAGATTCTCGAAGCAAGACTCGAAGCAGAAACAAGGTAAAGGAGGACATCCGATTTTGCAAGGTTGCTCGAAATGGCACCACGACACGTGTTGCCAGGAGTGATTTCACTTCCATCCCAGATATTTATCAACCCTTCGCGCTTCATTGGCTCCAGATACTCTTTCAATTTGTCTTTTGCCAAACTGTCCTCATGCGCATAGGCAATGAATATTCTCTGAGGTTTCTTCATTGCTTCTTATCCTCTACATCAGCAACGTATTGTTTGACTAATTGTCTATCAAACGTATCCGAAGCGGTTTGTCGGGTTCGCAGACAAGAATCTGTCGCCGTGTCCAATCAATCTCAGCGTTGAAAAGATTTTGCAAACTAGCAATCACAGCCTTGGACTCGCGACTACCCGCACGCATATAGATGATTCCGCGAGTAGTTTCACCTTGATGGATTGCCAACTCCCCGTAGTCGGAATCGTGTGTCAACACAAAACGATTCATCTCATGCGCTTCCCGTAAGATGTCTCGATCTTCATATCCGCTCCAGCCTTCTTCACGCGCGGACACCACATCAACACCACCCTCCCGCAAGAACCGAATCACGATAACTGCGATGTCCATGTCAGCGACGAGAGATGGAAGCATTGCGCACGTTGTCACACATAGTTGGGGGATTGATTACCATTCGATTGCGGATTACCTGCGAAGCGGATGCGCGTCCAGACGCGGACCTGCGTGACGAGTCAAACTCGCGCACCGCTTGTAGGCTTTCTTCGTTCAGTTCCGGATAGTCTTCAACAATCTCGGCGTCCGACATGCCGCTGTTGAGCAACCCCAACACATGCTCTACGCTAAGGCGGGTTCCTTCAATGGTCGGTTTTCCCGCGAGAATCTCTGAATTGACTACAATTTTAGCCATCAGCGCACCCCTTTTGAGAAATTTTAGTGCCCATTTATACCTCTTTTGTCAGTTTCTCAATAGTTAAGCCTTCGTGAGTGTCAACATATCGGCGATGTGTTCCGGTAGCTTCACTCCGTTTCTCGCCTCAAAGTCCGCCATGCTATCATAGTCTGTACGAAACGCAGTAATGATATCCATCCCTTTTTCTCTAGCAACCGTCAGATCTGATACGGCTTTTTCCCATTCTCCCAAGCGTAGCCACGCCTCGCCGCGATTGTAATAGGCTTGAGTAAACTCGGGGTTCAGTCCTATCGCCGAATTGTAATCTTTGATGGCGCGCACCAAAGCAGATGCCAACCTTGACAAGCCATCAATTTTGCCTTTTTTGCTGTAAGCCACCCCTCGATTGTTATAAGCCTCGGCATAATTTGATTCCAGTGCTATCGCCGTGTTCAAATCTGCAATGGCCCTATCAATGTCGCCTATGTTGTTATAAGCATTGCCGCGGTAATGATAGGCATCGGCATAATCAGGTTTTAATTCTACCGCTTTGGTATAGTCCTTGATTGCATTGCCAAAATCGCTCTTGATGTAATAAGCATTACCGCGATTGTTATAGGCATCGGCATAATCGGGCTTCAGTTCTATCGCTTTAGTATAGTCTTCGATTGCACGGTGAACATTTCCTTTGATGTAGTATACATTGCCGCGATTGTTATAGGCATCGGCATAATCGGGCTTCAATTCTATCGTCCTGTTAACGTCCTCAATGGCGCGGTCAAACTCGCTCTTTGTTCCGTAAGCCACTCCACGACCATTATAGGCGTCGGCGTAATCGGGCTTCAGTTCTATCGCTTTGGTATAGTCTTCAATAGCACGGTCAATATCGCCTTTGTAATAGTAGGCAAAGCCACGATTGTAATAGGTGATGCCATCACTACGTTTCAGTTCAATAACTTTGGTATAGTCTTCAATAGCACGGCTATATTCGCTTTTTTGGCTGTACACAAAGCCGCGATTGTTATAGGCCTCAATATAATCGGATATCAATCCTATCGCCTTGGTGTAGTCTTGGATGGCAGCGTCAACATTATCCTTGTAGTAGTAAGCGTTCCCCCGATTGTAATACGCTTCGGCACAATCTGATTTTAGATTTATCGCTTTGGTATAGTCTTCAATAGCCCGGTCAATATCGCCTTTTAGGTTGTATGCAACGCCACGATTGTAGTAGGCTTCAGCGCAATTCAGGTTTGACCTTATTGCGATGTCGCAGTCTTTGATAGCGGAGTCAAAATCCCCTTTTTTGTTATGGGCATTTCCACGATTATTATACGCATCGGTATAATCCGGTTTCAGGGCGATTGCTTTGGTATAGTCTTCAATAGCCCGGTCAATATCACCTTTTAGGTTGTATGCAACACCGCGATTGCAATAGGCTTCAGCATAATCAGATGTCAGGGCTATCGCCTTGGTATAATCTGCAATCGCGGAGTCAACAGTACCTTTTTTGGCGTAAGCCAGTCCGCGATTGTTGTGGGGTTCGGCAAAATCTGGTTTCAGGTCTATCGCTTTGGTATAGTCTAAAATGGCGTGGTCAACTTCGCCTTTGTGGTAGTAAGCATTGCCGCGGTTATTGTGGGCATCGGCATGGTGTGGAGTGAACTCAATTGTATGTGAAAAGGCTTCTATCGCTTTATCAATTTGCCTTAGCATCATCAGAAAGTTGCCTTGTTGGAAAATCCACTCGGACAACACTTTCTTCTTGAAGTTATCGGTTGTTCGTACCCGCGTTTTGGCGACAACCCTTCGAATACCCTCCACCACATTTTGCCAACCTGAACTCTCGGGAACCCATTCGTTAATGGACTTGCCTTTATCCGGTAGAACCTCAAATCGACTCAGTTGGTGATTCTCCCAATCGCAAGCCTCAAGAATAATTGGGATGACCCGTGCGTCTATTTTTAACGCCTCAGCTAGTTCCTTGTTGCAGTTTTTGGATGCCAGACTTACAGCCGAGACTAAGTATAGGAGAATATCCGAATTGGCTAGGTTATCGGCAATGTCATTATACCACTCATCGCCGGGGAGGATTTCGTTGTCATCCCAGAGTTCAATCTCGCCTCTGTTTTCCATCACGGCAAGGCGAGTTCTCAGTTCCTTCCTCTGTGTTTTATCGTTATGTGAATAAGTAATGAATGCTTTCGGTGCTGCGTCCATTCTCTTGTTCCCCATAACAGCGATTATTACAAGCTCATCTGAATCTCAGATTACCAGTGAATTCTAGCTTTTCTCTTGTTAAGTTCAACTACCCGCACGCACTGTTTTCAATCCGCGCAATCTGAGTAATCCGTTTAATCCGTGATTCTGACAAACTTTGCCACTCAACCCACTACTCTCGCAATAGCTTCAGTATTTGACGTCTTCCATCCGTCGTTGGATGATTTACCTAGGGCGATTCCTCGTGCTCATACCAATCTTTCGGATAATACCCAATCACCAATCGCCCATGATCCAGATCGTACATCGGCCAGTTGCTATCCGAAACCCCGTACACAATCTCATACTTCACGTCGGGATGGATAATGGAGCGCTCAAACACCCGCACCGCATCGCCGTGCCCGAGATGATGAGGATGCTCCGGCTTCGGTCTGTTGGCTTTGAAGTTGCCAATCCGCACTCCCACGAATCCGATGTCGTACTGACTCGAATAAGAATATCCCATCGCTTCGCCGAACACCTTGCTCACCGTGTAATGTCCAATCGGGCAGGGCATCAGATCAACTGTACGACGCACCTTCGTGTACGATGGTCCGTGCACACCCGCACGGCTGGCGTATGCAATGCGTTGCACCCCGTTCCGCACCGATGCCTCAAACATATTGTAAGTGCCGATGAGATTGCTCTGAAGTACGCCTTCCCATTCGTGGTCGATGCCGGTAAGATGGATAACCGCATCCATGTCTTGGGTCGCTTCGAGCATCGTGTCGAAGTCGGCGACATCTCCGATGATGGTGTCCTCAAGATCGGGCATCGGTTGGCGGTCCAAACCGCGAATGGCGTACCTATCCTTCATGCCCTTCACGAGCACCGAGCCAATCGCGCCCGCCGCGCCGGTAATTAAGACCTTCATCTTCTCTTCCATCATTACCTCATAGATTGTACGATTCTATATTCAGGATATCTCTCTAATATACATGTAGGGTGGGCACCGCCCACCTTTCACTGTAGGATGTACACTGCAGCCGATCGACGACGGGATGAAGATTCTCTCCTGATCGCGACTTCCCGCTGCGAACGAGCCTTAGCGCTTATCGTTCACTTTAACCGCTCCCAATCCGCCGATCTTCCGCACTCAACCACTCACCGTAAGCTCTAGGCATCTCCGCGGGAGGTGGCAACCCATTTTCCCGCCGCCAACGCAGCAGTGGGTGTTCTCGATTCTGCTGCGGCAAATCCACACGATTGCCGTACGCCGCCGACTCGAAGATCCCCATCATAATCTCGACATTGTGCTGCCCTTCTGCGCCGCTGCATTCGTGGTCGCGGTTTTCGTCCAATGCGTTGACGTACTCTTCGACATACCAGTAATCATCAATGGAGGCAGGGCTGGATCGGTCATAGTGCTCCGGATAGAGCGGTTCCAATGCTTCCCAACCGTCAGGTTCAAACGATTGCGTCAACTCCCACGCTCCCCCTAGGATAAGAAGACCCCTCATTCCCAACAATCGCCCTTCCGTCCCGACAATCTCCATCATGGTAGTCGTGGTTTTCGGGAGGCGGTGTTGCAAAAGGTTTGCGGTGACGTTGTTGTCGAAATGCAGCGTCGCCGTGATGCGTTCCCCGGCAATCGTTCCCATGCCGTTCGGTGAAGGAACCACGTCGTCGGGTGTGATGAGATGGTTGCCGGTCAATGCCGTGGCGGAAACGCTGCGGCAATGCCCCGCGAACTTCATCATATCGTTGAGTTGGTGCGTACCGATATTCATCAATCCGTAACCGCCGTAGTACACCTTGCCGCGGCTGTTGATATAGCACAATTCACCAATTCGACCCTCGGTAAATGCCTTGTGGGTTGCCCGCATGTAGGCGCCAACTCGTCCTTGGTGATGAACGGCTATGCGCACCCCTTTTTCCTTCGCTTTCGCCACCACCGCATCAGCTTGCTCTAGGTCGACGCACATCGGCTTCTCAACATCGATATGAACGCCGTGTTCCAGCACGCGCATAGAGAGATCGTAGTGAAATTCGGTGCCCGTCGGTATCGCCACGATATCGGGCGCCGTCTGGCGAATCATCTCGTCTAGGTCGGTAAAGTGCGTGGTTACCCCAAGCTCGTCACCGAGCGTGTCCATTCGTTCCTGAATCAGGTCGCACAGGGCGACGACTTCGGTACGCGGGTGCGCATGATACGCGCGGGCAGCCGCCGTTCCGCGTCCTCGGCAGCCCAAAATCGCAACTCGATAGGTATTCATTCGGCTTCACCCAATGCTTTATCGAACTCTTGTATGCTGTCCTTTAGGACATTCGTCAATTCGAAATCGCCGCGATATGCCAACAACTGCGCCCCCATTTCGCGAAGTTTCGTAATCTCCTCCGGTGTGCCGGCGGGGATGCCCCAAGCGATTCCCCGCTTGCCGGCAACTTCCGCCACTCGCCCAATCGCCTCGTCAAGTGCTGACTGGACGTCGGATTCAACCTGACCCAAGCGCAGTCCGAGATCGCCGGGCCCCACGAAAAATGCGTCGATTCCCGGCACGGATGCGATCTCATCCACGTTCTCAAGTGCGTCAAGCGTTTCAATCTGCACGACGACAAAGGTTTCGCGGTTGATGTCATCGATGTAGGTGCTGTTTGGACGAAAGGCATCGATAGCAAAGTCCGAATCCAGACCTGCGCCATCCAAGCCGCGATTGCCCAACGGGGGAAATTTCACGGCATTCACAACGCGCTGAGCGGTCGCCGCATCCGAAATCAGGGGCATCATCACACCCGTAGCGCCGTCTTCAATGTAGCGATAGAGACGCGAATGTTCCCGTGTGGGAGGCCGCACCATACAATCGATGTCGTTATAGTGGCATAGCGTCAACAAACTCTGGACCTCGCGCTCTGACATCGCCCGGTGCTCCAGATCCAGCCAAATAAGGTCGTAACCGGCGTGCGCCGCATGACGCACATAAAACGGGATGAAGTGCCCCAAGCCGGTTACGCGGGCACACCCACCCTCCCGGAACTTCCTCAACGTTTTGCTTTCTCTCATATATTATTCCTTAAGATTCACACAAATCGGCCTGTTTCAAAGAAAAAGATTCCGTAAGGAGTAATGCGTAATACGGAAGAAAACAGTTACGCATTACCCATAATAAGCTTGGCAATCTAGCAAGCCATCACGCCTCATTTTCATCCATAACCGCCTGAATCATCGCCTTGATGTAACCGAACTCGTAAGCAAACGCCTGACGCCCGCTTTCCGGATCTTTATGCCCCGGGGCATGGTCGGGCACAACCATGTGTTCGTAGCCGACCTCTTTTAGCGCTTGCATGTTGCGGTGCATGTTCATAGCCCCTTCATCGGGCCACACCTCCTGGAATTTGTTGCGTCCGCCGACGATGTTCCGAAAGTGGCAAAGGAAAATCTTCTTGCGGCTCCCGAAGTAACGGATGATCTCGGGCACTTCGGTTCTGGGGTTTTCCACACTCTCTGCCATGCAGCCGAGGCACAGGTTGAGGCCGTGGTAGGGGCTCGGACAGATCTCTATAAAGCGCTTGAAACCGTCGGCGCCGCCAAGCACCCGGTCCACGCCGCGATGTCCGGGCGGCAACCACGGATCGCAGGGATGGCAAGCTAGCCGGACTTTGCATTCCGTCGCCACCGGAACTACCCGTTCAAGGAAATACGTAACGCGTTCCCAGTTCATCTCGGCGGTTACCGGCGTCTCGAATCTCGGTTCGCGGTCTTTGGCTTTTTCCAAATCCCACGTGCTATAGATGGATCCGCCGCGTCCGGGAGGGTCGCTTTCGGTACGTTGGTGTTCCATTTCGCAAAGCATGTATTTTACCGCGGGGATACCCGCCTCAGCCGCTTGCCGGACCATGTTACAGACGAGATCGATCTCCTTGTCCCCCTCCACATAATTGCCGAGCATGAAGTTGGGTATCTCACCCCCGTTCACATTCAGCAGCGAGGTAGGCAAACGAACCATCTCCATATCGATCCCGAAACTGGCGCACCTCTCCTTTTTCTCGACCAGTTCCGCCACATCCCATCCGTAAGCGCGATGGAAGGTGATGAAGTTCTCATTCTTGTTGAACACACCGTGTCGCGCCAAGTATTCAAGATCGTTGTCCGATGTGTTAAACTGCTGTGTACCGACGTGCATTCATCTCCCTCTACGGTTACCTCGGATTGATGGTCGAAACCGCATTTTTATTGCGTTCAATCCGCTTGTGGAGTGAATTCAACCAAGAATTCACTATAGCATTCTTCGACATCTCGGTCAAGCCAAATCATCGGTTGTGAGAAGGCAGGTACACAGGTAAAGGATTCTGTAGGAGCGACCCCAGTGGAATCCACAATCATCAAATCCCCCAATCTCCCATCGTCTCTGTTCATTGCGCCTCCTGTCTAGAGCAAGTTGAAGGGTGGGATCAACTGAGCGATTAGATCAAGCGAGTGAATAGCGAGTGCGATAGAGATCCAAAGGCGATAGAGATCCCCGGCCCGCCATTGTAACCGCGTACAATCATCCAGCCAATCGCCCCTTCGTTTAAGGGACGGCTCCTGCCTCGTGCCGACTTCTCTTTCCTTTGCATTTTGAGTTTAAGTTTCGAGAAAGTTATGCTATCATTGTCACCGCGTACGTGCGAATTATCGCCATCGCAAAATCGCCTCAAATTACCGTACCATTCTTGAGAATTACCGCACCCGCGCCGTATCAGAGGTAATCACTTGTCATCTTCGGAAATAAAGTTCGATCCGATACAATTTGAAGTCATACGCAACGTCCTCCTTGAAGCAACGGAGGAGATGACGGTTGCACTCCGCCGCAGCGCCTATTCGACCAACATTAAAACCCGCGCCGATTTCTCTTGCGCTTTTTTTGACCGTGAGTTGCAAGCCGTCGCGCAAGCCTTCGCTCAACCCTCCCACCTCGGCTCGCTAGCTGAATTTGTACCCAGAGCCATCCGCGAATACGGCGTCGAAAACCTCGGTCCCGGTGACGCCATCCTATCGAACCACCCCTATTTGGGAGGTGTCCACCTCAACGACATCACCCTCATGTCGCCCGTGTATCACCAAGATGAACTCTTCGGCTACGTCGCCAGCCTTGCGCATCATGTCGATGTCGGCGGCGGAGCGCCAGCCAGCATCGGCGCCTTTCGCGAGGTCTTTCAGGAAGGCATCATCATTCCGCCGGTAAAACTGGTGGATCACGGAGAGATTGTCGATGACGTCTTCCGGTTGGTGCTGGAACAGATTCGTTCAAAACGCGAAACCGCCGGCGATTTCCGGGCGCAGATCGCGGCGAACAATACCGGTATTCGCCGGATTGTTTCGCTCCTTGACCAAAAAGGGGCTGATACTGTCGCTTATTACATCAACGAACTTCTCGATTACACCGAACGACGCACACGCGCAGAGATCGCCGCGCTTCCTCAAGGCAGTTTTTCTGCCGACGGATATGTTGACAACGACGGGTTTACCGATAAACCGGTCTACCTCGCAGGAAAGATGGTGATCGATGCCGATGGCGTTCTTTTTGACTTGACCGGTTGCGATCCTCAACGGAGGGCGCCCGTAAATTCGACCCATGCTCAGACCTTCGCGGCTTGCGCGTATGTTCTGAAAGCCCTAATCGACCCCGACATTCCGGTAAACGCCGGCTTCTACCGTTTGGTGCGCATGATTGCGCCGTCCGGCACGGTCGTCAACTGCGCGCCGCCGGGGCCCGTGGTCGGGGGATGGGAAACGCAAATGCGGGTTAGCGACATACTTCTCAAGGCATTGGCGGTCGTTCTCCCGGAACGCGTCCCTGCCGGTACCAAAGCCATGATGGCTCAACTCGGGTTTGGAGGCACCGATCCGCGTTCGGGCGAGCTCTACGCCTATTACGAAACTATGGCGGGCGGATACGGCGGGCGTGCGACCAGCGACGGGCCTGATGCCGTTCAGGCGCACAGCCAAAATACCGAGAATGCACCGGTCGAGGAAACGGAAATCAACTATCCGGTGCGCATCCTTCGGTATGAACTGGTGGAGAATTCGGAAGGAGCGGGCGAATACCGCGGCGGACTCGGTTTGCGACGTGATTACCTCTTCGACCATGAGGTATCATTCACCATTCTGGCGGATCGGGATCGCTGGGGACCCGAAGGGCTGTTCGGTGGAGAGGATGGCGAGGTGGCGAGATACGTGTTGAATCCCGATGCCGAGGCGGCCAAGCTCGGCTCCAAGGTGACGGTTCATCTCGAACCCGGTGATGTCGTCAGCTATCGCACGTGCGGCGGCGGCGGTTATAATCCGCCGGGGGAACGCCATCCACAAGCGGTGCTGCGCGATGTACGAGATGGAAAAATCAGTTTGGAGAGAGCGAGAGACACCTATCGAGTCGCCATCAACACGAACACATGGACCGTTGACATGGAAGAGACCGCAAAACTACGCCAAAACAATGATTAACCTACGCCAGCCGCTGCACAAGAAACCAATACTTAAGAATTACGCAGTCAGGCACCTGAACCAGTAGGAGCGATCTCCGAATCGCGACGCGCCAAATCACGACCCATTGTCAAGAATCGGAATTCTGCCCCAAGGGGTACACGGTTTCCGTATTCCGGCGTGGACATGCAGCCCGTGACAAAGAGACAGAACGTATGACCTCAAGGTATCGCCTTGGAATTGACATCGGCGGCACGTTCACCGATGCAACATTAATCGACGAAAATACCGGGGAAATTCGCATTGGCAAGGTGCCTTCCACGCCGGAAGACCCGTCGATCGGTTTTACGAATGCAACGGACCGCATGCTCCTTGAGGCATCGGTGGCACCCGACGAAGTCGAGTACCTCGTACACGGCACCACCGTGGCGACTAACGCCATCATTGAAAAAAAGGTCGCACCTACAGGATTCATCACAACCGATGGCTTTCGCGATCTGCTTGAGATTCAGCGTCAGATTCGACCGACACTTTACGACTTGCATTTCGAGAAACCCCGCCCGCTGGCGCCGCGATACCTATGTTTCGGGATACCGGAGCGGCTCGACGCTCAAGGGAATGTGTTGACACCCCTTGATGAAGACGCGCTCGCGGACGCGGCGCAGCAACTCAAACACGAGAACATGACAGCCGTCGCCGTCTGCTTTCTTCATTCCTACATCAATCCGGCTCATGAAAAACGCGCGGGAGACATTCTACGAGAAGTTTTTCCCGGTGCCATCGTTTCCCTCTCCTCCGAGGTCGCCCCGGAGTTTCGAGAATATTTTAGAGCGAGTACCACGGTGATCAACGCCTGTATCCGCCCTATCGTCGCCAATTATCTCCGGCGCATCGAGGATCGACTCCGAGAGAAAGGCATCTCGGCGGCACTGCTCGTCATGCAGAGCAGCGGCGGGGTGTTCACCTTCGCATCGGCGAGCGAAAAGCCTGTCTTCATGGTCGAATCCGGTCCCGCGGCGGGCGTAATCGCGGCGACCTACCTTGGGACAGCCTTGGGAAACCCGGACGTTATCTCCTTCGATATGGGCGGTACTACGGCGAAGGCGGGGCTTATTCAACACGGTACCCCGCGCGTGACCAAGGAATATGAGGTCGGAACGGCGGCGCAATCCGGCGTTGGAGCCTCCCGCGGTGCAGGCTATCCGATACGCACGCCGGTGCTCGATCTCGTAGAGATTGGGGCAGGCGGTGGATCGATTGCGTGGGTGGACTCGGGCGGTATACTTCGCGTCGGTCCCCAAAGCGCCGGAGCCGACCCAGGTCCTGTCTGTTACGGCAAGGGCGGGGTAGAGCCGACCATTACGGACGCCAATTTGGTACTGGGGCGTTTGAATCCGAGCTATTTCTTGGGCGGTGAAATCGAGTTGGAAGTTGAGGCGGCGCGAGATGCGATACGTGAAAAGTGTGCCAAACCGCTGGGAATGGGCGTTGTCGAAACCGCACACGGCATCGTGGAAATTGCCAACACCGCCATGACCAACGCGCTGCGCCTCGTGTCCGTGCAACGGGGATACGACCCTAGAGATTTCGTATTGGTGGCGTTTGGCGGAGCCGGACCGGTACATGCCAACCGATTGGCAATTGAAGTCCAAATTCCGAAGACCATTATTCCGATGAGCCCGGGTACGACCTCCGCCATGGGACTGTTGGTCACGGATCTCAAGCACGATTACTCTAGAACGCTCATCCAGCGGGTTGACCAAGTGGACACGGGAATGGTGGCGAATATCTACCGCGAGCTAGAGGCGGATGGACGGGCGAGCCTTGAGCGCGAGGGCATGAATCCGAGTGACATTTCCTTCCTCCACCAGGTTGACATGCGTTATGTCGGGCAAAGCTACGAACTCACCATCCCCCTTCCCGGCGGAAAGCTGGGCGCGGCTGAGATTGAAGATGTGCACTCCCGGTTCCATAGTGAACATCACCGGGCTTACGGTTACAGTGCGTCGGCTGAACCGGTCGAGTTCGTAAACCTCCGCCTTTCCGCCATCGGAAAAATCAACAAACCCCACCTTCGTCAAATCGACGCTGACAACAGCCCCTTATCAGCCGCGCAAAAGGTTGTCCGCTCCGTGTATTTTGCCGAATGCCAAGGTTACGTCGAATGTCCCATCTATGACCGCTACCGCCTCTCCGCAGGGGCTGTGTTGGAAGGCCCAGCCATCGTAGAGGAACTTGACGCCACCACGCTGATTCACCCGGGATATCATGCTTTGGTTGATGGGTTCGGCAACCTAATCCTGACAAAAACTCCCTAATTAGTAGGTTGGGTTGAGCACAGCGAAATCCAACAGACACCATGGGGAATAACGAGGATTCCCTATCGTCCTGGAATCCCTATCGCACTCGCTGTTCGCTCGCTTGATCTTTCCGCCCGGTTGATCGTTCCTCCCTCAAAAAATCATACCGCCGAAAATACCCCTTCTCAATCGTCTGGATTTCCGATGTCGTATCGGCGCTCGCCCAATGACTCGCGTACCCGCGACGCCACCGCTCCGATTCGTTGCGATGAGACGTGTGCAGCATCTTGCTATGGTGAAAAACCACGCCGCCCTTTTTCACCTCCGCCAACACCTCCTTTGACAGGTCAATCAACTCAGGCGGCGGCACCGAATTGTACTCTTCCTCCGGATCCGGCACCTCATGCGGCAATACCGGCCCCTTATGCGAGCCTTCAATATAGCGTAAACAACCGTTGGATTCATCGGCATCGTCCATCGCCACCCAAACAGTGATGACATGATCAGCCGGGTCGCATTTGAAGTAAAAGTTATCCTGATGGTAAGGTTTGGCTGTACCGAAGTGCGGCGGCTTCATGAAAATCTGATCCCCGAACAGCAACGGCTCGACGCCGATAAGGTCTCTGATGATGTCACGAAGTCGGGAATCTAGCACGAATGTTCGGAATGCAGCGCCCTTCTCGAACGGGGAATTAAGTTTTCGCGGCATGGTTCTACCGTCACCCGCGTAGTCTACGGAGTAATTTGACGATTCGCCCCGTTTAATCTCGTCGTCCGTCACCTCAAGCGCGAGTTGAGCGATGCGCTCGACCTCTTCGGGCGCGAACACCCCTTCAACGACGACCCAACCCTTCTCCCAGTAGTGGTCGTAAGTTTCTTGACTAATTTTCATCTTCCTCCCCATTTCAGTTGAACGTGCTGCCGATACACCCGTCCGCCTTTGACAACGGTGACCGGCACAAACTTCTGTCTGCCGGTGCGTACCGCGCCGCGTGAATCGGCGAGCTGAAATTCGCCCTTGCGCAATTCGGACACAATTGCATCTCCCCAAGCGCCGACAGCCAGCGTTCCGATCTTGTCGGGCATCAAAATCACTTCCGCCGGCACGGAAGTGACCTTGGCGATGGCGTCATCCAACCTCATGCCGAGATGGAGGAATTTGGTGACGACGTTCGCTAAATCATAAACGGGACCGTTAACGTTGAAGGAATGCAAATCAGACGAGATTGTCTGCGGCTGGACCCCCTGCGCCATAGCACGCTCGGCAATTTCCCACGAAAACGAGCCTGCGCCGTGCCCCACGTCAAATATTACCCCCCGCTCCATGGCTTCATGGACAGATTTTCGCACATTGCCGTCCTCGTCCATGATGCCGCACGCCCGGTCATGAAAACAGTGTGTCAAGACATCCCGCTCCTTCATGACGGCGAGAATGTCATCCAGCGAATCGCACCAAGCGTTTTGGGGGTGTATCATGATGGGCAAACCTGCCGCATCCGCCGCTTCCCGTGCGCGATACAGCGGCGTCAGCCCCGACCGTTCACTGGCAATCTTGTGCCGAGTCAGCCGCGCCTTGACTCCCAAGATGAGGTCGCGATGCTTCTCGATCATCTGGCACGCCTTGCTGACATTCGCGTATTCCGGCATCTCGAACTCGCCAATTTCCTCCGTCATCATCCCTTGCGACGAGACGTTGAGGTAAGCGAAGATGCTCGTCTCGCTCACCTCAATCACATACCTCCGAAAACCGGTGAAGTTGTCCGCCCCCGACGAACCGGCGTCGACGACTGTTGTGGCGCCTTTCGCGAGGCAGGTGGGATCCGGTTCGATGCCGAAGTGGCCAACGCCGTAGAACACGTGGACGTGCAAATCGATCAACCCCGGCGTGACGATTCGATCACTCGCGTCCAACACCTCGCGCGCCTCGCCCTTCGGCAAATCGTCGCCTACGCAGGCGACCGCGCCGTCGGCAAACGCCACGTCCCTCTTCGCGTGGATTCTTTGTGCGGGATCAATCAGCGTCCCGCCCTTGATAAGTAGGTCGTAAGTCATAGAGTACCTCCGGATTTCCCTAACGGGAGCAACAAATCTGGTTCGGGACGAGACTTCACTCGGCCCGACACATCCGCTTCCCTCTCCGTCTGAAATGTCAGAATCCGTCAGTCTATTATAGGTGAAGCTGAAGGTCCCGTCAATAACGTTGACCTGCGGTGTAGTCACGAACGCCCTAATTAGTCGCAATATTTGGGTTGACGAAAACACGAAACACAGGTAAAATACAACTCCAATTTTTCGATTTTTTTATCGCTTCCCGTCAGAGATCATCACTAACTCCATTCCGCTCGGTGAACATTTCAGCATCATCTAAAGGAGAGCATTAGACATGCCGGACAACGCGACATTAAGGGAACGGATTCGCAACGGAGAAACCCTGAATATTGGCGGCGCGCCCATGGATGCAACCAAGGACGAACTTGCGGCGATCCTCAAGCAGGGATCGTACGATATGATTGGGGTATGTAGTCAACACGGTCCATTCGACGAAGAGAAACTCTGGTCATTATGCAAGAACGCGCACGAACTGGGGATACCCGTTCAATTGCGTATCAAGCACCCCAAACACGCCTATCTCATCGGAAACCTGTGCGACTTGGGACCCGCCGCCATCGTCATCCCGCAAGTTGACGACGAGGCTGTCGTCGATGAAGCCATCCGCGCGTTCTATTACCCGCCGGTAGGCATTCGAAGTTTCCCGCCTCCCAACGGCTACGGTAGGGACAAGTACACCGAACGCGACGAATACATTGAGTGGTGGAACGAAAACGGAATTCTCACTTTCCAGTTGGAAACGGTTGACGGGGTGGTGAACGCGCGCAAACTTGCCAAACCCGGCATTGCCATGCTGTATTTCGGCGCGCAGGACTTAAGCATCAGTATCGCAACACATCCCAATTCACCATTTTCCACAGTCGAGGAATGCAAAGCGTATGTGCGGAGACAAACGGAGGGAACGGGTATAAAGGTTGCCAAAGCCGACGGCCCCGGAGGAGAGGTGTAAGACGCTCCATGTGTGGAGTAGCGCACGCAAACTCGACTGACGGAAAGGTAGATTAACATGTACAATCTCGGCGGAAAAGTTGCACTGGTGACGGGTGCCGGCGGTGAACGTGGAATTGGCTGCGCCATCGCAACGCGGCTTGCAAAAGAGGGCGCCGATGTCATCGTGAACGATGTCGTCAGTAATCCCTACCCGGAATGGGGGACGGATTGGGAAGGGCTAGCCTCCGTCGTCCAAAATATTGAGAAGCTGGAAAGAAAATCAATCAGTATCTTAGCCGACGTTTCCGACGCGGACCAGGTGGATGATATGGTATTCCGAGCAGTTGAGGAGTTCGGACGTATCGATATACTTGTAACTAGCGCCGGTGCGCGCCCGGGACCGGATCGCGTGCCGGTAGTTGACTTGGAGGAGGAGGCGTGGGACGCGGTGCATAACGTCGACCTCAAGGGTACATTTCTCTGTTGCCGAGCGGTTGCGCGCCACATGCTGTCACGCGAACCGGGAGGAAAGATAATCACCATGTCATCTGCGGCGGGGAAACGAGGGCGTGGGCGCATGGCCACTTACTGTGCCGCCAAATTTGGCGTTGTCGGCTTTACTCAAGCGCTGGCGATGGAATTGGCTTCACACCAAATCAATGTAAATGCCCTCTGTCCCGCCATTGTCGACACCGAGCGGTGGAGCTTCCTCGGGCCCGCGCTGTCGGGCGAAGACATTACAGGTGAGGAGTTTCACAGAACCGGGCGCCACGCCGAGCTCATGAAAAAGAGTGGCCCAGGCGTTCCTTGGAGGCGGGTAGCGGATGCCGACGATGTCGCGCAAACCGCGGCATATCTAGCCTCCGCCGATTCGGATTACCTTACGGGCCTATCTATCAGCGTCGCGGGCGGCTCGGAGATGGGTTGAAATCTCTGTGTAAGTACAAAGGTAGTAGGCACACCTTGTGTGCCGTAACCAATATGCACCGACAAGCGCTGCTGGAAGAGGTCAAATACTATTTCGCGGACTCGGATCAGTGGCACCGGCTCTGCGCGGCGTTGCCGGACCCTGATCCGCATGGAAGCCACCTCCACGCCTATGTCGCGACATCGGTGCACCCCGACTCTCTCGAATCCATAATGACGAGCTATTTCGCGAGAATGGGCTGGCCATCAAGCCGAAAGATAGACCATATGTCACCGAGGGCGAAGATGGGAAGTCTTCACGGCATTGAGCCCAAGGGAAAACTGCATTTCGATTTCAATTGGTTCTTCGACGAGGACGCCGGTTTAAGACCGCTTGATGGGGGAGAGTCAGGCTGCAACCTCCTAATCTGGAACCGTTGGTACATCAATCAGTACAATCGCCAATTCCAGTTCCGGGAGTTCGGGACGGCCGAAGAGAAAGCGTTGGAATCCTATTTCAAGTCCAGTCATTTTCTAAAGGGACTGGAATACCCGGTGATGCCGACGACCTGCCACATGCACATCAACGTGCATACCAGCATCCACCCGGACATCATTCAACCGTATGCCGAGGAGGCTTTACGCCGCGAAGGTTTCAAGCTCTATTATACTTGTCCCAATGTATATCTGGTGGATGGTAAGTATCGCGGCAAGTTGGTCTTTATGGGGCAGCAGCCTGAAGTCGTTTTCGACATCGGATGGAAGTTTGATTCGGACGTGATAATTCAGCCTGCATGGGAGCCCTGGATCTTTGAGGGACATCCCGGTTACGATGTGTGGACGACCGCCATGTTGGATGAGGTCATGGATGAAAACTATGTCCGCCTGAGTGAGGTCGAGATTGCGGCGGTCTTGGACGCCTGTTGCTTTCCGGCGTAGTGTGCGCTGTGCGTTGATTTCGATGGCATGAATATAAGCCGAATTCGCTGTAAAGGTCATTTGAAACGAAGTCTTGCGACGATACCGCTGCAGGGCGTGAAAGCCGCATTGCAGCGGTATTACATTGTGTGCATCTGCTCGATTCTCGGTAAGTGCAGGTTACCGCAACCGATTGCGACACTTGGGAGATGAAGATGGCAACACACCATTTTGAGCCAAGCATCTACTACTCGGCTCTCGGTACATACGAACCCGTTCTCCGCATTGAGAGCGGCGATACCGTGACGACCACGACAGTCGACAATGCTGGACGTGATTCTGAGGATCAGGCGGTTACGCGGGGGCCAAATCCGCAGACCGGTCCATTCTATATTGAAGATGCTGCGCCTGGCGACACGTTAGCCGTCCACTTCGATCGAGTCCTCCCCAACCGAAGGATTGGACGCACGGCAACAGTTGTTGCGCCAAATGTCCTGGATCCTTACTACGTTGCCTCCATCCTGCCAAAGAACGGTAGCGCCGAGTGGGATATTGACGTAGAAAAGTGGACGGCCACTCTAATCTCCCCGGAAACGAGTTTAGGGAAGTTCTGCCTCCCTCTTGAACCCATGGTAGGCTGTTTCGGCGTTGCAGCCCAAGGCGGACAAGCTATTTCAACCGCAACATCCGCGGAGCACGGCGGAAACATGGACTATCGGGGATTTTGCCAAGGTGCGACTGTCTACCTTCCCGTGTTCGCCGAAGGCGGGCTATTCTTTCTGGGGGACGGCCATGCCGTTCAGGGCGACGGCGAGATCGTTGGCACCGGGGTTGAGATTTCGTTCGATGTCGAGTTCTCTGTCAGTCTAATAAAAGGCAAGCGCATCCACTGGCCTAGAGGCGAGAATGAGGACTATATTTTCACCGCCGGGAATGCCCGTCCCCTCGATCAAGCCGTACAGCACGCAACCACCGAGATGGTACGCTGGCTAGTCGAACTCGGTCTTGAAGGCAACGAACCCCATATCCTGCTCGGTCAATGTGTTGAATACGATGTTGGAAATGTGTTCGACCCCGCCTATACCATGATTTGCAAGGTTAAAACGAACATCCTGCAAAACGTTGGACTCGACGTTCAATCGGTACTTTGAGCGCCATTAGCCGTGGAATCGATCAAACGCATGGATAATGAGCGGTCAAGTGAGCGATAATCGTTCAAGCGAGTGAATAGCAAGCGCGATAGAGAATCCCGTGCGATAGAAGTCCTTCAGTCCTGCCTTCGTCAAAATCTTCACTTTGACAGCTTAACATATGTATGGTATAATTTTCAGCGCTCGAAATCCAGTTTTTTCTTCACAAAGCCGAAGGCTGAGGTTCACTGCTCGGTAGGTGCGGTTTCCAACCGCACCGGTTTGCCTTCTGTTTGCATCATTTTAGCACCGATTCTTTCAAGAAAATACGTACGAAGGAGGTAGGCTGAGGTTCACTACTCGGTAGGTGCGGTTTCCAACCACAACGCCTCTGCGGTTTCACGCGGCATCCGTAATGGAACCCGCTAATAGGGTAAGATCGGTTTGGCCCGCCGCACTCTTTTACCTAAATCTGTCGCTGTTGCCATTCGTACATGACAAGATCCCATCGCAGCCGAACTTTCTTTTTCTATTGGCATTTTGTTGGCATTAAGAATACCGAGAACCCGCACCACCAAAGGAATCTTCCATCTCGGATAATGCAAACGTACTGATTAAATCGACGCTCTGTTGGCGTTTCTTTTCACACTGTCGTTAGCCGATTCGCCCGACAGTTTTGTAGGGTGGAATCAAACGAGTGGCTAGCGAATGATCAAGTGAGTGGATAGCGAGCGCGGTAGAGATCCCATGCCCACCGTTTTGAACCACAACACGTACACGGCGCGTTACCTACAAGATTCTCACATGGGATCGATATTGATGGACAACCCACAATCCCCTGAACACGAACCAGGAGAAAAAACGTCCGGAGAATAATAATGCGCGAAGACTGCCTCGTACATGCATTGACGGACGAAGAACGCGCCCATTTCGAGGAACAAGGTTACTTAATCGTTGAAGATGCCATGTCTCAGACGGTGGTAAATCGGTTCTCCGGAGCAATGGATCGCCTGTATGAAGAGGATGTGAATGCTGGAATAGCCAACGGCGAATCGTGGTATAGTTTTATCTTCCGTTCCCCGACAGAGGATGACGCTTTTCTCGATCTGCTCGATTGGCACACCACATTTCCGAGAGTCTGGGGCATTCTGGGTTGGAACATCTTTTCATACACCGCACACATGGACCTCAGACCGCCTTTGCCAGAAGAGGAGTGGTTGGAATGGCATCAAGACAGCGCCCGAGTCAACGTCGAACTCAAAACTTCTGTGGCGCCGCGCCTATCACTCAAAGTTGCCTATTTTCTTAGCGACATGTCGGAGCCGGGTAGGGGTAACTTCCTCATCATCCCCGGTAGCCACCTTTCGTCGGGAGTGCCGTCATCCTTCTCGGAAGTAGGGCGAGATCCCCGTCTCATTGGCGCTGATGGTATGCCGGATGAGGCAATACCCATCTGTGTGAAACCGGGAACTGCGGTGTTTTTCGATAGGCGGATGTGGCATTCTCGTAGTCCCAATCATTCAACTATTACGCGCAAGTCGATTTTCTACGGATACGGCTATCGTTGGATTCGCCCCAAAACTACAGGCGTGACCATAGAACGACTGTATGAACACGAACGTTGCGACCCGATTCGAAAGCAGTTGTTGGGTAATGCCTCGTCGGAGAATGGTCGCTACGCACCGAAAGACGAGGATGTGCCCCTGAGAGGATGGCTCATCGAACACTTCGGTGAAGATGCGGTTGCCGCCATGGACTAATACAGCGGGAACCAAGTTAAATCAAAGATAGCCCTCATTCGCCAAGCTCCTACGGTGTCGCGAATCGGAGATCGCGCCGACAGTGTGGCACAGGTAGGAGGGAATTCCGATTCCCGACGATGTGTCGTGCTCAGGGATGGATTTCTATCGCCTTGGTAACTCAATCGGGCGCGTAATCCTCTCGATTGATCCCCGCAGGGGGTTTTATAGCTAGTAGGATCTCTATCGTGCTCCTTCATCAGTCGCTTGATTGCAGTGCGCACCCTCTAGACCTAAAGTGGAGTGAGACAAAACACCACATGATAAACTTACCAATTAGCCCTCACGCGCGTCGATTGACGGACGGGGAAAAGGAGCAGTTTCGCGCCTGGGGCTATGTCAAGAACCTGCCTGTTTTTGATCAGCCCGCTATACCCGTGCTTCAGCAACGCTTTAAGGAATTAGCCGCCATGCTGCCCGAAGGCGTTCACATGAGTCGCGTGAACCATTGGCACAAGGCGAACCGGTATGTGTACAATCTTTGTCGAACCGCGGCAATCCTGGATTATGTCGAGGATTTGCTGGGACCGAATTACTTTCAGTGGGGAGCGCACTGCTTTGCGAAGTTTCCGCACGATGAAACGGTCGTTCCGTGGCATCAAGATTCGCGCTACTGGCCATTGGAACCCAAGAATACCGTGAGCGTGTGGCTTGCACTGTTTGACACGGACGAAACCAACGGCGCCATGCGAATTGTTCGGGGCAGCCACCTACGGGAGCCCGTGGAGCACAATAGAGTAGCGAATGAAAACTACGTACTGCATTTGGAAGCCGACCAAAAAGCGATCGATCGGGACGAGGTGGTCACGCTGGATCTGAAAGCCGGTGAAATATCGCTGCACGATAACCGTCTACTGCACGGTTCGGGACCTAATAACTCGGATAGAATCCGAGCCGGTCAAACGATGCGATTCGCTCCGACCAACGTAAAATGCGACCTGAGCGTGGAAGGTTGGTCGACATTTGAAACCTATCTTGTGCGCGGCGTTGACGACTTCAACCATAATCCGGTCGGCAAAGTACCGAGCGAGAATGGATACCCCATTCGGTCCGGACAGGGGTCATGGGACTTTACATAATTCGTACTCTTGAACACAAGTTGAGCAATTCTCTATCTTCAGTGATAAGAGGGTTTTGTCTACAAAAATAATTACCACGGGGAGACCAAATTTTGGCTGAAACTCACAATTTTCGTGCAAGTTACCTTCACGCCGTGTCACGACAGATATTCATGGCGGTCGAAACACCGCGCCATATCGCCGACACAGTTGCCGGCATCCTCGTCAACGCGAACCTCTCAGGGCATGATTCACACGGCGTACTACGCATTACCTCCTATTTGGACATGATGGCGAATAACAGATTGCATCCCAAGGTGGAACCGGAAGTGGTCAAGGAAACCGACACCACCTTTGTCGTGAATGCAGGGTTCGGATTCGGCCACTTCACCGCCCGGAAATCGATAGAGTTGGCGATTGACAAAGCAAAGCGCTTCAATGTTGCTTGCGCCAGCCTCTACGATACGAGTCACATTGGGCGACTGGGCGAATACCTCGAAGTAGCCGCGCGCGCCGGATGCATCAGTATGGTTACCTTTGGTGCGGGGCAACAGGGCGCGTGGCCCGTGGTGCCTTTTGGGGGGGCGGTTGGAGGATTGAGTACGAATCCGATTGCAATCGGCTGTCCAACCGGCGACGATTCGCCGTTCGTCGCCGACATCGCGACCAGCGTGATTGCCGAAGGAAAACTCCGTGTCGCCCGAAGCAAGGGCGTGAACGTGCCCGAAGGACACATCGTGGACAAGCACGGCAACCCGACCGTCAACACAATGGATTTCTACGATGGCGGTTCGCTGCTGCCGTTCGGCGGTCACAAAGGCTATGCGCTATCGTTGGTAACCTGCCTGCTGGGAGGATTGTCCGAAGAGTTCGACATCGAAAAAGGCAGCATGGGCGGCGTATTCATGCAAGTAATAAACGTCGAGGCTTTCACGCCATTGGGACAATACCAACAGGCCGTGCGGGCATTCCTTGACAGCATGAGAGCGACGACGCCGGCGCCGGGTTTCGATGAGGTGCTGGTGCCGGGAGACTTCGAATTTCGCTGCCGCGCCGAGCGGTTGGTCAGTGGCATTGATCTCCCGGACACCATTCATCAGAAACTTCAAGAACATGCCGCGGAGTTGAACATCTCTTTGGGCGACGAGATCGTTGAGCCCGATGACATCGCGCGATATCAGGTGAGTTGATGACACGACGACATCCCCGGCCAATCGGCTGAAGGATAGACCATTTGAGACTGAGCTGCATCGAATAGGAAGCGGATCTTGGCTAAAACATACAACTTCACCGCGAGTCACCTCCATGCCGTTTCGCGGCAGATTTTCATGGCGGCAGGCGCGCCCCGTCGTATCGCTGACTGCGTGGCGGGAGTTTTGGTCAACGCGAATCTCGCAGGACACGACTCGCACGGTGTCCTCCGCATTCCGCAGTATCTCGGTTGGATAGCCGATGGTTCCCTACTACCCGCTGCCGAGCCGAAGGTGGTGAAAGAGTCGCCAAATTCGCTGCGGGTGGATGGGGGTCAAGGGTTTGGGCACTATGCGGCTCTACAGACTGTCCACAGGGCAATCGAGAAGGCGAAGACCGGTAATGTGGCTTGCGCCAATCTGGTTCATATGAGCCATATCGGGCGGTTGGGGGAATATGCGGAAGCCGCGGCACAGGCGGATTGCGTCGGCATCATTACGTGCGGCGTCGGTCTCGGTTGCACGACCCCCACTCGCGTGGTACCCTTTGGCGGCGCGGTGGGCAAGCTAGACACGAACGCGATTGCGATTGGTGCTCCGACGGGCGGCGAAGCGCCGTTTATCGCCGACTTTGCGACAAGTGTCGTGGCTGAGGGGAAAGTTCGAGTCGCCTTGAGCAAAAACCTCGACCTCGCTGAAGGCTGCATCCTTGACAAACACGGAAACGCCACCGTAAAGCCTGCCGACTTTTTCGACGGCGGGTGGTTGCTCCCGCTCGGAGGGCACAAAGGATACGCGCTCTCGCTAATAACCTGCCTGTTGGGAGGGTTGTCACCGGATATCGACCTCGGGGTAGACGGTATGAGCGGCGCCTTTATGCAGGTGGTAAACATCCGAGCCTTTACGCCGTTGGAATCGTATCGACGCGGGGTGCGCGCCTTCCTCGATGGCATGAGGGGAACACCCCCTGCGCCCGGATTTGACGAGGTGATGGTGCCTGGTGATCTGGCGCATCGTCGCCGCACAGAGCGGCTAACCCACGGCATAGAACTGCCCGAGACAACGTATCGACATATTCAAGAAGCAGGCGAACAATTGAACATCTCCTTGTCTGAAGTAGATGTTGAGGCGTGTGATGCGCAGCGATATCAGGCAGTTTCGTGAATACGAGCATTGGCGCCATAGTCGTACGGTATCGTCGAATGATAATGGCAGTCTACATTTCGAATTGTCCCACGAGCGACAATTGATGTCAATCAAGTCACTACAAATCCCACCTAACAGCGGCGTCTGCAGGCTTGCATTCATACATGATTTGCGTTAATGTGAGTCGTTTGGCGCTTCCATCTTCAGACAACTCAAATTGCAACGCTAGAAGTGATAGGGCGAACGCGAAAGGAGATCGCACATGAAAGCCGGAGTAAGTTGCAGGGACATCACCCCACCTACCCGAACGACGTTAGCCGATCACATCCGCTATAGTACAGGCGTTCACGACCCGCTATTCGCGAAAGCGCTAGTGCTGGACGACGGTGAAAACCCGGTGGCGATTGTATCCGCGGACCTCTGCGGCGGCGAGCCGGAGTTTCATAGTAAGGCGGGGCAGCGTATACGCGAACAGACGGGGATAGAGCACACGTTAATTAACTTTACCCATACACATTCCGCGCCGGGCGCCGCGAGCGTTCCCGGCGATGATTACGAGCCGCATGAGCGGGAATGGATTGAGCGGCTAAACGCAACAATCCCCGAAATCGTGACGGAAGCCTACGCCAACTGCCTACCGGTTTCTCTTCACGCCGGTCGAGCTCCCGCGCAGGTCGGATTTAATCGCCGGTTAGCCGACGAAAATGGCGTCGTCGTTATGGCGGTTAACGAAGCCGGCAGCGTCGTGCCGTGGGTCAACGTGCTGGAAGTACGCAGAGAGGATGGTAGTCCGTCGGTCATACTGTTCGAACACGCCGCGCATCCGGTCATTGTGCACGGCAGCAGCACCCTCACCGGCGCGGATTACCCGGGCTTCGCAGTGCAACGTATAAAGGAGGAATTGGGGAACGATGTCACGCCCATCTTCGCGCAGGGGTGCGGCGCGAACATAAACGGTTTCCCGCTGAAAGGCGGGTGGGATAAAGCAGAGAAAGCCGGCAGAAAACTTGGCGACGCTGTCCTTAAAGCGCTGGAGACGACCACGGAGATCAAGGCCGACAAACTCGTAGCTCGGTCTACGCAGATAACGTTACCGACAGAGCCGCTCCCAACGATGGAGGAGTGGACAGAAGCGAGCAGAGATCTCAAAATCTTCGATCTTCATGGCTTTCGTGACAGAGCGGATCAACTTGAAGCCATCAGGAAGACTATCGAGCACGGTGAGCAACCGGAGTTACCGTTGCAGATTAACGCCGTCATGCTGGGAACGGAGTGGTGCCTCGTAACGTTGCAATACGAGATGTTCTGCGAGTACGAGTTATGGGTCGATGAAAACGCTCCGTTTGACCACACCATGACCTTTGCATACACAAATGGCGAGAAGACCTATGTCGCCATAGACGAGGAGCTGGCGCGAGGAGTGAAAGGCGGTTACGAGGCTGGTTCCTTTCCCTCACTGTGGGCGCACAATGTGCGTTCTCTGCACACCTCGCTTGCCGTAGGGATTGAAGGCATGATCAAGGACGGAATCGCGTCACTTTGGAAGGATTAGGGATCGGTGTACATTTAGTTCGCCCAACACCGCGGCACATTTCTTTATTTCATTCAGGATTATCAACCTTTCGTAAATTCATGGCGTTATCACATTAACTGCTTGTAACTGTTTAGTACGGTCCAAAAAAAAGAGAAAAAATTGGTCTAGCATTTATTTGGGCAGATCACCGGTAGGAGGAGCACCCCTCTGTGGGAGGGGCATCCCTGCCCCGATACTGGTTATGGCGGACGTGCAATGAATTGCACTGCTACAAACCGACATCGGAGATATAGATTGATGGACTAAACAGTTACAACTGCTTGATTGACTCATGTGCGCGTAAATACCTGGGGGACTGTGACAGAAAGCACTGAAATACTCAATTATTTCGACATTCAGATTGAACAATTCCCGGATCGCAGCGCACGATGGCTGTTCGAAGACAAGGAGAACGTCCGAGGCTTGTTAGAAATCGTCGCGACCGAGTTGGTGGAGCGCGTCGATTTTAGCCAAATCGCGCAGATTAACAGAAGTTTTGTTCCCGATAACCTTCGAGAACAAGAATCCGACATGGTATTTAATGTCCCATTTCAATCTGCATCAGAATCGGAAGAACTGTTAATCTACATCCTAATTGAACATCAATCCACCGTCGATTCAACAATGGGGTTTCGGCTACTGTTTTACATGACTCAGATTTGGGATTCCCAACGACGGGAGTGGGAATCGGAGGCTGTCCCCAAGACTCTGTGGCGTTTCTGTCCGATTCTACCGATTGTGTTTTACACCGGTGCGCAGCGCTGGAATTCACCGCTGACGCTGGGTGCTACAATGGACATCCCCGATGAACTCGGGCGGTTCGTCCCAAACTTCGACACATTGTTTCTAAGTGTAAAGGAAGCGGATGAAACGCACTTGACGAAAACCGACCATCCGCTAGGATGGTTGCTAACCGTTTTACAGAAGGAACATGCAGATAGAGAAACGATGAGTGCCGCGTTGGTTAATGCAATGTCGCATATTAACGAACTAGATGAAGTTCAGGTGCTACAAAGGCGACGGGCGATTTCCTATCTGCTGTTGCTTATCCTGCATCGCCGTCCAGCAGAGGAACATGAAGAATTGAGGACACTGGGCAATCAACACATCCAAGAACCTTCAGACAGAGAGGAGTTAGAAACCATGGCACAGACAATGGCTGAGCATCTGGTTGAACAAGGTGAGAAACGAGGCGAAATTCGGGGTGAGAAACGGGGGGAAATTCGAGGTGAGAAACGAGCGAAACAAGAGGCAGTCGTCAAACTGCTGCAGTCGAGATTTACTGAAGTGCCCCAATCCGTTGTCAACCAGATAACCGCGATTGGGAGTGCCTCTCGCCTCGATGTGCTTTTCGAGAAAGCGCTAACCGCACACACACTGGATGAAATTGGCTTACAAGACCACGACAGTTAAAGAAACTGCTCAATCAGGTTTTCAGTGTTCGCAATTCCCACTTCCGAGAATGACATCCTAACGGCACTCAGGGATGTCTTCGCCACGGGAACCAATCAATCTTAATACGTTCTGAAAATGGACTTCCACCAGGAACTCAATGAAAAACAGGCGCAGGCGGTGACCCATAAAGACGGCGCTGTCTTGGTCGTCGCGGGTCCGGGCACGGGCAAGACAATGGTCATCACGCACAGAATCGCCCACCTCATTCACGAACACGGCGTTCCACCAGAGCAAATCCTCGCGGTCACCTTTACGAATAAAGCCGCGCAAGAAATGCTCGACCGAATCAAGGATTTGCTCGGCACAACCCAAGGACTGGACGTTAAGATCCACACCTTCCACGCCTTTTGTGTCGGCTTGCTGCGAGAACACGCACCGGAAATCGGGTTGAGTAAGAACTTTACGATATTCGATCAGGAGACACAGGAGGAAGTTCTGGTTGAATGCCTGCGAGAGTTGAAACTGAATCGACTCGACTACCCGCCGTGGCGAATGCGCGACATCATCGGAGCGTACAAAGTAAGGTTGGAGGATCCGCTCGCTGCGGTCGGTGAAATGCCCGAGATTCGCACAAGAGACGGCGATGTGATTGACGACCCGACGGCAATCCAGAACATCGTCAATCTTATCAAAGCGTATCAGAGCAAACTCGCCGCACATTCCGCCCTCGACTTCGACGAACTGCTATACAAGACTGTAGAAGTGCTTGAGCAATCACCCGCCGTCCGTGCAAAATTCCATCTAGACATCCGTTATATCCTTGTTGATGAATATCAGGACATCAATGCCGCCCAGTATGAACTCTTAAGACTGCTGTGCCGCGTGCCCGAACGGAACTTAATGGTGGTTGCCGATGAAAATCAGTCGATTTATAGCTGGCGCGGCTCAATGCCGGAATTCATTGAAAACTTTAGAACCGATTTCCAACCGACCGTCGTGGAATTGGAGGAGCACTATCGTTGTACCGAGAAGATTCTGCGTGCGGCACAGACAGTGATTGCCAAGAATACCCGCCAAGCATGGAGTACACTGAAGACCCACCGGGGAGCTGGGCACACCCTTTTCCACTATACGTTAAACAATCCGGACGAGGAGGCATCACACATTGCCAAACTCATCCGACAACTCGTCAATGAACGGCACTACTCTTATGGCGATATCGCCATTTTTTACCGGACGCATCAACTCGCGGAGGCACTGGCGGATCGGCTATATTTCGAGGGAGTTCAATTCCAGCGTGTCGGACGAGAGAATTCGTTCCAAGAGACGCATGCACAGGATGTTTCGTCGTATCTGAGTTATGTTCAGTGGCGCTTTCCTCGCGATCTTGAACGAGCGCTCAATTTTCCCCAATCGCTAATCGACGACCTGACCCTTGCCCGGCTGAAATGGCTGGCGCAGCGTGAAAACCTGACGCTAGTTGAACTGCTAAAAGAGATTGAAAACTATTCGGACGATGTTGGACCTCTCACTCGTCGAAATGTCCGACAGTTCCTCGAAGAAACTGATGCCTTTGCCGAGGAGATCAAAGATGAAAAAATTGGCAGGATAGTGTCGAAATTGTTTAATCTGCTTGAACGCCGCCGTTCACCTTATCGTGATGAAGAGATTCATAAAATTGAAGAGTCGGAAGAAATCCCGTACCTTAAGATGGCTGCGGACGCTCTGTATAGTGCGGTACAGCGCGGAGAGTCGGTGAGAATAGCGTCTACAGACGAGATTGATACCCGCTGTGCCGCACATATCGTGCACCAGACCATCAAGCGCTATCTCGACTGCGAGGTGCATATTGACTTCTTTCCCTTGGAGGACGAAATACCTGAACTCGATCAGGATAGCATAAATGTATTGATAGGTCGTTTTTCGGCTTTGCCCGAGATAACTGGGACAATAATCCTCATCGCATCCGAGCCGGACGATGGCGCAAACGTAATTCAGTTGGGACGGAACGAAGAACCGAGTAGAAATCTGGAGATTTCCAAGAGTGTCATCGCCCTGAAGCTATGTCAGCGAGTCGTCGGCTACTTTGAAACCCCGAATTTCGCCGACATGATTGTCTACGACCTCGAAACCACCGACTACAATCCGAAGCGGGCGGAAATTGTCGAAATAGCCGCAAAGCGGCTGAGCATTGTAGGGAGCGAACTTGATCGATACCATCAATTGGTCAAACCATCCCGAGCAATCCCAGCATCTAGCACCCGCATTCACGGTATTGACAACGAAACGGTCAAAGACGCGCCCAGTATTGAAGC
Source organism: Candidatus Poribacteria bacterium (assembly GCA_028820655.1). GTDB lineage: Bacteria > Poribacteria > WGA-4E > WGA-4E > JAJDTR01 > JAJDTR01. The sequence continues at coordinate 59,880 of JAPPIK010000061.1, read as the reverse complement.
GGTTCTGCCGGGTTTTCTCAGTTTTATCCAAGACCGCATTCTCGTCGGGCATAATGTAATTGAGTTTGACAATATGGTGTTAGAGCGCGACCTCAGGCGGTTGGATATAGGTTTGTCAAATCCATGCTACGATACCTTGGTGACTGCTCAACGGCTCTTTCCACGTGAAACCTGTAATCTCGGGGCGCTGTCTGAGAAGTTTGGTATTGAACACGATACCATGCATCGAGCGATTGAGGACGTGCAGGTGAATCACCGTGTGTTTGAGGAGCTAATTAAAGTCAATCTTCACCATCGTGAGGTGCGCTCACTGACGGAGTTTCTGCCGTATGTGGGAATTGGAATTCTTGCAAGTCGGATGGAGCGAGCGGAATCGTACTGCTACGAGGACACCTTAAACGCTCAACAATCGTCGGAAGCCGTAGAAGCACTCCTTCAGGTGTCTGCACGATACGTACAACACCATCGTCATGAGACCGACATGCTGCTGTCTTCCATGATGGGATCTACAGCAATAGAGAGATTTGGGGAATTCATTCAAACACTTCGAAAAACTACCCTCCCGAGATTCCCGGAGGATACGGATTGGGAAGATAGACGGGCCAGATTCATGAACGGCATGCTGCATTTTGAGAAGAATAACCGTGTGAAGGATATTTCCAGTTTCCTCGATTATCAAAAGTTAATTAACAGCGCTGACGAAACGGAGGTGGAGACCGATAAGGTTACGTTGATGACTCTCCACGCGGCAAAGGGGACAGAGTATCGGGTAGTCATCGTTACGGGCATGGAGGAGGGAACCTTCCCTATAAGGCGCCAAGATCAGCCGTTGGCGGAACTAGAGGAAGAACGTCGGTTGTTCTATGTCGGCATGACGCGCGCCAAAGATCGGCTCTATTTGACCTCTGTTGTCCGTCGGCGCGGCGATATGGAACGCGCCCCCTCCATGTTCTCCCGCGAAATCCCATCCAATCTTATCAATCGGTGGTCGCCGCGCCGTTCTAGGCGTTGAATTGTAGCCATTTAATCCTTAATCGAATGATATTGTATTTTCGACTGATTTTACCTCATCCCCCGCAGTTTTGCACGAAGTCGGCCTAATAACCTACGTTATAAGCCTCTCTGTGTCAGCAATTTCCAGTGTCAAGCGTGGTGATATAATGACACTTCGATTGGCCTCACGGAAGAAATCGACCACTATAGTGAGTTTCAAAAAAAATGAAAATCCTTCAGCGACTTGATGAGAAACAGAAACAGGCTGTAACCCGTACAGAGGGACCGATTTTGGTCAACGCAGGCCCAGGCACAGGCAAGACGAAGATTATCACACACAGAATCGCCTACCTCATCCAAAATCACGGGATCGCTCCAGAGCAGATTCTCGCAATTACTTTTACTAGAAAAGCCATGGAGGAAATGCGCGATAGAACCAAGGCATTACTCGGGACAAAGCTGGGGCTCGACGTACGAATTCACACGTTTCACGCCTTCTGTAGCGACTTTCTCCGAGAACACGCCTCGGAGATAGGTTTGAGCAAATACTTTGTAGTGTTCGAGGCGGAAACACAGGAGGAAGTTCTGATTGAGTGTCGGAGAGATTTGAAACTCAGTCGACGGGACTATCCCCCTAGGCGCTTACGGGAAATCGTCGAAAAGCACAAAATAATAGTAGCCGATGTACTTGCTTCATCTGTCGAAATGCAAGGGATTCATGCGAGTGGTAGCAAAGCGACAGGTGCTCCGTCCTTCCGCCAAGAAGAAGCGGCCATAATTAAAGCCTATCAGGACAAACTCGACACACATCAGGCGCTAGACTTTGACGATCTTATCTGCAAGACAGCTGAGTTGCTTCACAAGGTGCCTGCTGTCCAGGCCAAGTCTCATCACGAACTCCGCTATGTTCTTGTCGATGAGTATCAGGATGTTAATGCTGCGCAGTATGCACTATTGACGCTGCTGCGCCCTGCGTCTCCACGGAACCTGATGGTGGTTGCCGACAAGAACCAATCAATTTATGGCTGGCGAGGTTCAAGCCCAGAATACATTGGCAGGTTTCAGAACGACTTTGACCCGACCATAATCAAACTAGAAGACCAGTATCGTTGTAGCAAGAAGATTCTAAGGGCGGCAGATAGGGTAATTTCCAAGAATGTGGATAGCAGTAATGATTCGCTAAAATCGCATCAGGAAGACGGACATGCCATTGTTCACTGTACCTTCAATGGTGCGAACGAGGAGGCAAATTACATTGTCAGGCTTGTCCGCAACCTTGTAAATGAGCGTGGTTACGCGCCAGGCGACATCGGCATCCTTTACCGTATACATCGGCATGCGGATGGGCTCGCGTATCGACTGCATCACGAAGGGGTGCCGTTTCAGCGTGCTGGGGGAGAACACATATTACAGAAAACTCCAGCGCAGGATGTCTTATCCTACTTAAGGGTGCTTCACAAGTGGGGATCGAACGATCTTGCTCGAACACTCAAGTTCCCCAAAGAATCGATTGACGATTTAACACTTGCACAACTGAAACGAATCGCTCGCCGCCACAGACTGACTCTGGTTGACATGCTCAGGCGAATTGAGGATTATCCGCATGCCGCTGGGCCTTTGACCCGTCGAAATGTGCGGCGGTTTTTCGAAGATATTGACAAATTTGCCAGCACTATAGAGGGTGCCACGATTAGTAAAATCATGTCGAAGTTATTTGAGTTGCTTGAATGCCGCCGTTCGGCATTTCGCGAAAAAGAGATTCAGGCAATTGAAATGGTTCAGGAAGATCCCAATCTACAAATGGCGGCAGACACGCTGGGTAGGAGGATAAACCACGGCAAACCAATTCGCATTGTCTCTAGCCATGGGATTGATGCCCACTGTGCTGCACATATTCTACATCAGACAATCGAACCGTATCTTAACTGCGACGTTCAACTCGAATTTTTGCAACCACGAAGGGTGAATGCGCCTGAAAAGGTTGAAACGGAGATAGACATTTTCATTGGGCACTGTGAGGTGTTTCCACCGACAGTCGTGCCGGTTATTCTCATTGGAGATATGACAGACGACGCTGCTAATGTGATTAGGTTGGGAAACAGATGTGAGTCAGGCGAGAGTCCAGATACTGCCAAGAGCATCATCGCACTGAAACTATGCCAGCGAGTGGTGAGCTACTTTGAAAGGCCCAACTACTCGAATGTTGTTGTCTACGATCTTGAGACCGCCGGTCGTGATTCCAACGACGCGGAGATTGTCGAAATTGCTGCAAAGCGCCTGAACGCCACTGGAGAAGCTGTTGAAACTTATCATCGGTTGGTAAAACCACCGTACGCTATTCCGAAGTCAAGTTTTGATGTTCACGGCATTAGCGATGAAAAAGTCAAGGGTGAGCCTTCCATCGAATCCGTATTGCCGGAATTTCTTGATTTCATCCAAGATAGCATCCTCGTTGGTCACAATGTGATCAAGTTTGACAATCCCATCTTGGAGCGTGATCTCTCGCGATACCTCAATACCGATTTAAAGAATGCTTGCTACGATACCTTGCTAACCGCCCGGCGGATTTATCCGCGTGAAAGTCGTACACTTGAAGCACTTGCTGAGAAGTTTCAAATCTCGTACGGGCGCTTGCACCAAGCGATGGAGGACGTAGAAATAAACCACAAGGTGTTTGAAGAGCTAATTGGAGCCACTCGTCGCCAGCGCGAGATGCACTCGTTGGAAGAGCTCTTGCCATTAGTAGGCCTTGGAATTTTGGCAAATGCACGGAAGGGAAAACACGCCGAAGTATCCAAAATCCAATTGGACGGCGAACAGCCCTTGGGACAGACACGAGCGTTTCTCCAAGCTGCCGCACGCCATATGCGAACGCATAATCCGAATCTGGAATGGCTACTTGCCACTCTCGAATCGGGTGAGGCAGACGATTATAGGGTGTTACTTCAAGCTCTACGCCGGGAGGCGCAGCCATATTCGGCCGAGGATGAAGATTGGAATATCAGGCGAGGCGACTTAATGGAGATAGCTCAGAGGTTTCAACGAGCACTCCCTAAGGCAGACATCTCTACCTTTCTTGATTATCAAGAGTCAATTACTAGCGCCGATGAACTAGAGGTCGATACGAAAAAGATTACCTTGATGACAATGCACGTGGCGAAGGGTACGGAGTTTCGAACCATCATCATGACGGACATGGAAGAGGGATCGTTTCCAATGAGGGGTTTAACCCAGCCGATGGAGATTGAAGAGGAACGTCGACTTTTCTATGTTGGTGTGACGCGTGCTAAGGAAAGGCTTTACCTGAGTTCAGTGGTTAATCGTCACAAAGGAGGGGAAAGTACATCATCGAGGTTCATTGATGACATTCCACCTGACCTCATTCAAGAATGGTCTCCGGGCACGTCCGGGCAGTGACTCTCAAACAGACTCTTACCCGCAAGTATGACGCACGACGACTTTGTTTCACAGCAACATCGGAGCTGCCCAGCTATATCAACTTTCGAAGGAAACGAATAGACATGATTGACTTACAAAACAAAGTCGCATTCATTACCGGTGGGGCGCGCGGAATCGGACGCGGTTGCGCGCTTGAGATGGCAAAGTGCGGTGCCGACATCGTCATCTACGACATGGGGAATCGGGAGGAGGCAGCGGAGACCGCCGCAATGATTCGCCAAGTTGGGAGAGACGCGATTATCGCGGCTGGTGATGTTACCGACCGAAACGCTGTGGAGGCGGGGGTTCAGCAGAGCGTTGACCGTTTCGGCAAAATTGACATCCTCGTAAACAACGCCGGTAGCAGCATCCGCAACCCATTCCTAGAGCTTGCGGTCGAGGACGCCGCGAAGACAATCGACGTTTGCATGTGGGGCGTGTTCCATTGCAGCCAAATCGTCGCAAGACACATGGTCGCGCGCGGCGGCGGGAAAATTCTCATCATCAGTTCAGTCCATGCCTTTCTCCCGTTCGGGAACTCCGTCCCGTACAACACGGTGAAGGCGGGCATCATCAACATGGGGAATACGATAGCGACCGAACTGGCACAGCATCGCATCAATGTGAACGTTATTGAGCCGGGTTGGACGGACACTCCCGGAGAGCGTAACTATTCTACCGTGGAGGAACAGCGGGAAGGCGCAAAGAAATTACCTTGGGGACGGCTCGGAACGATTGAGGATATCGGGAAGGCGGCTGCGTTTCTGTGTTCGGATGCGGCCGATTACATCACCGGCGCTACGCTCCGTGTTGACGGGGGATACTGGCTGCCGCGGTATCCGTCAGAATAGGAGGGACGAATGGATTGTTATCTTCATATTTACACATGTTATGAGTGTGAGTTTCTGAACACTGACTATATGTGTAGTTGTCTGCGAAATCGGACACGCCCTCGTAGCAGTCAAGCGACTGAATAAGGGCGCGATAGAGCTCCCTTGTGGTACAGTAGAAAGTCATTACCTGCAATGCCAATAAAGAATGGCGCCTACACCTCCGGCACCGGGACACGATAAGACCCGGCAACCTCTACCAACCGTGTCCACGTTTTTTCTTCTATTGGGATTCCTCCCTTCAGACGTTGCGCGCGGCTATGCGCCTCAAATTCGCCGGGAACGTAAATCTCGTCCACGCCGGGCAGCTTGTTCGAGGACTTTACCCACTCGACCATATACTCTATTTCCTCGGTATAGGTGTCGAGATCAATGAAATCCTGTATTTTCATGACGATTATCACAATTCCACTCCCGCCGCGCGTCGGTTCGTCTCGGCTGCATCCAGCCCATGAAAGTCCGCCGGCAATTGCGTCAATCATGAATCCCAAGCCAAAACCCTTGTGCCCGAATTGGAAGCCTCCCAACGGCATCACCGCCGTATCCGCTTCCCGGTCGTAAAACGCGCTCGGATCCGTGACCGGGTTGCCAACCGAATCAATCATCCAGCCCTCCGGCATCTCCTGATCCCGCGCCGATTTGATAGTAATCTTACCGCCAGCCACGACACTGAGTGTCATATCAAGCATCAACGGTTCGCCATGCTTGCGCGGCACCGCTATCGCAATCGGATTCGGGGGCAGCCTCCGCGAGGTTCCTCCGAACGGGTGCATGAAACGGCTGCCGCCGTTGAGCAGCACGATGCCGATCATCCCTTCCTCAGCAGCCTGAGGCGGGAAGGTTCCCATTCGTCCCGCATGACCGCAGTTGTACAGCGCTACCGCTCCCAGCGTCCTCGATCTCGCCTTTTCGATGGCGAGATCCATCGCTTTCTTCGCCGCAACCATTCCGAGCGCATCGTTGACATTGATGACGGCGCTCGTGGGCGTTTCGCGGACAGTTTCCATCCGCTCAGCCGACGGGCCCGCTTTCATCGTGTCTATGTAGGAGTCGGTGCGCATCACGCCGTGCGAGTCGTGACCCAAAAGATTTGAATCGCAGAGGTGATCGCTGACTATTCGTGCGTCCTCCTCCACCGCACCGGCTGCAATATAGATGTGGTAAACCATCTCCTTAAGTGCCCCATATGGAACATGAACCATAAAATTTCTCCCGTTACAGTAGTAGGCATACTCCGTATGCCGTAACCCGCCTTACTCGTAGATTCCTAAGATAGGGTTACGGATTTCGTAACTGTTTAGTTCGGTACGAAAAAAGAGGAAAAATTGGTCTGGCATGTATTTAGACCTGATCGTCGGTAGGAGGAGCGTCCCTCTGTGGGAGGAGCATCCCTGCCCCGACCGACCAATCAAGTAGCATCCGCACATTACATGCAAACGGCGGACGTGCAATGAATTGCACTACTACAAACCGACATCGGCGATACAGATTGATGGACTAAACAGTTACCAGATTTCTTTACGCATTACTCATTATTTCTCTGCTTGCTCAAACACCTCCACCTCCGGCGTGAAGGTCATATCCTCATCCAGCGGATAGATTGGACGCGGCACAATTTCGTGTCCCAATGTTTTGATGTTGGGGCTGGCTGCGCCCGGCACGTCAATCGTCATGTTTCGGACTGCCCACTCGTCATAATACTCAAGCGGCGTATGCGGCAGTTTTTGAATAATCACATCAAACGTCTTCGGTTCTTGACCTAGTTCCGTGTACATCCACCTGTCGCACAGGATGCCCCCCTGCGTGGCGGCGACAATTGTGATATTTCCAGCCCTCAAAACGGCGATTGGCACATCACCTCTCAATGAGAGAACCTCCACCGTGACCTCCACCTCAATAGGGGTGAAACGTGAGTCCTTTGTACCACCCAGCGGAACAGTGATGGTGCTGCCAATCCCCGCTTCCATCGCGCGCTTCACCGCCGGTTCGTCGCGAATGGGAAAGAGCACTCGTCCAGTGTAGTCGCTCTTGAGGAAACCCTTGAGGATATCGTTACTGGTTCCGGGTGAGCCGGAGCTTGTGGCATCGGCAGCATCCGAGAAGACCACCGAACCATTAGCCTTCTTCGCGTTTTCAATCGCCTCCTCCACGCTGTAGAGCACGCACTGCATCCGTTCCCGCATATCCCAGAAGTTCTGCCCAATCCTCAACGCCTCGCGTTCCGCCAACTCCCGGTTGTTGTCAGTGACAATGATGATTCTTGATCCCTGCTCCGGACAGTCCGTGGGCGGGTGACCCAGCATGATGCCACCAGCCAACACGTCATCCCGCTCCTCAAGTCGTTCAAGGTGTCGAATGAACGTGCCGTGCACGCCTGTGGCTGTCTTGAGTTCGTCACCGCGCACCATCGTCGGGGTGTAGACGCTCGCGATAACCGGCTTCGCGCCGTCAAGGATGCTCAACAGCATGGTGGCAGCCCGCTCCCCCGTCTCATACCAGTCGATATGGGGATAAGTGTGCAGAATAGATGCCCCTTGCATATTTCGCAGCATGCGACGCGTGACCGTGCCATGCATATCCAAGGAAATGACGATAGGAACATCGGGCCCCAGAATGTTGCGCGCTTCCTGAAGCATGTAGCCTTCCGGGTCCTTCTCGATGTCAGCCGCCATTGCGCCGTGCATGGAGAAGTATAACGCATCCGCGCCCGCGCTATTCTGTTGTATCGCCTCCAAACATTCGCTGGAGATTTGCTCGAAACATTCGTGGGTGATGGTGCCGCCCGCTCCCATTCCGGCGCCGTACGTTGGCACGATTTCCACGTCCGATCGTTTGGCGAATTGATCAACCGCGCCGTTGACAACGCCTCTGCCATCGCTAATCAAATCCTCGCCGCGAGTCACGCCAAAGTCTTCATACGCCGTGGGATTGGGGTGAAACGAGTTGGTTTCCTGAAAGTAGTGCGCTACAATAATTTTAGGCATGAGGTTCTCCTTGATTCAGGTTCGGGTTGCAAATACCGATTTCACTCATCAACCGCGTCAACTCTAGTTAATCGAAGGCCTTCTTCCGTAAATCTGCCACTGGTACAACTTTGGACAAGTTGTCCTTCTAAAGTCCCCGTAGGTTAAGACTATTGAGGTTGTAGGGATTCATCCGTGTTGTTCCTCGATCATCTGTTCAAACTGCGTCTTCAAAACCGGGATATTTGATTGCGCGATCTCCCAAACAATCTCGATATTGACATCAAAATATCTGTGAATAAGAATGTCACTCAAACCGGCAATCTTTCGCCACTCAACGCTCGGATACTTGTCTCGAAGCGACTCGGGTACCTATTTGACAGCTTCACCAATGATTTCAAGGTTACGGATAATCGCATCAAATCGCATCAAATCAGATTCAAACTCCGTTCGAGTGATTCCCTGCATGTACGCCTGAATTCGGTCAATTGCTCCCAAAATATCTTCAAGGTAAATCTCATAGTCTCGCGACATACTCGACTTCCTTTTCGATGCGCGGTCTTAAACGCGGTTTGACGGAATTGGAAATCACGAGATCAATCTTTTTTTCAAACAAATCTTCGAGGAAAATACGTAACCCCATGTAATTGTCGAATGAAAGTTTCTCAAATTCTACGAGCAGGTCAATGTCACTGTCATCGCGGGCCGCCCCTTTGACATAAGAACCGAAGAGTCCAAGCCATTTCACACTGTATCCTCTCAGCGTATCTTCGTGATTACCGAGCGTTTGTTCAATCTCGATTTTGGATAAAATGTCCGGCTTCATTGTGTTTGTTCGTACCTATGGTCTACGGAAAACCTACGTCATCAAATCCCCTATTTGCTCCCTACTCCCCGATTTCAAGACAACACTCCGTTGGGAGCGTTTTCACGGTACACCTCATCGGCTAAGCTGCAAGATCCACTTGACCATCTCCGCGCGTATCATTTGAAGATCGTCGTCAGTGTCAATTGCTTTCACCCATTCGTTTGCTTCTCTTGCCAAATTCTCTTTATCGCCGGAGGCATTCTCAATGGCTTTCAATAGTGTCGTCAGGTAGCGCACATCGTCCACTCCCTCTCGGAAACCCTCCCACTGGATGGTGTCTATCACGCCATCCACAGTTGGGTATGCGAAGACGTGGTCGCGAAAGGTCTCATGGTCGTCATCGGCATAAATATCACCAAAGTTATGCTGATAGGCGTAATTCATCGCCCCGTCATACCCAGCTTCCCAGAGTGCCAGTCCATAGTTGCGTCGGTAGGTTTCGGGTTCTTCGACACCTACCTGAGGATTGGCGTAACTGAAGATGCTGTGTTCCAGCCTGCGCCATTTTCTTGCTTCACTGGGGTTGAGCGGTCCATTAAATACGGCTAGATCAAGTAAGTCTCCGACAAGCTCGAAAGCGCCCGACGCGCAAGCCGCAAAGACCTTCGCGCCTGCCTCGTGCGTCGCTTTGAACGAGGCGCGCTGGCTCTTCAACACCTCACCGCTTGCCTCGTCAATTCCGTAAATATAAAGTTCCTTGATCCCGTGTGTGCGGACTTGCGCAAGGCCGGAACGCACCTGCTCTTTAAGCGCCGCTAGCTCCTTCGGAGAAGTATATCCTCTGGTCTGCAAACCCAGAGTGTAGAACGGATCCACCGCAATTCCCGCCTGCTTTCTCAGTTCGATGACGCGGTCGAGGAGCTGTGGGTTGTCGAAATCTTGGTGGCAGGTTGGGTGCGTGATGCCATGCGCCTTTAAGTTGTTCATCTCCGCGGAGTACTGCCGGGGCGATTTCCACTTTGAACCGACACTCCCCTTCAAGTCCTCCGCCAACCTCCCACGATAGTAGATGGAGTACCGCGGGGCAGGTTGCTCCAATATAAACGGGAGCACTTCAACCGTGAACGGCATCACCATCTCCGGCGCATTCTGTATCCTCAAGGTCAACCGACCTGTATAAGTCCCCGGGGCTGTTTCTTCCGGCAGGTGAACCGTAACCCAAAACTGCTGCGTCTCTCCGGCTGGAATGGATATGGGTCGTAGTTCGTCCGCGTCTGCAGGTGCTTCGGGATCCCGCAACCTGTTGCGCTTGGTCTCATCTTCTACTCGAACAAAATCGGGGTCTTTGAGGAGGAGTTCCGGCGTCAATGCCGGATGGTTCACATCGGCAACCCCTACGCCCGCCTGCCACCAACATTTTACAAGATGTACTTCGATTCGCTCCGAGGGCAGCGTAAACGCGCCGGACGTAGCCGCGCCCCATTGTACGGTAACATCCCGCAATGCTTTGAACCCGTGGATCGCAAAACTGGCAGGCTCATACTCGCCGGGACACGCCGATATGGATAACTTCCCTCCAACGACACCCGGCACGGGAAACTTGCTTGGTAGCACCTTCTCATTGCTAATAGGCTCAATAATCCAGATGATATACGGAGAACTCGGGTAAGCTTCCGCATATACCGGCAAAGATTCGTACGCGGCATGAGATTTTTCAAGACGCCCCAGAAGTTTCCGAAGCGAGTTAACGTGAGTCGCAGTGGGTGAATGATTTAGGTCTGCTAGCTGGGTTTCAACTTGTGACCGCACCCCATCACGATACCGCCGTAGCCGCTGCCAATACCGTCTCATTTCTTCCGAGGCTGAAGAGGGAAAGGTAATCTGCACCGCATCTATGTCCGCAGCCAGTTCCGCAAATCGTGTGCCAAGTGTACGGATCGCACTACGTAGAGGAGTGATTCGTTCCGCCTCAATCTGTTCTACTCGCGCCTTCAGTGCGGCTTCATAATTGTCCGGCAGCGCGGCCTCTATTTCCAAGTCGTCAACATAGAAGACCGTTCGTCCTTCATCATCGGGAGGACCGGTGAAGACAGTGATAGCTTGAATGTAGGCGGCGTCGCCCGGCGTTCCGGGGCTCGTTGACTGCCACGCTGTCCACCCGTCCTGAAGCTCGCGTACTTTGGACCCGCTCACCACACTGCCCTTAGTGCCAGCCTCGGGAACGGTTATGGCGTGGCCGAACCGGACTGCGCCGCGCTCGACGTATAGTTTACCTCGAACTACCGGGTTACCGTAGAGGGGAATAACGAGGGGAGATGACATCCAGTCCATGCTCGTGCCATCTTGCCAAGTTACGTCCACCTTGAACGAGTGTTGCCCTGTAGCCGCCCGTTCCCGAGAAACGCCCACGAAGTTGACCTTATGACTGCCATTTGCATACATCAAGGTCATTGAGCCGTCAGCCTCGAATCCTTCGCTAAAGACGACCTTTCGCTCCAATTGCTTAGTAGCCGAATTCAGTTGAGTCTCAGCCATTGAGGGATCTTCTTTCGCCCACACGATTGCTATTAGGACGATTGCGCTCATCCATGGACGGTTTATTGTACATCGCATTGCAACGTTATTGATATCCGGGTTCTGTTAGCGTCTGGTTCGTAGTAGGGCAATTTATTGCCCGTCGCGAATGGCGATTACATGATGAAAATCGTACGAACATCTAGCAATCGTCCAAACGCGCAATGAATTACGCTACTACGAACCTAATAGGTGTATTGCAACTGACGTGAGTCTCGTTTACCAACCTTTTACCAATCCCATCCCTTTCCGTAATCTCGCACAGGATGCGATTTCCAAAGATCTCGCATCCATTCAAAACCAAGGCGTTCTTGGTACCAATGCAAACTCGAACATGTCCAGGCCAGCGGTGTTTGCGCGTAACCATGCTTTGTCGGATTGTAATGGATATAGTTTAGTGTTGTGTAATAATGACGTTCACTACGAATCTGTCGATCGTTGAAAAGATGCCAAACTCTTCGTCCAGGCCTTCCTTCACGCTGATTCAACTCTCGTGCCGTGCGGGCGTGGACGCGACGAAGGGGCTGACTGATAATCGAAAGCGGCCGACATTCTACCAACAGATGGTAATGATTTGGTAGCACTACCCAGCTACCAATGGAGATTCCGACGACTTGGAGTTCCTTCAGTAACTCGTTCCAAAGCCACGCCCGTTCTTCATCGGTACAGAAATACCGTTCATGATTGAAAGTAGCTGCAGTAATGCTGCAGTAATCAAAAACCATCCTTCCGCCCGATAGAAGTGGGGCGGTTCATGTAAAGGCAAACCTCTCAACTGTCGCTGCCGCATGCTTTCGGTCTTCTGTTCGGGTGATTGCACGCGGCTACGGTACATGTTCCAATCCCTTTTATTCGTTGTTCGTCTGGTTCGTAGTAGTGCAATTCAACCCGCGGGTGGACGCCATCTTCGCAATTGAAATCTGTCACCGGTAACCAACAATTGCCACTACGAACCGCCGGCAATGATCACGTATGAACATCAACTACGGGCGCTACGCATTCCCTTTTCGGTAAAAATCCTTAAACGCTGAAATGATAGTATAAATATCCTCTCTGCTTACATCCAAATGTATCGTGAGACGGATTGATTTACCGCCCGAAATCAGAATGCCTTTTTCCTTCATGAATTCTGACAGTGCTGCTGACTCAGTTTCGGGCACCCCGATATACACCATGTTCGTCTGCATAGTCGGGAAATCGACGGTGACCTCGTCCATATCATGTAGCCCTTGGGCCAGGAGAGCGGCGTTCACGTGGTCCTCCTCAAGCCTATCAACCTGCTTCGTCAGAGCGAAAATACCCGCTGCAGCAAGTATTCCGGCTTGCCGCATGCCTCCGCCGAGCACTTTCCGCCAGCGTCGCGCCTCCTTCACCACTTCGGTTGTCGAACAGAGCACCGACCCGACGGGAGCGCCCAGCCCCTTTGAAAGACAAAACGAGATGGAATCAAAATTGCACGCGATATCGTTGACGGGAACCCTCTGCTTCACGGCAGCGTTGAACACGCGAGCCCCATCAAGATGGAGTTTCAGATTCCGCTCCCGTGTAAACTCTCGTGCCCGGCGAAGATAGTCGAGAGGCAGAGCAATCCCGGATCGAGTGTTCTCAAGACATAGCAGTTTGGTGCGGGCATAATGGAAATTGTCGGGTTTGATGGCGTTATCAACCGCATCCAAATTCAGCGTACCATCGGGTTCGAAATCAAGAGGCTGCGGCTGAATGCTGCCCAACACCGCCGCGCCGCCTCCCTCCGCCTTGTAGGTGTGGGCATCTTGTCCAACGATGTATTCGTCGCCGCGCTGGCAAAGCGCCATTATCCCCAGCAAGTTACTCTGCGTGCCGCTGGTGGCGAATACCGCCGCTTCCGTCCCCGTAGTCTCCGCCGCGAGTGCCTCCAAGCGATTGACAGTCGGATCTTCCCCAAGAACGTCGTCACCGAGTTCAGCCGCGGCGATCGCAGCGGTCATACCCTCCGTGGGTCTGGTGGCAGTGTCACTCCTCAAATCAATGACTTTCATGCTATTCCTCAATAAAATAGGCGATTTGGCAGTTCAAAGCCCGGTCGTTTGTCAATTCAATGCAGAAATTACATCAATCGCTTGACGCGAAAGTTTTCCGCCGTTTTTCATTTAATATTGTTGCTTCGAGTAACACGGAATCTCTCAGAAATATTCTAAGCTATAGGTCGTCTTGGGTGATAAAAGGGTTGTTGCAGCTTGCACGGTTTTCTCACTCGGCGGCTTTACAAATCCGTGTTCCAAGAGGTCTGTCAGGCTCGGTTCGCCCAGAATTGCCTGGGAAACCTGCCTGATGTCCAGCTTCAAGTCACCTGAGCCGGTAGGTTCAACTTCAACGCCGTCCTGCGAGAAACACACACGCCACGGACCACGGTTGGCTGGGAGAATCTCATCGTCAACAACCATGGTGAAGGTTCCCGATTCTTCCGTCGACAGTCCTCTCAAAACACCCGGTACATCCAGTATTCGGAATAAGGACGGGTTGGCTAATTTGGTCGTCATGCCGCGCGTGAACCATTCCGATGACAGAAACGGTCCATTCGACGGTTCGGGCCAACTGATTGTGGTGAAGTTTATGCCCACACCAGCAAACGTGGAAAGCAATGATCGATATCCCACCGGCGTTGACCACACAAACTCAATTGCTTCCAAATCCATTTCCCTTCCCATACCGATAGTACTGTGCGTGAACCGAATAACCATGTATGCTTCCACGGGATCACCCACTGCATAGACGCGTGCCGGGCTTCCCTGTGCCTGCTTGATACGTGACCATCGGAAACTCTTCCGCATCGCCATCCCCGAATACTTGAAGGAGAATTTCTCATAAGCGGCATTCACTTCAGGCCACATCTCCTCGGGCGCCAGCGTAATATCTTTTTCCGATTCGGCAACGTCCCACTGACGCACGGGTAGCGGACAGTCGAGGCGAGGAAAACGGGCGACCGGGCAGGAGATGCGATAATCTCGTCCACAGCTCTCCCAGCCGTATCTCCGATAGAACACTTCATGTGCGGCACGCAGATTGGTGATGTGCTGGCCGGTTTCGTGCATGTGCTTTACGGCATGCGTCATCATTTCGCTTCCCACGTGGCGTTTCCGATCCTCCGGGGCAACGGCAACCGCGCTTATTCCGCCGCAGTTGAGGAGCCGTCCGCGGCAGGTGGCTGTCGTGGAAAGGATCCTGTATGCGCCAGCCACTCGTCCGTTCGCTATAGCTACAAACGTCTCCTCATCCGCCAAAGGAATTGTCCTCTCGGGTGGATACGATTCGCCGCCTCGGAAGGCTACAGACCAAATCATCCTGGCTCGATCTTCGTCTTCCTTGCGATATTCTCGAACCCATGCCGTCATGTGGTCACTCTCCTAATGGTGTATTACTTGACTCCGGCTACAGGTGCATCTCGGCAATCCGTGATTCGCGGGCTAGCAATCGGCATATCTACAATTATACTACGACGTCAACTCTTCTTGACGAGTTTCTGCAACGACCGAAGTTCGCGCGGCGGATCCATTTGACTTCCGTAATCGCTCCAAGAAACCTCAGCCACGTAGATGTCACCCTTCGAATCAACTGCGATTCCATGAGGCGAATAGAATCGACCGGGCTCATCGCCATAAGTTTGGTCGCTCAACTGTGCCAGTATATTCCCTTTGAGGTCCATTATGGTCACACGCGGACCTAGGTTAGTACCGATACGGTTGCTGTTGATGCCGCAGAAGTATTCTCCGACGTAAATCAACGGTTCATCCTTCATGTCGAAACAAATACACGCCGCGCGCGACAAATTCACCCATTGAGTTTCGTACTTACCGTTCGGGTCGAACACCTGTATACGGTGGTTCTCTCGATCCGCGATGTAGACCCACCCGTCCTTATCTACGGCGATGTTGTGAACAATGTTGAATTGACCCGGTCCGGTCCCGGACTCTCCCCACGAGAACTGGTGTCTGCCATCAGGCGAAAATTTGTGCACCCGAGCATTCGCATAACCGTCGGTGACGTACAACCCTCCGTCGCGTGGGTCAACGGCGCTGTGCGTCGGCAAGTTAAACGGTATGCCGCTCATCGCGGGCGATGGAGAGTTCGCGTCACCCAGGGTCAACAACAGTTTTCCCTCGGGGGTAAACTTTCGAACCGTGTGGTCGCCGTTGTCAACACAGTAGACCATTCCATCGGGCCCAATTGTTACACCGTGCGGAGTTACGAATACTCCGTCGCCCCACGTCCGAAGGACGTTACCTTCCGAATCTAATACAACCATCGGGTGCGTGCCGCGATTGAATACGTAGGAATTGTCTTTTTCGTCCACGGCGACGGCTGTCGCTTCTTTATAAGTCCAATTATCCGGCAGATCTCCCCAATCCTTGCCGGATGTTTCATAGCTATAATCTTCGTTGCCTAAAGTAACCATGTCGTCCCTCGAATCTGTAAGCGTTTTACTTCATATTTTTCGTGGATAGGTTTCAGGATACCTTCGATTCATCAGCTGCCTAGCGAGAGAGACCTAGAATTTGACGCGCCTCGTCAGGAGTCGCGACCTTATGCTGCAACTGCTCGACTAGGTCCACGGCGACTTCGACCATTTCGGCGTTGCTTTTGAGCAGTACCCCGCGGCGCAGATAGATGTTATCCTCAAACCCGACGCGGATGTGACCTCCCAAAAGAATGCCCATCGTAATCATTGGCAACTGCGTCCGTCCAACTCCCAAGACTGACCATTGCGCACCGGGCGGCAACTGATTTGCCATAGCTACGAGATGTTCCGGCGTGGCTTCAATCCCCCACCCCGCGCCCATGCACAGTTGAATGAATAATGGTTCGTCAAACGATCCCTCGCCAATCAACTGGTGCGCTTGCGCCATGTGCCCCATATCAAACACCTCGATTTCGGGTTTGACACCGTATTCCCGCATCCGCTTTGCGGCGGCGCGGCCCCACTCGGGCGGGTTGAGAAACACGCCATCCCCAAAGTTCATAGATCCTACATCAAGTGAGCAGAGTTCGGGTTCTAAAGTCACCGGCTCAAGACGTTCTTCAATGATGTTTATCCCCGGTATGTTTCCTCCGCTCGTTGTCAAGTTGATTGCAATGTCGCAGCCGTCACGAATCCGATCAACCACCTCTTTGAAGAGTTCAATCCTTGAGCAGACGATACCGGTCTCGGGGTCGCGAACATGGATGTGCGTAATCGCCGCCCCGGCTTTGCAGCATTCAATGGCTGCCTCCGCAATCTCCTTTGGCGTGTACGGCACGGCGGGATTCTTGTCCTTCATGGGGCCCGAACCGCACACTGCTACCGATATGATTGTCTTCTCCATGATCTTCTGCTTCCAATCAAATCGCAAAGATGACCGAATTCGACCTAGCCATCCATCAAGCCGCTGATGATAAGTAAAAAGCACCCCAACCTTCCGTCATTCACTTCTTCCACCCTTACAATCTTTCCTCTTAGTTTTTGACCATTCCGCCGTCAACATTTAAAGTTTGACCTGTGATGTTCATCGCATCCTCGGAGACCAAAAACGCGACGGCGCGTCCGAGATCTTCTGCCGTCTGCTCTCTTCGAATTGGAGTCGAATGGAACATATCGGGGTATTTACCGTGGGCAATACCAACGAACCATACTCTGGAATCCTGACCTTGAAACTCTGGAATGTCCTCGACCATCCGCTTGGATATACCTTTCCACGCATCGGTATATACGATACCCGGACAAACACAATTCACGTTAATATTATGCGGTCCCAGCCGCTCCGCAAGTGTTTGAGTGTAGCTAATCAAACCCGCCTTCACTGCACAGTAGGCGGGCGGGACGAATCGTTCCATGTTTTTCGCGGATGGGGTAAAACGACCGGCAATCGACGAAACGTTCACGATTTTGCCACTGTTCTGCTCTATGAAATGCGGCACGACGGCTTCGCACATCAACACGGATGCCCTGAGATTCTGTTCATACGTGCCATCCCACATCGCCTCAACTTGTGCGAGGGGGCCCGTGCCAACCTCCTTCGGCGTCGCACGTCCCCCGCCCACGTTGTTGACAAGGATGTCAATCTTGCCGCAGGCGTCGAGGGTTTCTTGAACAACGCGCACGATCATATCCGCTGTCGTAATGTCACCCGGCATGGCAACAGCTTTGCGACCAATCGCCCGGACAGCGTCGGCGGTGCTGTTGGTTGTTTCTTCACGGAATGAACTCACGACGACATCGGCACCTTCTTCGGCGAGGCACAGGGCGATGGCGCGGCCAATCCCGCGTCCCGCGGCGCTTACGATAGCTACCTTTCCTTCCAGTTTCATGGTCTTCCTCTCCGTTTTCATATTTCGTTCGCTCTAAACTAACCCGGAAGAATCAGATACAACGAGCGACCGTGCCACATTGCCCTTCTCCAACGCATCGAAACCGGTGTTGATATCGGACAACGGAAGACGCATACTGATCATCTCGTCGAGTAGCAACCGTCCATCCATGTACAGGTTTGCCAAGCGCGGAAAGTCCACTCGAGGGCGGCTCATGCCGTAAGACGTACGCACGATTTCTCGTTCACCCATCAAGATGTGGAACGGCAACGTGACCTCTTCCCCAAACGGCGTTTTGCCTAGTAGGACAATCCTCGCTCCCGGGCGTGAGGCTTCTAGCGTCTGTCGGATCGAGATGTTTTGACCTGCGGCTTCGATCGCGTAATCGGCGCCGCGTCCCTCGGTAAGCTCCTGCACAAATGCGACGGGATCATCTTTCGTAGCGTCCACAACATGCGTCGCGCCAAATTTCCGCGCCCATTCCAATTTTAGGGGATTGACATCTACGCCCACTATGACTGATGCGCCGGAGATTCGAGCGCCCTGCACGGCACTAAGTCCCACTGCACCGCAACCGCTCACCACGACGCTGGTCTCCGGCTTAATCCGAGCGGCATGGACGGCACCCCCGTACCCTGTCATAACGGCGTACCCAAGCAACGCCGCACGATCCAAAGGAAAATCCTTCCGCAGCGGCACCGCTGCTTGCTCCGGGATAACGTTATACTCCGCATGCGACGACACAAGGCTGTAGTAATAGACCGGCTCACCGTCAAGTGACATACGTGTTGTCCCGTCGAACAGTACGCCTTTGCCGTTGGAGGACTTCGCCACCTCGCACAGGATAGGTTGACCGTGATCACAGTAAAAGCAGTGACCACAATTTGGGCTCCATGAACACGCCACGTGGTCTCCGACTCTCACCCGCGTGACCCCCGCACCAACGGATTCGACGACTCCCGCCCCTTCGTGACCAATCACGGCAGGCAGATTCACCGGTTGGAAGCCGTGCATGGTTTCCCAGTCCGTGTGGCAGAGCCCGCTGGCGACAATTTTCACGCGGACCTCACCCGGACCCGGATCGGCAATTTCGAGATCTTCCACTGTAAGCGTACCAGGGGTCGAGTGCAATACGGCGGCTTTCATTTTCATGGCGGTCGTTCTCCCCATTTCTCCCTATGCCGAAACGGTTGATGCTTTTCAAGATTGGTGTTCACCAACAACCTCAAATAGCCCAGTGCGGTTCATCTTTCGGTAGCTTAGTGCCTGATGTGTCATTCAACGGCTGGCGGTGTCCACGCTTTTAACTGTTTGCGCCAAACCCGATCTACCTCATCCCGAATCGCCTGCACATCCTTCCAGCGGTCTCCGAAAACAGACAAGAAATACCCCCCAGACCCTTGTTCCGGACAGACAAACATCTCCCTGCCCGGCTCAGCCGCCTGTAACCAACACGTAATAACCTGTTCGGCAAATTCCAGCCAATCCAGAAATTCTGGCGTGAACTTCCCACCCCGCCCAAGCGCGGGCACTTGGCAATGATGGCCGTTAAACGGTCGAAAATGGAACTGCTGAGCATACTGAATTAGGTCCGTCCGCTCCGCCAAGCGATCCCAGTAAGGAGGCGAAAGATGCTTGATGACTGCCGGATGCGAGAAATCCCACGTCATTTTCAGTAAGCGTTTCTCCGCGTTCTCAAACCCTTCCGCCAATGCATAGGCCTTCTCCGGAGTCTCGGTACATGTGTCGCGATGCACTTCTATGGCGACATCCATCTCCAGCTTGTCCGCAGCTTCCATCACCCGCCGTGCGGTGGACAGTGCACGATCAGCCGGAGTATCATGGTCGAGTAACTGCACATTCACGCATCGCGCGTTTGCCTCCTTAATCGCCCTGAGTTTAGGATGAATCTCCATTACGGTTCCGATGTCCACGGTGGCGGCGAAGAGAAGCCCGTATTTTTCCACGTGCTCGGCGGTAATGTCCGGCACCCGTCCGCAGAATCCATCAAATCCCGCCTTCTTAATGCGTTTTATTTTCTTTTCAATCGACCATTCGCCCTTTTTTCCGCCATAGTCGGTCAACGTCCAAAGCGTAGCCATGTGCCGAATAATCGGTCGCTTGATTTTATTTGAATCATCGTTCTTCCCGTTTTCCTTAGCCATCAATCTCTCCCTTAAGAATGTAAAACCCTTAATAACCTCGTAACGACGATGGAGCTATTTGTATCTCCCATTGCCCGCGCTGGCAAATTAGGCCCCAAAAATTATAGCACTTTTCCGAAAGGTTAAGAATAAAAATCGACAGCGACCACAAAGTACCACTACCCATTGCCAGCGTGTCATCGGGTAGTACAATCACGCGTGCAGCTAACGATTAACTAGGCTAATAGATGAAGTGACTGAATAAGAAACGATCAACTGAGTGGATAGCGGCGGCGATAGAGATCCATTCATTGCCCATCCTATGGCTCTAGGCGTGTTACTAATCACTGACCACTAGCCACTAAACACTTACCACTGTTTTTTCCTATCCATTTTTGATACAATACTCATCGCCCAGGCACACTGCTTGATGCTCAATGACCAGGGCTGCGAGAATGTGGAATGCGCAATTCCTAGATTGCATATAATATATTCGAACGGCATTTTCCACTGTCACTGGAATAGAGAATTACAATTCGTAACGAAGCACAGAGGAACTCGAAAAACATGAAAGCGACGATTGCAGTATTGGAAGGCGACGGAATCGGCCCCGAAATCATGGCAGAAGGTCTCAAGGTGCTTGATGCCATAGCGATGCGATACAACCATGAATATGAATACATAAAATGCGCATTTGGCGCCGCTGCGTACTTCACCGAGGGATCGGCATGTCCGGATCGGACACGGCAGATCTGTGACGAGGCGGATACCATCATCAAGGGCCCCGTTGGACTTGCCGTTAGAGAAATGAACCGAATCCCTACCGAGGAAAGGCCCGAGTTGGCAGTGTTGGAGATGCGCGAACGTTATACCACGTTTGCCAATTATCGCCCTGCAAAACTGCCTGCGTCTTTGGCGGACTTCTCCCCGCTGCGCGAAGAGCGTTTGGGAGAGGGCATCGACATTCTCATGATCCGAGAACTCACAGGGGACGTCTACTTTGGCAAAAAACGCGAGGGGAAGGACACGGGAATGCAGTTTGCCCAAGATGACTGCGTCTACACGGAGGAGCAGATCAGGCGAGTTGCAACTACAGCCTTTGAAGAGGCGCAGGCTAGGAACCTACCTCTCACCAACATCGATAAAGCAAATATACTTGCCACGTCAAGGTTTTGGCGCGAGATAGTGGAGGAGATAGCCCGCTCATTTCCGGACGTGCCGCTTCAGCACATGTTGGTGGACAATGCGGCGTACCAGCTTGTCGTCGATCCGACGCAGTTCAACGGCGTGATGTTGCTCGGGAACATGAATGGCGACATCTTGAGCGATCAGGCAGGTGGAATAGTCGGATCCCTCGGTCTTATGCCGTCGGCCTGCGTCGGACCTGAAAAAGTATTCGTGGAACCCGTGCACGGTGCAGCGCCGGATATTGCGGGCACCGGACAAGCCAATCCTTATTCCATGATCGGCAGCGCAGCCTTGATGCTTGAAAAAGGCCTCGGGCTAAAGGAGGAATCCGATCTAATTTGGGACAGCCTATTCGATGTGTTTGAACAAGGCTATGTTACGGCGGAACTTGCCGCCGCAGTGAAACAGGGAACGGTGCTTTCTACGTCGGAGTTTGGAGATCGCGTGGCGAGCGCGATACAAGCCGCTTGAGTTCCGTCGGTTAACGTGCAACACGGAATCGTTGAAGTGATATCATTCCGTTCAGATCAATCTGGACCGTGAAATGTTCGATTAGGCTAGGTTGGCGTGGCTTGTTGCGCCGTGTTGGTAAACCTTGAATTACTCATACTGAGCGCGGCAAATATCAGGAACTGTTACAATTCATGCAACCGCCGCTTGAACCGATTATTGTTGTTGCTTAGCCGCTAATTCACGTTTTAACCGTTTGACGTTCTCAATCTTATCCTCGAATTGCGGCAAACCGGCAGCCTTGTCCAAAAAGAGATTCAAATTCGATTGGGTCTTGGATGCATTCCCCTTTTCGTGGTACAACTGGCTTAGCCGGAAATAGACCTCCGGATCGGTAGAGTCGAGCGACAACGCCTTTTCATACGTGCGAATCGCTTGATTCAATTGTCCCGAATCTTGGAATGCTTCGCCCAAGCTGACGTGTGCGTCCGCGTCGCTCTCATCTAGACCGATAACCCTCTCGTAATTCTCGATAGCGACCTCAAATTCTCCCCGGGCGTGATAAGTTGACGCTAAATTATAATAGGCGTCTTGGAATTTCGGGTCGATTTGAATTGCCATGCGATAGGCTTTCACCGCCTCCTCAAATTCGTCTTCGCTGTCGTACACGTACCCCAAATTGTTGTAGTAGACTGGATTGTCGGGTTCCACCCGGATCGCCTCCCGAAACGCATTAACAGCCTCATCGTTTAACCGCAACCTCAGGTACACCAATCCGAGATGATTATGAGATTGCACGTTCTCGTCTTCAAGACTCACCGCCGTTTGGAATGCCTCAATTGCCTTATCGTGTTCACCCAAATCGTAGTAGATTTTCCCAAGTTGAAAATGCCCCTCCGCATCCTCCGGCGTCAACCCCATTCCCATCCGGAGTTTGAACGCTTCGCGTTTAAGTTGCTCTTGCCGCTGTGAAGTTTCATCTGGGGGCTGGCAACCCGATAAGGTGAGCCATGCACTGAGCAAGATATGAATCGAGCAGTGAAGGCGACTGAACGTCGGTGTGCGCATGATGACTAACCGGTTGGCGGCGCGGAGCGGATAGACGGTGGTCACATTTTGGCAGGAACAGATAAGTTGGCGAGGACGCGAATCTGCTAATCTGCGGGTTCGTGGATCGGCAAACCCTTGATTGGCTCGCAACCGGCCTTAGCATCGCTCGCAATTGACAAGGGTGTTACGGCAGACGGCGCAGCACGTGGCTCAACGGTTTCCTCGGCGAGTTCCCAATTTCCGCGGGATAACCCGTGTAGAAAAATCCAATGATATATTCGCGTTCCCGATCGATACCAAGTAGACGATAAGTGTTCGGCTCCATCGTGATTTTTCCCGTACTCCACTGCATGCCTACTCCCATCTCCCAAGCCACAAGTTGGACATTCATCATGGAGCAGCAGGCTGCCGCATAATCTTCTCGGCGCTGTTGTTCATCGCCCTCCTGAAGGCATGAAACCGCGACGATAGTGGGTTTGGACATCATCTTCTGAAAACCGGCTTCGCCAATCTTCACCTTGTTTTTTTCACTGACATGCTCCGCCGCTTTCTCGATCTGTATCGCTCGATACCGTTCCGCGAGGGTCAGCTTTGTTTCTTCTCCAACGACCGTAAAACGCCACGGTTCGGTGAGTTTGTGATTGGGTGCGAAAATCCCGAAGCCCAAAATTTTCTCGATGACATCGTTGGGTATCGGATCCGGCTTGAACTTAAAGATTGTGCGACGCGACGTAACCGCTTCTGAAACTGTCATGATAAAATGCCTCCAATCAAGGTCTGATTTGCTACCGACGAGTAAATTCGCAACATCCACGGAATTCCGATCTTAATCTATTTCACACCCAACCGATGAACCTCAAGTATCCTTTCCATATCTGCTCCCCCCAAAAAACGTCAAACACGGCGGCAATTGCCAAAAACGGACCATAGGGAATCGGTTGCTGCCGATTGCGTTCCGTAAATAGTATCAGCATCAGCCCCACGATTGAGCCGATAAACGCGGACAGAACAACCACAATCAATAGGTGCGGCCACGCCCCGAGAAACAGGCCGATCAGCGCCATCAATTTGACATCTCCACCCCCCATTGCTTCTTTGCGCAGGATCGCCCTTCCAAGGACGCCAATTAACAGCAAAATCCCTCCGCCCGCAACCGCACCGAAAAGATGCTCAAGGATAAGAAACCAGTCCTGCTGTTCCACGGCGATGGCGACAATAATGCCTGAACCAAGGGTTAGTCCAGTGGTAATAATGGCATTGGGGATGATGTACCATCGCGCGTCAATCCATGAAACAGGTATGAGTAGCGCAACGATGAGACACCCACGAACGAAATCTAACGTCAAACCGAACCGAAAGTACATCAACAGAAACAGCCCGCCCGTTATCAATTCGACGAGCGTATATACAATCGAAATCCGGGTTCTGCAGTGCCGACATCGTCCGAGCAGGAAGATATAACTTAGGACAGGAATGTTATCGAAAATTCTTATTGTCGCTTGACATTCCGGGCAGATCGACCAACGGGGAGAGTTAATGGTAAATCCGTCGCGAGGGATACGGTAGATGCAGACATTCAAAAAACTGCCGATTGCCAAACCAAACACGAGAATCAAGAACGGTGTTACTTCCACCAATACTTGGCTCCTTCCTTTTGGTTCGCATGGTATACTCGGCTGATCTCCGCAACGCCTCCGTGTTTATATTTTTCCGGGACGCGGGGATGTTTCAGGGAAATACACACTTTGTAGATTGCCGGCAAGAGTTGATAACTCCCTCCCCAAGGTGTCTTGGGAATCTCTTCGAGATAGCTTCCGTTCCAACCTTCAACACCCGGATCCGTGACCAAGTCTTCCAATTTCCGTGGGTATTCATTCGTATGCTTGTGAAACCTCTTGATTGCTCCGGCAATTATGTCCACATCAGTATCAGCGGTCTTGACTTTTCGGTCATATTCCAGATACGGTGGTAACGAAAGTGCGGCAATAAGAATGACAATCCCAACTAAAATGAGTAGCTGTGTTCGGGTCATTCCGGAGGAACGATCACCGAACTTGCTCTTGGCATTATTCAGAGTATGGTTCATCATCTGGGCGTTTAATGTTATATTTCGCGAGTTTTTTGTAGAAATTACTTCTCTCGATTTTCAATTGTTCGGCTGTTTGCTTCACATTCCAGCGGTTGTCTTCCAGCGCTTGCAGGACTAAATTCTTTTCGGCTTCGTCGACCATCTTTTGCAGCGAGCTGTTTGATTGCGGTTGAAGATTGATAGACATTGAGTCAATTTGTGCCACGACCTCACGCGTAACCGGAAGGACTGCCGTGACATCATTTGCAGTGATGACGTCGCGAGGTACCATGATGAGCAGGCGTTCGACGATGTTTTTCAACTCCCGAATGTTGCCAGGCCAATCGTATGATTGCATAACGCGAATCGCCGATGGGTCGATTGTCTTGGTCGAACGCGCGTTATCTCGATGAAATCGAAGGACGAAGTATTGCACCAATTGCGGCAAATCATCCTGTCGATTCCGTAATGGCGGAACATAGATGGGCACAACGTTCAAGCGATAGTAAAGGTCTTGTCGAAAGGTACCATCCCCAATCTCTTTCTCCAAATCTTTGTTGGTGGCCGCGATCACTCTCACGTCGACATGCAGCGTTTGGCTGCCGCCCAAACGTTGAATCTCACCGTACTCAAGCACTCTCAGCACTTTTGCCTGAGCCTTGAGGCTCATATCGCCGATTTCATCAAGAAACAACGTGCCGCCATCTGCCAGTTCAAACTTACCCCGGCGCTGGTGTGCCGCTCCGGTGAATGCGCCCCGCTCGTGTCCGAACAACTCACTCTCAATGAGCTCGTCCGGAAGAGCCGCGCAATTTAGTGATATGAACGGCTTTCGGTTGCGTTGGCTCTGCTGGTGGATCCCATCGGCGACGAGTTGTTTGCCAGTACCGTTTTCTCCCGTAATGAGTACGCTCAGGTCGCTTGACGCCACCTGCCCAATTTGTGACCGGAGTTGCTGCGTGGTGCCTCCCGCACCAATCATCTCATCTTTGTCGCCAATTTGAGACTTGAGGACTTCGTTCTCCCGAGAAAGCCGCGACAGTTCCAGATAAGGGCTAACAGCAAGAAGAATCTCCGATACAGTCTTGGGCTTCTCAAGGTAATTTCTGGCGCCGAGTTCCATTGCTTTAACCGCTGTTCCAATCTCTTTCTGCGCCGACATCATAACCACATTCAAATCAGGCTGGGCTTGTCTCAACTTCGTTAGTGTCTCAATGCCATTCATTCCTCCCGGCATAATGATGTCAAGAAGCACAAGATCTACGGCTTCCGAGGCGCAGACTTCCACCGCTTCCTCCCCGCTTGAAGCAGTTAGCGATGTATAGCCTTCAAGTTTCAAACCTTGGGAGACCGATGCCAACGCATTCTTCTCGTCATCTACAATCAGTATGGTAGCCGTGGTGGACGACATATACAATTACCCCTGCAAAACCCCACGCGATCAAGCGATTGAATTTCGAGCGCGATAACAAATCCCATAGTTAGGGCGACAGACGTCCGGTGCCCATCGCCGCCTATGTCTCACCAAGTTCATGTCTCAATTCGGATATCTGATCCCGCAGCGCCGCCGCGCGCTCAAACTCCAGATCGACGGCCGCTTCATGCATTTGAGACGTTAATTGAGTAAGCAATGCCTTAATCTCTTCGGCGCCAACTTCCTCTAAGGTTGGAACGGCTTCTATCGTATCGGATTTCTCCGGTTCGTCCGTTAACTTGGTAATGAGGTCATGGATGGCTTTGTCAATCGTGGCCGGGGTGATGCCGTGTTCTTCATTGTACGCCATCTGAATTTCCCGCCGCCGATTGGTTTCGTCAATGGCGTTGCGGATAGCGTCCGTCACCTCATCGGCATACAGTAGAACTTCCCCATCCACATTGCGAGCGGCGCGCCCGGCCGTTTGAATAAGCGATGTTTCCGATCGAAGAAAACCGGCGCGGTCCGCGTCAAGAATCGCGACAAGCGACACCTCTGGGAGGTCCAAACCTTCGCGCAAGAGGTTGATACCTACGATTACATTGAAAACCCCTTCGCGGAGTTCGCGCAAGATTTGAGCGCGTTCGAACGTTTCAACCTCTGAGTGCAGGTAGTTTGCTTTAATCCCCGCCTCCGAGAGATAATCCGTAAGGTCCTCCGACATACGTTTGGTAAGTGTTGTCACAATGACGCGCTGGTTCCGGGCAACTCGCTCGTTGATGACACCTATCAAGTGATCAATCTGTCCCTCTACCGGGTGAACCACGATCTGCGGATCGATTAAGCCCGTTGGACGAATAATCTGTTCGACGACTTGGCCGCCAGTATTCAATTCGTGCTTGCCGGGAGTGGCGGAAACGAAAATCGCTTGATTGATGTAGGAGTCCAGTTCCTCAAACCGCAACGGTCGATTATCCAGAGCAGAAGGAAGGCGGAATCCGTAATCTACGAGAGTCTCTTTGCGCGAACGGTCACCGCGGTACATGCCTCGCAACTGCGGCACGGTCACGTGGGATTCGTCAATGAACATCAAGTAATCGTCGGAGAAGAAATCAA
Organism: Candidatus Poribacteria bacterium; assembly: GCA_028820655.1. Classification (GTDB taxonomy): domain Bacteria; phylum Poribacteria; class WGA-4E; order WGA-4E; family JAJDTR01; genus JAJDTR01. The sequence goes on along the minus strand of JAPPIK010000061.1, from coordinate 32,463 downwards.
TCAAACAGTACGGTGGTTGCCCCGGTTCCAAACCGGAGAGGTGGCGGGAGTAATTCTCAATTCCGGAACAGTAACCGACTTCACGCAGCATTTCAAGATCGAAGCGCGCGCGTTGCTCAATTCGCTGGGCTTCCAGCAGCTTGTTGTTTGCAACAAAGTAGTCAATCCGTTCCTGAAGTTCTGTCTCAATGTTCACCAACGCTTCTTCAAAAAGCTCGGCGTCTGTCATGAAGTGTTTGGCGGGGTATATTTCAACGGCGTCATGTTCCGCCAATATCTCCCCCGTCAATGTATCGATTTCAGTCAATCGATCCACTTCATCCCCGAAGAGTTCAATCCGGTAGGCGGTGTTTGCATAAGCCGGAAACACCTCGATAACATCGCCGCGGGCGCGAAAATTACCTTGCCAAAACTCGACATCGTTGCGCTCATACTGAATAGTGACCAATGCCCGCAGCAGTTTCTGGCGCTTGATTACCTCTCCCACCTCAACCCTGACCTTTTGAAGATCGTACTCCTTCGGCGATCCGATACCGTAGATACAGGACACGCTTGCGACAATGATCACGTCACGCCGGGAAAGCAACGACGCCGTCGAGCCAAGCCTCAAGCGGTTAATCTCTTCGTTAATCTGGATGTCTTTTTCGATATAGGTGTCAGTGGATGGGATATACGCTTCAGGCTGGTAGTAGTCGTAGTAACTGACGAAGTAATGCACCGCGTTATTCGGAAAGAAATCTCGAAATTCGCTGTACAACTGCGCGGCTAGAGTCTTGTTCGGGGAGATGACTATCGTTGGGCGCTGCATCTCGGCGATTACATGCGCCATGGTAAAGGTCTTTCCCGAACCGGTGACCCCTAGCAGCGTCTGCAATCGGTCCCCGTTCTTCAAACCCTTGGTAAGATTTCGAATCGCCTCTGGCTGATCACCTTGGGGTTGATAGTCTGAAATTAACTCGAACTCTTGCATAGTGTGTCAATCCGGAACGCATAAAAACGCCGAGGTGCATCCTTCACAATTTATCGACCGGACTTAGACAAATCTTGCCGAAATTTTTACGCGCTTCCATGATACGGTGTGCTTCGGCGGCTTGATGTAACGGCAACACTCGATCAATTATCGGACTCAGATCCCCTTGCTCCGCGAGACGCATAACCGTGCGTAATTCCGATGTCGTTCCCAATGCCGATCCCAGAAGCGTCAACTCCTTCTGATACATCTTGCGGATGTCGATAGTGCCCATGTTGCCTGCAGTTACGCCGCACGAGACGAGCCGACCCTTATTCGCGAGACAGGCGATGCTCTTGTCCCATGTCTCGGTTCCGACATGCTCAAACACGACATCAACACCGCGGTCCGCTGTTTCTTCACGGATGATTTCGCTGAAATCTGCCGCATTGTAGTTTATCGCGAAATCGGCGCCCATTTGTCGTGCGCGTTCCAGTTTTTCATCGGTGCTTGCCGTCACAAAGACGCGAGCGCCGCACAATTTGGCAATTTGCAGCCCGGCGCTGCCGACGCCGCTGCCCGCCGACAGAATCAGCACGTCGTCCCCGGGACGAATCCCGGCACGGGTCACTAGCATATGCCATGCCGTGAGATACGTCATCGGCATCGCAGCCGCTTCACGACAGGAAAGCCGTGAGGAGAGTATTATCGCATTCTCGGCGGGAGCCGTGACGTATTGTGCGTATCCCCCGTTGGTTTGAAACCCCAGCAGAATCTGAGAGTCGCACAGATTTTCATCGCCGTTGAGGCAGTCGACGCACTCGCCACACGGAATGCAAGGCGACAAAACAACGCTATCCCCAACAGCAACCTTGTGCACCTCGGCGCCGATTTCAACCACTTCACCCGCGATATCCGAACCTAGAATGTGAGGAAAAGGCTGCACCTCCGGGCGATCCCGGCGTGCACGAATATCAAGGTGATTGACGGCGCAGGCGTAGACTTTGACTAGAATTTCCGAAGCAGAAATGACCGGATCAGGCACTTCCTCATAGCGCAGTTTGTCCACTCCACCCTGCGCATGGAAAACGACTGCTTTCATGAAGGCACTTTGCCGCGCATCACCCGCTAATCGCCGCGGATACAATTAACCCGAGTGCGATCAATAACCCTGCGATTGCTACGCCAGCCGCCGTATTGTTGTCTTCGGCAATCTCGTGATTCAGGTGATAGGGTGTCACCGCATCGAAGATCTTGTATCCAATCAACAAGATAATTAGACCAACGACGCTGAAGACGATGCTTTCAATAACCAAGCCTACAAGGACTTTAAGGTTCAGCATTTGGGCAGTTGCCGCACTTCCGTCGTCGGCGCGGACATGTGCCGTGAGTATAGCCGTGGAGACTATCCAGACAATCGCTAGACACAAAGCGATCCGTACGATTTTCTTAGCCATTGGTATCTCCTTTTTTGTGGTACGTTAGAGTTAGGGCCTATTGCACCGTTAAGAAACGATTCGCTCTTCAGGCTCCGGGGTTTCGGCTGTTGCCTCATCGTGTGTGGTATTGGACGAAGTATTGTCCCGAGAAGGTTGTTCTTGGATGTTCCGCCCCTTCTCGGGAGATTCTTGCGTAAGAGGCGGCAAAACCTCGAAGGTTACCTCGCTCTCCATATGTCTGAATTTGACGAAGAGGATGTCCTTCTCCTGCCGATAGAGCCAGCCGGAATCAACCTTTTCCAAATCTTCTACGCAGGGGAGATTCCGACCGCGGGCTCGCACTGCGCTTGGAATACTACCATACCCCGTGATGATAGTGTGGCTTGTCTCGTGGTCAACATAACCCAACTTGAAATGCAATTGACCGCCGCCGTTCTTGCTGCTGGTTTTGATCTGGGCACCACTGCTAAGATGAATGCGCCCGTTTTCATGACGTATGATTACCGTGGAAATGTCCGGGTCCTGCCCTCGCAACGCGTATAGGTTCGCCATGATGCTTGCAGGGCTGATGCACGGCGGACGTCCCTCTGAACAGGATTCATGAAGACTGTCCGGGTATGTACCTCTGAATTCACCCTCCGTCCACTGCTGGTGCATTGTGCTGTGCACGATGCCTTCGGCAATTCGCACCCAATTACATCGCTGGCTATGGCGTGCAAGACGCTGCAGTTGGTACGCGAAAACAAGCCCGCTCCATTGTGACGGCACCCCAAACCACGCGCGCGTTTCGGAGGTCGCTCCGAACATGGGAATGGAGGCAAAACGCATGGCGGGTCGATCCGGAAGGTTCCAGTGGTAGATGAAAGTTAGCCCGGATTTAGCCCAATATTCGGCTCGTTCAATATGGCGTTTATCGTCGGTTATGGCGTGAGCCTCGACATACGCGCCGACAGCATAAGCTGCGGCAAGGAGACTCGGTGTCTTCAGTGGAAATTCCGACGCTCGGGACCCGCGCGGAACTTTGAACCGATCAATTCCCTTTAGCGCCTTTAATCCGGCATTCAACGAGTTCTCATTTCCCGAGATTCTGGCATGCTTTAATAGAACGAAGGCGAAATGCGCACAAATTCCCGAAACGGTTACGCCGTTTCCTCCGAGTTCTTTCGCGCCTTCCGCCACAGGGCGGTACTTCCAACGTCCGTCGTCCTCCTGTGCTTCAATCAAAGCGTGGGCTGTTTCTTCAAGGTGTTCCAAACCTGTTTCGATGTTGCCGAGATAAAAGGGCAATTCCCAATCTACAGTTGGGTTCGTAGTTGGAACGATTGCCGCACCTGCCGCGGATTCTTGAATCGCATTTCCCGTTTGAGCAAGCGCATGTTGTTTCGCGGCACCCTCGCGCGTTGCAAGATAGTCGTGCCACATCAACGTTGCAGCGCTCGGGAGGTTGGCCGCCGTCGGGTTAGGGCTTTTTCGCGATTGTCTCGCATCTTCGTTTCTTGCCGCGCGTATCATCCCGTCTCGCGAGAGAGCAAGTTGTTCTTCATCGCTTCTTGGAGGTTCGAGCGGTGCAGGGGAACCGTAGGCATCGGTCCAATGGGACACAGCATCCGATATGGAAGCATTGCCGTTGATGATAATGTGAGCTCTAATCGTAAGACCCCGGTCCGCCTCCAATGCGTATGGCGTGGAGGCTTCTAAACAATTTTCCTCGACCCAGTCGCCCGCTGCCGGAACAAACAAACCCATCAGGTGGTTTTGCTGTTTTACATGCCAGTTCGGCGAAGCAAAAACGGCAGAGAGCATTTTGTGTTCGCCATCCCAAGTTTCCAACGGGTTCCATGCCAAACCGATCAGTGTTTTCTTATATTCGACCGCCATCAAAGGAACAGTAATCTTATAAGGATGCGGAACGAGACGGTTGTGGTATGGCGGTATCACATCGCGCGAATTTGAGGATGGTTCATCTGTTCCCAAGAACTCCAATCCGGGGAAGAGAGCTGCAGTTTTGGTCTCGCCATAACTTCGATCACCAGCGTGAATCATCGGACCATCAAACGCGAGAAGCTCCCGCCGATCGCTGGTTGAAACACTATATTCCGTCCGCACATGTTTATCGCTCTCATTCAGTGAGAAACGAGTCTCAAACCGCCAATTTACACCGTCGGAATCCTGCTGCTCGCCGGCGAGGATGACGATTGATTCACCAAGGCTATTTCCGGCGAGACGGTATATTGTAGGTATAATGTGGAACAATTCGGTTTCATTCTTTGAATTTCGACACCGAATCGTTGTCATAGCATGACTCGTAGCAGCTTGGCGATAACTTCCGTGTCTTGCCGCAAAAAGTGTGAAATACTCAAACCCGCGTGTGCCTTGAACGAAGAGAAGCCGCAAATGTTTGTTTCCCAGCACGACGTGCTCTTGGAGGTTGTGTGTGTGTAATTCCGAAACTATCTGAGAAGGCAACTTCGGTGCCGCGGGTTGGATCTCAATTACGGTTTCGAGCGTTTGGCGTACCTCACCCAGTGGGGTTTGATACTTCAGAGAAACAGAAATCTGGGTTGCAGACTCACGTGAAAACCTTCGGAGATTCCATACCAATTTGGTTTCGTCTCCGGCATCCAGTGTCTTAATTGGATAAACATGCCGTCCGCGGCGCAACTTCACACGGTTGATTGCGACGCTGCATTGATTTGAGGGAGATAGACCAGCCGTTCCTTTGTTGCGCAACGTACACTGAACCTCAAAATCTTCGCTCACGGTAACAAGCGCCGTGTTGAGGCCCAGTGCCGAAAGCTCGAGTTTAGGTAGTTCCGTAAACAGCGCCACCGCAAAATCTTGGTCAGGGAGTCCGATTGAAGCCCTCCCCGTTTTAGCCTCGGCGACCATGCGTTTGCTAATTTCATCGGCAATCGGGGATACGGGCGTCGGTGATTCGCAGGCAAACTCTTCGACCGACAATTCGCCGGTTGATTGATCGGCATCTTTTCCACCGCCATCAGAAGTACCGGCCTGCCCTGTCAGTTTCGTGTCATTGAAACTTCCGATGACAAGGCCCTTCATGGCAGTTGGCTCAGATTCGTTTCTTTCGACGGCGGACGATAGTCGAGTGAGTTTGAGGATTCGCGGGTTACCCCACAGTGCCGCACAGTTTTCGCCACCACTTCTGTTATTGCACGCGGTGAGGAAGGTGATCAGTATCTCTTTGCCGGCGAGTCCCGAGAGGTCTATGGCGTGTTCATTCCATTTGCTTTCGGTGGCCACTCCCTCAAATTGCCTAGCCCCCGAGATTTCAATGGTGAATCGAACACTGTTTGACCTCGTTGATAGGTCTTCAGAATCGGACGCGTCGCACAACCCAATGCTAAAATACAGAATCAATCTGTCTTCGGACTCTACTTGAGGCATCGAAAGCCGATGCTCGCTTCGTGCAACACCCCCCTCGCGCGGTTGCTGAACAATCGAAGGTTTTGACACGCCGCCCGCGCTGTCCAGAGGCGTATTCGCCGCTAGCTGTTCAGCCCCTTGGGTGCGAACCCGACTTGAATCAGCCGCGAAGTTGTGAATTTCGTCAATGACACCGAATCCGAGGGGTGTTTCAACGCTGTCGGCTATGGAGTCCGGTTCAAGCGCCTCGGGTTCCGCTTGATCGGTGGCTGTCACCTCTGCTTGCAAGGGTGATTCCGCCGCCGGAATGTCCGGTCCCGGTATTTGACCTTCTTTCTCAGAGGTTTCGCTCAGTCGGACGTCGGCAACACTTGAAGGCGCCTCGTCCTCGGAGACTATCGCCTCCTGTTGCGCGGCAGTTGGCACCTCTCCGGCTCCCGATGATTCTGAAGTAACCGGATCGACAGTTTCTGACACTTGGCTTGTTATTTCGGGGGTGTGGGCGTCTATTGCTCTATCACTTCCGGCTGTTGTCTCATCATGGCTTTCTACGGCTCCGATAGTGTTTTCAGTGGCACTGGGGGGAGTTTCAGTTATGTCGCCCCCCGACTTCGCCGTGATTTCCGCTTCAAGTTCGCTTGGCGCCAAAATAGACACATCCACGTCACCCGGACTATCTCCTGATTCAGCTTTTGTCTCCGGTTCGGCTATGGAGTTTTCTATTTCGAAGACTCCGGGGCGCTCAATATCAGCCGCTGCATCTGCCGCTTCCGGTTCCGTCTCGACGGATTCGGATACGATAGGTGACGGATTGGCGGCGTTCGACTGTTCTGACACTTCATCCGACGCTTCCGACTTGTCTTCCGACGCTGCGGCAGCCCCGACACCTAAGTCGAGCCGAGCCCTATCGCCTGAATCAGGATTAATCTGCCCCGCGAATTCTGATTGATCCTGCGCTTGCTCCGATTGATTTTTTTGTGAGGGTTCGCTAGTTGTGATGTCTTGGTCGTCCTCTACCTGCTGCGTCACCAACGACAACAACAGTTGAAAAACATTAAGCATTAAAATTCTCCGTTACTCACATCCCTAACGGGATTAAGCATCCTTCCAAAATAGTGTCTGCCGTTTCAAGCTTTTTTCGCAGCGTTGAGTCATCCAAGGTGCAGATTTGCAGTCATGAGATAGTGGATATGCACTTGGGAATTCTGTTGAGCCGCTTATCTTCGTGCCTTCTTGCTCCGAATCAGTGTATCGCCTTGACTGGATTAACGCCAATGTTCACTAGTGAGGTCTGAATCGTGATTAGCTATACAGGTCTAAATGTGAACGCTATCGGGATTAGCCATAGGTTGATCAATATGTTGGCTACTACGTTGGGTACGGGCGCATGTTCACGCTGCACGTCGAAAATATCGGTGAATAAGGTCGTCTGAATTGATGATTCTCAACCAAGAAATCAATTGAACCGATAGGGTGAAAAAAGATGCCAACAGAGCGCCGATTTTGGCAGTGCGTTGGCATATTCTGAAATGGAGGATTCCTTTGATAGAGCGGGTTCTCGCGAATCTCAACGCCAACAAAATGCCGACAGAAAATAAATCCACCTCTTTGACGGATTGTTCATGGCATGTCACATTATACCACACAAACGTTAAGTTTTCAATCTAAAATTGACGAGTTTCAAGAAGAAGGTAATGTTTGCCGACAATGGATATCAGCGTGCAACCACCCCATGTGCCGCCGGTTCGGCGCCCCTCGAGAAACTTCGGAGCATTCGCTTGACTTGGAGTGTAACAATTCAGCCGAAAGTTGACAAAATTTAGCGGTTGCCATCGACTCAAATCGTCAGTTCGCGGAAGCATTCCCGACGTCAGGAAAGTCATTTGTGGCGGCAAACATTACGGGAATGAGAAAACATGACACGCCGCTGGCACAACCGACCACCCAAGGGATTCTTTGACAACGCTGCAACCCGTATGATTATTCCAATCAGCGAGATTAGCAGAGCTACAGGGTGTTATTTTTGAAAGATGTCTATTTTACCTTACAGCATACTTTTCCCCACAATTGTCTTATGTAGTGTAGTGCGGGGCATCAGGGCTGCTATTAAGATCACAATCATGCGTTATTATATCACAGTTGGTATGGAGTTCAACAGGAAAGATATTAGACATCTTTCCAAAATGTTAACAGTCGTTACGGTGTATTTTCCGAGCGTTGAGTAGCCACAGGCGTGCATGAACGATTAATTGATCTGGGCGATTCAGCTAAGGTTATTCGTCCGCTTGCCCTACATTTTGCCGCCCGAAGGCAGGTATCTCCGTGGTTCAATCAAATGAGGCGTTTTCTGTCTGGGTTTTCTGTTTTCCGTGACTCGCAATCGATCTTCCATGATTGACGGTTACACTGCTTGTTCCCCTTGGTTGCGTGATTCAATTCTGCCTGCGATGCCGGATGTCGTCGCAGACGGTGACTATTCGCAAGAATCGGCCTGGAATCCAGTGATGACACGGGTTTGACGGGTTTCGGGCGCCATGCCGTATTCTGCGATATGCTGCGAATATGCTTCAGCGCGCCTCCTCCCGCTTAGCCAAACTACGGGGAGGTCGACGATATAAATTCGAATCTGATTTCATAGAGTTGCGACACCTGGCATCATTTGAAATGCACCCTGCAGAAGGAGCGCTATGCCAGTATACCACATAAGTGTTAAGTAATCAAGTTAAAATCGAGGCGTGACAACGCAAGAGATTTTTTTCAGCAATAATCCGGCCAAAACCAAAGATTGTTCACTTGAGATACCCCGAGGCTGGTTGCCAATCGGTGTAGATATTCTGATCTCCAACATTACTATAACCACATAGATCCATTTTGGAAAGATGTCTATTGGGTGCATGATTGCCAATCTGAGGCGGAATCCGAATGTTGCAGCTCTCAAGAGATTGTTGGCGCAAAAAAAGCCCCAAGGCTTACGGTGTCACTGTCTTGGGGCTTTCGTGATTTTGGCGTTCCCAGTTCCGAGAATGTTACCATTGCACTTGGCAGAATTCTTCGTAGTCAATCAACTCGTGAATCGTCGGGTTTTCACCACAGATCGGACATTGCGAATCCACCCGCAGTTTCATTTTCTTGAAATCCATTCCCAGCGCGCTAAAAAGCAGTAGCTGACCAATAAGCGGTTCCCCAATATCCAATAGAACTTTGATAGTTTCAATGGCTTGCGCCGTTCCCACGATTCCCGGCAGTGCGCCAAACACACCGGCTTCCTGGCAACTCGGCGCCATCCCGGGAGGCGGCGGCGAAGGATAGAGACAACGATAACACGGTCCCTTACCCGGGTAGAAAATCGTGACCTGTCCTTCAAACTGGAAGATACTGCCGTGGACGTTGGGTTTGCCTAGCATCACGCAAGAATCGTTGATCAAATAGCGGGTCGGAAAGTTGTCGCACCCGTCCACCACTACGTCGTATTGACCGATGATATCAAGCGCGTTCTTTGACGACAGACGCTCTCTGTGCTCAATCACGTTAACATCCGGATTCATCCCACCTATGGTTTCTTTGGCGGACTCGGTCTTCGGACGTCCGATGTCTTCCATCCCATGAAGAATTTGACGCTGCAGATTGCTCAAATCCACCACGTCGTGATCTATGATTCCCACGGTGCCGATCCCGGCAGCAGCCAGATAAAGCCCCGCAGGAGAGCCGAGCCCGCCCGCACCGATGAGCAGCACCTTCGACTCAAGCAACTTGGTTTGTCCCATCCCGCCGACTTCCTTGAGAATGATATGCCGGCTATAACGCTCGATCTGTTCGTTATTAAAGTTGTACATCGGCGCCCTCTCCGTTTGATCAAATTGATACTACTGGATTTCCAAATTGGTCAACAACTCCGAAATCTCGTTGTGTGAACTCGCCGAAATCCGAATAGCAAAACGTTCACGTTCGTCTTCGGATGCGCGCTCAAGGGTAAACTCTGAACTCCCGTACATCTGTTCGAGCACAGGCGTCAGTTCCGACTTTATCGCCTCAAACATCTCCGGCGAATTGGAAGTGATATTCCGGTTGTTAATCATAAACAGAATCTCATCGCCCCTAAAATGTACTTCGTTCTCCAGTTCTTCGGCTTTCTCCAGTCGTTGGCATTTATTGAACGCTTCCACGAATGCTTGTCGAATCTTTTCGCGATTCTCACCTTCAAGCTTGTGCTTCCGGTTGTAGAGAAAACCGTGCCGATTCATGGCGTTGTCAATGCTATAGTTTGCACGCTTGGAAATCAGCAACACGCCGGGCCCGGCGGAAGTGTGAGAATAGTCGGCATAGTTCAGGTAGTCATCCTGGTCCGCTTCCTCCATCCACCGGTTAAAAACCTTGATGAAGTTCTGATAATTGATGTTACTGTCCGCCGTGACGAAAACCTTGATGTTAATCTGTTGTAAGTCCATATGCAAATTCGACCGTAGAATCCTTTCCATTAATTGTTGAGATGCCAGTTTAACCGATGACGAGACAAGCAATTCCACCGAGTCAAGATGTTGGGTAACGGTATGTCGATTAAACCCAAGCAGTGCTTGTTATGATCCCTGTGACCGATTATCGCCCTCGCCGCGTTCTGGTGGTAATTCCGCATAAATGCTTTCGTATGAACAGAAGACCTGCTTGGACCGCTATAATGAGTGATTCAAACAGCGCTTAACAATTCGGCGACATTCCTGCCGATTGTTGGGCGCGGGAGCGCTTTGTTTTCCTGGTGAGCCATAGTCAGCCACTCATCAACAATCTCGCATAACTCCCGGTAGACTTCCACTTCATCATTTCCATGAGAACACGGCCCGATAATCCCCGGACAGCACCCAACAAAACTTTGGTCTTCTTCAGACCATTCAACGATTTTAATGTACTTTGCGCTATCGGTCATCCGTTTCCGTCTTTTCTAAAGCCGGCAATTATCCGGTACGTCGTTTTCGCCAATACTCTTGAAACAAGGAAGGAGCCGATGCTGCTTTCCACTCCAAATAGAATGTAAAGTGCAAACTCAGTGTCTGACAGATCGCCTACGTTTCAAATGACGACACTGAGCATCCAGAGAATCGGGTACACTGAAGACACTTCTGATCAGACAAATACGATTCTTTGAACACGTTCCAATCGGGATTTTGATGGCAAGACATTGGACATCTCCTCAGTGCCAGTATAATACTTGCTCATGCGAGAACAAATCGGGAGTGACTCAACGTCAATGTTGGGTCAAGACAGGGGGACGCTAGACGCAAACCATCTCCCGGTCTCGAATTCTCAGTTCACCGCTTCACAGGGGTTTCTATTCTGAGCTTGACGCCAAGTTCGGTCGCAATCGTCTCAAGAAGCTGCTTCTTCTCCGCCGTCGTAGTGTTGTGTGTCGTTATGAAATATCGACCGGATTTGCGTTGTTTCTCGTGGAACTGGGTGGTAGATACGAGAGAAAAACGACCCGCATTAAGCCCGAGGTTCCTCACTCGCTCGATTCCGATTTTCTCAACCGCCTCGACGAAGGTATCTGTCGCCGCGCGCCGGTCAATTCGATCGCCATTTTCCATGGTGACGACGAGCCGCGTCGGCGGCTTTCTGCCCGGAGGGATTGTTGTCTGTTCGCTTTCGACCGGGCTTGGCGGAACGGCCGCTTCCTTCGGTTGAACACCGGATCTTCGCAATCCATTCAAGAAATCCAAAACCTGAGCACGAGTTGGCTTGTGTCCCCCCAAACTCTTTGCCTTCTCCGATACCAGGTTGACCAGCAAATCGTCTCCATCCTGCACCAATTTACTCCACGCCTCCGGCAACCCTGTCTCGATCTGACTCCGACTTGGCACGGATTCAGAATCGTCTCTGCTTGTACGTATTGACTGCATTTCCCGAATCGCCTCGCTCGTCCGCGAATCGGCATTTACCAATTGCAAAACTCTGGCAATTGCTTTTGGCAGTAGGAATAGAAGAATTGCGGCAACGATGTTAAATCCTATCAAGAAAGCAGTGAGTTCTTCAGGCTTTTTGCTCAAATTCCATGCGGAGAACCCTAACCAACAGAGGGCAAGTAGACATGAGCACGTCGTAACAAGCCGTCTACCTCGCTGGGGTCGACGTTTGCTAGTTCTCAATATAATATCTCCCAATCATGCGAGATGTTTCCAGGCAAGACCTCGCAATATCGGACTGGATTGCCGAGTACGTGGATTTTCGCTCGCGGTTCATTAGGCTTCCCCGAATCTTTCCGTACCCGGACGCAACCGTGACGGAATGAGTTCAATACCAAGCTTTGTAACGGGAGATTGAAAACGCGAGAAGCGAGCGCAAAAATCAGCTTGTATCTTTTTTCGTTGCTGGCAGCGATGTGATAATAGCCCGCAGCACATGATTAACAGATTCGGCAGATTTGAATACGGCAGCGACATCCGCATCAAGACAGACCATTAGGCGGTCTTGTCCGAGCTTACCCGCGAAGCGGTCACGCTTCCCACTATTGTAGTCGAACAAATACTCATCCTGCACAACTTCATCTGCGCAATCTTCAGGTTTAAAGGAACTGGTATTTTTCATTGGTGCGACGCTTCCTACACGCTGGTCTTGGCACCCGCTACTACTTGGCAAGATGAATCGTTAGTATAATTAAGCGGTTTGAACTTTGCCGAGTGAAAGTATCTTTGCTTGTACGGATTCCAAAATCAAATCTCGAATGAAAGCGCTGGCATTGAGGATCTCAATACCGATCAAATCGCCATTCCCGTTCAATTCCGCCGTGATATTGGGACCGAGTTCAATGTTTCCTCGTTCTGTTTCGTCAGAAATTTTCAGATGTAATATGTCTTCTTTTTCAAAATATGCCATTACTTCAATCTTAAGTGTGTCAGTCTTCAAATTCATTAGACAGGCTAAAAATTTGGACAATTGCTAGTAACTACGGGAAGTAATGATAGATGTCCCGACGTGGCAAACATCGAATGAAAACCACAGTGTCTTCTTTTAACAAGAGACCAAGCCTATAGTCGTCAATCCGAATTCTATAATAATTTCCACTGACACTGAGTTTTCGGACACCGCTTACTTTCCTTAGGGTGTCTACTTCCTCAATCTGTTCCATAGTCGCCTTGATACGCCTTTTGACAGATTGGTCCCGGATACGCTTGAGGTCCCTTGCGAAGCTGCTTCTGAACTCAACTTTCAAGATTTACTTTCCAAGATTTGGAAGACTTGATCTTTATCTACAATCTCAGTGTTTTCCCCTTCTTTGATTGCATTCACCAGAGCGATGTCTTCAAGAACCTCGGAAAAAACATCGTACAACAAGTCCTTGTGCTCCTGTAGTAATTCGGCGAATGCTTGTTTAAACACTTCTTTGAGCTGATTCTCATCATCAATTATTTGCTGCATAACTCACTCCTGATTATCCAAAAAAATAAAGCGTGACAAACCCTGCTTCAGTCCGCCACGCTTTACCCTAATCCGACAACCGACTCTGTTATTCGCCCTTGCGAATCACCAGACGGTAATGTTGCCCAATCTTCTTCGTGTCCGAAATTTTATGCCCATCATTCGTCAAACTTTTCGGCACGTTTTCAATCGGTTCACCGTCGTCAATTGTGATTTCCAAGAGTTGGCCGACATCCATGGTCTCCAAACGGATTTTCGCTCGCACGTAGTTGAACGGACACGCGACGCCCTTCAAGTCAAGACTGTCAACAATCTCTTCGACCGTTTCCACCTTTGGCGGAGCCTCCGGAATACGTGCGGGACTTGCTTCGCGCCGTTTCCGCTGACCTCGACTTTGTTGCCGTTCCTCTTCTTGGCGGATTTGCATACGATTATAGACGTTGTGCGCTTCCTCCACAAAAAGCGTCGCCTCCTCGACCCGCTGATGCGTCAATTCGGCGTTGAGGTTATCCGTACCCTCCTCGACGGCCTTGAAAATATGTGCGCCAAAACCGGCAAAGACAATTCCCGGCTCAAAAAACCGGTTTCGGAATTCCGAAACCGTAGATTCGTCATCGACGTACTGCAAGCCTTCTGTTGTCAGCAAGCCATCAGCCGCCCGAATCATACCTTCAAAGGCGCGTGTCGCGGACTCGACGAATTCCTCGCGTTCGAGCAGCAGCCCTGCTTCGTAGAGTAGCCGGTCAGCCTCCTCGAGTTTGAATGAGACTAACTCAACCAATTGCCCCGCGCATTCGCCAACACCGGTCTTGAGTTGAAACTCCTTCGTATCGCCGGTGTCGACGTAGTAACTCGAGTCCTCCTCATAAGTCGGAATCTTGTCGTATTTCGAGAGCACCTTCTTAATTTCAACTTTTCCCAGCCGCTCAATATAGGCGGTGAAGGTTTCGGCTTCATCTCGCTCATCAAGATACCTATCCGTCATTTCCTTGATAAACTCGGGGATATACTTGCCGTGAATCTTGCCGTTCGGAAGTCCGTAAGAGCCCGCATTATCAACGGCATGGCCCCCCAGAAGCACCTGATAATACGGCGCAATATGGTCTCCAAGCCGACGAGATGAGCCAAAGAAACCGAAATTGGCGATGTGGTGTTGACCGCATGAATTCGGGCAACCGCTAATCTTGATTCGCAAGTCCTCCAGTTCGGATTTTACACCGGTCTGGATGAAATGGTCTCTCAAGTGTGCCGCCAAACCGCGAGAAGACGACACTCCCAATTTACAAGAATCGGTGCCCGGGCATGCCGTAATGTCTACGGTAGACTCTGCACCGGCGTCGCCCAAACCCACGGCTTTCAATTCACGATAGAGTGCGGGAAGGTCGGTCATCGTGACCCAACGCAGCACGAGATTCTGTTCCACCGTCGTGCGCACCGTCTCCTTCACATAGCGGCGAGCAATGTCCGCCAGCACACGCGTTTGGTCAGCGGTAATGTCTCCCAACGGAAGTGTAATTGTAACAAACGCATAACCGGGTTGGCGCTGCGATTGGACGTTTGAGGCGTACCACTCCTCGAAGCCTTCCGGCTTCGTGACCCCGTTCAGTTGTGTTGGCGGTTTTAACGGCTCTTCGTCATACGCATCAAGATGTTCAAGATGGCTAGTCCATGCGGGATCGTGACGCAGTTTCTCTCGCTCCTCAAGCACCAAGCGTCGAAACTCGCCAATCCCGAGTTTCCCGACGACGAACTTCATCCGCGCTTTGTTGCGATTCTTCCGTTCGCCTAGTCGAGAAAATACCTTTGAGATCGCCTGTGAAATGGGGAGCAGTTCTTCCTCCGGCAAAAACTCATCGAAAACTTTTGCTTGATGCGGCACCGCACCTAGGCCACCACCAACGAGCAGTTTGAACCCTCGTTTGGGCGTGCCATCGACCTCCTTGATAACCGCAACCGCCCCAATGTCGTGCATATAGCCCAAACCGCAAGCATGTTCATGGCAACCGGAGAACGCGATTTTGAATTTCCGACCGAAATCCTGTGCATCCGGGTGTCCCAGCAAGAACGCCGACAGTGCCTTCGAGTGGGGTGTAACGTCGAACGCTTCGTCGTGGCATACGCCGGAAAGCGGACAAGCCGTAACGTTTCGAACCACATTCCCGCACGCTTCCTTTGTTGTAATCCCTACAGAGGCAAGACGCCGCATCAACTCCGGGGTGTGATTGATGTCGACGTAGTGATACTGCACATCTTGGCGCGTTGTGATATGGATGATATTGTCCGACATCTCTTCGGCGATGTCGGCTAGCATCTCGAGTTGGGCCGCGTTCAAGCCGCCGAACGGAATCTTCACGCGAATCATTTGTGATTGATTGTCGCGCTGTCCGTATACGCCGTGACGCAGTCTGAACTCGGTGAAAACCTCCTCTAGAACGTCGCCATCTTGGAAGCGATTGAGTTGTGTTTCGAAAATCTCAATCGCGCGGCTATCATCCTCGGGAATTGCGTCAATGTCATAAGGCATTACCGCTCCTGTCGCCATTTTTGTCTCCTTAATTGTTGCGGTGTTGATGGAACGAGAACCCGTCCTCTCGATATCCCAAACTTAGATTCTGCAAGCCTGCCGACAAAAGATTGAAGGCGACCAATTTAGTCGGTTATACGTTTATCAATTTAGACTAATTTGATTATATTTAGAACCCCTATAGTATAATACAATTCAAGATGTCAAATCAAACTTTATTTGGTCGGGGCAGTGATTTTCACGCAGTTCTTCCATCGTAGCATGGCAACCCGGTAAGAAGAATCTGAAATGGCAGTGCCCTCGAGGTTAATGCGTTCACGCGCGCTGATGGTGAAGTGTCAACCACATCAAGAGTGGATTGACTTACCATGAAGGGAGGCAGGTATGTTGAAAACTCAGGGGTCACAACAACGGGCAGGAAAAGGTTGAAGGTTTGTTGGCAACAAACCATCGGCAAGGGTTCAGCTTTGGGCCGCATTCGTCTCTCGAATGTCTGCCCGCATTCAATCGTGTAATGGTTTTTTCACGGCATAGGAAGGTCGTGGAAACGTAAGCGAACCTTCAACTCGCCCGAATTCCTCTCAAGAAACACTCGACATTGCAGGGATTTCTATCGCGGTCGTTATCCACTCCCTTGATCCTCTGGAGTGCAGACGCGGTGAGGATTCATGTTCTATTGACATCTCACTCCTCTGGAGTGAAAACCAGACCACGGAGGAACACTTTTTACAGCCAGTCATAAAGCGAAAAATGAATGTGTCCCGCTGATGGATTGTGATCGCAAACTAACAGTTTGCGGTACAAAAGTGTTGCGTGCTGAAAGAATTATTCCGACAGGGACGATGGGACGCTACCAAGTAACACTCGACATTGCGCTCCGCTGGAGTGAAAGCATTTTACGAAAGAACACCTCCTCAAAGCGTGCCATAGATCCAAAGATGAGTGTTACTTGCAGAATGAATTATACCAACAGGATAATGGCACGCTACCAAGTAGCGAAATCCTTGAGGAATAACACTACCTCATCGGTAATAGCATTTAGCAAAGATTCGCCCTTCTCTTCGGTCGCGTGTTGAGGTCCTCCCATTGCGCCGGTTGGTGTCCAAGTGTTCATCCGTTTGGCGACATTCACCCGCCCGCCCCGTTCACTATGAAAGAACGGTGAATCCAATAACGGCGGGCTTGCGGTGACTCGATCCATCCGCATAATTTCTCCATGCAACGCCAACATCATGGAGGTCTCGTACTCGCATGCGTGGGTCAACTGCTTCGTCCGCATACCGTGGCTCTCTGCCGCCATGGCGGGAGACGCGACCGACCAATAGGACGCCAATGCCATCCAGAGATTGTTGTATTCATCGGATTCGTTGGCTAACTCTGTGAGCGCCTGTGTACCAGGAATGACATTGCCGCCGTGACCGTTCAGGAAAAAAATCCGTTGAAATCCCGCTTTGCTGATGGATCGCACGATGTTTTTGATAACCAACGTATACACATGATTGGGCACGCTCGTCGTTCCGGGCAAATCAAGATGGTGGTCCGAGGCGCCAAGCCACAATGTCGGAAGGAAATACGTCTCTTCACGAAGTTCATTTTCGACGCGTTCGGCGACCGCCGTCACCAAGTATGTGTCCGTCAGTAGCGGGGAATGATGCCCGTGCTGTTCCATCGAACCGAGTGGAACGACAACTACCTTATTCTTGTCCGCTTGCTCAATGTCCACCCAACAACCATCGCCATATTTCACAGAGTTTTACCTCCCAAACCGATTCTCGGACGCTGTTAAATCTCACTACCTGTCGCTGCGCTCGATTCACTCCGTATCTTCTTCGCCGTAAATGGCGCTGATTTCATCGCTGAAATGATCGAGAATAACCTGACGCTTCAATTTGAGAGTCGGCGTCATCTCATCATCTTCTTGTGTGAATTCTCGGTTGAGCACGGCGAACATTCTAGGGCGCTCGAAGTCCGCAAAGTCTGACACGAGCCGATTGATTTCTCCTCGAATGAGCTGTCGAACTTCCTTCGTGTCAACCAGCGCGGCATTGTCATCCGTATCCAAGCCTTGCTCTTCCCCGAATTCTCCGAGTGCATCGAAATTAGGAACAATGAGCGCGCCAACGCTTTTCCGACCATCCCCGATTAACATGACCTGACTGATATAGTCACTCCGAACAAGCTCGCTTTCAATCGGCTGCGGTGCGACATTTTTGCCGTTTGACAACACGAGAATATTCTTCTTCCGGTCCGTAATCTTCAGGAATCCGTCTTCATCAAACAGACCGATGTCCCCCGTGTGGAACCAACCATCGGAATCAATCGCCTCTGCGGTATCTTCGGGGCGGTTGTAGTATCCCTGCATGATGTGCGGTCCTCTGGATAGGATTTCGCCGTCTTCCGCAATTTTGACTTCAACTCCCGGGACGGGTTTGCCAACGGTGCCAAATCTCCAAGCTTCCGGGCAATTTACGGAAATCACCGGCGAGGTCTCGGTCAAACCATAGCCTTCTAGAATCAGAATACCAGCCGCGTGGAAAAACTCCGCAATGGACTGAGGCAGGGCAGCGCCGCCCGACACGAAAAATTTCAATCGTCCGCCCACTCTGGCTAAGATTTTCCCGAAGACCAATTTGTTTGCAAGCCCCATTTTCAAATTCAATAGAAATGACGGCTCCCTATGCGCCTGAATTTCCTGACTCACCTTCTGACCGGTTTCTACTCCCCAGCCGAATATCTTCTGTTTGATGGGAGAGCCCTCTTTCACCGCGCGAAGAATCCGCTCATGCATCGTTTCATAAAGACGAGGGACACTCGCCATAAGGGTAGGACGTACCTCCCCCAGGTTTTGAGCGACCGTAAACGGACTCTCCGCATACGCGATGGTCGAACCGCAAGTAAGCGGCAAATAATGTCCTGCCATGCGTTCGAACACGTGTGATAGCGGCAAGAATGACAGGAGCACGTCTTCGTGGCCGATGGCTACAAGCTCAAGGCAGGCACGGGCGTTGAACATAAAGTTGTGATGGGTAAGCATTGCCCCTTTCGGGTCGCCGGTTGTCCCTGAAGTATAAATGATAGTAACGAGATCTTCGGGATTTGCCGCTTCGCTCGTTTCTTGGTAAACTTGAGTACCATTCGCGACCTTTTTGCCGAGATCGCAAACTCCCTCAAAACTCAAATTTTGGCCGCCTGTGTCCGAATCTGTAGTGTCAAAAACAATGACTCGATCGAGATGCGGCACATTTTCTCGGAAGGCATCAACCTTTTTCAACTGGTTTTCATTTGACACACATACGATTTTGGCTCCCGAATCTTTCACTATGTACTCTACTTGGGCGGGAGTCAGCGTTGGGAACATCGGCACATTGACTCCGCCGGAAGCGATGATTGCCAAATCGGAAATTGCCCACTCTGGCCGATTTTCGGACAATAACACGATGCGGTCACCCCGTTCTACGCCAAGCTCGATCAGCCCCAAAGCAAAGTGTTCCACGCGCTCGCCGAGTTCGGCGTAGGAGATATCCTGATAGCTTCCGTCAATCTTGCTAGCAAGTGCCGCTTTCGATCCATACTGGCGAATCGAGTTTGCAAGCATTTCATTAATGGTCATTTTGTCCATAATATTATCCTTGCATTCTAGTCTTCCGTTAGGCATCGGAAACTTATGCGTGATTTTCGTTACGTAGGAAATCCTCCCAAGTTGGTGTGAAGACCTGTCTGTTGCGATGAACTTATTTCGAAAAACTGGATTGTGGGCACTGAACGCACATGCCGTTTGGAGCCAATGTGCGGCTGCTAACGGCTAGCGCGCTTGCGTCTTCTTGAAATTGGTGATGTCGGGATTTCTGCATTCTCTGCAGGAGCGGAAGCCCTTTGTGTAGTCGCGTAGATAACCCAACTGCCGACAGTCACCAAGGCTATACTGATTAATTGTGCGGTTGTCAATCCGGCGATGACGTGTTCGCTCCTCCGCCAG
The DNA here is from genome assembly GCA_028820655.1 of Candidatus Poribacteria bacterium. Lineage (GTDB taxonomy): Bacteria > Poribacteria > WGA-4E > WGA-4E > JAJDTR01 > JAJDTR01. The sequence continues at coordinate 12,784 of JAPPIK010000061.1, read as the reverse complement.
AATTCGGCAATAAATCGTTCGATTCCCGCCGTCACAAGACTCGCACCAACGACCCACCCGGCTATCCCCTCTTTCTTTTTACGGATTGACCATAACAGTGCGAATCCGGCGAGAGACAATCCAAATTCATAGAGCGGTGTCGGGTGAACGGGGACATTTGTGGGTACTGTTCCACTTGGAAATGGCATCGCCCAAGGCAAGTCCGATGGCGGGCCATAGTCACCGTCTCCGGAGAGGAAGCAGCCGACCCGTCCAATTCCATAGCCGAGCAAAAGCAGGGGTGCAAGCCCATCGAGCGTTGGCAAGATTGGACTGGGAGATCGGTGAATCACCCATATCGCGGCGGCAAGCCCCCCGATTAATCCCCCATACCACACGAGTCCGCTGTTCGAGAACAACTCTCTGAATGAAATACTCCCATCTTGCAGGGCTGAATAGAGTTTTGCGCCAATGATGCCCCCCAAAGCGCCCCACAAAATAATGGATGACGCCAGTCTAGGCTCAAGTCCTTTGCGTTTGAACTCGCGCTGCCCCATATACATAGTTGTGAGGAAGGCAAGCGCCATCATCAGCCCAAAACTGTGTACCGCAATAGGTAGGTGGATCGGGCCGAGGTGTTGGGTTGGGAGCTCAAATATGGTCGGATACATAATTCATCACAGAATAGAGACACGGTTTTTTCATTCAGTCGCGACAACATGGCTTACGGATTGGGAAAACATCAAAGGCGCAACCGTAGCTGTGCGCTAAACCCTACTATCCATCAAACCCGCCGCCGCGCCATTAGAATATTCGACCGCCTCAAAAATGTCAAGCAGATTCTCGCTCACAATTTATTCGTTATTTTTGATGAAAAAGGCTTTGCAAACTTTTCTGAAATGTGCTATACTTGGCGCATCCAACTTCCGAAGATACGTTAGAAGCGTTGTATTATAAGGGTTTACCGGTTTTCTGTAGTATTTTCTACAACGTGGTCTGTTGCCGAGAAGGTTAGCACCATTTATGACTCGACGAGCATTTTGGTTGGCGCTTGCATCGGTTGAAGGTATCGGACCCGTTCGGATAAATCGGCTGCTGTCACGCTTCGGAAGTGTGGAAAAAGTTTTTGATGCCAAATTCTCGGAAATTGTTCGTCTTCCGCTTTTCAGCCCGGAATTGGCGTCGCGCGTTATTGCAGTCCGGGAGCGCCTAGGCAAGATTCGACGGCAAATGGAGTGGCTCGAAAGTCAAGGCGTCGAGATTTTGTGCTCGGAAGATGCGAATTACCCTGATAAGTTGAGGACTATTTCCAACGCCCCTCCAGTCGTTTATAAAAGGGGCAAATTGAGAGGAATCAGTCGGAAGGCTATAGCCATTGTCGGTTCCACTCGGCCAACAGAGGTAGGCGTTCGGACAACCTTGGCACTGTCCAAATCTCTCGCTCAGGCCGGTTTCACGGTAGTCAGCGGGTTTGCCAAGGGGATTGACACTGCTGCCCATATTGGCGCGCTTTCGGTGGGCGGTACGACAGTAGGGGTGTTTGGCGGCGATCTCTTTTCGATTTACCCCAGAGAAAATCGCCCGCTTGCGGCGCGAGTATACGATAGTGGCATGCTCCTGTCCGAGCATCCTTTTGCCACGCGGCCCACACCCGCCAACTTAATTCTGCGAAACCGAATCATTAGCGGGCTGTCAGTTGCGACAATTGTAGTGGAAGCTAGGCAAAACGGCGGTGCGGTGCGTACCGCGAGCTATGCGCTCGAACAGGGACGTGCAGTTCTCGCTTACGACTGGCAGAAACGTCATCTCTTGAGTGAAGGTCCTCGCCATCTTCTTCAACGGGGGGCAATACCACTTACTTTAAGCCAGTTGAAAGAAATACAAAGTCGTTTATTGAAGCCCGAACTGCTCACGGTGCAACCGAGGAATAGTTCGCTAGTTGAACAAATGCAACTGTTTTAGGAGGTGCTTTTGAAGACTTAAAAAGCTCGGTCGTTGAAAATGTGAAAAATCTGTAGGTTTTTCTTTACAACAATCGGAATTTCTGGTAGACTATAGTTTACCTTGCACGAATTAAGTCAAAAACATGCGGATGCTTGGTTGATTGAAAGCATTACGACACCTAGCTTGTTCTTGAGGTTTGACATTGGTGCTGTTGCCAACGGGATTGAAAACCCACTGATGATTTCTTCCTTCAGGCAGATACAGCGATTCTAATTGCGAGGACTGATTTAGGCTGTCCGGCTAAAACTAGATGTTTTTATACACAAATCAAAAAGGAGTAGAAATAATGCACAAGCTCTTTCGAACCTTAGCTTTGGTAATGACTGCGATGTTGGTTACCTACGTAGTGGGGTGCGGTGGCGGCGATACGGGACCGGAAGCCCCGCCGTCAGCTACGACCGTTACCGCTGATCCGCCGAGTGGGTCCACGGTTCCGTCAAATGCCGAAATCACCCTTACCCTCGATCAGGCAGTCGATGCTGTGGCAGGCGCCACGGGCGCCGGGAAAAACTGGAAGATTCCGGCAGCCGCGAATCTGAGCGTAACTTGGACGAACAAAGATGGGTCGGCCGGTGGCCCGGTTACTTTCAACTATACGCTTCAAGCCCCCGACACCGATCCGCCGAAGATCACCGGTGGTAACGTAACCAACGGCGCCAAGGATGTGGATCCCGGTCCGCTAAACGCGGACAAGATTCAGATTACCTTTGACGAGACAGTTACTGGTACCGCCGAGTTGAACTTTGAGGACAATACGTCTGCCGGATGGCAAGGTGCGGTCACGGGCCAGAATGCCGAACTTACCCCGGTTGCAGGAAAAGAACTCGCAAACTCGGTGACCTATGTAGTCGTGCTCAATGTTACCGATGCGGCAGGCAATAAGGCTGAGTTCAAGGTCGAGTTCACCACCAAGGCAAAAGAGTAAGGTGTAATCTCGCCTCACTCTTTTCAGTGAGAATTCAATTCTTAGGGCAACGCGTTGCATGTCGCGTTGCCCTTTTTTGTTTCGGTTTCGAGAGAGGCCGCACAAATCAAGTTCGACGCACCTCTAACCGTCCCGTGGCTGTCAGGCGCCACCTTGACGGTTCCGACCCAACGGTATGAAACCGTCAGAGTCAAAATCTGAAGATGACTTTTTCAAATAGGAATATAGAGAGGGAGAGTTTTGTCTGGAAACGAAGAGAGGAGAGAGGAAATCAAAGACTGAAGATACGGCAATACCCTACAAAAACTACCCATCCTTGGCTTCTGTGTGATTGAATGGACGTTTGAACGCCACCGTCGCGTGGACTACCCGGAAAAATCTCCGTAGAAAATCTTGATAGAGATTCGGATGCGGTAGAAAGTCCCTACGGGGCAGTAAAGAACAACTATTTGCCACTTCGATCACCGGTAGGCACACCCTTGAAAATGATTAAATGAGGCGTAACCAATCACTCAGTAGAAAATCCACACGCTGAATCAAGAGTGACACACGCCCCATTACGGTGTTGCCAAACGCAGAGCCGAATCCCACCATAAGAAAAATAATTCCAACCTTCGAAATCCTGCCTACAACTCCCCGGTGTTCAATGGAGAAGAAGAAGTAGGTCAGTGTACAGATTACGCCGACAAGCATCAAGATAGCACCGAAAATCGCGAAAAACCCTAGCTCTCCCGCGTGAATTTTTCCGAACGGCGTTAATGTGCCGTGCACCTGACGAAAGATAAACGCATCCATAACATTGGGGATGGCACGTCCCGCACCGATTCCGATAAGAATGGCAATCGGATACCGGATTAACCAGCTATACTTGGGAATAAGACGGGCGAAGAACAATAGACCGATGGCAATCGGGATGAGTTTGAGGAGACCCATGAATTCGCGTTTGGTGACAGCTTCCCAGAACGGATCCCATGCAAACGGGATTAACCCCTGATGGATTGAGATAACTATGCCAAAACCCACTGAAAGCCCTACAAAGAGATGTTCGGCGAATCTGTAGAAGGGATTGTCACGATAGAGAAAACTATAAATGCACAACGTAAAAAATGCGGCAACCCAGATTCCAAGTATTTGAGCATGCGATGTCACAAAATCGACCAGCAGGGTTATTAAGTCTGTCAAGGTTCCCACCTCATAAACTTCCTATTGTGCCCTACGCCGTTGGATGAAGAAGGCAACATTCCCGACAACAACCAAGACAAAAATGAGTAGATGAACAAACGATTGAACACTCATGCCCGCCGTTGCTTTTTCAGGCGTGTCGATTAACGTTTCATATTCGGCTGCTCCCAACAGTCCGGGCATCAGCCCGACCAACTGCCCTGATTGTATGAAGGGATACAGTTCCGAGACCATCACCCCTGTAACGCCTGCCGCAACCTGTTGTTTGTATTTGGTGTTTATATAGGCGATCCATGTGCTCGGCGTCCCCGACGAAGCCAAATCGAGCACCAGTGCGATGTGGTCGTAATTCTTTACGTCCTGCATCATCGGAATCTCGGATAACGGTTTTCCTCGATAATCGGCGCTAAATACGCTGTCAATCGCTGTCCCCATCCCGAGGATGACCGATATTCCGCCGGGCCGAAAACCGAGAAACACATAATCCTCTCCATCCACCGCTCCCATCTCCGCCGAGGTTTGGCTCATCACCCTGTCACCCAACCTGGCGCCAACGTTAAGTAATGTCATACCGATCACTCTCACATTTTTACTGAAACAGTGCCGCAAAACCGCAGCCGCCATTGGCTCTAGCTCTGCTAACGACGAAGGTCCATAATCAAATGCCATGAGAATCGTGGAGTCCGGCGGAAGTTCATCAATGAAGTCATATACGCTTCGTGTAGGCTGGGAGACCGTGATAGGAAAGCGGACGTTCAACAGCGTGGGGATAATCACCGCTATCGCGACGAGAATGAAAACAATGCGCCGGTCAATACTCATCAATTTTTCCAACATCGCATCAATCCCCTCCTCCCAGATAGGAGCGCTCGATTCCGAAGATAATCCGAATGGATTGAGAAATCACGCCCAGGCTGACGCCAAGGATGATTCCTCGCCGCGATGAGAGATTCGGATTATCCAAAATCCACTGCCGCGCGGTCGATGGAATGTTTTCCCCTACAGGGCTTAGCTCGTTCCAGAGGACATCGCCGATGGGCGCATTTCCGATCATTACGATGACTGCGGCGGCGAGTAGGAGTGTGGCTTCCAGCGTGCGGGCGCGGAACGCTCGGTACGAGGCGGACGCAATAAAGAATGCAAGCAGGGAGAACATCGTGGCTTCCATCGGCACTTGAACATTGTCGAAAAACCATACGAATACTTCGTTCTCCGGACCTTTAAACCATTTAAACCATTCGAGCCACTTGGGTAGTTCGTTTCCTCCGTTCTTCGGGCCCATAGGCAGTCCGAAGGCAACCATCACGATCATTCCTATGAAAACCAAATAGCTGTACTGCCAATGTTCAACCCGACGCCTTATGCGTATCCAGTGCGTATGCACAAGCGTAACCACGCCAATGACCAGTGCGAATGGGCCAATGATCAGGTCCCATTCGATGACTTCGGCTCGCAGTCCTTCGGAAACAGGGTGCGGACTAAACTCGACCAGCATCATCACAATGCCGAATAGGAAACACAATATTAGCGGAACTTGCCGTCTCATAATCCGTGGTCAGATTTCCAACTACTATACTTCTTTAAAGAATGTTGACACCCAAGTGATTCCCACCAGTTCCAAGATCACACCAAGCACTATGCCGGCGAATATCAGAAATTTCCCATAATCTTGACCTTTCAGGCTTCCAAGCAGCATGGGTTCGCGAGACAGATAGGCGCTTGCCGCGTAAAGTTCCTCGCCAATGAGTGTATAGTCGCACGCCGTGATGAAAAATGGTAACTGAGAATCCGAATCGCTGCCCGCAATCTGAATTGCCCCTACAGAGTTCCCCGTCTCGGCAAGGATCAGCGATTCGGCATAGAACGTGCCTTGCAAAAATACGGCTGCAGGCTTTTCGCGCACCATCATTCCGTCCACCGCGGCTGCATAGGCGAATTGGCTCTCCGTGACAAAGAAAATATCGTCCTCGCTGTACGCATCCGGTCGTCCTTCATCAAGATAAGCCGCCTTCACCATCTCGCGAACGACATTCAGTACAATGGGATCATTGCACGGCACGCGAAGCGGCGTTTCATAATCAGCGGTTTTTCGTGCAACTTGACCGAGGATGTTCATGCTGGCGATGGTTGCAACGTCGCCGACCTGGCCTAACCCCAAAATGTATAGAATTGGGCGCCCCATCTCCGTAGATCGTCCTATTGCCTCATCCACCGCCTCCAAACCTGCGATGCGGCGAATAAAAATGTCTCCGCCGCCGCGCGCGCGATAGATTGAAAAGATAATGGCGCACGAGAAGAGGACGACCGACAAAAAAATCCAGATTTTGCCGGTATGGAACCATCGTGTGTCCACGTCTGCGGGCGCTTCTTGTGCGATCGCTATAGTGCAACTTGGGCCAAAAACAACCGCGAGCAGAAACAAGAACAGTATCAATTTTTTTGAAATCATTGCAGGTTAATGCCCTTTCGCGTTCTACCAATCAAGAATTAGCCTATCACACCCTACATGACAATACAAGGGAAAATCTACCCAATTAATCTTCCGTGGACATCCGGTTGCATAGGGTGTTGGGAAATGGAATCACCAGCGCATGGCAGACTCGCGGTAGAGCAGGATTTGCTGCATATTCCGCGGGATAGCCAATTGAATCGATTTTCGCTTTCGGTTGGCGTCTTTGAGGATAATCGGCGTGCGAATCATATTGGTCATGGTGACCAACTTTGATTGGTAGTAAACCCAGAAGCGCTGTTCTGTGTACGGATTGATGATATGCTCCGAAACTGAAAATCGTTCATGCTTTGGATATTCAAGTGGAATTGTCTTGTCGTGTCCCTCTAAAAACAGTTCGGACGGTGGTTCTTTCGGAGAGTAACCGCTCAATTTGCAATTTCTTAATCGAATCGGCATACCGGATTTGTTAGTCAAATGCAGGGATACGACAATCGCCAATCTATGATTATCATCGCGGTTGATAAACCAAGTGTCATCTTCGATACTCTCGACGGTAAGTCCCGGAATCTGCCGCATTCGATGATAGACTATGGCTAACACAACGAAACTCACAAGCCCAAACAATGTCCACGCTCCCGTAGAGGTCGACAGAAATTGTTGTAACTGCTTCAATAGTTCCTGTAGCACATGCTCTCCTTTGAGTGAAATTCGGAGCATAATTATGTCATAGAAACCACGTCATCGCAAGGAATTTCATCTTGCGTACGGTCATTGTATATGATATTATTTTGCGCTTGAGCATTTGCTTCAGTCGTCAACATAACTGAACGCAAAGACGTTCTAAGTTGCGGCAAAATTGCAACCGAGCGGTATCAAAAAGATCTCACAAACTCCTTCCATGCCACAGTGTTGACCCGGCATTGAACACGCATGTGTTTGTCCGGCACAGTGTTTCTCTCTGGCAAATGGTTTTCACTGAAGTAAAGATCATAAAATATCTGGACCGTGCATAATTGGAAGGAGGATTGTTCATTTTTGTGCAGACAGATCATACTTCTACGGTAGACTTTTTTGGGCCTCTTGCTAATCGGGACATTTGATTTGCGAGACTAGCGACTCGATGGCACCCGACGCGGAATTGCTTACAATTTCGCATGGTGTGAGGTTTATGTTTCACCACAACCGGGCTCTACCGATGGGTATGTTGACCGTATCGAACGCCCTTTTTTTCACACTTGACGGAATATTCACAAAAGTCCGCACGACTGCAGTGTCCGATGGTTAGGCATCGTTTGACCCGATATACCAGACTCACCGGAACAATCCTGAATTGGCACCACCTGCCCCGAGAAACAATAATCATAACGCACGCCGTAATCTCATCTGGCGGCATTTCTTGGTAGTGTGCTACTACCAATCTTTGACCCCCGACCGTTCTTATGGTCGGCGCTATGGAGGTAGAGCAGCCAATTCAAGAAAATGACGAAGAATTTCAGCGCGGATGCAACAAATAGATAGCAATAGGAAATCACCCGTTTTTCAGGAGATTGTGATTTTGCATCCCACCGAAATCGTGCCATTGAAGCGCCAATTCTTTGCGGCTTCAGTTCTAACCTGTCTCGCGCTGTTGTGCCTAAGATTGAGCGCATCTACACAACAGTCGCTCCTTGATGCACCAGACATCGAGCCATATCCGGTTAGAGTCGGAGAAATCCTAACTTATACCGTCAAGATTGCCGGCATATCAGCCGGAAAACAGGTGACGGAGGTGGTTGACCGGACTACAATTGATGGACATGATGTTTATCGTTTGACATCGGAATCACGGACAAACTCGTTGTTTGCAAAGTTTTACCATTTCCAAGATTTAAAAGAGAGTTACATTACGACCGATCAATTTTATCCCATTCGATTTTCGAAAAACCTCGAAGACCGTAGCTACAGGGCGCACGTCAGAGTCAACTTTTTCTGTGAGGGCGGTGCTGCCGAGTACACGAAAAATGAGGCCTGTAAAAGGATAAAGGCGCCGGTTGGTACGCAGGATGAGTTATCAATGGTTTATTTTGTACGGTCCAAAGATTTTAAAGTCGGACAGACATACACTTTTCCGGTATTGATTAAAGATGCGGTGCAAGATGTTGTTCTCACTGCCTACCGCCGCGAAGTGATGAAGACAGAAGCCCTTGGCAGGGTTGAAACCATTGCATTGCGCACATCGCACGGCTACTTGATATGGTTGACAAACGACGAGCATCGTTTCCCGGTCCGAATTGAGGCGGAAACCCGCAGGGGTAAATTGGTTGGTACACTAAAAAGCGTAGATTTTGCCAAGTAGGTTGAGGGCGTGTTAGATTTCCTGCAGCAAACAGATTACTATCAGAAGCTCATTGAGATTCTCGCAAGTCATCTCCAAAACTCCGAGAGAAATTCAGCAACGAGTGAAAAAGATTACACAGACCTGCCTTGGCTGACAGGCGTGCATGGGCCATCCCTCGCCTATCTCCTGGCAGCGTTGGCAAAAGACTCTCCCGAGACGTCCTTCCTAGTTGTCCTACCATCGCATCAGGAAGCCGAAAAAGTCGCTCAAGATTTGCCGTCGTACGGCTTTGATGGCGCCCAGTTCTTTCCCGACCTTCAGAATTCCATTTACGATGGTGTTTCTCCGTCAAGAAGAGTTGTTGCGGAACGCATGAGTTGCCTCCATAGCCTTATGGATGCCAAGCGTACAGTTGCCATCACGTCAACAAAGGCACTGATGCATAAAGTGCTTCCCAAGCCAATTCTCGAGACAGCGTTTCTTACCGTTAGGGTTGGCGATGAGATTGATCCTGATTCAATCGTTGAGACGTTAGTGCATGGCGGTTATCAGCGAACCGATTTAGTCGAGGTCAAAGGAGATTTTGCGCGTAGGGGTGATATACTGGACGTGTACCCGCTTGTTTTTGATGAACCAATTCGCTTTGAATTTTTCGGCGATGAGGTTGACGTAATTCGCGTGTTTGATCCGACCTCACAGCGATCGGTCAAGGAACTGGAAACGGTGATGTTGAGCCCGATGCGCGAAGTGCTGATTACCGACGAGGCGATTGGGTCTTGGCGGTCGCAAGCGCGTCTGCTCATAGAAAATAGTAAATCCACAAAGTTTCGGAACGAAATTGAAGAGATTACCGAACGATTGGTGAACGGAATAAACCTCGATGGGTTTGAAGCGCTGCTCCCAATCCTATATCCGTGCGCAAACGATTTTGCCCAATACCTGTCAAGAAAAATCGTGACGCTTCTATTTGAACCGACATGGATGGCACGCGAAGCGGAGCGAATCGTTGAAGGGGCAAACGGGTTATATGAGAAGCGAAAAGCATTGGATCAATTCATGATGCCACCCTCGCAGATGTTTGTTCCGTTTGAGACGGTGATGTCTAGACTCCAACCCACTCTGAAAATATCTTCGTCCCCGCTCTCGGAAGCCCGTTCCGAAGAGCCTTTTGATTTCAGTATGCAACCCCTCGGTCTCTACCGAGGCAATTACCAAGTGATTATTGACCAAATAAAGGAATGGACCGACGCGGGTTACTTCGTCAACATCTTTTCGGAAACGCCGAAACAGGCAGCGCGAATGCAAGGCATCCTATATGACCGCGGTCTCCCCGATTCCCGGACTACCGTAAGGGTTGGCAGCATCAGTGAGGGATTTCTGAACAAATCTCTCAAAATTGCCGTTTTGTCGGAGCATGAAATCTTCGGGAGGGAGCGCCGTTCGCCGCATCGTCACTCCACGTTCAAGGAAGGGGCGCCAATCCTTAGCCTAATTGATCTCAAAGAAGGAGACTACATCGTGCATGTTTCGCACGGTATTGGGATTTATGAGGAGATGCGGCGCCTTGAAATAGACGGAAAACCTCAGGATTTTTTGGTGCTGAAATATGCGGCTGGCGATATTCTGTACGTCCCGACTTATCAGATTGACTTGGTGCAAAAATATATTGGTGGCGGAGGCGAGGAAACGCGGGGGCCTCGGCTTGATAAGATGGGCGGAATTTCGTGGCAACGCAGGAAGGCGCGCGTCAAAGAATCCATCGAACTGATGGCCGACGAACTCCTGAGTCTCTACGCAATCCGTGAATCCGGCGAAGGACACCCATTCTCCACGGATGTGCCGTGGCAGGTCGAGTTTGAAGCGATGTTTCCTTATGAGGAAACCCCGGATCAGTTGAAAGCCATCGAGGAAGTAAAGGTCGACATGGAACGCGTCCGACCCATGGATCGATTGGTGTGCGGTGACGTAGGGTACGGCAAAACAGAAGTAGCACTTCGGTCCGCATTCAAAGCGGTGATGGATGGGAAGCAGGTCGCTGTTCTCGTTCCAACCACCATTCTTGCGTTGCAGCATTATAACACGTTTGTGGAGAGATTTAGTCCATTCCCCATCCAAATCGAGATGATGACGCGTTTTCGCACCGTAAAAGAATTAGCAACAGTCAAGCGGGGATTGGCCGAGGGCGCCGTCGACATTGTGATCGGAACACATAGTTTGCTCTCCGACAACGTCAAAGTTCACGACCTTGGCTTGCTTGTGGTAGACGAAGAACATCGCTTCGGGGTAAAGCACAAGGAGAAGATAAAGCAACTCAAAAAGACCGTCGATGTCCTGACATTGACGGCCACGCCAATTCCACGCACACTTCACATGTCACTTGTGGGGATTCGTGATTTCAGCGTCATTAACACTCCGCCCGAAAACCGCTTGCCCATCAAGACATACGTGCTGGAGTATGACTCCGCCGTGATCCAGGATGCCATTTTGCGCGAGATGGAACGCGGCGGGCAGATCTTTTTTGTTCACAACCGCGTTGAGAGTATTGCGAGCATTGCGAAATCCATTCGTGAGCTTGTTCCCCAAGCCCGAGTCGCCGTTGGTCATGGACAGATGTCCGAGCGTCAGCTTGAAAAGGTCATGATGGATTTCGTTCAATACAAGTACGATGTATTGGTCTGTACGATGATTATCGAATCGGGGTTGGATATTCCCAATGTCAACACGATCATCATCAATCGCGCCGATGCATTGGGGCTTGCTCAACTCTATCAGTTACGCGGACGCGTCGGGCGGGCGCAACAGCAGGCTTACGGTTTCCTTTTCTACCCGCAAGGGCGCGCGATCACCGAAGGAGCACAGAAACGGCTGCGGGTTATTGAGGAATTCACGGAACTCGGGTCTGGATTCAAAATTGCTCTGCGCGACCTCGACATTCGCGGTACCGGAAATATCTTGGGCGCCGAACAACATGGCCATATCGCCACCGTCGGCTACGAAATGTATTGTAAGTTGCTCAATGAAACGATGCAATCTTTGTCCGGTGAGGAGGTGGAAGAGTCGGTTGAAACACGCATTAATCTACCGGTCGAAGCTTATCTGCCTGACAAATATGTGCCGGATAGTCGGCAGAAAGTGTCTCTCTATAAGAAAATTGCCGGACTGGAAACTGCTGCAGACCGAACCGATCTCGAAGCCGAGATAAGTGATCGTTACGGAAGAATCCCCGAGCCTGTCGAGATGTTACTCGAAATTGCCGAGTTGAAGCATCTTAGTAAAGAATTGGGTATCGAAATCATCGCCGCCGATGATGAACAGATAAAGATTACTTTTGACGATGCAAAGTCGCAAGTAGACCCGACTCGCTTGATTAAACTTATTCGGCAGGATGGACACCTTCGGCTGATGCCTCCCGCACGATTGATGGCAGATGTGCAGGGACTTGCGGGTAAGCCGCTCGTGTTGGCAGTCAAAGCGATTCTGAAGCGCCTGATCGAGAAATAAGCTGTCACATCGCGGTTATCGGGGCTACGAACGATACATGAAGGGTTTCCGGTCTACGGTTTCATTGCATGCATTGGCGAAAGGTGCAAGAAGAAATGACAGTTCTCTCTAATATGCCAAGAACGGAATCCCAGCTGGAAACGTCCAGCGAATGAAATTCGTACTAATCCATACCGCAGTCGTCGCAACATGCACATTTCTGTTGATGGATTCTGATTGACGAATGCATTTGTAGGGCGCGCACTGTAATCGAGCGTACGCACAATGTGAGTTTGACCGTCCAATGGGTGGAGGCATAGTGAATCCTAGTTGATAAATGTCTTCAAGGCATGAAGAAACGCCAAGAGCCCGTGCCTCCAAGACCCGTAGGGTGTAATTACCCCCAAAAACTAGACAGTTAGATAAGTAATCTTTTCGACTAGAA
>JAPPIK010000023.1 GCA_028820655.1 Candidatus Poribacteria bacterium | reverse complement strand
TGTTCTATTGACATCTCACTCCGCTGGAGTGAAAACCAGACGACGAAGGAACACTTTTTACAGCCAGTCATAAAGCGATAAATGAATGTGTCCCGCTGATGGATTGCGATCGCAAACTAACAGTTTGCGGTACAAAAGTGTTGCTTACTGAATGAATTACCCCGACAGGGATAATGGGGTGCTCTCAAGTAACACTCTCTCCAGAGTTAAGTGATAGCGCGAAAAACGAGCTACGAAATGAGAGAATCGTATCGTTACGCAAAATGGCGTGCTCTGTGCCACAATCTGTTAGATTGTGATCGCAAACTAACAGATTACGGTACGAGCGTGTTACTTGCTGAATGAATCATTCCGACAGGAATGATGGGACGCTACCAAGTAACACTTGACATCGCACTCATCTGGAGTGCGAGACGCGGGAAATATCTATCATGCAAAGCTTTTTCAAAGTTAATCAAGGTGTGAAAACCGGTGTTAGGCGCTGAAAGAATAGTCCCGACAGGGATAATGGCACGCTCTCAACCTCCCATCTCCCATCGTAGGTTGCTACTTCTGAATCCGGGTAATCAGTGAAATCCGCTAAACCCTTGAGAGAAAATCACTGACAATGCGCAGGTTACCGCTTGGGAGGGCGACTCTAACGCGCTGTAAAGACTCTCCCGATCGTCCCTTGGTAATGTTTCCGCATTCCGCGCCAGTACGGAAAATGATGAGAAGCGAGGTCATCAGACGATGGCGACACGCGTACATATGGAATCTAGTTCAACCATGATTCTTGATGGGGACGGCTGGTTGTTGGCTAGCGACCCCGAAAACTTGGGTAAGAATCAGAACTGGTACAATGCACCCCAAGCGGGGGCGACGCCTGTTACAATTCCGAATATCATTCAAGAAGTGTTTCCGCACTACCATGGAGTTGTGTGGTATTGGAAGAATTTTGTCGTTGACACGAACCCACACAAGGAGGGCCGTTACTTAATCCGTTTTGAGATGGTGGATTACAAGGCGGATGTCTGGATTAATGGTGTCCATGTGGGAAGTCACGAAACTGCCGACGGCGCTTTTGTATTCGACATGACGGAGGCAATAAAAGCAGGAAAACGGAATCGATTAGCGGTGCGTGTGTTAAATCCCACCTATGAACCGATCGATGGAATTTCGCTGAATGAAACACCGCATCGAATCAAGGGATATCCTCTGAAGATTGGAGCAATCCCCAATTATGGCGGGATTGCGGATTCCGTTTCACTCATGGTGGTTCCTGCGGTGTATATCTCCGATCTGTACGTGATTCCGGATCCTCAGACGGGGTTGGTTCAACTGGAATTGACGATAAACAACACCCGAGAACTAAGGATTGAGGATGAATTGCAGCTTGCCGTGACGACGTCTAGACATGGAGAACTGATCGCTTTTAAACAGGAGAGCCATCAGCTTGAGCCGGGTGAGACAGTTCTCGCCATTCAGATGAATGTCGTTAATCCTCGCTTTTGGGACATCGATGACCCTTTTCTTTATCGTGTCACGGCACGGGTTAGAGAGAACCAATCAAACTCATTTGACGAATCTTCTACCCGATTTGGATTTCGCGATTTTCGTTTTGAAGACGGTTGGTTTCGATTGAATGGTCGCCGTATCTTCTTAAAATGTTCCCACACCGGAAGTGCCCATCCGATTTACCTTCACCGACAACACACCCCTGATCTACTGAATCGTGATGTGCTGAATTGCAAAACGATGGGATTCAACGCGATTCGTCATATTTCAGGTGCAGCTTTCAGAGATAATTTGGAATACTGTGATGAGATTGGCATGCTGGTTTATGAAGAGCCGTGGGCGGCGTGGTGGATGGAAGATTCGGACAAATTGACCTATCGGTACAATCTATCCCTTTCCGAGATGATTCGGCGCGACCGGAACCATCCGAGTTTGGTCATCTGGGGATTGCTAAACGAAACAGGTGACGGCACTCTATTTCGCCATGCGGTGCAGGCTTTGGAGTCGGTTCGATCGTTGGATACGACGCGCATGGTGCTGCTGAATAGTGGCCGATTTGACAATGACAATGAAATTGGCAGTATAAGTAATCCCGGATCGCACATTTGGGAAAACGTACTGGATGATCGACATCACTATCAACGGGTGCCGCACACTGCCAAAGAAATCAGCACACTGCGAAGCCTTGGTACGGCGGACAAACACTATTTTGTGTCCGAATACGGTGTCGGTTCAGGGCACAATTTGTCTCGTATGGTGCGACTGTATCAGCAGCATAACGCCACGCACGGTGAAGCCTATGGCATCATTCGGAGGTACTTGGGCCAATTTTTGGAAGACTGGAACCGCTGGAAGTTGGATGAAGTCTTCACTAATCCTGATGATTTCTTCACTCAATCCCTATCACACATGGCAGCTCAACGAAAATTGGGTTGGAACGCCATACGCGCAAATCCAAACATGGCGGGGCACAACATGACGGGCACCGTTGACGGAGATTCCATAAATGCCGAAGGTCTGACAACCATCTTTCGTGAACTAAAACCGGGCACGGTTGATGCGTTGTACGATAGTCTGGCTCCGTTGCGTCTCTGTTTGTTCGCCGAACCTGCCAATCTGTATTGTGGCTCCTCTGTAAGTCTTGAAGTAGTGCTGGCAAATGAGGACGTGTTGCAATCAGGAACGTATCCTCTGCGACTGCAGGTTGTAGGTCCTGGAAACTTCCGGGCATTAGATCGGACGATTGAGGTTGAAGTGCCTGCTTATGAAATCGGAATAGAGCCGCCCCTAGCATACCCAATCTTCGTTGACGACTTGAAGATAGAAGGTCCCGGCGGACAATATCGTTTCGTGGCTCGGTTTGAAGGGGGAGCCGCCGCCTTCGGCGGAGAGGTGCAATTCTATGTCACCGATCCTCATCAGATGCCGGTCGTGCGCGATGAAGTTGTCCTTTGGGGTGAGGACAATGGGCTGGAAAAATGGTTCAAGCTGAATCAAATTGCCACACGACGGTTTAATCCCGTTGTCACAGACCAGCGTGAATTGATTTTAGTTTCTGGTGCTCCTCACGCTTCGGGCGGAGCCGAGGCATTTCGTGATTTGGCAACTCGCGTCGCCAGAGGCTCGTCCGTCGTTTTTCTGTCGTCTACCGTCTTTGCCGGCGACGGCGAATCGACACGGTGGGCTCCGCTTAAGAACAAAGGGCGAATAGATCAAATTTCTCGTGGTGCACCTCAAGGTCTCGGCCCCTATATGGCAGATGACTGGTGCAAGAATCACCCTATATTTGATGGCTTGCAGTGCGGCGGACTTATGGATTATACCATCTATCGCGATCTCATTCCTGATGAAGTCTGGTTTGATCAACAGTTGCCTGCCGAGGCGGTTTCGGGGAGCATATTCACCTCGTTCGGATACAGTTCCGGATTACTCATTTCCGTGCACGAGTTTGGCGCCGGGAGATTCATCTTGAATGCGCTGTTGATTCGAGAGAATCTAGGCGTGGTCCCCGCAGCGGAAAGATTACTGCGGAATATGCTAAACTATGCCGTCGAGAACCTGAATCAATCAATCGTACCACTGCCCGATAATTTCGAGGCAACATTGAATGACTTGGGTCTTAGATGAAGATGCCGAGATGCCCTTCACCGTTGAACATATCTACCTGACAATCGGCGATAGTATCTTTAAAATATCATTGGATGGTGCAGAGTAGGCCCTACGACCAAAGAATCGACTTTTCTACAGGAACAGTTGCATATCAATTTTTATCAGTTTTTGAGTATGGGGATAAACGTACATGCTTGACAATTTCGATAGAGTCTGGTTTAATAAATAAGTTACGTGTTTAAACAGAGTCAGATGTTTAACCTAACAGCCAACCAACCCGCCTGCAACCATACTCCGAAGAAGCGGGGCCAATTCACCGCCACGTAGGTATCCGACACCAGACAGTCCAAGTCTACCAGCAGCGCGCGTCTTTCCTCTCAATTCACCGTCTAGAAAACCACAGCAGCGATAGCCACCTGAGCCAACATTGAATCAGAATTCAAGGGTTCGGCAAGAAAAACGGGTTCACAATGCGGGAGTGATTTCCGCCGAGTTACTCGTGTGCACCAACGAGAGTTTTCAATCCCCTCTAATGGTCTAATGACATTGAGACATGCACCGCTTACTTACAACCTTATGCACTAGGAGGTTAGAAAATGAAAATCGCAGCAACGAAAGCGATCCGGTTCTGTGTGTTCTTAAGCGCCATTGTCATGGTGTTCGCTGTGCAAGGTAATGCACAACTAAACGGATCTGCGATTGCAGTCTGGCTGTTCGACGAAGGTCGTGGTGGAGAATCCAATGACCTCTCGGGGAATGGCAATACAGCGACGTTGATAAACGGCCCGAAATGGGTTGATGGCAAGTTTGGGTCAGGCATTGACTTTGATGGAAGTGACGACTTTGTCAGCATTGGCGAATCGCAGGATTGGGATATTGGTTCCGGCGATTTTACAATTATGCTTTGGTTTTTCCCGCGGGCGGAGCGAAAGACCGCCCTGATTACCAGCGCAACGGATTATTGGGCTGGTATCATGTTCCATAACGTAGGGACACGAAACATCTGTATCTGGGCCAGTTCGGGAGGCAAATTTTGGGACATCATCCATTCGGATCCTGGTGGGACCGGCATAGGAAATGTATCGGTACCGCTCAACGAATGGTCGCATGTGGCGTATGTCAGATCAGGCAACCAATGGAAGTCATACGTGAACGGAGTGGCGGATGTTAGCGTCACCGGCGAAGGTCCTTTAGTAGATAGAACGAATGAGGAGAAAATCATTGGACGCTGGGGCAACCCCAATGATCGCGGATGGTTTGACGGCATCATTGACGAGGTCGCAATCTTCGGTGCCGCTCTGAGCGAAGATGACATTGGCGCCGTCATGGATTCGGGATTGGAAGAAGCCACGCAAAGGGTTTCAGTGGACCCCGCCGGAAAGATAGCTCTTAGCTGGGGATGGCTAAAGGCTGCAAAGTAGCTTCGTGTAAGACATTTTCCACAAGTTCACACCGGTTCTGAAGTTTCCAATGCATTGGCTCGATGTTGGATGTTGAGGCTCCGGGTAAAGTGATACTCCCAGAGCCTCAACTATCTCGCCGCTAACCTACGGACAACGCGTTGGCATTCCTGAGATGGCATGTGATTGCAACAGATCTGAGAAACCTGACAACCGAGGCCGCGCTAGTTGGACGCCACATAACGACCAGTCTGACGATTCATCGATTGCGGTTTGGCGTTATTTGTCGTACGTGCCCTCCCGAGCACAAATTGATACACAGTTCGCGTTCCAAAGTGACAGTTATTGAGATACTCCACGCAAAATACTGACATTCCGTGATTCCTACCGATCTATGCATGGCTCATGTATTCTTTCAAAATACAGATGGTGAGACGTTTTTGGATACATGAAGACGGGTTTCAAAATTTACTTGTCGCAACCCTACAACACACCTGTGAAATGCCTATCGCTCCGCTATCCGCTTGGTTGAGTCCCGCTAATGCTAGGGCGAGTAGAATTCCGCGGCTGCCATACGGTGATTCTACTTGCTGACAGCCTCCACTTGCTTCCAACTAACTCTTCAAAGGAATACAATTCACCAGCCCTAGACAAGGAATTTAAAGGTAGCACTCGGTCTCACCGCCGCCAATCTACGAGTCATCATCACCCAACATCATCACCCAACATCATCAATTTGCTCGTTTAGTTGTTGAAAATGTGGCTTAGCCTTTCGGACATCGCGTGGAGTGAAAAAGACGTAAGAGCACCTCTCTGAAATCGTCCTCCCTTCGATTCTTGACGGAACGGAAGATAGCACTGCTAACATAAAGCTTCTTACTCCCTTTTCGAGGCTCCTTTCTATCCTGCCCAGAAAAATCTTGAGAAGAGCCAGCGCTGTTGCAGGGAATTTGACGACAACATGCAAACGGCGTATAATTGGAGGCAGTTTGTCTAGACATTCGTTGTGATAACAAGCGTCTATTTCGTGTACACGCAAGAATAACCGCCGTTTTCAATTTCACCATTCGGAAGGAGTAAACCAATGAAGAAGAAACTTGCGCTCATTTGCCTCTGTTTCGTGATAACAAGTGTAATGGTGTCGAGAGCAGGTTTTGCCCTTAATATAGAATCTGCCATCGCGGTCTGGCTGTTCGACGAGGGCCAAGGCGAGGCTGCCAGAGATCTATCAGGTAATGGTCATAAGGCAACGTTGCAAGACGGGGCCCAATGGGCCGACGGCAAGTTCGGGTCGGGCTTGAGCTTTGACGGACAGAACGATTATGCGAGCATAGGTGAGTCGCCGGATTGGGACTTGGGTTCCGGCGATTTTACGATTATGCTTTGGTTTTTCCCGCGCTCACAGCGTAAGACCGCACTGATTACCAGCGCAACGGATTATTGGGCGGGTATCATGTTTCATTACCAAGGAACAAGGAATATAGACATCTGGGCAAGTTCCACGGGTAAATTTTGGGACATAATTCATTCGGATCCCGGAGGAAACGGTATAGGCAAAGAATCCATTGAGCTCAAGAAATGGTCGCATGCGGCGTATGTCAGATCCGGCAACAATTGGCTGTCGTACGTGAACGGTAAGGAAGATGTCAGGGTGACCGGCGCCAAAAAAATTGTCGATAGATCCAAAGAGGAAAAAATAATCGGACGCTGGGGTAACCCCGCAGACCGAGGTTGGCTTAACGGTATCGTTGACGAGGTCGCAATCTTCAGCACAGCCTTGAGTGAGGACGAAATTCAGCGTGTGATGAAGTCAGGATTAGCTCAGTTGGCGGTTTCGCCTTCAGACAAACTACCAGCTACTTGGGGCAAGATAAAGTCTCAAGAATAAGCCGACTTGTTAATCGTTTTAGCTTGCCCTAGCGCATGACTACTGCTCTTAGCGCAAAGGAAGAGTATTACGATATCATGTGAGAGTCCCCTTTGATGAATCTTGGACGTTCTTCTGGTGTCAGGCGTAGTGTGACGTGAGGCAGGAATCATCTACTACATTCGACGAGAATCTGTATTAAACTTAAGGGGGTATTTGGAAGATGATTGGCGCCGCGACGACCAAGGCAACGGAAAATGCCCGTCAATGGATAGAACGACGGTTTGACGCCGCGTCTCCAGAGCCGCCATTCTCGTTCATCTACGGCGGTAAAGCGTCCGGGGAACTTCTCAAGACATGGGAACTTCAACGAGACGAGAAGAAGATTGACGAGCAGCGGACGCAACACATACTTCGGTACACCGATCGAGGCACGAGACTCGAAGTGCGATGCGAAGCCATAAAATACTCCGAATACCCGGCAGTTGACTGGGTAGTGTACTTTCAAAACGTCGGCGACGAAGATACGGCGATTCTGGAGAACATACAGGCGCTCGACAGCCGGTTCATCTCGGAACAACCGGGAGAATTCATCATCCATCACTCTCAGGGCGGATATCATCATATCGACGCTTTTTCGCCTCTGCAAGAAGCGCTGCGGCCAAACCAGTCGCTAATCTTGGATAGTGACTCCTCGCATCCTTATTTGCCTTTCTTCAATGCGGCATGGCACGGTGGCGGTATCATCGGAGGCATCGGTTGGACCGGTGCATGGAGGGCAGAATTTTTACAAGATACCGGCGATTCGATCTCCGTAAAGGCGAGCATGAGAGAATCGCACCTGCTTCTGCACCCCGGTGAGCGCATTAGAATTCCGCGCATATTGGTTATGTTGTGGAGCGACGACCGGATTCTGGGGCACAACCAGTGGCGGCGGTTACTACTCGACCATTACAGCCCTCGACCGGGCGGCGAGAGATTAAGAGTACCCACCGGCGCGGGCAATGAGAGTCACACCGAGGAACAAAACATCGCCATCATCAACTGGCACGTGGACAATGACTTCCCAATTGAATACCACTGGATGGACATCGGATGGGAACGTCCGCCAACAGAGCAGGAAGAATCGGAATATCTGAGTAACGTCGTCGTCAATGAAGAGAGGATCCCCAACGGCATCCGAGTTATCTCTGAGGAAGCCCATAAGCACGGCATCAAGTATTTGCTGTGGTTCGGCGGCGGCAGGCTATATCCCGAGTTGGACCGAGTTAAGAAGTATCGGCCCGATCTGCTGTCAGAAGAATATACTGGCGTGGATAACGGGAACCCGATGATTAATGAATGGATGATCGAATATTACTCCAAGTTGGTCGCCGAGTGGGGAATAGATATTTTCCGCCAAGATGCACGGAGCGAACTGCCCCCTGACACGGCTGATAATCGCGTAGGGATCAATTCTTCAAGAGCCTGCGAAGGTTTTTACGAATTCTGGGATGAATTGCTCTGTCGGTCTCCGAATCTCATTATTGACAATTGCTGGGGCGGCGGCAGGAACATCGACCTTGAGACGATTCAGCGGAGCGTACCTCTGTGGCGAAGCGATTTTCAGTGCGCCGGCGAAGGAAATCTGGATGAGTCTTTCGATCCGATTGGAATGCAGGGGCAGACCTATGGGCTGTCGCTTTGGGTTCCATTAAGCGGTTCGTGCAACCGCATTGTTACGCCTTACGCTTTCCGAAGCTCCTATGGTCCGGGGATGCAACTCGCCTGGACGCCGATGGCAATACCATCCGCCCCGTGGCCCCCCGGGAAAGATGAGTTCGAATACGAACTTGCTCACACGTTGCTGCGTGAATATCTATCCGTGCGTCACTGCTTTGACGGAGATTACTATCCCCTGACTCCATACGACCTCTCTGACGACACTTGGATGGCTTGGCAATTTGATCGTCCCGATCTCGGAGAGGGTATAGTGCAAGGTTTTCGGCGTCCGGAGTGTTCCACGCCGGAAGCACGATTTCATCTCAGGGGATTGGAACCTGACGCGCGTTATGAGTTGAAGGATTTTGATGTTCCCGTAATCACAGCATTTACGGGTTGCGACCTCATTAAAGAGGGAGTAACCATCAACATACCGGACCAACCCGGCGCCGCGGTGGTACGGTACACGAAGATTCAATAGGAACTTCTCATGCGTCGAAGCGTAAAGTCAGTTTTCTGAAAACTAGAAGGACATCAATCGGCTCCTTCGGTCCCCAAAGTTGCGGAACTCAAAATTGCGTATGGAGAAGGAATATTTAGTGATTTATCCTAGCAGACAAATCTAAAAAGGGCTTCACAGAGCCGTTCCCGCCGAGAACTCCCCCAAAATGTGCCCTGAAGAATGCAGAGCTTATGAAGAATATCACATGGAGAGCGGTACTGGTAGGTCTTATCCTGATTCCTCTCAATGCCTACTGGTTAGTTCTGATTGAGACCGTTTATTACTCCGCTCATTCCACGACGATAGGATTCTTCTTCAATCCAATCTTTACGCTGCTGCTTCTAATTGCATTAAATGCTCCCCTAAGAAAGTTCTCCCGAAGATTTGCTTTGAAACAGGGCGAACTCCTCACAATCTACATCATGGTGTGCCAAGCATCTGCCCTCGTGGGACATAGCATGTTACAGATACTAGTGCCCACTATAGCGGCTCCCGTGGGACTTGCAACACCGGAGAACGAATGGCAAGAGCTATTCTGGCGATACATGCCTAGCTGGCTTATCGTGACCGACCAACGGGCTCTGGAAGGATTCGTCGTTGGATTTAGAGAATCTGCAAGCTTATACTCACCGGGGCATCTCAACGCATGGATTATTCCGATTATCGCATGGTCGGGCTTTATCTTCGTGCTCATGTTTGTGATGATATGCATCGATGTCATTATCCGAAAACAGTGGACTGAAAGGGAGAGGCTTACTTATCCCGTCGCACAACTGCCTTATGAAATGACAAACAGAGCCTCGGGACTATTCAGAAACAAGCTAATGTGGACGAGTTTCACAATCGTCGGGACGATAAACGTTATCAATGGCCTGCACTTCTTTCTTCCTACTATCCCCTATCTTCGCGTCAAAGTGTACAATCTCGGGGAGGTTTTCACGACGCAACCGTGGGACGCTTTGGGATACACTCCTATCACCTTGCGTCCCTATTGTATCGGCATGCTTTTTCTTGTCCCACTTGACATCAATTTCTCCTGCTGGTTCTTCTTCATTCTGTGGAAAGCTCTGTTGATAATCGGTAGTATGATGGGTTATCGACGAGGCACGGATCTACCGGAAATAGGCAATCCCGCACTAGCCGCCGGGGCATACCTGTCGGTGTTCTTCATCGCTTTATGGGCGGGCAGACACCATTTTGCGAGCGTCTTTCAATCTATTTTCAACTTGGTCAGGAATGGGGATCGAGACGATGACAAGACCGAACCATTACGGTACAGAACCGCCGTTTTGGGGCTTATATCGGGTTTCGCGTTGATATTGCTATTCTGTTGGAAGGCTGGTATGCTGCTGTGGGCGGCCGCCGTATTTTTCGTTCTGTACCTGATGACGGCGATAAGTGTGACACGCATGCGCGCGGAAGTTGGTTCACCCATTCACGATTTACACTTTTCGGGTCCGGAAACAATTATGATCGATGTTGCGGGGGTGAGAAAGATAGGCCCCAGAACATTGTCAATTATCCCTTTTTTCTGGTTCCTGACACGCGCCCACTACAGCGACCCAATGCCGCATCAGCTTGAAGGCATCAATCTGGGCGATAGAGCGAGACTCAAAGGGCGCGGCGTGATCACGGCTTTACTTGTAGCTACCGTCGTCGGAACCTTGGTCGGATTTTGGGTGCTTCTGCACACAGGTTATAGGTACAGGTCGGCGGGATTTGGGCATGAGTCTTTTAATCGTCTTCAGAATTGGCTGACCTACTCCATCCCGCCGGACATGACCGGAGCAGGACTCTTTGCGTACGGACTGCTATTCGGTCTTTTCCTGATGTTTATGCGAACGCAGTTTCTATGGTGGCCTTTGCATCCGGTAGGCTACGCGGTTTCCAGTACGTATTCCATGCGCGATTGGTGGTCGATGTTTTTCCTAACTTGGGTCATCAAACGGCTGATTCTGTCGTTTGGCGGACTAAAAATGTACCGCAAAGTAATCCCTCTTTTTTTCGGGATGATTCTTGGAGATTTTGCAGTAGGAAGCTTCTGGTCAATTCTTGGCATCATAATCAAGAAACCGACATTCAACTTTACACAGTGGTGGTAGATGTGGTATGTTTGCCGCCACATTCTGATAGAATGGTTGCTTTCCGTCACAACGACACACGAAGAGAAACCACCGGTGTTCATGACTCGGCGGGAATACTCCATGATGGTATGATGCAATTTTTAATTCTTGCCAAATTACCGAAAATGTAGACACAACCAGCGTTCCCCACCACGAATCCGAAAATCGAAAAATTAATGGACTGTATTCGTCATGTCAGTTCCGGGCTTTCAATTCAGTCGAAAGAGGTATAAACATGATGACACTAGAGCAACGCTATCTACTTGATGCGACCGGATACTTGCACATCAAAAACCCGTTGACCGACGAAGAATTGAATCGCGCTCAAGAAGCCGCGGACCGCTATATCAACACGCCTAACCTTCCACCGCGAGAGTTTGAACCGACAGTTCATCATGATCGCTACAGCCGCGGATTTGCCTACGATAAAGCGCTGGAACACTTGACGATGCACCCCTCTGTCTGGCCCATCATCAAAGAATTGTCCGGCAACAGACCTACCCTCGCCAGAGGAACACTAATCGTTGATACCCATGAGCACAACCCGCACGCACTCCATGCCGGCCCCGGACAATTCGGGAAATCCGTGAAAGAAACGGGCGAACCCGGAACGCTCTTCTGTGAGTATTTCGACGTATTCTGGTACTTGACAGATGTTCATCCCGGTGACGGAGGCTTGCTGCTCGGTCCGGGATCGCACGACAGCGGTTTTGAATGTCCTTATGCAGGAAGGGTCTACGACTCCGCCGATGACCTGCCACGCGGTGTCATTAACATGACCCCCTCCGCCGGAGACGCGATCGTCGTTCCGGAACGACTCCTGCACGGAGCGTTGCGATGGAAGCCCAAAGATCGCGACCGCCGTGTTTTGTTATACCGCTATGCGCCGCAGTACTTGTTAATGCAAAGCGCTACTACGAACGACTTTGACATTCGGACTTCACTTGAAGATCGTTTCAGAGCGAGGTTGGCGCCGGAGACTCAAGAGTTGGTGCAGACAGCCTTCCGTGAACACGTTAAAGAAATCGTCACGCGCGACGAAATTCGATTAATTTAGCACGAATTGCCTGCGCCGTCAGGCATTACTACAGTTGCTGATTGAGGATATGGCAATCGAAATCTTCGCGCATGTGAATGTGTGAACGCCCCTTGCTCGAAGGCAAATCCCACGGCAGAAAACTGTGGGCAACCTATTACGATTGCTAAAAGGATATACCGATGACTGAAGAGCAGATATACCTGTTTGACCTCCAGGGTTACGTCGTTCTCAAAGGGATTGTGCCTGCACAAGTGATTGAGGCGTGCAATGACGCACTCGACCGTTTTGAGGATATTCCGCCGGAAACGTTCCCCGCACCGCTGTGCTTGGGAGCGGATAAGACAGAACAGGAAATGTACATTTCCAACATTCTAGAGGGGGATCCCGCCTTTATTCCGCTCGTTGACCTACCAGAAGTGCTCTCGGTAATCGCACGTGTCTCGGGCGGTCCGTACCGTCTAAACCATACCTACACGATATACCGTTGGGGCGGTGGATACACCACACTCCACCAGCAGGGAACGCCAATCATCCCCACATGCCAATACCACTGCCGAAATGGCGAGATAGTCTCGACGCTAACCAAAGTGGTATTTCCTATGCTTGATTGCGATGCCGAGGACGGGTGCTTTGCCGTTATCCCGGGGGCACACAAAAGCAATTACCTCAAACCGTGGGGCAACCATCCCGATGAGAACCCGCCCTTGGTACCCGTTCCCGCTGAAGCCGGCGACGCGATTATCTTCACCGAAGCGCTAACCCACGGTTCAACCGTGAACACATCCAATCGGCCTCGCCGTACGCTCTATTACTGCTACAGCATCGGTTATATGCGCGACTGGGGCGGTCAGGGATTGCATTTCAGCGAACGCGTCATGGATCGACTATCGGAAGCACAACGCGACATCATTCGACTGAAATGAGACACGTCACATTGAACTTACATTCGCCATGTGGGGTGAGTACTGCCTATCGCTTCTCGATACCATTCCAGTCTACGTTGATTGGCTCTAGTGTCCATAGGCAATCCTTTGTGCGCCAACTTCCCGCTCCGTATTCAAAGGATTTAAGCTGCAGTTTGGTCACAATCAAAGCGATTCCTGTTGACCCATAGATTCAATATCAGTAATATGAACCTAAATCATTTATCCGCCTCTGCAACATGGCTGCAATACGACAGACTAAATGCTTTAAACTCTAATCTCGGACCGACAAGAAAGTATGGAATCTTTGAAAACACCCATTAAAGCCTTGACGGTCGATGTGTTCGGTACAGTCACCGATTGGTACTCGACGATTATAAGAGAAGGAGAACAGATAGGCTCCCAAAAGCAAATCAGTCTTGACTGGGCGGAGTTCGCCAAGAAATGGCGAAGCGGCTACGAGCCCGCCATGGGGCGTGTACGGCGAGGCGAATTGCCTTGGACAAAAATGGACCTGCTTCATCGAATGATTCTCGATGACATTCTGCGCGACTACACGGCTCTGGTGTTGTCAGAGGAGGAGAGAGAGCATTTCAACCGCGTTTGGCACAGACTCGATGCCTGGCCCGATGTATCGGGCGGCATGTTACGGCTTAAGTCCAAGCACATTGTAGCGGCGCTTTCCAACGGCAACATGTCGTTGCTGACCAACATGGCGAAGCACGCCGGCATTCCGTGGGACTGTATTTTATCGGCAGAACTCGCACGCCGCTACAAGACCGACAAAGAGGTGTACGAGACGGCGGCTCATCTTCTCAGCTTGGATCCGCCGTCAATCCTAATGGTGGCGGCTCACAACCACGACCTTGAGGGCGCAAGAGCGGTTGGATTTAGAACCGCCTTTATTTCGCGTCCGTTGGAATGGGGACCGGAAGGCGGCGCAGACACAGCTAGGGACGACGAATTTGACATTATTGCTCAGGACTTCCACGACCTTGCGACGCAACTCGGTATCTAGGCACCATGCGCGGCGAATCTCCGAAGGACTAACATGGAATTTCAAGCATTTGACATCTCCCGAATTCCTTCCGGAGAAAAGAGGTTGGATTGGCTTGAGGTCGCTTCCCGTGCGGATGGCGGCACGTGGCGTTTGCCTTTACTTTATGTTGGCGGCGCCTCCGATGGCCCAATACTCGTTGTCACGGGCGCTGTTCACGGTGATGAATACGAAGGTGTGGAAGCCATACCCCGCATCTATGAGAAGGTAGAACCCGATGTACTGCACGGCACCTTGGCCATGGTTCCCGTATGCAACATGCCCGCATACGAGGCCGGAACTAGAAACAGTCCCATCGACGGTCTGAATTTGGCGCGCGTTTTTCCCGGCGATGCCCACGGTACTATTACCCGACGAATCGCTTACTGGTTAACTCATAAACTTATCAAACACGCCGGCTTCTTTATCGATCTGCACAGTGCCGGTGTAGAGTCCAATATCCCAACGATGATTGGTTACCGACACAGCGAAGATGAGTTGGGACAAAAGGCACGAGCGGCGGCTCATGCCTTCGGTGCTCCTGTAATGTGGGGACATCCGCCGCCCGGCACATCGGGTAGGAGCATCAGCACCGCCACTGAATTCGGGGTTCCTTGGCTCTATACCGAATCGCCAGGCGGCGGCCGTGCAGCCCCCGGCGACGTAGCATGTTATATCGATGGCGTGCTCAATGTCATGAAGCATCTGGGTATGATTCCCGGCGAACCTCATCCCCAATCGACTACCCACCACTTGGTGGGCGACGGCGATTTGGATGTTGTGATTTCCGCCCCGGCGGCGGGATCTTTTCGACCCCACGTGGAGTTACTAGATGAAGTCAGCGTTGGTCGACGATTGGGAGTCGTCGAAAATCTCTTTGGTCAGGTAGTCGACGAGGTCACCGCCGATCGAGATGGAATAGTAATACTGCTACGCCGTCTTCCCCAAGTGAACGTCGGCGACGGTTTGGCACAAATTACGGGGAAATATCCGGGAGATTAAGTTTTCCGGAGTGGCGGCGCCTCACGGTTCATATTCTCATGAGTGAAAATAAACTCAACCCGCAATTCTTGGCTCAGGTAGGTTCATGCATTCCCGATGAAGCCCGTTTCTTGCACATCGAATCTGTCCCGCACGGAGCTGGATTGCTTGAATCATCGGATGGCAACCTGCTCTGCCTTGTTCCGGGCAGCCGTGCGATATCTACGGATGGAGGCTTGACATGGAACGGACAAAATCCTGTTCATGATATTCATGGCAATAAAATGGGGCGAGGGATAAGCCACTTGTTGCGGTTAAAATCCGGCGGAATCGGCGGCTTCTACGACAAATCCGAGGTGGACAAACCGTACGGTCTTAGTCCGTGGTTCGTGAGGTCGGACGATGAAGGCAAAACATGGTCCCAACCCGTCCAAGTTGGTGAACCGTACAATAACGCCGTGATGCATGGCGCAACGGTCACCAGTACCGGCCGCATCGTTGTGTCGGTCTACAAACTACTCGGCAAGACCGTTTGGGAGAAGGGGCGGGCGCTCTTCGGTGATGACATCGCGCTGGTTGGCCATCACGGTTACGAGCATTTTTTTACGTACTGCTGGGCTTACTATTCAGACGACGAGGGACAGACTTGGCATGCCAATGAAGGTACAGGTGTCTGGGGTGCAGGGGCGGAACTGTTCGTGACGCTTGATTACACCGCCGGGGGGCACTACCGTTGCAACGAACCGGTCGTGGCCGAAGTCAGTTCAAATCACCTACTGATGATTCTGCGAACCCCCCTCGGTCGGTTCTACCAGTCTTGGTCCGCTGATGATGGGAGGAGTTGGTCGCGTCCGGAGCCGACCGCGCTCGCATCTGCCCTCGCTCCGGCCGCTTTGGGAAGAATCCCCGGCAACGACGACTTACTCATCATCTGGAATCAAGCCTCGGCAGATGAGATTCAACGGGGGATGCAGCGCCATCGATTGTCCTCGGCGGTCAGCAGAGATGGCGGGGCCACATGGCGACATACCGGCAATGTCTTCTCAATCTTCCTCAATGACGGCGACACGGATAAAGTTGAGCCCTCCCCGATTCAACCTTATAGAGCGATGGAACATGCGCCGCGGCTGCCCCCGAACGACCTCGAAGGCACATATCCATTTCTTTCATTCTGGGGGGACACGGCAATCATCCGTTTCATGTGCCGCGAACGAGCCTTTTACGTCATAGACTCTGAAAAGGGAGAGGATGAGTTTCCGGGCGGCAAGCGTGGCATTACCACAAGCGTTTGCGCCGGTATCCCGATTTCTTGGTTTTATAGGACGCTGTAACGCATCGGCTCATTACAGAATCGGAACGACTAACAGTTCATAACAGGGGCGTGGCAGGACCTCGCCAATCGGAAGGAGGAACGCAATGCAACTTACAGAACAACAACTCAACTTTTTCCATACCTTCGGTTATCTTGGGTGCGCCGAAGTCTTCTCGCCCGATGAAATTGCGTGGATAATAGAAGAATTTGAGCGATCCATCCAGGATGTTGGCGGCGGCAAGAATCACGATGGGACGTCGCGGACGATGTTCGGCGGACCCATCGAACATCGCTCGAGTCTCTGCTCCTTGCTTGACGATCCGCGCATCCTAGGGATACTTGGAGGGATTCTCGGCGAAGATTTCAATTACGCCAACGGTGACGGTAATTACTACACCGGAGACACCGGGTGGCACCCGGACGGAAGCTGGGGGCAGCTGTTCTCGGCGAAACTAGCATTCTACCTCGACCCGTTAACACGCGACACGGGTTGCCTGCGAGTCATCCCCGGAAGTCACCGGCCGGATCATTTCGTGCGAAAAGAGAAAATTGATCTCAATCGGTCACAGGAACTATTCGGCGTTGCCCCTAAAGATTTTCCCACCAATGTTGCGTTGGAAACGAATCCGGGCGATCTTGTCATTTTCAATCATGACACCTATCACGCCGCATTCGGAGGGGGAACGCGTCGGCGGATGTTTACAATGAACTGTACACGGCGGGCAAAAACAGAAGCCGATCATGAAATTCTAAATCAGTATCTTAGCATTCATTCGCCGGGAGGATACAAGAACAAAACCGGGGCGGGAATGTACTGGCCACTGATGCTCGACACTGCGGACGAGAACCGGATGATTCATCTTAAGCAGTGTGCCGAAGTTCATGATCAACTATTCCCCGATTACGCACGCGTTCACGCGCAGTAGTAGAAACTCCACTGGAAAATTATAGTGAAACCAGTGTAGATTCGTATACCGCGACAGGTTCGGTTTCGCAACCGAACCGGTGTTTATCCAATCTCGCAGGTGCGGTTAGAAACCGCACCTACCGAACTATGAGTGAATTTGAATGGATTAACCATATAGCATTGGTTGCGGACGCCGGATGCATCTACGCCCGATAAGGCGTCAAGTCCATATCGGGAAATCGCTGTGCAATGCCGTTCAGCGTTATATCGGTGTAATAGGGGTGCCCCGGTTCGGGCCAACCGAAGAGCGTGCGGACGCGCGGCGTGGTCTTTTCCCAAAACGGCTGGAAAAATTGCTGTTCGGGGCCAAGCCATGGGTTAGCCAATTTCGTCCAGCGACTCGTGTCCCCGCGAGCCAGCGACAATGTCCAAAAGGCGCGCTGTTTCCGTTTGTTCGTGAACGGTACGGCGGCGTGAATCAGGTATGAGGATGACAATAGAACACTGCCCGCTTTGCCGTTCGTCGGTACCGGTTTGGCAAATTCGGGAACGTCTCGAATGTCGTTAATACCCCCGCCCAATCGGACAAGAACGTCCGCGGCTTGCCGATGCGAACCGGGAATTACATGCATGGGCGCACCGTCTTCATCCACGTCGTGGAGATAAACGCCGCTGTTGACGTAGTCGAACGAACCTACGGCGTAGCTTGGCGGCAGAAAGGTGTTCGTCCCGTGGTCGGCGTGGTATCCCTGCCACAGATGCTCGGCGTGACGCTGATCGCTGGGACCGGCCCGCATAAACAGATGAGCATTACAGTAGCTGATGTCGGCCGTACCAAGACATTCGGCGTAAATGTCCAGATAGTCTTCATTTTCAATCAATCGATCTAGCGCATCATAACCTGTAGGAAATTGCGTACGTCCGTACGGAGTGTCACCATAATGCGTAACCGAATGGGTCGCCGACGGTTCGACCGAATCCGCCTTTCCTGTTCTATCGAATTCTGCGAGAAATTCAGCGAAAGAGTTGCCGTAAAAAATCTTCTCCATATCTCTTAAGGCGGCTGACATCTCCTCCGGATTGAATACATCCTCTACCATGATATAGCCGTCACGATGAAATGCGTCAAGCTGATCCCGAGTTAGCTTCATAATTTCCTCCCATACATGGAGACATTGGTAGGTTCGTTTTTCTCTAAATTGATTCGCGACACTACCGTGCAACCAACAATTTTTAAACACCGCGGTAGGTTCGGTTTCCTAACCGGCATTTATTCGCTCTTTTAAGTGCGGTTGGAAACCGCACATCCCGGTATTATGAACGGATTTATCTTATAGAATCCAAATGCGCAAGCGCCATTAACAATGAATCATTGATGGTCCGACCCGTAATGAACCACAGGAACTGTCAAGATTATACACAAATACTCAATGTGGTCAAGCAATTCCATTTTGTGCGATTTACTCGCCGCCGGTTTTCCACAAGTAGAGATGTATTATTATACATGAATCCTGCCTGATACAATGCGCACTACCTCGCTGATTGTTGAGGAATAAACACACATGCTAGAAAAAGAACCTTCCGAAATCAGGTCATATTTTAAGGAGTACGGCTACCACTTCGCCAAGTCAGTGTATTCTGTGGACGAAATCCAATCCATGGAGAAGGACTTTGACAGAGCGCTCGGTCAAATTCTCGACACCGAGAAACGCCCGAACGCGCGCTGGGGCGGCAAATTGATGGATGAAATCGACGGAGGCGACTCGGTGCTTCTCCACACGCACAACATTCAGAGTTACTCCGCGGTCTGGTTGAACGCCTTCATGAAGTCCGAGTTTCTTGATGTCGCGGAAGCAATACTTGGCCCCGACATCATTCTGCATCACTCAAAGCTGTTTTGCAAACCGCCTGAGAAGGGATCGCCTTTCCCGATGCACCAAGATTGGCAATACTTTCCATCGGTCAAAGACACAATGATTGCGGCGGTCATTTATGTATCTGAAGCCACGGACGAGATGGGTTGTATTCGTGTACACCCCGGTTCCCACAAGTTGGGCCGTTGTCAAGGCACTATGGGGAATGGACAAAACGCCGAGGTCACCGACAATTTTGCTCTTGACGAAGGAACGGTGTTAGAAGCTAAACCCGGGGACGTCCTCTTTTTTAGTTATTTTACGCTGCACGGCTCGATGCCCAATCAATCAGGGAAGACAAGGAAAAGCGTTTTGGTGCAGATGTATGCAGGCGATGACGAAATCGAAGCGGATAACATGCACACGAATGTTCGGCTTGTGTTGCGCGGCTGGAATCGTTTAGCCACCCGAGCCAATGTAGGGGAAATCAGATAAAGTATTCATGAAGGATGCAATGGGCGAGCACATATACCAATAATCTCGCCCGATAGGAATACGATTATGGCGATGCTTAAAGCCGGTGTGATCGGCTGCGGCGGGCGCGGCCAAAGCCAAGCACGAGGATATCATGTCTCGTCCGATGTAGATCTAGTCGCTTGTGCGGATCCGCTTGAAGCAGCACGTACGGCGTTCGCGGAGAGATTCGGCGTCAAGAACACATATTCGGACTACAGGCAGATGTTAGAAAAGGAGAAACCGGATATTGTTAGTGTCGCCACGTGGACGCCTCTACACAGAGAGATTACAATCACTGCAGCCCATAGCGGGGTCAGGGCAATTCACAGCGAGAAACCGATGGCGCCATCATGGGGAGATGCCAAGCAGATGAACCAAGCCTGCGTGGATAACAACGTCGTACTTACCTTCTCCCATCAGCGTCGATTCGCCGCGCCGTTCATAAAGGCGAAACAACTGGCTAACGATGGAACCATCGGTCAACTCTGCCGTGTTGAGGGAACCTGTCCGAATTTGCTCGATTGGGGAACGCACTGGTTTGACATATTCTTCTTTTACAATAATGACGAACCGGCTGAATGGGTAATCGGACAAATCGACGCCTCCGAAGCTCAGGAAGTTTTTGGGGTGCCGGTTGAGTCTTCCGGCCTCTCATGGGTTGGCTGGGAAAACGGCGTCGAAGGGTTGTTGGCAACCGGCGGGGCCGCGGAAAAAGACATTTCCAATCGTCTCATCGGCACTGAAGGAATCATTGAGATTGGAAGCCAAAACGCCAAGCCGATGAGAGTTCTCAGCTCAAAATCTCAGGGCTGGACAGTCCCTGATCTCAGCGACCTCGAATCTAAGGGAAATGAGACTGTATTATCCGTCCTGGACCTCATCGATGCGCTCAAAAATGACCGTGAACCCGAACTCATTGGCTGGAAGGCGCTTCAAGCCACAGAGCTGATTTTTGTGACCTACGAGTCTAGCCGCCGCCGCGCGAAAATTTATTTACCGCTAGATGTCGAAGACTCCGCACTGGTGACTATGCTAGAGAGCGGAATGATAGGAAATACGCTCGACACTTAACAAGAGGGGACATAATGCCGTCGGAAACAAAAAACTACCGCGCTGCACTCATCGGTGCAGGTTCTCGTGGCATGGGATTGCGCGATGAAGCGAATCAAGCAGACCGAATCTCAGTTGTGGCAACCGCCGACCCAGTTGAGACAAATTTTGAATCACTAAAAACCGAAGGCGTTGTTGTCTATAAAGACTTTGAGAGAATGCTTGAGGTCGAATCCGTCGATATAGTACTGGTCGCAACTCCAGTTCGCACACATTACGATGTCGCCAAACGGGTATTGGAGTTCCCGATTACCGCTCTGTATCTTGAAAAACCGATGTCAACTCGGTTGTGGCAAGCGGATGAATTGATCCGGAAGGCAGAAGAAGAGAACGTATACTTCGTTGTCGGCCACCAACTACGGTATAGCCCGGGCTGGGCGGATGTCAAGATTCTCGTGATGCAAGGCGCTATTGGAAAAGTGGAATACATCCGTGCGCGCCGCGGATGGCCGCTGCTAACCCATCACACACACCAAACCGATCTGATGAGATATTACGCGGACGATTCCCCCGCCGAATGGGTGCTGGGTCAAATCCACCGGTCGGGCTCATTCCTTTCGGAGAACATTGAGTTGGAGATGCAGGCATTGGGCTTCGTGCAATTTGAAAATGGAATCTTCGGCATAATTGAAGCCGGACAATATAAGCAACCGCCGGTTGAAAACATGGTGATGCTTATTGGAGAAAAGGGAGAAATCCGTGTAGGGCCTGATGCCCATTATCGGAGCGAAGACACTAACGGCACGTGGACGCCTGTACCCCAATTTGAGCAGCCGGATATTTTTGAGGACCTGCTGCACTGGATCGAAGGAGGCCCCGGTCACCGAAGCGCTGCGCGGAACGGTCGCGACACACTGGAAATCCTACTCGCAATCTACGAATCCAGCCGCTCGCGATCTAGGATTTCTTTACCAATGGAGCGGAGAGGAAACGCCTTTGAAGAAATGAGGGCGGACGGAATTTTACCCTAGCGCTTGGCGAGTTCTGAAGACGTGCCATGATGAGGAGGTTAGCGCATGTGTTTCCGTGAAGATGCGCTCATTGAACGTCACATCGTCATTTCCGGCGGTTGCGGCGCAATCGGAGTGGGAATCGTCAAGAAACTGACCGAACACGGAGCAAGGGTCACCGTCAACGACATCTTGGACACGGCATCTGCGGATGAACGTCTACGGGCTGCCGAAATCGACCTTGAAAAAACGGTTTACGTTCAGGGTGATGTAACTCTAGCTGAAGAGGTGGAAACGCTGATCGAAAGGGCTCGATCAAGATTTGGTCCAATTCACACTGCGCTGTGCCATGTCGGTATGGTAGCACCAAAACCGCTACTCGACTATTCCGATGAGGAATGGACGCAGACAATGGAGGTCAATGTTAAAACAGCGTTTTTGCTGGGAAAGGCGTCGGCGCGTGCCATGCTAGAAGACGAAGTTGCCGGACACCTCATCTTCACGATTTCTTGGGTCGCGGATGTGCCTTGGCCCGAGATTGGACCCTACAACGCGAGCAAAGCCGCCATGAAACAGCTTATGCGTTCGTTCGCACGCGAGTTGGCAGACAAAAACATTCGTGCCAACGCAGTCGCTCCCGGAATCGTCAGCGTCGGACTCGCCAAACATCAATGGAATACCGATCCGAGTTATCGCGCACGCGCGCAAAAAGCAATCCCGCTCGGTGAGATGCAACCTCTCGACTCCGTGGCAAACGCCTTTTTATTTCTATGCAGTTCTGCGGCGGACTACATGACGGGATCCGTGCTGCTCGTAGACGGAGGTTGCAGCCTTTACCCAATGGATTAGCCAGTTCAAAAAGGACTACCGCGCTTGCCGACTAACACGACCTCAATATGTGATGTGGATTCAGGGTTACGGTCTATCTATTGGTGCCTCTCGGCTCGGACAGATGCATTCAAGCCATCCCTGCAGAAATGCAGCGGATTTGGTAATCCACTGCGAGCGATGATTGCTTCAATAAATTCGCGTGCTTTCGGAGTATTGGTTTCCTGTGGGGGATCTCGGTAGCCCTAATACGCTCCTTTTTTCGACTTACCGCCGAGCCTTGCCAAACCGACCTTGAATAGCACGAAGACAGCTATCGCTATCCCTACCAGTGCCTCAATTGACGCGAAGAACCCCACAAATATCCGAAGTTTGTATATTGCCAACGTTACACAGGAGACGATGGCAATCAACAGCATCAATCCTGTCAGTCGCCCAAATCCCGGTAGGTCATCAAAATTCGAGTTCTTGCCAATAATGCCGAAAACCAAGCCCATAGAGACGATGGGCAGGAAAGAAGATACGATATTGATGTTCAGTAGATTCGTTCCGGTAAAGAATAGCAAATAGAAAATCAAAATGCATGCAAAAACTCCCGGAACCGCCGAAACGTATATGATTGCCGAAAACACCGATTCAATTAACTTTCTCCTAGCTACGCGCTTGTACACAAATGAAACGATTAATGCGATTATCGGCAACGCTGCGAAGAAACACACCGCCCAACCGGTGTAATCTTCCAGACGTTCTAATAGTTCATTGACGGACATAGCATTAACCTGTGGGATTGCTTATAGATCCGAGGACAAAATGTTGCTTATAATCAACGTCTTATTTGGTTATCTCCCGCGAAACCTCGGTTTCCGCTTTTCCATGAACGCGCGCCGCCCCTCCTTATAGTCCTCACTAGCGAAACAGCCTTCGACAAGGCGTTGGCAAAGGACGATTTCGCGCTCCTCGGGATCCTTGCCGATTTCATCAATGATTCGCTTGCAGGCTTTAATCGTGAGCGGCGCGTTGCCGGTTATGACTTCCATATACTCATTCACGAAACCGTCTAGCTCATCTATTTTCAAAACTCGGTTGACCAACCCCATTTCGTAGGCTTCTGTCGCGTCAAACTGTCTTGCGGTGAACATAATCTCCTTGGCGCGGCTTGGTCCAATGAGTTGCACCAAGGCGTTCAAACCACCGTAACCGTAACCCAGCCCGAGCTTGGCGGCGGGAATCCCGAATTTGGAATTGTCGCTCGCGAATCGTAGGTCGCAGCAGAGCGCCGTCGCAAGTCCGCCGCCGATGCAGTAGCCGGCAATCTTGGCGATCGTCGGTTTTGGCACTTTGGTCAAGATATCCTGCGCGCGTGCAGCGGCACCGTCATAGACCTGAATGTTCTCGGCAGATTGTCGCTGACGCTCAAACTGCGATATATCCGCGCCGGAGGAAAACGCCGCGCCACCTTCACCCGAAACCACAATCCCGCGAATATCGTCGTCCGTTTCGAAATCGCCGATCACCCGAGCGATACCCAACCACATCTCATACGAAATGGCGTTGTGCTTTTCAGGTTGGTTAAGGATGAGATAGCCAACCCCCTCGCGCTTTTTGACAATCAGCTTTTCCGTAATTTCCTCCGACGAACCGCTGCCTGTGTTCATACGTCGTGCCTCCTTCGCAAATCTTCTATTTCATCGTCGGAAAATTCAAACTCGCGCAGGATTTCATCGGTGTGTTCACCCAATTCCGGAGCTGGGCTATACGGCATCTTCGGTGTACCGCTCAGACTCGCCGCGTGGCGCATCACGTTTAATCTACCAAGCACCGGATGATCCACGGGGCGGGACATTTCGAGATGCTCCACCTGCGGGTCTTTCCACATCTCGTCCATGTGATAGATTGGACCGCACGGCACTCCGGCGCCGTTGAGCAGGTCGATCCATTCGCCGCTGCTCTTGGCTGAGAAATAGGCTTGAAGTTTCTCATTCAGCGCATCTCGATTTCTCGATCGCGAGGCATCATCCGCATAGTCAGGATTATTTCGGAGTTCTTCCGCCGTAAGTGCGTCACACAGCCGTCCCCACATCTCATCTCCGGCGGCTGCGATGTTTATAAAACCATCTGTAGTCTCGAAGGTGCCGGTGGGAATGCCTGTCGGATGATTGTTGCCCGCTTGCGGCGGCACTTCTTTTCCGATGAGCCATCGCGCACCCTGAAAATCGAGCATGGCAATCTGAGCTTCAAGGAGTGATGTATGAACCCACTGCCCTTCGCCGGTTTCCTCCCGCTGGAGCAGTGCGGTGAGTATTCCGAGTGCGGCATATATGCCGGAGGCAAGGTCGGCGATGGGCACACCCACTCGCAGAGGTCCTTGACCCTCAAAGCCGGTAATCCACATCAAGCCGCCCATCCCTTGAGCAATCTGATCGTAACACGGACGATCGACGTAGGGTCCGTCCTGCCCATATCCCGAAACACTCGCGTAGACAATGCGCGGATTTTCCGCTCTGCACGCGTCGTAGTCGACCTTGAGCCGTGTCTTGACATTCGGGCGGAAGTTTTCCACGACCACATCCGCACGCTTCACCATCCGCATGAATGCTGCGCGTCCCGACTCCTCTTTCAGGTTCAACGTCATACTACGCTTGTTTCGCTGAAGATTCTGAAAGTCGGGGTCGTGACGCACTCGGTTGGCAGCATCGACCTTCTCCGGTGGGACGGGCAATTCGATTTTGATGACGTTCGCTCCCCAATCGGCGAGTTGGCGTACAGCCGTCGGTCCGGCGCGAACGCGGGTCAAATCCAGAACGGTAAAACGGGAAAGCGGATACTTGTGGTTAGTCATACGCAAAGAAATTATCAGATACCAATACAAAGAAACCGAGTTTTTGGCAAAAACTCGGTTTCTTCGGTGTTCACCCTCGCGGGGTGATATAAGCCATCGTTGAATCGCCGATTGCACGGCACTCTATATACATTTGACATCTTTCCAAAATATTGTCAGTCGTTTCGGGGCTTTTTCACAGCGTTGAGTGACCAATGGAGCAAATGCACAGTTAAGAGATTTCGGGATTTCTATCGCGCCGGAATCTCTATCCGGATTTGCTGTTTCC
>JAPPIK010000035.1 GCA_028820655.1 Candidatus Poribacteria bacterium | reverse complement strand
CTTTTAAACTGTTGGGTTATCCGACACCGTAGGAGCGACCTCCCGGTCGCGATTGCCCAGTTGTAGGGTGCAATCAAGCGAGTGGATAGCGAGCGCGATAGCTAATCTTCCGCGCACCAGCCTTTTAAACTGTTGGGTTATCCGACACCGTAGGAGCGACCTCCCGGTCGCGATTGGGCCGTTGTAGGGTGTAATCAAGGGAGTGGATAGCGAGCGCGATAGCTAATCTTCCGCGCACCAGCCTTTTAAACTGTTGGGTTATCCGACACCGTAGGAGCGACCTCCCGGTCGCGATTGGGCCGTTGTAGGGTGTAATCAAGGGAGTGGATAGCGACCGCGATAGAGATCTTCCGCGCACCAGCCTTTTAAACTGTTGGGTCAACCGACACCGTAGGAGCGACCTCCCGGTCGCGATTCCTCGCTCCAGTGGAGATCAAGCGAATGAATAATGAGTGATCAACGGAGTGGCTAGCGACCGCGATAGAAATTCCATAGAGATCTTGACGAATTAGCCCAAACAGCGTCCAATCATGAAATCAATTGACAGGTTACGAATACGCGGAAGGTGGTGTTTTAATTGAAGATAACGATTGTGACGCTCATCCTTCTGGCTGCGCTTTCGCTCAACGGCGTTGCTCGGGAGTATACGCGGTGGGGGCTGCCGGAGGGCGCCAAGTTGCGGATAGGCAAGGGGAATGCAATTGAACTGGAGTATCTGCCAGACGGTTCCCGACTTGCTGTCGCCACGACTATCGGTGTTTGGTTCTATGATACGGCGACGCTTCGGGAATCTTCATTCATTCCGGTGAGATCGGGTAAGGTCGCAGGCATAGCGTTCAGTCCGGATGGGAGGACGCTCGCCGCAGGCAATGGTCGAGGAATCCACCTATGGGCTGTCGGCAGCGGCGAAAAACTGGGGACATTCCCCGGTTCGCGCAACGTGAAGAGCATAACGTTTGACCCGGCGGGCAATGCGATTGCAAGCGGGCATTCCGACGGGACGGTAGCGGTTTGGGATGCCGGAACCGGCGAACAACTGCACAATTTTGCCGGACATACGTCTTGGGTGAATAGCGTGGCATTCAGTCCGGATGGCAAGACTCTCGCAAGCGGGGGTATGGACCGCATGATTCGACTTTGGGATGTTAACGTTAGCACGGGTCAGAGGCTACGCGCACTCGGCGGGCACACCCGCGACATCGGCAGCCTAGCCTTCAGTCCAGACGGGATGACCCTCGCGAGCGGAAGCTGGGATCGCACGGTACGGCTGTGGAATGCCGAAACGGGCGAGCATCTGCGCACACTCCGCGGGCATGAAGGTTTTGTATACAGCATAACCTTCAGTCCCGACGGAAATACGCTTGCCAGCAGCAGCGCCTACCGGAACATAATTCTCTGGGACGTACACACCGGGGAGGTACGCCAGAAATTCACTTGGGAGTGGGGCGGGATTATTAGCGTGAGATTCAGCCCGGATGGCAAAACCCTTGCCGCAGCCTATTCCGGGTTGCCGGTGCGGTTGTTGGATGTGCACACCGGAACCGTTGTGGGAGTGCTCTCCGATCATCGCGGCGATGTCAGGAGTCTTGCGTTGAGTCCAAATGGACGTATGGTTGCCGCGTCGACTCGTCTTGAGGCGCAGTTGTGGAACGCGGAAACGGGGGAACTCCTGCACACGCTCACTGAGGCTGGCCGAGCGGCCGGCAGCGTGGCGTTTAGCCCGGGCGGGAGTGTGATTGCCTGCGGCAGCTACGCGGGGACGCGGCTCTGGGATGTCGAGACGGGGGAACTTCAATTGAGGACTTGGGGTCATGGGGCAACCAGCCTGGCGTTCAGTCCGGATGGTAGAATTCTTGCTACCGGAGGACTACGCGGGACGGTGGAGTTACGGGATGCCGGAACGGGCGAACATCTGCGTACATTCCGTGCACATCGACCAAAACCGAAACCGACCCCCGGTCGGAACCGGAATGCGCGCAACCATGTGCGCAGTGACGCCGATCAATTGGAACCGGTCTATTCCGTAGCGTTCAGCCCGGACGGCGATACGCTTGCCGGCGGAGGTTTCGACTTGAAGATTCGGCTGTGGAATGCCAGAACGGGTGAACTCAAGCAGACTCTCGCCGGACATTCCCATCGGGTGCGAGATGTCGCGTTTACCCGTGACGGTAACCGGCTTGCAAGCGCGAGTGTCGATAGAACGGTGCGGATCTGGGACTTGACAACCGGCGAACTTCAACAGACAATTGACGGACTCGGATGGTTCTACGGAGGTATGGCACTCAGCCCCGACGGGAACACGCTCGCGGTTGGGGGTACCCGCATCACCATTCTCGCTCGGGAGGCGGGGGTGTGGAAACATCGCCGCAAAATTATCGGGCACGCCGACGCCATCACAAGCCTTGCATTCAGCTCGGATGGCGAGACGCTTGGCAGTGCAAGCGAAGACGGCACCGTGCTCATCTGGGACCACGATGCCGCGCCGCCCGCCGCTCTTTCGGCGGTTGGCCTTGACCCGTCTTGGGTGACATCTCCCCCTCTCGGACACATGCACGAGTTTTCTATCGTGATAAAGTCTGGCGAGCACGTGGCAGGCTTTGAGGCAACGGTGCACTTTGATCCTACCGCGCGGCGTTATGTCGATAGCGATGTTGACACCTACTTCCGGGCTTACTCACGGGGGCCGGTGCGCGTTTTCGATTCTGTCGTTGAAGAAGGTCGTTTTACGATCCGGGCAAGAGCGCTTGATGGAGTGGGTCAGGGCGGGAGTATGCTTGCCACGCTCAGTTTTGAAGTTCTCGCCGTCAAAACCTCCAGCGTGAAGTTGGTCGATGTCAGCTTGGTTGATCGGGACGGAAATCGTACTTATCCACGGATTGAAGATGGGCGGGTAGTTGAACCGCCGCCACGGCCCGGGATGTGAATTGCGGGGACAACGAGAGCGAGGAGTCCGTGGCGAGCGGCGTATATTTCTACCAGTTACGGGCGGGGAATTTCGCGGCGACACGCCGGCCGGCAATTGTCAAGTAGGATCAACATGAGTTGTAGGGCGCAACAAATCCATTTCTTCCTGTAGGAGCGATCTCCGAATCGCGACTCCCCACTCCGATAGAAGTGGAATATTGTTAGAAACAGGCGACACCCGTCTCCGCGCTCCAGCGGAGCGCAATGTGCACACGGAGCATAGCTAGTTTTCAGGCAGAATCAACTTTTCCTCTGTAGGAGCGACCTCGAGACTAACATCAAAAACATGCCCGGCAAACCAACAAATGGCCCTCTCGGCAAGCATTTGCGGTACCAATTCATTGCAGAAGCGATCTCCAGGCCGCGACTCACCGCACTGTGGGTCTCAACGGGAATTCGTCATTATTCAAGCAAGTTCTCAAGAAAGGGGGTACTTCAGATGAAAACGGTGGTGGTGTCACTCATTGGACTGGCTGTGCTGTCGGTCAACGGCACTGCCACGGAATACACGCGATGGAGATTGCCGGAAGGGGCTACGTTGCGCCTGGGCAAGGGCGGAGTGAATGAGATCGCCTATTCTCCGGACGGCACCCAAATCGCCGTAGCAACTTCTATCGGCGTCTGGCTCTACGATGCCGAGACTTACAAAGAGACGGCGCTGTTGGCCAAGCAGGAGGGCTATGTCGATTATGCCGAAAGTGTGGCATTTAGCCTTGACGGCGAGATGCTTGCTGTCGGCATTAGCGCTTGGGACGCAGCGGTGCATCTTTGGGATGCTAAAACCGGCGAACATCTATTTGCCCTCACCGGGGATTTCAGGACGGTCGCTAGCGTAGCGTTCAGCCCGGATGGGAAAACGCTCGCCAGTGAGGGCGGTGACACTGTGTGGCTATGGGACGTTGAAACGGGAGCGCTTCTGCGTGTACTTCACGGACATAAGTGGCCGGTCGTGAGTATCGCATTTAGCCCGGATGGCGCCGTCATTGCCAGCGCCGGAGGTTTAAGGGGCGAAGGTGAGCTAGGGTTGTGGGATGTCAACACGGGTCGGAATCTGTGGACGCGCACTGCAGTTGCGAACGACCTAAGATTTGTAGCCTTCAATAGTGATGGTCAAACGCTTGTCAGCGGCGGTTGGGATGGCGCGATACGGCTATGGGACGCAGCGGCTGGGCAATTTCTGAGGGAAGTGCCGGATGCTTTACGAGGGGCGCCCGCAATAGCCTATAGTGCGAATAGGCAAATACTCGACGTTGGCGGTCCCGGCGGCGAAGGTTTGTGGGGTGCCGCAGTGAAGCATCCGCCGGTACACTATGTTAGTCGAAGGTGGTTCATCGGTGAGGCTGCGTTCAGCCCGGACGGAGAAACACTTGCGGTTGCGAGCGACGAGGGGTTGGTTCGAATCTGGGACACGGAATCGGGAGAACAAATAGGAATGATAACTGGACATGGGCGCCCGATTAGAGGTGCGGCATTCAGTCCAGACAGCAAGTTGATTGCAGGGTTTGTCGGTAGGGAGATGGCACTGTGGAACGCTGACACGGGCGAGCGTTCAAGCAAGTTGTCCGAGATTCGGTCCAAAGCGTCCGCTGCCGCGTTCAGCCCGACCGGCGGACTGATTGCATTGGGAGGCGTTGGGGAGGTGCATTTGTGGGACCTCAATGCCGACGCGCCGGTTCGAACGCTAATCGGGCTTCCGAACAAGGTTCGTTGGCTAGCGTTCAGCCCCGATGGCAGTCTGATCGCCGGCGCGGACACATCTCGGCAGCCTGTAGTAGGACTGTGGAATGCGCGAACAGGAAGACTATTGCATCTGTTTCATTCGCCCGTTGGCACAATAACGAGCTTGGCGTTTAGTTGGGACGGAATTACCCTGGCGATTGCGATCAGATATGGCAGCGTGCGGCTCTTCGATGTCCGTACCGGCGAACTTCAGCGATATTGGAAGGAATTCGATAAGGAAGTGGTCAGTGCGGCCTTCAGCCGTGATAGGCGCACATTTGCGATCGCCACCGCCGACGAATTGATACTCTGGAACGCAATCACATGGAAGCGAGTACGCACCATCCGCTTTGAGACGAATGACGAAATCGGCATAGATTTCAATCCGACTGGCGAATGGATTGCCGGAGAGGTAGCCTTTAGAACGATTCGAATTTGGAACACTGCGACCGGG
This sequence comes from Candidatus Poribacteria bacterium, assembly GCA_028820655.1. Lineage (GTDB taxonomy): Bacteria > Poribacteria > WGA-4E > WGA-4E > JAJDTR01 > JAJDTR01. The sequence continues at coordinate 22,049 of JAPPIK010000035.1, read as the reverse complement.
GCGCCTTTACGCACCATCACGGGCCACCAATCGCGCATAACGAACGTGGCGTTCAGTCCGGATGGCGGGACCTTGGCGAGCGCAAGTTGGGACGGTACTATTCTTGTTTGGCAACTGGCGTCCCCGCCGAGCAGTTCGGGTGCGACGGTCAGCATCACCCCTTCCCCGGTGCCCTCGCCGGAGGCCGGTAGTCAACTCACGTTTTCGCTTGCGATCACCGCCGGCATAGACGTTGCGGGGTATCAGGCAACAGTCAGTTTCGATTCGAGTGTGTTGCGATTTGCAGAGGACGCGGCGGGGGACTATCTGCCGGCTGATGCCTCCTTTGTACCGACCATGGTCGATGAGAATAGGGTGACGCTCGGGGCAACCGCATTCGGCGCGGCGGGTGAGGGTGACGGGACGCTTGCGAAACTTACGTTCGAGGCGCTCGCTGACAAAACATCCAGCTTGATTTTGTCCGAAGTCACCCTGGTGAATTCGAGCGGAGTGCGCGTGTACCCGGCGATTGTGCATGCGGAGGTCGTCGGGCCGCCTCCGGTCAAAGGCGATGTGAACTGGGATGGCACGGTAGACATCTTGGATTTGGTGCTGGTCGCCGAGAACCTCGGCAGTACGGGAGTGAACGATGCCGATGTCAACGGGGATAGCGTGGTGAATATTCTCGATCTTGTTATAGTTGCGGGCGCAATTGGAGGCGGCGGTGCGGCGCCTTCGGCACAATCCCTAGACCCGTCTATTGTTAGCGCCGCGGATGTAGAGAGATGGCTTGCACTCGCTCAGAGTTTAGACGCCGGCGATCCGATTATTCAACACGGTATCCGCTTCCTTGAGCAGTTGCTTGAGGCGCTGATGCCGCATGAGACCGCATTGTTGCCGAATTATCCCAACCCCTTCAATCCGGAGACATGGATTCCGTATCACCTCGCGCAGAAGGCGGTGGCGGCGATTACGATTTATGATGTAAAGGGCGGCTTGGTAAGGCAGTTGCGTCTCGGGCATCAGACGCCGGGTCATTATGTGGATCGGGGGAGGGCGGCGTATTGGGATGGACGGAATGAAAGCGGGGAATCGGTCGCGAGCGGGATTTATGTGTATCATCTGCGGGCGGGAGACTATGCGGCGTCGCGGCGGATGGTAATTGTGAAGTAGAGAGGATCAGTGACTAGAAGATCCCTACCGCGCTCGCTAATCACTCGCTTGCCGGTCAGTAACCTGCGACCGGTGGAAAAGGGGAAAGAAGGGTAGACAAGTAGACGAGAAAAACGGGAGGATGGAAGGTAGGCTGTTGGGATTCGCTCGGGTTCCGGTGCCTTGGGCGGCAACCCCAGTTCTATGAACGATTCCCTATGGATTTTCGCTCAACCCAACCTACGCGTTTCACACGATTCCCTTTGGGAAAGGCGGTATTTCGGATGAAAATTACGATTTCGTCGATGATACTATTTGCTCTGCTTTTGGTCGACTGCCTTGCGCAGGAGTATAGACTTTGGGGTTTGCCGGAAGGCGCCAAAGCGCGCCTGGGAAAAGGTATGATAAGTGAGATAACGTATTCCCCGGACGGCAGATGGCTTGCCGTGAGCGGACCGGTTGGCGTTTGGCTGTATGACACTGAAAACCATGAAGAGGTCGCACTTATCGGCGAGGGCGCCAATTGGAGCCCTTGTGCCGCGTTCAGCACGGACGGTAAGACGCTTGCGAGCGGAAGTCGCGGAGAAATAAGACTCTGGGAGGTCGAGACCGGAAACCACATTGCCACACTCACGGGGCACACGCACTGGGTGAACAGCGTGGTGTTCAGCCCGGATGATAAGTTGATTGCCAGCGGGAGTAACGACTTCACCGTGCGGTTGTGGGACGCCGCCGCGGGGACGCCGGTAGCAACGCTTTCAGAGCATGCGGACTCCGTCGAGAGCGTCGCGTTCAACTCGGATGGGTCCCTATTGGTCAGCGGGAGCAGGGACGACACGGTGCGAATTTGGGATACCGAGACGGGGGAGCATCTGCGTAAGCTATCCGAGCATTCGGACGATGTCCTGAGCGTGGCATTCAACGCTGACGATACCGTGATTGCTAGCGGGAGCGGGGATAAAACGGTGCGAATCTGGGATGTCGAGACGGGCGCCGAACTGCGTATCCTCCGCGGGCATTCGGACGAGGTCGGCAGCGTGGCGTTCAACTCGATGGATGGGACGCTTGCCAGCGGGAGTAACGACTGCACGGTGCAACTGTGGGGCCCCGCGAATTGGGAGCATTCTCAAACACTCACCGGGCATGCGGCCGGCGTCGTAAGTGTTGCATACGGTCCGTCCGGCGAGACGCTCGCGAGCGGGAGTTGGGACGGAACCGTGCGCTTGTGGTCAGCCGAAACCGGAAGCCACGAGCACACGATTCGCGGGCATATGGGTTGGATCAATAGCGTATCGTTCAGCCCCGGTGCCACGGAACTCGCCATCGGTACGAGTTCTGACCAAAATGTGCGGCTGGTGGGTATCGAAGAGGGCATAGGTATCCGAGAACTCTCGGGGCATTCAAATTGGGTCAGGAGTGTTGCGTTCAGTTTGGATGGCAGCCTCCTTGCCAGCGGGAGCGAGGACTCGTCGGCTCGACTCTGGAACGCCAGAACAGGTGAACATCTTCACGCATTAAGCGGCCATCAGGGTCCGGTCAGGAGCGTGGCGTTCAGTCGGGTCACGAGGATACTTGCGACGGGGAGCGTCGACTGCACTGTGCGTCTTTGGGACTCTTACACGGGCGAGCATCTACACACATTTACCGGACATACAAAAGCGGTGTATTCCGTAGCATTCAGTCCGGATGGCAGCCGTATAGCCAGCGGGAGTTGGGACAAGACGGTGCGAATCTGGGATACCACTGCAATGGCGCATCAACTCACGCTCGGCGGTCACACGGCCGAGGTTTCAAGTGTCGCGTTCAGTCCGGACGGATTCAGACTTGCCAGCGGGAGTTGGGACGAGACGGTGCGGGTCTGGGATTCTGTCAATGGTGGACATCTGCGCACTCTCTCGGGGCATGGGGACGCCGTCTTGAGCGTTGCATTCAGTCCCTATGGCTTGAGGCTTGCCAGCGGGAGCGAGGACCACACGGTGAGGATTTGGAATGCCGCGACGGGGGAGATTGAGCGCACACTCACCGGTCACACTCATCAGGTGAGGAGCACCGCGTTTAGCCCGGATGGTGCGACGCTTGCGAGTGGAAGCCTAGGTGGGACCGCGTTGCTTTGGGACATCGCGCCGCCACACACGGCGGACTCGACGGTCGCTATAGTCCCCGCGCAGATCACATCGCCCAAGATAGGGGAACGGTTCACACTCTCCGTCAGCATAGCGGGCGGAATGGACACATTCGGCTATCAGGCATCGGTGCTCTTCGATCCGACTGCCCTACGTTTTATCGAGGGCGCAATGGGTGGATACCTGCCCGAGGGGGCTTACTTTGTGCCGCCGGTCGTGCATGGAAGCGGCGTCACGTTCGGGGCGTCGTCCGTCGCAGCCGAGAGCCGCGGAGACGGGGAGCTTGCTACCCTCACGTTTGAGGTCATCGACGCAAAAGAGGCCGCCATAGCTTTGCATCAAGTCAGCCTCGTGAATTCGGAGGGAGTGCGAGTGTTCCCGCGGGTAAAACATGGGAATGTTGTACTGCCGGTGTCACCAGATGAGGATGTCAATGGGGATGGTGAAGTAAATATCTTGGATCTGGTGCAGGTCGGTGCGAACTTCACCAAGAGAGGGGAGAACGATGCGGATATAAACGAGGATGGAGTCGTGGATATCCTTGATCTTGTTCAGGTTGCCGCGGCAATGAGGAATGCTGCCGCACCTTCCGCCTTTCCCAATGGGATTTTGGTTGTCACCGCCGCCGATATCACGGGTTGGCTTGTGCAGGCACGGGAATTGGGCCTCGGCGATCCGATTTCACGGCGAGGTATTCACGTCCTCGAGCGGTTACTCGCCGCGTCGATGCCGGACAAGACGGCATTGTTGCCGAATTATCCGAACCCGTTCAATCCGGAGACGTGGATACCGTATCACTTGGCGCATGGCGCGGAGGTGGAGATTGCAGTGCTTGACACCGGTGGAAGGCTGGTTCGGCGGTTGGAACTTGGTTATCGTGCACCGGGATACTATGCCGATCGCGGTAGGGCGGCGTATTGGGATGGACGGAACGAAAGCGGGGAGACAGTTGCGAATGGGGTCTATTTCTATCAGTTGCGGGCGGGCGATTTTTCGGCGTCGCGGCGCATGGCGATCATCAAGTAGCGGTCAGTGGCTAGTGACCTGTGGTCAGTAACGGTAGCAGTTGTAGGGCGCAATCAGGCTTTTTCTCCTTGTAGGAGATCAAAGGAATGAATAATGACTGATCAAGCGACTGAATAAGGAGCGCGATAGAAATCCCATAGAGATCTTCTCCCGGTCGCGACTCCCAACTGTGGGAGCGATTTCCAAATCGCGATTGAGCAGTCGTAGGGTGGGCGCCGCGCACCAGTCTTTTAATCCGTCGGAGCGACCTCCTTCTGTGGGAACGATTTCCTTCTGTGGGAGCGATTTCCAAATCGCGATTCAGCAATTGTAGGGTGGGCGCCGCCCACCAGTCTTTTAATCCGTCGGAGCGACCTCCTTCTGTGGGAACGACCTCCTTCTGTGGGAGCGATTTCCAAATCGCGATTCCCACTGTAGGATTGATCTCCGGTTTGCGACTCGCCACCCCTTAAGGGTGGAATGTCAATAGACCTGCAACGCACACAATCTTCCCCGGAGGAGATCATAGCAACGAATACATCAAGAAACGATGAATTCAAGGAGGTGGCTCGCGAGATGAAAATAGCGGTCGTGTCACTCCTGGTTCTAATGGTGCTTGGCGTCAGCGCCGCCGCGCAGGAGTATGCGCAGTGGGGATTGCCCGAGGGCGCCAAACTTCGAATCGGAAGAGGCGAGATGTCGGACTTGAAATATTCTCCCGACGGTAGCCGGTTTGCCGTTGCAAGTTCGATCGGCATTTGGATTTATGATACGATGAGCCTACGGGAGATTGCATTGTATGCCGGGCGCTGGACGCGCCCCTCGAAAGTGGCATTCAGCGGGGACGGGAAGCTGCTTGCCATCGTGGGCGTAAACCGCGCGATACTACTCTTGGATGCCGAGACGGGCGAAGAAATAAGAAGACTCGAGGGACACACGGACAATGTCGTATGCGTCGATTTCCGTGCGGACGGTCGGCTTCTTGCCAGCGGAAGCAGGGACAGAACGGTGCGGATCTGGGATGTGGACACAGGTGGAGAGATGCATGTACTGACCGGGCACGAGGAGCTTGTTACTGCGGTAGCGTTTAACCCGTCCGAAAATACTGTTGCCAGTGGGGGTTTTGACAAAACGTTGCGGTTGTGGGATTCGGATACCGGCAAACAACTGCACACCGTGAACGCGCACACGAGTTGGATCAATAGCTTGGCGTTCAGCTCCGATGGCGAAACACTTGCCAGTGGTGCGTACGATCAAACGATACGGCTGTGGGATCCTGTCACGTGGGAACTTCGTCGGATAATCGGAGGGCAACACTCGGTGACGAGCGTGGCATACAGTATAGATGGGCGCAACATCGCGAGCGGCAGTGAGCGAGTGATTCGTCTGTGGGATGCCAAAACCGGATTACTGCGTCGGACCCTCCCCGGTCATGGGGGGCGTGTCCTGGGTGCGGTTTTCAGCCCCGATGGGAAAACAGTTGCGAGCGTGGGAAACGACGATTCGGTGCGATTCTGGGATGCCGTGACGGGCGAACATAAGCGCACCCTCACTTGGATATACAGAGATTTTATGAACATCGCGTTTAGCCCCGACGGCAGGACGATTGCTACCGGTAATGAAGACCGTACGGCGCGTCTCTGGGACGCCGTCACGGGTGAACACTTACAGACATTTGACGGACATCGGGGTGCGGTCTATAGCTTGGCGTTTGGTCCGCACGGAGGCACGCTGGCTTCGGGCAGTAGTACGGAGATTCGGCTATGGGACGTGAATACGGGGAGACTTCGGCACACGCTTGGCGGCCTTCCGGGAAGGGTGGCAAGTTTGGTGTTCAGCCCGGATGGTGAGAAGTTCGCCAGCGGAGGAGGCGAAGGGGATTTTGCAGTGCGGCTTTGGGATTCCGAAACGGCGGAACAGTTGCACGAACTCATGTGGCATGTCAAACCTGTGAACGGCGTCGCGTTTAGCTCGGATGGGGCAATGCTCGCCAGCGCGAGTTCGGACGGCACCGTGGCGTTGTGGGACACTTCGACAGGCGAACATAAGCAGACACTCGTAGGACACACTGATGGTTTGGGGAGCGTTACATTTGGAAGAGATGAAAAGACATTGGTGAGTTCTACCAACACGCAGATGCGAATTTGGGACACTACCACGGGGGAAAGCGAATCCATTGATCTGCAGCGTGCATCCGGTTTCGGAAATCCGGCATTCAGCGCCGACGCAAGTTTATTCGCGGTGGCTCATTATGCCAATGTGTGGCTCTTGGATGTCGCGTCGGGTGAACGCATAAGCACATTTTCGGGACATACGGAGGTCATCAGGGCATTGGCATTGAGCCCCAACGGAAGGGCGCTTGCCAGTGCGAGCCATGACGGAACGGTGCTGCTATGGGATGTCACCCCCTCTCCGCCCGGATCTTTGACAATGCGAATTTCACCGTCGTCCGTCACGTCGCCTCCGATCGGAGAGCACCTTAGGCTCTCCCTCGACATTGAGGCCGGTGAGGATGTGGCGGGATTTCAGGCGACTGTGCATTTCGACACCAGTGCGCTTCGCTTTGCGGGGAGCGAAGCCGGGGACTACCTGCCGGCCGGAAGTTTCTTTGTGCCGCCCGTGGAGAATGGAAATCGGTTGACGTTCGGAGGGACATCGCTCGAGCGCGAAATTGACGGAGACGGTGTGCTCGCTACGTTTACGTTTGAGGTGCTGTCTGTGAAATCCTCAATCGTGGAACTGATCGATGCCAGCCTTGTGGATTTGGAGGGAAAGCGTTGGCTCCCGCGTCTTGAGGGGAGTGCGGCAATCGAACCGACACGGCTTGATGGTGATGTCAACCGGGACGGTGATGTGAATGTCTCGGATCTGGTCTTAATCGGCGAGAACTTCACGAAGACCGGAGAGAACGATGCGGATGTGAACGGAGATGGCGTGGTCGACATTCTCGACCTGGTTCAGGTTGCGTCGATTCTTGCAGGCGCGAATGCCGCGCCTCCGGCGTATCCTTTATCGACGGCTTTTCTCAAGGCTGTCGATGTCCAAAACTGGCTCACAGAAGCACGCGGACTTCGTCTTGCCGATCCAACCTCGCAACGAGGAATCCGCTTTCTTGACGGGCTGCTCGCCGCGTTGACCCCGAAGGAGACGATGCTGTTGCCGAGCTACCCGAACCCCTTCAATCCGGAGACGTGGATACCGTATAGTCTCGCGCGCGAGTCAAACGTGACGATTACGATATATGACGCAAAGGGGACATCGGTACGGCGGTTGGCGCTCGGATATCAGCCTGAGGGGCATTACGCGGAGCGCGGTAAGGCGGCGTATTGGGACGGACGCAATGAGCGCGGAGAAGCGGTTGCTAGTGGCATTTACATTTATCGATTCCGGGCGGGGGATTATGCGGCGTCGCGGCGCATGGCGATTGTGAAGTAGGGTTCGCACAGCGCGCCAGCCTTTTAATCCATAGGAGCGACCTCCATCTGTGGGAGCGATTTCCAAATCGCGATTCCCAAATACAGGCGACACGCGTCTATGCACTCGAGCGGAGTGCCATGTCATCAAGAGGCGATTAATGCAGGAAAGGCGGTTCATGAGATGCAAATAGTGGTCACGACGCTCATTGTTCTGGCTCTGTTTTCGGTTAACGGATTTTCTCAGGAGTACACGCGGTGGCATCTTCCGGAAGGAGCGAGAGCCCGTTTGGGCAAGGGTACGGTGAATGGAATTGCGTATTCACCGGACGGCGAACGGATTGCCGTCGCCAGTTCTGTCGGAATTTGGCTTTATGATACCGAGACATACAAAGAGATGGGACTGTTAGTCGGGCATACCGGCAGGGTGAATAGCGTGGCGTTTAGCCCGGATGGCGAACTGCTTGCGAGCGGAGGAACTCATTATGATGGGGCGGTCAATTTGTGGAACGCCAAATCGGGCGAACATCTGTTTACGCTTGACCAAACTGTCGGGCAAGTTAATAGCCTAACATTCAGCTCGGATAGCAAGTGGCTTGCCAGCGGGAGTTATGACACGACGGTACGGCTATGGGATACCCGCACGGGCGAACGTCTGCACATCCTTCCCGGTCATGCGGATGAGGTCGAGAGCGTCGCGTTCAGTCCGGATGACGCCCTTATTGCGAGTACCGGGGGTTTTGAGGACGGGACGCTACGGCTGTGGGATGCCCGCACGGGCGAGAATCTGTGGACTCGCACCGCACACGTGTACGCTGTAACCATGGTAGCCTTCGATATTAACGGGGAAACGATTGTTACCGGAGGTACGGATGGAAAAGTGAGACAATGGGATGCCGCAACCGGCCAACTTCGGAGAGAACTAACATGGATTGGAGACCCGGCATCTGTCATGATTTATTATACGAAGAACTCAACGATCGCCATCGGCGGCTATAACGGAAACGCTTGGCTGTGGAGCGCCGAAAGCGAGAAGTTGCTCGAACGGGACATCCGGCATAGGCGGTCGATCAGAACGCTTGCATTCAGTCCGGACGGAGGTACGCTTGCCAGCGCGAGTGGCGGCGGTTTGGTTCGATTCTGGGATACCAAAACAGGGGATCAAAAAGGTGTGATAACCGGCCACTCGTCCATGATTGACGATCTGGCATTCAGCTCGAACAACAGGTTGGTCGCTGGCGCGACCGCGGGGGAGATACGACTATGGGATGCCAATACAGGCGCACGGTTGCGCGCGTTTGCCGAGAATCAAATGGATGTATCTAGCGTCGCGTTCAGCCCGGATGACAGCCTGATCGCGGGTGGTGGAGATGGAACCATTCGTTTGTGGGATGTCAATACGGGCAGCCTTGTTCGCACCTTTACAGAGCATCCGGGAGAGGTTGGCACCGTGGCGTTCAGCCCGGATGGCATGCTGATTGCCGGTGGTGGAGACATTCAAGAATATACGATACGACTCTGGGATGCCGCAACCGCCAAACTGTTGCATGTGTTACCTTGGCACACCTACCTAATTAACAGCGTGGTGTTCAATCCGGACGGGGATACGTTAGCCGTTGGAAGCGGAGATCGCAGCGTAACGCTGTGGGATGCCCGCGCCGGCGAACTTCAGCGTACATTAGCCGGGCAGGACCGTGAGGTGGTTAGTGTGGCATACAGTCGAGATGGACTTAAATTCGCAAGCGCGACGCCCAAAAAGCTAAATCTATGGAACACAAGCACTTGGGACAAGGTTCTCACGCTAATCAGTCGTGAGCATGAGCATAGTGACATTGCCTTCCATCCAACGGGCAAGTCAATTGCCAGAGGCAGTTTCGACCAGTCGGTTCGGGTTTGGAATACCACATCGGGTGAACTTGAATACGTGCTTAAGGGTCACCACTCCAACGTTACGAATGTGGCGTTCAGCACGGATGGCAAGACACTCGCCAGTGGGGGTTGGGATGGGACGGTGATTCTTTGGGACATCGATCCTTACCCACCTGAATATTTGATAGTTAGTGTGGCGCCCGCGCTTGTCACTTCACCACCCGTTGGACGACGGCTTGCGATATCGATTGACATTGCTGCGGGAGAAGATGTGCTGGGGTTTCAGGCAAGCGTCAGATTTGATGCCGCGGCTCTGCGGTATGTCGAGGCCGCCGCGGGAGACTATCTTCCGGCGGATGCCTTCTTCGTCCCGCCGGTCATCGACGGCAATCGTGTGACGCTTGGCGGTACGGCGTTCCACGATGCAAGTGAAGGGGGCGGTACTCTCGCCACACTCGTGTTCGAGGTTCTTGAACCCAAGCAATCCGTTGTCACTTTATTGGAAGTCAGTCTTGTCAATTCGGATGGAGAGAGATTGTTACCTCACCTTGAACATGGGTGGATAGTTGAACCGGAACCACTCGCAGGCGATGTCAACGGGGACGGCGAGGTGAACATCTTGGATTTGGTGCAGGTTGCGGTGAGCCTCGGCGAGATGGGACAGAATAATGCGGATGTTAACGGGGACGGTGTGGTGGATATCATTGACTTGGTCACGGTCGCCGCGACTATTGGCGGGGGTGCGGCGCCTTCGGCATATTCCCCGGACCCGTCGATTATTCGCGCCGCGGATGTCGAGAGATGGCTTGATCAGGCGCGAGGCGTAGGCGTCGGTGACGCCAATTTTCGACTGGGAATCCGATTCCTTGAAGGGTTGCTTGCGGCGTTGAAGCCGAAAGAGACGACGCTGTTGCCGAACTACCCGAACCCCTTCAATCCGGAGACGTGGATACCGTATCGCCTGGCGCATGGTGCGGAGGTGAACACCACAATTTACGACGCAAAAGGAACGCTGGTACGGCGGTTGGCGCTCGGGTTTCAGTCGCCGGGATTTTACGAAGATCGGGGAAAGGCGGCGTATTGGGACGGACGCAATGAGCGCGGAGAAGCGGTTGCAAGCGGCGTTTATTTCTACCGGTTGAGGGCGGGGGATTTTGCGGCGTCGCGGCGCATGGTGATTGTGAAGTAGGGTGCAATCAAGCGAGTGGATAGCGAGTGATCAAGGGAATGGATAATGACCGCGATAGAACTCCCATAGAGATCTCCCGCGCACCAGCCTTTTAATCCAAAGGAGCGATCTCCATCTGTGGGAGCGATTTCCGAATCGCGATTCCCCACTGTAGGAGATCAAAGGAATGAATAATGACTGCGATAGAGATCTTCTCCAGGCCGCGACTCCCCACTCCGGCGGGGATCAAGCGAATGAATAATGAGTGATCAAGGGAGATCAACTGACTGGATAAGGAAGGCGATAGAGATCCCATAGCGACCGCGATAGAAATCCAGCAAGCGAGTGAATAGCGAGCGCGGTAGAAATCCAGCAAGCGAGTGAATAGCGAGCGCGGTAGAAATCCCATAGGGATCTTGAATGTCAATAGATTTGCAATGCACACAATCTTCGCCGGCAGAGATCAAGCGAACGAATACATCAAGAGGCGATTAATGCAGGAAGGCGGTTCATGAGATGCAAATAGTAGTGACTACACTCATTGTTCTGGCTATGTTTTCAGTTAACAGCCTCGCCCGGGAGCACACGCGTTGGGCGCTGCCAGAAGGGGCAAAAGCGCGCTTGGGGAAGGGACAGATATATGAGGTAACGTATTCGCCCGATGGCAGCCGTCTCGCCGTCGCCAGTTCTATCGGCATTTGGATCTATGATACGGAGACGCTGGAAGAAATTGCATTGATTGGCGATCATGAAGATTTGGTCTTCAGTGTAGCATTCAGTCCGGATGGCAGCTTGTTGGCTAGCGGCGGAGGTCATGGCCGGGGCCTTGAGAGAAGTACGGTAAAGGTGTGGAACGCGGGCACGGGCGAACTTCGGAGGACACTAACGGGGCATACGTTGCCTGTATTAAGCGTGGCGTTTAGTCCGGATGGCGATACGATTGCCAGCGGCGGTTGGGACAATACGGTGCGGCTCTGGGATGCCCAAACGGGTAAACATCTGCGTACGCTTGAAGGGCGTTCCGGGCCGGTCGAAAGCATAGATTTCAGCTCGGATGGCAAAACGCTTGCCTCCGGGCACAGTTCTACCGTGCAGCTTTGGGAGGCGAAAACCGGGCATCATCTACGCACGCTCGACGGACATCAAAACTCCGTTTTTGCGGTAGCCATCAGCCCGGACGGGAAAACGATTGCAAGCGGCGGTCGAGATTGGACAGTACGCCTGTGGGATGCGGACACGGGCAACCTTCGGGAAGAACTGGTCGGACATACGGGGTGGGTCTATAGTGTAGCGTTCATTTCTAACGGCGAGATTGTTGCCAGCGGCGGGGGTAATCGGGATACCTCCGTGCGGTTTTGGAATACAAGCACTGGTGAACACATGAGTACGATTCGCGGCCACACGAGAGCCGTGAAGTCCATCGCATTGAGTCCGGATGGAGATACGCTCGCCAGTGGGAGCCAGGACGGTACGGTACGGTTCTGGGACGCTGAAACAGGCGAAAATCAACGCTCTTTGTTCGGACATGTCGGCAATGTAGAGAGCTTGGCGTTCAGTCGGGATGGGAAGACGCTTGCCAGTGGGGGTTGGGACTATAAGGTGCGGCTGTGGAATCCCGAAACTGGCGAACTGCGACGCACCCTCACGGGTCACGGGTCGGTAGTCACCGGCGTGGCATTTGGCCCGAACGGGGAGATGCTCGCCAGCGGCAGTTGGGACCGGACGGTGCGGCTATGGAATCCAATGACAGGTGGGCGCCGCGGCAGACTCTCCGGGCATGCGGGTTGGGTCTATAGTGTAGCGTTCAGTCCGGACGGCGGTAAGCTTGCCAGTGCAGGTATTAAGGAACTGCGAATGTGGGACACGAGCACCGGAGAACTTCTATACGTGCTCGGAGAGGATAGGGTCTCTCCTACCACCGGTTCCGGTTCGTTCGCCGACAACCTCTCATTCAGCCCGGATGGGAAAACGCTCTCGGGTCGGGTTGGTTGGGAGATCCATTTGTGGGATGCTCAAACGGGGGAAACTCTACGCACTCTTCCTTTCGATGCGGTCAGCAATGCGGCGTTTAGTCCCGATAGAGAGACGCTTGCGACGGGACATCAGGATGGGTCCCTGCAACTGTGGGATGCGGTAACGGGGGAACTATTGCGTTCACTGGACGGGCATACAGGGAAAATTATGGGATTGGCGTTCAGCCCGGATGGGAAAACGCTTGCGAGTTGCGAGAGCCTCCCTGATAACACGGTGCGACTCTGGGACTCCGATTCGGGCGAACTACTACGCACGTTCGCCGGACACTTTAACTGGGTATCGGCCGTGGCGTTTAGCTCGGACGGGAGTGCGCTCGCCAGCGGGAGCGGTGACGGAACCGTGCTACTCTGGGAACTCAAGCCGCCGCTCGTCGCGGATGCTTTGGTCGGCGATGTCAACGGGGATCGCTCGGTGAACCTTGCGGACCTGGTCAGCGTGGGCCAACGCATCGGTGAAACGGGCGATAGCGATGCCGATGTCGATGGCGACCGTGTGGTGAACATCTATGACCTGGTACACGTCGCCGGCGCTATCGGAGACGCAGGTGCGGAGCCTTCCGCGGATACTTTGGCAGCATCAAGTTTTAGTGCGGCGGAGGTCGAAGGTTGGCTAAATCAAGCACGGGGGCTAGACCTGACCGATCCCAAGACCCGGCGCGGTATACGATTTCTCGAACGGTTGCTCGCGGGGTTCCTTCCGAAGAAGACGGCACTGTTGCAAAACTACCCGAATCCCTTTAATCCTGAGACGTGGATCCCGTATCATCTCGCGAGGAGCGCAGCGGTAGAAATTACTATTTTCGATTCGAATGGACGGTTGGTGAGGCGATTGGCGCTCGGGCATCAGGGGGCGGGATACTATGTGGATCCGGAGAGAGCCGCCTATTGGGATGGCCGGAATGACGACGGGGAATCGGTTGCAAGCGGGGTTTATGTCTATCGGTTGCGGGCAGCGGATTATTCGGCGGCGAGGCGGATGGTGATCGTAAAATAGCTGTCAGTGACCAGTGATTGGCGGCGGCAGGAAAATGAGGAATACAGGATGTTGGGTTTCGCGCGGCTCATGGGATCTCTATCGGTCAAGTGAATGAATACGGTATCAGCAATTGACCGGTACGTGTTCCCGCGGTAGAGATCCCATAACCGATCTTGTTCGCTTTCCACTCCCTTGTTCCCATCCTACAAATTCTAACTTGGGGTGCATGTTTCTATCTCAAGGACAAGCGGAAAGGACTTCACATGAAAATAGCGATGGTATCACTTCTGGTTTTGATGCTGTTTCCATATAACATCCGCGCCTACGACTCCCCTCAATGGCATCTTCCGGACGGCGCAAAAGCGCGCATCGGCAAAGGTTGGATTAGAGACGTTGCGTATTCACCCGACGGCGCTCGGTTTGCAATCGCCGGACCTATCGGAATCTGGATTTATGACTTGGAAACGCTTGAGGAAATCGACCTAATCGACGGAGATCGGTCACCGGTTGAGGCAGTATCGTTCAGTCGGCACGGGGATCTGCTTGCGGGCGGCGGTAATTGGATAGATACCACGGTGCGTCTGTGGGATGCCAATACCGGCGAACCTCTCTTCACCTTATGGGGGTATTCATATCCCGGTGGTGACGTGGCGTTCAGTTGGGATGGAAAAACGCTGGCCACGGGAGCTGGAGATTCGGTGAAGCTGTGGAATTCCCGGACGGGAACCCGGAAACATCTTCTTGAGGGACATACCCACTACGTCACAAGCGTAGCCTTCAGTCGGGACGGCCTGACACTGGCCAGCGGCAGCATTGACAACACCGTGCGAATTTGGAATCCCGACACTCGGGAACTTCAGCACACGCTAGAGTTACACACGAATCAGGTCCACAGCGTAGCGATTAGCCCGGACGGAAAGATGCTTGCCAGCGGTAGTGAAGACGGCACCGTTCGTCTATGGAATTTAAGAACGGGAACACTTCGCCGTACACTGGGTAGGCCTTGGGGAGGGGTCTACCAAGTCAATTTCAGCCCGGATGGTAGGTTGCTTTGCGCTACCACCCGACGCACGGTGCGTTTGTGGAACGTAGAAACGGAGGAACTTCTGCACACATTCGCTAGACCATCGGCCGTCGGGGCGGTGTTCAGCCCGGATGGCGAGACGCTTGCCGGTGCGAGTTCTGGGGATGTCTACTTCTGGGACGTGAATACCGGAGACCGCAAGCACATTCTCAACGGACATACGGGCAACGGCAAAAGCTTAGCCTTTAGCCCCGATGCACGGATGCTCGCCAATCTACGTCGGGACCAGTCGGTGCAACTCCTGGATGTCGATACCGGGGAACTTCTGCATACGTTTCCCGGTCGCTTCGGCGCCGCCCGCGGCGTAGCCTTCAGCGGCGATTCGAGAATGCTTGCCGGTGCGAGCCAAGAGTCGGTAAATCTGTGGGATACTCAAACAGGTGTTCATCAGCGAACTCTCGTCGGGCATGAGGACAATGTCACTGCCGTAGCCTTCAGCCTAGATAATCGAATGGTGGCAAGCGGGAGCATGGACACTACGGTGCGACTCTGGCATGCAGGTACCGGCGGACTTAAAAACACGCTCCATGGGCACATGTATAAGGTAATGAGCGTAGCCTTCAGCCCGGACGGCAGTAGAGTTGCAAGCGCGAGTTTTAAAGAGGTGCGCATTTGGGACACCGCGACGGGAAAGCATCTGCGCACAATCACATGGAAAACAGGTTGGGTAGAAAGCATCGTGTTCAGCCCGAATGGACGAACGTTAGCCTGCGCAAGTGGGGGCAGCCCGGTGAATTTGTGGAATGTAGAAACTGGCACACTTGAACGCAGTATTATCTCCAAAGGCGGATGTTCAAGTGTCGACTTCAGCCATGCTGGCAGGTTGCTCGTCGGCGGGAGTTGGGACAAGACCGTGCGGCTGTGGGATACCAATTCAGGCGAGGAATTGCGCACATTTATCGGGCATGCCGAGGAAGTCACAAGAGTGGCGTTCAGCCCGGACGGCAGGACGATTGCCAGTGGAAGTTGGGATGGCACGGTGCTGCTGTGGGATCTCGCCCCTCCCCCGACTGTGGATTCGACTGTCAGCATTACGCCCGCTCTCGCTATATCCCCATCGGTCGGAGAGCAACTGACACTTTCGCTTGATATCGTCTCGGGAAGCGATGTGGTGGGTTATCAGGCAAGCGTCAGCTTTGATTCCGCCGCTCTGCGGTACGTCGAGGCTGCCGCGGGAGACTATCTACCTGCGGATGCCTTCTTCGTCCCGCCGGTCATCGACGCCAATCGTGTGACGCTTGGCGGTACGGCGGTCCACGACGCAAGTGAAGGGGACGGTACTCTCGCTACACTCGTGTTTGAGGTTCTTGAACCCAAGCAATCCTTTTTGACTTTATTGGAAGTCAGTCTTGTCAATTCGGATGGAGAGCGATTGTTACCTCGCATTGAACATGGAAGGATTGTTGAGCCGGCGCCGCTAGTGGGCGATGTCAACGGGGACGGCGAGGTGAACATCTTGGATTTGGTGCAGGTTGCGGTGAGCCTCGGCGAGATGGGACAGAATAATGCGGATGTTAACGGGGACGGTGTGGTGGATATCATTGACTTGGTCACGGTCGCCGCGACTATTGGCGGGGGTGCGGCGCCTTCGGCATATTCCCCGGACCCGTCGATTATTCGCGCCGCGGATGTCGAGAGATGGCTTGATCAGGCGCGAGGCGTAGGCGTCGGTGACGCCAATTTTCGACTGGGAATCCGATTCCTTGAAGGGTTGCTTGCGGCGTTGAAGCCGAAAGAGACGACGCTGTTGCCGAACTACCCGAACCCCTTCAATCCGGAGACGTGGATACCGTATCGCCTGGCGCATGGTGCGGAGGTGAACATCACAATTTACGACGCAAAAGGAACGCTGGTTCGGCGGTTGGCGCTCGGGTTTCAGTCGCCGGGGTATTACGAAGATCGGGGAAGGGCGGCGTATTGGGACGGTCGGAACAGTGTGGGCGAGGTCGTGGCGAGCGGCGTATATTTCTACCGGCTGAGGGCGGGGGATTTTGCGGCGTCGCGGCGCATGGCGATTATCAAATAATTGAAGATTGCAAGTTTGTAGGTTGGGTTGAGCCACGCGAAACCCAACTGCATGTAGGAGCGATCTCCATCTGTGGGAGCGATTTCCAAATCGCGATTCCCCACTGTAGGAGATCAAAGGAATGAATAATGACTGCGATAGAGATCTTCTCCCGGTCGCGACTCCCCACTCCGTTAGGAGTGGAATGTAAATAGAAACAGGTGACACGCGCCTAGGCACTCCAGCGGGGATCAAGCGAATGAATAATGAGTGATCAAGGGAGATCAACTGACTAGATAAGGAAGGCGATAGAGATCCCATAGCGACCGCGATAGAAATCCAGCAAGCGAGTGAATAGCGAGCGCGGTAGAAATCCAGCAAGCGAGTGAATAGCGAGCGCGGTAGAAATCCTATAGGGATCTTGAATCTCAATAGATTTGCGATGCACACAATCTTCGCCAGCAGAGATTAATCGAACGAATACATCAAGAGGCGACTAATGCAAGAAGGCGGTTCATGAGATGAAAATAGCAGCGACTACACTCATTATGCTGGCTATGTTTTCGGTTAACGGATTTGCTCAAGAGTACACGCGCTGGCATCTGCCGGAAGACGCTCGAGCACGGCTAGGCAAGGGCGCGGCAAATGGATTTGCGTATTCCCCGGACGGCAAGCGGTTTGCAGTCGCCACTTCTCTCGGCATTTGGCTCTATGATGCCGAGACGTTCGAAGAGGAGTCGCTGTTAATCGGTCACACCGGCAGAGTCAAGAGTGTGGCATTCAGTAAGGACGGCGGGATGCTTGCGAGCGGCGGGGAATTCGAGGACATGACGGTGCAACTGTGGAACGCTGAAACCGGTGAGCATTTGAGGAGCCTGGTCGGGCATTCGGATAAGGTCAGCAGCGTCGCGTTCAGCCCGGATGGCAGAACGCTGGCAAGTGTGAGTTGGGACGAGACGGTGCGGCTGTGGAATACCGAAACCGGTGAGCACCTCCGCACGCTCGAAGGGCACACGGGGCTGGTCGATAGCGTCGCATTCAATTCGGATGGCGGCACGGTTGCTAGTGTCGGGAGTTATAGGGACGAGACGGTACGGATGTGGGATGTCAACACGGGTGAAAACCTGTGGACGCGCGCGGGACATGGGCGCGGGGTTACCTTCGCAGCGTTCAATACCGATGGCAGTGCGCTTGTCAGTGGCGGCGAGGACGGAATAGTGCGGCGATGGGACGCCGCAACGGGCGAACTGCTGGAGCAAAGCCGCGGATATCAGGGCCCGATACTAGCCGTCGCTTATAACGTAGAGACAAACTTGGTCGCGATTGGGGACATACCCGGAGGCGTCGTGTTGTGGGATGCCGCAACGAACAAAGTCCGGAGCGTGCTTCTCGGGCATGGAACGCATATCACTACCCTGGCGTTTAGCCCGGACGGGGGAAGGCTTGTCAGCGCGAGCGCCGGCGGCGCGTTGCGAGTATGGGATACGGACACAGGCGACCAGAAACACCTGTTCACCGAGCATACGGATGGAACTACCGGTCTGGCGTTCAGCCGGGACGCCATGCGGATTGCCAGTGCGAGTAATGGGAGAATATTTCTGTGGGATGCCGACACGGGGGATCGGCTGCGCGCGTTCTACGAGCGTTGGAAGTATGTTTATAGCGTCGCGTTGAGTCAAGAGAAAGAAATCATCGCCGGTGGGAGTGACGGAGAAATCAACTTGTGGGATGTCAACACCGGCGAACTGCTCAACACACTCACCAAGGATCCGGGTAAGTATCTCAGTCTGGCGTTCAGCCCGAATGGGCGGCTGCTTGCCGGCGGAGCGGGATCGTCGGCACAGCTTTGGGATGTCGAAACCGGCGAACTCCTGCATTCGCTTCCTTGGCATATCGCGGAAATAACGAGCGTGGCATTCAATCGGGATGGGGATACGCTGGCAGTTGGGAGCAGAGATCGCAGCGTGACGATTTGGGAGGTCGAAACCGGCGAACGTCAACGCACGCTTGCCGGACACAAGGATAAGGTCGTCAGCGTGGCGTTTAGTCCGGATGGACGCGTATTTGCCAGCGCGACCTCCCGCGGGCTGATACTGTGGAGAACGGCTACGTGGTCGATGACGCACACACACGAGTTTGGTGCGCACGAAAACAGCAAAATTGCTTTCAGCCCGGATAGCGGTACGATTGCCAGAGGCGGCGCCGACGGGACGGTTCGTCTCTGGAATACCACCACGGGTGGACTCGATGCCGCGTTCCAGGGGCACCGCACCATCGTTACCGGGGTGGCGTTTAGTCCGGATGGCAGGACACTTGCGAGCGGGAGTTTGAACGGACCGGTGCTGCTCTGGGACGTCGACTATTCTTCTCCCGTCGTGAGGACGACGGTTAGCATCACGCCGACTGCTGTCACATCGCCGCGGGTTGGAGAGCAACTAACGTTTTCACTCGACATCACCGCGGGAGAAGATGTGGCAGGCTATCAGGCAACCGTGAAATTTGATTCGGGCGCTCTGCGATTTGTCAAGGGCACAACCGGAGGCTATCTTCCGGAGGGTGCATTCTTCGTGCCGCCCGTCCTTAACGAGAATCTCGTAACGTTCGGCGGAACCGTAATCGGCGGCGTCGGAAAAGGCGACGGGCAACTCGCCGCGATCACATTTGAGGTGCTAGCCGTTGCACATTCTAATTTGAACTTATCCAATGTCAGTCTGGTGGATTCAGATGGAGAGCGCGTTCACCCTGCAGTCGCGCATGCGGAGATAATCGAGCCGCCTCCGGTGGCGGGTGATGTCAACGGGGACGGCACGGTAAACATATTGGACTTGGTGCAAGTCGCCGTAAGTTTCGGTTCACTGGGAGAAAACGATGCCGATGTGAACGGGGATGGCGCAGTGAATATCCTCGATCTTGTTCAGGTTGCTGCGGCGATTGGAGCCGGCGGTGCGCCGGCGCAGTAGAGGGTACGCGTCAAGGAGGGCGGGAAAAAGGAGAAGGTTGGGCGGTGGGAAGCGCGAGTAATTGTCTGAATCGTGGACTGCGCATATCGCACGGATCGGTGCAAAGTACCTATTCAGAGAGCACCGGGCGGTGATTTGCCGACGGGCGTTAAATTCAGGAAAGGAGGTAGTTCAGATGAGGAAAACGAGACTCATTGTTGTGGCACTGATGAGGCTCAATTTGATCGCTCATGCATACACCTACGGCGGCTTGCCGGAAGGTGCGACAATGCGCCTGGAAAAAGGCACAATAGTGGAGATGCAATATTCGCCGGACGGCAGTATGCTTGCGGTCGCTACACTAATGGGTATTTGGCTTTATGACACGACAACGCTTGCGGAGGTTGACCTTCTCGACGATAATAGGTTGTGGGCGCTGACATTGGCGTTCAGCCCGGATGGTAAATCGCTCGCTGCCGGGAGCTTAGAAGGCGACGTGCGGCTATGGGACACCAGAACGGGCAAACTCCGGCGCATACTCACCGGGCATACGTCTGTTGTCAACAGTGTCGCGTTCAGTCCGGATGGTAAAACGATTGCCAGTGGGAGTCATGACAAGACCGCACGGCTATGGGACGCCGGAACGGGCAAACTTCGGTTCGTTCTCTCCGGACATTCAGGACCAATCTTGACCGTCGCGTTCAGTCCGGATGGCATGACCCTTGCTAGTTGCGGGTGGGATTCAGGCACGCGGTTGCGAATGTGGGATGTAAAAACGGGGAATTCACAGCGGATACTTAACAGACGTTTTAGCGGTGTCCGGAGCGTAGCGTTCCACACCGGCGGCAACATCCTTGCCATCGGGACCGGGTATAGCAACGTGCAACTGTGGAATCCAAAAACGGGCGAATACGTGCACACACTCACGGGGCACGCGAAAAGAGTCTATGATGTAGCCTTCAGCCCGAACGGGAAAAAGCTCGCCAGTGCCTCGGCGGACAACACGGTGCGGCTGTGGAACATGAGCACATGTGAACTTGAGCACATTCTCACCGGGCACCCCGAAACGGTCGGAAGCGTAGCGTTTAGTCCGGATGGGAGGACGCTTGCCAGCGGGAGTCGGGATGGGACGGTGCTGTTCTGGGAACTCGCGCCCCCGCTCATCGTGGATGCTTTGGTCGGCGATGTCAACGGGGATCGCTTGGTGAACCTTGCGGACCTGGCCAGCGTAGGCCAACGCATCGGTGAAACGGGCGATAGCGATGCCGATGTCGATGGCGACCGTGTGGTGAACATCTATGACCTGGTACACGTCGCCGGCGCTATCGGAGACGCAAAGCCTTCCGCGGATACTCTGGCCGCATCAAGTTTCAGTGCGGCGGAGGTCGAAGGTTGGCTAAATCAAGCACGGGGGCTAGACTTGACCGATCCCAAGACTCAGCGCGGTATACGATTTCTCGAACGGTTGCTCTCGGGGTTCCTTCCGAAGAAGACGGCACTGTTGCAGAACTACCCGAATCCCTTTAATCCCGAGACGTGGATCCCGTATCATCTCGCGCGTGAGGTGGGGGTGGCGATTCTGATTTATGACACAAAGGGAACGCTGGTGCGGCGGTTGGCGCTGGGGTATCGGGCGGCGGGGTATTACGCGGATCGAGGAAGGGCGGCGTATTGGGACGGACGGAATGAGGACGGGGAGTCGGTTGCGAGCGGGGTTTATTTCTACCGGTTGCGAGCGGGGGATTTTGCGGCGTCGCGGCGGATGGTGATTGTGAAGTAGGGTGCAATCAAGCGAGTGGATAGCGAGTGATCAAGGGAATGGATAATGACCGCGATAGAACTCCCATAGAGATCTCCCGCGCACCAGCCTTTTAATCCGTAGGAGCGATCTCCAGGTAGCGATCCTCTACTGTGGGAGCGATTTCCAAATCGCGATTCCCTACTGTGGGAGCGATTTCCAAATCGCGATTCCCTACTGTAGGAGCGATCTCCAAATCGCGATCCTCTACTGTGGGAGCGATCTCCAGGTCGCGATCCTCTACTGTGGGAGCGATTTCCAAATCGCGATCCTCTACTGTGGGAGCGATCTCCAAATCGCGATCCCCTACTGTAGGAGCGATTTCCAAATCGCGATTCCCTACTGTGGGAGCGATCTTCAGGTCGCGATCCTCTACTGTGGGAGCGATCTCCAAATCGCGATTCCCTACTGTGGGAGCGATTTCCAAATCGCGATTCCCTACTGTAGGAGCGATCTCCAAATCGCGATTCCCTACTGTGGGAGCGATTTCCAAATCGCGATTCCC
>JAPPIK010000016.1 GCA_028820655.1 Candidatus Poribacteria bacterium | reverse complement strand
CCGGTATTCACACCCTGGTTAGCTTTGAAAAAGCGTTCCATGTTAGATATTTCCCATGTCTCGCACTCCAGAGGAGTGCCATGTCAATAGAACACGATTCCTCACCGCGTCTGCACTCCAGCGGAGTGCCATATCAAGCGTTGCTTGATAGCGCTCCATTATCCTGTCGCGATAATCCATTCAGCAGGTAACACCCTTGTACCGCAAACTGTTAGTTTGCGATCACATTCCATCAGCGGGACACATTCATTTTTCGCTTTATGACTGGCTTTAAAAAGTGTTTCTTCGTGGTCTGGTTTTCACTCCAGCGGAGTGCCATGTCAATAGAATCGTGATGCGTCCAATCGCCACGCTCCAGCGGAGCGCAATGTCGAGTGTTACTTGGTAAAGATCACACGTTGAAACGAACCTCAAGAATAGTGTTTTCCGGGATAATGTAGTCCGCGTCCACAAGATTCGTCAGGTTCTTCGAACGCGCATCTTGCAAGCTATGCGACTCCAGCATGTCATCACAACTGACAAGTTCCGCTTTGATAAATCCGCGCGCCAAATCGGAGTGAATCTTCCCGGCGCACGTGACTGCGTCCGTGCCCTTCTCTACCAACCACGCATGAGCTTCCTGTTTGTTCAGAGTGTAGAAAAACATCATTCCCGCTTTCTCCAAGATGGCATCGCACACCTGATTCACATCCGTACAGGGAGCTTCAAGGACCACCGTCGGTTTGGAACTTAGGAGCCCAAAGCCGTTAACCATAGCCTTCTCGCTATCGTCGAGAGAGAGATTGCACAGCGGCATTTCAGCTTCAAGATGTACCAGACATCTGTCAAGTATCGACCTCATGTCTTCGCCGCTCATCCCCATGAGTATATTCTCAATTTTTTCAATGTCGAGGATGAGCAAATCTAGCAGTTCGTCGGCTGCTATGGCGATGGCATGCGAAGTCTCGAAATCGTCCGGCAAAAACTCGAAATAGTAAGGAGCGGACTTCGCGGGTTTAAACTTTGCCGCGAGTTCACTCAGGTATCCATCATTATATTTTACCGCTCCCGGCGGCAGTTCAAGTCCGGTATAAGCTACTTTCACGCTTTTTGGGAACCCTTCTGTGCGACCGAAAACGAACCTATAATCCGTCTCGTAACTATTTAGTTCAGCCAAAACGAGTGGCAATATTGGTTTGGCAGTGTATCGCGCCTGACTATCGACAGCGGGGCATTCCTCGATTATATGTGGGAGGGGATCAACTGAGCGGATAGCGAAGGCGATAGAGATCCCCTTGTCCCGATATTTCGTTCACGACAAATCAACTCACTAAACAACCATGCAATGAAAATCCACTTTCGGTAGGGAATCGCTCCTGCATCGGAGCAAGATGCCCCTCCCACAAGGGATAACGCCCGCATATTGGGTACATGGGAGAAATTGCCATCGGTTGTAGAATAAAGGGAGCGCCTTGTATTCGCCGCAAGGAGTCAATGGACTAAACAATTACTCCGTCTCGGTTAGTTCCTGTTCTAGTCGTCAGCGCTAATCTCCGCTCCAACCGGCAAATCCTCCATAGCAGGACTTCGCGCTGGAGTAGGTTTTCTTGCGAACAAGGCATTAATGTCCGTCGTAATCGCGTACAACGCCGGCATGACAAAGAGCGTCAACAGCGTCGCAAAGGTCAGTCCGAAGATGATGGTGCTAGCCAACGGCATCCAGATTGGTGACTTTCCACCCAACCCGACCGCCATCGGAATCAAACCGCAAACCGTAGTAATGGTTGTCAACAGAATCGGACGCAATCGGACGCCAGCCCCCCTGAGAATCGCGCGCCACCGGCCGCTTCCGTTTCTACGATAACGGTTAATGAAGTCGATAAGCACAATCGAATCATTGACCACGATTCCGGCTAGTGCCACGATACCAAACATGGCTATCATGCTTAACGTCGCGCCTACAGCCAAGAGCCCGATCATCGCACCGATAATTCCGAACGGTACCGCCAGGAGAATAATTACGGGTTGGAGAAAAGATTTGAACTGAGTCGCCAAGATGACATAAATTAAGAAAACACCAATCGTAAATAGTTGAACCAGATCGGCAAAGGATTCCTGGATCTGATCGAATTCACCGCGGAAGTCCAAGCGGTAACCGGGAAACATGGACTCGATGCCCGCGAACGTCGCAATTAGAGCTTGATTCACTTCTACAGTCGTTGTCCGGTCAGAATCCACGGAAGCATTCACGGTAATGGCGCGCTCCCCGTCGAATCGGCGGACTTCGACATATCCCCTCTCCTCTCGCACCTCCGCGACGTCTCTCAGTGGGATGATTGCCCCTGTAGGAGTGGCTATCAACAACTCCCCAAGGTCGGACACTGCCTTAAGAGCGCCGTCGCTGTATTTCACGATGACGTCTACCGCCTCGTCGGCGTCGCGGTAGGTGGTTGTAGTATTTCCTTCAATCGCATTGCGAACGTTGTACGCTATTTGAAACACATTCAACCCGTATTGATGCGCCTTCTCCTCCTTCACGTGCACGCGGAGTTCGGACTTGCCGACGAGAAAATCATCCTGGATTTCATAGACGCCATCCATCTGACGCAATTCTGATTGAAGCATCTCCGAAATGCGTTTCAATTCGCGGAAATCTTGTCCCTTGATTTTGACATCGACATCGGCGCCGCTCGGCGGTCCCCCTTGCAGTTTGTCGATGGTAAGTTTTTCAATGCCGCTGACTTTCGCTATCTGCGGTCGAAGTTGATCCACGATGTCGTCGACACTGCGTTTGCGCTGATTCTTCGGAACAAGCTCGACGAGCACTTCGCCGACATTGGATCGAAATGTTGTGCCGGCGAGTATACCTGATGTGGGAGTGTGTAAACCGAGGTTGCTTACAATTGCAACCCTTTCCTCCGGCGGGATAGACGCTGCGACCTGCTCAAGCTGGGAAATCACCTCGCTGGTCTCGTTCATTCCAAAAGAAGGAGGCATTTCCGCTTTGAGGTAAAATTGGGGAAAGTCTTCGCCGGGAAACAGTTCCTTGTCAAGCGCCAAGAATGCGGCGGCGCAAACCACCACACCCGTAGCCAATACTCCGAACACGACGGCGTAACGCCATCGCAGGATGTAGTTCAAAACCGCTACGTAACGCTGCTTGATCGGATTAAACCATCTGTTGCGCCGGGCATTATTGTTCGATACCTTACCCCATTCGGAAACGTGGGCGGGAAGAATCATAAACACTTCCAGCAGCGATGCCGCCAACACCAATATGGCGACAATAGGTACAACACGCATGAACTGACCGGAAATACCCGTCATGAACATCAGTGGTCCAAACGCCGCAACCGTCGTCAAACTTGCCGCTAGAACGGGAGTTCCTACCTGCTCGGCGCCGACGACGGCAGCTTCACGCGGTGATCTTCCGCGTTGAATGTGTCTATAGATATTCTCGATCACCACAATAGCGTCATCCACCACAATACCCACGACGAGTATCAATCCGAACAGAGCCACACCGCTCAATACTATTCCCGTCAAGTGCATGAACAGGAAGGTCGCCATGAACGCCACCGGGATCCCAAGTGCGGCGAAGAGCGCATTGCGAAAGCCCAAGAACACGAACAGCAGAATAACGACGAGAAAGAGCCCGAAGAAAGCATTTGTTTCGAGAATACCAAATCGTTCCTTCAAGATCACGGAATAATCATTTACCGCCGATATTCGCGCTTCCTCTGGCGCGTTCACCTTGTATTTCTCCACAACTCCACGAATCTGTTCGACCAACTTGATGGTGTTTGACTCCGTCTTGCGTTGAATCGTCAAACTGATAGAGGGAGTGCCGTGAATGCGGGACAACGTGCGAGGTTTCTCGTACGTATCGGAGACGGTCGCAATATCGCTCAAACGTAACGAAGTGCCTGTCCCTCGCGCTCGGATTATCGTGTCTTGAATCTCATCGATACTCCGAAATTCGCCCAAGGTTCGAACAAGGTACTCCGATGTGCCGACTTCCATCGTTCCAGCAGGCAGGTTAAGGTTGTGATTCCTCAGCGCATTAATCACCTCGGTAATGGGAAGTTGATACGCCCTCAGTTTGGCCGGATCGACTTCGATCCAGATTTCCCGTTCACGCGCGCCCGCCAAGCGAACAGATCCGACACCCTCGATGTCCAAGATGTCGTCCCTGAGATTCTCGGCGATAGACTTCATCTGAGGTTCCGAGATGGTTCCGCCGACGACCAGCGTTAGCACCGGAAAAGTTGATTCCATGTCGAATTCCACAACTTCCGGCTCATTCAAGATTTCGTTCGGGAGATCGTTCACGCGCTCCACCGCCGACCGCATGTTTTGCATCTGCTTGCTGAAGTCCCGATCGCTGATCTCTTCAAACTGGATCGAGATGGTAGATATTCCTTCCGAAGATGTCGAGAGCATCAGGTCAATTTTGTTAACGTTGTCTTCGATAGCTTCCTCGATTGGAACCGTCACCAATTTCTCAACCTCTACCGGAGAGGCGCCCGGGTAGATGGTTGTAACGGTGGCTGATTGTACCGTGATATCGGGACTTAACGCTCTTGGCAGCACGAACCACGCGATTGTCCCGAATACGATGATTATGAGCATCAATAGGTTTGCAAATACAGGGTTACTGACGGAGAGTTTCGGGAGGGACATTTAGGCTTTTTTCCTTGGCGCGGATTTATAAGAGTCGACTTGAAGATTAATTTGATGAAAGGGGCTTTCGGTTATCATGCGATTGAAGATTAACACTTACAGAATTATAGCAACTAGGCTCCATTTTAACAATGCAAAATCCAGTGAACATGCGAGTCATTAACCTTTTCTTTCCCAAGTCAGATTGTTGATGGAAAGTCATGTAGGTTGGGTTGAGCGGCCAAACACGGGTCCACATGGACGTCGAAAGAGAATTCTCCTTGCAGCAATACCGACTTGTGGATAGAAATAGCGAAACGCAACACCCAAGTTTCTTGAATCGGTCTCTGTTGGTTTTTACTATGCTTCGTGACGTATTGGAGTGCCATCGAACATCGGAACTTGGGTGGAAATAAAGGGGGAATGGTTGATGCGGCTCAACCCAACCTATGGACTGCATCGCTCCCTTTTTGATAATCCAAAATCTTCTGGATATGCGAGGTGATGGGCTTATTACTTTTCCGCGTCGGTCTACCAAACGGCATCCGGTATATGTTATCATTTGGGTTACCGACACAAATTAGATCGCCATTCGTTCGACTACACCGTTCCAACACCAATATTTAGAGGTGAGGCGAAAACTATGTTAATACGATGGACTTACAAAACCCCTATTGTTGTATTATTGCTGCTGCTCAACGGATGTGCAATTCTAAAATCCCGGCAAGAAACAGAAGAAAGGGTTGTCGATCCCTTGGTCGAACGCCGCGAAGGGTGGAAAAAGCAGATTGACCGGGGAAACTGGGCATTTCAGAACGGCGACTTTGAGACTGCAATCACGGCATATCAGGCGGCGCTTGCCCTTAAACCGGAGTCAGCCGAGGTTCAGCGAAAAATCGGCGAAATCTACTATCAACAGAAGCACTATGAAAAAGCCGCTGCCAGTTTTACCTCATATCTGATATCGGAACCGCGAGATACCAGTGTCCGGAACTATCTTGGTTACACCTACGAAAAACTGAATGACTACGACGCTGCGGCTCGAGAATATGAAGCTACGTTGAAATATGCTCCCGAAGATTTATACGCTTTGAACCATCTCGGTTTGGCGTATAAACAGACTGGACATCTTGACGAAGCCGAACGAACCCTGCGAAAGGTCTTGGAGTTGGATCCGAAATGCCGGAGAAACGAGAGCAAAAACCTGCACAACTATTTGGGGGCTATTCACATGGAACGAGAGGAGACTGGTGATGCGATAGCGGAATTTCGTGAATCTGCTCGCCTTTTTCCGAATGACGTTTGGCCCCGTCAACAACTAGCCGCGTTGTACGAGTCGCACGGGCGCTACTACCAAGCACAACTCCAGTATCAGGAAATATTGTCGATTGACCCGGACAATCTGCTGGCTCCGACCCGTCTGCAAGCGCTGTCGCAATTGAATACGGTCGCGGCGGTGTCGCCGCAGGTAGACCCCGTGAAAATCGTGGAGTTTGACTCCGAGACCATCATCGCGGAGGCCTCTCAAAAACACGATTTTCCCGACGCCGATGTGATTATTCTGATGAATCAGTTCAGCCACGACATCTCCCCCAACGGGCAATCAAGGTACACGACGCACCAGATTGTAAAACTCGTGTCGCAGCGGGGTATCGAAAAATACGACGACATTGCTATTCCTTATCAGCCGAATTCACAACATCTTAACGTCAACATTGCCCGTACAATCACCCCTGACGGAACAATCGTTGAACCCCCCGACGAAGGCTACAATGAAGTCACGCCGCCCGGTCTCCTGTCTTACAATATCTATTCGGATGTTGTATGGAAGGTCATCTCCATGCCTGCACTGTCTCCGGGAGCAATCATTGAGTATCAGGTGACGTTTCAAGACATCGCCACCGAATCCGTTGGAAAGCAGACCTGGTTTTGGGGCGGTTTCAATTTCCAGTCAACCGTACCGACTTTGGAAGCGCGTTACGCCCTCCGTCTCCCCGGCGATTTGAAATTTCGGTGGAAAACGCTCAATTGCGACCTTCAGCCGCAGGTACTGAAATCGCTCGAAACCACCACGTATCTCTGGTCGGCGTCCGATGTGCCGCCGATCGGTGAGGAAACAGGAATGCCTGCCGTTAACGATGTGGCGATGCGGCTAAGTTATTCGTCGTTGGACTCATGGGATGAAGTCTACACCTGGTATAAGGACCTCGCGAAAGATCGATACCACCCCGACCATGCCATCCAATCAGTCGTTGACCAACTGACGATGGAGGTTCCGAAAACGGAAGACAAGATACGCGCGATCTACAATTTCGTGGCGTCCAAGATTCGTTACGTCGGGATCGAACTCGGGCAAAGCGCTTATCAACCCTCATTCGCCACCGATGTGATGAATAACCTTTACGGCGATTGCAAGGACAAGACGACGTTGCTGATAACCATGCTTGATCTCGCGGGCGTCAAAGCTTTTCCGTTAATGCTCAACCCTTCGCCTCATGAGCGGATTGACACCGACCTTCCATCTCTCGGACAGTTCAGCCACATGATTACTGCGGTTCCCGATTCTAACGGGGATCATTTATGGCTTGATGCCACATCCAACACATGCAGCTTCGGCGACCTTCCCGATGCAAATCAGGGACGGGTAGGATTTCTAATCGGTGATGAAACCGGGGTGTTCGTAGACATTCCGATCTTTCCGGCTGAAGCTAACCAATTAATCCTCAAAACCGACATGCGTTTGGACGAACAGGGCTCGGTTAATGGAGAGATTTCCATGGGGACGACGGGGCAGTACAACCTCGATTCGCGCCTGAGGTATCAACAACTGGCGCAAAATGATTGGAAGGATACCCTTGCTGCCGAGTTGAGTATCCAATTTCCGGGCGTTCATGTGGAGTGGGTGAAGTCCTCCAATCTGGAGAACCTCGACGCTCCTGTCGAGATCAGAGCAGGTTTCCGCGTGGACGATTACGCACAAATCATTGATAGCAGGATATTGCTGCCTCTTCCGATCGATGAATTCGGCGACTATGCCGAACTCTTCGCGGCGACCGAGCGAAAATACCCGCTTGATCTTGGCTACCCGATGCACGTGAAAAAAGTGATTTCAATTGAACTACCGGCTGGGTGGACGGCGATACTCCCCGCAGATCTTTCCATGGAGTCCGGTTTTGCAACCGTGAATCGCCAATTCAGTCGGGACGAGAATCTTGTTCGCTACGAACTCGATTTTACGCTGCATCGATCGGTAATCCGACCCGATGAATACGCTGCGGCGAAACGGCTTTTTGACACGCTTGCAAGGGAGGATAGCCGGCACTTAATTCTTGTACATCTTCAGGGAAGTTGATAGCCGTCTTAATTCACACCATTGATTGCACCCCATCATTCATGTCGGAATGATTCTTTCAGCGCGTAACGCTCATTTTTCGATCTATGACTGGCATTTAGGAGGTGTTGTTTCGAATAGTGCTTTTCACTCCAGAGGATCAAGCGACTGAATAGGGAGCGCGATAGTAAATCCTGTGAGATGTTAATAGAACAAGATTCGCCCCCGAGTCTGCACTCCAGCGGAGTGCCATGTGAATAGAAATGCAATGCACACAATTCTCTCTTCTCCCTGTAGCAGCGATCTCCAGGTCGCGATTCCCCGCTCCAGCGGAGATCAATCGAATGAATAATGAGCGCGATAGAGATCCCAATGTCAATAGAAAGGACAGGCCTGAATTCTTGCACTCCAGCGGAGTGCCATGTGAATAGAAATGCAATGCACACAATTCTCTCTTCTCCCTGTAGGAGCGATCTCCAGGTCGCGACTCCCCGCTCCAGCGGAGATCAAGCGAATGAATAATGAGCGCGATAGAGATCCCAATGTCGATAGAAGGGCGAAAACTCAATTCTTGCACTCCAGCGGAGTGCAATGTCGAGTGTTGCTTGGCAGAACTTGGACAATCACGCTTGCCCTGGCCTCTAAATGTTACGACAGATTGATATCTTATTCACTACCTGAATCTCCACTTGTCTATCGAGCAAGTGAATGGATTGAGACAGGCAACGATCCACCCCGTACCAGTCACAGGAATCTCCTCGTCCTGTTTCGCTGACAACTGAAATAGCAAAAAATCGCATTTGCGGCAATACGCTTTCAAAGTCAATGGAAAAGAGAGGAACGTAATGGAATACGTCAATTTTGGAAGGGCAGGGCTAAAGGTCAGCCGAGTGGCTCTTGGCCTCGGATTCAGAGGAGTGTCTGATGCCGATTCTGGACAAAGAATCATCGAAAACGCAATCGATCTGGGAATTAATCTCATTGATTGTGCGAACACTTACTGCCTCACGGATACGCATGGCAACGCGGGACAGTCTGAGATGATCCTTGGCAGGGCGCTCCGCGGTAAACGGGACGATGTGGTCATCACTTCGAAAGTCTGCAGTGTTATCGGTCCCGGTCCGAACGACCACGGATTGTCTCGATACCACATCATGCGTGAAGTCGAACAATCGCTTAGGCGGCTGAACACGGACCACATTGACGTTTATCTTGTGCACAACTTCGATGAGTCCACTCCGCTTACCGAGACCATTCGCGCCCTGGACGATTTGGTTCGCTCCGGAAAAGTCCGTTACGTTGGCTGCTGCAACTACGCCGCTTGGCAAGTCTGCAAAGCACTGTGGATTGCCGATGTGCTCAACGCAACGCCGTACATCTGCGTTCAGAATCCGTACAGCTTGTTGAACCGGGCGATTGAGCGTGAGATGTTCGGGCTTGTGGGGGACACGGGGCTGGGCGTCATGGCATACAGCCCGTTGGCAATTGGGCTACTCGGCGGCGCATATTCGCCGGGGGTGCCGCCGCCGCGCGGATCGTTGTGGGCGGCACGAGACGTGTCAGAGTTCGAAGCCGCCGTCGAAGGAACTACCGGGGAAGTCATCAACGTCCTCAAAACGCTTTCCGCCGAATTGAACAAGACACCCGCACAATTGGCTTTGGCATGGATTCTTTCACATCCGGAAATCACGACTACCATTGTGGGCTGCGATAACCCCGATGAGATTCCGGATATCGTAGGTGCCGTGGGGTGGGTGCTCCCGAACGACGTTCGGAATGAACTCGATCGAATCTCGGCCGTCGAGCCTTAGCGAAGTGCTCGGCGCTGACCAAGTAAACTCTTTACAACGCCATTAATTTATGCGTACAACAGCAGTCGACCAGCAGAATATCGATGTAGTGCAAGTGGATGTTTTGATGGCGTTTTCACCTATTACGGTCTCATATTTTTTCGGATCGGTGCCGTCGACTCGGCTCAATCGTAATGGGCTGCATGATGTACCGAGGCGCTTCAAGCTACCGGATCAGAGGGCGCCGTGCGCCATATTTCCGCTGAATCACGAGTGTTTGCTATGAATTGAAGAAATTCTGGGCTTGCAAAATTTTTTTTAATGGGGTATAATACTATTTACAGTACAACTGCAGCATGGATTTGGCAAGTTCTGTGAGTAGTGTTAGGTTCAAAACTGAAGCATTTTCCCGGCACGGTGTCATTTTGTACCTCTCAGCTTTTCAGGCTTCACGAGACATTTGCAGTTTGTAGATTCAAACAAAGGAGGTGCAATTCGATGGCGAAAGGTCGAGTCAAATGGTTTAGCGACCAGAAGGGCTACGGGTTTATTACCACTGATGAAGGTGAAGATGTCTTTGTGCATTATTCCAACATTGATGGGGATGGCTTCAAGAGCCTTGATGAAGAAGATGAAGTTGAATTTAACATGGTTCAGGGCCCCAAGGGCTTTCAGGCTGAGGAAGTAAAGAAACTTTCGGCTTGGTAAACTGAACAAACACTGATTACGCTGTCCGGGGGAAAAAGGCTCTCAAGAAATTGAGAGCCTTTTTTGTGCCTGGGAAGAAAAGAAAAGAATTGCATCAAGCATTTGGAGGACGTAATCTGCAGTAAAACCTATCATCGTCTATGCACTGCGGTAGGTTTGGTTTCCTAACCGAACCGGTGTTTCTTCAGTCTCGTAGGTGCGGTTGGAAATTGAACTTGCCGAGATATCTGTAACGACGAGCGATATTGACTATAAGCGAAAGGAGTCGACGATGCCACTATCGACAATCCACGTCGGGTGTACAAATTTTGGAAGAGGAAGACTGCAAGCGCATCTAAACTGCAAGGGGCTGGAACCGGTAGCATGCGTCGACATTAATCCTGATGCGGCTCGTGAAACTCTACTATCCTTGGATGAAGACGTGCCCAATGACCTTCCGAATCGCATATACACGACCATCGCGGAGGCGAAAGAAAAACACGACGCTCAAGTGTGTCTAATTTACACTTCAACCACGGCACATGCCGAACTAATCATGGAAAGCCTTAGTTTGGGTTTGCACACACTCTGCGTCAAACCCATCGCCGTCGATCAGAACGAATTTCGCCAGATTATCTCCGTCGCAAAAGAGAATCCTCATCTGATGCTGGTTCAAAGCCAGAACATGCGGTGGAACCCCGCCGCGGCACAAATGCGAGATTGGCTTCGGGAGGAAGATGGCATTGGCGAGATGCTCGGCGGTGAATGCCGATTTTGGATTCGGCAAAATCTCCATGTGGGCGAAGATTCACGACAGCCGGATGCGTTTCTTGAGGGGCTCTACTTCCACGCCGGTGCAAGCCACCAACTGGACCAACTTGTCGCGGCAAAAGCGCTGCCAGCGCATGTCACAGCCTACGTTCATAACCGCCAAGACCCGGTCCTGGCGCAAACCGGTGTTTGGGGGACGGCTGGAGGACAGGCGTTAATGGAATATGCCAACGGCGCGCCGTTCAACTACACCGGCACTCGCGCGGCGCACGTCAGAATGCTTGAATGGAGTGGGTACTGGATGTTTCACGGGTCGAAAGGCGATATGCGACGGGACACGGGCAATCTACAACTCTTCAGGGAAGGGAAGTGCGTCCAAGATTTACAGTTGCAGGACGTGTATCCGGGGTTGCGCGAGGACGACCGTATCCAACTCGACACGTTTGCTGAAGCTATTTCCACCGGAGAGAATCGAGATTGGTTTCAGACGTCATCCTTGAACACATGGATCCTGATGGAGGCGTGCAACGAATCTGCGCGAACCCGGGAGAGGATAGATGTTCAAGCGTTTCGTGCGGAACTGATGGCGTAAAACCTAATCGAAACAGAGTTTTTTCGCGAAACGACCGAAATCAAGTTTTTTCCTGAAAACTTGATTTCTTTTTCACGCTTCGTGTTGAAACCGAGTTTTTTCTTGAAAACTTAGTTTCTTTTCTCGTTCACTCCTATCGCTATTCACTCACTTGATTATCGAAACCTAGTTTTTTCTTGAAAACTTGATTTCTTTCTTGACTTGAAAACGTGGTTTCTTTCCTCCTTCACCGGTACTCGCTATTCACTCGCTCGATCCCGCGCTGTAGATGTCGACCTCCGAAGCACCGACGTAACTGCCGATAGCCGCTTCATAATCTCCACCGCTCCAACGCGCCACATTAATGACGTTCTCGTGTTCCTCATCCTCGAAATTCCAGTAATAGAACGCTTCGCGCTCCGAACCGTCATTTTCGTACATGTGGCTTTCCCCGGACGCGGCGAAGTAGTAAATGACACCATCAAAGTCAAAACTGACGGTTTCTTCATCGTCAAAGGAAGCCAGATCATCGGGGTTCAAATCGAGGGAAGCAAATGGAATTTCCGCCGTTAGGCTAACGTTCAAACCCCCGCGGTCTTGCCAGTCGAGCCAGTACGTCCGACCCTCGTCACCGGTCAACTTCAACTCAAACCACTCCCCTCCGGCCTCGGTGTACCTGTTCCTCTGCTCAACCAGGTATTCGACTCCCTGCACGACGACAACGCCCCCCGGTTTCACGTCATCCAACGTTGGCGGGGATTCATCAATATTGGAATCCTTCTTCCGTAAAAAAAGCGCCCAAATCACACCTATCACGACCAAGACGCCCAATAGTACAATGATTAGTTCCACAGGTCTTTATTCCGTGTAAACAACTTCATCCCTCGGCCATAGCACCTTGGTTCGCATACGACTTTGCTGATTTCGCCAACCGATGTCACTTGCCAAATCCCCTACTTCCTCCCCTGAACGTGCTGCTGCGTCGAGTGGAAGACGACGATGATCTCCCGAATGCGGAACTCCGACTTCTACTTGATGAGCTGCTGGATCTGTTCACCGCCGATCTCGACGTAGAAGACCTCCCGCTTCCGAATGCGCCGCTGCGCGAGGCGCCGCCCGTCCTTGCCGCCATCGCGCGCTTGGATTTCATGTCCGTAATCGCCTTCGGCGCCGCAGTGCGGCTCCGTGCATTGCTGCTTCTCGCTACATTGCTCGCAGGTCTCGCCGAGGCCTGGGAGGTGTTGTAGCTCGTCACCGTACGCCTCACGCTGCGAGTTGCCACCGGTGAGTGCCATCCGCCGTAGAAACCCCCGTACCAACCGCCGTAAAATCCGGGCCCATACCATCCATACGGCCGGAAAAGGATGTCGCGCATAATCATATATTGGAAGTAGGTCGCCATCCAATTGTGTCCGTGGGAGTGGTAGGTACTGCCATGATGATGGTTCCGTCCCTCGTAGACGTACTTGTTCGATTCAGCGTTGATTGCCATCGATTGTGCGTTTTGATCGTACGTCACAGAAAGCGCAACTAGCTCGATTCCGCCATCTGCAATCTTATGCCAATCCGCATTCTGCTGGGGATCTTTGGGATGGTCGCCGGGGTCCGGTACACGCAGCGAGTACACTGCCGCTTTGCCCTCAACCGTCTCGGGAACCACGAGCAGCGGGTCGATATTCCCGTCCTCGTTGAGATCTACCCGGTAGTTGACCTCCGGGTCGTCCATGATTTTCTGGCTCAGTTTCTGCACAACCTTCTGCTGAAACTCTTTGGACTCCGGCTTCTTCGTAGGCGCAAGTTCTCTGAATACCTCCTTGAGCACATCTGGAAGGATTGCCGGGTTAAGTTTGTCGGTCAAGTCAATCTTCGCGGAAACCGTGGATCTGCCAACGCCGACTGGAACGTCCTTTGAACGATTATCGCAACCCGTTAAAGCCGCCAACACGACACACAAGAGACAACCAATCAGCACCACGCGCGTATTTTGCATGGAATCCTCCTCTAGAATGCGAGCCAAACAGAACCGATAAACGCCGCCGTCAACAAGCCGCCGCCGATGACAGCATACGGGTTATAGTAAAAAGGATCGTAACCCCATCCATAATCAATCACTTCCTCTTCGTATTCCTCAACCACCTGTTTCCGCGTCGTCATGGATTCGGGCGGGTTCAGATACTCTCCATCGTCGTCGTCATCCTCCTCTTCCCATCTTCTCTTGGTTTCCTCGATGCCCTGTTCAATCACGTCGAGCATCACGTCGTCACCAGAGATTTCGTCCCCGGTTTCCTCGTCGATGTAAGCTAAATCATCGGGCCAAAGGTTCGTATTTACAATCTCTTCGACCTCGCCCCAAAACTCATCGGACAGTAAATCGAATTGCCACGATTTCTCCATCCCGATCCTTCTTTCGGATAGAAGCGACATGAAGGCGATCGTGAAAGGGTTGAGATCTGTTTTGCGCCCCTCTCCTTCTGCGGCTCTCTGCTTGTAAATGCATACGGCTACCCTCAAGTCCTCCCAAATGGGCCGCCCGTCTTCGTCGAGTTCTTCCCAATCCGCGTCCTCATCGGCGAATGCCCCTCCGCCCAAGTCTACGCCGGCAAAGATGTCGTATGTAAGGATAAAGTCCCACCAACGCGCAATGAAATTGTGGTAAATCAACTCTCCCTTACGGGTCGGTGAATAGTGCTCCGCGCCCTCCTCGATCGTCCAATACTCATCAAAATGTTTGTCTAGCAGCTTTTCAAGAAACTTGTAATCGCCGTTTAGCAAAACCGGCGGCAGATCCTTTTCTTCAATCATTCGATACAGCAGGAATCGCGAAGCCAACTTCGTCTTTAACTCCTGATCCATTCGATTATTCTTTCCAGACATCACAAACTCCTCGAAGCACTGGAATCGACTGAGGTCAACCGCCAATGCGAAATCTCTTGACAATTTCGTGGACATACTTTATCATTCATGTCCACGGCGTGCCTGTAGCTCAGCTGGATAGAGCGTCAGCCTCCGGAGCTGAAGGCCGGGCGTTCGAATCGCCCCAGGCACACCATCCCACCTCCTGCTCTTTCCTACACTTATGAGGCGTAGAGTCCCAAATTAGCGCCGATGTTCAATTATACTCCTGAACGCCAATTGCTGTCAACGATTTGTGTAAGAGAGACGAATCACAATTTTCTACCTCACAAAAGAAAAATCGAGCTAAGTCAGTGATATGTCTCTCAGGGCTCGTAGGTCGGGTTGTACCATCAAGCGACCGATGAACTGAGATCGAGCAACTGAACATTTCATCTGTAAGGTGAGATCAAGGGAGATCAAACGAACGAACAGTGAGTGCGATAGGGATCCCACAGCGACCGCGATAGAAAGTCCCCCGCCCCACATCTCTAGCTAGATCAAACCTCCGAATACGGACGGCGATAGCAAATCCCTCCCGGTCGTGACCCATTGGCCAATCGAATAATCATGGACCGAAAGAACCCCGTTTTATTTTTCCATATCCGGTTTTTCTCGATTTCTCCAATGTCGTACCCCTTGAGTCTATCCGCGAACCTGATTTTGCTTGAATGATGCCGGCAATTGTGATAACGTGATTTACGGACGAAAAACTCTGTTTCGTGAAACTCTTGAAGATGATTTTAGAACTCAATTATCGGAATTCGCAACCGGTAATCTAGATCTACCTCTAGCACATGAATGTCAAAATCACGCGAGTAGATAAAGACCTCCCCCTGCCCAAATACGAAACGGAAGGATCGGTTGGCTTTGATTTCCTCTGCCGCGAATCCGTGAAAATCAACCCGCACAGCTTGGCGCTCATCCCTGCCAACGTGATCGTCCAAACACCGCCGGGATATATGTTGATGGTCACGCTTCGCAGCAGCACGCCGAGGAAACGGAGTCTACTGATTCCGCACGGGGTCGGTGTTATCGATCAGGACTACTGCGGCGATGAGGACGAGATAAAAATTCAGGCCTACAATTTTAGCTCGGATCCAGTAGTGGTGGAGCGAGGCGATAGGATCGCCCAAGGCATTTTCGTCCGAGTGGACGTTGCGCGGTGGTCGGAAGTTGATCGAATCGAATCGGAGACTCGTGGCGGGTTCGGAAGTACCGGTAATGAAGGAGACTTTAGGTGAAACAGTATGTGGATGCCCTTAGACAGGTCGTGGAGTCCGGCGTGGATCGAGCGGGTCGCAACGGGGATACCCGCGCCCTGTTCGGAATGCAGATGCGATTCGACATGTCCGATGGTTTTCCCGCGGTAACGACGAAGCAGCTTGCGTTCAACACCGGCGTCAAAGCCGAACTCTTGGGGTTTCTGAGAGGCTACTCGGATGTCAAGGACTTTCAGAAGCTGGGTTGCAATGTCTGGAATCAAAACGCCGAGGCCGATTACTGGAAGCCGCGCGCGCGTTTTGAAGGCGACTTGGGGCGAATTTACGGCGTGCAATGGCGCTCATGGAAAACCGCCGACGGGCGGACTGTCGATCAGCTTGCCGAGGTCATCGAGCAGATCAAGGTCGATCCATCCAGTCGTCGGCATATCGTGACGGCTTGGAATCCCGGCGAACTCGACCGAATGGCGCTCGCCCCGTGCCATGCCTTCTTCCAGTTCTTCGTGGCTGACGGCAAACTCTCGCTCCACATGTACGAGCGGAGTTGCGACATGTTTCTCGGAGTCCCGTTTAATATCGCATCCTACGCCCTTCTCCTGCACATGGTGGCGCAGGTCACGGAACTAAAACCCGCGGAGGTGATTCTCTCCTTGGGAGATGCTCATATCTATCACGAGCACTTTGAACAAGTGGAGATACAGTTGGAGAGAGAACCATTGAAGTTGCCGGAACTTCATCTCAACGCCGAGAGAAAGTCAATAGATGATTTCAAGATGCAGGATATCAAACTGCGGGGTTACAAACACCACGACGCAATCAAGGCGCCGATGGCGGTATGAGAGAGCTTTAGTGGTTTATTCGCCAAATCTTTAACGCATGTTGAAACCGAGTGTTTTCCCGAAAACTTGGTTTCTTCCCTGAATCCCAGTGTCGAAATCAAGTTTTTTCTTGAAAACTTGACTTCTGAATGGAAACGGAATGCCGAGTTTCTCCCGAAAACTTGGCTTCTTCCTTGAACCCCAGTGACATCAAGAAGAAGAGCTAGCCGACTCATGATCGGCAAGCTGCCACATGCAATCAAGGTAATCACATAAATCACATAAATCACGGTTCAGACAATGTGAACCACCGCCACCCAAAACAAACCATATTGATTTGGAAAATAAACCATTTAGTGGTCTATTCGCTAAGAACCTAATGCTTGCGAAACAGGCACAAAATACTGTTCAGCCATGCCGGTAGGTGATCAAGGGAATGGATAATGACCGCGATAAAGATCCCTTCTAACCGCACCGTCACCCAACACAAACCACATTTTTTTGGAAAATAAACCATATAGTGGACTTCACGCCAAAACAATTAGGTACACTCCACGGTCCGTTACCAGCCGTACACCACCTAACCGTCGGCGAGAACCATTCAGCGACTGAATACTGAATAGGGAATGGGATGATGATTCCCGTGCGATCGAGCTCCCATCGCGGTTCACTAGCCACTAATCACTAATCACTAACCACTAACTCTTCGATGATTATTTCGCTCATAGCGGCAATGGATCAAAATCGACTCATCGGACAAGGGAATCGCCTCCCATGGAGACTTCCCGCAGACATGAAGCACTTCAGAAAATTGACGCTGGGCAAACCGGTGGTGATGGGGCGGCGCACATTTGAATCCATAGGCAATCCTTTGGCAAAGCGAACCAACATTATTCTGACACGTGACCTGAAATTCCGTGCCCGCGGATGCATCGTCGCGCGTAGCGTTGATGATGCATTGGAGAAAGCGGACGATTGCGAAGAGTTGATGATAATCGGCGGGCATTCTGTTTACGAGCAGTTCCTGCGTTGCGCGGCACGTTTCTACTTGACGAAAATCCACGAATGCTTTGAGGGAGATGTCTATTTCCCGCAGTTTGAGTTGAGCGATTGGCGGGAGGTTAGACGCATCAGGCGTGAACCGGACAGCGACAACCCGCATTCCTACGACTTTGTCTTTCTACATAGAACTCCCTCAAGCGACTGAACAGAGTCCAGTGGGAGGGAATTCCTATTCCCGATCTGTTGGAGTGAGTTCCTATTGCCTATCTGTGAGAGTGAATTCCAATTCCCAACACAACACAAATGGACTTTGATGATTCAAACTACCGCAAAATTGTCATCTGTCTGGTTGCCGTCATACTACTTGGTGTCGGATTTTGGATGCTGAAGCATCGACATCCCGGGGTATTTCTTGGCGTGCCGGATCTCATCGTGGATGAACGACGGGAAGTGGATGAGAAGTCGCCGTCAGCCGAAACCTCGGTTCCATCCGCCGACGCGGCGTCAAAGGTGCTTTCCGAAAACCTGCCGCATGAATCAAACGATGGTCGTATTGATATCAACTCAGCTACTTTTGAGGAATTCAAGTCTTTGCCGGGAATTGGTCCGGCAATTGCCGAGCGCATAATCCGCTATCGCGGCGTCAACGGGAGATTTGATGTCGTTGAGGACCTTACGGAAGTAAGCGGTATCGGCGACAAAACGATAGAGAAACTGCGAGAGAGGCTTGTCGTACGCTGAGACGTGAACATGCCGCTCACAGACTAGGATTCGACTCTCTGAAAAAGATGGGCGGGCCATTCGGTTTTTGGAGGAGTAACTCGGTGGCTAAAGGGTTTTGACGGGCTAGTTGCAAGTCCGGTATCAGGATACGACGCGTATTCACTCTAGGATTCTAACCGCTCATAGCCAAAAAACGACAGCCCTGCATAATGATCATGGTTGTTTAGTTCACTAGGATTTCGCGAATCGGAGATTGTTCATACAGCGCCGTTAGGATCTGGAAATCTCTACTGGAGGGGAAGTCGGGATCGGGAGACACCTCCCCTATACCGAGATAGCGCAGAATCGTGCAATAAACTGCGATACTACAAACCAACATCCGCAAATGATTTGATGGACTGATAGCTGCCAATTTCTTTAAGTGAAAACGACTCTTGGTCGGTCTTGAACTGGGAGACATTCTCTATGTTTTACCGTCATTTCATATCCGCTTTAATGGGAACCAAGCATAGCCTCGCGATTATCTGCTTATTCACGTTCATCGCCGGCACTCATCACGCTTCCGCCCAATCGCGGATTGCCCAAGACGCCTTCGCCATATTTCAACAGAACTGCCTCATCTGCCACGGACCGGATGGCGCTTTTCGAGAAACTCTTCTGATGGAACACGACTCCCTTATTTTAGGGGGTAGCGTTGTGCCGGGAAACCCGGATGCCTCCGAACTGTATAAACGACTTCTTGGACCAACCGAAAACGGCGCGCGGA
Source organism: Candidatus Poribacteria bacterium (assembly GCA_028820655.1). Taxonomy (GTDB): domain Bacteria; phylum Poribacteria; class WGA-4E; order WGA-4E; family JAJDTR01; genus JAJDTR01. The sequence goes on along the minus strand of JAPPIK010000016.1, from coordinate 8,913 downwards.
TGCCGCTTGGGCAACAACCGCTTCCGCCCCGGTCGACTGGGACAATTCGAAACTGGATTCTAGCCGGCGCGCCCGACTGGACGACTATCCCCGCGACAAATCGTCCATTTTTCTCCCCCAATCAACGACTCACTAGTATTGAATCCCACCTCATGTCGCTTGAACCGTTTGACCGTGCCTTTGCCCGCTACTTCACCATGACGCATCTCTATAATGCCGGCGAATCATCGGAAATACTTCGCGAGTACCGAAACGCGCTCTCCAAACTGGTCAACAGTCTCTCGTGGGAACGAAATATCATCAACCCGCAACCCATCGACCCGCAAGCGACCATCTACTACATTGACCTGAGGCGCTACGAATGGGACCGCAATGACGCCTGGACGACCATAGAGGCAGCCTATCCCTACCACATTTCGTTTCAATCGACCGCGGATCAAGAGCGGCGTAACCAACTGGGTAGATTGCAGCGACACTGCAAGAGCGAGGTGCCCGCTGTCCATATTGACTGGTTTATCGCCACCGCCTCAACCCCGCCGCTGTACCACGAACTGCTTGCTTTGCCAACGACGCTTAGGGAGTTGGAATCCAGACTTGAAGTCGATGTGGCAAACAATCTGGCCAACGCGCCGGGAGTTCGCGTATGGCGTGCGGGGTTCAACAATTCGGGTGTCTCGACTAACAATCGAGTCGTGGAACGCCATACTTCTCGCTACGGAGCGTATTGGAAGAGTTACGATTTTGTCGGTAGCGTCGGGACAAGGAACATATTCACCCACCCGCTCTCCTTCACGCACGATGGCGGAGAGGTCATCTTTAATCTCCCAAACGGCTTGCAGGGATACTACCTTGTCGATGCGTCCGGTTTCCGTCTGGACGAAGCCCCGATCAACATAGTTTCGAATCCTGCCGCCAGCGACCCCACCGTACGCAACGGAATCTCCTGCATCGGCTGCCACACGGAGGGAGTGAAAACCTTGGAGGACCAGGTACGTTCCGTAATTCAGAGTAACGCCAATCCGCCCTACGACAAAGCGCAAGCGTTGCGGCTGTACGTCGACAAAGCGAACATGGACGTTCTCGTAAGCGAAGATATGAATCGCTACCGCGAGGCGCTTAAAGCCACGGGGAATATATTTCGCGGTGTTGAACCGATTTCCCGCTTCCACGAGGTGTTTCAGGCACCGGTGGACGCCGATTACGCCGCTGCCGCAGTCGGATTGGAAACCGAAACCTTCCTCCAAAGGGTTCGTGAAAACACGAGGCTGCACGACGTTGGATTGTTGGTGCTGCACAGTGAAAGCGGGAGTGTTCAACGTGACACATGGACTTCCAGTTTCCAAGACGTGATGTATGCGTTGGATCACCCGGGGCAGGTTCGAGAGTCTCAGGTTTATACGCCGCCGGAGGTGCCGCGCTTACAGGTTGCGCCCGATGTCAATAGTGACGGGGCGGTGGATATTCGAGATCTGCTGTTGGTTGTCCGGCGATTGGGACAATCGGCGCAGATCCGCGAGGACGTAAACGGGGATAGCAAAGTGAATGTCCTTGATGTGGCGCTGGTTGCGGGGTTGGTAGATGATGTGACAAGCGCCAATCCGATGTATGTGGACGGCATGACGATGCCTCGGATTACCGACATTAAGCTGTGGCTTGAAGATTCCCGGCAAATGGGTCTACCGGAGCCGATACTGGTTCGGAGTATTCAGTATTTTCGGAATCTGTTGGAGGTGTTGACTCCCCACCGGACGGCGCTGCTGCCGAACTACCCGAATCCGTCCAATCCTGAGACTTGGATCCCGTATCAACTTGGCAGACCTAAGGGTGTCAGCATCTCAATCTATAATTCGAAAGGAATCATGGTGCGGCAACGGCATTTGGGCCTACAGCCGGAGGGTTTCTATACCCACAAATACCATGCGGCGTATTGGGATGGCCGCAATCAAGGCGGTGAACTTGTTCCCAGCGGTGTGTATTACTATACACTCTCGGCGGGTGAGTTCACTGCGACCCGGAAGATGTTGATTCGGAAGTGAAAAAGTAGTAGGCATACTCCGTATGCCGTAACCTTACAGCGGAGGGATCAGCCAACTGGATAAGGATCAATTGACCGAATAGGATCAAGGGAGATCAAACGAATGAATAGTGAGTGCGATAGAGATCTTAACAGCGACCGCGATAGAAATCTCTTCCGATTCCCGACAACATCACGTCGTGATCCGGAGGTGGGAGTTCAATGAAAACTCTATCGCTCTCAATGCAATCTCTAAAAAAGCGATTGCCTGCTCGCGAGAAACAGACGGGAAGCCTCCTAGAAAATAGTCAAGACTTTCCCCTGCCTTTAGATGATCAATGAGGCTCTTTACCGGAACACGAGTACCCGTAAACACAGGCAGTCCCCCATGAATTTCCGGGTCTTGGGTTATCACTTGCTCTGCAGTCATCTTTCAGGGTTCTCCTTGTGAGTTTTCTTCGAGATTGGAAAACAAAACATTGATTCGCTGTTCCCAATGCTTAAGCGCGCATTTTTGGCAAACTCTAACCATTGGTTACTGTAGGAGGGATCTCCTGATCCCGATCCCTTCCGCCGCGCAATTGCCGGACTGATCTTAACAATTACAACGAAAGTTTACCGTAAATCCCGATAGCGCTCAAGATAAAAGATAGTCGATAGCGCCTAGAGTCGTAACCACACTCCGTATGCCTACCGCTAAGGAGAGCCTATGTTAGAAAACAACTATCCGAAACTTCACAACGCGGCGTGGCCAGGCGTGGTGGGAAAAGGTGAAGATTCTGAACCGCCCATTTCGTTGGACACGATGTTGAACCTCACTGCCGCCGCTGAGGTCGGTGGCGCGAAATTCGACGGCATCGACCTTTTCCTATGCGCTCCGCATGTCGACATCGACAGCACCGACGATGAAGTAAAGGCGCTTGCCGAGGAGGTTGATGCGATCAATCTCAAAATCGGAAGCGTCGTCGCTCCGGTCTGGGAACCGACCGGCGGCGGTTCCGCCATGGGAACCGCGGATGAGCGCGGGTTATTCCTGACGCAAGTTCGCAAAGCATGCCATATCGCCAAGACCATGCGCGAATTGGGGGTTCGCCCCACCGGCGTCGTACGGATTGACTCGTCTGTCGATCCGGAAACCTGGGCTGCCGATCCGGCGGCGAACACGGAACGGATTGCTACCACGTTCCGCGAAGCCTGCGACATAGCCGCGGATTACGGAGAAACGCTGGCAGCCGAGGGCGAGATCTGTTGGGGAGGCATGCACGGCTGGAAAACCATGATTCGGACCCTTGAAGCCGTCGACCGCCCCAATATCGGATTCCAGGCTGACATGGCACACACCCTGCTGTACCTATTGGGATATAACATACCGGAAGAACGCATCCTGCCCGACGATTTCGACTGGTCCGACCGTGAGACGTTGACCGGAGGTCTTCGCCAACTGACCGCGGCGCTCCGCCCGTGGACGATCGACTTTCATGTGGCGCAGAACGATGGAACCGTGCACGGAGCCGGTTCCCATGACAAAACGGGAAGGCACTGCCAAGCCTCCGACCCCAACGGCAAGCTTGACATCGCGGTCGATGCAGGACACTGGATGCGAGAAGAGGATGGCGGGCTTACGAAAGCCTTCCGTCACATCTGTTGGGATGGTTGCATGTTCCCGAATCACGTGATGATGCAGCAGCAAACCTGGAATGACATTCTGGCGGCGATGATCGAGGTTCGAAAGATGCACGGGTGGCACGAACCGGAATAATGGCTCGTTTGAGCGCAAGGGAACGACACTATCACTATGACTAACGACAAGATACTGCGAATAGGACTCATCGGCACCGGCTTCATGGCGCGTGCGCACACCAACGCCTACAAAAGGGTGGGAGATTTCTTCCCCGATCTTGAATGGAAACCGCGCTTAAAAGCAGTCTGCGCGCGAACACCGGAGAAGGTCCGTGCCTTTGCCGAACAATGGGGATACGAATCGGCAGAGACGGATTGGAGCACACTCGTGTCGAGAGAGGATATTGACGCCGTAGATATCTGCGCGCCTAACGACACGCACGCGGAGATTGCCCTCGCCGCCATTGCCGCTGGAAAGATGATTCTCTGCGAGAAGCCGCTGGCACGGACGGTAGCCGAAGCGGGTCCGATGGTGGACGCGGTAGAAAAAGCCGGCGTGAAGAATACAGTATGGTATAATTATAGGCGTGTTCCGTCGGTTACCTTGGCGAAACAGGTGATAGACTCAGGAAAACTGGGTCAAGTGTTTCACTACCGCGCCAACTTCCTCCAAGATTGGACGATCAGCCCGGATCTGCCTCAAGGCGGAGAGGCATTGTGGCGGCTGGACGTGAACGCCGCCGGATCCGGTGTGACCGGCGACCTGCTCGCACACTGCATCGATACCGCTATGTGGTTGAACGGCGCCATTGTGGATGTTTCAGCCGTCACGGAGACATTCATCAAGGAGAGGGTTCATCAAGTAACCGGCGAAATGCAAGCGGTCGGCATCGACGACGCCTGCATTTTTCATTGTCATTTTGACAACGGCTCGCTCGGCGTGTTCGAAGCCACTCGGTACGCCCGCGGGCAAAAGGCTGGGTATACGTTTGAAATCAACGGTCAACACGCCTCCATCCAGTGGGACTTGCACGACCAAAACCGGCTCGGCTACTTCGATCACGGCGATGATTCGATTGTGCGCGGCTGGCGCTCTATTCATGTCTCCGACGGCGATCAGCCCTATATTGATAGGTGGTGGGTTCCCGGTCTGTGCCTCGGCTACGAGCATACCTTTGTACACCACATGGCTGATTTCTTGAGAAGTTTGGAAACCGGCGAGCCCTGCTCGCCCACATTCAGGGAAGCCCTCGAAACTCAGAAGGTGTGCGAGTCGGTACTTGAATCCGCCGCCTCCAGAAGTTGGAAGGAAACCGGAGTCAACTGGTAACTTTCATTGCCAACGGTCGGTAGAAGCGATCTCCAGGTCGCGACCTCTTTGCTCACATTAACTACTCAATCCATTGGACCACTACGGAAAATCACCCAAACAACTACGAGGTTTGAAATCCTCCACTCTGACAACTATGAATGCGGTAGAACAAAAACTCGATCAACTGGAAGAAAACGGTCACATCTTGGTAGAAGGCGCTCTGTCCCCCGAGGAAACCGAACACGTTCGGGGTCGCATCAATCACGCCCGCGAAATGGGTTGGGCTGACGGTCTAAACCAGGTGGGTAATATGTGGTTTGACACGCTGCTGGATCGAGAACCTGAGACGTTCGCCCCATTGGTAGGCCATTCTGGGGTCCGCCCCTACCTTGAGGGAATGATGGGCAAGCAGTGTCAATTGAGAAGCCTACGCATACATATCAACCCGGGTGCCTACCTTCAGGAGTGGCATCTCGATTTCTACGGGTATTGGGAGGAAAAGCGGGAGGCAGCCAAATCGCGCCTTACGGTACCGCCGATAAGCATCAATTCCACATTCTACTTTCAGGACAACGGTCCCGGTTTGGGGCATCTTAAGTACGTGAAAAATGGACATCGAGTGGAACCCCCGCATCTGTATCCGATGGATCGTCCCAAATTTGAAGCCTGGTGTGAGACGCAAGAACACGACATCGTATACCCCAAAGCGGGCGACTGTGTGATTTTCTTGAGCCACATTCCTCATCAAGGGGCAAAAGAGCGCGACGATATGGAGCGAAGCAACGTCGTCTGTCATTACCAGTTGACTCCGATGCACGAAGGTGCGCGCTACGTTTCGCAGCCTCGCGGTTACAAGTGGACATTCCCATTTGCAATGCGCGACCGACGACAATGATGCCTGCTAGACATTCCCTGACACCCTAACCCGCACTTCCAAGGGCGAGAACATTTAGGGTGGGCACTGCCCACCAGCCTTTGAGAATGCCTTTGGGATCAAGCGAATGGATGAGGAGGGTGATCGACAAATAGTGATCAACTACGTGGATAGCGAAGACGGTAACAAATTCTGATCGATGTCCTCAGTGTCAATAGAGCGACGAAAGCCCGATTCCTCTGCTCCGGCGGAGCAGCATGTTTTTTGGAGGTGCTAACTGGTATTAACCCCGCTTCGTTCTGCGACTCGATTTGAGCGAGTTTGTAGGGTGCGCACCGCGCACCAGACTCTGAAAGGCCAAAGGACGACGTACAATATTACCCCGGAATTGTCAGAAAACCCTTTCAATGGTCAACCAAAAAGACTGGTAGCTGGAAATCTCACACGCTTTTATCGATCTCCTGATTCTCACTATACATCGTGCCGCTTGAATGTAGATAATCCAAGATAAGGTAGAAACATGACAAACGAAGACCTATGGGTCGTGTACGAAGGTAACCAAGGTGCAGGCGAAGGGAAGCACATCGTCTGGGTCAGTGGCGACGAGGAATACCGCTCCGAGGAGGCGCTGCCCGCATTAGCCAAGATCATGGCGGCGCATCACGGTTTTAGGTGCACGGTGCTCTTTGCCGTTAACCCCGTGACCGGCGAAATCGATCCTAACGACCAGACCAACATCCCCGGACTCCATCACCTTGAATCCGCGGATTTGATGGTGCTCTTCACACGGTTTCGTGAACTCTCCGACGAGCAGATGAAGTACATCGTCAACTTCACGAACTCGGGTAAACCTGTTTTGGGTTTGCGGACGGCAACTCACGCCTTCAGTTACACCCGCAACCCCAACAGCCCCTACGCCAAATATAGCTGCGATGATGAAGAGTTTTCGGGCGGATACGGTCGTCAGGTGCTGGGCGAAACATGGGTCTCGCATCACGGACATCACGGAAAAGAGAGTGCGCGCGGTCTGATAAATGATGAAATGAGCGGGCACCCTATTCTCAAAGGGGTTAAGGACATTTGGGGACCAACCGATGTATACACCGTCACGGAATTGACTGGTGACGCGCAGGTTCTGGTTCACGGCCAGGTGTTGTCCGGTATGAAACCGACGGATGAACCCAAACCGGACACACCGACGATGCCTCTGGCGTGGGTAAAGAGCTATGTCGGCGAACAATCTCTTGCGTCCCGCGTATTTTGCACCACGATGGGTGCTTCCGTTGACCTCGAAAGTGAGGGATTGCGGCGCCTATTGGCGAATGCCTGTTATTGGTGCGCAGGCTTGGAGAATCTAATACCCGAAGCCGGGGTCGTAGACTTTGTTGGGCATTATCAGCCCACCTTCTTCGGATTCGGAGATTTTAAGAAGGGTTTACGCCCTTCAGACTTTAGATTATAAGAAGAACTTTGATGTTTGTTGTCGGTTATTTCCATACGGAGCGAACCGCGCAAGCCATTCGGGGAGAATCGAATTCATGAAGCAAGCCGAAATTCTCGGAGAACGTCAAGCCGGACTCGTTGATGTTCCAGATTTAGAGCCTAAGGAAGACTGGGCGGTCGTCAAAATCCATGCCGCCCCAATGTGTAATGAATACCACAATTTTGACTCCGGACACAAATCCAGCGGACTTGGACATGAGGCGGCCGGGGAAGTCGTCGCCATTGCTCAACCGGGGAAGGTCGAGGTCGGCGATCGAGTGGTAGTGCAGCCTCAGTACCCGTGTGGAAAGTGCCAGTTGTGCGTGTCGGGCGACCATATTCACTGTGAAGATGGTTACAACTACAAAGAGTTCACTGGCAGGGGCAACGGGGCGTCGACGATGTCTCAATTCATCCTCAAGCCGTCATGGCTTCTTCCAAAGATCCCGGATGATGTGTCGTACGAACACGCCTCATTGGCATGTTGCGCGTTGGGACCATCATTCAATGCGTTTGAACAGATGGACGTCAACTCCTTTGACACCGTCTTGATTACCGGCATTGGCCCTGTTGGTTTCGGTGCGATCACGAATGCGAGGTATCGAGGTGCCCGCGTCATCGCGGTGGAGTCTATCCCTTGGCGCATTGAACACGCGAAAAAGATGGGTGTGACCGCCGTGATTGACCCGAATGCGGAGGATGCGGTTCAGCAGGTTCGGGATTTGACCCTGGGTGGACGCGGAGTTGACTGTGCTCTGGATTGCTCCGGCAATCCGCTGGCACATCGCCTCTGCGTTGACGCAACACGACGCCGCGGACAGGTTGCCTTCGTGGGTCAAAGCGGCAGGCGAGAAACTGAGATAAACATTAGCCGTGACATGATTGGCAAGGGAATATCGCTTCACGGCGCGTGGCACTATAATTTATCGCATTTTCCAAGGTTAATGAACGTCATTCAGAATTCCGACCTGCTGGATCTCCTCATCAGCCATGTTTTTCCCATGAGCGAGATTCAGGCCGCGTTTGAAGCATCTTCCTCACACGAAAGCGCGAAAATCATCCTTAAACCATGGGCGTAATTACACCTAGAGATCCTACCGGCATTTAGCGGAGAATTAAACAAACATCAAAAATCTGCGTCAGATGAGTAAAATTGCTTGGATCCCAAACATTCGTAAGGTGCGCACCGCGATCAAGCGAATGAATAATGAGCGATCAACTGACTGATAAAATAATGCGATAGAAAGTCTTCATAGCTTAAGAAAGAATCATGATTCGTCTCCGCGTCTGCACTCCAGCGGAGTGCTATGTCAATAGAATCGTGATGAGTCTAATCTCGGTGCTCCAGCGGAGCTTGAGGGAATAATGAAAAATTGCTAACAATCTTCCCAAAAACAACCAAGTTTAGAGCCTGTTTGAAAAGTACATTTTGTAGGGTGCGCACTGCGCACCGGCCCTTAAAAGCCCCAGAGGGGATCAAGCGAACGGATAGTGAGTGCGATAGAGATCTTGAAGGTGTATAGAAACGCCCAAAGCCCCGTGCACCAAGCCCCAGAGGGGATCAAGCGAGTGGATAACGAGTGCGATAGAGATCCAGCAAGCGAGTGGATA
>JAPPIK010000026.1:94141-121939 GCA_028820655.1 Candidatus Poribacteria bacterium | reverse complement strand
ACATTTTTCTTACGTTTGACGTCTGTCTAAAAGCTACAAATTACTAATTCCGAAAAATTATTCGGAGGGCAAGTTCCGGCTTCACACCCCACCGAGCGGCTACACATTGGAGCTATGGGTCCGGGCGGCACCGGTTTAGGCATGGACGGGGTCGTCGATGAAGTCGTAATCTTTAATCGTGGTTTAACGGAAAAGGAAGTCAACAGCCTCATGGATCAAGGACTGGAAAAGCTGCTGGGATTTCAGGCGGTCGATCCCCATGACAAAATGGCGACTACGTGGGCTGGACTCAAATCGACGAAGTAAAATTGTCTCAACACTCTCTACCTATGACGGTTAAGCGAAGAACGTGCCGCGGATGTTCACTTCAGGCGGCTTCGTCACGACCGACACAATAACCAACCATCCGATATGCCGCACCCAAGCCTTACGACTCGTGCCCCTACAGAAAACCCGTGTCATTGGCGGGCGACGGGAGGGGTTAACCAGTACCTAGAAGATCTGGTGGTTTCCCCTTTTATCTGCGGTAAGAAGGTCATCGCTGTGTTTTCTTAGCGAAACCGCGTAGATTTAACTTCCTTCCTAGATATGTCTTCAATCATGAAGACGAAGCTGCGTCGGTCCAATCGCGCTCAAAAGGAGGACTACGATGATTCGATTCGCAATGAAATCAACGTTTTTGACTTTCGCGGTTCTCTTCACCGCAATAAACCTGTCCTACGGCGAGATTAAGAGAGAAGATGTCCTCATGGCGTTTACCTTTGCAGCCGGAGACGGAAAAATCGGTCAAGTGGCAGATGGAATCCTGAAGGATGTTTCCGGTAATGGCCATGATGGTGAGTTTAGACAGAAACCAAAATGGGTTAAAGGAGTTTGGGGGGCGGGACTTGAGGTAGGACCTGCAGAGGTGGCATGGAATGCTGTAACTATTCCACATACCGGCGATATGGATCTTAAAGAGTTTGCCATTGGCGCATGGGTAAAAGCCGAGAAACTTGTCGGCGACTGCTGCAATATGATTGTCAGCAAGGAAAACTGGAGTGGAAACAAATCTCGAAATTATTCAATGTGGATGCGCGAACCGGTGATCGTTGGATTTATAACGAAGGACCCATTTAATGATGTTCAAACAGGCGGCATACAAATAACCGATGGTGAGTGGCATCACGCACTTGGCACGTACAACGGATCGGACCTCACACAATATGTCGACGGAGTAGCCCACGGTAAATTTCTGTTTGGTAAGCAAGATCCGTCTTTTCACTCCTCCGAGCGGCTGCACATTGGAGCCATGGGCCCCGGTGGCACCGGTGCTGGAATGGAGGGAGTTGTTGATGAAGTCGTGATTTTCAATCGGGGTCTGACAGAACATGAGGTCAACAGCCTCATGGATCAAGGACTTGAAAAGCTGCTGGGATACCAGGCGGTCGATCCTCATGACAAAATGGCGACTACGTGGGCTGGACTCAAATTGGCGAAGGATTTGTAGTCTCGAAACACCCTACCTAGGACGGTGTTGCGAAAAACTTGCGAAGGATGTTCCCTTCAGGCGGCTTCGTTATGAGCGATATGATCACCATCGCTAGGGCTGAAGCGGCAAATACGACAGTTACCGGCATAATCCCGGTGTCGCCTATCGTGTAACCGGGTGTTTGCCATCCTCTGAAGAAAAAGAATGTCCATAAAACCAAAACACTGACAATTGAAGCAAAGGCGCCCTGTTTAGTGCTTCGTTTCCAAAAGAGAGCCGCCAGCAGAACCGGAAACAGCGACGCAAAACCGGTAAACGACCACACCGCAAGCTTGAAGATGCTCCGATTGGAAATCAAGGAAAGAACATAAGTCACGGCAAGCAATCCCACAACAAAAAGTCGTCCTACCAATACCTGATGCTTCTCGCTCATCGGGTTGTGGAATCCGTAGTGCCTCACGATATCGTGCGTGAACATACTCCCGATGGCAAGTGTCTGAGAGTCGAGTGAGGACATGATCGCCGCAAAAACACCCGCCGCCAAAAACCCCGCCAGTATACCGGGCGCGTATCGGGAAATGAGCTGAACCAGGATCGTGTTGGCTTGAGGCCCTTCCAACCCGGTGACATCACCGCTTCCCAATACGCCGAGCAACACACTCGGAATCCATACAATTGCAATGCATACCGGATAAAATATGATCGGATAGCGAAATGTACGCGCGCTCTTCGCAGTGAGCCAATGCATGAAGATGTGCGGGAACATCCCAACCGCGGCGGGAATTAAGATGTACGTCATCAACTCCAGCGGTCTGATTCGGTTGGATTGCATCAACAGATCTTGGTCAACCGTCGCCATGGCGTTCGATAGTCCTCCCATCTTCGCCACGATCGTAACAAAAGTCACGGCGCCCAAGGTCATAAATACGAGCGTTTGAAGCGTGTTCGCCCACACAGTGCCGCGCATCCCGCCAAAACAAACGTAAGTGACAACCACGCCGCAAACAAGCAATCCGCCAACCCATTCGGGAATTTGGCCGCCGGTGATAATCGCAAGGGTTTGACCGCCTCCCATCACACCGATCAGCAGGTACGGTACCACCAGCGCGACCAAGACGACAAAAAGCAACAGCCCCAAACTCTCCGAATTCCACCGTTCTCGGATATATTGGACCTGCGTGAAATACCCGTGCCTTTTGCCGATCGCCCAAAGTCTTGTGCCCACAAAGAAGAAGATGGTTGGAATAACGAGCGCCGAAGACGAACCCATTAGGGCGAACACACCGATTCCCTTGTGGTAGGCTTCCCCCGAAGCGCCCAGGATGGAAAAGGCCGTCATGTTTGTCCCGAAGAGGGACATCAACAGGACAAATGGTCCGATGGTGCGGCTGGCGACGAAATAGTCTTCGCCGGTACCTCGAAAGAACCTGTGGCTTAAGGTGCCGACAATCAACACAAGTGCGAGATATGTGAATATTACAAGAATGGTCATTTGTCTTCCGTGTCCTCGTCGATTTCAAGATGGGAGGGCCAAGCATACCTGACGAGAAGCACCATCAACACGGTGACCGCGGCACAGAACATTATGTGGTAGACCAATCCAACGGGTAATCCAATCACTAGGGTGGGGTTACGCCAGAACCAAAAATCCTTGTGAAGCACGAATAGAGCAATGAGCGCCGAAAAAAGTAACCAGCGAATTAGCGATATCTTCATTTTATCAACCATAAAGCCTGCAGTGAGGAAATTTCGATAACCAATCTCGTATTTTAACGAAAACCACGGCGCGCTAGCCGCCTCGCGGCTCCCGCTGGATTGTCAAATCCAGCAGATCTCTGTTTGACTACTCTGCTTTCATTGTTTCTATCAAGAGTTAATCAAACGAATGACTAAGGACCGACTGCGCGGATAGGTTAAGTGAACAAATAAGGAGCAATCAAATGGGTGGTTAACGAAGGCGATAGGGATCTTAATCAGCAAGTGCGATAGAGGTCGTTCTTCGATTGTCAAATCCAAGATGCGACCTTCATTTTTTATAGAAAAAGGACGAACCCATAATCCGAACCAGAAGAATGTCTCAATGAGGAAACGTGGAAACGAATCTTCCAACCTTCCAAATCCATTAACTTGTGTTTTTTAGCTTCCGTTAGCGATTATCTTATCAACTTCGTTCGTAGAGCGTCAACAGAAAATCCCCCTTGAATCTATCTGTTAAATTGACATATAATGGCGCCAATCGCAATGTCATAGGCTACACTGAAAACATGGAAGGGACATCTTTCAATGAGAGTTGTTACGGGTACTATCTGTCACGAAACCAGCACGTTCACGCCGGTCACTACAACGTGGGAAAGCTATCGTGACGAACACTATGGCTACTTGCGAGGTGAGGAAATTCTCGACAAGTTTCGCGGCACGAACACCCCGATTGGCGGTTTCCTTGACGGCGCGGAAAAGCACGGTTTCGAACTCATCCCCACAGTCTATGCGAACGCCCACCCCAGCGGTCCAACGCCACGGCACATTTTCGACGTTATCCTCGGCCATCTGCTGGACGGAATCGCCGCGGCGGGGGAAATTGACGGTATACTGCTGGAGCTGCACGGAGCGATGGTAGCGGAAGCAATTGATGATGGCGAAGGGCATATCCTGAGCGCAGTGCGGAACTTGGTTGGTCCTGACGTACCAATTCTCGCACAGTTGGACATTCATAGCAACGTCTCTCACCGCATGGTCGAGATGGCTGATGTGCTAATCGGAAGGGAAACTTACCCGGAGATCGATCAGGCGGCGAGAAGCCGGGAATGTGCGGATGTACTCACGCGAATTCTGCGTGACGGCGTGCGTCCCACCATGGCTCTTCATCAGATTCCCCTCATTTGGGGAGTAAATCAGGTCACAGCCCACTCTCCTATGCGAGAAGCCATCGCCGAATTACACAGAATTGAGGCGCAGCCGGGAGTGATTTGCGGTTCAATCGCTACCTGCTATCCATTGGCGGACATCCCCGACTTGGGCGCGTCCGTGTATGTCGTCACCGATGACAATCAAGGGGTGGCGCAACGCTACGCCGACGAATTGGGAGAATGGATTTGGGAACGCCGGGCAGATTGGCACATTCCGATGCCTTCAACTCGGGACCTGCTAGCCAAAGCCGAATCCCAGGGCGAATACCCGGTGATGTTTGCGGACAGGAACGACAATACCGGCGGCGGTACGCCCGGTGACAGTACCGGCATGTTGCGGACATTCATTGATGCCGGATTGGAAGACGCGTGTATCCTCTACATGGTTGACCCTGAAGCTGTGGAGGAGTGTAAACAAGCAGGCGTTGGAGCAAAACTGACTCTTGATGTTGGCGGCAAGTCGTCCCCGCTGCAAGGGAAACCCGTAACCATGACCGTTGAAGTCGTCGCCCTCTCGGATGGCCGCTTCCATTATGATGGACCCATGAAGGCGGGATTGGAAGGTCACATGGGGCAGTCCGCCTACATCAGGCAGGGCGGAATTCATGTGCTGCTGGTCACCGAAAGAGAACAGCCGTTTGATACTGCGTTTGCACGAACTCTCGGATTGGATCCCCGCAAAATGCGTTACCTCGGGATTAAATCTACTGCCCATTTTAGACAGGGATTTGAATCATGGGCGGGCGCAATCTATGTCGTGTCCGAACCAAGCGTACATGACCCTGCCGGCGGCGAGATTCAGTTCCACAAACAGGACCGCAAACTGTATCCACTGCACGACGTTTAAGTATGTCCAAGATGAGTGTAATCTAGATGGGGATTTCGTGGCATTGCGTGGGCAGACGTAGGTTGGGTTGAACGGAAATCCGTTAGTGATCGATAATCTTGAAAGGGCTTTCGAGTGCCTATATCGCCATAACGCGCCAAAATCTTAGTGAAACCCAACAACAATCGTACGTTCTTCCACCATGAAACCTCCTCTGCAATAGTAATCGTTTCCACTGCCCAATTAGCCCTCGGACGACTGTCGGCGAACATTCAGCCTCTCGCTACCATCTCCCCACGTATAAGCCTCTGTTTTCCATCGGCATCATTACCCGTGCACCCTTCTGGCGCTGTGAATCCACGATTCCGAAAGTAATCTCGGTACTGATTCGAGCCAGACGGATGTTGCCTTGAGTTTCTCTACCCGTATCGATGGCATCAACGATGTCCTCGATACACCCGACTGTTCCGCTTTTCCGTTCGTAATCTGGAAAATCGACGTGTTCTAGTCCGCCAGATGCTTCTGACCGTTTGCGTACTTGGAATTGATTTCCGTTATTCAAAGACCGTACGACCCCGTCAGTGCACTCGACCTCAAATTCGTAGGCGCTGCCGGGAACACTCACGCCATGAGTCCCGTTCTTGAATTTCACGTAGCCCATGACGACATTTGGATCGAATTCTGTCCGATTGTCTTCAAAATCTGAATCCTCCACTTCCACACTTCCCTGTACATGCTCCACCTCGGAATCACCGGAAAAGAAGAGCAGCATATCCGCTGCGTGCGTGTATCCCCAAAGGGCGCCGCCGGATGCGTGGGCGATCACCGACCGCCGCTCTCCAATCTCACCGCTTTCAACAATTTCACGCATCTTGACATATCCCGGCGTGTATCGTCGTTGCGTACCCAGATTGAATTTCACGCCATTCTTCTCGCAGACTTCGACCATTGCGTCGGCTTCATCCATTGACGCACAGAGGGGTTTATCGCAGTAGATTCCCTTCACGCCGTGTTCTGCGGCAAAGGCGGTGATTTCCGCATGATTGCCCGGTCGGGTTGCGACGCTAATAATGTCCGGCGCTTCTTTCTCAACCATCTCCCGGAAATCCGTATACCTTTTGGGGATGTTCCACTTCGAGCAGACGCGCTCCAGATTCTCCTCAACTACATCCGCGGCGGCGACGATAGTCGTCCGCTCGCACGCCGTATAGCCCGCCGCATGTGAGTACGGCAGAAGAATCGCATTCGTGCCTCCTCGCACCTCTTCGTCGATGGTGCCGCCCATTCGACCGCATCCAACTATGCATGCGCGATATTCAGTTTTCATAGATTTTCACCGTTGTGCAACAAACTCATGAGCCTGTAGGGTGGGCACTGCCCACCAGCCCTTTCCCCTCGGAACACACTTTGTAGTAGTAATCTTCTGTCATAAGATCGAAAACAAAAAACCAATTTCGGCTGGTGATGTGAACTCGCTCATGACTAAGAAAAGAATTCAATCCACGTAGCACTTGATTGTTCCGGTACCCCTTAAGTCACTTGCCGACTAATGCCCACCTCCCGGAAGGCGCTGTCCAAGGTGCGGTACGTCAACTCAGCCGCCTCTAACGGATCGTAATCCGTCCGCCCCTGCACCTGCATACTGACCTCGGCGGTAATATAGCCGTCATATCCTGCCTTTCGCATCAGTTTGAGGTACCCCGCGAAATCGAAGGGACCTTCGCCCGGTATGAGAAATTCATAATCCGGTACAACTCCTCGCTGGTCTTTTACGTGAGTATGGGCGGTGTGCGGCGCGAGAATTTGGATAACCTCGGCGGTGGGCATCCCTTGCACCTCGAAATGGCTGATGTCAAAGTTAAGTTTGAGATAGGGAGAATCGATTTCCTTGAGCAGCCACAAGGATCGTTCCGGGGAATTCAGTCCATCGCCGACATGCGGCTCAATGGCAAGAACAACCTCGCGGGCGCTGCAGTAATCCACTAGAGCGCCAACGCGCTCAAGAATTAAATCTTGCTGCGCATTCCATTCGTTCGGGTCGCTTCCCAATGTAGTATTCAGTACCGGTACGCCTTCGGCGTCCGCTAGGTCGACGCATAGCTCTGCGCTTGCGGTGAGGCGCCGCCAGCTCTCCGCATGCACTTCCTTCTCCGTAGCAAGCAGGGGCTGGTGTGCAGCCACGGCAGGAAGATCCAACCCGTGTTGATTCAATAGCCGACGGATCCGCCTTCGCTCCGCTGAACCCAACGTATCGAGTTCTGTACTAAAGCCCGGAATGACGGTGAGTTCGACGCCATCAAACCCGAGCGCGGCAAGATGTGCCAGGGCGGTTTCAACGGGCAACGTGGGCATTCCCCAAGTTGAATAACCGATTTTCATCAGACGCCCTTTCTTGAGGTTGGGCGGAACACATATTTGAGGTGCATGAATAGGCGGAACTGAACGTGCGCCGCGGATTGAGGCATGACATCCCCTATCGCCGCGCCGAAAGGTTTACGTATTCCGTTAGAGTCAAATCACCCTTAGATACCGATGTCTTATTGCCCGAGGCACCTTAGAGTGGAAACTCAACTCTCTGGGGTAATCCGGTTTGAATTGACGCGATGATTTTTTCGACCAACAAGGTGGAAAGGAGGCCGGCGCGAGCCGGTACGTACGGTTCGGTATCATTGCGAATCGCTTCCACGAGCCGCGGCAAACGCTCGAGCGGGGGCGGCGACAGTGTTTCACCATCGCCGAAAGTGACCGTCTTGAAATGCTCATATAATACTGCCGACTGGTCTCCATCAAAGAACTCGAAGAACCATTTGGAAACCATCGTGTTTCTACCGGCATCGCTCATCAAGAATGTTGCCACTGAACCGTTCGCAAACCGAAGCGTTGCCGCAGCCGTGTCCACCACGCCCGTGCCTTCCAATTCGTCGGGATGGGTGACCCTTCCGCCCGTGGCATGGACCTCAATCGGATCCGAGGCGTGCATCCAACAAAGAAGATCCAAGGCGTGAACCCCAACGTCGAATAGCGGGCCTCCCCCTTCTTTGGGATCCCATTGCCATCGGCTCAAATCGCCTTTGGCTACCATACATTGAGCGTGGCTCACCTTTGAGGCGTTAAGTCGTTGCTTGATGGCTCGTGCCGTCCCACTGAAACGTATCGTAAAATCCATCATGACTTTTGTGCCGGCAACCCTCATCGCCTCGTAGATGCGGAGGCAATCGGCGGTAGACATCGCCATGGGCTTTTCCAAAAAGAGGTGCTTTTTCGCGTTCAAGGCGGCCACCGCCAAATCGGCATGGGAACCGTGCGAGGTTGCGATAGACACAATATCCACTTCGGTATCCGCAAAGATTCGCTCCGGGTTTGTAGTGTAATACTCACCACCGTATTCCTCGTGGCAACGTCTCGCGGCTTCAGGCTGAGTGTCGCAGAAACCGCGTATCACGATGTCAGTTGTGGACGACGCCCACCGCGCGTGCGATCTGCCGGCACCGCCGCAACCGACAAGTGCCCATCCCATGGCGTGATTTATGCTGGCATTTTCTTTCATTTTCTGCTGCTACCCGCTTTCGATTGATCGGGAAAGTAACATTGCATTAGATGGAATTGCAAAACTCCCAGTTCCCATTCCATTACCACAACTTTCTGTTGAACTCATGGTGCCTTAACGCTACTTCGATATGACTGCCCCGAACACCGTACTAGCGGCGACGAGCAGGAGTATGATGTCAACTATCAGACGATGGCGCCTTTTGCGCATGCGATTCCCGATGGGGAGACCTACACCGTATCCCAATAATGCGACCG
This sequence comes from Candidatus Poribacteria bacterium, assembly GCA_028820655.1. Lineage (GTDB taxonomy): Bacteria > Poribacteria > WGA-4E > WGA-4E > JAJDTR01 > JAJDTR01. The sequence goes on along the minus strand of JAPPIK010000026.1, from coordinate 112,932 downwards.
GGAAAAACGCGAACCCGATGGCGACATACTTGAAAAGTCCTACGCCAAACGTTAGCCCCAACAGAAGGATTTGTAGTGGGGTTGATATGGCGAGAACCGCGAAAAGGAATCCCCGTATTTTGTTGGTGGGCCAGTTTTGAAGCGTAGACCAAATCACTAGCGGAGGTCCGCCAATACCGCAAATACCGGAGAGCAATCCGCTTATAACGAATGCGAATCCCGCCCACCCCCAGTGCGCTTTCTCTACCGGTTGAGGTTGGCAGAGCAGTTTGGCGATGACGATCAAACCTACGATGCTGCCTACGACTAACTTGACATAGTTCACATCCAGAGTGACAATCTTCGTGAGCAGGTACAGTCCGATGACCACTGCGACTAAACGAACCGCGGTTGCAGTCCAAGTCAAGCGCCATGGCACCGAGGCTCTGAGATGTCGGGCGCCGAGCGCCGCTTGTAGGGTAGAGCACGTTGACACAAGCGTGACAACGGCAGGCAGCGGGAAACCAATCCACAGGATTAGAGGAGTGGCGAACACTAGGAACCCGAATCCTACGGCGCTCTGTATCAACGCGGCCAAACCGATGACAACTCCTACCGTAAGGATGTCTAAGAGTTCCATAACCTACTGTTATGTACTTATCGCCTCGTCTTTAGGAAGGAAAAAAGATGCCAGATGGTTTGTAGTGAAACAGTCCGGTATTTCGTGCCGGAATCTCCCGCATATTCTTACACCGTCGTGAGTTCAAGTGAGTGCATTCTGCGATTCTCAATCGCAGAATTTCCACAATTTTGACGCGGTTTTGTGAAATAACCATTCCTTGTCTTCGCCAGTCAAGAAATCGAGATGCGTCTGAAAAAGATCCAACGCGGGGAGGTAGCCAATGTTCCGAAGAACCCCCGGATAGTCCGTGCCCCACATCAGGCGCTGGGGTCCAAACGCGTCGTATATTCGACGGTAAGTCTGAAACGTATCCTCATGCGGGTATGGTAAAGCCGATTTGTGATCCTGCGGGGTAAACTTTACGTAAACATTGGGGCATTCCGCCAGCCGAAGTACGTTGTTTAGAAGAGGATACGGTTCATCTTCGTCAATCGGCGCGCCGCCGATATGGTCAAGAATCACGGGAACGCTTGGATACCTGCGAATCATCGGTTCGACGGCGGGCAAATCGGAAGCAGGTCCAAACACGATAAAGAGCGATCCAAGCTCTTCGGCACGCTCCCAAGTGGCGTTCTGTTTGGGTGCCGCCCACTCCGAAGGGTCATCCGGTCTAGCTAGGTGAATCCGCAGTCCGCTGAACCCGTCCTCCTTCACCAAGCGTTCAAGGCGATCCGGCGCGTCTGGCGCGTTCCTGTCAACCAATCCGATAGCCTCAAATTTCCCCGGAAACCGGCGCAAACAGTCGGCAACGTACCGGTTGTCATACAGGTAGTATATCGGTTGAACAATAACCGCCTTGTCGACCCCCGCTTCAGCCATGGTTTGATTCAGCAGTTCGACCGAGCCATCTTCAACATTTGTGCGGCCGTCGGCAAACGGATAGCGCGAAATGTCATCGCTCCATACGTGGAGATGCGTGTCGATAATCATTTTTCATGCCTCCTACACTTTTCCTGCGAAGTCTCAAGCATGTTACTAGATTGAGAGATTGAAAGCGCGCCATTATCCCTATCGGAATAATTCATTCCGCGGATAACACTCTCGTACCGCAAACTGTTAGTTTGCGATTACAATCCATCAGCGGGACACATTCATTTTTCGCTCTATGGCTGGTGGACAAAAGTGTTCCGTCGTGGTCTGGTTGTCACTCCAGCGGAGTGGTATGTCAATAGTACATGATTCTCCATCGCGTCTGCACTCCAGAGGAGTGCAATGTGGAGTGTTCCTTGATAGCGTGCCATTATCCCTGTCGGAATAATTCTTTCAGCAAGTAACATTCCTTTTGGCTCAATGACTAGCCGTGAAAAGTGTTCCTTCGTCGTCTGGTTGTCACTCCAGCGGAGTGCAATGTCAATAGAATCGTGATGCGCCCAATCTCCGCGCTCCAGCGGAGCGCAATGTGGAGTGTTACTTGAGAGCACACCATTATCACTATCGGAATTATTCTTTCGGCAAGTAACATTCACGGGTAGAGGTTCTTAGCCCCGGCGGGGCGGCATGTGTATAGAAAATTGGAATCCCAAAGAAACCTAGCCCCAGAGGGGCGACACGTGTATAGAAATCGAGAGTGTCACTTGATAGTATATGAAATCCGAAACCCGCATTTGCCCCGGTTCCACTACGTACTTTTTTCCCGTATTCATCACTCTGCCGCAAGGATTGTGTTTTTCGCCGGCAGACGCCGAACGTCGGCGTAGTCGGGCACTGAACTAACACCGGAGGTATCATCCACCAAAATGGGAACGCGCAGGATAAATTCCGCCGAATCAAACGTGTTGTAGCAGACAAAGGCGATTGAAAAGCATTCGATTTGTCGATCCACCGTGAGAGAGAGATCCGGGAAAAGCAGCGGACCGGTATCCACTTGAAACCGTTTTCGTTCCGGATGGATGTTCATCGTCTTAACGGGGTATTCCACCATGGCGCTCATCCCTTGATCATCGTTCCATATCTCGGTCCGCCCTATGAGTAGTAGGTCATTTAGCGTGGCATCGATAATCTCTTCGTCATTCTCAAGAACTTGGGCGGCAGGAAAAGGCGTTGTGGTAACTCGATAGTCCGAGAAGTTGTCCTTGATGTATTGGGGCACGCCGCTTCCCCGTCTACGGTGCTGTGCGCCGCCAAGCCCCATGAACTCACTTCGGGACCAGACGCCGCAATATTCGTAGTTCGGGGTCTGGAATAAGGTGTCTGAGCGGTACATCCACTCGGTTCGACACGGCGTGATGAGGAAGTATTCCTCCCGCTCGCCCAATCTGCTGTTGGACAACTCGCACCGCGCATCAAATTGGATGCGCGCGCTGTTGCCCCAAGGCATGTGTCCCGGCTTCCGGTCGTCGTTGGGATTGTAAGGCGCATCCCACATCATAAACGAACGACTGTAGTCCAATGCATCTGTGACGCTAGGATTCTCACTTGTGGCCATTTTATTCTCCTTACTAGATTGTCCTCACCACGAAGTCTTGCTTCCGCTGATATTCGCGATTGACACCATCAACTCCCAGATTATAACGATCGGTTCTATCGGCGATTTTGAATAGTAGACAGTCCTCATTTAGCCTGCTCGGGGAACGGCTTGCGAATATCGTAACGCCCCTCTTCAAGCACGGGAAGTGTGCCATCCGCCACCATCAACTCAAGAGGCGATTCCCTTGTTTCCAGTGGCATGGTGACGACGTTCTTGATTCGCAGCGACTCGTAAATCGCCATCATGATCTCCAGAGTATATCGCGCTTGCCGCCCGGTACTGCGATGTTCGGGAATCCGACCCTCCATCCAATCCAGCATTTCTTGGTATTGGTTTGTTTCCGCCGGCCCCGGCTGGATTTCCTGCCATCCGCCTGCATTGGAATTTTGAAGTAGGATGGCACCTTTTTCTCCAGTTGAGATTTGGCCGTCCGTGCCGTAGATACGCGGCATCTGCACCATTGGTTCCGGCAGGTCGCCCTCGTAAATGCCGCGGGTGCCTCCTTCAAAGCAAACCAATCCCATGCACAGGTCTTCACAGCGGCTGCGGCGTTCCCATCTATCACTCTCTCGCCCTGTTTGTCCTATGACCCAGAGTGTTTCCGGATCGGATAGCATATAACGCCATCCGTCAATCGCGTGCGTACCGGTGTTGAGTAACCCCGCCATGGGCTTGGCGCGCGTGTAGACCATCGTAGGCTCTCCGATTGCACCGTCGGCGACTAAACGTCGGATTTCCGTGTTGGTTGTGTCGAATCTGCCCTGATGCCCGATGACGAGTTTGGAGCCATTTCTGTCACAGGCTTCAATCATGTCGTTGGCGCCGCCCATGGACGCCGCCATCGGTTTTTCGCCGATTATGCCCTTGATTCCCGCATCTGCCGCCGCGACCGTGATTTCCGCCCGAACTCCCTGCCATGTCGGAATGCTCACGATATCAAGGTCCATTTTCGCAAACATCTCGTTATAGTCGGTAAAGACTTCGGGAATCGAGAACTGTTCCGCAAGATTCTGTAATTGTGTTTCGTTGATATCTGCGGCGGAAACCACTTTCGCCGCCGGATGATCCGTCCATGCACCCGTATGGGAACGTCCCATTCCGCCGCACCCGACAACTCCTACTCTATACGTTTTTGCCATGCTTGCGTCCTCTTATTCGTGAGTGCCCATGATGCACACAACTAGCTTTATTTTTGGTGATTTACTTTACAGTCTTTCAGGTTCACAATCACATAAACTTGCTGGCAATCTGACGATTGAAGATTGTTATAATTAGATGCACAATAAATCGCACTACTACAAACCGAACCGGGCACCCGATCACCGACCTAACCTCAAGATCGCTACTTAACGCCCAGGGCCTCCTCTACCTCTGCGGCACTTGCGAATGCCACCAAAACACTGCTGACGCCCCTATTCTTCAACACCCACTGCACCGCCCGCTCTGTCCTAGGAATCTCCTCGCCGGGATCGGCCAGTTCATGCCAAGGACCGGCGATTATGGGAAAAGCAAGCTCTAAATCGTCCCACATCGCCTCGCCGCGTGCAGAGAGTTTGACGATGGTCTCCTTGGAGGCGTTACTCCAGTCGGTACGCGTCTTGTCCTCCCAGCTTAACCACTGGCTGCCGAGCGCTTTCATGATGAGCACTCCTTTGTCAGCGTTAGCCGAAAGTTCGATTCCCGGCGCCTGCCAGCGGCAAACGTAGTTGTAAATGACCAAGTCGGCATCCGCCTCCGGTTCCGGACCTCGTTCGGCGTATGCTTCCTGATCCGTGCGGTGGTGGCGAATCAGGCAAAGCGATCTCACCTTGCCAGCGCGATTTAGTTCGTCTATGCGCTCCGCCAGTTGCGCGTCCCTTGTGAAGGCGGAGTGATGCACTCGAAGAATATCTATTGCCTCTCGGTGCAGATTTCTTAACTGCGCGTCGATCAATCCCTCCAAGTCTTGCGCTCGCGGTGCGCCCACTTTCAGGGAAAAGTAACGCTCCTCACTTGGCCCCTTAAGTTCCTCCGGTATGTGCACTTCATCGCCGTAGCCCATGTCAAACAGATTTATTCCCAACTCGGACGCCCGCAGATATATTCGCCGCTTTTCGTCGGCTGGTGGATGACCGCGCACGCCTTCGTAATGCGCAAGCAATCCGCCCAACGCGATGGCGCTCAGCTTCATGTCAGTTTGCCCGAATCTACGATATTCCATGATAATTGACTCTTGACCATCGTAAAGCGGTCATCTTGAATTCCCGTTATTCGATTCCTAGGGCTTCGTCAATTTCCGACTGATAGTCGTAAACCTGACAGGATTCAACCTCGCTCATTTTCACAACGCGCCCCAACTTGGAAGACTCGAATATGGCGTAAACTGCGGCGACATCCTTCATTCCCGAAATGCCGTCTACCTCTATGCGCCGTCCATGAAGGATTGCCTCCGCCAGTTCGTAATACTCCAGTGCAATTAGCTTCCAATCAACCGCTTTATCGCCGGCGGCGATCCGAGAAGGGAAAAAATGCTCCGCCAGCGGTTCTAACGTGAAACCGTCAGTTGTTTCAAGAATCTCTTCAAAGCTTTTTTCCTCCTCCGATCTCCGTTTCAGACTGACTCTGCCGCCTCGAGTCCCGAAGCCTTCGATGCTGCCGCCTGTTCCCAAGATTCGCTCGCCGCCGCAACTCCCGTGACCGCTTAGTCCCACAATCCAGTTGACAGTTACCCCGCTCTCCATTCGAAACATGGCGACCGAGGTGTCTTCCGCGGTTGCCGGAACTTCTGCCTCCATCGCTTCGAATCGGTTTCGGTAGAATGTGTACGTGTCGTGTATTCTCTCCGGCTTCCGCCTTGTCGGCTCGACCAGTCTTACATTCCCATAGACCTCTTCGACATCTCCCAGTTGATAGCGAATCATATCGGTAAAGTGAACGCCAAGGTCTATGATCGGACCTCCTCTCAATTTGAGATGCCGCCACGGCGTGATGAAAATGGCGTTACTCGGACTCAACGTGTGAAACAAACCCAAGTAAGGTTCGCCTATTGCGTTTGTCTCCAAGAGATGCCGTACCAATCGTGCGGAAACGTCCCGGCGGTAGTTCTCGGCGATCGACAGCAGACGATTGTTCCGCTCGGAGGACTCTATCATCCTATTACAAGCTTTAACGGTGATCGCCATCGGTTTCTCGACAATAACATGCAGTCCGAGATCCATGGCCTCACAGGCAACACTGTGGTGCACCGATGGATCGGTCACAACATCGACCGCCGCCAAGTCGGGTACTTGACGTACCATCTTCGCCAAATCCGTGAAGATTAAAGGTCGAACCCCCAAAAGACTCTCGGCTTCCGAGGCGGCAAGTTCGGCATTTTCACGTTGTATATCACAGAGCGCGACCAATTCGACATTACAGAACGGCGTTTGCGAGAGTTCCCGCAGCCCGTAAAGATGCCGGGTGCCCATGCCGCCGCAGCCCACTATGGCAAGCTTGATTCTGTCCATATTATCTTTAAGGTTTTTCAACTCAAACCTGTTATAGCAAGAAATCGCTCATAAGCGCTATCCCACTGTTCCGAATCTTCCGGTTCATAATTCTCCAATTCAAATGACCGACGGATGACTGCGCGCGCGTCGGAAATCGAGTCGATTAACCCGGTCGAAATAGCCTGCACCATGATATTGCCGACCGCAGTCGCTTCCGTCGGTCCGGCTACCACCGGCACACCCGCTGCATTGGCAGCAAATTGACACAGGAGCCTGTTCTTGGCACCGCCGCCGACGATATGGATAACATCAATTGGGCTTCCACTGACAAGCGAAAGTTTTTCCGCGACCCACCGGTATTTTAGCGCGAGGCTCTCCAGTATGCATCTAACGATTTCGCCTTCATCTCTCGGAGGTGTCTGTCCGGTGCGCTTGCAATACTCGATGATACGCGACGGCATGTCACCGGCGCTCAGAAACTTCTCATCATCCGGCTCGATCAAAGAAGTGAACGGCGGAGCGGCTACTGCAAGCTGGATAAGCTGGTCGTAGGACATCTCCCGGCCGCTCCGCGCCCATGTCCGGCGGAATTCCTGCAGCAGCCACAACCCCATGACATTCTTCAGAAATCGAATGGTGCCCGCTACGCCGCCTTCATTGGTGAAATTCAGACGAAGTACCTGATCGGAAATTATCGGTTTGGGGATTTCAATTCCCATCAATGACCACGTGCCGGAACTGATGTAAGCCCAATTCTCAGACTGCGCCGGCACCGCTGCAACAGCGGATGCGGTGTCGTGGCTCCCGGGGGCGATCACGGGTATTTCACCCAACCCCGTGTCATCTGACACGGTGGGGAGTAGCGTCCCGATATGTGTGCCGGGTTGAACCACTTCCGGAAGAAGGTGATACGGTATGTCAAATGCTTCGCAAATCTCTCGTGACCAACATTTCTGGCGCGGGTTATAAAATTGTGTCGTAGTTGCGTTCGTGAATTCGCACACTACCCGCCCGGTCAGCCAGAGATTGAACAGATCAGGTAACATCAAGAGTGTGTCGGCAATTTTCAGCAGCGGCGATTCGCGAATCACCATTGAGAGTAACTGATAGAGCGTATTTATTTGCATAAACTGCGCGCCGCTGTGCGCAAAAATTTTTTCGCGCGAAAGACGATCGAACGCTTTATCCAACATTCCGTCTGTACGCGAATCGCGGTAGTGGTACGGAAGTCCCAAGAGCGAATCGTCTACTCCGATGAGCGCGAAATCAACGCCCCACGTGTCAACCCCGAGCCCGTTGAGTTCCTCCTTACGGAGTGCGCAGAGCGATAGAGCATTTTTCATCTCGCTCCACAGCCCCAGCACATCCCAATGAAGGCTATCCAATACACGCACGCCGCCGTTTGGGAACCGATGCAGTTCTTCCAACGCGATTTTCTCGCCATCGAATCGTCCGAGCACGCCTCGCCCGCTTTCGGCGCCGAGATCGAATGCCAAGAATGATTGTGTTTCTGCCATCAGGATTTTCCTTGGATTCTAGGATTCATCCTAAAAATCTGAAGGAGAATTGTCATGGTCAGACCGAGGTGAACTCCTCATGACTATGCTGCACTCAGTTTGTATCTCCAAACCTTTGCTGACCGTCCGACTCGTGAACGCTAAGAGTGCATTAGCCGTTGCGGTGGCAGACGCAGTATAACAACACCACATTCTGGACGCACCGGAGGAGAACTTAGAAAAAATTCACTTTCCTATGTTTTTACACTTTGGGTGGGATGCTCTCCAGTTCTAACCCTTCAGGGCGAACGAAATCTTTGTATCGCGTTTGTATCTCGACTCCGTTGACGCTGCGCTTAAACCCCGCCGTCGTATCAAACTTTTTGGTCTCAATTTCAAGCGTATTATTGCCCCTTTTGAGGTCCTCCAACTCCAGCTTATATCGGAACCAATGCGCGGACATGCCCAGCGGTGCCTGAATATGCATGTATCCCGGGAGATTGACTTGCATTGTCAAAGTCCGTTCGTCGGTAATCTCGGCATCCTCCCAAGGTAACACTCTGCCGTTGAAACGGAGTTCGATCTCGTCTTCTATGCAGAAAAAAGAGAACCGAACGGTGAGTATAGGTTTTCTCATCTCTCCGTCCTGCTTCGCGCTCTCGATGTTATCAGCAACCCAGATGTCGAGTGATTCAGTTTTTCCTTCGGCAAGAGTGACAGGTAATTGCCGTTTTGGTGTTGTTGTAGGTGCGCTCTTCTCTCCCTCTCGTGGCTGAAGTAGATATCGCTTGGGACTCCGCGCATGGACTTCGGGGTACGCCACTTCGCGCAAAATCTGGTACTCTCGTTCGCTGAATGGCCAAGACAAATATCCGTCATACATGCCGGCCCATCCATCCCAATGCAGAGTCTGCGCCAAAGCGTTGTACATCTCAATACTTGGCATACCAACCCGCTCGTCATAAACGCGCCTTGGAGGACGGTAGTAAGCGGCACCACCGACTGCATTTGCGGCGTCGGGCAGCCAGCGAGGCTTCGGTTGTGTTTCGGTCAGGACAACCTCGTCCTGACCGACGACGAAATCGATACTTCCCTCCCGGATCCAAGTTTCAACATCAAGCCCAATTCTAAGATTATCCTCTCTGTTAAGGCATACACGCGCCATGATTGGGATTTGCCTGTCCTGTTGGTTCCCGATCTGCGATGCCATCTCTCGGATTTCGGCCATGAAACTGTTCATTAACGGGATGTTGTTTTCGATTTCTGACTGTTTGAAGTAGAAAGGATCAAACATGAAGTCGAGTTCAATGCCGTCCGCCTCATAGTCCTCTAACATTTCTCGCAGCACCGCAAGTTTGTCCCGCCTAACGAGTTCATGGGCAAAGTCGTAGCACCACTCCGCGCGTCCCTCCTCGCCGATACAAACCTCTGCGCCGTGCTCCCATTTCAGCAAGCCGCATCGCTCGCTCCCAGGCAGATTACTTGCCTGAAGCTTAAGTGACGGGAATACGGTAAGCCCCATCTGGGTGCCGCGCTTTATCACCTCGCGTACCTGGTCAGTTCCCAACTTTTCAGCTTCCGCAACCATGCGCATAATCCGCCAGTCGATGTAGTTCTCCCACACCTCCTTCATCTGCCCCACAACGCGTCCAACTTTGCTATTGTGGAAGTAGACATCAGCGTAGCCAAGCCCGAGCACCAAAAGGTCCACGCCTGTGCCAAGAACTTCGTCAACGGGCCATTGCAGCATGTGGATTGAAGCAGGGGGTTCTATCCGCTTGCCGTGAAAATGGTGGGCATCGTTGTAATAAATCAATCGTGGCTTCTTCATCAAATTCTCCGTAGCGGGCATTGTCTACCCTCTTGTTAATCAGTGCTAATCTGCATCGGTTCTTGAATTTGTCTTTTCACACATTGGTCAATACATTATCCATGCCTACAACATTGTGACTTACCATATTTCTTTACACCGCATTACACGCTACGTTTCAGCACCACATGACTGTCCTTACCCTCCCAGCCAAACTGACTAACGGCTTTCACGCGCAATTGGTTCTGCCCGAGGATTAACTTCCAACTGAAACGGTTCGGTTGCAACTCCCAGTCGCCATCATTCCGCTGTACTAGATAGTGTTTAAAGTTCGGCATGGTGGTAGTTAGATCGACATCCAGCACTTCCGGGTGTGCAGATTCACTCAGGTAAATCATTGTCCGATTTGGCGTCCAGTAGAAATCGCCAACTCTGCTGGACTGCCGAGAGAACCACGGATTCGGTGGAGTACTATCGTCTTTCCACCACAGATAACCATCGTAGTGGTAGGAAATCTTGCCATGCTCCGGTTCTCCCGGACTGAGGGACTGGAGTTCATCGTTGCGTGGGTTGATGCAGAAGAAATCAAAGAGCGCCGTTCGACTGGTAAGGGTATCCGCAAAGCGTTTTGCCGCATGTTCGGGTTCAATTGCCAGCCCGTCGAAATCCTGATTAACCCAGGCGTTGTGGATTTCCAGTGTGCTCATCGGTACACCGTTTCGGGTGTAGCAGTATGTTGCTTTCGTCTCATCGTGAGAATCACCGCCAGTGTCCACCATAATCCATTTGTCAAATTCTTCCGACCATACTTCGGCAACACAGTGCCTCCCGATTACCACCGTGCGGGCAATCAGCCCCAGTGCAGAACACGCATGCACAAACACAGTATTAAAGTGCGTGCACATCCCCAAACTCAGTTTCCGCGAGGCAAGTTCCAAAATAAGCATGCCGTCCCACGGAGGACAGAAGTGAATTTCCCCCATGTTCCAACCATTCTCCCACTGATGTCGGGTCCAGGCACTGAGGCGAAGAAACCTGTCAAACTCAGAAGTCGCGCCTGCAATGACATCATCAAGTTTCCAGCGCTTACGGAAAATTTCTGCCCGGCTTGCTGTATATGGAAGAAATGAAAAATTGTGAGATCCGTGTATGATTTTTGGGAGGTTCCATTCGGATACCTGAAAAGCGCCGGGATCTCGCTCCATTTTGGCGTCCACGTCAACTTCGACCTCTAAAGTCTCTACGGAAGGTGTCACCAATGGATTGTCAGTAAGCAAAATCAACTGCCACTGTAGATAGCGACAATTGGACGGTGATTGGGACACCTCATCATTCAAGTTTGGTTGCGCCGCGTCAAACCAATTCGTCCATGTATCCACATGGTATTCTGGGGTCGATCCAACGCGGCACTTCAGGGTAACGTTTGTGTCCGTAGGTAGGTCTGCGTGGAGATTGGGAGCAATTCGATTTATCTGCAGTGGCGCGGCGACGCCATCGTCAGCCGCGAAGTTTCCGATGTCCACAGTCAGCGAATCCATAATTCCAAGTGAAGCGTACTGATCTAGCCTTAACCGGATCAAGTATTCTCCATCGTAAGCGTCATTAGCGCCAAGGGAATGGTTTACCCAGTTACGCCCGGCATCTTGGCTCTTTGCACTACGGTTCGGTTGACAACTCTGTTCAATGAGAAATCCCCACAATCCTTCACCCTCCGCCGCAAGAACGAAGGAATTTAATCCGGGCTTCAACGCTTCGACCGGAATAGGTATGGGTGTCCAGCAATCCGTCCAATAGTCTCGCTCCTTCGGCTCCTCGAACCATACGGTGTGACGGTCATTGATTGTAATGCTGAGTCGATGCCCCGGCTCGGGTTGTTCCAAGATGTATGGAAGTAACATGGCAGCGTTAGCTGCGGGGTTCTCAATCCAGAATGCTTTCCGAATCCAATTTGTTCGGGAAACTACTTCAAGATCCCGCAGGTTACAGTTTCCCATCTCATCGGTGTAATTGACCCCCTTGGATAAATGCACGGTTCCGGACACATCATCGATCTGAAGATTCAAGCCGCGCGTATTCGCGTCGAAATCATCAAAACCGCGATAGGATAACCTAACTGTCTTATCACTCATTTTCTAGTCCTTGAGGTTGCGGCATACACGGCTGTTCGTTCACCAAATTCAAGGCTTAACCGATGGTGTCGTGAGCCGGAGTCAATGTAAGGTACTCAAACCATCAGGTAAACAAATACAGTTTTCCAAGCGATGTCGGCGAGCACATTAATCCCGCGATGCCCGCACCTGCTGAATAAAGCGGATAGCGTTACCCGAGAAGAAATCTTCGATTTCCGTGTGGGTTAGCCCCAACATATCCGCGACTTGCCGGTGCTGGCGAAGTTGCTCATAAACCACAAACGTAGGTGTCGAATCGCAGTGACGCAGTTCCGGGAATCCGCCAAAAAACTCCCACGCTTGACCATACGTGATATACTTGCCGCGCGCACAGCCTGCCACAGCGTTATCTGTCCCGAACATAATTCACGCTCGATTCTCATGCTTCATGAGGAGATAGTGCGAGTAAATATCATTTACTGCCGACGTGTCATACCAGATATTCGGAATCCCCGTGAGTATGTGGATCGATTCCTCTAACATGAACGCGTTAAAGCCCCGCGCGCAGTGGGCGAGAATCCACTGAGCTTTGGGGTAGTGTTTCGTATAGTGTTGAAGATCGCTCAGATTTTCTGGATCGGCCGGTCCCGTTCTTTTGGATAGGTGCATCGCGATTGCTTACCCGAGATCGTCCGCCAATTCAATCAAAGGTTCGGGCAAAAAATCGCAAATGCGCGCCTTTGCTGGGTTAGGCGCCAAAGTCCGATCTGGCTTCAATCCAAAAAAATCTTTCTCCTTGACTTGGGCGACAACGTAGTCTTGTGTCATCTCCGGCGTAACCATCATATTCACTTCGGACTGCGGATCTGCTCGCATCTGACGGGCTATCCAGTCATTATGCCCTTCTACATCCATTTCAACAACTGGGGTGCCGAGGACAAGGTAGTGAATTCCGCTACCTAGGTAAAGTTTTCCCGCCCACGCCAACTTGTCTTGGTAATCAATTTCCCAACGATGCCGTTTGTTCGCATCGTCCGCCGTACCCTTGTGTGCCTCTGACCAAAGGCGTGTGCATGTCAAAGATTACAGCAGGCACAAATTCATCAAGTTCTCTGTCCCAAATTTCTTGGTCAAAGTCCCTGTAATCAGATAGATCTCACAGGCTCATCCTTCTCAAGCGTAGCGTATAATCTCTAAATGTTGATGTGTTCGCACGGTGAAGCATTATTCCAAACTATCGTCTAACGTGGTACAGATACACGGTAACGGCTTCATTATTTGCCACATTACATGACTTCAGTGACAATTACCATGCCGTCCACCCGCCATCCACCAGGTAGTTCTGCCCGGTAATGTAGCTGCCGGCGTCGCTAGCCAGCAGAACCACGATTCCCTTCAACTCGTCCGGTCTGCCCATGCGACCGAGAGGCACCTTCTCCTCAAGCCGTTCCACAAAGCCTTCCGCCTTCGCTTGCATTGCCGGCTTCGGGAACGGTCCCGGACTGAGTGTATTGACACGAATATCGTACTGTGCCCAATAAGTCGCCAGATGCCGGGTTAAATGCACCAAGCCACCCTTTAGGGCATGGTAATTGGGCGCGCTGTTCAGTGGCAGCCCTTCGTAGAGTGACGGGTAACTTCCTATAACACCGTACATGCTGCCGATGTTGATAATCGATCCCGGTGCCTGACGCTGGCGCAAGTGCAGCATCACATCGCGGGCAAGCAGAAAATATCCGGTGACGCCAACATGATATGCGTAATCGAAATCGTCGGCGGTTGCATCGTCAATCTCCGGAGCGGTGGCACCATATGCGTTGTTCACGAGCACGTCAATCTTGCCCATCCGCTCAACCACCTGCAAAACGAAGTCGGGAATGGTATTCGTATCGGCTTGGCTAAATCCTAATCCGAGGTGGCCGTTACCGGGGAGAGTTTCCGCGAACTCCGTGGCGCGTGCCTCATCCCTGCTCGTGACGACAAGGCGGGCGCCAGCCTCTGCAAGCCCTCGACTCATCGCTGTGCCGAGCCAACCACATGCTCCCGTGACTATGGCAACCCTGTCCTTCAGGCTGAGCAAATCCATCAGATGTCGTTCATCGGTGTCCATTCGTGTCTCCGATCGCTACTAATTCGAGAGTTGCCGATACTTTAGATTCATGGTGATGACTTTCCGGAATATCGTAATAGTAATTTTATGGAACACCATGCGTTATTTTCGACCTAGGATCTTCAATCCTAAATCACCTCACTTGCCGTCTAAACGGATCCTGCTTAATGTCGCACTCCAAAAGGCTATCCACGTTGCCCGCATCCAATCCGCGCTTAATCACGCGGAAAGCTTCTGTCGCGGCCTCTGTCGTCTGCTGAATCTCCAAGTCCGTATGCGCTAGAGTTAGGACAAAACTTGTAGGGCAGTGGACGCGGCGTTTCGCCATTTCTTGGATAAACAGCGTGTTCACCTTTCGGCGCAACGTTTCGTCTGGAAGTTCAATAACCAGCACCGGGTGAGTAGGCAAGCCGGTACAAGCGCCGGCAAGTCCGGAGGTTGCAATCGCATCGGTTAATCCGGCACGCAGTTTCTCGCCTATCTCCCGTAACCGAGCTTCCGAGTTCCTGCGCTTCAACTCGCGAATCGTCGTTAACGCCGCGACAAGCCCGATATTGTCACTCCAGTACGAACTTGAAACGAACATGCGGCTCGCGGGTTCCATTACGTCCCGTGAACCGACGACAGCCCCCATCGGATAGCCGTTTGACATGGCTTTGGCAACCACCGTCATGTCCGGTGTTATTCCCAGATGCTTTTGCACACCGCCAATAGAGAGTCTCCATCCACAGGAAACCTCGTCGAAAATAAGTATCGCATCGTGATTGCGCGCTAAAGTCTTGACCGCGCTGAGGTAGCCCGGCGCCGGGAATTCTGATCGCAGGGGTTCCATCATAATTGCCGCCACTTCCCCGCGATTCGCCTCCAATAATCTCTCCAGCCCTTCCAAATCACCGTATGTAAAGGGTGCGACCGTATCCGCTAACACTTTCGGGACTCCGATAGGTTCAATCCCGGCGAACGGGTATTCACCGCTCTCCGGATCGACGAGGTGGTTCGCCGCTTGATACCAATCGTGCCAACCGTGATAGCCGCAGAACAGGATTTTGTCGCGTCCCGTCGTTCCTCGAGCGATGCGTGCGGCAACGGCGCACGCTTCCCCGCCGCCCTTCGTATATCGAACCATCTCCGATGATGGAATTGTGTCATTCAATTCCTCTGCCAATGATATCTCCAGCGGGCTTGACATTGTATAGATGCTGCCACGGTCGATTTGTGATTTGACGGCGGAATCCACCACATCATCGGCATGTCCCAGTATGATTGCGCCAACAGCGTTGGCCCAGTCAATATACTCGGTTCCATCAAGGTCGATGAATCGTGCGCCCTTGGCGCTTTTCGCATAGATAGGACTTACGCCGTAAGCGAATTGACTGGCGCGTCGACTAATGAGTTGCGTCCATCCGGGGATTAATTCCCCGGCTCGCTTATAGGTTTCCACGGAACGCGAGACATTCGAACCTATTTCGGACATAGTCGATTCCTCCGATGACTAAGTTAATAGCGCCCCATTATCCCTGTCGGAATATTTCATTCAGCAGGTAACACTCGTGTTTGGATCTATGACAGGCTTTCAGAAGGTGGTTCTTCGTAGAAGGGTTTTCACTCCAGCGGAGTGACATGTCAATAGAACATGGTTCCTCCCTGCGTCTGCACTCCAGCGGAGTGCAATTTCGAGTGTTACTTGATAGCGCACTATCATCCCGGTAGTAATATTTCTTTCAGCAAGTAACTGCCTCACATTTCCATGTAGGAGGGAATCAGGCGAACGGATAGTGAGTGCGATAGAGATCTTCTTGCCCCGACGGTTTGACTATTGTGCACATTATCCTTGGCGGAATAGTCCCCTCATCAAGTGATACTGAACTCTCCTTCTATGGTAGCTCTGAAAAAGTGCTACTTGAGAGCGCCCCATTATCCCTATCGGAACAATTCATTCAGCAAGCAACACTCTCGTACCGCAAACTGTTAGTTTGTGGATCACAATCTAACAGATTTTGATACCGATGTCCTTCTCCAAGCCCGGTTTTGAAAAAGTGTTACTTGGTAGCACGCCATTATCCCGGTCGGTATAATTCTTTCAGCAAGTAACACTCTTGTACCGCAAACTGTTAGTTTGCGGATCACAATCTGACAGATTGTGATACAGATTTCCTTCTCTAAGACTCGTTTTGAAAAAGTGTTACTTGAGAGAGCGGTTAAAAACCTGAAACGTAAAGCCAATCAATTGGGATTTCATCTGGTCGAACAAGCGGCTTAAATCGGTTTTTCCATCAATGAAATTAAGGTGAAATCGGATTGTTGCAAACGCACTTCAACACACTCTTTGTGTTAGTGTTACTTGAGAGGTTGAATAGAGTTAAATATTGCGAGCTGAATCAATCAAATCCTAAGGTACTCCGCTCCATTGGCGTGCGATGCGATTTATGAATGCACGGTAGATTGGAGTACGACCAATTCAAGACCGGAAGCCCTAACCGCCAGGAATAATAATCGGTTTCAGGCACACCGGCGTAGGCACTTCGGCTATGTGCCCGGTGGGGTTAAGTTTGCCTGTTCCCGGATCAATCCAAAACGTTACGACGGTATCGCTCATCTGGTTTGCTGCCAATAGGAGTGTTCCCGTGGGATCAATGGCAAAGTTGCGCGGGATTTCGCCCTGCGTTGATTCATGTCCGACAAGCGTAAGTTGCCCGGTGTGCTCGTCGATCGCGAAAATCACAATGCTGTCGTGACCGCGGTTGGATCCGTATACAAACTTCCCCGATGGCGAGACGTGTACATCGGCGCAATGGCTCGTTCCATCAAAATCGTCAGGCAGTGTGGTGACCGATTCAATCTCTGAGAGGACACCCCCGGCACTGTCATATCGAAAGGCGGTCATCGAGGAATCCAACTCATTGATTGCGTACGCCCACCGGCCGTTGGGGTGAAAGTCGAAGTGGCGGGGACCGGCGCCGGCGTGCACCTGAACCCAAGGTTGGCTGTTCGGCTTTAACTTGCCCTGAGTCAAATCCAGTTCGTAAATCATAATCTTATCGATTCCGAGATCCGGTGCGAACGCATACCGGTTGCCGGAGTCGATGTTGATCGAATGCGCATGGGGGCCTTCCTGTCTGTCAGGGTTAACGCTCGATCCGGCATGTTGGACGAAATCACTTGCTTCGCCAAGACTTCCGTCCGTCTGGATGGGAAGCATAGCCACGCTGCCGCCCGCGTAATTTGCCACGAGGACATACCGCCCCGTAAGATCAACACTCAGATGACAGGGACCGGGCCCACCCGAGAGTTGATGATTCAAGAACGTCAACTCTCCCGAGGCCGAATTGATACCGAAAGCGCTCACGCGTCCATTCGGTTTACCGTCGACTTCCCGTACGGCGTTGACGGCGTACAGATACCGACGTTCGGGATGAAGCGCAAGGAACGAAGGGCTCTCTACACCCGTTGCTTTGCTCTCATATTCCAGTTCACCCGTTGATACATTCAATCGATAGACGTAAATTCCCTCGCTGGCGCCCTGTGTGTAGGTGCCGATATACACGCGGACTTCCGTGATGTTCCTCTCACTCACAAACCGTACCTCCCAAAAAGACCCTTCATGAAATACCGTCTCCTATTCGGATTACCGGAAAGTTTTTCTAGCTTGGACGCTGTACATGGGCCAAGCAAAATATAACTCATCGCCTTCACGTCGAACGTCATAAATCGCGCTTTCTGACTCCGACAGTTCCTCAAAGGCGGACCGAATCTGTTTCACCAATTTCTCCGACTTCGTTTCCCGTTGCGTCCACCACGAAAATTGAATTTCGGCATTCTTGGATTGGGTTTCCCTTTCAATGTTGAAACCCGCCTTCGCGATCATCTTCCGCCATTCCGATGGCGGGTACGCCCAGACATGGGAGGTGTCCCGAAGTTCTTCCACGCGGTTCTGCCACCGGATTAATCGATCAGACTCCGGACAGACCGTGTCTATCATGCAGAACAAGCCCGATGGTCGGAGCACGCGATGGCTCTCCGATAGAAAAGCGGGCACATTTTGGAAGTGATGCGGCGCGATTCGGCAGGTGACGATGTCGAACGATTCTGAGGCAAACGGCAGTGATTCCGCAGCCGCCACCTGAAACTCGACATTAGAGATTCCGCGCTCGGATGCAAGTTCTCTAGCCTTAGCCAGCATCTCATACGTGAGATCGGTGGCGGTCACGTGCGCGACATTCGGAGCGACCGCAAACGTGGCAAACCCTGTTCCCGCTGCGATATCCAACACTCGCTCGGACCCTGTTGGCTGCGCGTACTCGGCAATGACGGCAAGCGTATCGCCTTCGCCGTGAACCAGACTTGCAGCGTAATACTCCGGGCTGTTGCCGAATTGTGTCTGTACTTCGTCATGAATTTGGCTCATTTTTTGCTCCGACAGATTGCCCTCAAACTAGGGTTTTTAGTATATCAGATATACCGAGGGTTGTCATTCCGTTTTTTCAGTGGCAGTATCTAGCGAATTGAAGGCTCTAACCGTGATAATGGCTTTAGCCGGAACACACCTGCCAGATGATTGCAAAATGTAGACGGGGATGGTAATCTTTATGCTTACCTTCCGCATTATTGAGTTGTAGAACGCAAAAAACCATTTCTCCCTGTGGGAGCGATTTCCAAATCGCGAATCAGCAGT
>JAPPIK010000026.1:0-94041 GCA_028820655.1 Candidatus Poribacteria bacterium | reverse complement strand
CGTATGGTGATCAAGCGAGTGGATAGCGAGTGCGATAGAGATCCCACGCCCACCGGCCTTTAAATCTGTGGGCTCAACCTCCCTGTGGGAGCGATTTCCAAATCGCGAATCAGCAGTCGTATGGTGATCAAGCGAGTGGATAGCGAGTGCGATAGAGATCCCACGCCCACCGTCCTTTTAATCTGCGGGCTCAACTCCCCTGTGGGAGCGATTTCCAAATCGCGCATCAGCAGTCGTATGGTGATCAAGCGAGTGGATAGCGAGTGCGATCAAGATCCCACGCCCACCGGCCTTTAAATCTGTGGGCACAACTCCCCTGTGGGAGCGATTTCCAAATCGCGATACGCCGCACCCTCTGTAGGAGCGATCTCCAGGTCGCGATTCCCCGCTCCAGCGGAGCGGTATGTCGATAGCAGGGAGAAGCTTCAATTCTTGCACTCCGGCGGAGTGCCATGTGAACAGATTACTCGCTGAAGTATCTAAGTGGTTCTTGCTCGTTCGAAGGGATTTACACTAAAATCTAGGACGTAAAAATTCGAGATTACACAAGTTTACTATGCGGAAGGCGAGCTTCAGCTCTAGTAAAAGTTCGCGCTAGACGCAAAATGCGTTGCTAATGGACACCACGAGACTTAAAGCCTCTACAGAAGAAGCCAACCGACCAGCCACCGAATCGTATGTTTGAAGAAGCGCACACCACTATGCGTCACTATTTTATCGATGAAGCCGGAGACAGCACCCTCTTCTCAGCGAAAGGCAAAGTGCTGATTGGCACGGAGGGTTGTTCCCGTTTTTTCATACTCGGCTTGTTGGAAGTGCCTAATCCAATAGCATTGCAGGCTGCTATGGACGGCCTACGCTTGCGACTTATAAACGATCCGTATTTCAACAATGTCCCATCTATGCAAGTAAAGGCACGTAAAACAGCATTTGCCTTTCATGCCAAAGATGACATCCCCGAAGTGCGAAGGGCAGTTTACCGATTGTTGCGTAATATGGAAGGGCTGCGCTTTTAGGCTGTTGTTGCGGACAAACAGCGAGTTCTTGAATATGTCCGGCATCAAAACGTAACCAATCCTCACTATCGCTATCACCCCAACGCACTTTACGACTACCTTATACCGCGTCTGTTCAAAGAAAGATTGCATCAAAGCGGCAGCTATCACATCATATTTTCGAATCTCGGCAAATCCAACCGAACCGTCGCCTTACGCCAACGACTTGAGGTAGCTTGCGACAGCTATGCAAGACGGAAGGATTCTGTAAGCAAAGTCGCGCTGAAAGTATCCGTAGGTACTCCGAAGCAACATGCGGGGCTACAGGCAGTGGATTACTTTGTCTGGGCGCTGCAAAGATTATATGAGCAAGGTGAAGATCGGTACGTTAAGTACCTGTGGGGTGCGTTCCGACTGGTGCAGGATATTGATGATAGGCGCGCGGGAAGCTATGGCATGTCTTACACGTAGAAAAAGCCGCTTGATGCCCCAGCTTTGGCGTGGAGAAAGGAAATAGAGTGCTAGGGATATAGAATTGCGCGAACCGCAGCCCGACAATTAAACGGATGCACCCGAATTTCGTCCCTAGCAATAATTTAATTGTATACCAATGTCAAGTTAAAATCAAACTAAAAACAGCAGATTTCAGCTTATCATCCGCATTAGCAAGCATCTAAAAGTTTAATTCCTCATGTGGCCGTATCGCGCACCCATTATTGACAGAAATGACCGTGTTTGAGAAGTACATTTGTAGGGTAATCAAGCGAGTGGATAGCGAGTGATCAATGGAGCGGATAGATCAAGCGAGTGAATAACGAGTGATCAAGGGAATGGATAATGACCGCGATAGAACTCCCATAGAAATCTTCGTGCGATAGAGATCCGGCAAGTGAGTGAATAGCGAACGATCAAAGGAGCGAATACATCAAGTGACCAAATAAGAAACGCGATAGAGATCTTCTCCCGGTCGCGATTCCCCGCTCCAGCGGAGATCAAGCGAATGAATAATGAGTGATCAAGTGACCGGATAGGGAACGCGATAGAAATCCCATAGAGATCTTGAATGTCGATAGAAGGGCGAAAACTCAATGCTTGCACTCCAGCGGAGTGCCATGTGAATAGATTCGTTAGTGGCCGACTATAGTCTAAAACTGATGATGGAGGACAAAATCGATCAATCAATCGGACTCGCGGTAGTATCTAGGCGATTTTTGCTCGTTCGTGGAGATGTGCCCCAAGATCTAGTATGTGAGAATTCGAGATTTCACAAGTCTGTTATGCGAAAGGTGAGATCAAGTGACCAGATAGGATCAATCGAGTGAATAGCGAGTGCGATAGAAGACTTCGTGCGACAGAACTCCCATAGGGATCTTCTCTAGGTCGCGATTCCCCGCTCCGGCGGAGCGGAATGTCGATAGCAGGGAGAAGACTCAATTCTTGCACTCCAGCGGAGTGCCATGTGAATAGATTCCTTAGTTGCCGATTATAGTCTAAAATTGATGATGGAGGACAAAATCGGTCAATCAATCGGACTCGCGGTAGTATCTAGGCGATTTTTGCTCGTTCGTGGAGATGTGTACCAAGATCTAGTATGTGAGAATTCGAGATTTCATAAGTCTATAATGCGGAAGGTAAGTTACAGATACACGTGCCCCAAATGTTTAGACAGTTATGAACCAAGATTAACGTGTAAAGGCTATTCAATGCGGTAGAACTCTCGTAGAGCGCCTTGATGGCGCTCCACTTAATCCTTACCGTTTCAATTTTCCCTGATCACCACTCGAAGAACTCTTCCCCCGTCTTCCCGCAACTCGTGCATTTTTACTTGAAAACTTAACATGTATATAGTATAATCAAATTCAGAGACTCCGATAGCGCCAAGAAACGCGAATCACGGCCCGCGTAGTCCGGCGCTCGCAGCAAGATGGATTTACGTCCTAGCCGAAAATAGCGAAAAAGTGTCGGGTTTCGTCAAGTTTCGTCAAGTTTCGTCAAGTTTATACCCCGTCATTGACCCGAATGGCGTGATTGTTCGTGTTCAGTGTTCGCTAATGTTTAAGGCGCGGTTCTTGTGCGGCTCTACGATGACATACGGCTCAAACCTGATCGCAGAAACCCGGTTTTGCCCGCGCCGAAGCATGGGATTGACGAAAAGGAGATGAATTCATTTGGGATTTAGCAAATGTGAACCAAAAACTCGGTTTCATTCTTATAGGTAGCATCTTGCGTTAGATAGAGAAATCGCCAATGACAAATTCCGATGTGCCCGCGAACACTTTCGAGCAAAGCGCCACAAGGAATGCCTGAACGATTGTCACAAGGCTTCCGAGAGTTGCCTCATGGCTATATGTGACAAGCGCGGTTGGGCTTACGGCGGTAAAGATTCCGCTAATCGTCTAGTAGAACTCGTGTTCAAGAAAAAGCTGATTCCAGATTTCATGCAATCCCATTATTCGGAGTTGCGGAAAACGTTGAAGGCGGGAGTTCCTTCGGTTCGAAATGAACTAGGCGGACATGGCAAAGGAAGTCGAGAAATCTTTGTTCCTGAACACATCGCCGCCTACGCACTTCACTTGACTGCATTGAATATTCTCGTCTTGACGCAACCCAACGAGAACCTGATGTAGGTATCCACTACGCCAAATGACTGCCACCAAAATCTAATAATCCTTCTGAAAGATGACGAGAGCCTGTGGGACGAGGAAGACGAACTGATTGCCGCCGATATCGACCGGCGCGCGCGACAGCTGACCACCCGGAGCCGGTAAATCTGTTTGGCGCAAATCTGTGGGACTCTCGGTGCGACTGACGCTCGCGATGAAGACGCTTGGATAGAAGGTGAACGGAAATGGGAGGAAAGTGCTGCTTGCGCAATCAAATTATGGCGAAGACGAGACAGAATGAAGGGCTGGAATCTTGGGAGTGGGGAAGCAGAGGCCGGTGTTTGTTTGCGGATCTTAAGCAAAAGTGTATAACCGACTTATCAGAAGTGAAATAGTTTTCACGTTCAGAATCTAGTTTCACTCAAGGAGGATCATCCGAGCGAATAGCGAGGGCGATTGATAATCCTATGATGACTCGAATAGCGAGTTTGTACGCGGTGATAGGTGGAGCCATCGGGGCGGTTGCAGCGATGGCGATGGGTGCCGTCATGCCACCCGGCGCGCAGAATGAGGATGCGAGTTTCGGACAGATAACATGTCCGCGTTTGATTGTAAACGGTAGTGGTGACGGTAGTGTGGTCGCGGTTCATGGCAAAAAGGGAATTGGAAATCTTCTGGCCAATGAATTGGGCGGTTCGGGAACTGTCTACAATATACCAAGCAGAGAGGGCAGTGCAACTCTGAGCGCTGGCAAACATGGCGGGCGGGTCTGGGTCAAAAGGGATGCAGGAGATGTAAATCTATTCACCAATGAACACGGCGGGACGGTCGAAATCATTGGCAAAGAGGGGGTGGTAATATTGGGCACTGGGGAAGACGGCGGGCTGATCGGAGTCTACAGCAAAGAGATCGATGGATCGCGCGCCGTTATGGTAGTAAATAAACAAGGCGGGGCGGTCGCGATCGGCGGCGAAGGAGATACCCGTGCCGTGATAGCCGTAAATGGATACGGGAATGGAGTGGTAAATACCTGGGACAAGAACGGCGATGCCTTGGCAACGTTGAAATGAAGGTGGATAGATTGTCGGATATGAGCGAGAATGAGGCATCATCAACAAGCGAATGGTTAAAATTTGTGTACGCCTGTATTGGCCTCGTCATCCTCGTCGCGGCCATACAGTCTTGGTCGTGGGTACAAGCGTGGGTACAAGACAGAAAAGCGTGTGCGGAATGGCGCGAGTATTTTCCTGACAGGCGATTGATGGAAATTGTCAGGAAAGATGTTAACGGCCAGACTTTAGACCAGATTGGCGATTTCTACGGGGTTTCGGGGAGATGTATAGAAAAGCGAGTCAGCGAAGATCGCGAATTGTTTGACCGGCTTAAAGCCGAGTATATCTCCAGAAGTTTCTGACTAGGCTAAGTGGAAAAGGCAGGGGGAAAGAGATCCCACAGTTACGTGGCAGGAGACACTAAACACTTCCTACAAATGCCGCAAAATGGTATTGCTACCGGTTGTTCAAACAGGCACTAAAGATTCGGTTTTCTCGTCTCACCACTGGCAATCCCCAAATCATCTGAATCACAGTTCAGACAATGTCCACTACCATCCACCCAACCCTTACCATATATTCCACAACCATTTGTAAATGTCGTTCGGAATCGACACGACAAAAAAGGAGGAATAAAATGTCAAACATTACGGAGATCCAGCAAGCGATTCTTGCGCTCCCCGAAGCCGATTACCTTCAATTCAGAAGGTGGTTCAGCGAGTTGGACTGGGCAAAATGGGATCGCCAGATTGAAGCGGATTCGGAAAACGGGAAACTGGATTTCTTAATCACCGAAGCACTTGAAGCGAAAGAAGAAGGCACCCTCAAGGATTTGTAGATGCATCAGACCAGTTCTCGTTTCTGGAGACACTTTGAGCAACTCCCTCAACCTGTCCAGAGGGTTGCGGAACGAAATTTCCGCCTGCTCAAAGCAAATCCTCGGCATCCCGCTCTCCATTTCAAAAAGGTTGGCAAGTTTTGGTCTGTGCGTGTCGGACTAGATTACAGAACGCTTGCCGTAGAAGACGGATCCGATTTCATCTGGGTTTGGATAGGAAAACACGACGAATATGATCGGTTGATTCGCGCTTAAATCGGCCAACAGAATTGACGGGGGCGATTGTTTTTCAAATTATCAGCCAAGAAAGGCAAGGTTTTGTGAGTTTATGATTGCCGAACCGTCTCCAAAGAGGTAAAGCGCCACCATGCCAAATAACTTCCACCAAAGACTAATCAACCTCCTCAAATGTGACGACAGCCTGTGGGACGAGGAAGACGAACTCATTACCGCCGCCATCCATCGCCGCGCCAGGCAGCTCGACCACGACCTCGTACGGTTGCTGCTCTCGGACGACGAAATCAAAGCCGAATTCTTTGAAGAAATTGAGGGACACTGGATCTTCAATGTGCATGCCTTCACCAACTACCTGTCCAGCAAAAATTTCCTCGCCAACTCCTACACCCGCTTCCGCAACAAAATTGGCTTGAACATCGGAGATAAGTACCTGCGCGAACGCGGCGAAGTGTCCCTCGTCTGGCCCTACAGGGATTGTGTCCTGGAGGGCGGACAAACAAGGGAAGAAGAAAAGCGCAAAGAAATTTTCTTCAATGAGCTTCTGGCGCAAGACGAGATTAACCGCCTCTTTGACCCTAAGGTGTTGACCAACTGGAAACGTTACACGGTGGACGGTGAAGAGAGTCCTACCGAGATTCAACGCGGCGAAAACGGCGTAATACGCGAAAACCTGATTATCAAAGGCAACAACCTCGTAGCGTTACACACGCTCAAGGATCAGTTTCGCGGGAAGGTCAAACTAATCTACATTGACCCACCTTACAATCCCGATAGCCAAGCAAATACTTTTACTTATAACAACAGTTTTAATCATTCGAGTTGGTTGACATTCATGAAGAATCGCTTGGAAGTAGCGAAGGAGTTGCTTACCAAGGACGGGGTAATCATAGTTGCTATCGACGAAAACGAACAAGCTTATCTCGGTGTCCTCCTAAGTGAACTATTTGCCGAACATGAAACACACTGTATTACTATCGTACATAACCCTCGTGGTGTTCAGGGGACAAATTTCTCATACACCCATGAGTATGCCTATTTCGTTATTCCTCAAGGAAAAAAGGTCATCGGAAACCGGAGAATTCCGCCTAATGAGATTACTTGGTCTAACTTTAGGAATTGGGGTGGAGAATCAAGACGGGAAAATGCCAAGAATTGCTTTTACCCGGTTATCGTCGAGAATGATGAGGTTGTGGGATTTGGCGACGTGGCTGAAGATCATGAACATCCTCTGACT
Organism: Candidatus Poribacteria bacterium; assembly: GCA_028820655.1. Lineage (GTDB taxonomy): Bacteria > Poribacteria > WGA-4E > WGA-4E > JAJDTR01 > JAJDTR01. The sequence goes on along the minus strand of JAPPIK010000026.1, from coordinate 87,082 downwards.
CAAACTGTTTCTCATGGGGAAAGGGATTTTGTTTATCCAATTGACGCCAATATGATTGAACGTAAATGGAGATATGCGCGTCAAAGTGTCGATGAAGTTAAGCATCTGCTGAGAGCTAAACAGACGAACACAGGTTATCAAATTGAAATAGGCAAAGATTTCGGTGTACATCGCACGGTTTGGCAAGATAGCAGATACGATGCCAATATCTATGGCACACAACTCGTTAAAGCACTTGTGCCCAATTGTAATTTTGCCTTCCCAAAATCTCTTTGGAATGTTTACGACTGCTTGTACTCCGTCATGGCAAATGACAAAGACGCCATTGTCTTGGATTTCTTCGGCGGAAGCGGGACTACCGCCCATGCCGTGTTAGAATTGAACAAAGACGGAGGCAAAAGAAGGTTCATCATTTGCGAGCAAATGCACTACGTTGAAGCCGTAACGGTAGAGCGTGTAAGAAAGGTAATCGAACTGAATAATCAAGATGATTTCATTTACTGTGAACTCATGCAATACAACGAGGCCTACATGGATAAAATCCAAGCCACGGAATCATCCGAGGAACTCGTCACACTGTGGGAGGAGATCGCCGAAAACTCTTTCCTGAACTACTATGTCAATCCAAAAACGCCGAAAGATGCGGTAGAGGCCTTCAAAGCAATTGGAGGTACTGAAAACGGACTCGACAAACAGAAGAAACTCTTGGCAGAACTCCTCGACAAAAACCAACTCTACGTGCACTTCTCGGAAATCGACGATGAAGATTTTGCAGTAAGTCGAGAGGACAAGCTACTAAACAAACTAGTCTATGGAGGATGATTATGCAAGCAATTGATAACCAGGATGTTTCGGCGTCGTTGAAACTAACTCCTCAGCAGCAGCGGGTATTGGAAGCCTTAATAGACAGAGAAACAGAGGAATACCCGCTGAGTCAATGGTATCTTGGCGCATATTACGCTTTGGAAAACACACAGAATCCGGACCGCATCGCGCAGGCCGCACAGTCTTTACGAGAACTTCTCGAAAAACTCCCGCGCGTAGTTCTTGGGATTGGTGTGCAAGTGCGCGCATCTGGCCTAGCAGGAGTACGACGTGAGATTTACGAACGCATTTTGAAAGATAAGGAACGTTACGCTAACGGCTGGAAAGGCGAAGCGATTAATACGCATTTGGACAAGACCCTCAGGAAAATTGAGGATTATCTTGACCAAAATCAGCAGCCAACCCGAAAGGAAAAAGTTCAGATGGCAGTGGCAGCGCTTGATCCGATGGGTAATCGATTTGACAGGCAAACGCAAGAAAAGAAACGTGATGAATTTAACGGTTTATGGAAGCGCTTAGAAAATTTTGCACATCACAAAACTTACTCTGATACTGAAGAGTTTGAGGTCTGTTTGAAGGACATCGAAAGAACAGTGTTTGACCTTCTTGCGCCCATCACTGCTAAAAATCAAATGGAAATTCAAAACATTTTGGCAAACGCTCATAGGTCTGAAACCGATGTAGAAAATATGTTCTCACTCATTGAACGCAGAGGTGCAAACTACGTCTTCTTTTTTAAGCACGCCGCAGAGAACGCAGATACCGCGTGGTTATCCCACCTTGACAGGAGAGGTTACTTCACTAATCTGCCAAATGCAGAACCAATCGGTAACGACCGAGTCAATTTTCCCTTTTCGTGGCCTATGCATTATTTGGCAAGAATGGCACAATGTGCGTCCGAAGATGTGATTGAAATTGTATTACGACTGCCTAAGACTGATAACCCGTGGATCTATAATGAGATTTTGGAAATTGCACTGCGGCTTCCTGGAAGCCACTCCGTAAAGTTACAACCAAAAATTCTTGAATATGCAAATCTTGAACACCACGTTTTGGCGAATCGATTTGCTTATGTGTTAGCCCGTTGGACAGACGAAGACCAAACAGACGCCGCATTAAAATTAGCAAAAGCGTTTGTTAAGTTCGCGTCCGATCCACAAGATAAAGCCAAGCGCAAACAACGAGAGGAAAAACCGACCGACCTCAATGCACAAATAGCTACATTAGCGGATACGCGACTTGAACCATCACCTCGCTTTAATGACTTTGCATATCGCAAGATTATGTCTGAGGGCGTTCGTCCGCTTGTTGCAAAAGAACCGTATAAGGTTGCACGCATCCTTATTGACGCCACTGCTAATATGATTCGTTTACGGACGCATCAGGCGGACGCTAATAAAAATTTCGACGACTCTGAGTTATGGTTTGAACGCCTTACTGAATTTGAGGACAGGTACGAAAGCGCCGAAAAATCGCTCGTTCATACACTCACTTTTGCTTGTGAGCAAGTATACGTAAAAACGCCGAAAGCGGTTGCCAATCTAGACGAAGCGTTACGGGCGCAACCATGGCGAATATTCAAGCGCTTACGCCAGCACCTCTTTGCCCAGCACCCAACCGACACAACCAAGCCTTGGATTCAAGAGCTAATTCGGGAATACGAGAACTATAGTCAGTGGGAGTACGGCTATGAATTTCAACAAATGATACGAAGTGCTTGTGAGCATTTCGGCAAAGGATTGCTTACGAAGATCGAACTCAAACAAATCTTAGATTGCATCCGTAATGGTCCCTCGAAAGATGGCCTCACCAACGATGAGTTTAGGCAGCACCAGCGCCGATTTCATCGGATACAATATAAGCCATTTGCAACCGTGTTGTTTGGTGAATATAAAACCTATTTCCAAGATTTGGAAGACGAAGGCTCCGCGCGGATTTCAGATGAGGACTATCACCCTCTTAAGACAAGGGCTGGATTTGTTTCTACTCGTAGTCCACGAACATCCGGAGATCTCGCGAACCTCGCAGATGAGAAATTACTTTCCTTTATCAACGAATGGGACGAAAATGAAAACGTGTTCGAGGGTAACAATTTAATAGAGGTCAATATTCAAGGGCTTTCTCGGGCGTTCCAAGCCGTTTTTAGAGAGAAAATCATCTCAGACCCCAAGAGGCACAAGTTCTGGATGGAAAACTACCCCAAGATTGAGAGACCTGTTTTTGTGGAAAGGATGATTGACGTGTTACGAGAGTGCGTCGAAGCGAATGACTTCGACAATCTTAATGAATGGCTAGCGTTCGGAGGGTGGGTGCTATCGCACCCTGACGACAGCGAGGACGTGATATACGATAGACACGCTGGAGAGTCGCGAGATAATCCCAATTGGTCCAACTCTCGATGGGCTATGGGTAATTTCATCGCGTCATGTTTCAGAAAAGACGTAAACCCGCCGATTTCTGCACGTTCACAATTCGTAACACTTCTGGATATGTTTTGCACACAATTTGACTGGAGACTGGATCAACATTTGACCGGAAACGAACCGGTAAATAAAGGCACAAATACCCCACGTTGCCGTGCGCTAGAGGCGTTGGTCGGTTTCGGTTCATGGTTACGGACTAACGATCGAGGGAGTGATGTCGCCGAAGTAATGGCTATTCTCGAAAAACGCTTGGCGCCTACAGCGGATCATCCTTTGACATTGCCGGAATATGCCGTTCTGGGGGAGAATTATAATCGGCTTTTCTGCCTTAATGAGGCGTGGGCGACTGCACACAAATCAGTCTTATTCCCTCGGGATGAATTTCCAAAATGGTTGGCGTCATTTGATGGTTTCGTGGGCTTTAATCCGCCGTTTAAGCCGACCTATGAAATACTTCAAGATGACTTTCATTTCGCGCTCGAACATTTACCAAATATCAAGAAACAAGATCCCCCCGAAGACAAATTAGTTGACATGCTTGGCCAGCACTTTTTTATTTACTATTTGTGGGGACTGTATCCTCTTAGAGGGGAAGAAAGCCTGCTTGAACAGTATTTCCAAGCAAGCGATGATGATCGGGAGCAATGGGCGAATTTGTTCGACTACGTCGGCCATCTATTGTGGGATGCGAATGGACAACTGGATGAAAACGTGAAAGACAAAATTGTCGACTTTTTTGAGTGGCGTTTTGACGTTAGAGAGCCAGTGGAACTTCAACAGTTTACCTATTGGCTTAAGGCGGATTGTTTGGATGCCCGTTTGCGATTAAATGCTTACTTTAAGATCTTGGACAGCTTAAAGACGGAAGATATATCAATCGCAATTCAGATTGAAGCTTTGTGCGAAATACTTCCGGATTACACTGCCGAGGTAGTTGCGTGCTTCACAAAACTTACAGATCGAATCAGAGATAACACCATTGACATCTACACTGAAGAGGCAAAGACTATCCTGAAAGCCGGAATTGAGAGCAGCGACAAGAAGGTGCGTCGGGATGCAGCCCGCGCTCACGAAAACCTACTTCGTACGGGCAGATTTGATTTAGAGGCTTTGGCAGATGAATTGTCAGACAAATTCATGGAATTTGTTGGTCCCGATAGCCCGCCATTATCTGATTATGCAGCTAGCCGTGAAGGAATCTATGAGGATGATTTATAGTTGTGATTTATCTCGCCGATACCAATATACTATTGCGATTTTTGCACAGTACTGATAACCGTCATCCAATCGTTCGAGCTGCCGTGGAAAAATTGCGAGCAAGCGGTCATCAACTAAAGACCACGCCACAGAATTTTACTGAATTCTGGCGTACATCAACTCGTCCTATCGACAAGGATGGTTTTGGGCTGACTCCCTTGGCAACAGACCAACTCCTGCAAATAATCGAACAACACTTTCCGTTACTCCCAGATTCGCCTGATGTGTACTCCGAGTGGCGGCATTTGGTCGTGACGTATGGTGTATCGGGTGCTAAAGTGCACGATGCCCGCTTGGTCGCTGCGATGATTTGTAAAAGAGTCACACATATTCTAACTTTCAACTTCAAAGACTTTTCCCGTTACAAACCCGAAGGAATTGTGGCTGTTGATCCGGCGTCGATAGCTGAGATAGGCATCCTAGCAGGCAATTGAAGGAACTTGAATATTAAGATTCGCTAAAGACAGCCCCCCTATCCACAGAAAATGCACGTGACCGATCAACAAATAGAAAAATGCCTCAGAAGTTCCTATATGACACAATCGTAGAAGAGTTCGGGCGCCGAACCATCGCCGCGACTGAGATTCCCGCGTATCTAACGGACAATCTCAATCCTGAGTTTGAAATCCGGCCTTATCAGGAAGAAGCCTTTGCACTCTTCATGCTTTGCTTTGAAAACGATTTCGATGGGAAGGAGCGTCCGCTGCATCTTCTCTTCAACATGGCAACCGGCAGCGGCAAAACCCTTATTATGGCGGGGTTAATTCTCTACCTCTACCAAAAAGGGTGTTGCAACTTCCTCTTCTTCGTCAATTCCACCAACATCATCGAAAAGACAAAGGACAATTTCCTCAATCCGCTTTCAGCCAAATACTTGTTCAACGACCCCATCCATATCGGCGGCAATCAGGTTTCCGTGATGCCAGTCACTAACTTTGAGGGCGCTAATGAAAACGACATCAACATCTGTTTCACCACCATCCAAAAACTCCACTCCGACCTGACGACTCAAAGAGAGAACGCCCTCACGTTTGAAGACTTCCGAAAGCATCGCGTTGTGCTGATAGCCGACGAAGCCCACCACATGAATGTCAGCACCAGATCTGAACAGGAGTTGTTTGACAGTTGGGAGAACACCGTCGAGCGTATCTTTCGCCAGCACCGGGACAACCTGCTGCTGGAATATACCGCCACACACGACTACGAAACACCTGCGATGGTGGAAAAATACAAAAACAAGGTCGTTAACCGTTACGACCTGCTCCAATTCCGCAACGACGGTTTTTCAAAGGATGTCGTCATCGTCCAATCCGATTTCGATTTGAATCGACGCATCCTTCAGGCGCTTATTCTCAGTCAATACAAACACGAGGTGGCGGCAAAGAACGAATATCGAATTAACCTCAAACCGGTAATACTCTTCAAGGCGCATCGTACCATAGAACAGTCAAAAGAGAACAAAGCCAACTTTCATCGCCTGATTGATGAACTCACTGCCGAGCAAGTGGGGGCAATCCGTCAATCTAACATTCCTGCCGTTCAACGCGCGTTTGATTTCTTCAAAGCGGAAAACACCGGCGATGACGAGTTGGTGGAGCGTCTGAAATGGGAATTTCAAGAGGATTACTGCCTCTCGGTCAACAGCGAAAACGAGAAGGAAACCTATCAGATTCTGGTCAACACCCTTGAAGACCGGAACAACCGTATTCGCGCTATCTTTGCCGTCCAGAAACTCAACGAAGGTTGGGATGTGCTAAACCTGTTCGATATCGTCCGCTGCTATGAAGCACGCGATTCGGGAAGGAACAGAATCGGAAAAACAACAATATCCGAAGCCCAACTCATAGGCCGCGGCGCCCGCTATTTCCCCTTTGTCCTCCCGGACAACAACGAACGCTACTGTCGAAAATTCGATGGCGACCTTGAACACGAGTTGCGCGTCATTGAGGAGTTGCATTACCACAGCATCAACGATTCCCGTTATATCTCGGAACTTCGCACAGCACTAATCGACGAAGGTATAATCGATAGCAGAGAAGTTACCCGCAAGGTGAAACTCAAGCAACCGTTCAAACGCACCGAATTCTACAAATACGGCGTCATCTGGCTGAACGACCGCCTTCCCAAAGATTACCGGTACGTGAATTCGTTTGACGATTTGGGTGTGACGCGCAGGAACTACATCCATCGAATCGCCACAGGGCAAGGCGATGCACAGGCAGTCTTCGATGTCAATGGTCAGACGCCCGCGGTTCACGAGGAGAACCGAAGAGATGTGAAGATAACAGATCTTGGGCGAAACATAATCCAAGCTGCGATGGCTCGCAATCCGTTTTTCACTTTTGCATCACTCAAACGCTGTTTTCCCCATCTCACCTCAATACGCGAATTCATAACTTCCGAAGCCTATCTCGGCGGAGTGGAAATCACTTTTGAAGGCAATCTGTACGGATTGGACGAGAACCCCGACGAAATACTCACCGCGGTGTCGGGCTTGCTAAGTGAAGTTGAATCGGAAGTGCGCGAGCAAACAACGGATTACGAAGGCACTAAGCAGTTTCGGAAAGAATGGGTGCGCGAGGTATTCAAAGACAAAGTCCTGAAATTTGACGCCAACAACCCCCGTGCCGCAGACGATCCGCAATTCGATCACTTCGTGTCCTCCAGAGACTGGTTCGCCAACAACACCGTCTACGGCACGCGCGAAGAAAAAGCCTTTGTGCGTATGCTTGATAGATTCATCATTCAGCTAGAGGAACAATACGACGAAATCCACCTCCTCCGCAACGAGGGACATTTCGCCATTTACAACTTCTCCGATGGGAATGCCTTCCAACCCGATTTTGCCCTCTTCCTGCGCGAGAAAAATGGAGAGATGTCAGTCTACCAACTCTTTGTCGAACCGAAAGGAACGCACCTCAAGGAGCACGATCGATGGAAGGAGGAATTCCTCGCTGAGATTACTTCACAATTCGAGGACAGACGATTGGAGTATAACAATAAGAAATTCCGCTTGATCGGCGTGCCGTTCTACGACTACCAAGGGGAGAACGAGTTCAAGGAAGCGCTTGAATCCGTGTTATCATCGTGAAATGGCGATTGATGCATTGACACCGTAAGGAAGATTTATTATTATATTTGACATTGTCATGTACAGCATTTGGGGTTAACTTAATCCAAGTTGTTACCTATTCTAAGTCCAGATTCCGTTAGTGTTGGGAAGTTCACTCTACCTAAAATTTCTCTTGTCACAATAAATGGAGGAAACAGATGATTGCCGCACCAAATCCTAGATTTCAAGTCTCTTATAGTTGGGTGGTTTCGCTAGTTGCTCTTGTATTCATGTTTGCCCTCGGCTCCACGTCCGCGGAAATCAAGTTGACCGACGATCTCTCCATCTCCGGTTTCCTAGATATGTCGAGTAAGACGACGACCGGCGGCGATGACACGGAAATTGGCTTCTCTTTCGACCAGTTCGAGTTGGATTTCCACCTCGACCAAGATTCGGTCACCGGGCGTGTCGATTTGCATAGCAGTCCTGGTGAACACGGGAACACCGGCATTAAACTTGAGCAAGCCTACGTCACATACGCGCTCCCCGAGTCGACGGTGTCCGGCGTAAGCATTAAAGCCGGCAGGTTTCTCAGTGCCTTGGGATTTGAATCCGATGAGCCGACGGGACTCTACCAATACTCCCTTTCTGAAGGATCTCCGTATCCCGTTTATCAGAACGGCATCGGAGTTGATATAAATCCAACCAAGCAACTTGGCATCTACGTTGCTCTCCTGTCCGGAGTGTGGGACGTGAATGATACGGATATAAAGGATCCGGGTTTCGAAGCGCAGTTAGCGCTAACTCCAACCGAGCAGATTACCGCCAAGGTCGGTTACGCCATGGACAAAATGGAGGACTTCTCGCAGAGCGAGCTGAACGCTTGGGCGCAATTCACACAGGGCCCTTTGACGCTCGCCGGTGAGTTCGATCTGCTGCAGAACTGGGGACACGAAGGTGAAAACGGGATTCACTATTTGGGGATGGCTAATGTTTCTCTGGCGGATATGATAGGCGCACCCGTCGGAGTAACGCTCCGATTTAGCGGCATAAGTTTGGATGAGGGGGAGGAAGATGATGGTCATGGACATGCTGCCCCCGCCGCTGACGAAGACGGCGAATCTTCATCCTCAAACGAGTTCACCCTTAGTCCCTCCTATTCGGTTACGGACAATTGGTTAATCCTTGCCGAGTTCAAACAGCGAATTGACAAGGAAGAAACAATCATAGCGGTCGAATCGCTCTTCACGTTCTGAAATCCGATGTCGGAAAGCCCGTTATCCGTGTCGCAGGTTCAGTTCTCCGGGTATGGCTCTTTTTCGTATTATGCCATAAGCCGCTTCACGCGGTGGCGTTTGCCCGATTTGGGTCCTGCCCGGAGAGCCACGCATGACGCTGAACGTAGAGTAGCTACTATATGTTGAAACCGAGTTTTTTCTCGAAAACTTGGTTTCTTCCCTGAATCCTAGTGTCGAAATCAAGTTTTTTCTCGAAAACTTGATTTCTGGGTGGGAACAGAATGCGGAGTTTTTTCCCGAAAACTTGGCTTCTTCCCTGAATCCTAGTGTCGAAATCAAGTTTTTTCTTGAAAACTTGATTTCTGAATGGAAACGGAATGCCGAGTTTTTCCCGAATACTTGGTTTCTTCCCTGAATCCTAGTGTCGAAATCAAGTTTTTTCTTGAAAACTTGATTTCTGGCTGGAAACGGAATGCCGAGTTTTTCCCAAAAACTTGGCTTCTTCATTGAACCCCAGTGACATCAAGAAGAAGATCTAGCCGACTCATGACCGGCAAGCTGCCACATGCAATCAAGGTAATCACATAAATCTCATAAATCACAGTTCAGACAATTTGAACCACCGCCACCCAAAACAAACCATATTTATTTGGAAAATGAACCACTAAACAATACTCTTGTGCATAACAAACAACTTAACCGGCGATTAGATAAATCTTTCGATGCGACCAAAACTCTGCGCCGAAAACAACTTGACACCTTGGTCGGCATCGTTTAGAATCTTCCTCACAACGCATTGACGCAGAACCTAGGTTGTATTGGTATAACTAGCAACTCGAAGGACAGGGAATCATGAAAGTAGCGTATGTGTTTGCACTACCTAGAACCGCAAGTTATAAATTGGCTCAGATGATTTTGCCTCAACTTGAGGCCGGTACGCACGGTGTGGAAGTCGTCGGCATGTTCTTTTTCGATGACAACAACTTTGTCTTGCGAAAAGGGGATCCGATAGGTGAAAGGCTTGCACGAGTTGCCAAAGAGAGTGGAATGCTCCTGATGATGTGCGACATGTGCGCTTTGGAGCGTAATTTGGCTGAAGGCGAACCAAGATGGTGTGACAGCGAAGGGAAGGGGCGGACGGAACCGGGAGAAATCCGTACGGTTAACACCGTTGATGGAGTGCAGGTGGGTTGCTTCCCCGATTTGTATGGCGCCCTCTCCGGGAATCCGCCAGATCAGGTAATCACGCTCTGAGTTTCACTACGTGTTGTCTTTAAGACCGTCTCCCGCATCGTAGTGCTCGATTTCGTTGAAACATATTTAATACAGGATTGTCGCGCCGTTAATACATTATTGTCTTCATAACTCTCTACCGCCGCCCCGGATGATTAAAAGAGCGCTTATGGCATTCTATTTGCTCCGTACATCTACCAGAAGCAGGTGATATCGTTTTTCGATTCAACACAAATAGAAAAAGGAGTGAAACGATGATGTATCGAGACTCTTGGCAGTCGATTCCCCTTTTCCTGATCGTAAGTCTTCTGGCGGCGTGCGCCGCAAAACCGCGCGTTGATATCTATATCGAGCCCGTTGTCGGACGAGAGGGAACAGAAGTCGATGAGCGTACCGGAGCAATTACGACCGAGCAACATGGCGTGGAAATTACGGTGGAACCTTTGGACGAAGTAGAACTGTTTGAATTGACGAAGCGTCCGGAGATCAACCCCTATATCGGAGTAAGCCGTTGGGGAAACGTTGAACCGCTGTACACCGTTTTTGAGATCACCGTCCGAAATTCGGACAACAAACGAGTTGAAGTGAACGAAACTGCGATTTTGATTGATGAGCATGGAGAGCAGTACGGTTCCCTTCCCTACGATTTCTTCAAAGATCTATACCGGGACGAACCGCCGCGTACCGCCGTGTATCACGGCATAGACCACTGGTATGACTACCCTTATCCGCGTTCTTACTACCGGAGTCCGTATCGCTACTATTTCCGACGACCGTTTTATCCCAGACGCCGCTATCCCCTCTACTTCGCACCGTACCGTATGTATCACGTTCAGCCGGGTTTGCGTGTGTCAAATAACACCCGCATGTTTACACGTGCCAGCATATTTGACGGAAGCAAACTCTTTCCCGGTGCCAAACGAATGGGGTTATTGGTGTTTGAACGGCTCCAAATCGATACCTCAGATATGAAGGTCGTTATTCCCGATGTAAGAATTACGGAGAATGATGGCACGCGGCACAAAGCCAATTTTGAATTTGATTTTCGGCAGGTGGTAGCCCTCGACGAGAGATGACGCGGAATTCGCCATATTCCCGATGCCTGCCCGACCACAATAAAACCAAAAGTTATATTGCAAATAGATAAGCGCAAGTGAGTGCGTTTGCGGTTTGTCATCGGTGAAGTCAAATGGCTCATGTCGGCCAGCGTTGCCAGTCTGCTCAAACATCGTTAATCCCTCACTCTATTGCCAGCAAGAGCGGTCAACTGAGCCATTTTTGCTGGCATTTTTGTTGAACTGTGAAAAACTTACATTGCAGGAGAAAAAATATGGAAAGCAATGGTTTATCCTTTCGTGTCAAGTCAATTATTTTTGTTTTGGTCCTGTGTGTTATCCCATGTTTAACGTTCATTTGGGCGGATGCGAACCAAGGCGAAGTAAACACCGAGAAAACTCTTCTTGCCCGCGTAAACGCTGAAATTAAGAAAGTGCTGTTCTTCGATATGGCGTTCGGATCCATAGAGATAGACAATGTCGATCGAGACGGTTCGCTGGTTTACGATGAACTCGGTAAACCTACAAAGAGGGATATCGACATCCCATTTCTCGTGATGCTCCTAATCCTTGGAGGCATCTTTTTCACGTTCTGGTATCGTTGGATTACGATCCGAGGGTTCAAGCATTCAATTGACGTGATTCGCGGAAAATACGATAGACCGGAGGATACCGGGGAGATTTCGCATTTCCGTGCCCTCACCAGTGCGTTATCTGCAACCGTAGGGCTTGGAAACATAGCCGGCGTTGCTGTGGCCATCCAGCTTGGTGGTCCCGGGGCGGTATTCTGGATGATTATCGCCGCGGTGTTTGGAATGGGAGAGAAATTCTGCACCTGTGTTCTTTCTCAGTTGTATCGCAAGGTGAACAGTGACGGCTCGATCTCCGGTGGCGCCATGTACTACGTCGATCTCGGCTTGAAGCAAATGGGCGGATCGTGGGTACCAATCGGGAAGATTCTCGGTGTAATGTACGCCGTGATGATTATGGGCGGCGCAATCGGCGGCGGAAACATGTTCCAGGTCAACCAAACGGCTGAGGCGTTTCGGGGCACGTTTCATATCCCGGAGAGCTACAATTGGCTCATTGGGGCAATAATGGCAATAGTCGTCGGTGTCGTAGTTATCGGCGGAATCAAGCGAATCGGCGCCGCCACGGCACGAGTCGTTCCGACCATGTGCGGCATTTATGTGACCGCTTCGCTTTTCATAATCCTTACAAACATCACAAGGGTACCTGAGACTATCGGTTTAATCTTCACCATGGCGTTTTCGCAAAATGCGTTCTATGGCGGGTTGTTTGGTGTCCTAGTCATGGGAATCAGGCGCGCGGCCTTCTCCAACGAGGCTGGTCTCGGCAGTGCTGCCATCGCTCACGCGGCGGCAAAGACTGACGAACCTGTCCGTGAAGGAATCGTGGGAATGATTGGGCCCTTCATTGATACCGTCATTGTGTGCACGATGACGGCTATCGTTGTTATAATTACTGGCGCTTGGAACGACCCAAGTGTCCCGGCGGAGGCTGGCGTTCTTTTGACAACAAAAGCGTTTGGGAGCGTCATTGGCTGGTTCCCTATTATACTGACGATCAGCATAGCATTGTTCGCTTTCTCAACAATGCTTTCTTGGTGCTATTACGGAGAACGTGGATGGGTCTATCTGTTGGATCACTTCAATGGTGTTGGCTTGAAGACGGTCATCGTCTTCAGAATTGTGTTCGTGGGTTTCATAATCTTTGGCGCCATCAATAAGCTGGAAGACGTGATCGACTTCTCGGACATGCTGATTCTCAGCATGGCTTTCCCGAACATCGTGGGAAGCATCATCCTGGCGCCTAGGGTACTGGAAAAAGTTCGAGACTATTGGGGCCGCTACACTTCCGGGGAAATGAAGCCAATACGATAAACTGCGATGTCGAAGTATCTCACACTCGTTAGAAACCGAGTTTTTACTCAAAAACTCGGTTTCTAATTCCCTCCGTCTATTCAATCTAGCGCTTCATTGCCGTACACGACACAGCGCCGCCGCGAATCCATCATGCGAGACAAACCATCCCTCAAAACAGTCATCTCTGTGGCAATCGTGTTGCTTTTGCCGCTGTTGACCTACGGCATGGATCTCTTTCTGCAATGGCTATCGACGCGCGGAATTTACGTGCCGATACCGTTCGGCAGCAGCACTGTGCTTCGGGTGCTGACGGAACTGTATCTCTACATGTTGCTGGCGGTCGGGCTAAATGTCGTGGTCGGGAATCTGCGGCGCCCGGACGTTGGCTTTGCCGCGTTCTATCTAGTTGGCGGCTACACGGCGGGATTATTGATGACGAAATTGGGATGGAATTATTGGATTGTCTTGGTATTGGCAGCGATTCACGGCGCACTTTGGGGACTGTTGCGAACAGCGATCACCTTATGGTTGCGAGGGATCTATTTTGCCGTCGCGACCTTCGGATTTGCCGGGTTGCTTTACGTTGCCGTAAAACACGGCGGTGCGTCCATCGGCGCGCCGGATGGGGCCGTGTACGGTATCCCAGCTCCGACCGTCATGGGGTATGAACTCTATTACAACTGGCAACACTACTACCATATTCTTTGTCTTCTGGTAATCACGCTCTTTATCGCATACAGTCTACGCAATTCACGATCTAATCTGGTAGACCTGGGAGGGCGCAATCACGCAGAGCAAAATGTAGAATCCGAACCAAGGCAGTCGTACTATTTCGCAGGATGTGCAATCAGTGCGGCGATTGGCGCTGCTGGGGGCGCGTTTTTTGCCCAGTTTCGCGCCAACATCAACCCTGACGCATTCGCCCCTTGGGAATCCATTTTGGTGCTGTGCATGGTGGTAGTCGGTGGGAAGGGAAGTATCAGGCGGGTGCTATTAGGGGCAGGAATAGTCGGGCTTGCGAACGAGGTTCTACGTCTGTTGTTGCCCATCCAATTTAGTAGCCTGCGCTACTTGGTTTTCGGCGCCTTGGCAATTCTCGTGATGCGTTGTTGCCCGGCAGGAGTGTTTTCAGCCAAACGAAGTTGAATCCATTTGAATTCAGCGATGTTCTATTTGCTAAAATACACAGTCAAAGTTGAGAATGCCCTGCACACCAGACCCCGTAGGCGGGAATCAAACGAGCGAACAGCGAGTGCCATAGAAATCCATCAACGGAGCGAATAGATCAAGTGACTGAATAAGGAACGCGATAGCGATCTCAGTGCGATACCAAATCCATCAAGCGACTGAATAGGGAGCGCGATACCAAGTCCCCTTGGCCCGCTACAGAGGGATCTAATTGACACTATCAATCCACCGCAGATATAGATAACCCTAGTTGCTGCCTATTGCTAATAGTTGAACTTGAGATGCTGCGAGTGTCAAATTGTAGTCCTGCTCGGCTTGGATAGACATATCCAAACCGTATCCGATTGCAGTGGATTTGTCAATCCACTGCGAGTAGTTTCCGTCGATTTAACGTGCATCGACCCGGTTTGCCACGCCTCCTGTAAACGGATCGGGCTAGAAGCCCGAGCTACGGGAATGGGTAGCCACATGAGTTAGATAATCAGATCAGTATCCTATACGGTACGTGCCGATTCCAACTCCACCTAACCCCGACATGTGACACAATATTCGGTGACTTTACCCAACCGGTTAATATCAGCGGGCGTACATCCGCCTCCTACGATTACCAGTGATGGCGAAATCTGTCGATAGAGCCTAGTCGCCTTCATGCCCCGAATGGGCGAATGCCGGATTGCCACCCGCGGTGCTCACCGCTTCCAAAGGCGGCAGTTCCGGATAATTCCCGCGAGCTTTTTTCCAAATGAGCAGCCCCTCCGTAATCATCCACACTTGCAACGCTTCAACCGCCAAGCCAAATCCAAACAACAGGTATTTCCCATTTGCCCACCAGCCATTCGGGTTGAACATCTGCCAGAGCATTGCCCATGCCGGCATAACCAACATGGCTATCATCGGTAGCACGGCAAACCAGATAGGCCGATTTCGTCTCAGTAGATAGAAGACGATCACCATAAACGCCAATCCGGCAAGTAACTGATTCACCGCACCGAATAGTGGCCATAGGATAAGCCCGCCGCTACCGGGTCCCTTGGGACCTGGCATAAGTGCCACGGCGCCCCCGACGGCAAGCGCAACCCCGGTTGCTACGTAACGATTCCTTAACGGTTTGATTTTGGCAGTCTGCGCGAGCTCCTGAATCACGTACCTCTGTAACCGAGTGGCTGTGTCAAGAGTTGTTGCGGCAAAACTCGCCACGAGCACCGCCATGATTGCAACGCCCATCTTCAACGGAATTCCGAGGCTCGCGAGAAAATTGGCGGAACCGTCGATAAAAGCGCCCACCTTCTGCGCAAGCGTGTGGCTTGCCCAACCCCCGATCGTTGTTGATTCCCCATCGGCGTTCGTAACTGTTTGCGTCGTGGCATATCGCGTCCTCCATGCTTCTTGATGCCTTACCTGTTGGCCGGTCTCGGAGTTTAGGACGGGTTCAAAGCTATAGTTCGCTCCGGTACCGCTTCTCTGGAACAATCCCATTCCGATTCCCGCGCAGCAGGCGATAATCACTATAACGGCAAGACTGCCTTCAAGCAGCATTGCGCCGTAACCGACGTATTGGGCGTCCTTCTCCGAAGCAACCTGCTTGCTCGACGTACCGGAACTCACCATGCAATGAAAACCGCTTATCGCGCCGCAAGCGATCGTGATGAAAAGAAAGGGCCAAATCGGGGGTGCGTCGGGCGGGATATCGGGTGCTACGACAGGTGCGGACGAGAATAGGTCTGCGCCGCCCGTAACACCGGCAACCGCAAGACCCAGTACAAGCAATACCAGCGCCAAAACTAACTCATGACTGTTAATGAAGTCGCGAGGTTGGAGTAACGTCCAGACAGGAAGCACGGACGCAACAAAGCAGTAGACAAACAGAATCAGCGTCCAAATAACCACCGCATTCATAAATGTCTGACCGAGTAGCGGGATACCGAACCACGCCGAAAGGTCGATCGGGAACAAATAAGCGCCGACGCCCATGCCGAGGTACATGATTCCGAGTGCGATAATCGACGGCACCAAAATATTGCCGCCCCGACGGTAAATCCAGATACCGATGCCCACCGCGAGAGGAATTTCTATCCACACCGAGAGTACCGATTCCGGGTAAAGGGCGAAGATAATGGCGATAACGAGGCCGAAGATTGCCAAAACGACTGCCAACGCCATGAACAGTATGATGAGGAATAGTAGCTTGGCACGCGGTGTGATCATCCGTCCGGCAATGTCGCCAACCGTTTGTCCGCGGTTGCGGAGGGAAACCACCAATGCGCCAAAGTCATGCACCGCTCCGATGAAGATTGAACCGAGCACCACCCAGAGTAATGCCGGCAGCCACCCCCAGAAGACCGCAATCGCTGGTCCAACGATCGGCCCTGTCCCTGCAATACTAGTGAAATGGTGTCCGAAGATCACTTCCTTCTTTGTAGGTACGTAGTCTACATCATCTCGTAATTCTTGACTTGGCACCGTCTGGTCCGGATCTAAGCCAAATATTTTTCTGGCTAACCATTTGCCGTACGTGTGATACGCGGCAATAAATCCCACAAAACTCAGCACTGCGATAATCAGTGTGCTCATACGATTCTTATCTCCGAATACAATTGATGTTCGAGTTTCTCATTTCAAAATCGATTTAGGCGGCTACTTGCGTCGAAGATGACTCCGCTACCAGCCGTCATTCTGCGTCCAGTCTGCCGCAAATAGCGGAAATGATTTTAGACAACATACGGGATATGCTTCGGATGTCGTCAAAACAACCGGAGTAAAGGGGTTATTTCCGAATCTAGTTCGGGCTAGGCGTTTCTTGAGTTCCGCGAAGTACGCGTCCGGGCATCGCACCGGTAGCTTCGCCGTCCTCGAAAATCACCTCGCCGTTGCAAATTGTCGTCGTATATCCGGAGGCTTTTTGAACTAGCCGGCGTCCCTTTGCC
This sequence comes from Candidatus Poribacteria bacterium, assembly GCA_028820655.1. Classification (GTDB taxonomy): domain Bacteria; phylum Poribacteria; class WGA-4E; order WGA-4E; family JAJDTR01; genus JAJDTR01. The sequence goes on along the minus strand of JAPPIK010000026.1, from coordinate 70,001 downwards.
GGAAGGTCATAGACGATTTGGGGCGCATGTATTTTCAAACTGTCGAAGTCGATTACATTTACATCTGCCCTATAACCTGGCTTCAGCATCCCGCGATCAAGTAATCCATATGTCCGCGCCGTCTCGCTGGTTTGACACTTCACAGCCTGCTCAAGAGAAATACGCCTACCACGCTTCCGGTCTCTTGCCCAGTGCGTCAGCATATACGTTGGCATTGACACGTCGCATATAACGCCGCAGTGGGCGCCGCCGTCGCTCAATCCAAGCACCGTTCTCGGGTGTTCAAGCATTTCGAGCACCGGGTCCATATTGCCGTAAGAGTAGTTGAACAACGGGTAGTAAATCATGCCTTTGCCGCCTTTTGAGAGCATGATATCATAGGCGAGCGATTCCACTGTAGTGCCCGTCTGTTTGGCCAAATATCCGAGGCTTTTCTCATGCGGTGGTTCGTACTCGGGTGGGTCGCCAAGATCAAACGTGTCCTTCAACTCCTTCAACATAGTCAACCACCATTCGTCTTTGCTCGTGGGTGATTCTGACAGAATTTTCTCCTTTACCTCGGGATTGCTGAGTTCCGCTATTCGTTCTGCGAAAGGCAAATTCGCGATCTGCTTAAACGTCGGGCGATCCTTGAACGGATGTACTGTTCCCTCAATGCACATCAACACCCCCGTCGTGCGTCCGCTCACGAGCCCAAACACGGGCGCTCCCTGCTCCGCCAATTCATCGAACCAGTTGAGCGCTCTTCGATAACTGTCCGGAGATTCATTGACCTGTGCCAGATTCATGCTCATCGGGATCTTGTGTTCGGTCGCATATTTCTTTACATTGGCGTATAAATCTTCCTGATCAATTCCCCCGCCAGCGACAATCTGAAAGAAACCCGTACCTGCATCGACGAACGCATCAAGAATGCCTGCAATCTCGTCTCCGTTCGCAAAACTCCCGGGAACCGGCTCGCCGTCGCTGCTGCGGTGGCCTAGGAAACGCGACGTCGAGAACCCCAGAGCACCCGCTTCCAATGCCTCTCGCACGATTCCTCGCATCTCGGCGATGTCCTCTGCCGTGGACGCTTCATTCTTGGCGCCGCGTTCGCCCATCACGTAGACCCGCACAGGCCCGTGGGCAATTTGGATCCCGACATCCAACACGCGAGGCATATCTTCAATGGCGTCTAGAAAATCCGGGAATGTCTCCCAGTTCCATTTTAGGCCCTCGTCTAGTGCGATCTCCGGAATATCTTCGACGCCTTCCATCAATTTCATTAACGCCCGATGGTCGGTTGGCCGCACAGGCGCAAAGCCGACACCGCAATTGCCCATGATCACGGTTGTGCACCCGTGCCAGGAAGACGGAGAAAGATAGGGATCCCACGTGACTTGGCCGTCGTAATGCGTGTGCATATCGACCCAACCCGGCGTAACGAGTTGGCCGTCGGCATTAATGGTGCGCTTCGCCGAGCCATTGATTTTGCCGATTGCAGCAATCTTACCCGCGTCAATGGCGAGATCTCCCATGAACGCTTCGCTGCCGCTTCCATCGACAATCTTTCCACCCTTGATTAATAGGTCGTGCATTGTGTCCCTCCAGAGCGGGAGTTCCCGCACAAATGAGGCGCTGAATTCTCAAGTCGAATGAGCGAATCGCTGCATTCCGGATTCGATCTTGTCAACAACATCACGCCAAAGGATAGTCTATCGTCATTTCACGTTGGTTCAACACGGGAAAAGAGGGGTTTCCGCCTTACAATACATCATTCTAACACAGGTGGATGGGAGTCGCAATAGATTCTTCAGTCGTTGACGAACATCAGGTGCTGTCTTGTATCTACTTGCACAGCCGTCTTTCGGGGGGCAATGCCTGTGGATTGACTTTAGGAATTGGTTTGATCAACCGCCGACATAATGTTAATATAACATATCTACAATAGGATATCAGCGATCCAACAATCACGGAAGGAGTTTCGGATGGGAAGCCCGCAACAAGACGATACGGCTATCGATATCATTGATTGTGACGTTCACCATGGGGTTTTAAGCGCCAAAGATCTGTATCCGTACCTTCCAAGGCATTATGTGTAATACATCGAAGACTTTGGAACCATGATGCCCGGGGTCGGCTATACGAACTTGCCGCAGAAGGGCAGGCGCGCCGAACTGTGGGAAGGCGAGGGCATAGATCCGCAAGCGAATATCGAACAAACGCGGCAGGTACACCTCGACACATACGGGATTGACATTGCCGTGTTGACGGGCGCTACCGTATACGGCGCCGCGGTACACCCCAACTCCGACTATGCGTCGGCGATTTACCGCGCGTTTAACGAATGGACCTTGGATACGTGGATCGAGGCGGACTCACGGTTCAAAGCCTCAATAGCGATTGCGCCGACAGATCCCCGTCAGGCGGCAGATGAAATTCATAGGCTGGGGGACAATCCCGACGTTTTAGAGGTAATCATGCCTGCAGGCGCTCGAATGCCTTTCGGAAACCGGTTTTATCACCCGATTTACGAAGCGGCTCAAGATCATGGACTCCCCGTGTGTGTGCACTTTGGGGCAGAGGGCGCGGGAGTGTCCAATGCGCCTACCGCTGTCGGTTATCCATCCTACTATCTTGAGATGCGTATGTCACGGCCGCAAATCGCGATGGCTCACGTCGTAAGTTTAATCTGCGAAGGGGTATTCGAGAAATTTCCGGTCTTGAAGTTTCTATTCGTCGAGCACGACACATTCTGGGTGCCGGGGTTGATGTGGCACATGGATGCCGATTGGAAGTCGGTGCGGGATTATACGCCATGGATCAAGAAACTGCCGAGCGAATACATCCGAGGGCATATCCGTTTCGGTACTCAACCGATGGAGCAGCCGCCGACTCGCGCCGACCTGAAAAAATTCCTCGAATGGCTGCACGCTGACGAGGTGCTCGTCTATGCAAGCGATTACCCTCATTGGGACTGGGATGACCCCGCGACACTGTTGCCCGGCGTTTCCGCCAAACTCAAGCAACGAGTATTTGCCGAGAACGCCCGCGAACTATACGCTAGCCGGATTAAGATGGTGGCTGACCGTAAGCCTCTATCGAATAATTGACCGTGCTGATTAAGGTGAAGCCGACCGCCGGTAAAGTGACAAGTGGATGTGATTAAGCAAATGGATAACGACGGTGATAGTGAATTCCATAGTGAGTGCGTAAGAGCCCTTTCTACCGGCGCCGAAATCAACCAAACCCGGTAGGTGCGGTTTCCAACCGCACCGGCTTCGTGAATCTTGTGTCGCACTGAGAATGATACCCCATGCGCAATGGGAACTCGAATCGAAATGAAAGACATCTTGCTTCAGCTTGTTGCGAACCACTAGATTCGAGAATGAGAAAGAGGCACACATGCGTCGCTACGTCGTTGGAAACGTGAAAGAGTTACCTCCCGGCGAAAGAAAAATCGTCCCGGTTGGTGGAAAATCTGGAATCGGCGTGTTCAATGTTAGCGGCCGATTCTACGCTCTGAAGAACCTCTGCCCGCACAAGGGTGGTCCCCTTTGCCAAGGACGGTTGCGGCCGCATGTAACCTCACCGGGAGTATATCAACTCGACCGTGAAAGTGAAGGCGAAATACTCAAATGTCCGTGGCACCAGTGGGAGTTTGATTTAAGGACGGGAAAAGCGCTTTTCGATTCGCAACTGCGAGCTAAAACTTATCCTGTCACTGTGGAAGAGGACGATATCGTCCTTCACATCGGCTGACCAAAAGAGTCATACCTGTCGGAAGACAACCGGCACGGGGCGGTATGGAAAACTGTCCGGCGCAGTTTACCTCTCCCGATTTCTGAAATTGAGCGAGAATATGAAGGTGCCGATCCCTGTGAGGATTGCTCCCGTCAGGAAAAGACTGTGGTAACCCAGCGCCGTGATAAGATATCCGCCGCTCAGCGCCATAAATGCGAAACTGCCCCCTGCTGCCATCTCCCCGGCGCCGGATGCGACCCCGCGATGTTCTGGCGAAACCACTTCCATTGTATAAATCATGAATGTCGGGTACCGAATCGATGCAAACGCCATCACTGACACAAACCCCAGACTCGCGGTTCCCCAATGAGGTACAAACGCCAAGGGAATCAGACTGATAGCTGATCCCAACGACGACCACAGCGAAATACTTCCGTTTCCCCAACGTGACGTGAGAAGGGGGATAACCAACGCCGCCGGGACAGCTAGGAGTCTACCGATAGCCATCACGAGGCCAATTTGCGCGATTGAAACCTCCAATTCTGCATCCAGATAGACGTTGAAGAAGAAGTGTACGACCGCCAAGCTGGTAATTGTAAGCATCCTAATAAGACTTAGTAAGAGAATCAAAGACATCCGCGATGAGCCACCTTCGAAGCGCTTCCCGGATGTCTGTCGTGCAGCAGTCTCGGAAGTTGTGGCGCGCACTGTTAACAGGGCCGGTAGCAGCAGAAGTGTGGCTATCAACAACGCCCAACGGTATGGAGCCGGTTGTGAGAGCGATTCTCCCAGCATCACGCCGAGGAAAGCGGGTAATATGCCACCCGCCAAGTTTCCCGTGAAACCGGCTAACGATCCGATTGCCGCATAAGCCGAAAAGACATGATTGCGCTCCTTCCCACTGGTAACATTCATCAAAAACGGAGCGGTGTTAACAAAATATACCGCTGCACCGACAGTCACGATTACAAAGGTAGCTATCAACCAACAGTTGCGCCATGTTCCGGGCTCCAATTCGACCGTAAGCAGTAGCCCGTAACCTACAATAACCAAAAATAATCCCGTGAGCATCGTCCGGCGGCAACCCCAACGCTGGGTCAACCTGCCGGCTGGTAAGCTACAAATGGCAAACGCACACATTCCGATACCGTTAATTAGGCCGATGAATTCTGGGCCGTAACCTAATCGTAGCAGATACAGATTGAATAAGAGTGCATGAATTCCTTCAAGCGTAAGTCCAACTAAACTAGCGGTGATGAAATAAAGACGGGCGTTACGACTGGAACCGCTCAGTACGTGTAGGTAGGATGAAACGCTGTGCATGTGTGTCGTCAAACTTGGGCGGGACGGATCCAACGAGTACTCTGCGTATGTTACTCATTCTGTTAAGACGTAAACTATCATAGCTGGTATTCATTTTGCGGTCAACGTGAATTTCTCGGCGATAATCTAAAAAAATTGAGTTCTCAAACAGGATCCCGCCGACACAAAAAAGATATGTGAATGCCATATTACCTTAACAAAGTGGCGCTACAATTATGGTCCATTGGAGACCATTTGCTGAATCAAACACGGACACAAAAGTGATATAACCACTGATTTTAGGGAGTTCGCCCCCATGAAAATATCTCATCTTGAACCGAATCACCCGACTGAAACCGTGATTCAGATCGAGGGGCTGCGTCAGTCGATAACACTCATGCACGTGACCGACTCGCACTTGGAGTTCGCCGATGATCGCGACCCTGATGCGTTAGAGTTGATAAGATTGACGGAGGCGAAGCGTCCGGAAGCGCACAAGCACTTCATTGAAGCGCTTGCCCGGAGCAATAAGTCTGGGGTTGACGCGACAATTTTGACCGGCGACATCACCAACTTTCCATCTTGGGCGGCGATCGATACGATTGCAAACGGCGTGGCGACGCTTTCCACGCCATATCTATTTACGTTTGGCAATCATGATTGGCATTTTCCATTCATGGATTGGAACGACGCAACTCGAGACGAATACTACCATCGCTTTGCAGGATTGATTGACGGAGATCCTCAATGCCAGGTGAAAGAGATTGGAGGTGTCAAACTAATTGCCCTTGACAACAGCAACTACCAAATCACGATGGCACAAATGGAATTCCTCGAAGATCAACTAAGGACCGGGGCGCCTTGCTTGTTGTTCATTCACATTCCCATCTTTGTTCCTTCCCTTCTGACCCCTGTTCTTGAGCGATGGAAAACCCCGCTTATGATGGCGGCTACGGAGGGTTGGACGGCAGAAACGAGGGCTGCCAGGCCGGAATTCTTCCCAAATGGCACGACTTTAGAGTTCCACCGGTTCTTGATAGAGGGAGCGTCTGAAAACATAGCGGCGATATTTTGCGGGCACGTCCATTTCTCGCACGCGGACGCTTATCGGGCTGGGCGATTTCAGTATGTCACCAATGCCGGCTTTGATGGCGACTCGCGGCTTATCCGATTAAAACCGTATTAAACCGGTTAGGTTTCCCGAAGAGAAACCTTGGGTGGCCCCCAACTAATTAACTTTTCGAACGAGGTACTGTTTAGACGAGAGAGGGAGAGGTATGAGGCACGAGCCAAATCTGCCTAAAAATGTTATCTTTTGTATCGGCGACGGGATGGGTTTTGAGAAGGTGAAAGCCGCCGGGATGTACGCACACGGTGATGCCGGCACATTGTCATTTGAAGCATTTCCGAATCAAGGTGAAGTGACAACGCACTCGGCGGATTCGTCTATGACCGATTCAGCCGCAGCGGCAACCGCCTTGGCAACCGGAGTGAAGGTCAATAATGGCGTCGTCAGTATCGCGTTACCCGGCGACGGTCGAAAATTGTACACGCTTCTGGAACACTTCAGAGATCAGGGCAAGAGCACAGGATTGGTTTCCACGACGTTTATCACCCACGCGACTCCTGCAGCCTTTGGCGCCCACAACCCCTCGCGTGGCAATCTTGAGGAGATTGCGTGTGATTACCTAAACTATACCCGACCAAACGTGTTGTTTGGCGGCGGCGCTAACGGCATGTCTGTCGCGGAGGCAGAAGCTGCAAACTACAGCGTTGTAACCGATCGCCATGGCTTGCTAACATTAGACACGAAGAACCTCTCTCACGTATCGGGGCAGTTTGGCGATTCAAATCTTCCTTATGAGTACGACGGACTTGGCGATCTTCCTCACCTTTCTGAAATGACGGCAACCGCGATGGACATATTGGTTAGAAATCCGGTCGGGTTTTTTCTGATGATTGAAGGGGGCAGAATTGACCATGCGGGACATCTCAATGATATTGAGCGCAACGTCTGCGAGACAATCGAGTTTTCCAAAACTCTGAAGGTAGTGATGGATTGGAGTGATGGTCGGAACGACACGCTCATTATTGTCACTGCCGATCACGAAACCGGAGGTTTGCGGGTTCTTGAAAACAATGGAATAGGCAAATTTCCAACTGTGTCGTGGTCCACCGAGGGACATACGAGTACGAATGTTCCCGTCTACGGTTGGGGCCCCAACGCGGAACGAATAGGTGACTTGATGGATAACACCGATCTGTATAATGTTGTACACAATGGCGTAGGCAAATAGAATCCGGTGGTGGGAGCCGTTTTTGCAGCGCTGGAGAGTGGCTTGAATTAAATTTTGATGTTTTACGGCTAATCGGCTTTCGAAAAACTTCACCCGCCGAGGCGGGAAGCAACGTGGGCGATGTAACGCCGCGGGAAAATCGCTCGTTACGTGGCATAAATGACATGCGACTGTACGTGTCGAAGAACTTCCCGGTTAATGGCTACTGGGAAGGTAAGGAGTGACACATGAGTATAAAGGCTTTCTTCAAAACGGCAAGCCCGTATCAGGACGATGTCATGAACCTTCCGGTTGAAGATTTGGATCAGGCAATACCTTTTTACGAATCCGTCATGGGATTTCAAGTGGAAGCGAGACAACACGCGCCTCACAAGTCCGCCGTGCTATCGAGAGACGAGGTTAAAATTGGCTTGGCTGAAAATGGCGGAGATCCTTCGAATGACGGGTGTTTCTTCGAGGTCGATGACGTGGAGGTCGCATTCAGCGAGCTAAAAGCTAACGGATTGGACAGAGAAGAGCCGGATTACCAAGTTGATGAGCCTTACGTTCTATTCTTCGTCATCGCGCCCGACGGTTTGTGCTACTGTATTGGTGAGCGGCGCGAATCTTGACACATGACGAGTGGACAATGCGCTGCGCCATGTTCCGATCCTTCATGCTCTGCCACTGTCCGTAGGATACTCAACCGCGTCCTGTGTTTTCCAGCCGTAATCGCGAGCGGCTTCACCTCAACGGCTGCCCCACCGCCCTTTCCAATCGTGCAAACTCTACGACAAAGTCGTGCCGCGCTTGAAGATGATTAACCTCCGCTTGTGCGAGAGCCAGTTGGGCGTCAGTCAACTCGACGCTGGTAAGCATACCGTTGTCGTATCGCAGATTTGCGATCCGCATGCTTTCCTCGGCTTGGGTCACTGTTTCCTTCTGAACATCAATCGACGACTTTGCCTGTACAAGATTGAGAAAAGCCGTACGCACCTCGAATTCTACGAAATCAATTCGCTGGTCTTTGGCGAGTTTCACCTGCTTCAATCCGGATTTTGCCTGCTGCACAGCCGCCCGAGTCGCCAGGCCATCGAAGATAGGAATGTTAATCTGTACTCCGACGTTCCAAACCCGGTTCATCCGCGTGAGCTTCTCGTTGTCATCAACTTGATAATTTGAAAACAGGGAAAGATCGGGAAGATTGGCTGTTTTCGCGGAATCCAATCGTTTCCGACCGGCAGCCTCGCTGAATTCAAGCTGCTGGATCTCCGGACGGTTTTTCTTTGCTAACGGAATCAGGGCGCCCAACTTTAAATCGGACAGTTCCGGAAGTTCAAAATTTCCCGTCAAGAGAATCTCGTCGGCGAGATCAATGTTGAGCAGGTTTTTGAAGGCATGCTGGGCAACATCCACCCGATTCCGCGCCTGAATCAGTTGAGTTTTGGTGTTCGCCAACTGCACCTTGGCGCGTAATACGTCAAAGTTTGTGACGGCGCCCGCATTGAACTTCTTTTGAGCCATATTGAGTTGCTCTTGCACGAGGGCGACGGTTTGCTCCGCTACATTCGCGAATTCTTGGGCGAGGAGCACACCATGAAACGCCTCCGACACATCCAGAGAGAGTTGATTTATACCCGACTGCAACTCCTTTCTTGCCGCTTCCAAATCAAGCTGGGCTCCCTGATATGCGTAGAAATAACGACCCCATGCAAAAATGGGCTGTCGTAGGCCGAGCGTTGATTGCAGGTTGTGATGTGCGCCGAATTCAATCTCGATGACTGACTGCTCCGTGCCATCCCTTCCGTTTTGTCCCATGCCATCGACACTGGGAAACGTCGGAAACCCGCCATTCCCAAATTCAAGCACAGACCGGGACAGGTCTTTGAAATATGTGTAATTGCTGGTAACGGACACATGAGGCAAAAGACGTGCTCGTGCGGCTCGTACCAACGTTTCGGCAGTTTTCACTTTCTCTTCGAGCGATAGAATGTTCAAATTGCTTTTCTGAGCTTGCGTGATACTTTTTTCAAGCGTCAGTTTCAATGTTGTTTGCGCGTCGGCATTGTCGATGATTTCTGAACGGACCGAGGAGGCAATAATCACGAGCAGCGGCGCGAGCAGTGCTATCTGCGTATACGGGTGATTCACGTTTGCATTCTTTTTCATTGCTATGATTATTTGACCCAAATTGCCGCCTTTTTGGCACGATCTGCTGGATTGTGCCTGTGATATGCAAACTGACACATCAAGCGAGCGAATAGATCAAAGGAGTGGATGACGACCGCAATAGAGATTCCTTGCGCTGCGAATCTCCTCGATCAATGGACAATTTTCAATCGGAAACCGTGGTAAATGTATAGAATCCCGAAAGTAGCAACTTGCATTGTTTGCGATTTTCGGATTCGAGATGTAAAAATGGAGAGCGGCATTGTTGGTTCTACTTGAACGCCAGTCACTCGAAGCCTTCGATCCGTGTCCATTCGTCCAAACCACGGATATTACGTATTGAATTCCTTCACGGACAAGCTGGAGAAGTGCCTCGCTTTACGGATTGAGTTGCGCGTTTACAAGCTAAGCCTAACTCTTGCGCACGGTGCGAGCAACATTTTTGCTTACCGTGGGTTTCTTCCTGTTTTTTGTAACTGAAGACTTGCTAGCCGATTTGGGCTGATTCTTGGCTTCGAGAGAGTCTCTCCCATCCACCGCCGAATTCCTTTGGTTCGCTGACGTAGGCGGCCGCTGGAGCGCTGTAGGCGGATTCCGAAGCGTGTTCTCGGCCGCGGGACGTAAATTCCTACCAACCCCCATCGGTTCCAATTTGAGCCGAGCCCAGATCGCAAACATCTTTCCGATTGACTCTACAGACACATCCATCAACGGTGGGTGCGAATCGCCGTTCCACGGCTCGGTTGCGGGATCGGCATTGAACTCTTCATCGTTGGTAAATCCGTCGCCGTCGGAATCCTTCTGACCGAGTTCATCGGTATACACATCTCCGGCAGCAAGCGCGATAGCTTCATAATCTAAACCGAAGGAGTTTCGTGCCCCTCCGCCGCCGGGATTAACATGACAGGCGGCGCACCCGAAATTGGGTCCCCCACCCGGAAGTTTGGCTATTCTGAAAGCCCTCGCATTGGCGTCGGGAGCCCATTGCAACAGGGTGACGAGTGAAAAAAGTGCCATTGAACAAACGATTTGGTACTTCATGTATTCTCCTTTTTGATTTAACAATATACAGTTTGTAGCGAAAACTCCCAAAAACTCTCATTCCCTTTTTGAGTTACCGAACACATGACATAACAACATCATTCTTCCATTGCTCAGGCGGGATTTCGCTTGAAATAATTTGCGCAAATCAAATCCTCTCACGAATTTTCATCAACTTGTCGCCGACTTCAATCAACACCGATTCGGGCTTGCTGTACATTAATCTCAGTTTTGTCCGACCAAGCTCCGGACGACTATAAAAACTTGATCCCGGCACGCCTCCTACGCCAATTTCTTTCACTAGCCAATGTGCAAACTTCGTGTCGTCTTCAAATCCGAAGTCACTAATTTCCGTCATGATATAATACGCGCCGTCCGGCGGATAACAGCGAAAGCCCGCATCGATTAGCAACTGTAAGAAAGTTCTCCTCCTTGCGTCATATTCCTCGACGAGAGACTTGTAATACTCGGCGCCTAAACCTAACGCGACGGTAGCCGCCTCTTGCAGTGGATGCGGCGCTCCGACCGTCAAAAAGTCGTGAAATTTTCGAATGGCATCTGTCAGATACTGTGGGGCGATGACATATCCCAACCTCCACCCCGTCATTGAGTAAGTCTTGCTCAATCCCGATACGGTTATCGTCCGGTCGCGCATTTCAGGAAAAGAGCCGATGCTAATATGCGATTGATTGTCGTAAATCAGATGTTCGTAAATTTCGTCGGTGACGACAAGACAGTCAAATTCGCAGCAGAGCGCCGCAATGTCCTTTAGTTCGTTTCGCCCAAAGACCTTGCCAAGTGGATTATTCGGAGTGTTTAGTATAATTGCCTTTGTGTTGCTGCTGAATGCCCGGCGAAGTTCGTCTGCGTCGTACGCCAATTCAACGGAGCCATCTGCCCGTATGGAATCGCGTAACGGGACATAGACCGGCTTTGCGCCGGAGATGATTACATCGGGACCGTAATTCTCGTAAAACGGCTCGAAAACAATCACCTCGTCTCCGGGATTGATGATTGCCAACATCGCCGACATCATTCCCTCGGTGGCGCCGCAAGTGACTGTCACGTTCAGCTCCGGGTCGGTCGGGATGCCGTTGAAGGTCGTCATCTTCTGCGCAATGGCTCGTCGCAGGCTTGGCGCCCCCCAAGTGATGCTATATTGGTTATAGCCGTTTTGCACGGCATCGGCTACGGCTTGCTTGACTTCGTCGGGCGGTTCAAAACCTGGAGTTCCTTGCGATAGATTGATCGCGTCATGACGAAGGCAGAGTTGTGACATCCCCCTTATGACGGACTCCGTGAATAGTAGTGATTTTTGCGACACCAACGAGTTGGCATTTCTCATGCTCTGTTAACTCTAAATTCGGATTAAAACCCGTCATAAAGTGGATAAGTCACCCACAAAAAATTCGGTTACTGGCCTTCATTGCGATGGTCGAAAAGTTGAGCGGCGCTCGCGCTTCTTCACGGTTCATTTACGCGTGTTGACACGTTTTGCATCTTCTATTTGATCGCTTTGGGATTTCTCATTGCGTTTTACGCCGTAACTATTTTTAACCTTTCGCTCATCTAGCCAACTGACTCGCTTTTGCCCAAATTGTCACTAATACAACTTGTACTCTAGAAGACGACACTCAATCGGCCCATTTTGCACGGCAAAACGGCGAGACGGGCGCAAACCGATGGATTTCACCAACTTCAGGTTACCGCTAAAAAGGTACGCTTTATAACCGGTGCATCGTTGCTTGAGAATGTCGCCCACCCCTTTGTAAAGAGGTACAAGTGCTTCCGCGTCGCCGGATCGCTCGCCGAACGGCAGATTGCAGGCGATGATTCCGGTGTGTCCGGAAGGATGAAGGTTAAACACATCTCCTCTGGACAGGCGAATATGACTCGTCAAACCGGCTGTGCTTACATTGTTCTTGGCGATGCCAACCGCTGCACGTGAAAGGTCGTACCCCAGAAGTCTACCCGGAATCCTCTCGCGGACCTGATTCCGCGCCTCACTGACTATCTCGTCCCAGCATTGCTGATCGAATCCTCGCCACTGTTGAAACCCAAACGACCGGCTCCCTACGCGCAATAGACCGGGAGCATAATTTAGTGCTTTCAGGGCAGCTTCGATCAGAATGGTGCCCGAGCCACACATCGGGTCAATAAAGAATCCTTCCGAATTCCAGTCCGCCAATTCAACGATAGCCGCCGCCAACGTCTCTCGGATAGGCGCCTCGGTTGCTTGACGGCGATATCCTCGCATGTGCAAGCCATCCCCGGACGAATCAAGGCTAAGCACACAGCGATCGTTTGCAATATGGGCATTGACTCGAACATTCGGATTCCGAACGTCTACATTCGGGCGGCTTCCGGTACTGTCACGAATTTGGTCGACAATCGCGTCCTTGATTTTCAAAGCAGCGAAGTGGGAGTGATTAATTGCCGAATTCCGGCAGTTGCAATCCACAGCCAGTGTCTGTTGAGCGGAAATCCAGTCATTCCAACGATATTGACGCGCATTTTGGTACAAAATTTGGGGCGTGGGACACGGAAATTCGGCGAGCTGCATGAGCACCCGGTTCGCTGTGCGAAGCCAAAGATTGGCTCGATACAGGGTTTCCATCGAACCTTCAAAGTGCACACCGCCGCCGGCTGTCTTGAGGTTTTCAATCCCTAACGCCTTGAGTTCCTTGGCGAGGATGGATTCAACCCCTTTTGGGGAGGTGGCAAAGAACCGGGCACTCGGCATCAGAGAATGCGGACACTGGTGTAATCGGGAAAAGATAGCACCTGTTTACCAGAATTTAATAGCTCTTCGCGGATCAAGTAAACCTCTCGGCGGAACAAGGTAAATCACGCTGTGCCGGTTAGACGGTGCGGTCGAACCGCAATCATGATCCACTTAATCCTACCTATTGCGGATAGAAGGCTTCTGCGCTCGTGAAAATCGTGGGGACGTTAATCACTGCCGGAACACCGGCGTCGGCGGCTCGTTGCAATGCCGGGCGAATTTCGGCAGAATTAGTCACGAGTTCGCCATGGCAACCAAGTGCTTCGGCAACTCTCTCGTAATCTACGGAACGTAGATCCGTAGCAACCGCACGTTCCAAACCGTATCTCATGATTTGCGGGTGACGAACAATGCCCCATGCCTGATCACTTGAAATGATTGTGATGATGGGCAGATCGTGTTTGAGGGCGGCGTCGTATTCGATGACCCCATAGCCGAAGGCCCCGTCGCCGCTTATCAAGACACTCGGTTTATCCGGTCTTGCCAATTTACCGGCAAGTGCGAATGGCACACCTTGTCCAATTCCGCCAACGGGACCTGTGGCGAGGAAGTGCGCGGGATGATAGTGGTTGAACGCCATCAAGGAAAACAGCACGGTATCTCCACCATCAACGGAGATCGTGGCGTCATCACCGAACAGTTCACGCACCTCTCTGCAAATTCGCAACGGGTGCACTGGAACAGAGTCTGAATTTTCCGCCGCTGATACGCGATGCAAAAACCCCTCGCGGGCAAGATTCAAACGCTCAATCCAATCGCTTGGCTTGTGAAAGTCGTGCTTATCCGCCGACTTGACCATCTCTGTCAGTACCGAGTTCATGTCTCCGACGATACCGACCTCAAAGGATCGGTTCTTACCCATTTCGTCGTCACTTATATCGACCTTAATAAACGCTGCATTCTCATCAAACAGCGGTGGTCCTCCGTAACCTATCGTGGTATCGAACGTAATGCCCAATGCGAGAACAACGTCAGCGTTTCGCAGTTCTTTCGCGGCGCCCGCGAATCTATTCGTCGCCTTGCCAAAGTAGAGTGGATGAGCGTGATTGATTGCATTGACATCGGTTTCTTTGGTGAAGAAAGGAATACTTGTCGCTTCGACGAAGTCCACAAGTGCACTGCTTGCACCGTGCCAGTGATTCAACCCTCCCGCGATAATAACGGGGTTGTTCGCCTTGGATAGTAACTTCAACGCGCCGTCAATTAAATCGGGATCTCCGCACACTCGCGCGGTGGAGCGATATTCCGCGGGTTTGGGATAATTCAGATTGGAATCATCAATCTTATCGTACAGAATGTCGTACGGAACGCTGAGATGCGTTGGTCCGGGGCGGCCCGACCAAAGCTTGCGAAACCCGCCCGATACGAATTCGGGCAGACGCTCCGTTTGCATGACCAACCTCGCCCACTTGGTAATCGGCTTGACCAAACCAATCTGATTGAGTTCCTGCGAGCCGCCCATGTCGAGTTGGTCGGCATCGCTGTTGCCGCTTAACGCGAAAAGCGGGCTTCCCGCCATATAGGCGGTAGCCAAGCCGTATATCATATTTACGTGCCCCGGACCCCTGGTCACGGCGCTTACGCCGGCTTTCCCGGTGACGCGAGCATAGGCATCCGCCATCATAGTGGCGGATTGGTCTACGCGCACATCAATAATCTTGATGTTCTCACTGAGACACCCGTCGTAGATTGACTCGATTGTTCCACCGCAAAGGGTGAACAAGAATTCGACACCTTCCTGCTTCAGCGCCTTGGCGAGGATATGTCCGCCTTCCAAGATTGCCATCTTTATGTGTTCCTTTTCCGAATTTGCCCAATTCTACTCCGTATCCGATTTTGCTGTCAAGCCTTATTATCCACAGTATAGGGGAGATAGGTCTTGACAACCATGCGCCTATTCGGATAGAATCAAGCGAAATCCCGATACGGGGTTTAAATCCCAAATTTGGAAAGAAGGTGAATTAAAATGCGTATTTTGAAAGTGTTACTAATCTGCTTGGTCGCAACGTTGGTCGCAATGGGATGTACCAAGAAAATGGCAGCTCCCGAAGCATCGCCCGCGCCAGCGACGGAGCAGACGCAAGAATCGACGAAATCTGATCAATCCGCTTCGGCAGCCAAAGTGGAGGAGGTAACATTGAATCTCACGGGTGTAACCTGAGGAGGCTGTGTCGCAAAAGTGCAGGCTGCACTTACCAACCTCCCCGGAGTTAGCAATGTTAACGTTAACCTGCAAACAGCTACCGTAAATGTCGAACCTGGAAAGGTCTCCACCGCCGACCTAACCGGCGCCGTGGAAGGCGCGGGATTTGGCGCCACCGCTGCCAATTGATTCCGGTGTTAAATCCTATCCTTTTTCAAAGGAGGTAGAAATAGGTGCGTATCACAAAGGTGCTGCTAATCTACGTTTTCACGATTGTCGTGGTACTTGGATGCCAGTCGGAAAAGAAAGAAGCAAGCACTAAGAAATCTGAAACACCTCAAATTCAAGAAACTGCGGTTGTCGCGACGCAAGAGATCACGTTGTCCGTGTCGAACATGACGTGAGGTGCCTGTGTTTCGAAAGTACAGTCTGTACTTTCTGAAATCGCCGGCGTCACCAATGCGGCTGTTTCGCTTCCGGACAAAGCGGTGGTCAAGGTTGAGTCCGGCAAAGTCAGTGCTGACACATTGGCGGCTGCCGTTACGGACGCCGGTTTTGACGCAACGGTTGAAAATTAGAAGCCGCCTTCTGATGGCGATTCGAGCGACAATCGGTGTTTAATGTGGCAATTTTTTTAGAAACTAAGGTCTCCTTGACAGAGCATGTTCGAGGAGGCCTTTGTTTTTTTGGCACTCATGTTTGCCGCCATGCTAACGATTACATTGGACGAAGCGTGAAGCAGTAAGTCAAAACAGGGATGTTGTCGTTTCGTGTAAACATGGAAGTCACGTCTCATGAGGCAATTCACCGCGGTCGAGAAACAGCAACTCCGGTCAAAGATAAGAGACCAACAGGAACGGCGGCTAAAGAGAGGTGAAAGAGAATCACCTAACGCAAAAAATTGGTCTTTGGCAATTATTCTTTTCGCAATCGGTATCAACCTGATTATCTTCCTGAAATTTCGAAGGTTTGGGTATGAGCAATTTTACATCCTCGTAATCATGGTGATAGCTCAATTCGATCACCTTGCGGATCACTTCTTTAAGCAAGGTCGGCAGAGGCGCCTCTTAAAAATAGCTGAATGGGGTCTCATTATCTTGGCATTTGCCTACGTTGCTTACCTAGTATGGACTAGATTCGCCTCCAAACTAACCACTGCGCTCTGGGGAGATTGATGGCTTGCCGCACAAGCTGTTGGTTACCATGTACAGTTCAATGGAAGGCTATTTCGCATGAGACAGTTCTCCGAAACTGAAAAACAACAACTACAGACCAAGATTGAGAATCAAGAACGGAAGCAACGGATAGTCGGCGATATTATCCGAAAAAACAAAGAAGCGAAGGCCGCCCACTCACTCGGTATTCCGTGGAAGTATGGATTCTTGGCGATCATCCTCTGTCTGTTAGCCATTAACGTTATAATTTACTTTGTTGTGCGGCACTACGATGCAAACTCGCACATCGCCGTTTTGAACCTCGTAGTCGTGCTAATGTTGCTATTGAATCACGTCGCTTTTTACTTTTCAACGTCAGGCAGGTTAAGTACCGTAATGAAAACCGTCGCATGCATCGTGGCAGTATTAGGATTGGCGCACGCTGCATACGTATTTTGGCTGACCGTGTAGGAGGCTTAACAATCTTTAAACAGAGTCCAAGGTTCTCGTAGGGTGCGCACTGCGCACCAGCCTTGAACTTAATTTTCCCGCCTAGTACCGCAATCTGTTAGATTGTGCTTGTGATGCTCCACCGTTGGTTTGCGCCACAAAATCTCTTACATTTGCGAACTATTGTCTAAAAAAAACGGTGCTGAATGTGCAACATCTTGTAAGTGTCAACTCCGGCTCAACTTTTTAAAAAGGGAATAATCTCCTAGGTTTGGAAGAATGCCAAGAGGTGCCGTGGAAAATCAAATACCATTAAACAAAATTGACGACTATCGCTGGCGCATCCCAAAAAGCTATCAGAAAGGAATGCGCGTCGATGGGATAGTCTACGCTAACGAAAAACTCTTGCGGCAAGCCAAGAGCGACGAAGCACTGCAACAGGTCGCCAACGTGGCGCATCTGCCCGGAATCGTGGGAAATTCGCTGGCTATGCCGGATCTG
Organism: Candidatus Poribacteria bacterium; assembly: GCA_028820655.1. Taxonomy (GTDB): domain Bacteria; phylum Poribacteria; class WGA-4E; order WGA-4E; family JAJDTR01; genus JAJDTR01. The sequence continues at coordinate 52,457 of JAPPIK010000026.1, read as the reverse complement.
CATTGGGGTTACGGTTTTGTAATCGGCGGCGTTGCTGCCACGGATCCCCGTGCCGATGGCGTTGTGTCGCCCGGCGGCATCGGTTACGACCTCAACTGCGGCGTGCGTTTGATCCGCACAAATATAAACGCGTCCCGCTTGAAAGGCAGGACTCGAACTCTCGTCGACAGACTCTTCGAGCATATCCCCTGTGGCGTCGGTTCCAGCGGCAAGATTCGACTCTCAATCGGTGAAGAACAGGAAATGCTCGAGAAGGGATCCCGTTGGGCGATCGAACGAGAATACGGTTTGCCTGAAGACTTGGGATTCACCGAAGCGAACGGGCGTCTTGCGTCTGCGGACGCCTCCGCCGCAAGTAAACGCGCCTTGGAGCGCGGGAAAAATCAGCTTGGCACGCTCGGCTCGGGGAACCATTTTCTGGAGTTACAGGTGGTAGACCGCGTACTTTATCGGGAAGCCGCGGATGCCATGGGCTTAACCGAAGGACAGGTCTGTGTGATGATCCATACCGGGTCGCGTGGATTCGGCTACCAAGTGTGCGACGAACACGTCAAAACATGGGTCAAGGTCGCGCAAAAGTACGGCATTGATCTCCCCGACCGGCAACTGGCTGCTGCACCGATTAAATCGCCGGAGGGCCAGGACTATCTCGCTGCCATGGCGTGCGGAGCAAACTATGCGTGGAATAATCGGCAGTGCATCACCCACTGGGTGCGGCAGGTGTTCATGGATTTCTTCGACACCGGCCGAACTGAGCTTGGTTTGGAATTGGTCTACGATGTGGCGCACAATATCGGTAAGTTTGAGACACACCGGATTGGCGGAGTCGAGAAGGAACTGTTTGTGCATCGAAAAGGGGCGACGCGCGCCTTCCCGGCGGGGCACCCGGAAATTCCCCAGAAGTACCGGAAGATCGGCCAGCCGGTTCTGATTCCCGGCGATATGGGAACGGCATCCTATGTGCTCGTGGGCAGCCCGGCAGCCATGGAACAGACATGGGGGACAACCTGCCATGGTGCGGGAAGAATGCTGTCTCGCCGGAAGGCGATTGAAGCCACAAAGGGGCGGGCAATTGATAAGGACCTTGAAAAACAGGGCATCTTTGTGCGCGCCGAAGGTCGCCGAACCCTGCACGAGGAGGTCCCCGAAGCCTACAAAGACGTCGATGAGGTCGTCAAAGTGGTTGATGCAGCCGGGCTTTCGCGGCGCGTGGCTCGGCTGCGGCCAATTGGAGTGATTAAGGGATAATCGCCCGATTACGTTTCGTAGAGATGTGTTACGTGACTTTGATACCCGTTGTACATGTCGGTCGGACGGCGCTCGCCGGTGCCGATCATGCGCTCCATCGCTTGCGACCAGCGAGGATGAGGAACCGTTGGATTCACATTCGCCCAGAAGTCGTATTCGCGCGGTGCCAAGGTATTCCAGAATGTGCGCGGTTTGCGCTTGGTGAATTCGATACTGACTATCGACTTGATGCTCTTGAAGCCGTATTTCCACGGCGCGATTAAGCGGATCGGAGCGCCGTGTTGTTTCGGAAGAACGTGACCGTAAATGCCGGTGACAAGCAAGGTGAGTTCGTTCATTGCCTCCTCAATGGTCAATCCCTCGAAATAGGGCCATGGCAATCTTCCCTGCTTCTGCTGGGGAGCCTCGTCCGGACGCAGGAATGTAAGCATTTTCACGTATTTCGCAGATGACTTCGGTTTTACCAAATTGACCAGATCCTTCATGGGAAAACCGGTCCACGGCACCACCATCGCCCACGCTTCGACGCACCGGAAGCGGTAGATTCGCTCTTCGAGGGGCATTTTCTTGACGAGGTCGCTGACGTCGACCGTCATCGGATTCTCCACCAACCCGCCGATTTCGATTTCCCACGGTCGCGTCTGAAACCTATCGACCAATTTCCATACACGATCCTTGGTCGTCGTAAATTCATAAAAATTGTTGTAAGATGCGGCGACAACCTCATCGGTCAATTCCCCGTCCACCATAAAGTTTTCATTGAGCGGTGCGTTAATTTTCTGTGCTCGCGCCTCTTTGAGTTGCTCCTCCACGCCTTTTCCCTTTGCCCACGCACAGCCGTTCATCAACGTCAGTGCGCCAGCGCCCGCCAAGCCCATATTCTTTATAAACTTGCGCCGGCTTACATAATCCGATTCCGGTGTCACCTGGTTCTCGGGGATCTCCCATCCTCTGGGAATCTTAATCAACATATTTCCGTCCAACCTTTCCTATAATGACGTGAGACAATTCTAAGCATTCCATCGAGTCCCTGTGTTCTCGCACACGTCTACACACGCTTGACGTAAGAATGTTCCTGGAGTCGATTCGGTTTCACCATCAACCTTCGTTCATCCGTCGATTCTATAAAATGACCTTTAGTAGTCGGAACATAGCATGCGGATAACTCCGATATAGGGTCATGAGATTTGTTTGACAGAGCACCATTAACAAGGTACTATTTTCGGCTGATATCCACACTATGTTCTAATGACATGATGACATCTGTCAACAGCAAAGGAGTAACCTATGAGAGAACGCCTGTCGGCACTTATAACATTGGTTCTATTGGTTTCTGTCTATACGGTAAACGGTTCCGCGAGCACACCTGTCATTGGAGGTACGCTGATTTTCGGTCGCGGCGGGGATTCCGTGGGGTTGGACCCGGCGCATGAAGAAGATGGCGAATCCTTCAAAGTGTGCGAAAACATCTACGACACATTGGTTCAATACCAGGATGAAAGCACAGAGGTTGAGCCCGCTCTAGCCAAATCGTGGGAATCGTCGGAAGATGCTCTGACGTGGACATTCTACCTGCGAAAAGGCGTGGAGTTTCACGACGGTACGGAATTCAATGCGGATGCGGTGTTGTTCTCATTGAACCGTCAACATGATCCGAATCACCCCTTCCACAACGTCGGCGGCACGCCCATTTACTGGTCGTACACCGGGCTGGCTGATATCGTAGAGAAGATTGTCGCCTTGGACGACTATACTATTCAGATAACTCTCAACCAACCCTACGCACCCTTCATCGCTACGCTAGCCATGGGGCCGTTCTCGATTGTCAGCCCAAGCGCGGTAAGAAAGTGGGGCGAGGACTACACCAATCACCCCGTTGGAACCGGCGCTTTCAAGTTTGTGCGCTGGGATCGGGGAGATAAAGTCGTTCTCGAAGTGAACAAGGATTACTGGGGCGGACGCCCCCATCTGGACCGCATCATTTTTCGATCGATTCCGGACAATTCAGTGCGGCTCATTGAATTGCAGAACGGCAGCATCGATATAATGGAGTTCCCGAATCCCGATGATTTGCCCCAGATCCGTCAGGATCCGAACCTCAACGTTGTTGAAGGACCCGGTATGAATGTGGGTTACCTTGCGTTTAATATGGAAAAAAAGCCGCTGGACAACCTCAAGGTCCGTTTGGCAATAAACCACGCCATAAACAAACCGGCAATTGTCGAGCATCTCTATCAAGGCATGGGCATACCCGCCAAGAATCCCATTCCGCCGACGATGTGGAGCTATGATGACGGGATTGAGGATTACGCCTACGATCCGGAGAGGGCTAAACAACTGTTGGTGGAAGCCGGTTATCCGGACGGCTTTACGACCACCTTGTGGGCGTTGCCGGTGCCGAGACCCTACATCCCCGATGGTCGAGCGCTAGCCGAGGTGATGCAGTCCGATCTGCGGCGCGTCGGAATTGAGACTAAGATTGTGACCTTCGACTGGGGCACATACCTTGAAAAAACGAAATACGGCGAGCACGACATCGCCATGCTGGGCTGGTCCGCAGACCTCGGCGACCCCGACAACTTCTTCTACTATCTACTGAGCAAATCCGCAGCCGAAAAACCGGCGGGCAACATCTCCTTCTATCGAAGCGACGCTATGCAGGAGGTTCTCGATCAAGCGAGGTCGATCACCGACCGCGAAAAGCGGATTGAACTCTACAAGAAGGCGCAGAAAATCTTCCACAGCGATGTCCCGTGGGTCCCAATCGCACATTCCAAGAAAGCCGTCATAACAAACAGACACGTAAAAAATCTGAAGTTGCATCCGACGCTATGGCGGTACTTCAGGCAGATTTGGATTGAATGAAGGGAGAGCTGCCACGAAGGTGCCAGCACAATCCCCGCGTAATATGGTCGCAGTGCCTAATCAGGTTCGAGGTCTGGCAAGGAATAGAGAGATGATGGGTGTCGTAGGTTGTTTTCCTCTGAGCTTCATGCAAGATGCATCCTGTAGGGTGCGCACTGCGCACCAGCCTCTCTAAGCCCCAACGGACATCAAGCAAATGGATAATGAGCGCGATAGACATCTTAGTGAGTCTGAAGCATTCCATCATACCTTTCGAAATGATTTTTAGCCACAAATTACACCTAATTATTTGCTCTACGACAGGTTTTGATAAACCGTACCTTCCTACCTAGAATGGGTTCACTCCAGCGGGGCGATTTGAAAATACGACCCGTCGTAGGATTGTTTCACTCCAGAGGAGTGAGATGTCAATAGAACACGATTCCTGCCCGCGTCTGCACTCCAGCGGAGTGCAATGTCGAGCATTACTTGAGAGTGCGCCATTATCCCTGTCGGATAAATTCATTTAGAAAGTTACACTTCTTTTTCGCTCAATGACGAGCCGAAAAAAATGTTCCTTCGTGGTCTGGTTTGCACTCCAGAGGAGTGAGATGTCAATAGAACACGATTCCTTCCCGCGTCTGCACTCCAGAGGAGTGCAATGCCGAGTGTTACTTGAGAAAAACACCGAGTCCCTGCTTGCCTAAGCCTCGCGCCCCACACGAATTTTGGGTCATTTTTTTGCCATAGAAAGCCGGTTATCAAATGACCAACAATTGCTTGGCAATCGAATATTCAAACAGGCTCTATATGATTATCCGTATTATAAAAGCTTGTTCATATCAATCGGCAGCCCCGCCTGCTTCATTTCTTGAGCTAATTTTAATTTCCACCCACCGGAAGTATCCATGGGAACGTAGACTATGCCGTCTATGTCCGAAGGTTTCTCTACCTCACCTTTGAAAAGTGGACAGACTCTTTCACTGCCTAGTTTTCCCATGAAATAGCCCAGTTCAAAGACAACGTTCTGTCGCGCTCTAGGATTTGGTTCCTCATCTCGGTAATCTTTTAAGCTACCAAGATCGTCCGGCGTAATCATGACAATCGCAAAGCCTGCCTTTTCCGCATATTTTTCAATTTTCTCAATAATCGTTAGACCGCTGCTGGGCTGTTCGTGAAGTATAGTTGCCTTTATTCCGAGAGTCTCTACAAACCTAGCGACCGTTGCTTTAGCCCCATCGTTGCGCCCGTGCACGATGAAAACTTCGTTTCCAAAAGTCCTAGTAGGAACTTTTGCAACCTTTGAGTTTCCGCCGCCATGCTTGGGATGGTTGATGGGTCTTCGTATAGAGCAAGTTGATCACAAATTCCGTTCAAACGCTTGATGTGTTTGTTCACGTTTCTTTTGTACCTCTCTAACTTGTCTGAGAAAGTTTCAAACGACCGTATCACAAATGCGGTAGTGTGGAGACTATGGTAGGAATCTGCAACCGAAGTATCAGAAAAAAATTTCTTAAGAAGAGTTTCATTGAATATTGACCAGTTACTGAAATCATCTTGAGCCTGACTCAATTTTTCTTGAGAACTAATCGTCTGAGCAGAAAGTTTCTCCCCTTTCTCGATTTGCGCTTGTAGTCCCTTACGTGCTTCCGTCCTAGTCAAAAGTAGCCTTGGTAGGTTCTGCTTCTGCACAATTTTCCTCCATTTTTGCGCGAACCCGGCGCGGGCCGGATTAACGTCAATCCTAATTCAGTGTTAAAGATGATGAACATCGCGTCAATTCATAGACCGTTATATGCTCCCATTTCCGTTTCGCCCTGTGCGTTGCGACCCGCTTGGTGTGCCGGCTTTCCACGCCAAATCCAGCGTTACTGATGATTTCTTCCAGACTTTCGATCGCCTTGGGACCAGAGGCATCCGCATATCCGAGGATTATCCGTCCATCCGGCTCTAGGTATTGCGGAACGTCGTCGAAAAATCTGCTTAAAATGCGCTGCCCTTCGTCATGAATAGCAAGTTCCGCCCGATTTCGCGCCCGCGAAACCACCCACGGAGCATTAAAGATAATGAGATTGAAACGGTGCCCTGCGGAAACCGAATCAAAAAGGTCCGCCGCCGGCAGCAACTGAATTAATCCCGCGTGGTTTGAGTTACGTGTCACGTTATATCGGGTCGTCGCAACCGCTTCCGGCAACAGATCCGACGCATAAATCTTCGCCTCCAAATCCGCTAATTCCTGCGCTGCCAATAGCGTCAAACAACCACTTCCACATCCTACCTCTAGCACGTCCGCCGTCTGTCTTGGCAAATGCCTCTTGATTGATTGAAGTCCATCTTGGAAACACGCGATTGTCTCCTGTGAACGCGGCGCCAACACATTCTCAAATGCGACCAAAGAACTGCCGAGCGCCGGTATCGGATATTCTTCAGAGAGCGCCGACTCGAGCTTCTGAAAGGATGTTATCGGCAATAGAAACGGATGCCCCTCGTTCGCGCCAGGGTTTTCTCCAAGTAACTCAAGCAGATACGGAAGGTTGGAAGGCGGATCGATTTGTAGATTGCCGAATTCGTCCGCATAACACATCAAGCGCGAAATCGCCGATGCGCTTTCGTTGCGGTTTGGACGTTTCTCGCGCGAGTTGAAACCTCGTCGGCGTCCCGGTTTTTCTTTTCGCGGCGCGAGTTCCTTTTTCTTTCGTTCCGCATAATCCACAACCTCCTCGATCCGATCCCGTCTTCCCGAGAGCACCGCCGCGCCGCCGCGCCGCAGGTGTGTGAAGATGCGGTCGAGTTGCCCAAGGTCACCGTATGAAAAGTGTTTAAGGGAGGCAGCGTTCGAGACGAGTTCTCTGAATTGTGCGGGGACAAAGACCTCGCCTAGGTCGCTGAGTGAGTGAAAGGGGTACATCGAGATGGGGCTTGCTGAATTGGCTATACCATTTCGTTTGAAAATAATGATTAGAGTGAAACAACCGTGTAGCTAGAACTTGTGCGGTTACGCTGTTGGAGCGATCTCCGAATCGCGACCCGAACCGTCGCCATTCGCGGTTTATGCACTGTCATTTTAGAGAATTTGGATTAGAAATCAAACGCTTCAGTTTTTTTAAACCCGGTTACCCTACAACCCTAGATTTCATCTCTCGTTGCTCTCACGAAACCGAAACAATCTGTCCTGTCTTGACCGATTCGGCTTCCCGATAACAGAGCGCCAATGCATCTCGTGCGCCGGCCGCCGATAGCGCCGTCGGTTCGTAGCCGCCACCGATTGCATCAACGGCGCACTGAATTTCGTCGGTGAAGGCGTCTATGGGTCCTGTCTCCCCGAGATCGACCTGCTGAACCCCTCCAGCCTCCGTCAGCAGCGTAAGCGGCATCGAAGTCGCAGGCTGACCGCCGAGCGTGGCAAACTCATAAAGCAAAGTGGCTTTCTCCAGGTAGATCTCGAAGCCGTGCGAGAATGCGCGTCCGCTTTGGGACATCCCTCCCGACGAGCAGCTAATTGAAAGATCTTTGCCGTTATAGATATACTGCGTTGTCAGAGAAGTGGCGAGATTCTCGGTTGCCAGTGTTCCTCGGGAGAATACGGCATCGGGCACGCCGCAGAGCAGTTGGATGAAGTGGGTGTCGTGGATGTGCAGGTCAATCCCCGGTCCGCCGCTCCGCTCCACTTCCTCTAAATCGAATGCCTCCTTCCGCTTGGAAATGACTCGTTTGAAATACGCTCCAAGCAGTTGTCCGTAGTCCCCGCTCTCGACGGCGTTTTTCGCATAAGCGAATTCGGCGAAGAAGGGAAGCACATGCGCCACCATGAGGTGTCGGCCGCTCGCATTCCCGACCTCGACCATCTCGGTGGCATCGTCAAGCCGAATCGAGATCGGTTTCTCGACGAGCACATGTTTTCCGGCTTCCAGCGCAGCGACACTAACCGCCTTGTGCAGCTGTACCGGTAGGCAGATGTCCACCAAGTCGATATCCGGATCGGCAAGAAAGTCTTCAATTCGACTGTATCTTCGCAGATGGGAAAGATCCTCAATACCGCCCCTTGGCCCGAAATTTCCCTGAATGGAAGTCCAATCGCCCTCAAGTTTTTTCGGATCGCGCGTACAGATCGCGACGACCTCGGCACCGGAAACCTTCCTGATGCCGTAGTAGTGAATCATCCCCATGAAACCGATGCCAACAATTCCGATCCGTACCAAATCTCCTCCTAAGAATTCTCCGCTTGCGTCAAAACTCGTTCAACCATCTCCTCCCATCTACCTTCAAACCGTTCGCCAAATTCGGCTTTGCCTCCCGTCGCGCGGGGACCCCGCAGCATGGGCCGAGTCGTTATGTCTTGTTTCGACTCTTCTACGCCGCCAAAATCGTTGTGAAGGAAATGGAGGGCAACGCCTGCCCGATCCGAATCGGAGAGATTGGACTTCGTGCAGTGCGCCACGCCGTAACAAAAGAACACAACCCCGCCCGCTTCCAATTCGACGGGGACGGCACGGTCTTCCGGCGGATCGCATCGGATGTGATGATCGCTCAGCGGATCTCGGTAGTGAACGTAAGATTCTCGGTGACTTCCGGGAATCACGTGCAGACATCCGTTTTCAACGTTCGCGTCATGAATCGCAATCCACATCGCGGTGCCGCGTAACGGGTCGGAAATCTTAAAATAGGCATTGTCCTGATGCCAGTTTGTACCGGTGCCCACCTTGGGCGGCTTCCAAAACGCTTGATCGATTGCCAGCGCGAAATCGTCCCCGATGAGTTGCTCCACGACGAATAGCACTTTTGAGTTGAATGCGAGCGCCTTGAATAGATCGCTTCGATTGTTCAACGGAATCACTTGAAGGTTCTGCCGTTTTCCATGATCGTCTCGTTCTGTTCCATCCTCTTGAACGGCGCAGTTAATTCCCCTTCCGGATTTCAATTCGACATCGTACATCCGCGCCAGTTCGAGCTGCAACGCCCGCACCTCCCGCGGTGTAAAAAATCCCTCAAACCAGATACACCCGTCGTTTCGGAACTCATGAAGTTGTGCTCTCGATAACTGCATCTGCCGAAGAATCTGCCTCCTTAGTAGGGTGGAATCAAACGAGCGGATAGCGAGTGCGATAGAGAGCCCCTGCCCACCACTCCTTGTAAGGTGCGCACGGCGATCAAGCCAATGATTAATGAGCACGATAGAGATCCCCTGCCCACAATTGCGTGTCAATGGTGTGTGTACGCTCCTTCAACATTATCTAAAAGAGAGGTTTTCGGATTGCCCTACGCATCCGCTCTCAACGCTCCCGGCACAATGATAGAATCCACCATGCCGTGCAAAATCTTCTTGTCCGCTGGGCACACCACGGCCTGAATACCGCCGAGCCGAACCTTGTCTCCCGTCACAAAGTAGTACGGACGGAGAAGAGGCCTTCCTGTCATCTCCAACACGTCCCGGCGGTCGAAATCATAGTAACTCATCCGAACGCGTTTGGCTTTGTGAAATTTTTGCAGTACGTAGGGTGTCCGCTCAAAGCTATCCAACGCGTTTTCCACGGCGGTCGTCCAATCCTCGGTAGAAAGGTCGTGTCCGATCGCAACGCCTCGGCTTCCCCATGCCAGTTCCGAAAACCCTGATGGTTTTAAAGCGAGTTCACGCTCGCGTTGAGTGCCGGAGATGATCTGTCGCCAGTCCGTTACAGGCAGATTCCCGATTTCAAGACCCGGGATCACCGCATGCGGCGGGATCGGTCTGGGATCCAGCAACCAGGTCTGGGGAATTACCTCTCTCAAGAAGGGGTAGGTCTTTTTGCCAAGTTCTCTGCGCCAGAAGGGTTCCAGCATCGGATGGCAAAACAGTGCAAATAACGACTTTTCCTCAAGATAGGATTTTGGAGGAGGAGTCATCACAATGGTGCGCTTCTTTGCCGCGTATATCATCAGTTCAACCTTCGGTATGTTCGGAAGGTCAAACAACTCAAAGAAGCGGTAGAGAACGTCGATGTGAACGTGCCCGTGTGCGGATTCAAGGCACAATCCCTGTTCCGTGAAAATTATCTCATGCGGTTTGACGGTGTGTGCGTTCAGGCAATTCTCGCGAAGAATGGAGGCGAACCATTCCATTTCGGATCGGTAATCACCGGCTTCGTCCGAAACGACAATCGCCAAGGTTGGGCATTCCTGTTTCGCGGTAAAGCGAATCATGTCCGCGAAGGCGAGAATCATCCCGTTGCTTCCGCCCGTAACATTGTAATCAAGCTGTCCGTACTGCGTCGCCAGATTTGCCGTAAATCCGATCCCGCCCGGTACGGAATCCAACTCCGTAATAGACATTCCGTCATCAGCCGGTATGATGTCGGGACGAATGACTTGCGGGAGTTGGCTCTTGAAGCGATTCATCCGCCCCTGTTGAATCACCGTTTCCGGCTTGCCTTGGTCAAGGTAAGCTGCAATCCATGAAGGCTGAATACCGCGAGCGCTTTGTGAATATAGGAGATTGCATGCTTGATAAAACTGCAGAAGATGGCTCCCAAGCGCTTCAAACCATTCCAACTCGCCTTGGGAGATCCAAAACGGTTCCGGGGAGATACGCCAAGCCGTGTTGCTGTGAGGATGCGTGTTTCTTTGCTCTCCGGCGAACAGCCCTCCCTCTGGCATTTGTCTGTTAATAAATAGGCATTTTTCTCTACTATCCAAACTGAAACTCCTGCAACAAAACCGATGGACGGTTTTAGCTTAGAATTGGAACTCCTACAATAAGTTGATTGACACACCCGATTGCAACTGACAACAACCGGGGATACCAAGATTCCTTGGTGTGATTTTGATGCGGCTTAGCGGTTGAACGACTTCGCGGCTGGTACTGCATATCGGGCTCGACAGGTTTATTCAGAACGCCCTGATTATCCTTGAGAGCCCCGGAACGAGTGCCGTACAATGGGGCTACACCCTAAATTTCACTGTCGACAGGTATATTATTTTCCGAACACTGTGTAAATTTTGAGTTGAAAACTTAACATATGTGTGGCATATTCTAGGGTATCATGAAATTTCGTAAATGCAGTAGATTAATTCTCTGTTGGCAGCTTGTTGGCACTAAAATTCCCGGGAACCCGCACTACCAAAGGAAACCTCCAGTCGAGAATATGCCAACACACCGCATAATTTGGCGCTCCGTTGGCACTATTTTTCACCGCATCGGTATAGTTCACCAATTCTTGCGGGAAGGTCCCACGCCTCTATACGTCCTTCCCCGGTGCTCCGAGAGTAGGATTGATTTGCTAACTTGGACTCGGTCTATGTAGGAGCGACCTCCCGGTCGCGATCCTGTAATGCGCAATCAACCGAGAATCCTCATCATTCACCGTTTCACGGGTTCAGCGTATCCACCGACAATCAAGCGAGTGGATAGCGAGTGATCAAGCAAAAGCATAGCGCACGCGACAGTAAATCCTGTGCGATGGAACACCCATAGCTGAACCTGAAAGAGTTTTCGCCAAACAAAACTTGCGTAACTTGAATCACTAGAGAAAAAGGTATCGCTGTACACCACAAAGCAATCGGCTGGCCAACAAGGCAAAGCCGTAAGCCGCGTTCAATTCTCGATCATCGATTCGCTTTTTTGCCTATTCAACACTTTGCAAATAGCTTGAAACCACTGACACCGTTTTGGAACGATGTCGATTAAATATACCGCATTATTCTCTACAGACTCGCGGCAATTCCTACACGCGCTATCTGCGTGCAAACCTTGCATCACTATAACACCGAGAATAGGGGGTGTCAACTCTATTTCCTTGCGATTCCGCGGCGCGGACAATCAATGATGATCACAAGGCGGTAGAGATTACCCAAGCGAAATACTGGCTTGGGATGTTACAATATGAGGAGAACGTGCGCCGTTGAACGCCATGATCCCCGATGATGCCGATTCGTCACGGATTTCGCATTGACGGTAAACACAATTCGTGCCGCAGGATGAATCTTGGTCAATTTGGTATGCGTTAGTTTTAATGCCAATAGCTAGCTCGTTGGCTCGGAAAATTCTCACAAACATCAAGGAGGAAAACATAGATGGGACTCGGCCTTCCTGAAATCCTGATTGTTCTTCTGATTGTGATTCTTCTATTCGGAGCGAAACGAATCCCCGGGCTTGCGCGTGGGATAGGAAAGAGCGTGACATCATTCAAAGCCGGGATGCGTGAGGAACCGGAAGATGAAAAAGTTGAGGAAGAGTCGGAAACCGAAAAGAAACCGTCGCAATGATCGATTGCGCTGTCCAGCCACAGAGGTGAGAACATGAAGGAGAAGTTACCCGATTTTCTCGAAGGAGTCATCAAGCAATATCCGGATGTGTGGAAAGCATATCAAGATTTTGGCGAAGCGTGCAGCGACGCTGGACCGTTGGACCAGAAAACGGTACGGCTCGTTAAACTGGCGCTCGCCGTTGGCGCGAAATCGGAAGGGGCGGTGCATTCGCACACACGTCGCGCCTTAAAACAGGGAATTAGTCCGGAGGAGTTGCAGCAAGTCGCTCTGCTTGCCGCAACATCCATCGGTTGGTCGCCCAGTATGGCAGCGCTCTCTTGGATCCGAGATGTGGTTGACCGCAGTTGAAGGCGGGACGCTCCTGATCATCGCTTTGGAGAACGGGTATCGTGGCGGGACGAGGGTTGTTTATTACATTCGAAGGTGTGGAGGGAGCCGGCAAATCCTCGCAAATCAGGCGGCTAGTCGGGAGCCTGGAAGAGGACGGGGTTTCGGTGTTCGTTACGCGCGAGCCGGGCGGAACCGCAATTTCCGAACGCATTCGCGAGTTGTTGTTGGAGCGTAGACACCGCAAGATGGTGAGTACCACCGAATTGCTTCTGTACGCCGCCGCACGCTCGCAACATGTTGCGGAATGCATTGCTCCCGCCCTCGAGGAAGGACGGGTGGTGATTTCGGATCGATTTGGGGATGCGACAACGGCTTACCAAGGACATGGGCGCGGATTGGATCTTGAACTCATACACCGCCTGAACAATGTTGCGACCGGGGGATTAGTGCCGGATTTAACCATTGTATTGGATGTACCGGTTAAAGTTGGATTGGGCCGTGCGCGGCGCAGACGGCGTTCGATGGACCGTTTGGAAATTGAAAATCTTGAGTTTCATCAACGCGTTCGACAAGGCTACCTCGCAATAGCCAAACAGGAGCCTAACCGTGTCACGGTAATAAACTCCCGCCGACATCCCAAGCGGGTACATGGCGAGATTCGAGATCTGGTGAACCAACGCATGTCGAGCTAAATGATTTCTTCGCTAAGTATTCAATGCTTACGACACTAACACAAGAATCGGTTTTCCATTTCCGTATTTGCGGTTTCTAACCGCCGCGACACCCAACACGTAACCACATTTACCCGGAAGGCAAACCACTGAATATTCCAATATGTACCGTTTAGATAAACCATGGAACAGCCTATCGTTGGCCACGACCGGATAATCACTCAACTTCAGCATGCAATCCGATTGAACCGGATTGCCGGGGCATACTTGTTCGTCGGTCCGGCAGGGGTGGGCAAGGAAACAGTCGCGACTCATTTCGCAAAATCTATCAATTGCCTCAAACACGGTGAATCTGCGTGCGGTAACTGCATCTCATGCAGGAAAACCGATGTCGGCAATCACCCGGATACACAAATTGTCCACCCATCGGGAGCGTGGATAAAAATCGATCAGATTCGCGAACTTCAAACGCGCATTGTTTACCGCCCGCTTGAAGGAGTACGCAAAATCGTTATTCTAAAAGAGGCGGAGCGCATGAATCTGGAAGCCGCGAATGCCCTTTTGAAGACGCTTGAAGAGCCGCCTGCGGAATCGGTGCTGATACTGCTGACAACCAATCTTGATGCGTTGCTTCCGACTATCCGTTCTCGTTGCCAAATCATCAAATTTATCCCGTTGACGCAGACTGAATTGGGGCGTTATCTGAGTGAGCGCTTCCACCTTGCAGAACGTGAGGCGTTGGCCGTTGCCACACTAGCTGGCGGGGCGGTCGGAAGGGCGTTGAGTTATCTTGAATCCCGCGATACGGAAGAATCCGAGTCGAATCAGCATGTAGACGAAGAGATCCCTGAAATTCTTACAACGACGGATAGGCTCGCGGCATTTCGGATTGCAGAGCATTACGGCGATAATCCGGACGAATTGGATTCCCTGGTCGAATGGTATCGCGATCTACTGCTATTGCATCAAGATGTACCTCCCGATTTATTGACGCACATCTACCATGTGGACGCGCTCAAAAGGCTTGTTCCGCACTATTCGAGATACCGGCTGCAGTCGGCAATCAAGACTATTTTCGAGACGAAAAATGCGCTCGGCCGCAACATTAATGCAACGTTGGCATTGGAAGTCATGGCTCTGAAGCTGATGAGCGATAGAACATGAGGAGAAGAACGCTTAGACATGAGTACATTCTACATTACCACGCCGATTTACTACACTAACGCCGAACCGCACGCCGGACATGCCTATACAACAATTGCCGCTGATGTACTGGCGAGATATCACCGTCTCAAAGGTGACGAGGTGTTTTTCCTGACCGGTGTAGATGAGCACGGGGAAAATATCCAGAAGGTTGCCGACCTGAAGGAAATCTCGCCGCAAGCCTATTGCGACCAGGTTGCCCCGACGTTTACAACGCTTTGGAAACGACTAAACATCTCATACGACATCTTTCTGCGTACGACGAGTGAATTGCACAAGACCGGTGTAACAAGGTTTCTGAACGCGCTTTACGAAACCGGCGATATCTACAAGGGCAAATATGAAGGATATTATTGTCGTCCATGTGAGCGCTTTTTCACCGAGAAGGAACAGGGGGTTGATAAGACTTGCCCGATTCACAAGTTACGTCTGGAATGGGTAGAGGAAGACAACTACTTTTTTGCACTGTCGAAATTTCAAGATCAGTTGATAAAACATATTCATGAGAACCCCGAATTTATCCAACCGGCAGCCCGGAGTAATGAAATTCTTAGCGTGTTGGAAACGGGACTGGAAGACGTGAGTATTTCACGTGCGTCCGTGTCTTGGGGTATCCCATTGCCGTTTGATCCCGATCATATCTCCTATGTGTGGATTGAGGCGTTGAGCAACTACATCACGGCCCTCGGATTTGCCGGAAACGAGGATCGTTTTCAAACATTCTGGCCCGCCGATATCCACCTGATGGCAAAAGATATTGTTCGCTTTCATGCGATTATTTGGCCCGCTATGCTCATGGCGGTCGATCTGCCCCTTCCGAAACACGTCGTCGCCCATGGATGGTTGACAAAAGATGGAGAAGCCTTGAGTAAGACACGGGGCATCTTCATTGATATGGATGCCGACATAGAGACATATGGGTTAGACGCCTTCCGCTACTATTTGTTGCGCGAATTCAGTTTCGGAAACGATGGCGACTATCGACCAAACCGCCTTCAAGCGCGGTACAATGCGGACCTTGCTAACGACCTTGGAAATCTGCTGAACCGAACTCTAGGTCTCGTGTCCAAAAACTTTGACGGAATTCCCGAACCGACCACACCGGACAGCTTGGACAACGAGGTCATACAGATGGCTAAGGAAACCATTTCCAAAGTGGATTCCCTGATGACCCAATCGGCTTTCGATATGGTGTTGGAGGCGATATGGGAATTTGTTCGACGCGTGAATCGCTATATTCATCAAACACAGGTCTGGACGCTTGCAAAATCGGAAGACACGAGAAGCCGTATGGGGACCATACTCTACAACAGCATGGAAGCTTTGCGGGTAATCGCGGTGTTGATTTCACCGTTCATGCCCGATACTGCCGCCCGAATCCGCCGCCAGATCGGACTCGATGATTCCACTGCGGTTCGGGGATTGGATTCGATCGGGACATGGGGCGGATTGCAATCCGGGCGTACCATTGGTAAGCCGGAACCGATTTTTCCGCGCTTGGATATCAAGAAACGGAAAGCACGGGACAAAACCTCGGATGTTCAAGAACCGCAAGCTGAAGAGGTTCAGTTAATCTCTATTGACGAATTTCAGAATCTGGATCTCCGCGTTGCCACAATTACCGAAGCCGAGAAAGTCCCCAAGGCGGACAAACTGCTGAGGTTGATCGTCGATCTTGGCGGGGAGAAACGGCAGGTAGTCGCCGGTATCTCCCAGCATTATGCTCCGGATGAACTGATCGGCAAGCAAGTTGTCGTGGTCGTGAATTTGCAGCCCGTCAAGATACGCGGGATCGAGTCGCAGGGAATGGTGTTGGCTGCTGCCGGTGATGAGACTCTTGTGCTCGCAACGCTTGACGAGCACGTAACTCCCGGCACAACGGTCCGGTGAGGCTGTTTGCCAGTCAATTGGACATGATCTACCTAGGATTGACGGATGGTTGGTAATCCAAAGCCAAAGGCAGTGCCGATTTCCTACATTTCCGGTGCATCGTTGGCACTAACCAGAGTCCGTTCCATTCGCTAGATTTGATTCGAACTGGGGGCGTTCGTGTACGTGAAATCGGCTTCACTAAGCGCCGACGCCCCACTTCTGAGCTATTGATGTGGGGTTGTGTTTCTGACCTCCTTGTGATATAATGCGTTCATACTGAAAGTTGATGAGGTGTTGACAATATGGAGAAGATAAACACGCTCGTGTTTTCCGGCGGCGAAATTCATGACTGGAAAGGCTGCGGCGACGAAATAGTCAAATCTCTGTCCGAGCGCGATGAGTTTCAAATTACAAGAGTCAATGAGAATCTTGATGCACTTATCTCACCGAATTTGGACAGCTACGATCTGATTGTCTTCTACTACACGGTAGGTGAAATTTCGGATGCGCAAAAAAACGGATTACTGAACCACATTGCCTCCGGAAAAGGCTATGTCGGCGTGCACTCGGCCGCCGATTCGTTTCGCGGCTGTCCGGAATATCGTGCCATGGTTGGTGGGTATTTCGTTACCCATCCACGCTACCGGGACTATCAGGTGAATATCGTGGACGAGGCGCATCCAATCACTGAGGGAATTGTGGAGTTTATGGTGACGGATGAACAGTACATCTTAGACTACGATCCACGCGTGAACGTCTTGGCATCCGCTCTCTGGCAAGGGAGTGCTATGCCGGTTGTGTGGACAAAAGACTGGGGAGCAGGGCGCGTGTTCTATCTTGCGCTTGGTCATGATGCAGCCGCATGTCGCCATGAAATGTTCGGCACACTTTTACAGCGGGGTGCATTGTGGGCGGGCGCACCGAACAATGGAGCGTAATCCACTTCCGGATTCTCGACTCGGACCATCATGAGTCTCCGAGATTTTTGTCGTTGCTCTTGGGATGAAGAGGAAGATAACCGATATCCGGCAAGAGGAAGAAAATCCCTCAAGCTGTGCCGTATACATGGATAACGTACATTTTGCGACGGTAACGCCAGTATTCGCTGCCAAAATGGGACTGCGGATTGGTTTGGAGATTGAAGAAGCCGTCGTCCGGAATCTCATGGTGGCGGACGAGGTCGTACGAGCAAGGGATCATGCCCTCGAGCTACTATTGATCCGGACGTATACAAAGCAACAGATGATCGAGGCACTGGAAAAGAGTGGTTTTTGCGGTCATGTGGTTGACGAGACGATTGAAAACCTCGAACATTTGGGTCGTATTAAAGACGAAAAATTCGCGAGAAATTGGGTCAATAATCGTAGGCGCACTAGACCGACGAGCAAGAGGATAATGAGGCGTGAGTTGACCAACCAAGGGGTTGACAACTCCACGGTGGACCGAGTCTTAGCGGGGATTAATGACGAGGACGAAACAGCACTGGCGCTGCAAGTGGCAACAAAGCAGATAAATCGCTACGCATGTCTTGAGTCGCAGGTCGCTAAACGACGGTTATATGCTTTTTTGGTAAGGCGTGGTTTCGACCATGAAACGGTGGGGCAAGTTCTGAGGAAAATCCTATCCAAGGAATAAAGCCGTCAAAGGTAAATCGGGAATGACATCATCACACTCGCACGGTGGGCAGTGCCCACCATCTCTTGTAGGGCGCAATCTGCCAACTGGCTAGTTAGGGGCCAAACGAACGAATAGCGAATGATCAAGGAAGCGATTAGATTAAGCGAGTGATCAGCGAGTGCGACGGAGTTCCCATAGAGATCCCGCTGCGATAGCAATCTTCATGGGTCGTGTGGAATTGGAATCCACCAGTGACTTCTTCAAAGTTCAACCGAAATGCCGGACGGCTATACTCTTAGCGACTTTTCTGTAACGCTTGATTGGCACCGCCTGTTATCCCGTTTTAATGTATGAATTCGAGTTAAAAACTTGCTAGAATATCCAATTTTGAAGAACGAGTGCGATAGGATTTCCACGGACGATGGGGTTCCTGACGCCCATGATTACCTTCTTCTATTTTTCAAACAGGGTGTGACGCTGTCAGAGGTAAATCTGGAATGACATCCGACGAGATTAGATCGAGTTTTATTGATTATTTCCGCGATCGCGGTCACACCGTTGTCCCTAGCGCGCCTCTGATACCCGCGGACGACCCGACGCTCCTGTTCACCAACGCCGGGATGAATCAGTTTAAAGATGTGTTTCTGGGAACTGGCAACCGTAACTACAATCGGGCTGTAGACACACAGAAGTGCATGCGGGTGAGCGGAAAACACAACGATCTGGAGGAAGTTGGCTACTCCAAATCTCATCACACCTTCTTCGAGATGTTGGGCAACTGGTCATTCGGAGACTACTACAAACAGGAAGCCATTGCCTTTGCTTGGGAATTGGTAACAGAGATTTGGAAAATGCCCAAAGATAAACTATGGGCAAGTGTTCATCTTGATGACGATGAGTCGGAAAAACTTTGGTACCAAGAAACCGATGTGAGTGCCGGGCAAGTACTTCGATTTGACGACAAAGATAACTTTTGGCAGATGGCGGATACGGGTCCTTGCGGGCCAAATTCTGAACTCCATCTCGATCTAGGACCGGAAGCCTGCCCAACCCCGGACGTAGAGCATACGTGTGCGGTAAACGCGTGCGACCGATACCGTGAATTTTGGAATCTGGTATTCATTCAATATAACCGTGACGAGAACGGCACGCTCAATCCATTACCCGAAACCCATGTTGATACCGGATTGGGATTTGAGCGGGCAGTTGCGATCCTGCAGGGGGTCGATTCGAACTACAAAACGGACGTGTTTACCCCCCTGATTGATGTCATTGCAAATGTTACCGATCGGGAATACTCCGATGGTGATGTCGGGGTTCCTCACCGCGTTATCGCAGATCACGCCCGTTGCCTTACCTTTGCAATAGGTGACGGAGTGATGCCTTCTAACGAAGGGCGCGGCTATGTAATTCGCCGCCTATTGCGCCGTGCCGTCCTATTTGGCAAAAGGTTGGGACAAGATCAGCCATTCATCTATCAGATTATTGATAAGGTCACAGATCTGCTGGGGGACACGTTTCCAGACGTGCGACAACGCCAAGATTTCGTCAAGCGAATTGTTGAGGGCGAGGAGAGGCGATTCCACCAAACGTTAGACCGTGGCTTGGACCTCCTTGATACATCCCTTGAAACTTTGAAATCTTCAAACCAATCCACACTTGCAGGCGATCGGGCATTTGAACTCTATGACACGTTTGGATTTCCGTTGGACTTGACGCGCATACTCACCGAGGAACGGGGAGTCTCGGTCGATGAACAGGGATTTAAGGAGAGTATGTCTCGACAGCGCGAACGAAGTCGTGCGAATTGGAGAGCCGCGGGAGGCGCTGATAAAGGGCAGGAAATCTATGCTGAAGTCCTCAGCGAATCCGGAAAAACGGAATTCCTCGGATACGACCACCATAGTGCTGAAGCCGAAATCGTCGCCCTGATACAAGAGAATGAACTCGTGTCTGGCGTAGCCAAAGGAGACAATGTCTCGGTTGTCTTGAATCGCACTCCGTTCTACGGCGCATCGGGAGGTCAAATTGGAGATGCAGGAACCATTGCCGGACGGGGTGCGACCCTTGAAGTCGTCATCACGAGCAAACCTTCGCCCGACCTATTTTTACACGAATGCAAGGTCATTGAGGGTGAAATCACTGCCGCAGCGTCTGTAGAAGCAAAAATTGACGTTGAGCGACGAGAACACATTGCCGCGAGCCACACCGCCACGCACATCCTTCACAGTGCGCTGCGCAATAAACTCGGTGACCATGTTGGACAAGCAGGTTCACTTGTGGAACCCGGTAGACTACGATTCGACTTCACCCATTTTGAGGCGGTTTCAGCCGACCTACTTCATGACATTGAAACGTACATCAACGAAAAGATTCGCTTGAATGATGCGATTAAGATCGATTTTATGCCTTTGCAGCAGGCGAAAGACAAAGGTGCTCTTGCCTTTTTCGGTGACAAATACGGTGAAATCGTCCGTCTCGTACAAATTGGCGGTTACAGCAAAGAGTTGTGCGGTGGGACTCACGTCAATGCGACGGGGGAGATTGGCCTGGTGAAACTCGCCAATGAGAGTAGTATTGCCGCCGGCGTGCGTCGCATTGAAGCGTTTACGGGCGCGATGGCATGTGAGAACGTATGTTCTCAAGATGACACGATTTCACAACTGGCAGATCTACTAAAAACGCCGGCGCACCAATTAACGGAACGGGTTGAAGCGCTTCTTAAAGAGAACAGGTTGCTTGAAGGGCAACTTAAAACTCTGAAGGGGCAACTGGCAAAATCTAGCGTTGCGGACCTCGTTCAGGACGCCGCCGTCGTTAATGGATTCAAGGTTGTTGCATCGATCATCGAAAATACGGACAGAAACGGACTTCGGAATCTTGTTGATGAATTGAAGGGGCGAATTAAATCGGGAGTGGTAGTCTTAGCGGCTGCTAACGGGGATGAGGCAACCTTCGTAGCGGGAGTAACGTCTAATCTTGCACAGGAAAAGGGATTGCACGCAGGAAAGATTATCCAAGAGGTGGTCCGCGTCGCTGGAGGGCGAGGGGGTGGACGACCGGAACTTGCCCAAGGTGGGTGCAAAGACTCAAGCAAAGCGAAGAATGCAATCGATGAGGTTGTCAAAATAGTTACAGATCAAGTATAAAACTTCCCAATAGTGCACACGCAAGAGGATCTTTAGCCTCGTAGGAGAGAAAATATGGATTGGTCTTTGGTAGCTTCGGTATTGTGGAAAATCTGTTTAGGCGTGTTGTTACTGGCGCTTAGCGCGTTGGTCGGATACGTCTGCGCGGCAGTTGGCAGCATACGCAATTCTCTTGATAGCATCCGGAACACTTTGAAATCGACCGAAAGTTTGATTGATCAGGAGGTGACAACTTTGGTGAGAGATGTCGATCAAGCTGTAAAAGAGGTCAATCAGCAATTGCCGCAGATATTGGAAAACGTCAATGGAATTACGGCATCTATCCAGGAAATCAGCAGAGAGGAGATTCAACCGACTGCTCACAACATTCAACAAATGACGGACACGGTCAACCAAAACCTCACGAAACTTGATCGCCTTGTCAACGCCGTTGTGGATTTTTCGCAGCAGACGGTCAATCGAGCTGGATATTATCGCGATCAACTTTCTATTCCCATCACTGAAATTCTTAGTGCATGGGAGGGCTTTAAGCGAGGATTTGAGGTGTTTAGCCGCTTTCGCAAAGCTGGAGACGAAGACTAGGGACGCGATTCTTGAAACCCACGATGAGACTCGTGTGTGAGATGTATAGGGACAGGTGACTCGCGCGGGGGTGCCCGTCCGACAAATATTCGATAGTGCAATCAGTTTGTTAGCTTTGTGAAGTTCCTGACGAGAAATTGCACTTGTTGAAACCGAGGACGGGATGAATCAGTTAATAGGTATGAACCATAAATGGATCAATGAATCCTTGAAGAAAATAGTTAAATAATTAGCAAGGAGGAATAAAATGGACGGAGAAGGACGAGGCAATGGGGTTTTTACCTTCTTTGCCTTCCTGATGGGTGCTATAACAGGCGCATGCTTGGGCTTGCTTTTGGCGCCTGCCTCAGGACACGAAACGCGGAGGAGAATTCGTGATGCTTCCACGGAAGCGAAAGAGCGCGCAGTGGACGTTGCCCACAAGGCGACTGAAACGGCGAAGGAAAGTGTTCACGAATTTGTCGATCATGGAAAAGAGCAGATTCATGACACGG
Source organism: Candidatus Poribacteria bacterium (assembly GCA_028820655.1). Lineage (GTDB taxonomy): Bacteria > Poribacteria > WGA-4E > WGA-4E > JAJDTR01 > JAJDTR01. Next base: position 30,206 of record JAPPIK010000026.1, on the reverse strand, counting down.
CGCAATCTGTAAAAACCGCAGTTGACGCTGGCAAAAAAGCCTTCGTGGAAAAGAAGGCGGAGATTGGCAGCGTTCTCTCTCGTACTGGCAAAGCAGCTAATCAGGATGGCAATGACAATGCTGCGGCAGAAAACGCTAGCGAGCAGAACGCAAGTTAATAGTAAGGCAGCATGTAGAAATCATAAAGGGCAAAGCAATCTATCCGTGCTTTGCCCTTGTTTTTTCTACCGCAAGTTCGAATGTTGGGGGTAGCGGGAACAGCTTATCCTAAGTTCTCCGACATCGGATTTTAATTTCGCTATGAATGTCGAAAGGCTTAAGGCGCTTCTTGAAGATATAAAACACGGTGAGATTGAGATTAATGACGCCTTACAATCTCTGCGCCATCTTCCATTCGAAGACCTCGGATTTTCGAAGATAGATCATCACCGGCAACTGCGGAAGGGGTTTCCCGAGGTGATCTTTTGTCAAGGCAAAACGACGGCGCAGGTGAAAGAGATCAGCAAAAGAATCTTGGACGCCGGGGAGCCGCTGTTAGCGACTCGTGCCACACCGGAAATGTACGAAGCGGTAAAAACCGTGCATGGGGACGCTCGTTTTAACGACCTCGGCAGGACAATCACCGTTGAAAAGTCACGAAGTCCACTGCGTGACGGTGTACTTCTCGTGTCCGCCGGTACCTCAGACATTCCGGTTGCCGAGGAAGCAGCCGAAACCGTACAAATCATGGGGAATCGTGTCGATCGTCTCTACGATGTAGGCGTGGCGGGTCTTCACCGGCTTCTTGGTAACCATGAAAAACTTTTTGAAGCAAACGTCATAATCGTTGTGGCGGGAATGGAAGGAGCATTACCAAGCGTAGTCGGTGGCTTGGTTGACAAACCCGTAGTGGCTGTGCCGACGAGTGTCGGCTATGGTGCGAGTCTTGGCGGGTTGGCGGCGCTTTTGAGCATGCTCAACACGTGTGCCTCCGGCGTAACGGTCGTGAACATAGACAACGGGTTTGGAGCCGGATACAGTGCTTCGTTAATCAATCGGTTGGCCGTTGCGACCGAGGACTAAGCAGATTGTGGTCAACCCTTTTTGCTCCGGCCAACGCCCTAACCGGCTGTGTAACCGCCGTCGATAGGTAAAGCGATTCCGGTAACAAACGCGGACTCATCCGAAGCAAGGTATAGCGCTCCGTAAGCAATGTCTAACGGTCTTGCGAGTCGTCCCAGCGGGTGCTGGTCCACAAGCGCCCTGTATCTATCTGGCGTCTGGACGATGTTTTGAATGATCGGTGTATCTGTATAACCCGGACAGATACAATTGACGCGGATGTTGCTGTCGGCATAATCAAGTGCCATTCCGCGCGTCAAGTTGACTATGCCACCTTTGGAGGCGACATAAGCAGCACGGTTCGGTCCACCGACAACACCGTAAATTGATGCCGTGTTAATGATCGAACCGCCGCCGTTCGCTATCATCGCCGGTATCGCATATTTAGAACCTAAATATGTGCCCTTCAAGTTAATGTCGATGCATCGATCCCAGTCCGCCTCCGGCAAGTCGGCAACCGCTAATCGCATGGCGATTCCCGCGTTGTTAAAGAGAACATCCAGTCTGCCGTAGTTACTGGTGGTAGCGTTCACCATACTTTGAATGTCGTCTGCAGAGGTCACGTCGGTATGGACATAATTGGCGTCACCGCCTGCGGCACGAATCTGATCAACCGTATCATTGCCCGAACTATCCACAACGTCTGCTACGGTGACCCTGGCGCCCTCCTTCGCGAATGTGAGCGCTGTTGCCTCTCCGATTCCGGACCCGGCGCCGGTGACAATTGCCACTTTACCTTTTAGTCTCATGGATTTTTTCCCGCCGAAGAGAATAGGGATTCAATTGAGTTTCCGTAACGCCTCCGCGATCTGTTTGAATGGGACCCAAGTATGTTACGCTTTACCAGCCGACAGACTATTCTTCGGCAACCACCGGATTTCTCAAGGTTCCTATCCCCTCCACCTCGATCTCGACAACGTCCCCGGGCACGAAGGGGCCAACTCCGGATGGTGTGCCGGTCATGATTACGTCGCCGGGAAGCATCGTGAAGGCGGCGCTTATGTACGATATCAGTTGCGCCACAGAAAAAATGAGATCTGATGTGCGTTCATTCTGTTTCACGTCGCCGTTTAACCGTGCTTGCACCTGAAGGTTTCCCGGATCCAAATCGGTTGATATGCAAGGTCCAAGCGGGCAAAAGGTGTCAAACCCTTTGCCGATAAGCATGGTGCCCGTTTGCATCTCGGCGAACTGAATTACCCGCTCGCTGACATCGTTCCCGCATGTATACCCAAGCACATGGTCAAGGGCCGCTGCTTCCGACACACGCCGTGCGGGAGATCCGATGACAACGGCTAGTTCAGCCTCGTAGTGTACGTTTTTCCCTTGTCGTGGATAGATGATTGCCTCGTCTGGACCGATGACGGTAGTGGAAGGTTTCATAAACAGCATGGGCTCGGACGGGAGTTCCTTGCCAACCTCGCGGGCATGTTCGGCATAGTTAAGACCTACGCCGATTATCCTCGGCGCTTCAACAGGCGCGAGTAACTGCACTTCATTTAGTCGTCTAATTGTGCCGCTTGGATTGAGAGACTCGAACGGTGAACCGGCCAATTCGCGAATGGTGCCATCTTCCTCCATGATTCCAAAGTTAATGATTTCGTCGGCACGATAACGTACTATTTTCATGTTCGTTCCTCCTTCGTGACACGCGTAATTGTCGCGAGTGCACTGTAACCAGAACCATTGATAGTCTCGCCCACGGTGGATTTACAAACTCACGAGTTTTCAAGCGTGTCGACTCGAAGCTGAGAGGACATTCCCTTACACGGACGGAATGCTTCTCGAACTGATACAATTGCACGTAAAGTACAATCTTTCGGTCGCATACACAACCTTCATCTTATCAAGACTTGGATTTCCAATCAATGGAAATCGGTTGATTCGACGAGGCAGATGAAGGATCAATTAAGTTTCATTACGTATCGCGTTTTATTGTGAGGTAGAAGCGGCTGCCCTTGTCAATCTCGCTCTCCGCCCAGATTCGACCGCCGTGCAATTCCACTAAATTCTTGACAATCGGCAACCCCAAACCAATTCCACCGACTGCTCCACCTTTAGAATCGGATGCGCGGTGAAAGCGATCAAAAATGAGGTTTACGTCCGCATCGGGAATACCCGCGCCGGTATCCTCAATACAAACTTGAATCTCTTTCTGGGAGAGCACTGTGACACCAACCTGAATGTGTCCGCCCTGTCCGGTGTACTTAACGGCGTTATCAAGCAGGTTCGTCAGAATCTGTTTCATTTTGTCGGTATCTACGAATGCGAATACATCTTGAGGACAGTCGAGGCGAATGCAAATCTCTTTTTGGGTTGCTGGCGCACGCATGCCGTCAACAGCTTCCTCAAGAATGGGAAAAAGCCGGTGCGGTTCTAGCTGAAGTGTCATCTTACCGGACTCTGCTCGGGATAGGTCGAGCAAATCGTTTATGAGTCGTATCAATCGATCACAATTCTCCTCGACACGCAGCAAGTAATCTTTTTGCTTTTCGGAAATCCCTCCTCCAACACCATCTAACATGTTATCAACAAAACCTTTTATGTGTGTTAATGGGGTTCGGAGTTCATGAGAAACGTTATCGAGAAACTGCGTTTTTAGGCGATCCAACTGCATGAGTTGATCGTGGCTGTCTTTGAGAGCATCAGAAATACTGTTAAAATCCGAAACAAGATCTTTCCCCATTTCTTTGCCAAACCAAGCTTCAGATTGTCCATTTGCTGGCATCGTACCCCCGTAAGTATGTAGGTAGGTCGCCATTAATTGTTGACGTGCCTGTTCCATCGCCTCAGTCCGGGCGTTCAATTGAGCATACAATATTGCATTCTCGACTGCCGTGGCGCCTTGATGTGCAAGAATCCCGAGTAGGTCGAGGTCCGATTGAGTATATGGTTCTTCCGAAAGTTTTTCACCAAGCACAAGCAGTCCAACAAGGTTTTCCTGATCTTTCGTACGGGTTACAAATGGAATCCACACTGCCGAGCGTAACAGAGCAAAGAGATCGTCCGAGGGAGAGTCATCCGTTGTCTTTTCATTTAGGATTTCGACGCTGTCCTCATCGAATGGTATGTTCGTGAAATCGAGGGGTTTTTTTGCACTTTTCAACAAATCTACCAATGGTTGTGACAGTCTCAAATGCGTCCCGGCGGGCAACAGGTCCATACCGACAGATGCTTCGGGCAGAAACTGCGACTCATCGGAGGATGTTCGCTGCATGACGACACCTCGACTAATATGCATTGCTTCGGTTACTTGCCTCAGAAGCGTGTAGACGAGGATTTCCAAGTCAAGGATAGAATGAAGAGTCTGGCTCAATTTCAGAAGCGTCTGACGGTAACTGTATGCTTCACGGTCAAACGCACGATCTATCAGCTTTTGAATACGAGTCTTGGCGGGCGCAAATAGCAGAGCCGCTATCAGTACAGATACCGCAGTTAACGCCCAGGAGCGGGTCGGTCTATGGAAAAACAGTGTCAAGCCTTGAATGCATAACAGATAGATGACCAACGCGAAACCGCTTACCAGCGTGTAGACCACGCTCCGATTTATGATTAACTCGATATTCATCAACCGGTGTCGAATGATTGCGACGACGTAGCATATAGGAATTAAGCACAGAGTATAGGCGGAAAACCGCACATAGGGAATTGAGATATCCGTAACTCTAGGTATAGCCAGGAAGATTGCCTGCGGTAACGTGCCGGCAACGATACCTAGCAGCAGCCATCGCGCTTGGCGGCGTTGAGACGCCGAGGGTGCGACGAAACAGGTGTGAACTAGCAAGAGTTGCGCGATGGTCGAATAGGCAAAGAGAAAACCGACTGTGGCGCCTTCCATAGGTTGAAGCTGTATCAAGAAAAACTCCCGGTCATAGTTCTGGCCGCGGAAGTAGAGGAAGGTCATGGCGAAGAAGAGTGCCACACCCGGTAGATAGAGAAATTTCAACAACCACGAGTGGCGCTGAACTATCCGCTTTTCAGAAGGGAAGATGGCAAAGCAGTGAAGGAAAAGGCAGGGCAAGATAGCTGCCGCGAGGAACTGCGCAATAGGAACGATCCGGCTACTCAAGGAATCCTCGGCGACGGAAAACGTTGCGTCTACGGAACACGCACTCATGAAACCGAGGCTCATCAGGTAGGAAATTCGCGCGGCACGATTGTCCGGTTGTTGCATCCACGCAAGCGTTGCAACCACCCAGGTGGTAAGACCGACCAAATAGAAATAGCTTGTCTCGGGCGTATCGCTTGCTTCAGCGAAGCTTCTTGCCCCTACGATGAGGTAGACGCCTGAAGCGAGGATGTAGAATACGGTGGTAAGATCGCGTTGGATTTTCATCGCGAATTATCCGTAGGTATCGGAGGGGTTGGCGAGAACTCTGGTTCATCACCTCAGAATTGCTACGTATTCGTTTATTGTGACGGCTACACGCTGAATAGGAGATCCGACCGTGTTTTGCGGGGCAATAAACATCAGATGTTGATATCTTGGACATACGCTCGCGTTTCCGGAACGTCATCGGTCCACAATCTTCGAATACCATTCTTCAATGTCCACTCCACATCACGCCGGTTTTGAACGAATCCGCCTTCTATGGAAACTCCTGCCGCCTTGAGTTGCCTTACTTTTCGTGGTAGTGACTGGACGAGCGAATTGTAAATGGCAAAATGATTCAAGCCACTCCATCCGATAATGATTCGGTCCGCATTAATGGCTCTGGCGGCGCTAAGAAAGTCTGCCATGGGATTGATGATTATTGCGCTTGTGTTGATATTCGGTGCAATTCGCTTGACGTGAGTCAGAATCTCTCGGTGCAAATAAAACGTCAACACGCTCACCTTTTCTTCAAGGTTAAATCGCCGTATCCGATCTACCACAAGTGTAATAAGTCTCTCGGACCCGCTCTTCGGCTCCAGAAAGCAGGGCAGCCCGCTCTCCTCGACAAAACTCAACATCTGATCCAGGTGGGCCACGGGCTGACTCGAGTTTAGTACATTGAGGCGCCGAACATCTGTCCAGTCCAATTGACGAAGCGGTGTAGTGCAGCCCGTCACAGGTTTGATGTCGCCATCGTCAAACTTGGTGTGAATCAGGACTGGTTCTTCATCCCTCGTTAGACAGACATCGCACTCGAATGCGTCGGCACCGTCATCAAGTGTCTGTTGAAACGCGGCAATCGTATTTTCGGGAGCACGTCCCATTCCGCCGCGATGAGCCAGTATCTTGACATCAGTCTTCATAATCTGTTAACAACCAAAGATTGTCCGTTGGAAGAATAATCACTGAGAACTGAGGGCTATTCAGTAATGCAAGAACCTTCGCAATTTAAGGTTGACAGACATGCACCTTGATTGACCCCGAATGTTTATCTGCCGCTATTTTAAATGCTTCGGCAATCTCTATCAGTGGGAAACGGTGAGTTACAAGCTTCCCCGCGTCAACCTGCCCTGAGTCAATTAATTCTATGGCGGCTTCAAAGTCTGTTTCCATTCCGCTGAAACCATAACAACTGGAACCTGTGACAATTGCTTCGGACCAGACAACACGGGACAGATTTACCTCAAGCGGCTTAAAGTATCCTGCGACAAGAACAACGAAACCACAGGGCCGCACCATCTCCATCGCAGCGTCAAAATTGTGACCGCCACCCACGGTCTCAATCACCGTGTCCATACCCAGCCCTCCAGTGATGTCATTGATGTATTCCGTGGCATTTGTCTCGCTGATGTTCACGATGTGATCTGCCCCAAGTTCCTTTGCTAATTGTGCCTGCCGTTCATACTTTACAGTAATTAGCGTTTCCTTCGCACCGACAGCAACCGCATCTGCCAAGCAAAGTTGACCGATTGTTCCGCCGCCAATTATCGCCACTGTACTCCGGGCGTTCACGTTACCCCGAGCCACGGCTCGATGCGAAACCGCGAGCGGTTCAACGAGTGTTCCATCTTCAAAACTCATGCTCTCGGGTAATTTGAACAATCCTGATTCATGAAGAACTGTAAATTCGGCGAATCCTCCATGCGCTTCATGCGAAATCCACTTTCGTGCTTTACAATGATTATAGTTCCCTTTCCGGCAAAAAACGCATTTTCCGCAGTGTGAGAAACATTCAGCCGTAACTTTGTCCCCAACCTTAAACTTGGTAACACCCTCACCAAGTTCGGCAACTACCCCGCACGTTTCGTGTCCGGCGGCCAATGTGTCTGATTGCGGCCATTCTCCGAAATAGCTGTGAAGATCGCTCCCGCATATACCGGTCTGCTTCGTATCAAGTACGATGTAGCCCGGTGCCGGTTTAATCCAGTCAACCTCCTGAATCCCGATTCTCTCAACCCCTGAGTAAATCGCCGCTTTAATCTTGTTCATGGAAGTTTCCCCTCTCATAAGCACATCAAGTGGCTTTCGCTTCGCTTGAATTATATCAAGCGCGGAAATTGTATGCAATCATTTTCCTAAGAATCGCGTTGACATAGTTGCTTCCTACCTGCTATGCTTTCCTAAGGTGACACGATTGAGATCGACCTTGCGTTCACTGCTGAAATCTCGAGGAACATTAGACATCTTTCCGAAATAGCCCTTTGCAGATACGGTAACCTTGCTGATTAAATTTGCGCAAGTTGCTACCCGTTCCCGTAGATTGGGCTTCTAGCCCGACACTCTTATAGAATGCATTGCAAACCGGGGCGACGTACGTTAAATCGACAAAATCTGATCGCAGCGGGTTGACAAATTCACCGCACACATGCGCATACGGCTTGAATCTGCCTACCCAATCCGAGCAGGACTACAATTTAACACTCGGAAAATCCCAAATCCTCTTGTTAACAATAGGTAGCAACTTGGGTAGAATAACTATACTATTTGATGCTTTCTCGACGGATGCCTTTGGTGATGTGACGAATCTTACACCGTCTGACGATATGCTCACGGTAACCATCTTGTGGCGTCCTCTCTCGATTGAATGACTCATTCCGTGAATCAAGCACTGGCTCCGATGTTTCTTGAGGGACGCCGCACTGGGAAATGCAGTTTGGCTGTACCTTGATAACCGCTGTCAAGTTAACTCTTCTTCCCTCCCGCAACTTGGTAATATTACATTGACAACTTAACATGTATGTGGTATATTTTAACATAGCGCCCGTCATGGGGTGCAACTTTTTTTCTGTTGTCATCTTGTTGGCATCGCGATTCCTGGGGCTCAACGTGAGTTGTATGACGCAATGCGCCATTTTCCCCGTAGGAGATCAAAGGAATGAATAATGACTGCGATAGAAATCTTCCCCAAGTCGCGATTCCCCGCTCCAGCGGAGATCAAGCGCTGGATAAGGAGCGCGATAGAGATCTTCAATGTCAATAGAAAGGAGTCGCCTCAATTCTTGCACTCCAGCGGAGTGCCATGTGAAATATGGCTTGCGATAGACTTCCCACTTATATGAATCAAATCATGAATCTTCAGAGGCGCCAAGTAGGAAATCGAGTGGCTATGCAGGTCAAGATGCACAAAAATAAATCCTCCTAATCTCTCGACTGTACATCGCGCCTTCGGTCACTCAACACCATGAACAAAGTCCGCAACAATTGACATTAACTTGGAAAGATGTCAAATAAATCGTAGTTCAGACAATGTGAATGTCCGGCACCCAACACTAACCATGTTTATTTGGAAAACAAACCGTTTAATTGCCGAGCTTGGCAATTACTGTTACCGGATGAGCGAAGAAGTAGGGCAAAACCACAAAATGAAATCGCAAGCAAGTTTCACTTAACGGCAGACAATGTGCGTGATTCATTGCGAGAACGAGAAACCGAAAGGTTTCCAGATAACGTTCACAGGCTTCGAGATATTTTCGCCGGATTAAGTGTGTATCCCACCATCACCGGTGAAAAGCGGGCTGAATAAACTGATATAGTGAAATAGTTGGTGAAAAAAGTGAAAAAATTATAGACAACCTTAGATGCCACCTGTGTCCGACGGGGAGCGGAAACCGGGTTTTTTCCCACGTGGACGCATGAGATGGGCAAAAATGAGCTCAATTTACGCATAATTCAGCAACGTGAACAAAAAATCGGTTTCTTTCTTATAGGTAGCAACTTGTGTTAGACATCTTTCCTCATTGACCCGAGCTGCTGCCGATTGAGAATCTATCGACTATACGCTAAGATTGAGGTACCTAATCTTTAACTCCACCAGATCGGAGCGTCTTGGGCTGTATCGAATTAACTCACATAACTCCGGCGGGGATCAAGCGAGTGGATAGCGAGTGCGATAGAAATCCCTCAAGCGAGTGGATAGCGAGTGATCAAGGGAATGGATAATGACCGCGATAGTAAATCCCATAGAGATCTTTAGTGAGTGCGATAGAAATCCTGCAAGCGAGTGGGTAGCGCTCGCGGTAGAGTTCCCATAGAGGTCTCACGGGTTGCAACTTGCAATAATCAAATCATGAATCTTCAGAGGCACCAAACAGGAAATTTAGTGGTTAGGTACGTTAAGAGGCACAGAAGTAAATCCTCCTAATCTCTCGACTGGACATTGCGCCCTTGGTCCTGCAGCACCGTAGACAATGTCTGATACGATTGACAATATTTCGGAAAGATGTCTATTAAGCTGAGGTGAATGTTCGGCCATCCGCGTTCGCCGAAATCAAACCTAGGTCACAGAAGGTGAGATGGGTTTTCGATCTGCAAAATTCTAGGCAGGGATCAAATCAGCGGTCATCAAAGCATCGATTTGCATAGCAGCGAGGGGAAGGCGATCCCCTGCGATGTATATTCATGTCTATTTTAGATTCCGCAGGGTTATTGACGGTCTCGACGCCAATTATACACACCAGTTGTAGACGAATCACAAACGAACCGACTTTGATTCGATAGGGATGAACAAATAACTGCCGTGCAAGAGGGGACTTCATGCAAACAAGGCTATTATCAATTCGATTGATGATCACCACTACACTATTGTTATTCTCGTGCTTGGGATATAGCCAAGGCCGGCTTGCCACAGTTTATCTTCATAACGGAGACCGTATCACAGGAGATTGGCTGGCATCTGACGATAAGACCTTACACGTCGTTTTTCAGGAGAAAAATCTAGAAATTGAGTTGAACAACGTTTCGACGATCCGATTCGTTGCGGATTTAAACTTTGTCCCCGACGCTCGGGCCGAAAAACATTTTCATAACGCGAAGTCGTTGTTGGATCTGGGACTGAGAGATCAGGCTAAGCGGCAGTTCGAGGCGGCCATCGAAGAGTTTCCGAAGCACGCGGATGCACACTATCAACTCGGTCTACTATTGAGAGAAGATGGAGCCATTGATGAGGCATTGGACAGTTTTGGACGCGTTGCCAAAATTGCTCCGCAGACCTACAATCTTGTGACAGAATTTAAGGATGCGGCGGATAGTTATCTTGCGGAAGATGCGTATCGGGAGGCCGTTGATACTTACTTATTGATATTCAATTACTATCAAACTCATTCCGAGGCTGAAAACGCCGGATACACCGCAGGGTTTTTGCTGGCGGAGAGGCTGGATGCGTCAGATGAAGCATTGAATATACTTCAAGCAGCAGCACGACTCTTCCCGGTATCAGACAATGTGGCGAAGGCGAAGTATCTCATCGGTGTAATGCATTCGAGGAATGGACAACCACAGATTGCGGTAGAATCGCTAACTGAATTTATACAAGAATACCCGGACAGTGAGTGGCTCGATGACGCATACGTTGCACGTGGTTCGGCTTTTCAGCTACTCCGTATGAACGAAGAGGCACTGGTTGACTTCACCGAGGCTAATGCGATCACAACTGACCCCCTGTTGCGAGCGACTATACAGAGGAAGCGAGAAGAAAGCGCATGGACGGTATACAGGGTTTCGGATGATCTCCCTAGTAATAACATTCAAGCCATCGCGGTCAATGGAGATGATTTGTGGGTCGGGACACCTAAAGGATTGGCGAGAGTCGACATAAGTCTCGGCAAGTGGCAAGTACGTCCCGAAACTGAAATCGAGCTAATCAACAATCTCAACCCTAAGTTGCCCACCAATGTGCGTGCGTTGGTGGTCTATCCGCCAACTATCGAAGCGCCAAGCCCCAGTGAAGCTGATGAAATCACTCCATCGGTAATTGAGCAGGAGGAGGCAGATTTCGAAGTGTGGATTGGGACATTAAATCAAGGTGTAATCCGTTATTTTCCGTCGTCGGGTACGTTTGCCAATTACAACAAACTCAAAGGGCTACCGCACAATCAAATCTCTGACATCAAATGTGGTCCTGACGACGTGTGGATTGCCACATATTCCGGAGTTGCTCGATATTCACGGTCAAAAGATGAGTGGAAAACCTATGATCGGGAGACTGATGGGCTTCCCGCCGACAACATTGTAGCGTTGGCTGTCACCCCGGAAACCGTCTGGGCAGGCACTTCAGGTGCTGGACTCGCAATTTTTGATCTGGTATATGTGCAATCATGGCGTAGCTCAAACCTGCACGATATCGTTCCCGAAGTTAGCGGCAATTCAATTGCAAGTTTCGATGTCAGTGGTCAAAGTGTGTATTTCACTTGGTTTAATCAAAAAGATTGGTCAAACGGATATGGCGAAGCCGACTGGAAAGGCCTCCAAGGTGTAGGAATGACTATCACGCGGCAGGATATCGTACCGATTGATAATATATATATCGCGGTTGACCGCTCCGCGGAATCGGAGACATCGCCGCCATTGTGGTTTGCTACCAACGATGCTGTGTATATCAAGTCTGAAAGCGGGTGGGATTCGATTGGTTACCCCGTTGAGCAAATTGGGGACACGGTGACTGTCAATTGTATTGAACTGGGTAGAGAGACCGCATGGATAGGTACGTCTAACGGTCTTGCGAAAATCGACACCAACGCGTTAAGCTCACAATGAACTTGGCAAGCGCATCGCTTACAACGGATCAATTTGCACGAATTGATGAATCTGCCGATTCCCTGTTCTACAGTGTCCCTCGAATAGTTGCCCATATTGATGACAACGGAATTAAATCGATTAAGGCATTTCTAGAACATCACCTACCGAGGAACAAGACGATTTTGGATCTCATGAGCAGCGCGTACTCGCATTTACCTGACGAATTTCCGTGTCCACGAGTTGTCGGTTTGGGATTGAACGAAGTCGAGCTTCGGTCAAATCGGGTGCTTGATGAGTATGTAATTCACGACCTGAACGCCGAACCTCGGCTTCCCTTTTTCGATTCAGAATTCTCCGCCGTCATCTTGACCGCCTCGGTGCAATACCTGACTAAACCGGTAAATGTTTTTCGTGAAGTACAACGGGTATTGCAACCGAGCGGACCGTTCATTGTCATCTTCTCTAACAGAATGTTCGCGGAGAAGGCGGTAGCCGTCTGGCGTTTTTCCTCTGATGAGGGGCGAATTGAACTCGTGACACATTATTTGCATCAAGCGGGTGGATTTCATGCCATTTCGTTCGTGGACAAAACGCCAGACGTGGATGAATCCACGGATCCGATATACATTGTCATGGCGATAAAACAACCATGAAGCTGGGACCGGATACTTGCGCTTCTGTACACAACCGATAAGATAAATATTGTACACTCGGAGCGGGAATTTTGGCTACGCAAAACCGTGGAAATGCGCGTGTCTATATTGGCACCTATACTTGGAACGAGAGTGAGGGAATCTATGTCTATCGTCTCGACAATTCATCAGGCGCGTTGACGTACGAGAGTAAGGCAATTGGTCTGGAGAACCCGACGTATTTAGCGATTGAACCTCAAGGGCGCTACTTATACGCGGTAAGTGAAATTCACGAGTTTGATGGGCAACCTGGTGGCGTGGTCAGCGCATTTGAGATTGAACCGGCGACCGGCGAACCGAGGTACATTAACCGGCAGCCTTCAGGTGGCGCCGAACCGTGCCATTTGAGCGTGGATTCCACGGGTAGATATGTACTCGTTGCAAATTACACTGGTGGAAGTGTAGCTGTATTCCCCATTCGGGAAACCGGAGAACTCGGCGAAATCTGCGATCTTGTCCACCATGCAGGATTTAGCGTCAACGAGGAGCGTCAAACAAGCCCACACCCGCACTCAGTGATGATAGATCCGACGAACCGCTATGTTTTTGTTCCGGATCTCGGAATTGATAAAATCATGATTTACAAGCTTGATTTGGTCAACGGCAAACTCACGCCGAATGCTCAGACTTCGATTCAGGTTCAGGCTGGGGCTGGTCCCCGTCATTTCGACTTTCATCCGAATTTACAATATGCCTATCTTATAAACGAACTCGACTGCACCCTCTGTGCGTTCGCTTACGACGAGTCGAGCGGGGCACTAAAGGAGATCCAGTCAATCTCAACACTGCCAGACGATTTTGACGGTGTAAGTCATTGCGCAGACGTGCACGTTCATCCCTCGGGTAAATTCGTCTACGGATCAAATCGCGGACATGACAGTATTGCGATGTTTAAAATCGCTGAAGGAACTGGAAAGCTAACATATCTTGGGTGCGAGTCCACGCGGGGCAGGACACCGCGAAATTTCGCGGTGGATTCGGCTGGCCACTATCTATATGCAGCCAATCTTGATTCGGATAATATCGTCACATTCCAAATTGACGAGGAATCCGGAAGGCTCACATCGACAGGGAAGGTCGTAGAAGCACCAACAGCATCCTGCTTGAAGATTGTCTCTCGCTAACTTTTAGTGTCAGAAATCGTGAGCACCGCTTGGATCTGACACGGGCACCGAAACAGAGCATTTTCCGAAGCTAAATCGCGAGTTTGAATAAAGTTTGACTAATTTGCCGGTTATGAATCTCATATCGTCCAGAAATGAGGTTTCTCTGTTGTAGCAGCAACAGGGCTTGAATTGGATTTCATCCTCGATGCGGGGCAATTCAACCAGAATTGCGGGTGGATGTTTGAGCCAAGCATTAGGCACACCCTGACAAAATTTCCCGATCTCAAATTGGAGAGTCATTGAGTGTGTACGAAAAATCTGCTACTTATTCTATTGAAGGAGAATCAAAGCGAATGACTACAGCCGAAATTAAAGAAATGGCGACTAGCTACATCATGAATACTTACGGCGAACGCGACTTGGCATTTGTGCGCGGGGAAGGGCCCTATTTATGGGATGCCGATGGCAAGAAATATCTTGATTTTCTTGGCGGTTTGGCGGTAAATGGATTGGGACACTGTCATCCGAATGTTGTCTCGGCAATTCAGGAACAAGCGGGAAAACTGTTGCATGTCTCTAATCTTTACTATATTGAGCCGCAAGCTAGGTTAGCAAAGCTACTCATTGAAAACTCAGATTTGGATCAGTGTTTCTTCTGCAATAGCGGCGCGGAAGCGAATGAAGCAGCAATAAAACTTGCGAGAAAGTATGCTTCGGACCAAGGCAAAGCGAACGCTCACGAGATAATTACGATGGAGAACTCATTTCATGGGCGGACCATGGCAACCATCACCGCAACCGCACAAACAAAGTATCACGAGGGATTTGAACCAATGCTCCCGGGTTTCACTTACGTGCCATTCGATGATTTGGAGGCAACGAAAAACGCGGTAAACGAAAATACCTGCGCTATTCTTGTGGAGGCGATACAATCGGAGGGCGGCGTCAATGTCCCGGACGAAGACTATATTCAGGGGTTGCGCAGCATATGTGAAACACACGATTTGCTTCTCATTCTTGATGAGGTGCAAACAGCGATGGGGCGTCTCGGAACATTTTTCGGTTACCAGAGTTACGGTGTCGTGCCCGACATTTTGACATTGGCAAAGTCGCTTGGCGGCGGTGTCCCCATCGGTGCGATGTTGGCGAAGAAAGGTGTCGCGGAAAGTTTCGTGCCCGGTACACATGCGGCGACGTTTGGGGGTAACCCGCTGGTTACTGCTGCTGCATGTGCGACTATTCAGACAATTCTTGACGAGAACCTCACTGCAAATGCCGTGGAAATGGGCAACTACATGGCATACGAGATTTCACAACTCAAGGACAGATTCCCAATCCAAGAGGTTCGAGGAAAAGGATTATTGCGCGGAATGGTGATGTCCGTCGACGCCAAACCTCTTGCCGCGAAATGTGCCGATAACGGTTTAATCACAATTTGCACTAACGACTACGTGCTTCGGTTCCTGCCTCCGCTCAACATCACGATTGACCAAGTTGACGAAGCGGTCGCAATTCTAGAGAAGTCAATGGCTCAAGTGTTTTAACACGTGAAGGCCGACAGGATTCACCGAATGAACTATAGAGCGTGGCGGGTTGCGGTTTTCGCACCGTCCGCTAACAACCATATCGTGTTTATCGTTCTCTTCGTTTCCGTGTTGGTTGGCTGCGGCGGCGCAACGGGCAATCTGTCACCGGAAAACAGCGAGTCGCTGGATACAATCCTTACGATCCTTCAGTCGAATTATGACCTCACGTCAACAGTACGAATTCTCCAAATGGTCGTAACCATTGAAGACAAGGATGGTAAAGAGGAAGTGCGAGAATCATTATGGTACAAACGATCACTGAAGGATGGGGACCTCCTCCACATACAAGCAATGGGCCCACTGAACGAACCACGGGTAATCGCTATTGCCGCCCGAGGTCAGTTCCTTCTATACTTTGCAAATGAGCAGGAAGCAATATTTGAACGGCTCGAGGACGGCGTGTTACGGGAAATATTCGGATTGGATTTGAGAATCTCCGATGTACGCAGCGCCCTATTTGCGAATCCCTTCCTTGATGGGCGTACGACCGAATTGACGATAGTGTCTACCGGTGCCAAGCATGTTGTGAAACGCCTAGGAACCAAGGAAAACCATTTAGAAGAGATCACCATTTTGGTGCGCGACGGTGAACCCACTGTCAGCCAGTGGAAGATTCTCGATCAAATTGGGAACGTTATTCAGCAAATTGAATTCTCGGACTATCGCGATGTAGGAGGGGTTCTCCGCCCTCATGATGTCGAAATCGAACGTCCAGCAGAACATACCCGCGTCGTACTGAAGATCAGAAATCCGGAAATCAATATTGACATAAATGACAGTAAATTTGATTTCGAGCCGTTTCGGACGGAGTCCACCAAGATACGAACGCTACAAAAGTAACGGCACGAGTCGAAAAGAGTCTCGCGCGGTCCTCCCCAATTTTGCGACGGCATCTTCCGACCATCATGGTAAAATCCTTGCTCGTCCGTGCTCACGCGAAAATCAACTTTTATCTCAATGTAACCGGAAAGCGTCCGGATGGATATCACGATATTGAAACAGTTTTTCACTCGATTGGACTCCATGATGATGTTACTCTCCGTCGACTTTCGAAACCGGAGATTTTGATTCAGTGCAACCACCCATCAGTACCGTGTGATGCGCAAAACCTTGGATATCGCGCTGCCCAACTACTGATGATTCATACGGACAGTAGGTACGGTGTCGATATCTCAATCAAGAAGCGAATACCGCCGGCTGGAGGGCTCGCAGGAGGTAGCGCAAACGCTGCAGCCGTGCTCCGGGGTATGAATGAACTGTTTGAATTTGGTTTGTCGCAACCCGAATTAATGTGTTTAGGATTGCAATTAGGTGCGGATGTCCCGTTCTGCTTGCTGGGAGGCGCTGCGATAGGACGTGGGGTTGGAGAAATCCTAACTCCCTTGCCAGCATTGAAGGAGACTCACTTGCTGTTGACAAACCAGGGAATCGAAGTCAGAACAGGTTGGGCCTTCCAGCATCTCCATTTTGCGTTGACTAACCGACCCCTTGATGATATAATTGTGCGGGGTTTTCTTGAGCATGGCGACCGGCGTGGCTTGGCTGAGAACATGTACAATTGCTTAGAAATCCCGGTTTTCTTGAAATTTCCAGACATCGAAGCGCTCAAGTGTGAGTTAGCCAGTTGCCATGGAAGCTACGGAGCCCTGATGTCGGGGAGCGGCGCTACTGTATTCTCAGTTATGCAAGACGCCGCTAGCGCAGACCAAGTTTCAGCCGGACTCAGCGAAAGATTTGCATTCTGTACCACAACAACGACAAGCAGTGTAGGCTTGTCGTTAGCTTAATGGGCGGTCGCCAAGTGGTAAGGCACGGGTCTTTGGAACCCGCATTCGTAGGTTCGAGTCCTACCCGCCCAGTATTTCAGGTTAAACCATCATTAGATTATCACTGGTCAAATCTCATTCCTCCGTTGATGGAGGTGCCAACTCTCGCATACGCACCATCATCACGATGTAGGATACAGTAATCGTTAACTATTGATATACGGAAAAAACCTGCAGAAAGGGAAGACTGAAAGGTTATTTTAGCCGTCACGCAAAAAACGACCGGGAGCAATATACATGCAACAGGTGAGACTAGAAGCTGTAAAGCGGAATAGCTTTGGCAAAGGGAGTGTCCGTGCACTTCGGCGCGCAGGCTCAATACCGGCCGTGCTATATGGGCGCTACCAGGACGTGGTTCCTCTACAAATTGAAGAGCATGTTTTCCGCACATTTCTGCGGAAAAACAGCGAAAATGTACTGATTGATCTGGAGATTAAGGATCATGGTGCCGAAACAGCCATGATTCGAGAAATTCAGCAGCATCCCGTAATGAAACAAACCTTGCTGCACGCGGACTTCGTACGTGTATCTTTAGACGAACCGGTAACAGTAGCCGTACCGATTGTCCTGAACGGTACACCTATTGGTGTCCGCGAGAGTGAGGGAGTATTGGAATTTCCTCTACGAGAGTTGACTGTTCACTGTTTGCCTACACTTTTACCCGATGAGATTCAAGTAGACGTAAACGAACTGGACGTGAATGAGATTGTTCACGTAGGGGATGTGTTTTTACCTGACGAGATTCAGGTGGTGGATGATTCTCAAACCATGATCGTCGCGGTCAGCCCACCAAAAGTTGAGGAAGAAGCCGCCGAAGAAATTGAAGGTGAGGAAATCGAAGAACCTGAGCTGGAAGAGCCTGAATTGATTACACGTAGGCGCAGCGAAGATGAAGATGAAGAATGAAGTTTTGCGAATGCTGCCTATCTATTATCGCCGCTTTATGGGCGTCGGTTGCTATTAGCTCCCCCCAATCCCCTTCAATTCGTTTCGTGGATCAAGGGGGAAAATTGCTCGCCCAAGTCGAGACGGTCGCACGGGACGGGACGCTGTATTTGCCTGCTGATGCGTTGCGTCGGATCGTTGACTCCGACATGAGGAAGAAATACGATCTCACGGGCAGACTCACCCTAGTTCTTAAACAGAAACGAATTAATTTACAATTAGGAACGCCATCTGCGACCATTGGCGGTCAACCCGAACCAATTGCATTGTCCCACCCGCCGTTGGTAATCAACCAGCGGCCAATGCTCCCAATTACATTTTTCACTGAATTGCTACCGAACGCATTCGATCTCGAGGCCGCTTACAATGCCGAACTTCAACGCGTTCGTATAGTGGAAACTCGGGACACTCCTTCACTTTCCATATCGAAAGAGGGGTTCCTTGTTGTCGTTAATCCGGGACATGGAGGAACCGACACTGGATGTGAGGGGAGTGACGGAGTGTTTGAAAAGAACATCACCCTAGCTGCAGCCAAACATGTTGAAACTTACTGTAAACAGAACGGAATCCGGGTGCTGCTTACACGAGACGGCGATTTTGAAAGACGTCCACTAGAACGGGTAAAAATCGCAAATCAGAGCGGCGGACAACTATTTCTCAGCCTGCATTGCAATGCATCATATGCGCCTGGAACGAACGGAGTGCATCTGTACGTCAACAATTCGATGTGGCACCGCCAATCTGACCATGCTTCGACCCCTTTTGCCGGCGACGTACTAGGTCGTAGAGAGATTACGACGCTTTCGCAAGAGGATTTTTTGGATCGAAGCCGAGATTTTGCCTCCTTTCTCCAAGAACAATTGAGAGTGTTCTCTGGAAAGATTACCCCATTGACTGAACTTCCGTTGACAACGCTGTCCGAGGTTTATATGCCCGCTATTCTAATTGAACTCGGTTACTTGTCGAACGCAGCCAATCAAGAGAGGCTTACCGAATACGGCAGCCAGAAGGCCATTGCAGACAGCATTGGTGCAGCAATCGTGAAATACATGACCGCGCTCAAAATCGGTCAGAGTTCCAGCGATGGCGAATAATACTAAGCGAGGAAAGTTACGATCCAAATTATATCTCGGCGTCGCCTTGATCATTGTTCTCTCCCTTGGGATTGCTGCTGCATTTTTCTTTTTTGATCGCACGGAAGCAGTGCCTCCGCCACCGCCGCTACCAACTGCCGCTAGTTTTCCCCACGCAGCCCCACCCCTCCAGAGCATTAAGCTCTTTTTCTTTCATCCGGAATCAGTCAATCTCGTTGACATCACATGGGAGTTGCGCCTTTCCAACGACAAGATTGAGCGCATAAAACAGGTCATCACTACCCTCCTTGAGGAGTCTCCACCGACCTTGGTGAATACTATCCCCAGGGGAACGCAATTGAACGAGGTATATCTTGATGAGAACTCTACAGCTTACTTGGATTTCACCGGCGCTTTAAGTGCAACTCACATGGGTGGTACGACAGCAGAGCTTTTGACAATTCAGGCAATTCTAAAAACTGTTCAAGCGAATTTCGGCAATGACATACGGTATGTACAGATTCTAATTGAAGGACAAGAGGTTGATACGATTACAGGGCATGTTGACATTTCAAAACCCCTGTCATTGGCGGCAAGTCATCAAGACAAGCAGGTGCTATCAATTGATGACGAACAGTAAGAGACGAGGCTCTTGCAATGTTATAATAGACTATAGAATCGTCGGAGTCCCTTAAGTGATGTTTTGGAGAAAAAGCAAGAGTGATGCGCTTAATCCGCTCAAACTGATTGTTGGACTCGGGAACCCGGGTCAAAGATATTCGATGACTAAGCATAATGTCGGGTATTGGGTCATCAATGAACTCTTGCGGAGATATAGGATAGGGAAATTAAGGGGTATGTGTGGGGCACTCGTTGGCACCACTGAGTGGGATGGGGGCGAGGCAGTATACGCGAAACCGACAACATACATGAACAACAGCGGCGAGGCAGTGTCCGCACTGCTAAATAGATTCAACCTATCGATCTCCGATTTGTGCGTTGTCTACGATGACCTGAACTTGGAGATTGGTGTAATTCGCTTGCGCAAGAACGGTAGCGATGGGGGACACAATGGCATGAAGTCCATTATTCGGCACCTTAACACGCAAGAATTCCCTCGCTTGCGGATAGGTATTGGTGCACCAAACCAAAGTCAAACTGATTACGTTTTAAGTGGGTTTGATGAGTTCGACCAAAACCGGATAGACCGGGTTGTCCGACGTGCTGCGGATGCGGTCGAAATGCTGATAGAAGACGATATTCAGACTGCAATGAGCCAATTCAACGGTAAAGTTGTAGGACTAGCCGATGAATGCGATTGACGAGAAAGCATATCCATTACCCACATATCGATGGCACACACTTCGATTACAGGATTGGAATTGATTATTCTTAGCAGCACACTTAGGTGAATTTGGTTGCACAACGCTGAGGAATAAGTAGTATGAAGCACATTGAATTTACTGTAATGTTTCTCCTTGGCATATTGCAGTGCTCATCGTTGGGAGGCGCTGTAACCGTAGATCCGGCAGAGGTGGAGAGGATGTTTCGCTTACCGCAGGACGATTGGTTGACATTAGAACTCATGGGCACAAAAGCCGGTTACGCGCACATAGTTATGGATAATGCGGTTTACGGAGGCGAGGACGTTCTACGAACACGCATTGACATGGTAATTGAAGTGAAACGTGGTGACTGGGGATTGCGATTTGAGAACACTCGAATTTCATACGTGGGAATGGACCTTGTTCCCCGTCGTTTCGTCTTGACATCGAATGAAACCGGTGCGGAGAAGCGGGTTGAAGGACGTATTGAAGACGGTATCGCCTACATTGACACGACGCTCGCAGGAAAAACGTCACATTCACGTAAATCCATTCCGCCTCACGCTATTTTCGAGCAGACCATCCCCTATCACTTGCTCAAGGAGGGAATGGCAACCGGGAACGAGTATCAACTCCAAGTTTTCAATCTAGATCTCCTCCAATCCGTGGACACAAAGGTCAAAGTCATCCGCGAAGACATTCTAGACTACGAGGGAGACAGCATACCCGTTTATATGGTCGAATATACGATGGATATCATGGGAGGTCTAAGAACTGTAGCATGGATTACATCGGAAGGCAGGACCTACCGGACGGAGGTTCCATTGATGGGTTTTCCTCTGGTGCTAACAAAGACCGATATGCAGACCGCACTTGGAGATTCAGGCCACGTCGACGTGATATTGAACACGAAAATCTACGCCCAAGGGAAACAACCAACAACTAATTCTCCGCGTTTGAGAGCCGCACTGCGACTAGAGAAAGGCATCTTGAAAGATGCGGTTATGACTAACCGTAGGCAAACTATAATCATCGCTGATGACAGTCCTAATATGGGAGTTCTCAAGATAGACGTGCCATCGATCGATGTCTCGAAAGCACCGTCGTTGCCGCTCTCTTTGGAAGAGTCAGGGAACGAACTGGTACAATTTCTCAAACCGAGTGTATATATTCAGGCTGACCATGCCGCTATTCGCATGAAAGCGGTTGATATTTTGGGCGGCGAAACCAACGCCTGGAAGGCGGCCACAAAATTGTGTCACTGGGTTTTCGAGAACGTCTCCGACAAGAATTATCAAACGGGTTTCGGTTCCTCACTTCAAACACTCAACTCATTGGAAGGGGACTGTACAGAGCATACGGTGCTTTTCATAGCACTAGCTCGCTCGATTGGTATTCCGTCGCGCATCTGTGCGGGAATCGTGTTTCAACGCGATGCGTTCTATTATCATTTCTGGCCGGAGATCTACGCAGGAGAATGGATAGCAATGGAGCCAACTCTCGGGCAACTGCAAGCCGATGCCAATCACATCCAACTTGCGGGCAGCACATTGGAATCCGACTCAATGCTTGAGTATGGCGAAGGTGTTCTGCGAACGTTGAATCAGCTAGAGATTGAGGTGATTGAATGAGTAATCCTAGGTTCGCTAGTGCACTCTTCGTCAATCTCGTGGGTGTACGTTGGAAAACTCGGGTTCTATGCCGTCATCGGACGAACGCGGCAACTTAGGTGATCTAACATAGTACGACTCATCATAATGCCGTTTTGATTGTGAAACACTTTGCCATCAATTGATGCGATTTAATACCGAAGGAAACGTTGATGTTTAAGGGAATGTTAAGGCGAAAACGGGTTGATGAGGAGACACAACCCTTACAAAGAGAAGTGCAAGAGAACGCAGACTATAATGAAAAGTCGCAATCGGAGCAAATGGGCGATGAACGGTCCGCCACTCAGCCTTCCGCAGCAAACGATGGGCTGACAGGCAATACGGGCTGGTTGAGCCGCCTCAAAGCCAGTTTGTCGAAAACGCGAAACAATCTGATGGGGCAGATCGAGAATTTGATTCGCGTTGGCAGAAAGATCGATGAAGGACTGCTTGAAGAGATTGAAGAGGTGTTAATCCAAGCCGATGTCGGTATTGATACGACTCTGTCGCTGATGGACAATGTTCGGGAGAGGGTAAGATCACGGGGTCTGAGTGATTCGGGGGAGTTGGGAGATATTATTAAAGACGAAATTCTGAGTATTCTAGGAGATGACAAACCACTGGATGTTGACGGAGTCTCCCCATACACGATCCTCGTGCTTGGTGTGAATGGCGCGGGCAAAACCACTACAGTTGGAAAACTCGCCCACCGCTTTAATTCGGACGGGAAACGCGTTCTGATTGCAGCCGGGGACACTTTCCGAGCCGCTGCCGCCGATCAACTCTCAATATGGTCTGACCGAGCCGGTGTTGACTTGATTCGCGGGAGCGAAGGATCGGATCCTGCTTCGGTGATCTTTGATGCCGTTCAGGCAGCCAAATCCCGCAATGCCGATGTCTTGATTGCCGACACGGCCGGTCGGCTTCATACAAAAAGACCGTTAATGGACGAATTATCAAAGATTGGACGAGTGATGGCACGTGACCTTCCAGGATCGCCGCATGAGGTGTTGCTTGTGATTGACGGGACGGCCGGGCAAAATGCCATTATGCAGGCTAAGGTCTTTAATGAGGCTGTCCCCGTGACCGGCGTTGCTGTCACTAAATTGGATGGCACCGCCAAAGGCGGGATTGTTATCGCGGTAAAAGGAGAAATCGGCGCCCCGGTGAAGTTGATCGGGATCGGTGAAAAACTGGACGATCTCCAAGATTTCTCTGCCATGGAGTTCGTGGACGCACTCTTCGCTCCCGGCGAAACACCCCATGGTGCCTGAATCACGGCTAGGGAAACTTGATTGTGAAAACACCAACAATCTGTACAACGTGAAGGAATATTCTGCTGATGGCTCCGAAAGATGAACTAAATTCGATATTGGATGCTCCCATTTTTCTCGCACCGAATACCTTCTTACATTTCTATGGCGGCGGAAAATTGCGAGCGGAATTCATGGGGGAACCCGACCCTAAAGATGATTATCGATCCGAAGAGTGGATGTTCTCAACAAATCGTGCAACCACTCCGGGCCGCGAAAATCCTCCCGATAAGGGGTTTAGCCGCATTCAACTTCCAAGCGGCAAAGTTGTGCTGCTCAAACACCTGTTGGAGGCGTTTCCTAATCAGACACTTGGTGAGCATCATGTCGATAAGTTCGGTGCGAATTTAGGTGTGCTTCTCAAAATCTTTGATGTCGGTGACAATTCTCACATTCCTATCCATTGGCATCCCGCTCCCGAATTCGCCCAAGAACACCTCAATTCCCCGTTCGGCAAAACCGAAGCGTGGATAATCATTGGAACAAGACCTGGAGCAAAGGCATGGATAGGCTGCAGAGAATCCGTTTCAAACGCGGAATTTGCCGAACTGATGTACGCGCAGGATATTAAATCGCTGCGGAGCTTGATGCACCTTCTAGAACCAGAAGTTGGAGAGGTCATTTACGTACCGCCCGGTGTTATCCATTCGCTAGGCAGCGGCTTGTGCGTTCTTGAGCCGCAAGAACCGACCGATTGGAGTATCCTGGCGGAATGGGAGGGCTTTCCCTATGAAAGTGAGGACGGGACGCTAGGCTTGGGATGGGATCTGGCGCTTGAGGCCGCTGACTTTAGCAAGCTTGAGATAGATGAATTAAACGGCTATATCAAGCGGACACCGGAAAACATTCGAGAGGAGAACGGAAGTTGCGAAGAACGGCTGCTTCCGGACGAGGCAACGCCATATTTTCAGGCATCGCGTTTAATCGTCGATTCCAATCTGAACATGGAAGCAGGGAGTGGGTTCCACTGTCTGGTAGTATTGCAAGGTCGGGGAAAACTTATCGGTGGGTTTGGTGAGGTCCCGATTGAGCGTGGCAAATCGATTTTTATTCCTGCCTGTCTATTAGGGTACGAGATCGTCAACGCCACTGACGCTCCGATGGAGGTTGTCTGCTGTTACCCGCCAGCCGTCACCTAGTGCGGGCTGTACCGTGAATACACCCATAGATCTGACACGCAGTTATTGTTCAGAATGCTCCCATGAATTTAGCTTGCCGTGCCTTCTCTTCGTTCACGAAACTTAATAGAATCAACCCCACGATAAAAAAGACCATTAGAGAAATGATGGATAGCCTTGCGGTTCCGGTCACATGTCGAATGACGCCAAATGCAAGAGGCCCCCAGATCGCGGAGAATTTTGCGAACACAGAATAGAAACCGTAAAATTCGGCGCTAGCTTCTTCTGGCACCATGGACCCGTACAACGAGCGGCTCAATGCCTGCGAGCCGCCGAGGACAACTCCGACGATGACTCCCAACACAAAAAACTCGGTCGCGGAATGCAAAAAATAGGCATAAGTAACAACGCCGCTCCAAAGGACCAGCGATAACATCACGGCTCGTTTCGTTCCAATTCTGTCCCCTAACCAACCGAATAAAGCTGCCCCAGCCGCTGCGATGATCTGAATAACGAGGAGTGTTACCATTAGCACGGTTACGGATAACTTCAATTCGTCTGCCCCGTAGCTTGATGCCATGGTGATAACGGTCTGGATCCCATCGTTGTAGATCATAAAGGCTATCAGAAAGAGCAGAAGATGCTTGAACTGTCGAACCTTCCTCGCCGTTTTGAGCGTGCGTTCCACCCCGATAGCGATGTACGCTAGGATTAAAGGTTTGGATCGGTGCTTTTCCGGAATCTCCTCACGATGCTCGTCTTCTCTTAGTAGCTTCAGCGTGCAGAGCGTAAATCCAGCCCACCACAACCCCGCCATTGTTAACCCGATGCGAGCGGCAAGCGCCTGTTCAATCCCAATGATCTTGTACCCAGCCACCAAGCCGAGAGCAATAGCGAATTGCAATCCCCCACCGACGTAACCGAAAGTGAACCCCTTCGCCGAAACCCTATCAAGTTTGTCTTCGGAGGCAATCTGAGGCAGAAACGCGTCGTAAAAGACATTTGCGCTCACATAACCGACCTGCGTGATGATAAAGATTACCACCGTTTGCCATACGTCTCCGGATTGACAGAAATACAGTAGTATGGTGAAGATGCTGCCGGTATAGGCAAAGGAAAAGAGAAACTTCCTTTTCGCCGAGGAGAAATCAGAAATTGCGCCGAGTACGGGAGCGAACAGGAATGAGAGAAACGCAGCAAAGCCAATCATGTACGCCCAAAGGGAGACTGCACTGACTGCGATATTCCCGATTTGAACCTCTTCCGGCCCTACGATTACTCGCGCGAAGTAGCTTGGCAAAAGGCCAGCGACTACGGTCGTGACGTAAGCGGAGTTTGCCCAGTCATACATGCTCCAACCGAAGATGGTCCGTCTCTCATTTTTTGGCATTATCTTGGGGTAGCACACGTAACGACTTGCTAGCGGCATTACGACGAAGACTACTGAACCACATCTCCCTCAACCGGTTCAACTTCAACGTTAATGTTCCTGAGATGATCGACCGCACGTTCTAATTCATCGGGCTCGCCCGTGATCTCTAGCACAACCCAACCGGAATCGGCTGTCACGTTGGCTCGCCGGATATTAGTTACTATGTTATATTGCTTCCCTATGTTATAGATTACAGGTTCAGTAATCTGACTTGGCGGGAAACTCAATCGTACCCTGAGGAAAGCCATATCGGTTGCCTCGTAAAGGAAGTTTGCGGGGAGGTCAGATTTAGTGGTGTTGATCTCAAGTGGAGAAAGCTAAACTAACCGGAAACATGCAGAAAAGCGAATTCAGGAGGAAGTGGGATAGGAGAGAATCATTTTGTTGGGAGCAGTGGCGTGAAGCGTTTGATTCTCTTGTTTATAGCGGTTTGTCTGAAAATGTCACCCGCCCCATCAAGTCTAGGCAACGCTGTTAATCGGAACTTCAACAAAATCTTCCGCATTGTCATCCCAAGAGTACGCTCGTGCCACGTTTATTTGTCGGTCGTAGAGCGAGATTACAACATACACAGTATCAGGATAATTCGGTAACCCCCACGGCTCCGTGGCGTCCGTCTTATCTTTATCGGAAAAATAAGCGTCTTCATTTGGGTGTGAATGGTAAAACGCCTTTATCTGTGTGCCTTTGGTGTCAACCTCCCTATGAATCTTGATTAGGTCATTCGGGTCCATCAAGTAGGCGGTACGTGCGTCACGTGGGTAGGTCGCGGGGTCTTCGGCATGGCGCTCATTTTGAATGTTATTGCAGCGTCGCACACAATCCTTAGTGCCATCTGTCAAAATCGCGCCACAACACTCATTTGGAAACTCCTTCATTGCATGAGCGTAGATCTGACTCGTGGTTTCACGCCGCAACTCTAGCAAATCAAGACCTCACACTAAACACTACCCGTTAAGGCACGCCGGTACTCAACGTGCGTACGTCCGGTTCAAGCTATGAATCTCCGTTGCTTCACATTACCTGTTACACTGAAGCGCCGCCTGCAATAGCGGGGATTATTGACACTTCATCACCATCGCTAACCGTAGTCGTCGTTCCATCCAAAAATCGAATATCTTCATCGTTGAGATAGATGTTGACAAAACGCCGGATATTTCCAGCTTCGTCGCATATTCGTTCTTTAATCCCCGCGTAGTTGGATTCGAGATTCTCAATTATATTCTCAATAGTAGCACCGACTGCATCTACTTCGGCTTGGTCGTTTGTCAGTTTCCTAAGCGGCGTTGGAATACGTACTGTAACAGCCATGAAATAAAGTCCCTTTCTTATTGGTTGATTTGTTAAATCGCAAAGTGTAAACCACACTCTTTGTCGCTTTTGGACGCCGCTGCGTTTTGCCAGCGCCATCGCCCAGCTCTCTTCGCTTCACCCGGCAGTATTCGTGTTGTACAGATGACACAACCGAGCGATTCAAAATAAGCTCCGTGCTTATCCGGTTTGAGTAGCGGATTCACCGGTACGTCGTTCTGGTTTATAAACCGCCATACCTGTTCCTCTGTCCAGTGTGCCAACGGGTTGACTTTCAATACGAAGCGGCCGTCATGATTAACAAGCTCCGATTTCGGTGTAAGTCCTCTATGTGCAGACTGGTCTCGCCGCAGACCGGTGAACCAGACATCAAGGCTATCTAGTAGCCGCTGCATCGGTCTGACTTTTCTTATCTCACAGCAGTAGTTCTGCTTTTCTTTACTGTCAAAAAACAGGTGTTCGCCATGCTTCGATACCATCTGATCGACTTCCTCGGGATCCGGCTGGAGTCGTTCAATGTGGATGTCGTAACGGGCCTCTAGCTGTTCAAAGAAGTCGTACGTCTCCTGAAATAGGCGCAGCGTATCAAGCGTACAGACGCGAAACGGGAGGTTGTTCTCGTGCGCTAGATGGATCAGGACCATACCGGATAACTGTCCGCTAGTCACGATTGCGGCGCGTTCTTCGAACCGCTTGAATAGATTAAATAAAATCTCCTTGGGGTCTTCAATCGAATTGACTTGATAACTGAGATCGTCAGTAATGGAAGTTCGTGAATGAATGGGTTCAGTCACCGAGAATACCCGCCCCTCGTCCTATGGTTTGACATTTCGTTCGTGAAGATCTAACAACCCCATCTTGACAGAAAGTTAGTTCCTGAAATTGGGAATGAGTTTTCACGGTAATAAACTCAATATATCGGTTTTGGGTTCAAAATATTGACTAAGGCTGAAATATCGTTCTCCCGTATCGGGTAAGACTGTGACGACAGTTTTGTCTTTACCGAGGTCTTTGGCGATTCTGAGTGCGGCATGTACGTTCGCTCCCGATGACATGCCCACGAGCAATCCCTCTGTCTTGGATATGTGTTTCATCATCCTGTATGCTTCCTCATCGGGCACGGTGAGAACCTGATCGATGATGTCAACATTCAGAATCTCCGGGATTATCCCGGCACCGATGCCGTCAATCCTTGTAGGACCGGGTTCACCTCCCGAGATTACCGGTGAAACATCCGGTTCGACTGCAACGACCTGCACATCGGGATAACACGATTTTAGGACTTCGCCGACACCAGTCAATGTACCGCCCGTACCCACACCGGTAACGAAAAAGTCCACCGGCCGATCCAAGGTGTCTATGATTTCGCGCGCCGTCGTCTTTCGGTGTATTTCCGCATTTGCCGGGTTCTTAAATTGATTGGGCATGAAGTGACGCGGGTTCTGTTTCACAATCTCCTCGGCCTCCCAAATCGCGCCGGCCATTCCGGCATTCTCCGGGGTCAAGATAATCTTGGCGCCAAAGGCGGAAAGGAGCGTATATTTCTCCTGGCTCACGTTCTCCGGCATGGTCAAGATCACGGGATATCCGCTGGCAATTCCGACCGCCGAGATCCCGAGTCCCGTGTTTCCGGCGGTCGGTTCGACAATCGTATCTCCCGGTTTTAGAACCCCGCGTTCTTCGGCATCGGAAATCATTGCATGCGCAATGCGGTCCTTGATACTGCCGCCCGGATTATAGGATTCCAGTTTCGCCACTATGGTCGCGTCGTTCTTTCCGCGCAGACGGCCGAGATGAACCAGAGGGGTATTTCCAATCAAATTAATTATACTGTCGGCAAGTATCATGTCAGCCTAGATTGAATAGGGAATAGAGTGCACAGGTTGAGCGAGTTGCTTGAACTTCCGGGCTTGGCAGCATAACTCTTGCAGCGTTTTTGAGTTTAAGACGCTTGAAATTCCGCTTTCAATTTCCAGTAGCAGCGTCTCCATACACCGATTGGTTGCGTCACACTGGGAGGAGGCGTCGAAACTCTCCGAAAAATTTACGGGTCCCTCGACAACCTCAAAGATATCACCTATGCGAATCTCGTTTGGAGGGAGGCCAAGACTGTATCCGCCATCAGGACCGCGACGACTCGTGGTCAAACCGGACTGTTTGAGTTGGAGGAGTAGCTTCTCAAGGAATGGGCGAGAGATGCCGTGTTTCTCCGAAAGTTCCGCCACGGAGACGAACTGTTGAGGATATTGCAGCGCTAACTCCAGCATCGCCAAGACTGCATATTTTAGTCGAGCCGATAGACGCATCGTTACTCCTTACCTAAAAACATGACTAATCTAGTCACATATAATTATAGTGTATATGACCTAAATAGTCAAACTTATTTTGCGTCGTGAGAATCTCATCTTTCCGTTGTCTCTCATAAGGCAGGAATCGACCGATCGTGCAACAATAAAACGACTGAAATGGAAGTACGGCGGTGCTCAACTACCCACCTTCTTCAGTAGGAGCGACCTTCTGGTCGCGATTTATCGCCGAATTGGGAGAGGCATTCTCGTCCCGACTTAAAAGTAAGTCGCATTACGCTACCCGGGTGGATTGTCTTAACAAAACGGTTGTTCTCTCTCAGTCATTTTGGCGTCCACATAACGCAAAAAAACCATCACGACTTTGGAAAAAACTTGATTCCCTAGGTTCTGTTGACATTTACGTGAAGTGAGTGTCCAATCGTAGGGGCGAGGTTCCCTCGCCCGTTAAATGACGGGTTGGGAAACCCAACCCCTACAAAGATTGACCCAATGTAGAGAGATCCCTTGTGGTTGCCCAACATTCTGCCTCAAG
>JAPPIK010000058.1 GCA_028820655.1 Candidatus Poribacteria bacterium | reverse complement strand
GAGGGCGATGTAGGAGCGACCTCCTGGTCGCGATTCCCTCTCCATTCGTCGGAGGGCGATGTAGGAGCGACCTCCAGGTCGCGATTTAGCAGTCGTAGGCTGTAATCAACCGACTGAATGAGAAGGGCGATAGAGATCTTCTGCCCACCAGCCTTTTAATCCGTGGGATCAACGTCAGTTGTAGGGCACAATAAATCCATTTCTCGTCCCGCGAACTAAAAAAATCTCGGTTTCACGCTAACCACCGATCGCAGTGCTCACGCTACGAGAATTTTGACATTTACGCGAAAGGACAGTTCATAGTGGCACAACGAAAGCGGCAATATCAACCGTCCAAGCAGACTCGTCAACGCAACTACAAGTCGTATCTTGAATCGTCAAAATGGAAAGCGAAGCGCGACACCATCATGAAAAAAGCCGGCCGAAAATGCCGCGTCTGCGGTGCGCCCGCCACCGAGGTGCATCACGTGAACTACCAGCGCCGCGGCAAAGAACGGATCACCGATTTAACCGCGCTCTGCCGCGATTGTCATCAACTCTACCACGAAAAACTGGAGGAGAAGAAAAAGCGCGAGGCGGGCAAAACTCGTAAGAATTCCCGTAAATACTGGCGCAAATGAATCTAGGACGTTGCAGGATTTCGGAGGAAATTATCACGAACGGTCGAACTAAATATCACTTTCACTAACGCACACATTGGTCCATGATATGGTCGAAAGCCTATAGTAGACATCTTTCCAAATTGGATCTATGTGGTTTTAGTAATATTGGAGATCAGAATATCTACAGCGATTGGCAACTTGTCTCGGGATATGTCAAGTGAACAATCTTTGGATTTGTCCGGATTATTGCTGAAAAAAATCTCTTGTCTTGCCACGCCTCGATTTTAGCTTGATTACTTAACACTTATGTGGTATACTAGCACTGCGTTCCTTCTGTAGGGTGCATTTCAAATGATGCCAGGTGTCGCAACTCTATGAAATCAGATCGAATTTACATCGTCGACCGCCCCATAGTTTGGCTTAGCGGGAGGAGGCGCGCTGAAGCATATTCGCAGTTTATCGCAGAATACCGTATGGCGCTCCAAACCCGTCAAACCCGTGTCATCACTGGATTCCAGGCAGATTTTTGCGAATAGCCACCGTCTGCGACGACATCCGGCGTCGCAGGCAGAATTGAATCACGCAACCAAGGGGAACAAGCAGTGTAACCGTCAATCATGGAAGATCGATTGCGAGTCACGGGAAACAGAAAATCCAGAGGGGAAACGCCTCAGTTGATTGAATTACGGAGATACCTGCCTTCGAGCGGCAAAATGAAGGGCAAGCCGACGAACAACCTTAGCCGAATCGCCCAAATCAATGAATCGTTCATGCACGCCGGTGGCTACTCAACGCTCGGGAAATACCCCGTAACGACTGTTAATATTTTGGAAAGATGTCTAGTGTACAATCAACGGATTGGAAAATGAAGTGGGTGATTGTTTAGTCCATTAATCTATATCAACGATGTCGGTTTGTAGTAGTAATCAAGTGACTGATTAGAATCAACCGAACGAATAGTGAAGGATCAAACGACTGAATAAGGTGTGCGATAGAAGTCCCATAGTAAATCCCGTGCGATACAGATCCTAATCATTGCACGTCCGTTCTGGGCATGTAAACTCCTGATTCGTCGGAATCAGCATTTTACTTCCCTACTCGGCGCGTTCCTTGTCTGCACGGTCTGGATTGGCAAATCCAGACCGGTGGACTAAACAGTCACTGGAGTGGATTCCGTTTCAAAACTTGCTATCGCCCTCGCGATTTACTCGGTTGGTCTCTCCCTATTCAGTCGGTGACGGATAGAGATTTTAACCGCCTTTATAGCCCCGGAGGGGCGGTAGGTGTGTAGCACAGCAAAAGCCCTCCTTCCCAAGCCCCAGCGGGGGGCAGGTGTACGCAGTCTGGAATTTCTAACGCGCGATATTCGGCTGCGGGGTGTTTTGCATGAGGAAAAGTGGGGGATATTTATTGATTAACTGACTGAACTCGGAAGGATAAAGAAAGCGGACACATCAAATGAGCGTGATCGAGATCCTAACGCGATAGAGATCCCATAGAAAACCCCGCTCAATATTCATTTTTTGATCATTTCCTACAAATGTGGAAAGTCAATCTGAAGAATCGTAAAGAAATCCATTCTCAATTCCAAGGAGGTAACTAATGGGAATTTCGGTATACGCAGTTGCTATTGTGCTCACGGTGGGCTTACTGGCGGCGTCCGCACGAGCTCACGTTATGGGGCACGGTGCAAAGATTCACAAAACCGAGTGGGGAGCGGTTGGTGACAAACCCGTTTATCTGTACACCCTCAAGAACGGGTACGGCATAACCGCGAAAATCACCAATTACGGGGCGCTCCTCACGGAACTCCACCTCCCCGGCCGTAACGGTGAGAGCGCCGATGTCGCGCTCGGATTCGATACGCTCGACGGCTACCTCGCTGGTCACCCGTATTTCGGCTGCATCGTCGGCAGAGTCGCCAACCGAATCACGGCCGGCAAATTCACGCTTGACGGGGTGGAGTACACGCTCGCCGCCAACATCGGTCCCAGCCACCTGCACGGGGGCGAGGAGGGATTCGACAAGAAGGTGTGGGATGTCGTTGAGGCAAAGAAAGGCGCCGACGGAGCGTTTTTGACGATGAAATACATCAGTCCCGACGGCGAAGAGGGCTATCCCGGCAATCTCACGGTGACGGTCACGTACACGCTAATGACGCGCGACCTTCGGATTGACATGCGCGCCGAAACCGATGCGCCCACCATCGTGAATCTTGCCAACCATGCCTACTGGAATCTCGCGGGGCATGGCGCCGGTGACATCCTCAAGCACGAATTGAGCCTGAATGCCGACAACTACACGCCGACCGACGAAACGGTCATCCCGACGGGCGAGATCGCATCGGTGGAAAACACGCCGTACGATTTTCGTGAATCCAAGCAGATTGGGAGAGACATTGGGCAGTTGCCAGGAGACGGCGGCGAGGATCTCGGAGGATACGACATCAATTTCGCCCTCAACGGCGAAGCGGGGGAGATGAGATTAGCCGCCCGCGTCCGCGAACCGAGTTCGGGCCGCAAGATGGAAGTTCATACCGACGCGCCGGGAGTGCAACTTTACACCGGCAACTACCTCGATGGATCACTCACCGGCAAGGACAATACGGTTTACAACAAACATGCGGGCTTTTGCCTTGAAACACAGCACTTTCCCGATGCCATCAATAAAGAGGGGACGCCGGGATGGCAATCCGTGATTCTCCGCCCGGGAGAGGTTTATTCCCACAGCTTATTGTTCACGTTTTCGACAGAGTGAAAAACCAAAACCACCGAAATCAAGTTTTTTCTTGAAAACTTGATTTCTTTCCTGGAAAGGGGCACCTGTAGCGAAGACTTTGAAACCTAAAAAGCGCAATCGAGAGCGGCGCGAAGGAAAACTCGATACGGAACGCAGAACTCCGCTGCCAACGGTGTTCTGACAGGTTATGTCAATTCCAATTCTATTAGAACCCACGCAGACTCCCTCCACACATGCCAACTTGCAAGGAGATGGAACCGTTGCAAGGCGACTTCTTCGTTTCACGCTTGTCCTTATGGTTGGTCTCGCCGCCTCCATGCCGAATCAGGCGTATTCCCAGCCGCCTGGAAAGGACGGCACGCCGTTCTGCGCGGAGCCCGATTGGCGGCCGGGCGACCCGTGCGGCGTCGAAGTCCAAGATCCTGTGGATTTAGGGGTGTCGCGAACGGTCCGGTTGGTGTACTTTGTCCCCAATGACCGCCTGCTCCGCGCCGAGGTGGTTCAGCGGTTGAAGGATGAAATCCGCGCAATCCAGACGTTCTACGGCAACCAGATGGAAGCGCACGGATACGGGAACAATACGTTCCGCATTGAGAACGATTCACGGGGTGAGCCGGTGGTCCACGTCGTAAATGGTCGGCATTCCGATAGTCACTATATCGCAACTCGCGAAAAGGCGAACACCGTATTTTCCGAGATTGGTTCGGAGTTCGATTTCAAGCGAAATGTCTATCTCATCGTGATTGACAACAGTACGGCGAGGTTAACCGGAGAGATAGACGGTCTCGGAAAGCGGTACTCCAAAGTCGGCGGCGGCGCCTTGGTTACGGATGAATTTCACTGGGCGAAAGCGGCGCATGAACTGGGGCATGCCTTCGGACTGGAACACAATTTCCACGATGGCGGTTACATCATGTCTTATGGACCGGGTTATGACCGTCTATCGGCGAGCAGCGCCGATTCGCTTGCCGGTCACCCCTACCTGAATCCGGACATGCCGATAGCGCAGGGAACGCGGCCAACCATCGAACTCGTCTCGCCGCTCCTATACCCTGCCGGTTCACAGAGCGCGCCAATCGAACTGAAAATCGCCGATTCCGGCGGTCTACGCCAAGTGCTGCTGTTGGTTAAAACACTGGAACCGCATTCTGCCGCCGGACAGCGTGAATTGAAGGCGTATCAAGCGCTGGATGGGGGCGCGAATGCCTTCGTCCAATTCGTATATGACGGCGTTATCCCATCCAACGGATCGACAGATCTCTCCAACCCTTTTTCGCACCCGATTACCATCCAAGCCATCGATTCGGAAGGGAATTCGAATCGGGAAGATTTTACGCTTGTGGAACTTTCGCGCAGCCATATCGTCACCCTTCGAGGACATACCGACAGGATCAATTCGGTGTCGTTTTCACCCGATCACATCACTTTGGCTTCCGCCTCCGGCGATGGGGCGGTTAAGTTGTGGGACGTGGAAACACTAGAGAGAATCGCCGCGCTTGAAGGGCATTCGAATGCCGTCCGATCGCTGTCATTTTCGCCCGACGGAAAAGTGTTGGCGTCGGGGTCATGGGATGGCGCCGTCAGTCTGTGGAATACGGAAACGAAAGAGAATATCGGCACACTCCGGCACCGTCAAATCTCGTTTCTATCGTTCTCGCCGGACGGGAGAACGCTTGTCTCTTGCGCGCGCGACGGAACCATCAAACTATGGAACCCGGCGGCCGAAGAGAATATCAGTACGCTTCGCCACGGGAAGGTGACCTCCGCCTCGTTTTCGTCCGATGGGAGGACGTTTGCCACCGGGGGTTGGGACGGGACGGTCAAAATATGGAACTTGGTGACGAGATCGGTGACCGCCACGCTCGAGTATTCTGAAGGCGGAATCCGATGCGTATCGTATTCGCCCGATGGAAGCCTCCTTGCCGCGGGGGCGTGGGGCGAAGGAATTTGGTTGTGGGACACGGCGGCATATTCATCCATCGGCATACTGGATCACAAGTGGGCCACTTCCGTATCGTATTCGCCCGACGGCAACGCGCTCGCGTCCGGAGGAGACACCACAATCAAACTATGGGATATTGCAAGCGGCGACCTCCTAACGACGTTTCGGCATTCGGACAGGATCACCTCCGTGTCGTTTTCGCCGGATGGGAGCCCTTTGGCTTCGGGCACCGATACCGGCGCGGTCGAACTGTGGGATACGTCCGAATGGGTTCACTCGGTAAAGTTTGAAATCCCCGATCGGAACCTCCGCACGGCTATCAGATCGGCTCTCGGAATGCCGCCGGGCGCCCGGATTCGACGTGCCGACGTGGCTGCCTTGACGAAACTGGGGGCGAGGAACGCTTCGATTACCGATTTGACGGGGCTTGAGTGGGCGACCAATCTGAAAACGCTTCTTCTCCCGAACAACTCAATTTCGGACCTCTCCCCTCTGAAAGGCTTGATCCATCTAAGTTGGATTGATCTTGGAGGGAACTCGATAACGGACATTTCGCCTTTGGCGGGTTTGACCCAACTCCGGCTCTTATTCGCCGGCAAGAACAGCATCTCCGATATTACGCCCTTGTCCGGATTGATCAACCTGACGTTCGTGACTCTTGAGCGCAACAATTTTTCCGATCTCTCCCCCTTGGCGGCAAACACCGGACTGGGGCGTGAGGACGCGATTCAGGTGAAGAATAACCCTCTGAGTTATCGTACAATCGACACCGATATACCGATTTTGAGGAAACGGGGGGTTCAGGTTCAATTCACCAAGCGGCCGCGTCGAGCCGAGGATCTGAACCGCGATGGCCGCGTGGATATCTTGGATCTGGTGCTGGTTGCGGCAGGCTTACAAAATGAAGATCGAAACCAGGCGACGGATGTCAACGGCGACGGGGTTGTCAACGTCCAAGATTTAGTGTTGGTCGCGATCGCGTTCGATGCCGCCGCCGCGCCCTCGCCGCCGCCGGATGCGTCTCATACGCTGACCGTGGAGATGGTTCGGGGTTGGTTGGCTGCCGCAAGGTCGATCAAGGTTAAAGATGTGATCGTGAAACGCGGAATCGGCGTATTTGAACAACTCATGCAATCGCTCACACCAAGGGAGACTGCACTATTGGCGAACTATCCAAACCCGTTTAACCCCGAAACCTGGATTCCGTACCGGTTGGCGGAGAATGCGGATGTCACGCTGACAATCTTTGATTCAAACGGTGTGCTGGTGCGGCGATTAGAGGTCGGGTATCAGCCGGCGGGGCACTACACGGATAGACACAATGCGGCGTATTGGGACGGTTGCAACGCTGGCGGGGAGCCGGTCGTCAGCGGCATCTATTTCTACGAATTGGCGACGCCTTCGTTCCGTGATTCGCGCCGGATGGTAATTGTGAAGTAGCGCACAGTTGCCTGTGACTAGTGTCCGGTGCTCAGCGGCATCCCGTAGGTTGGGTTGAATGCAATGAAACCCAACTATATTGCCTGAAAGAGATGCCGTGTGCTCCAAACCACCTTTCGCCGCCCAACTGTCCGTGGGATCGATCTCCGAATCGCAACTCAGCAGTTGTAGGGTAATCAAGCAAGCGGATAGCGCGCGCGATAGAAATCCCTCAAGCGACTGAATAGGGAGCGCGATAGCTAATCTTCCGCGCACCAGCCTTTTAACCTGTAAGATAAACGTGAGTTGTAAGGTGCAATCAACCCATTTCTCCCTGTAGGAGCGATCTCCGAATCGCGACTCAGCAGTTGTAGGGTGCAATCAAACGAGTGGATAGCGAGTGCGATAGAGATCCCCCGCGCACCAGCCTTTTAACCTGTAAGATAAACGTGAGTTGTAAGGCGCATTCAAACCAATTCACTGTAGGAGATCAAGCGAATGGATAATGAGCGCGATAGAAATCTTCTCCCGGTCGCGATTCCCCGCTCCGTAGGAGCGGCATGTCAATAGAAAGGAGAAGCATCAAATCCTGCACTCCGGCGGAGTGCCATGTGAATCACACTGTGCGATATCCATTCTTGATCTGACGCCATCACGCGAGTGGCCAATGACCGCGATAGCTATCTTCCGCGCACCAGCCTTTTAACCTGTAAGATAAACGTGAGTTGTAAGGCGCATTCAAACCAATTCACTGTAGGAGATCAAGCGAATGGATAATGAGCGCGATAGAAATCTTCTCCCGGTCGCGATTCCCCGCTCCGTAGGAGCGGCATGTCAATAGAAAGGAGAAGCATCAAATCCTGCACTCCGGCGGAGTGCCATGTGAATCACACTGTGCGATATCCATTCTTGATCTGACGCCATCACGCGAGTGGTCAACGACCGCGATAGAGATCCCCCGCGCACCAGCCTTTTAATCTGTAAGATAAACGTGAGTTGTAAGGCGCATTCAAACCAATTCACTGTAGGAGATCAAGCGAATGGATAATGAGCGCGATAGAAATCTTCTCCCGGTCGCGATTCCCCGCTCCGTAGGAGCGGCATGTCAATAGAAAGGAGAAGCATCAAATCCTGCACTCCGGCGGAGTGCCATGTGAATCACACTGTGCGATATCCATTCTTGATCTGACGCCATCACGCGAGTGGTCAACGACCGCGATAGAGATCCCCCGCGCACCAGCCTTTTAATCTGTAAGATAAACGTGAGTTGTAAGGCGCAATCAACCCATTTCTCCCTGTAGGAGCGATCTCCGAATCGCGACAACTTGTCTGAATACGTAGAGTCGGGAATCGGAATTCCCTCCTACAGAATAGGTTGCGCCCGTCGAACATAGTATTGTACGCCCACGAATCACGGTAGGAGCGATCTCCAGGTCGCGACCTCCTCAACCGCATTAGACAATTATAGGGCAAACCACCAAACATGAATATCTCTGAACTACACGCTAAAGCGGCCCGCCTCGAACGCGAACTCCGCGAAGTTCGGGAGCGCATCGCGCATACCGAGCATGAACCGGAGGCAGTCGCCCGTGATCTGGCTCGTAACCGGAGTTACGCCTTCAACGCCGAGGTGCTTTCGGTCGACGAAGTGGTGGAGGGGTGCGCCGAATCGCTAGATCGATACGGATTCTGCGTCATCGACAACGTCATACCCGGCGTCGAGGTGAGCACCATCCGAGAGGAGGTCGAGGCGGCGCGGTTGAAGATCGACCGAAACCATCGCGCACTGCAGGAATTGCTCGGCGGGGAGTCGTTGAAAACGCTGAAAATTGGCGCGAAGGAGCACGCATTGCTCACGGACCCGGCGACCGCGGACAAGGTGGAGTTGAGACCGGCGCGTCGAGTCGGGTATCCTCCGAAAGTCCCGAACGATATTGTGTGGTTGCCGCTCTACGCTCAACATTTGGCGAATCCTTTTGTTACGGGAGTGGCACGCCGCGTCCTGGACGACCACCTTCGGATTGCGCAACTGCATCTGCGTATTCTCGACTGCGACAAACCGGACGGGACGCCGGGCGGTTTTG
Organism: Candidatus Poribacteria bacterium; assembly: GCA_028820655.1. Classification (GTDB taxonomy): domain Bacteria; phylum Poribacteria; class WGA-4E; order WGA-4E; family JAJDTR01; genus JAJDTR01. The sequence continues at coordinate 20,550 of JAPPIK010000058.1, read as the reverse complement.
GCGCGGTTCACCGGCGTGGAAGACCCGACACGCGCGAATGGCATACGGATTGGCCGCATGATACGACGGCGTACGGCAGGGGCGACCCCGGCAGAAATATCGGCTGCATCCGCCAGCCGTTCCCGGATGTCGCCATGTGTTTGGTGATGATATGGTACCTGACGGATGTGGATGAGGACTCGGGCGGAACATGGGTGGTGCCCGGTTCGCACCGGGACACGCGCAACCCTCGTGGACCTGCCGACGGGATTACGTGCACGGCGCCCATTCCCGGGGACATGCAGATTACGGCTTCGGCGGGGTCCCTCTACATTCAGGACTCGCGCAGTTGGCACGCCTCCCCGATGCACAACACCAGCGGACACGATCGAATTGCGGTGGTGAACCGCTGGGTCCCCTGGTGGTTTGCCGTCGATGACTATGCCCCGCACGGGCTAGACAACACGGTGTGCCAACCGCTGTCCCATATCGAATACCTGGCATTGCCCGCCGAATTGCAGCCGCTGATGCGGCATCTGTGCTCGGAGGTGCAGGACACGGTGCAGCAACCGCTGCTGGACCGGGCTACCGAGGCTGACGTGTGGGCGCGGCGCGCGTTTAAACGGCTGGAAGACGATCCGGACAGCTTATCGGACGCGAATGCACATATTCGAGTCGCAGTGGCGCCGCCCAAAAAGCGGGATTGAGATCATGTTCGCTTGATGGACAGCCGTATAGGTTGTGCAGAGCAATCCAGCGACTGGAAGGTGAATGCGATCAAGATTCTTAATCCGTGCAATCCGCGTAATCTGTTTAATCCGTGATTCAGAAATGATTCGCCACAAACACCAAATCAAACACATTGACAACCCCGTCTCCATTCACATCGCCCTGACCCTAATCCATTCCAAAGCGGCGCGGAGCGTGGAGTCGGGCATGTCAACTACTTACGCAAACGCAACGCTGCTCAAAACGATATAGGGCAAAAAACTGAGCGTGATTCTCTGTCCGACGTTCATCCGATCCCCCTTCTGTTAATCCGGACGGTGTTATTGCAAGCGCTCGCCCGGTGAAGTGGTCCGCGGCAGATGCTCAACCTCTCCGTCGTAAAGCGGTATCAATTCTCCCGTGACATGCCGCGTCTGTTCGACCCAACGGCACCAATCCTCGCGTTCGGTGATGTGATCGGAAATCAACTGCTTGACATCGTCCGGCAACTCGTCGTAGTTGGGCCAGTACCAGATGGTGAGCACGGTGCGGCGCTGGTCGCTCCGGTTTGCGTGGGCGGAGTGCATCAGACGCGAGTCGCCAATGACGACATCGCCCGCCTTGACGGGGACATCGATCTCACCCTCGGCGTGCTGGAAGGCGGCGTGATCCAAGTTGGAAGCGCGTGCGACGCCGTTGTCACCACTCGGGCGCACATCGTGCAGCGCGTGGCGTTTCAGGTGAGAGCCGGGAACGACGCGAAGACACCCGTTGCCGCGGTTCGTGTCCACGAGGTAATACATCAGGAAATACTGCTGCGGCTGATCGGTGTAGCTGATGGGATGATCCCACAACACGCCGTCTTGATGCCAGAACAGCGGCGGCGCGTGCGGCGGTTTGCTAATCACAAATCCGCTCCACACTTTGGGATGATCGAATCCGAGTTCGGCGAGAACCGCCATCGCGCGCGGATAAACGATTAGCTCGGCGAAAGCGGGGTGGGGATACCGCCAGTAGGGGATAATGCAGCCCCGCGACCGGTGCTGATCGAAGTGAGCCGGATCCTCCTGCGCAATGGTCCATTCGCTCATGACGTTTAGCTTCGCCACCATCTCCGGACCCAGTACGTTCTCGAAGATGCAGTAGCCTTCGCGAATGAGTTGCTCGCGTTTCTCTTTAGCGGTGATGGGCATGAATCTTCCCCCTTTTGGCGTTCACATGTAGAAAACGGCTTTTCGCGGTTTCATTTCGCGCGAAGGCGTCTATTTGTAGGGTGGGCACTGCCCACCATTCCTTGAACGGTTGTTTAGCTCGGTACTACCGTCGGGCTGACCGCATCGGCTCATCTTTGTAGGGTGCAATCAAAGGAGCGAAAAGCGACTGCGATTGAGATCCCATAGCTAATCTTCTGCCCACCATTCCTTGAACGGTTGTTTAGCTCGGTACTACCGGTGGAATGACGACATCGGGCCACGTGTCCCCGGTTCGCTCGCACCAGTCGCGCAACCCCGCCTTGAGCGATGCCAGCGCGCCGGCTGCCGCAGGGTCGTCGATCAGATTGCGGCACTCGTGCGGGTCGTCGGCGAGGTTATAGAGTTCGTGATCGCCGTGATACGACTCCACATATTTCCACTCCTCGGTGCGCCACATACGCAGCGGTCCAATCGGGTTTGTCCAGTTGCAGGAGTGAAACTCCGTGACCACACCCGTACGCCTTCCGTCAAGCGGGCTCGAGTCGGGTGACCCCTCGATTTGCGGGCGCAGCGACCTCCCGTCCAAGCCGGCGGGGATATCCGCGCCGCACCAGTCGAGAATGGTGGGCATCAGATCAATGTGCGAAACGAGCGCGGAGTCCACATTCTCCGATTCCAGTCCTCCCGGGGGCACGATGACAAGCGGTATACGCGCCAAGTCGTCAAACACCGCAGCGCCCTTCAACAGCATATTGTGCCTGCCCATCATCTCGCCGTGATCCGAGGTGAAGATGACGAGGGTGTCTTCAAGTTGCCCCGTGTCAATCAGCGACGCAACCAGGCGTCCCACCAGGTGATCGCAGAAACTGACTTGGCCGTAATAGGCCGCCACGATCTCCCGCATCTCCAATTCGGAGAGCCCCATCTCGTTTATCTTTCGGAGCTGATTGTCCTGACGAATTTTGGTGTGTGGGTGGAACGATACATCGGTAAACGTCGGCGGAAGCGGCATGTCGTCGGGCTTGTACATGGCGTCAAAGGGGCGCGGCGAGACGAACGGCGAGTGCGGCTCGTGCGTGCTGTAGACCAGCATGAACGGATCGTCGCTGTGCTGATGCCGCTGAATGAACGACATGGCGCGGTCGCACATCAGCGTCGCCGGATGATCCGCCAGAGGCATCACGCTCGGCCCGACCCGCGTCTTATTGTTGAACGTCGCAGGGTTCGGTTCGGTGCCCTGCCGCCTCCCGGTCAGTTCGACCCCAATGGCGCGCGCATGCGTTATCGCCTCGTTTTGCTCCGGGGTATCGGTGTCGAAATCGAAGTGGCTGGCAACATACTCGCCGAAACCCCGCCGGTCACTGCCGGTGCCGAGGTGCCATTTCCCGGTGTAACCGCAGGCATAGCCCTCCGGTTTCAGGTAATCCGCGATGAGCTTGACATCCGGGCTGAGATGCATCTGATCGCATCCGGGGCGCGGCTGGTGGTTAGCGACCATGCCGTGCTGATGCGGATACAACCCCGATAGCAGGGAGGCTCTGGCAGGGGAGCAGATTGGCGTGGCGCAAAATGCGTGCGTGAATCGGGTACCGCGCTCGGAAAGCCAATCGATGTGCGGTGTTTCGATCGCTTCCTCGCCGCCGCAGTGGAGCGTGTCGTAACGTTGTTGATCGGTGATAATAAGAAGTACGTTTGGTCTTTTTGGCATCTGCTCCTCGAATTAGTTATTCGTAACTGTTTAGCTCAGCCAAGAATAGTGGCAGCATTGATTTGACATGTATTACTCCCGACTATCGGCAGGGGGCACCCCTTGATTGTATGTGGGAGGGGCATCTTGCCCCGATTTCCCGCGTTCACAATAAATCAACGCATTTAATAATTAGGCAACGGAAACCGATTACGCTAGGGCATCCCTCCCACATCGGGGCAAGATGCCCCTCCCACTGCATGTGTCCCTCATAATTGGGAACATGGACGGACTCACCTTCGACTGTGGAATAAAGCACATATTTCGTAAATGCGGTTTTTTGACCGCACGGGATTCAACCTAAGGCGGTAGGTGCGGTTTCCAACCGCACTTACGGGACTGAATAAATACCGGTTCTGTTAGGAAACCGATCCTACCTCAGTGGTGCGGAACGGAGATCTGCGTCCCCTACGCCCATTTCAATCAATTTGTACAGGATACACGTTTCACGACTTCGCCCATTCCTGCTCCAAGAACCGGTCGAGCGCCCCTACCGGAAGCGGTTCGCTCACCGCTTGCGCGTTCAACTCCAACTGCTCGATGTTCAGGCTGCCGATGGGGTTGCCGTGAATCCGTTCCTCTCGCAGGCAGAAGCCCAGAGCCATCGCCAATAGGCTGTAGCCGTTGTCTATACACCACTGACGCATTTTGATCGCCCGATCCACCTCCGTGTTGCTCCGGTCGCGTCCGGTGAGATCGATCCCCGTCAGCAGTCCGCGCTTGATCGACCAGCCGTTAATCACGCCGATGTCTTGTTCCGCGGCGGCGGGAAGGATGTCATCCGCGGCGGTCGTGCCGAATAGATTGTAGTCGTCGAACGTGAGCAGCACATCCACCTCGCCCGTTTCCATTGTCGTGAGATGGAAATCGTGCGGATTCATTGCGTACCCGATGTTGCGGATGATGCCGCGGGACTTCAACGTCTTGAGGCAATCGAACGTGCCTCCCTTCGCCAACGTGGGTTCAATTTCGACCGGGTCGTGGATAAACATGGCGTCGAAATGGTCGGTTCCGGTAAACTCCAATTGTCTCTCGATATTTGCCATAGCGTAGTCGGCAGAATAGTCGGGATCCTTTGATTTCCGCTCGAAATCCGTTCCGTTCCATTCGTATGTGAGGTTAGCGCAGATTCGCGCGCTCAAGACAATCTCGTCGCGCTTGACGGCGCCGCTCTTGAGCGCGACGCCGACCTTGCGCTGCGAATCGCCGTAGCAGAGCGAGGCATCGAAATGGTTGATGCCGATGTCTATCGAGCGGCGCATAAGTTCGCACGCTTCGTCGTCGGAAACATGACCGAAGTTGTTGCCGAATCCCTGCGTGCCGAAGGGAATGACCGGAATTGAAATTTCGCTTTTTCCCCATCTGCGTCGGGGGACATTGAATGTTTGGCTCACAAGTTAGCTCCTTTTCTAGCTACACGCATTGAACAACCCATCTAGATTGACCGTCGATATTCTAGTCATTTCAGTTCATTTCAGCTCAGGATTATGAATCTAGGACGAATTTGCTCCCGACTGGGAGGCGTCGTCTATGGGTTCTCTAGTGATCGCAAACTAACAGTTTGCGGTACAGGGACCCCATCATTTTCGATTTCTACGAGGTGTGTAACGCAACGTGTAAGGAAGTGCCAGTTCTTCCGCAAACTAACAGTTTGCGGTACATGAACTCTACAGATGCTATTAGACCGTCTCCGTACTGTCTGTTAGATTGTGATCCTATACTATCAATTTACGGTACGATAGTCCCGGCAATAACTCCACTGCCACGCTTCCCAATCCTTGACTAATCCTGCTTTTACAGGGTTATTGAGAACGTAGGCGACAATCCGTTTCCACTCGCTTGTGTTCCTTACACTATGATCGTAACTTTCATGGTGCCAGAATGCGCCGCTGCGCCCTAACAGGCGATTAGCCTTCCACGCTGTATAACCTTTGAGCGATTGCATAATGGAGGCAAGTGTGTTGTACAGCAAACTGTTAGTTTGCGGCTCTTCGGAAGGTAGTATTGCAAGTGGAGCAAACACAACGTGTACATGATTTGCCATTATGCAATAAGCGTCCAAGCGGTACACTTTTTCATCTCGGTAGTGCAGACTCTCTGCTACCTCTTTGGCAATTCGCTCATCTTTCAGCCATAGCGGTCCAGTTTGTGCATTGTCCAGCGCTGTTTCAAACTGTCGGAACCACCGCCGATTCCATTGGCGATGTTCCTGTTTTTGATCGGAGGTCTTATCTCCACTCGCCTGGACATCAGACGTGGCTTGCACCTCTTGAACGTTCGATTCTTCTGCTTCAAGTTGACGTTTCTCCGCTTTCCACTGCTGCAACACATTTCGCGGTAGTGAACCGGCAAGGTTGAATGTGACGAAGAAAGTTACACCCGGCGGTTGTATATGCGGCAGGTTACGGCGGTAGAAGGGTTTGTGGTCAAAATGGCTCATCGGTTGTACTCTGCTACGCGCCACGAAGCATAAGGTGTCAGGTTGTATCTGGCGGTCCGCAAACTAACAGTTTGCGGTACAGGGGCCTTATCGTTTTTTTTCTGCAAAGGAATTGTCAGGTGGTCCGCAAACTAACAGTTTGCGGTACAAGGGTCTCATCACCTTATTTCTGCGAAGGAATTGTCGGTTGGTCAGCAAACTAACAGTTTGCGGTACAAATTCTACTCAAACATCCTCTGGTAGACCGCAATACCGAACTCCTACTACATCCTCAGCATCGCCGCGCGGATATCGGACGGCGGGCCCTTGAACCCTTCATAATAGATCATTACGAAATTTCCACCGCCCAAGTCCATGATTGAGGCGTACGACACATCGGGCCAATTCATACCGGTGTCCGCGTGACCGTCCGGATCGGTCGGACTCATAACCCCGCGGGCGTGGGGTATGGCCAGCGCCGGCTCCCATTCGAGGGTATCCGGATCGAACACGCCCATAATCATGCCCCTACGCCGTTCTCTGCAGAGGTCATCCGCGAGCGGCGTGTTCGGGTCTTCGAACATGGCTCTGGCAGCGGTTACCAGCTTATCGCCGACCCGTCCGATTCCGGGCCCGTTGTTCCTGAAACCGAGTTCCACGGCGGTCACCCATTCGCGATAGGGCGGCGAGGCGATTTTTATCTCCGGTTTGTCGCGCTCATCGTGCCTCACAAACGCAACCAACCGCTTGTCCGGCAGAAACGCCAGCGCGCACTCCGTCGCCCGATTTTCGTCCGAGATAATCCCGACCTTGTCCCAATCTACGCCGTTCTCGCTTCGCCAGAGTTCTGTCCACCGGCAAAAATCGGGACCTTCGCCCGCGGTGCCCGCACCGTACACGGACGCATAGAGCGCGTCGGGTCCGGACGACACCCACCAGATGACCCGATGCTCCGGCAACGCCTGCTGCGGTTCCGTCCAGGTTGCGCCGTCGCCGGTGCTAGCGACGCAGCTGCTCATGCTGACGAGGCGCCGCTGCTTTTCCCCTTCGTGCAGCTTGCGTTTATAGGACATGCTAACGAGGAATAACCGGTCGCCGCAAACGAATATGGCCGGATCGCGGTCGTCAATTTCGGTGTTGATTACCTCCTGCGGCTCGGACCACGCCTCCAAGTCGCTTGAATTCATGACCATGAGGCGCCCGTCGTCCGACTTGTGGGAGTGGCCGTTTCGGAATGCGACCCAGTATTTGCCTTTCCAACGCACCATCGAGGTAAACGCGTTGTGCCTGCCGTCGTGGTATATTACATTGTTTGATAGAAGTTGCAATTCAGAATCTCCTTAGTTAGATATCGTATCGGATTCCCAGCTTGATGCTTCGTTCCGGCGCTTCGTCGATTTCGCGGTAGGCTTCAGCCGATTCGTCGAACGTGACGATGGGGTGAACCAAACCCTCCACCGACAGCCGCCCCTCCTGCAGCAGCGTAAACGCCTCTTCATGGATGCGCTTGGAATCCCACAGCGGGTGGTCGCGCAGGGGCTGACTCACATCGCGGCTGGAGACAATCGTGAGCCGATTGCGGTGCCATTCGCCTTCGAGACTTAGCCCGTGAGAATCGCCGGTATAATACGCGGACGAGACAATCGTCCCGCCATATCCCGCGGCGCGCAGCGCATCGTTCATAGCGGCGTAGTTTCCGCTCGTTTCCAGCGCCACATCGACGCCGAGTTTGTCCGTTTGATCTTTGATGACCACGCCCGCGTCCTGAGCGACCGGATTGACGACGAGATCCGCGCCATGCTTGTTGGCGAGTTCGCAGCGCAGCGGTATCGGATCGGTCGCGGCTGTCCAACGCGCTCCTTGAATCCGAGCGAGCTGCAGCGCCATCTGCCCGATAGCGCCGAGTCCGTGCACGGAAACGCGGTCGCCGATGCGCAGTTTGCTCTCGCGGATGGCTCCGAGCGCCACACCGGCCGGGTCAGAATAGACGATGGCTTCCGGCGGCATCCCATCGGGCGCTCTCTTCAGTTTCTGTGCGGCAACGGTATGGGTCTCACGGATAGGCAGGTACCCGAATACGCGGTCGCCGGTCTTCAGATCGGCCGCCTCTTCCCCGACTTCAGTGATTTCTCCCACCGTCATATTTCCCAATTTCATTGGAAATGCGGGTGATTGAGGGGTTCCGGCATGGACACGCCGCTCCTTATCGAACGGCTTCGTATAGTCTTGGGTATCCGCCCGATAGGTGCGGAGGTCGCTCCCGTGTTTTGGCGCCGAGAAGAGGCTTCTTACCTTGACCTCTCCGGGCTTGAGTTCCGGTTCTTCATACTCGCGGAGCGCCGGATTTCGTAAAGAGATTGCGACAAGTTCTCTTGGCATATTTGAATTCCTCGAGGGTGATTTTCAAAGTTGAATTTAAACAAGAAATCACTTCGTGTGTGCGTTGAAGGTGAGTTTCTTCAACCTGCCCCACGTTGTGCTCATTCTAGAAGCGGGGGACACGGCTAATCCCAGCGGGCTAATGTCGGGCTGGAAATCGATCGCATTACCGCCATCGCTAAGTTGCCGAATATACCTTCCATTGGAGGCCATCAAGTGAATGGTGGCGCGAAAATTTCCGGGCCAGAGGCCCTTCAAGACATTATATGCAATTGTCCTCCCATCGGGAGACCATGCAGGGTCTCCATGCCATTGTTGATTGTGCGTAAGCATCACCCGATTTCTACCATCCGCACCCACGACATAGATGTGACCGACTCCATCGGGATGCGCATCGTATGCTATCCGCCGCCCGTCGGGAGAAAACGACGGGTTCAATTTAGCCACGAAATCGTGCGTCACCTTTTTGCGCCCCTGTCCGCCAACGTCTTTCACGTAAATCTCATGGCCGTCATCTATTGAGGACACGAATGCAATCTGTTTTCCATCCGGAGACCACGATGGGTGCCTCGCCCGGTCTTCGAACTTCTCGCGATTTCTACCATCGGAATCCATCACGGCGATATAATCTCTCCCATGGTCGACGGAGAACGCAATCTTTTTCCCATCGGGAGACCAGGCAGGATGCCACTTACGGCCCTGTCCATCTGTGAGTCTAATCAGGTTCTTTCCATCGGTGTCCATCACGTGGATTTCAGGTGCGACGCCGTCTCGATTGGAAACGAACGCAATCTTCGTTCCGTCGGGAGACCAATCCGGATAGCCGTCATACGCTGGATGGTTTGTCAGGTTTTCTTGGTTTCCTCCATCGGCATCCATTACATAGATTTCGAAGTTGCCGTCTCTAAAGGATGTAAAAACAATTCGACCTGTGTTGGAGGCAGGCGCGTTATTCAACGACAACTCCCCGCTCGTCAGACAGATGCACAACACCGCAAACAGTATGGATTTAGGTGTCAGTTTGAATCGCATATTGCCTTCCTTAGTTCTCGGAAAACGGAACAGCGAAATTCCTGATTTTAAGCGCTGGCACGGTCGCTGGTTGAACATTCTTCTAACCATTTAACGACCTGCTCGACGCGGGCGTGGATTTCAGAGCCGGTTGGAAAACCTATTTCCAACAACTCCGATTTCCTCGAACCTGATTCGCGTGCGCCAAATCCGCCTGATTCGGCGATATCGCTGTAGGGAATAACGATCGTTATTCCCTACAAAATCCAAAAAGCAGCGCTGTATTGTTCTCGTTATCGGGATTCGTATTTCAAAAGGCAATCGCGCAAATTAACGGCGGTCAAGCTCGACTCTCTTCAGCATGCCCCACGTTGTGCTCGTTCTGGAAGCGGGGGATACGGCCAATCCGAGCGGGCTAATGTCGGGCTCGAGATCGATCGTATTGCGGCCATCGCTAAGTTGCCCAATATATCTTCCATCCGAGGTCATCAAGTGAATCGCGCCTCGGAAATTCACAGGCCAGATGCCGTCCAACACAGAATATGCGATCACCCGTCCATCCGGGGACCATGCGGGTCCCGAATGATGTTCTTTATGATGCGTAAGCCTCACCCGATTTCTACCATCCGCTCCCACCACAAAGATGTGCTGGAAGCCTTTGTGATGCGCCTTGTATGCTATCCGCCGTCCGTTGGGAGAAAACGATGGGTCCCATTTAGACCCTAAATGGTGCGTCACCCGTTTGCGCCCCTGTCCGCCAACGCCTATCACGTAAATTTCACGTTGCACGAATGCAATCTGTTTTCCATTCGGAGACCACGATGGATCACCCGCCTGGTCTTCAAGTTTCTCACGATTTCCACCATCGGCGTCCATCACGGCGAGATAATCTTCCCGACCGTCGACGGAGAACGCAATCTTTCGCCCATCGGGAGACCAGTCCGGATCCCTCTTCAACCCAGGTCCATCTGTGAGTCTAATCGGGCTTTTTCCATCGGCGTCCATTACGTAGATTTGCTTCCACCTGTCGTTGTCGTCTCGACCGGAAACGAATGCAATCTTAGTCCCGTCGGGAGACCAATCCGGACTGCTGTCACCCGCTGGATGGTTTGTCAGGTTTTCTTGGTTTCCTCCATCGGCATCCATTACATAGATTTCAGCGTTGCCATCTCTCACGGATGTAAAAACAATTCGGCCTGTGTACGAGGCGGGCGCGTTTTTCAACCACAGTTCCTCACTTGTCAGACAGATGCACAGCGCCGCCAACAGCATAGATCTAGGTGTCAGATTGAATCGCATTTTCTCCTCCTTGGATTTGAGAAAATTGACCAGCGAAAAACCTCATTTTAAGCGCTTGCACGGTTGCCGGTTGAACGTGCTTCCAACCCTTTAATAACCTGCTCGACGCTCGCCAAGTTTTAATGACCCACACCGCCGTATTGTCCTCGTTATCGGGATTCGTATTTCAAAGGGCAATCGCGCAGATTAACGGCGGTCAAGCTCGACTTTCTTCAGCTTGCCCCAAGTTGTGCTCGTTCTGGAAGCGGGGGACACGGCTAATCCCAGCGGGCTAATGTCGGGGTCGAGATCGAGCGCGTTACGGTCATGGCTAAGTTGCCGAATATGTCGTCCATCCGAGGTCATCAAGTGAATCGTGCCGCGAAAATTTCCGGGCATGCCGTCCAAGACATAATATGCGATCACCCCTCCATCCGGGGACCATGATGGATACATCGCTTTGTCTTCAAGTTTCTTAAGATTTCTACCATCGGCATCCACCACATTGATGTCAAAGAATAGCCCGTCGCGCCCGTCCTCGTATGCTATCCGCCGCCCGTCGGGAGAAAACGCCGGGTACCGTTTAGGCGCTAAATCGTGCGTCACCCTTTTTCGCCCCTGTCCGTCAACACCTATCACGTAAATCTCGTTGCCTCCATCTCTCCCGGACACGAATGCTATCTGTCCCCCACCCGGAGACCAATCTGGATGCCTCGCCCAGTCTTCAAGTTTCTTACGGTTTCTACCATCGGCATCAATCACGGCGATATAATCTTCCCTTTCGTCAACGGTGAACGCAATCCGACCCCCGTCGGGAGACCAATCCGGATCCCTCTTCTGCCAACGTCCATCCGTGAGTCTAATCACGTTCTTTCCATCGGCGTCCATGACGTGGATTTGAGATGCTGCGCCGTCTCGGCTGGATACGAACGCAATCTTCATTCCGTCGGGAGACCAATCCGGTTGGTAGTCGTACTCTGGATGGTTTGTCAGGTTTTCTTGGTTTCCTCCATCGGCATCCATGACATAGATTTCAGGGTCGCCATCTCTAAAGGATGTGAAGACGATGGGACCTGTGTTTACGGCGTACCCGTTTTTCAGCCACAGTTCCTTACTCGTCACACAGACGCACAGAACCGCGATCAATATTATCCTTGATGTCAGTTTGGATCGCATACCTGTCCTTCTTGGATTTGAGAAAATTGACCAGCGAAAAACCTCATTTTAAGCGCCTGCACGGTTGCTGGGTGAACATGCTCCTAACCATTCAACGACCTGCTCGACCCTCGGCAAGTTTCAATGAGTCAACCTGTAGTCTAGCTTCCATCATTAAGATTAAAGTTTAATGGGGATTCGCGTTAATCATCGAAGGGTGGGCACGAGTTTCTTTAACCTACCCCACATTGTGATTCGGCTGTCTGCCTGAGAAACAGCACGCGCTGCCGGATTAATCCAGTCAGGATCCCAATCTCCGCGTTCGGGTGGGCGACTTAGTTTTTTGATGTGCTTGCCATCGGCAGTCATCAAGTGGATTTCGCTTACGCTGTCCTTCCTTCGCCAAGACTCGTAGGCAATCATCTCGCTGTCCGGTGACCACGTTGGATTAAAGTCGTACGGTCCGTCTGTCAACTTCCTCGGATTCTTGCCGTCGCTGTGCATAACAGAGACTCGACTGCTGAGCAAATAAGCGATGCTTTGCCCATCGGGCGACCACGAGGGTCCACGTTTGCTACCGGCACCTTGTGTTAATCTCTTCGAATTTTCGCCGTTGTTGTCCATCACGTAGATTTCGGCACCCCACCCCCATCCAGCGTTTACAAATGCAATCCTTTGACCGTCTGGCGACCATGAAGGATTGGAGTTATTCCCGGCTATGCGGGTTAGCTGCTTGCGGTTCTGTCCGTCCGCGTCCATGACGTAGATATCCTTATTCCATGCTTCACCGCGCAGTCCCACATTTCTATAACCGGTAAATGCAATTTTTTGCCCGTCCGGCGACCAGTCCGGATCCTGGTCCCACACTTCGTCTGTTAATCTAATCGGGTTTTGGCCATCGCTGTCCATCACGAAAATTTGAATATTGCCGCCATTTCTACGGGATGTGAATGCAATCTTTTTACCGTCCGGGGACCATGATGGCTGTGAGCCACCCGCCGGATGGTCCGTTAGTCTTTTCTGATTTTTTCCAGTGGAATCCATTACATAGATTTCATGGTTGCCGTCTCTCGTTGATGTAAAGACAATTTGACCTAAGTTGTAGGCGAGTGCGTTTTTGAACCACAGCTCCCCACTTGTCAGACAGATGCACAACGCCGCCAACAGCATAAATCTAGGTGTCAGTTTGGATCGCATTTTTTCCTCCATTGATGTAGGTCAAATCGGCATTAAGAAGCTGTTTGAATAATCGCAGCAGGGACTTTTTTGGTCATTTGTAGTAAGTCTTTTCGGGTTATTAATGTCGTCTGTCACGTACCTGTGGGATCTCTACCGCGCTCGCTATCCACTCGCTTGCTGGATCTCTATCGCACTCGTTATCCACTCGCTTGATCCCCGCTGGGGCTTGGTGCACGGGGCTTTGGGCGTTTCTATACACCTTCAAGATCTCTATCGCACTCGCTATCCGCTCGTTTGATCCCCTCCGGGGCTTTTAAAGGCCGGTGCTACAAAATGCACCTTTCAAACAGGCTCTAAGGTACATCGCTTTGCGCGGTCGAACGCGTAACTTGGACGCGCTCCCATCCAAGAAGTGACGCCCTCTTTACCGGCAGGGTTTTCTAAGACCCGCACCGCCGTATTGTCCTCGTTATCGGGATTCGTATTTCAAAAGGCAATCGCGCAGATTAACGGCGGTTAAGCTCGACTTTTTTCAACCTGCCCCAAGTTGTGCTCGTTTTGGAAGCGGGGGACACGGCTAATCCCAGCGGGCTAATGTCGGGCTCGAAATCGCGTGCATTACGGCCATCGCTAAGTTGCCTAATATATCTTCCATCCGAGGTCATCAAGTGAATCGTGCCGCGATAATTCCCGGGCCCGCCGCCAAAAACATAATATGCGATCACCCGTCCATCCGGGGACCATGCGGGTCCCGAATGATGTTCTTCATGATGCGTAAGCCTCACCCGATTTCTACCATCCGCCCCCACCACAAAGATGTGATGGAAATCTTCGTGATGCGCCTCGTATGCTATCCGCCGCCCATCGGGAGAAAACGACGGGTTCAATTTAGCCTCCAAATCGTGCGTCACCCTTTTACGCCCCTTTCCGCCAACGTCCATGACGTAAATCTCATTGCCGCCGTCTATCGAGGACACCAATGCAATCTGTCTCCCATCAGGAGACCACGATGGATACTTTGTCCGGTCTTCAAGCTTCTTGCGATTTCTACCACCGACATTTATCACGGCGATATGATTTCCCCCATGGTCGACGGAGAACGCAATCTTACCCCCATCGGGAGACCAGTCCGGATGCGACTTCCCCGCAGGTCCATCCGTGAGTCTAATCACGTTCCTTCCGTCGGCGTCCATTCTGTAGATTTGGCGAACGCCGTCTCGGCTGGAAGCAAACGCGATCTTCGTTCCGTCGGGAGACCAATCCGGATAATAGTCGTACGCTGGATGGTTTGTCAGGTTTTCTTGATTTCCTCCATCGGCATCCATGACATAGATTTCGAAGTTGCCATCTCTATAGGATGTGAAAACGATCCGACCTGTGTTGGAGGCGTGCCCGTTTTTCAGCCACAGGTTTTCACCCATCAGACAGATGCACAGCGCCGCCAACAGGGTAGTTCTAAGTGTCAGTTTGAATCGCATTTTGTCCCCCTTCCGTGGTTGTGAGCAGGTAGGTGCGGTTTCTAACCGCGCCGACACCCAACATTAAATCCCATTTTTCAGTGGTAGTCGCCCCAAGTCTTTAGAGCCTGTTTGAAAAGTACGATTTGTACGGCGCGCACTGCGCAACCTGCAGAATTGGTAGAAAGAAACCAAGTTTTCAAGAAAAAACTCGGTTTCGACACGCATGATTCTGCTCGAAATGCCTTTTCAAACAGGTTCTTAATGACCTGCTCGACACTAGCGAAGTTTTCAAAGCCGCATTGAAATCTTAATTCCAACTATTCCGTTTTCCTTGAAACTGATTCTTGTATGTCAATTCCGTTTAATTCGTAAATATCGGCGTAGGGAATAACGATCGTTATTCCCTACAAAAACCAAAAAGCAGCGCTGTATTGTTCTCGTTATCAGGATTCCTAGTTCATACGGCAATCGCGCAAACTATCGGCGGTAAGGCTGGAGTTTCTTCAACTTGCCCCAAGTCGTGCTTTTGTTGGAAGCGGTGGACACGGCTAATCCCAGCGGGCTGATGTCGGGCTGGAGATCGATCGCATTGCGGTTATTGCTAAGCTGCCTCATGTATCTTCCGTCGGCTGCCATCAAGTGAATCGTGCTGTGAACATTCCCGGGCCAGATGCCGCCCACGACGTTATATGCAATTATCCCCCCATCCGGAGACCACGCGGCTTCCGAATGATGTTCTTTTTTGTGCGTGAGCCTCACCCGATTTCTACCATCCGCCCCCACCGCATAGATGTGACCGAATCCTTCGGGATGCGCATCGTACGCTATCCGCCTCCCATCGGGAGAAAACGACGGGTTCAATTTTACCTCTAAATCGTGAGTCACCCTTTCACGCCCCCGTCCGCCAACGCCTATCAGGTAAATCTCACCGAGCCCGTCTCTAAAAGACACGTATGCAATCGTACCCCCATCCGGAGACCATGATGGATACTTCGCCTCGACTTCAAGCGTCTTACGATTTCTACCATCGGCATCCATCACGGCGATATAATCTTCCCTATCGTCGACGGAGAACGCAATCTTACTCCCATCGGGAGACCAGTCCGGATGCCCCTTCTGCCCAGTTCCATCTGTGAGTCTCATCACGTTCATTCCATCGGCTACCATAACATAAATTTGTGTCCACCTGCCGTCTCTACGGGAAACGAACGCGATCTTCGTTCCGTCGGGGGACCAATCCGGATGATAGTCGTACGCTGGATGGTTTGTCAGGTTTTCTTGGTTGCCCCCATCGGCATCCATGACATAGATTTCAGCGTTGCCATCTCTCAAAGATGTAAAAACAATTCGACCTGTGTTGGAGGCGAACGCGTTTCTCAACCACAACTCCTCACCCGTAAGACAGATGCACAGCACCGCCAACAGCTTGAATCTAGGCGTCAGTTTGAATCGCATATTGCCTCTCTTCCGCGGCTGTGGATAAAATGGGGAGTAACGAATCCGGATTTTGGCGCGAGGGGCGATTTAGGCGACACCCGCGACGCCGGCAAAGTTTTCAATAGACATCCGTCCAAAATATTAAAACTCATTTCGGGGTATTTTCCGGGCGTTGAGTAGCCACAGGCGTGAATGGACGATTTATAGATTTGAGAGATTCGGCTAAGGTTGTTCGTGCGCTTGCCCTTCATTTTCCCGTGCGGAGGGCAGGAATCTCCGTGATTTATTCAACTCGGGCGTTTTCTGTCGGAATTTTTATTCCGCCGGACCCATTACCGGGATTTTCTGTTTCCCGTGACTCGCAATCGACCTTTCATGTTTGACGGTTACACTGCTTGTTCACCTTGGTTTGGGTGGTTCAATCCTGTGTGAGACGCCGGATGTCGTCGCAGACGATGGCTATTCGCAAAAATCGGCCTGGAATCCAGTGATGACACGGGTTTGACGGGTTTGGAGCGCGATGCGATTTTCTGCGATAAACTGCGAATATGATTCAGCGCGCCTCCTCATGCTTAGCCAAACTATGGGGAGGTCGACGATATAAACTCGATCTAATTTCATAGAATTGCGGCACTTGACATCGTTTGATGAATCTCTATTGGATTTCTACGGGATCTCTATCGCGGTCATTATCCATTCCCTTGATCACTCGCGATCCACTCGCTTGCTGGATTTCTACGGGATTTCTATAGGATTTCTATCGCCTTCGCTATCCACTCAGTTGATCCTTCGCTATTCGCTCAGTTGATCACTCGCTATTCACTCGCTTGATCAGTCATTATTCATTCACTTGATCACTCGCTATTCAGTCGGTTTATCCTACAGAATTGTGCGAGAAAGACCACAAGTTTTGAAAAAAAACGGTATCTAGGCTCACAGAGGGAACGCAGTGTAAGTATACCACACACGTGTGAAGTATTCAAGCTATAATCGAGGCGTGGCAAAGCAAGTGATCATTTTGCAGTAGTTATCCAGACATAGCCAAACTGTATCTCATCTTAGGTATGATAAACTTGCGTAATCTCGAATTTTTACATCCGAGATTTTGGCGCATATCTCCGCAAACGAGCAAAAATCACCAAGACAGGTGCGCGAGTCTGATTGATTGACCGGTTTTCCTTTCCATCATCAGTTTCAGAGAATCTATTGATATGGCACCCCGCCGGAGTGCAAGAATGGAGACTTCTCCTTGCTATTGACATTCAAGATCTCTACCGTGCTCAATGTTCATTCCTTTGATCTCCCACAGACAACAAACGCGTGATGAAGAGATCGCGATCAGGAGATCGCTCCCACAGTTGATGCGGGGAGCGGGGAACCGCGGAGTGGAGATCGCCTCTACAAAAAGCTGGCGCGGTCATGAATGACCTACACGGCCGCCTCATTTTCAAGACGCATGATATAATCGCGGGTTTTATCGGAGGTTGGGAGCAAGGCTCTTCAACCTACCCCAGACCGTAATTATGTTGGATGTCGGAGACACGGCCAGACTTACCGGCCCAAAGTCGGGGTGATATTCGTTCCCCCTTTGGTCGCCGGTAAGTTGCTTCAGATATTTTCCATCGGCGGTCATCAATCGAATCTTTGCCGGGGGGTGCGGGTGTATATTTGGGGACCATACATAGGCTATCATCCGTCCGTCAGGAGACCATGTGGGGTCGAAATGATCCTCTAGATTGTGCGTAAGCCTCACCCGATTTCTGCCATCCGCCCCTATCACATAGATTTGAAAGAATTCATCTTTCAAAGTTATAGTCATGTATGCAATTCGTTTCCCGTCGGGAGACCATGCCGGCGAACCCTTGATCGCCGTATCTTTCGTCACTCTTTCTCGTCTGCCTCCATCGGCGTCTATCAGGAAAATCTGATCATCCCAATCGTACCCGGACGCGAATGCGATTCTTTGACCGTCGGGAGACCATGACGGTTCCTTCCCGTCCGTTAGTTTGAAGGGGTTTTTTCCGTCCGCATCCATCACGGTGATATAGGGAGTCCGCCATATCGTCCGTTTCTGTCCTTCCCATGAGGTGAACGCTATTTTCTCCCCGTCGGGGGACCAGTCTAGATGCCCCTTCCTCCGCGGTCCGTCCGTCAGTTTAATCGCGCCCTTTCCACGGGCGTCCATGACGTAGATTTCATGCCCCCCGCCGCCTCGATCGGAGACAAACGCAATCTGCGTCCGGTCGGGAGACCATGACGGATTGCCGTCGCGCGCGTTGTTGATTGTCAGCCTTTCTTGGTTGCCCCCGTCGGCGTCCATTACAAAGATGTCGGCGTTCCGATGTCTCGTGGATGTAAAAACAATCCGTGAGTCCGGCGCGGAGAGCCCCTCTCTCAGCAACATGTCCACACTCGTCAAATAGAAGCAAAGCACCGCAAACAGTAAACATCGAGCTATCTGTTTGATTTGCATTTTATCCTCCTTGGCGGTTGTCTCGCCGAATCTTTATGAACCTGTTTGAAAAGTCGGCAGCCAAGCCATTTTTCGTCATTTGTAGAAAGTCTCTTCGTGGTTTTATTGTCGTCTGTCACGTACCTGTGGAATCTCTACCGCGCTCGCTATCCACTCGCTTGATCCCCGCTGGGGCTATTCGACAGCAGTTTTCAGAGCCTGTCGTAGATTCAAGACGAAATGTTACTTGCTGAATGAATTATCCCGACAGGGATAATGGCGTGCTCTCTCTCTCTCTCTCAAGTAACACTAACACAAAGAGTGTGTTGAAGTGCGTTTGCAACAATCCGATTTCACCTTAATTTCATTGATGGAAAAACCGATTTAAGCCGCTTGTTCGACCAGATGAAATCCCAATTGATTGGCTTTACGTTTCAGGTTTTTAACCGCTCTTTGACGAGCTTGTTCTTCATAGTAGCCGGAGGCAGGCTCGCAGTAGGGTGTCCGATTTCTCAACATGGCATAGATAATACGTGCGAGTTTATGAGCGATTGCCGTGATGGCTTGAGCAGGACCGAGCCTTGCTCGCTGACGACGATAATAGCCGCCGAGAGTGCCTTTGCTAATCGATACGCCTTGCGCCGCCAACCTCAAGGCGCGTGCTGCACGATTGTTGTTTTTCTGTGTTTGACGGTGCATCACTTTGCCACCCGTGACTTGGTTGTTCGGACATAAACCCAACCAGGAAGTGAAATGTTTGACCGTGGGCCATTTGCTCATATCGGTGCCGATTTCACTCAATACCGCTTGTGCACCAAGCACATTGATACCTTCAATCTGAGTGAGATCTACCCCGCTCAGTTGATACAGATGTTGACGCAAATTAAAACAGGGATCACTCCCCTTTGGACGACGCGGCTTTCTTTGACTCTTTGGCAAGGGGTGCGATTTGATGTCAATCCGGGGTTCAATCGTCTGATAAAACTTTTCGATTTCTACATCACAATCGCTGATTTGCTCCTGATAAAAATCGTAGGCTTGCAGCGCTTGCTTAAGGGCGAACAGATGTTCGGACTTGTAATTGCCTTCAAGAGATTTGCGAATCTCTTTTTCACTCTTGGCACATCGTTCGTCACGATGCGCTGCCAATTGGTGGGCGTCGCGTTGACCCTTGACGATGTCTCTGATGATACGCATGCCTGTCAAACCGGTGATGTCTGAGATGACGTTGGTCAGCTTAAGATTCATCAGTTGCAATGCCTTCTGCATATGTTGCACTTGTGTCGAGCACATCGTGATTAGACCGGATCGATGCCTCACCAATGAACGCAAGGCGCAAATCTCTTCAGCCGGGCGGAATGAAGCCGAAAGCAGCCCATAGGTATGTAATTGCTGTATCCATTGACAATCTTCAATGTCAGTTTTCTTACCGGTAACGTTTTTGATATGACGCGCATTCACCAGATACACTTCAAAGCCGCGTGCCTCAAGCATTTCATAGATTGGAAGCCAGTAGATACCTGTTGATTCCATCGCCACCGTGGTCACGCAACAATGCTGTAACCAATCCACTAGGAGATGGAGGTCTTCGGTAAAAGTCTTAAAGACTCGCACACAGTCTTTATCTCGTCCTTCAGGTACAGCGGCATAAATCTCAGCGTCTCCGATGTCTAGACCTGCCGCATTATAATTCAATTGTTCAAGAGCGTTCACGTCTTGATTCTCTTGGGTAGCGGGTCGTTGTTTAAATCGCTTTTTTGTCGAACTGCCGGTCTTAGACCGTTTTTTCATCGTGAGTTCTCCTTGCCTAGATAGGATTCGGAAACATACAACATCGGTTTCAAAATCGGTTCAAGCGGAGTTATGCTTTGAATCGTTAGTCTCTCAAACGGGGTACCAATGCAATAAACCTCATCACAGGGAATCTTGCTTGTGTCCACCAGTGAACAAATCATGCATAACTCGGACGACGCTACCAAGCGGGTTTACAAACACCAAGAAAACTTCCGTCTTTGAATGCCTGAACCAATCCTATTGTAGCATAGGTGTTACTTGATGAATGAATCATTCCGACAGCAATGATGGGACGCTACCAAGTAACACTCGACATTGCGCTCCGCTGGAGCGCGGCGATTGGACGCATCATGATTCTA
>JAPPIK010000006.1:183402-377762 GCA_028820655.1 Candidatus Poribacteria bacterium | reverse complement strand
AGGAGGCTGGCGCGCAGTGCGCACCCTACAAATTGTATTTTTCAAACAGGCTCTAGGACCTCTATTGGATTTCTACGGGATTTCTATGGGTGTTCTACCGCCCTCGCTATCCACTCGGTTGCTGGATCTCTATCGCGTTCGTTATCCACTCGCTTGATTCCACCCTACAAAATCTGCCTCTGGATTAGGATTTGATGAGTTGATTGTTTGGGTGGGTTCCCCGAGCGGAAACGAGTGGATAAACCATGCATCGCTTGCCAAGAAGCGCGCCGGGATTCAGGACCGCATTGCATCCGACCTGTGTACCGTCGCCGATAATTGCGCCGAGTTTCTGCTGACCGCACACGTATTGATTGCCTTCCAGATCTCGAATCGTGATGTCCGTCTTTACGATCTTCTTATTTGAGAGTGTTGTACCTGCCCCTAAATTTACGTCAAAACCGAGTATCGAATCGCCGATGTAATTCCAATGACTGACGCTGACTCCGTCCATCAGTATGGAACGTTTAACCTCGGTGGAATGGCCAATGATACAGTTTCCGCCAATAAGCGCATGATCGCGAACATAAGCCCCGTGCCGAATTTCCGTACCGTCTCCGATAATCGCGGGCCCCTTGACATAAGCATGCGGTTCGACGACCACGTTTTCTCCGAGAATGACATCTTCTCCGACAACCGCCCCCTGCATGACGCGGGCAGCGGAAGACGACGACAATTCCTTCACTCTGCCGGTAACGTATGCTTCGAGCCGATGCAGCGCTTCCCAGACATAAATTCCCCCATCAAACAGATCGCGATGCTCAAACCGTTCAAGTTCAAAGAGAACTTCGGGAAATACTATCCCTTGGGCGCGGGCTTGCATTCTCTTTCCTCTTATTCGACGGTAACGCTCTTGGCAAGATTGCGCGGTTGATCGACGTCAAGCCCACGATGCGCGGCAACGTAATAGGCGAAGAGTTGGAACGCCACGGCAATAAGAATCGGGCTGGCAAATTCGTGAATTTGCGGCAGGTAGATGGTGTCTTGGATCAGTGTTTCAATCTCCAAGTCGCCTTTCGTTGCGATAGCGATAATCCTTCCCTTTCGCGCATGAACTTCTTGAATGTTGGATAGCATTTTTTCATGCACCTCCGACTCGGAGACTATGCAGACAACGGGCATCTCTTCGTCAATCAACGCGATGGCGCCGTGCTTCATCTCTCCCGCGGGATACCCCTCGGCGTGAATATAGGAGATTTCTTTCAATTTGAGCGCTCCCTCTAACGCACTGGGGTAATTGATATGGCGACCAAGATAGAGAAAGTGATTATAAGTCGAGTAGCGCTTTGCGATGTGTTCAATGGTAGCCGCCTGAGTTAGCACCTTTTCAACTTGTGCCGGCAGATCCTCTATGTCGTGCAGGAGGGCTTCAATCGCATCTACATCCCGAGGCTGTCGCAACTGTGCCACATAAAGCGCGAATAGCGATAGCACGGCTAACTGAGATGTGTACGTTTTTGAAGCGGCGACGGCGATTTCGGGACCGGCGTACATGTTAATTGTGACATCCACCTCTCGCGTAATGGAACTGCCCACGACGTTGGTGATCGCGATTGTCGTTGCGCCTTGCTCTTTGGCATATCGCACCGCCGCTAGCGTATCGGTCGTCTCTCCGGACTGTGAAATCGCTACGACTAGCGTGCCCGGTGTCACTACGGGCGAACTGTATCGAAATTCGCTGGACATGTCTACCGCCGCGGGGATGCGCGCGAATTTTTCGATTGTGTATTTGCCGACAAACCCCGCATGGTAAGCCGTGCCACAGCCTAGGAAAACGACCTGATTAATCTTGTCGGAATTGCCGAGATTCTCGCTGAGGGGCTCTAGCTCCGGAAAAACGACTCTGCCGGCTTGGATTCGCTCGTTGATGCTTTGCCGCAGGGATATCGGCTGTTCCATGATCTCCTTAATCATGAAATGCGGATATCCCTCTTTTTGAACTTGCGATATATCCCAACTAACTGTGGTGGCCGCGCGTTGAATCGGCTCGCCGGACAGCGTTGAGATACGGACACCATCCATAGCGACGTCAACAATCTCATCGTCTTCAACGTAAACGACTTCGTCGGTATGCCCAAGCATCGCCGTGACATCACTCGCCGCGAAGAATTCATCCGCTCCCAATCCAATCACCAGCGGGCTGCCTTTTCGTGCGGCGACCATGCGAGTCGGTTCATTTGGCGAGATCACGGCGATCGCGTAATTGCCCTCAACTTGACGCAAGGTACTTTGTACCGCTTGAAGCAGATTGCCTTTGTAGTAACTATCTATCAGATGCGGCAACACCTCCGAGTCGGTTTCAGATCTAAATCGGCATCCAGTCGATTCAAGATGTGTCCTGATGCCGCGAAAATTTTCAATAATTCCGTTGTGTACGACCGCGATTTTCCTTTTGGAATCGTAATGCGGGTGGGCGTTGACTTCATTCGGGATGCCGTGCGTCGCCCACCGGGTGTGGCCTATACCGACATTTCCGAGGCATCGATTCGACTGGAATCGATTGACTAACCGTTCTAGTTTTCCCTGCGACTTGTGAACGAACAACCCGGCATTATTGAGAACCGCGAGACCGGCGGAATCGTATCCGCGGTACTCCAAACGCCGTAAGCCTTCAACCAGAATCTTCGCGGCTTGCCGTTTTCCGATG
The DNA here is from genome assembly GCA_028820655.1 of Candidatus Poribacteria bacterium. GTDB lineage: Bacteria > Poribacteria > WGA-4E > WGA-4E > JAJDTR01 > JAJDTR01. The sequence continues at coordinate 375,076 of JAPPIK010000006.1, read as the reverse complement.
TATCCGATGATGCCGCACATTATGTGATACTCCTTTGTACCAAGCTTGGGCGAGCCTATTTCTGCAGGAAGCGTTAAGAACAGTGTCCAAGAGAAACAACGAACAAAATGCAACCTTAGACTCACTTAGTTTTTTCCGGATCGTGTCCCATCGATTCGATAATGCATGAATCTGCTTATTGAGACACTGGGCAAATGCCGTGCCAACTGTTTCGGACTGGTCGGGACGATTCTTAGCGGCGCGGTTTCAATCTTTCATGGGTCAAGAAGCCACGAATACCCGCTTATTGCGCATGTATGTGCTCCGGATTCACCTCTTCGGCGCAGTTCTGAAATCGTTGCTCCAATCACGTTCCAACCCCGCTGATACTGTGGTAGATTTTCACAGTGTCCATTTGGACACGCCCCCAATCCTCCATGTTCCGAAGTGAAAGCATGGAACATCCACTTTACCTCGCTCTACCAAGAATGGTGGGCGGTGCCCACCCTACAACTAGGTGTTATTCGTGGAATTGCAGACACACCTCGTAAAAAAACCAACATAACCTAGCTTTCATGTTTCGCCCGATCAACCGATTTTGGTAGACAGCAACTTGGGGCATCTAGACGCCTGCTCTATAATTCGATTGGGGGGCGGTTGAAGCGTGAACGTATCTTGTTAAGCGTGTTTAGCACGAGTGGACGAGCAATCAGCTTGCGTTCAAGTTTGTGCTTGCCGGGGAAATCGCAGAGAATGACGCCGACCAATATAGCGACGAGGCCCTGGCCGGGAGTGATTGTCATCACCAAGCCGGCAATAATCGTGATTACACCGACAGCGTTTTTCAAGACTCGCAGTGAAATCCTGATAATCGGGTTTCTAATACGATTAACATGAGCTTTGTGCCTGAAATAGTCCTCAGGAAGGGAGATGATGAATGCCGTAAAACCTATAAACGTACAGATTGCCGTCAGCGCCGAGAGAATCGCAATCCAGAGCCAGTATTCAAGAACCCAAGCTGTGATTAGTTTTATTATAGACAATAACGTGTTCCTGTTTTAGCAAGGCAGACAGGGTGTAAAGCTACCGCGACTTGGCATGATGGTTTTGAACTCAGTTTTCAAGTGGAAATAGGGAATCGGGCGGGGAGTTATACGGTTGATTGTACGATATATTGCATGTGTGGACGTGCAATCCACGACAAAATTCCCATCAAGCTATCTAGCAAGATTGATGATAGCACCTAACTGAAATGCATGTCAACGAAAAATGATTGGATTCGAGGCCTTCGGTTCTTTGGATTTGCCGTTGGGCTGTGCATTTGTTATAATGTGGTCGCCAGTGGATGTCGGTGAACTATTCTGTTGAGTTGATCAAGGAGAGCGTGATGGCAACGGAGGAGTTGAAGCCCTTGCAGGTAAGAGAGGCTATTCGTTCGGAGCTTCGCCAACTCCCCGAAACACGTTGGATCCAAAATCTTCGTCATCCCTCTTACTGCTTACGGCAGCCAATTCCGATCTTGATTAGAAGGGAGGACGATCTTGTAATCGCCAGCTACGACGATCTGGAGTTGAGCGGCAAGGGTGAGGACGTAAGAGCGGCAATTTCGGACTTGTGTGGGAAGATTGTTGCGCGCTATGAGGGGGAGTGCGCTGATCAAAAGGGTGATTCGCCGACTCAAGAGCACTCTTTTCTCAGACAAATTGTTGTGGAAATACAACCGGAATTGGTCTCCTCCCAGCTATGGGAAGAGGCGAAACAATTCTATCGAGAAAGGCTGGAAGTAATTCCCGATGTTCTGAAGGGTTACATCAAACTGAGGCAGGAGTACGTGGAAGTCATCATTTTAGTTTCGGGACACTCGGTGGCGCTAATCGAACAGTTATCGAAGATAGATTTGGAGATTAATCAGAAATTCCACCCTTTGCGTTTTTATGTCGAGTATAAACGCTCGCCACATTATCTTGACCTGGACAACTTTGAGCAATTTCACTAAGCTTGTCCCTGTGCTTCTAACCGTTACGAGTGTCTCCCTATGGAAGAGTTAGACGGGATTACATCCACATGCCGGAAACACAATCACATCAGAGTAAGCAAAGCAGGACATACCTCGCGCTCTCGGACCTTCAACAGTCTCAAACAGTCCTCACCACGCCGACTGAATTGTGACTCTCGCTTTTTACAAAGCCTTGCACGCTGTAGATTCATTTCTCGCCAACTTGGATATTCATCCTAAAGGGCATAGGAACCGAATCGAAGAAGTCCAAAAGAGGCTTGATGGTATCTACCCACAGTATTCTGCTCTATATGACGCCAGCATACTAGCGCGATGTGAAGCATTTACTAATCAAGATAACCCCGAAGATGTGATGATGCTGGTCAACTGTTCGCGCAGCATTGAGGATTACATTAATTCACTTCTGGAAGCGCATTAAACTATTTCCACAGGCTGGTCCCGTCTTTATGCGCACGACAAATCAACCCAAATAAGTTTGTACTGTAATCGCGATACGTGAAGTTACAACAACGAGTGTTTGCAATCTACCGGTAGCAGATCACGGTACATCTAAGGACGATTTTAATAGCGCGTTTTTGTTGGTTGTAATCTGGTTAAGTTTAGAGCCTGTTTGAAGAGTACATTTTGTAGGGTGCGCAGTGCGCACCGGCCCCTTAAAAGCCCCAGAGGGGATCAAGCGAACGGATAGTGAGTGCGATAGAGATCTTGAAGGTGTATAGAAACGCCCAAAGCCCCGTGCACCAAGCCCCAGCGGGGATCAAGCGAGTGGATAACGAGTGCGATAGAGATCCAGCAAGCGAGTGGATAGCGAGCGCGGTAGAGATCCCACAGGTACGTGACAGACGACAATAAAAACACGAAAAGACTTTCTACAAATGACCAAAATGACTTTGCTGCCAATTGTTCAAACAGGCTCTTAATATTAGGATTAATGCATGTTAAAAAAAGGGATCATAAAGTGGAGGTAGCGGAGCCAAAGATGACACAATCGAAACGGGTTGCCCTTTGCGTGACATGTCTGGTCGATCAGGTCGTACCGGAAGTTGGCGTCGCAACGGTGCAGTTGTTGAGGCGCGCCGGCCATGATGTGGATTTTCCGGAAGCGCAGACATGCTGTGGGCAGCCCTTTTATAATAGCGGCTTCCGGGACCAAGCAATCGACTTGGCGAAGCGGACCATAGAGATATTTGAACCATTTGACGCGGTAGTGCTGCCCAGCGGTTCCTGCGCAACGATGATCAGAGTCGAGTATCCGCATTTGCTGGAGGAATGGCACGAGTGGCACCATCGTGCGACCGAGTTGGCAGAAAAGACGTATGAGTTGAGCGAGTTTTTGGTGAATCGCGCCGAGTGGAGTCCGGAGGGCGAATTTGAACAGGTCAGGCTCACTTATCACGATTCGTGCCACATGTGCCGTCTGCTGGGTGTGAATGATGAACCTCGTCAGTTGTTAGAACGCGCGGGCGGACGAATAACCGAGATGTCGGAATCTGACCGGTGCTGCGGCTTTGGCGGGCTGTTTTCGGTTCGTATGCCGGAGGTGTCCAACGCCATGACCGGCGAAAAGCTGCGTCAGGCGTGTGACGTCGGGGTTGAGACGCTCGTTACGTCTGATCCCGGTTGTTTAACGCAGATGCGTGGACTGGCGGAGGGAAGTTCGATTAAGGTCGAACACATCGCCACCGTTCTGGAGGAGATCACACGATGACGGCAACCTTCTCCGAGTTTCGCCGACGCGCAAAATCTGCGATTGAAGACCTCCGGCTGCAAGGGGCATTGGATGATGGAACGGGCAAGCTGTGGGAGCAGCGCCGGCTTACGTTCGAGGAACTGCCCAACTCCGATGCCATGCGCGACCACTTTAAATTGATTCGATCGGCAACCTTGCGGAATTTGGCTGAGCATCTGGAGACGTTCGAAAGGAACGCAACCGCAGCGGGCGCCAAAGTGCATTGGGCGCGGGATGGGGCGGACGCGTGTGAAATCGTACTCGGAATCGCTCAGGACCATGGCGTAAAGTTGGTTACGAAAAGCAAGTCGATGGTTACGGAAGAGATTCATCTCAACGAAGCTTTGGCTGATGTCGGTGTGCAGGCGATAGAGACGGATTTGGGCGAATACATCGTTCAATTGGCTAAGGAGACGCCATCCCACATCATCGCGCCTGCCATTCATAAAACACGCCATCAAGCGGCGGAGTTGCTAAGCCGGGAATCCGGTAGGTCGCTGTCACCGGATGACCTGACCACCCTCACGGGCGAAGCGCGAAAGCTTTTGCGCGAACGGTTCTTGACCGCCGGGATGGGAGTTTCCGGCGGCAATATGCTCGTCGCCGAGACCGGCAGCGTTGTGTTGGTGACGAATGAGGGAAACGCCAGGATGGTTACCTCCGTCCCGCCGATACACGTCGCTATGGTCGGAATAGAAAAGGTAGTGCCGACATGGGACGCTGCCGCCATCTGGTTATCGCTGCTGGCACGCAGCGCATCGGGACAGCCGCTTTCGATTTACACCAGCGTCATTAGCGGTCCGGCGCGCGCAGAAGACCCGGACGGGACGGGCGAGGTGCATATCGTCCTGCTGGACAACGGCAGAAGCGAGTTGGCGGGCACGAAGTACGAGGAGGTTTTGCAGTGTATCCGTTGCGGCGCTTGCCTCAATGTGTGCCCTGTATACCGAGAAGCGGGCGGACATTCGTATGACAGCCCCTACCCGGGACCAATCGGCGCCGTGGTTACTCCGCTACTGTTAGGGCGCGAGAGCCATGAAGCGTTGCCCCACGCAAGCTCGCTGTGCGGGGCGTGCAAGGATGTGTGCCCGGTACGCATTGATCTTCCTCGAATGTTGCTAGAGCTGCGTGCGGACCAAGTGGAGGAAAAAACCGTACCTTGGAGTGAGAGGAAGGTGGAGGAAACCGGCGCGTTTGTTTTAAAGCACGAAAAGTTGATGCGGTTCATGACAAAAGCGGCTCGATTGGCACAACGTCCGTTGGCGCGCAATGGGAGGTTGCGTCTGCCTCGACGCCTCAATCCGGCGCTTGAGCGGCAGTTGCCGGCACTGGCGAAGCGCTCTTTTCGGGAGATGTGGAAATCCGGAGAGTTGGAGGAGAAACGATGAACCCGCGAGATGAAATCCTAGAGCGCTTGAAAAGAAATGCGTCAAACGTCGAGATGCCCGGCGCGTGGCAATCGCAGCGCGATTTTCCGGATTTGGCGGAGCGCTTTACGGCGTCATTAACGGCGGTGAGAGGGGAAGTTCGCCGCACTGAGACTCTGGAAACCGCATTGATAGAGGTCGGAACAATCTTAGACGAGATTTCTGCACAAACGGTCATCGCCAACAATGAGGCGCCGCTTGCCGAAGCGAGGTTAGATGATCGTTGGCCCCACCGCGAGTTGTACCTGGTTGGGAAAACACCGGGAGATTTGCGCGAATTCTGCGCGCGGGCCGACGCGGGGCTATCCGGGGTCGAGGCGGCGCTGGCGGAAACGGGCAGCCTCGTCGTTCACAGCGGGGTCGGAAAGAGTCGTCTGGCAACGCTACTGCCGCCTGTGCATATCGCGCTTGTTCCCGTTTCGTGTCTCGAACCGGATATATTTACGTGGACGGCTTCGCGCAACAAAGAGATGCCAATGCCGTCTAACCTAAACCTCATCAGCGGTCCTAGCAAATCGGCGGACATTGAGTTCACGTTGACGCTGGGCGTCCATGGTCCAAAGCGCCTAGTTGTAGTGCTCTATGACTAATCAACCTATGTACCGCTCCGTCTCCACGATGCCTCTTCATGCCCACTCTAGCTTATCCCGATAGTTCAATGCGCCGCCTCAAGAATGCTAACGATGTCGGAGTGATTTCGACGACGTGCCCACGCCAAAGGTTCCACCCACTTGAAGGGAGCGTCCATCGGAGCGCCTTCGCCGAGCAGGTATTCGACCATCTCAACCTGACCTGCCCTGGCCGCCCACCCAAGCGGTGTACTGCTGTATTCCTGCTCCGATAGATCAAGGCGCGCGCCGTGACGTATCAGGAGTTGTGCTATCTTGAGATTGCCCGACGCCTTTGCCGATCCTTCTCCGGCAGCTATGCGGTGCAAAACGGTTCTTCCCAGCCAATCCGGTCTGTTCAAGTCCGCCGCACTCGCCATCCGCTCCGCTTCCGCCTCATATCCCGGCGTATCTGCCAGATTGACGACCATGTCGGGCGCGGCTTTTTCATACAGGTCGGGATCGACCGCTAGACAGATCTTCATGAACTCACGATCACCGAGGGCATATTCAAACGCCTCAACGGCACGCTCGGGCGACTCGCGTAGACTCTCCCGCAACCCGGTCGCGTCTCGGTTATCAACGAAGTAGCGCACGGGTATGCCTCCGAACATTTCCTCTAACAGTGTGATTGGTACCCCGCTCAGGTTGTCGTATTCCTCAAATCTTCCACCGGCATCTACAAGAAGCTGTCGTATGGCCTCGTTCGCCGCGCGGCCACAAGGGTTGCCTGACGATTCCACACCGCCGTTTGGATCGGCGCCGTGATCCAAGAGAAGACGCACAAGTTCCTCATCTCCTCGGGAAGCGGCTCCGATGAGCGCGCTCCCTCGCGGCGCCAACCCTGGCTCGGGTTGACTGGGATTAGCGCCGGCTTCCAACAGCAGTTGAACGATATCGCTATGGCCGGACATGGCGGCGTTACACAATGCGGTACCGGTGTACCACGTAAAGTATTCGGGCAGGCGGTGGAGGACCTGCGGGTCGGCGGCGATCTGGCGGCGTACCTCTTCGGTGTCCCCGACACTCGCGGCGGTACGCAGATCGTATTCCGCGCCGCGGGCAAGTAAATACCCCAACATAACCCTATTCTCCGAGAGCGCTTCCGGCGGCACATCGCGGCGTATAAAGAAGTAGTCGCCGAAGACCAAATCTATTGGACGCGCCCCATCCGGACGGGCGCCATTGACATCGGCGCTTCGATCGAGGAGCGCGCGTACCATCGGGATGTTCATGGTCAACACCGCCCAATGTATCGGCATGTTACCCCGGTCGTCGCAGGCATGGATATGTTCCGGATGGCGAGACAGATGGGAAATCACCTTATTTAGGTCACGCCCCCGAATGTATTCGGCGAGAGTTTCACCGTCATCAACGTACAGGCAGCCGCACCGCTGTTCCACAACGGCCTTCAGAAGATTGGCTATTTCGTCGAATCCCCTATCCAGCGCCCGTTCTATCGGTCTCTGATGCGTCCGATCCCCGGAACGGTAAGTTACCTCGGCGCCATTATCCACGAGATAACGGACGCAGTCTCGGTGATTGTTCCCAACCGCAAAGTACAACGGTTCGCGGTAGCCCACATTGCAATCGACGAGCGTAGGGTCCGCCTCGATCAGGTTGCGAAGGGCGGCAAGATCGCCGTCCATCGCCGCCGCGAGGGTAGCTTTCACCAAACGTCCTACGCCCATGTTCCAATCAAGGTGTTCGTCAGTGTCCAACTCAGGCTGCCAGTGAATCGATGAACTGTCGGTTGGTAATCGGGATTGTGTCATGGTTAACCTTGGTACAGAGTAATTGTAGGTAATTGGGAATGTTGCAACCGTAATGGTTAACGCTTCTAAACGACACGCCAAGTTTCATTATACGGATCAGCAGTTGGTTTGTGAAGGGGATTTCTCAAGAAGTCCACTCAAAGGAACCGGTATTTTGGGCGGTAGATACGTGTTCCGATTTTCTCATAACTAGACGTGCAGCGTGAGTGAAGATGGGAGAAAAGTATAGAAGAGAGGAACGACTGAAAATCTCTAATGCGCCCTGCCGGCTTTAGCGATGGTGAGTCAATCGTGCAGAAAAGCGGTGGGCAATGCCCACCCTTCAAGGTCTTCAGTCGTATGAAGTGGTTCCGATGTGACAACTTCAGTATGATTGACGCGGGTCTTGCCTTATGATAGAATGCCGTTACTTGCAACATCTCTTTGCATTTCTACGCGCTTATTCTACGAGGTAGATTAATGTCAAGCCACTTGCGTATTCTCAATGTCGAACCGACGATATTCTTTGTTCAGAGCGGTGCTACGCTGCGCCAACAGGTGCGTCTGACGGTGGAAAACACCGGTCGTGAGGCAGCCGCTTATCTTGTACTTCGAAGCGAGTCGGTGGATGAGTCGCTAACACTTGGTACGATCAAGTCAGGTGTGAACGAGTGCGAGGTATATGTCCCCGACATTAGATCTCCCGGTCAAGTCAGTTTCAGTCTACGAATTGACGGAACTGCTCAAGATGAGAAAACAGTAGATTGGGAACCGCAGAAACACTGGGAAATTTACATGGTTCACTTCTCGCATCATGACTTGGGGTACAGCGACATGCCCGCCAACCTTTTTGTCGAGCACACCGAGTTTATGGACGACGTGCTTCGTTACTGCGAGGAGACGGCGGATTGGCACGAGGACTCCAAGTTTCGTTATCTAGCGGAGCAGGCCTGGTCGGTAATGCAATTTGTCGAGAGGCGTCCCAAAGAGATGGTTGAACGAATGGTGCATTATGTCAAACAGGGACAGATAGAGATTGGGGCGCTGTACGGCAATCAAACGCAGGAGTTGTGCGGTCACGAGGAGATGATACGTCTCCTATATCCGTCCTTCCGACTCAAACGGGAGTACGGCATTCAGATCACGTCCGCACAACACAATGACATACCGGGGTTTTCATGGGGTATGGCGAGCACACTGGCAAAAGCCGGCGTGAAGTATTTTCTCGCCGCGCTCCCATTTTGGTATTTTCATGATGTTCACCCGTGCTGGGACGAGGAGGCGGTTCTGCCCATAGAGCGCCCCGGCGCGCACCGGTGGGAGGGGCCGGACGGCGCATCGGTGTTCTATTGGCACGATCCGTTTGACGAGGACATTTGGACGCCAACAAGTTATCGCCATGCACTCCGCGAGTTGCCGGGCTTTTTGCGAGGTCTTGAAGAGAAGGGTTACGCCTATGACATGGTCTATCGTCCCTTGGTCAGCGGGGTACGCGACAACTCGCCTCCCACGATACGCTTTGCCCACATTGCCCGCGAATGGAACACCCACTGGGCATATCCCCGACTGAAAACCGCTACTCCGACACAGTTCTTCAAACGGTTCGAGGAAAAGTGGGGCCATACGGTGAAGGCGTTGCGCGGCGACCTGCCCGGCACGGACTATCCCGTGTTGGCGACGTGCACGCCGCGAGAAACGGCGCTCAATCGAAACACACACGATGAGTTGCTGACGGCTGAGAAGCTGGCGACCATCGCCGAGATTACGGCGTCCGACTATGAATATCCGAAAGCCGTAATCGATGAGGCGTACAGAGAGACCTTAAATTACGATGAACACTGCTGGGGGATGTGGAGTCCTGGCGGTCCCGCCCAAGACGGGTGTTGGAGCAACAAGAGCGGGTTCGCCTACCGCGCAGCGGCGCTGACTCACGATTTAGTCGTCAAAGCGGGCAACAGGATTGCCGACGAAATCGCGCTGCCCGATGAAGGCTACACGGTAACAGCCTTCAACTCTTTATCGTGGGAGCGCACGGATGTAGTGAGAGCGCCGCTGCGCATCTGGCAGCCACACAGCAGTCCCATGCACATCGTACCGCCTAGCCGAGAAGACGAAGGGCCCAAGCTCGTTCTCGGGGGCGCAATCGGGCGCGGGATTGTAAGTCTTCCCGCCGAGACAATCGAAAAACCCTTTGAATTGGTGGAGATAGGGACGGGCAAGCGCGCGCCGTATCAGATAGTCCGCACGACGGATCCGCAAGCAACGGTGCCTTGGGCCGCCGAAGGAGTTGCGGTTGGCGGTATGACGGAGCTGGTTTTTCTCGCCGATGATTTGCCAGCCATGGGCTATAGATCCTACCAGATCGCTCCCTGCGATGAATGGCCCCGCTACGAAGAATCGTGCACTGCCACCGCCGATGTCATGGAAAATCGCTTCTTCAGATTGGAGTTGGACGCCGAACAGGGCACAATAATGACTCTGCTCGACAAAGAGACAGGGCGTGATCTGATCGACTCGGACGCTCCGCACGGATTCGGGCGTATGATTGTCCGAGATTGCGGTACGGGCAAGGAGGAATTGAGCCGATTGCTGAGCGCATCGATCACGGAATCCGGTCCCTTGTTCACTACCATAACGCTGAAAGCCGAAAGCTCGTGCTGTCCTCGCGTGACACAGGAAATCACGCTCTACCATGCCGTCAAGCGGATTGACTTCAACGCCAGGATTTTGCGGGATTCAACACCGACGAAAGAGGTATTTTTTGCCTTTCCATTCCGGATGGACAATCCTAAATTCCACTTCGAGGCGACCAACGCGGTCATCGAACCTATCCGCGACCAAATTCCCGGATCCAACACGGACAGCTATGCCGTGCAACATTGGGCTGAGGTGAGTAACGGTGAGTGGGGTATCGTCTGGACCGCGATGGACACTCCGATGGCGGAGTTCGGTGGCTTATGGCCCGGTTATGTCTCGAGCGCTCACCATCACGCGCGCGGTCCGAACTACGGGCACGAGTTTTTGAAGCCGGGAGAGTTGGAGAAGGGGCACATCTATTCTCTCGTCAGTTACAATAACTTCGGTACGAACTTCATCAACGTCCACCCGTGCGAATATCTGGTGCGCTACTCGTTCAGCACCCACGAGGGCGATTGGCGCGGAGGCGAGCCAAGACGGTTCGGGTGGGACGCCGCCAATCCACCGCTCTCGATCTGGATGGACGGGTCTGGCAAGGGGGGCGCACTGCCTTCAACGGCCTCGTTCTGTGAAGTCGATGCGCCGAACGTGATGGTGTTGACGTTCAAGAAAGCGGAAGATGACGAAGGCTACATTTTGCGGCTTATCGAGACCGAGGGAAAGGACACGACGGCAACAGTGACCCTACCGTATTTGGCGCTTGGACAGGTGTTTGAAACAAATATTGTCGAGGAGAACCAACGGGTGATGCCTAGCGGTTCGCATTCGGTGGGGTTGACGATCGAGCCTTTCTCCGTGGTCACGATCCGACTGATGCCTCGAATCTAAAAGGTTACGGCCTACGGTGTGTGCCTACCACCTTTTTTCTTACGCGAGACAATCTCGGAAATTACGTGGATCGCCCGGGAAACTGAAGGATTGGACATTGATGGATCCTGAACTTATCGTTATGCTTACATATAATGATCGAACGGTTCAGAACGCGCTGGAACTCTTCGACGAAATGAAGGATTTTCCGGTTGGGCATTGGGGATTTAAGGATGTCGGGCTTCCAAAGGAGAGAATAAGGGAATTGGTACGCCAAATGTCGGAGGCCGGGAAGACAACCTATCTTGAAGTGGTAAGCCTTTCGGAAGAGGAGGGAATGCGCGGCGCAGAACTTGCCGTTGAGTCGGGGGTCGATATCCTGATGGGAACCGTCTTTTATGACTCGATTAACGAATATCTTAAAGACAAATCGGTTGCATACTATCCATTTTTGGGTAATGTGCATAGCCATCCCACTGTCTTAGAGGGCAGCGTAGGTGAGATTGTTGCCCACGCCCAACAGTTAGAAGCTGAAGGGGTGGACGGGATGGATCTTCTCGCCTATAGGCATGTTGGGGAGGCGATAGGTTTGCTGGCAGCGGTCGTCGAAGCCACGAACGTCCCGGTTGTGTGCGCCGGAAGCATCGGGTCGTATGAACGCATTGGCGAAGTGTTGGATTCGAAACCGCGCGGATTTACGGTCGGAACGGCGTTTTTCGAGGAGAGGTTTGTGCCGCAAGGCTCGTTTAGCGAGAATGTCTCGGATGTTTGGGATTGGATGCAAGCGCGGTCGCCTTGAGTGGGGAGACAGGGAAATTTTGAATCGTGGATTAAGAAGACAGAAAAGGACAGCGTCGGCTTGATGATTGCCGTCGGAGTGGATTATTGGCGAGTCCACCAACAGTCACGATTCGGAGATCGCTCCCACAGAATACGGTTCAATTGAGGCACTCTTGAAGATGAGCGGCTACCTCGCGAATTTCGTTCATGTTGCCCGGTTTCGGCTTCCACGGTAGAAGTAGTGAATCACCCTCCCAACGCGGGAGCAGGTGCAGATGGAAGTGTAACACTGACTGAAAAGCCGCCGCTTCACTGGATTGGAAGAGATTCAGACCGTCCGGTCTCAATACATCCTTAATCGCTCCCGCGAGTTTTGCTCCAACCGCCATAATCTTCCCCGCGGTTTCGGGAGGGATATCGAAGATATTACGGTAATGCTGTTTCGGGATTACCAATAGGTGTCCGGGGTTTCCCGGGTTGATGTCCATGAAACTTAGGGTTTCGGTGTCTTCATAAACCTTTATCGCAGGAATATCGCCGGAAACAATCGAGCAGAAAATACAATCCAAAATTTCCTCCTTGTAGTTATCCCTCCAGTTATATTATAGCCGTTTGAGTAGATTTCATTGTGAGATTCGGGTCTGTAAATGCCGATTGAGTTTAACAGAATCTTCGTGGCGGTTCAAGCTATTTGAGGGGCTATCCAAGACGCGAGCGTTGCGTTACAGGGTATATGACCGAACCCATTGGATGGCGTGAATTGACGATTGTCCGAATCCGGTATTTGAGAGCGCGCCATTGTCCTTGGCGGTATAATTCATCCCAGAAGTAACACTGGTTCCTCGCTCCAGAGGATCAAGCGACTGAATAGAATCAACTAAGCGACCAGCGAAGGCGATAGAAGTCCCATAGAGATCCCAGATGTCTGTAGATTACGACGAGCTTAATTCCTGCACTCCAGCGGAGTGCAATGTCGCGTGTTACTTGAGAGCGTGACAGTATCCCTGTCGGAATAATTCATGCTGCAGGTAACACTCTTGTACCGTAAACTGTTAGTTTGCGTATCATAATCTAACAGATTGTGGTACAGATTTCCTTCTCTAAGATTGGTTTTGAAAAACTGTTACTTGATAGCGTCCCATTATCCCTGCCGGTAGAATTCTTTCAGCAAGTAACGCTCTCGTACCGCAAACTGTTAGTTTGCGATCACAATCTAACAGATTGTGGTACACAGCACGCCATTATGCGTAACGATACGAGTCCCTCATTTCGCAACTCGTTTTTCGCTGTATCACTTACTTTGGAGAAAGTGTTACTTGAGAGCGCGCTATTATCCCTGTCGCAATAATTCATTCAGCACGTAACACTCTTGTACCGCAAACTGTTAGTTTGCGGATCACAATCCATCAGCGGGATACGTTAATTTTTCGCTCTATGACTGGCCGTAATAGTGTTCCTTCGTGGTCTGGTTTTCACTCCAGCGGAGTGCCATGTCAATAGAATCGTGATGCGCCCAATCTCCGCACTCCAGAGGAGTGCAATGTTGAGTGTTACTTGGTAGGAATCCTATATTTCGCTTGGAATTGGCGCATGAGCAGAAAATTCGGAAGATCGTCAAACGCAAGAACGTGGAAAGAGTATCCATAAATCCGCCGAATAGGTTGATTCCCTCTCTCAAAAAGTGATATTGTTATTGAATACTAGGCAGCTACACCACTTTTGGAGGCTATGATTATGACACGTCAATCATGGATCGCGATGGGGATACAGACTCTAATGTTGTTGGGAGGCATAATCGGATTTCTTTTTACCAATATGGCAACCAAAGAAGATATTCGGCGCTTGGAGGTTAGATTAGAGCAACGGTTAGACAGGATCGAACAAATTCACCTAGAGCATATAACCCAGTTGCACGTGCAAACTAAGAAAAGTAATCCCGAATGAACGCATCAACCAGGCTCTCGGTGTTTTGATGGCTGTTCTTATAACATGCTTCAGCCACATAAAGTGGCCTGTAGCGTTTGCTATAGTGATGATGTATTCCGTGCCAAGCCCGCTTGAGCAGGCTCCAGAACGCCTCAATCGTGTTAGTATGAAGAGCCCCGTCCACATACTGGATGTTATGATTAACCGATTTATGCTTCATTAACCCGTCCACGAAGTAATAGATTGGACTCTCGTCAGTCATGAGCGTAGATTGGGGTGATGACATGTTCAGAATCATTAATTCCTTCATGCGGTCATTAATCACGCTATCAACCATCTTGGCTGTCAATTTCCCGCCTCGCTCAACCAATCCTATTACTGGTGTCTTAGTAGTCCCGCCTAGTCCTCTCGGTTTGTGGTCGTTCTCGCGTTAGTTTCCCTGTCGTGGTTTCCCGCCCATATAGGTCTCGTCCGCTTCGGCTATTCACTTAAGAATCGTCCAATCATCATCTTTCATTAGCCGTCGCCTCCGATCTTGCCTGTACCATGCGGTCTTACGATTCAAGCCGAGATCACGTCAGAATTGATGACTAGATTCACTTTTATTCGCGTTGAGCATAAGCATGACAAATAAATGCCTTGAGCGGCACTTTCGAGCCTTGGATAAGTGTGCCATGCGACACTCAAAAAACGGAGGAACAGTCGTAAGGATTCCATTGGTTAACCTGATTGTTCTTTTTGTTCCGATCTCCTTTGGTACTCGCACAGAATGGGCAGAATGCCACATCTTTGCACCGTATCTCATCCGAAAACGTGAGGCATGCACGTTCATCGGGAAAATGGTTCATTGTATCAACTGAACACGTTTGACCTCCATAGGAGAAAGGTAAGAACGAAGGGATCGCAGATCTATCAAACAATTTGCCTTCCTCAAGATAGATCACAATTCCTCCAAGTTATTGCGCGCCAATGCTTTAGCCGCTTGACGCGAGAAAATATAATGATTGTTGTCCGTGATGTGAATCATAATCGTCCGCGAATTCTCATTGCCATCCTGATCGCGTTGTACGCCTATCTCTCGTATCTCGCTCGTGTTGAGAAGCGTGTTTTCTACATCTGCTAACATTTGAACCTCCCTTCGATTACAGAATGCTAGAGACGTATACCGAGTCACAACTTACACTTCAAGCCCATATCTGCGCATTGCGGCCTTTTAAGGGGCGTTACATGACACGGAAGTCCGGTTTCATCGAGTTTTGCCCAACCTATCGGATGTCGCTTCTTGGTGATCGTCTGAATCTGGGACTTGATAAGAGATAATCCGCCCTACAGGAGTGCAGAAAATATTCTGTTCTGAAGAGAAGACTCGGTTTCTGAGCGTGCGGGAGCCCGCTCCCACTGAAATATACGTGCCGGTAAGGCGACGCATTGCAAATACCTTCCGGCGATGATATAATGGACCCCCCAATTCAATATAGAAAGGAGTATGCCATGCGCAAAAAACGTTGGTTCATTGGATTCATAAGTTTCTCGGCGTTGACTTTTACGGTGATTTTCCTTAACAGAGTTCAGGGGCAGGACGATATTGTAAAGCGCGGAAAATATCTCGTGGACACTGTTGGCGCGTGCGGACAGTGTCACACCCCGCGCAAAGGTGCAGACCCGGATATGAGTATGTACTTGGCAGGGCATCCGGCTAGCGCGGGCTACCCGAGGTACGACTTCAGAACCATGATGGGACAGGACATTTTCATGGTCACCGCACCGACCATGACAGCATTTGCGGCACCCTTCGGTACTACTTTTGCCACCAACCTGACGCCGGACAAGGAAACGGGGCTAGGAGAGTGGACCGAGAAAATGTTCGTCGGCGCGTTGCGGACGGGGCGCCATCAAGGCGTCGAGTCAAATCGGAAAATCTTTCCCCCAATGCCCTTGAAAAACTATGCGGAGATGAACGATGAGGATCTTAAATCCATTTGGGCGTATCTGAAAACGGTCAAGGCTGTCAAAAACGAAGTTCCGCCCGCGCTGAACCCAAGAGGGAGGCCGTGGTAGACGAAGCGGATGAAGATACTTGGAATCGATACCTCGACCCCGATTGGCAGCGTTGGCTTAATCGAGGGAGACGATTTTATCGCCGAACATACGCTGAACATCACGCAAGCCCACTCTTCCCGATTGATGCCCGCGATAGATCAGGTCTTGAAGTGGGGAGATTTGACGGTTCATGACGTGGACGCTTGTGCCGTGGGGATAGGTCCCGGATCATTTACGGGAGTCCGAATCGGGGTTGGCACGGCGAAGTCGCTCTGCTATGCCATCAAGAAACCGATTGTCGGTGTTTCAACGCTAGAGGCGATTGCCTATAATCTGCGCTATTCCAACGGCCTGATTTGCCCGATTTTGGACGCGCGCCGGGATGAAGTTTATGGTGCGGTTTTTCACGGAGGGGCAAATCTGGAACGCAGATGCGAAGATCTATGCCTCTCGATTGAAGCGTTGCTAAATTGCGTTGAAAGTTCCGCCGTTTTTGTCGGCGACGGTTTGAGTAGATATGCAAAGAAGATACGAGAAACATTCGGTGATGCCTTGATTCTCGCCGCGTCTACCTTTAACGTGCCGCGCGGTACCAACATCGCTCGAATCGGGCGCGAACACCTTTTGCGCGGCGAATCGGATGACTGCTTTGGATTAATTCCAAACTATATCCGGAAAGGCCTGTATGGCAAAACCGGAAATTAGTATCCCTCCCTGCATGAAATACCGTCTTTCATGTCTTGGTACTGCGGTAACATCATCGAAGAAACAGGCGCAAGTTTGCAACCAACCCGAGAGATTCCCCTCCATTCCTACATGCCACGCGTTTTTACCCTATGAATCGCGTCTTTGAAAACACGTCTGCCCTTCTAGCCGCTCATCTCGTCACCCGCTTGTTCTCTCTCGGCGTGACATTTCTCCTCATGACGCGTTACTTTGGGGAAAAAGAGATGGGGGTTTATTTTCTTGCCATTTCCTTCACCAATCTCATTGCGACCGTGATCGAATTGGGTATGCATACGCCGCTGATTCGAGAAATGACGCTGCGTTTAAATGAAGCACGCCATTTCGTTGGCAATGCCCTAATCATTAGAATCCTGTTATCGATTGCGGCATACGGATTGATGGTTGGGGTGGGGCGTCTGTTAGGTTATCCGGCAGCCACAATGCAGATCATCAAATTGCTCGGTTTGGCGGAGATACTTAACTTGATTGCACTGTCGTACCGCTGTGTCTTTCGGGCGTTCGAACAGATGAAGTATGAAGCCTATACCGTCATCGCCGAACGAACGGTGGTTTGTGTTGTTGGCGGCGCGCTGATTGTCTTGGGCGGGAGTCTTCAAGAATTCTGCCTCGTGATCTTGATTGCGGGATGCATGAATTTGGCGCTGAGTGTCGCGTTTGCGCGATGGAAATTTGTCGGATTGCGCTTTCGATTCGATTTACACATCTGGGCTGTGCTGATGCGACAAGCACTGCCCTTTGCGCTCGGTAATATGCTCCATCTCGTGTATTTTCGGATCGGTGCGATTATGCTTGAAAAGCTGAGTCCGGACGGCATCGTTGCAAACGCTTGGTATGGCTTGGCGCATACCATCGTAAACGCGGTCACTATCCTACCGGGCGCTTTCTTGGGCGCGATGTTTCCGTTAATGTCTCGTGCTTTCGAGAACGATAGGAGTGAATTTCGCGCCGCCTACACCTACGCCACGCGATGGATGGTTCTGCTCGGACTTCCCACGGCTGTTGGAATTGCGGCGTTAGCGTGGGAGATAGTTTCGATTTTGCCCGCGGACAAATACGATCCTGAAAGTGTCGCCCCCGCACTACAACTGTTGAGCTGGTCGTGCGGGCTCGCATTCTTGACAACAACCTCGATCACCGTATTGCGCGCGGCGGATAAACGCGTCCAGTTCACGTTGCTTATGGGAATGACGACATTCGTAAACGTGGCGTTAAACTATCTGCTCATTCCTCGATACAGCCATGTTGGCGCCGCAACGTCCCTAATAGTCAGTGAAGGGTTTTTATTCCTTGCCGGTTTCGTTTACATTTCTCGCCGCATCGCAACGCTCACCGGTATGCGGTATGCCATCAAAGCCGTGGTGCTTTCCGCGACAATGGGTTGCGGGTTGATCGTACTCAGAAAACTAGCCCCGATTTGGGTGCTCATTCCGTTGTCAGTGATGTACTATGCGGCGGGAATGGTCTTTTTGGGAGAATTGAAGCGAGACACGTTTAAGCAGATACTTTGACTGGCAGGAAGCGGTTGTCTGAATAATGAGTAGGAAAACCGTCTCTATTGGGCGTAAGAGCGATCTCTGAATCGATTAAGGGCCGGATAAGGAGATTAAGCGAGCGAATAAACCAACCGGGCGAATGACGGCGGCGATAAGTATTCCCGCGCGCCAGCAAATCCCGCGATAGAGAATATTAACCGTGGTCAGTCGGAAGGGGGATCTCCCCCGCATGGGATTTACGATCAGAGTTCTATGGGATTTCTATCAACCTCATCATTCACTCACTTGATGCTCAAGCAATGCGTTAGACGGTTGATGCAATCGTAAATCCACCCACCAGCGAATAGTTCGCGGCGAAATGATATAGTTTGGAATTCACCTTTTGAATTTGATCGGGTGTGTGGTGAGTTCCCGCTTTAGACCAAGCGGCGTTGTTGGCTTCTACACTTTCCCAAAGCGACAACCAACCGTAATCGGACTCGGCATGCGCCACGCCGTCAAGCTCTCCTTGATACCCTTTAAGCAACTCCACTCCCAAGCAGCCGGGTAACGAGCGAATCGCGGGCAAAAACTCGCGCAACATGAAATCTTCAAACAAATCCCCTTCAACATCGGGTTTCAGTTCAATCGTGTGAATGGCACGGAAACGTGGCATAAAAGTTTGCTCCTCACAGTCAGCGATTGATGTCGGCTGAAAACTAGATGATTGGGCTTGATTCAAGCGCAATTCATATCTTGCAGCTCCGATCCAGTTTAACGTCCTCCGATGAACGCTTCCAGCATCTCTCTGGCTTCGGAATCGGGATACTGTCTTGGAGGTGATTTCATGAAGTAGGCGCTTGGTCCGTAGAGCGCCCCGCCGATTCCGCGGTCACGTGCAATCTTGCAGCATCGGATAGCATCAATCGACACACCAGCCGAGTTTGGCGAATCCCAGACTTCCAGTTTCAACTCAACCCTTACCGGAATGTCACCAAATTCGGTCCCTTCCAGATGGAGATAGCACCACTTTCGATCGTCAAGCCACGGCACATAGTCGCTCGGACCTATGTACACGTTCTTTGGCGAAATGTCGTGGTTGAGTTGAGAGACGACGGCGTCGGTCTTTGAGATTCGCTTGGACTCCAACCGTTCTTTCTCCAGCATATTCTTGAAGTCCATGTTCCCGCCCACGTTGAGCTGAGAGGTGCGGTCAACTTTCAAACCGCGGTCGCTCATCAGTTTTGTCAGCGCCCGATGAACAATCGTCGCGCCGAATTGCGCCTTAATGTCGTCTCCAACAATGGGCAGTCCCGCAGACTCAAACTTGGCACGCCACTGATCGTTTTTAGCGATGAAAACCGGCATGCAATTG
Source organism: Candidatus Poribacteria bacterium (assembly GCA_028820655.1). GTDB lineage: Bacteria > Poribacteria > WGA-4E > WGA-4E > JAJDTR01 > JAJDTR01. Next base: position 355,718 of record JAPPIK010000006.1, on the reverse strand, counting down.
ACGACGCCGCACCCTGCGTCCAATGCCTGCGTCATATACCATTTGGTCGCTTCTTCGCTGCCGACGGGCAGGTAGTTTATTAGGACGTCAGTCTGGCTTTCGCGTAACACCGCAGCCACGTCGGCGGCTTCCGCAGATGATTCTTCCACGGTTTCACGGTAATACTTGGCGAATCCGTCCATGGTCGGTCCGCGGTGGACGGTCACTCCAGTCTCCGGCACATCCGAGAATTTGATGGTGTTGTTCGGTTCGACCCAAATCGCCTCGGCGACATCCCTGCCAACTTTATTGCTATCCACATCAAACGCCGCCACAATCTCGATATCGCTTACGTGATAGTCGCCCACGTTTACGTGCATGAGACCGGGCACGAAGTCATCGTCTTTGGCGTCCCGATAGTAATGAACTCCTTGAATCAACGAAGATGCACAGTTTCCGAGACCAACAATAGCGACGCGAATTTTTGACATCGTCTCGACCCTCCAATTTGAATGTTTGAATCGCTGTCATGCGCGTGAATCGTGTTCAGAGACAATTGAACGCATGACGACAACATCAGCGACTCAAGAGCAATCGGATATTCATAGAAATCCTTATGTATTTGAGCCATTTCACAGCGTGTTCTAATCACCCAGCGCGCGGCTTTATGCGAATACGGCGGTTAGGACAATACCTTGCCTGCTGCACGGGAGGATTGTCGGATTTACCTGTCGACCTTCGAGGAGATATCGTGTGAAACAGCGTTTGAAGGGAGTATACAACAAAATCCGAATAAGATCAAGTGCAATTGAAGGGGAAAGCAGCGTCCGCGACCAGTGGTCAGCGGGGAGGATTTGACCTCAAAAAGTGCGCTAAGGAGAAGGTAAACGTGAAACAGTGGAGAACAGTATGGAAGGTAAATCGGTCGCTAAATTCTACACATGCACAGAAACGAGCTAACCGAGTCCCCATTTCTGAACAATCCTGTCCAAAAACTGAACTGTCTGAACCCCGCAAATGCGCCGCATCGCGCAAGAAGTCTACGTAATGACAGGTTTCTCCACGATATTTGCGCTTGGCATAGCATTTGCGCAGGTATAACGAAAAACCATGCACGTTATCTCGGACACAAAAATGAGAACATCTATCGTCGTATTCTTTTCGTGGTTTTCCATACTTGCTGAAGCGGCGGCGATGGAGCCGGTTGGAACGATTGGGAAAGAGGGAATTCGCCAACTCAGGTTCCTACCGGACGGCAATATGCTTCGCGTGAGGTCAAAGCATATGGAGATCGTGGATCCGGACAACGACGCGGTGTTGGCGAACTTCGCGGGTAGCTCGGAGTTCTTCAGGTTCGTGACAGTCAGTCCGGATGGGAGGCAGCTTGCTATCAAGAGAAGAGACATGGTCGAACTCTGGAACATAAACGAACAAAAGAAACTCGGCGAATGGGAATTTGAATCTGTCCGATCATGGTCGGGAGGTGTGTTGGATTATCCGTTTCTCGTTGCGTTCGGCGGGAAACAGCCGCTCCTCGCGATAAATGGCGGGACAGACGAGATTTTCTTGCTGGATTGGGAGATGGGAGAATGGGTTGGCCGGTTGGAAGACAAGAGGAGACCTATCCTTGAGTGTTATCATCGATCTGGCGGTGGCTGGAGCAGTTCGAGGTGCAATGACCGGCCGCCGTTCGTCTTCTCCATAGCCTTCAGTCCCGACGATCGATTTCTTGCGGTCGGATCGATACGTCCGGATGCCGAGATTTGGGATCTTGAGACACGAAAGCTTGCCGGGCATTTGGAAGGTCATGACGGCTGGGTGACCAAGGTCGTCTACAGCCCCGATGGACAGTGGATTGCCACGACCGAGGTGGAGTCGACGAAGGTCTACCTGTGGAAAGCCGGTACGCGGCAACTGGTGGGAACGTTGCGGAATGGGGATGTCCAAGCTCGCCATGCGGGTGAAGTGTTCGAACTCTTTTTCAGCCGAGACAGCCGACGGCTGTACGTGGGGACCAGGACGCCGTCTCCGGCATATACGAATTCGTTCAATGACCGACTGCGCGTCTGGGACGTTGAGACAGGCGCGTTGATTAACGAAATCCGTGCGGAACCGGCCGCCCTCAGCCACGTCTCAATATCTCCCGATGAAAGCCGTGCGATTCTTCAGTATCACGGTCAAGTTGCCGTTCTTTGGGACATGAAACAGAATCGACAGTTAAGACTATGGGCAGATTACGGCGGCGGTGGTTGGAGTAAGCTCAGCCCGGACGGCAGATCGCTCGTGGAGGTAAATGACACGTTGATTAAAATTTGGGATGTGCCATCGGGCTCGTTGCGGAAAACTGTATTCGAGGGGGCACAGAACTATCGAATGACGTTAGCCATCTCTGCGGATAGTCGTCGATTCGCGGTAGGGTTGCACGCAGACGGCACGGAAGTTCGGGATATACATACCGGTGAACTGCAGACGTATCTTCCCGACGCTATGGCGGCGCTGGGGCTTACGTTTAGTAACCGCGGAAACCGCATTGCGACGGCGGCTTATCGAAATAACGCAATGATCGTAGTAGACGTTGATCGACCGCACCGGCGCGAGTTGCTAGGAATCAACCCGGGATTCTTCATTGCGTTCAGTGAAGACGACCGTTATCTTGCCGCATCGGACCAGCACACCCGATTACACCTGTGGGAACAGGGCGAAAACGGGTATAGTTATCGCTATGCGTGGATTCCGGCAATGCCCCTGCATTATACCTATGGCGCGAACCTCGTATTTCATCCGCATGCGACTCCTCCGATGCTGGTATTTGCATCGTACCGATCAGTTGTGGGATGGCGACTCGAGAAACATTCTGCGGAACGGATATTTTGGATTACAGACGGAGGTCCTGCACATTTCACCGCAGACGGACGCTATCTTTTTGTGAACGGAAAGGATGGTCTGCAGATTTGGAATTGGCGCGCCAACCAACCGCTTGAACACCCAAGCCTGCCTGAATATTGGGATGTGACCCAGGACGGATCGGCGCTCCTCAATCGTTTCACATATCCGTCGCCGCAGATTTGGGATGTCACTGCACTCCTTCTTCCCAAACCGGTTTTCTTGGGACAGATTAAGAAGACTGCGCTGTTGCCGAACTTCCCCAACCCGTTCAACCCGGAAACATGGATTCCGTATCGACTGAGCGAGTTAGCCCATGTAGACATTCGAATTCACGATGCGTCGGGTCGTCAGGTGCGGACCCTAAACCTCGGCGAAAAGCCCGAGGGCGATTATCTTTCTCGGTCTCAAGCCGCCTATTGGGATGGGCGGAATGATGCGGGCGAGTCGGTTTCGAGCGGTCTGTATTTTTACACGTTGCAGGCGGGGGAATCTCGAAGCACACGCCGCATGAATCTTGTGAAATTAGCGGCGACTCTGCCAGCCCGGCGAAAAAGGAGAAAACGGTGCGAAGAGAGCCTCATCGCGGGAAGAACAACCGCATGAAAAGTGAATGGGGGTTCATATTCTTCTTGTTGCTCGCTGCTGTTCTGTTTGCACCTAGCAGTTTCGCACAAGATTATACGCGATGGGGACTGCCCACAGGTGCGAAAATGCGCCTCGGGAAGGGCGAGATAACCAGTAATATATCCTATTCACCCGACGGGACTCGGTTCGCGATCGCGAGCACTGCCGGTATTTGGATTTATGACGCCAATACCGGCGCCGAACTCGGCCTGCTCAGCGGGCACACGGCGCGGGTCGGTTCCGTCGCGTTTTCTCCGGACGGCGCCACGCTTGCAAGCGGCGGACGAGGCAGGGACGACCCTACAATGCGTCTGTGGGACGCCTACACGGGTGAGCACCGGCGAACGATCGAAGTCAATGCGCTGTATATAACTTGCCTGGCGTTTTCCCCCGACGGCTCTACCCTCGCTAGCGGAAATCGTATCGGCTCAGAGCATGACGACTCAATAAGTTTGTGGGATGTCGGTACGGGTGGGTACCTGGACGCGTTTGAAGGACACAGAATCTCGGTGAATGCGGTGGCGTTCTCGCCTGACGGTTCAACCCTTGCCAGCGCTGACGGTTGGAATGATAACACGGTACATTTATGGAATGCGCACACGGGCGAGCGCTTGCATACGCTTGAGGGGCATTCGGATGAAGCCAATTGGTTGGCGTTCTCGCCAGACGGTTCAACCCTTGCCAGCGCCGGCGATTGGGCTGACCCCACGGTGCGTTTGTGGGATGCGCGCACGGGTGAGCACCTGCAGGCGATTGAGGGGCATGTGAGCGTAGTAACTTCGGTAGCGTTCTCCCCGGACGGACAGGTACTTTGCAGCGGGAGTCGGGACGAGACAATACGTGTGTGGAATTGGCGCACAGGAGAACACATTGGGACGCTAACGGGACATACCGGTACGGTGACTTCAATCGCGATCTCGCCCGACGGGCTCACGCTTGTCAGCGCAAGTGAGGATGGTACGCTTCGTTTTTGGGACGTGCGCAATCGGGAACACAAGCATACCGTTAAGGGGTATCGTGACGGAAATTCGTACGTGGAAAGCTCTGTTGCATTTTCGCTCGAAGGACATCTCTTTGCACACAGCAGCGGTGACGGCACGATTCGCGTGTGGAATGCGCGAACTTTGGAGCACAAGCGAACACTTGAGGGACATACGCACGGAGTGAGTTGTGTGGCGTTTTCCCCTGATGGGAATACCCTTGCCAGCGGTGGCGGACAATTCGACGGGACGGTTCGGCTGTGGGATATCCGCTCCGGAGAAGGGCAACATACGCTTGAGGCGCATGCCGGTAAGGTGTATTCGGTGGCGTTCTCCCCCGACGGGCGCACGCTCGCCAGCGGCGGTTGGGACAACACAATTCGGGTGTGGGATGTGCGCACGGGAAATAGAGTACATACGCTCGGACGGCATGTGAACGCGGTTTCGTCCATAGCATTTTCTCAGAGCGGATTTACACTTGCCAGTGGAAGCCTGGACGACACGATTCGTTTGTGGGACGTGCGTACGGGAGAAAACTTGGGGACGCTTCAGGGACATACAGACGATGTCATTTCCGTACTGTTTCTGTCGGACGGTTCCATGATTGCCAGCGGGAGTCGAGACAATACGATACGATTGTGGGATGTGCACGCCGGGAAAAATCTGCGCATCCTTGATTACAATATGGATGATGTCAGCGCTATTGCGTTCTCCCGCCGCGGGGACATGGTTGCCAGCGGGAGCCGAGACGCCGCGATTCGATTGCGGGATGTGCATAGCGGGGGAATCAGGAAGACCTTTAACTGGAACTGGCTGGAGGTCACCAGCGTGGTTTTCTCGCCAGACGGTTCAACCCTGGCTAGCGTGAGCGAAGACGGCACGGTTCACCTGTGGGATGTGAGGCAGCCCACAACTTGGGGCGGCATAAAACGACCGGCGTTTGTCGATGCGGCTAAGCAGACGGTACAGCTTTCACCGTCAGCCGCTCCCATTGTCCCGATTGAATCGGCGCTGCTGCCAAACTACCCTAACCCCTTCAATCCGGAGACGTGGATACCGTACCGGTTGGCGAAACCGGCGGACGTAGTGTTGGCAATCTATGACATGAATGGGGAGGTAGTTCGGACGCTGGTATTGGGACAACAATCAGCGGGCGCCTATCGGAGTCGGGCGCAAGCGGCGTATTGGAACGGACGGAATGAGCTGGGCGAGACGGTGGCAAACGGCGTCTATTTCTACACACTGTCCGCGGGCGATTATTCCGCCACGCGAAAGATGTTGGTTGGCAAGTAAGATTCAAATTCGCGGCAAAAGGTAATCATCAGATGAAAATGTCGCAGTTGTTCACGTTCGGTTTTTGGCTGGTTACCGTTCTGTTTTCACAACATGGTATCGCCCAAGACTATACCCGGTGGGGCTTGCCGGAGGGCGCAAAGATGCGGCTCGGTAAAGGTTGGATATCAGGCGATGTTGCGTTCTCTCCGGAAGGAACCGTGTTGGCGGTGCCGTGCTACCCCGGTGTCTGGCTGTACGATGTGGGGACCGGGGCTGAAATCAAGCTGCTTGTCGGGCATGCGGAGGCGGTTGGTTGCGTAGCATTCTCACCCGATGGATCTCGGCTTGCCAGCGGAAGCCGGGACAGAACGGTTCGTCTGTGGGATGTCCTCACATGGAAAGTCACCCGCACCCTTGCGGGGCACACAGCTAGTATCGACGCCATAGCCTTCTCGCCCGACGGCTCTAAACTTGCAAGTAAGAGCAGGGACAAGATAATACAACTTTGGGATGTAAGCACCGGTGAAGCCCTGCAAACGCTTGAAGGCCTTCAGCTAGGGAGTAGGAACAACGAGGTTCGCCTGCGGGATGCCGATACCGGGGAAACCGCATTTACTCTTTCTGCTGAACATCGCCGGCATTGGCTAAGTTCTATCGTATTCGCGTCAGACAGGAAACCGAACCTCCGTGTCACGGATGTCGTACCGTCCTTTAAAGGCGAATTGGAAAAGATAAAAGCCGCCACTTTTTCCCCCGACGGTTCCACGCTTGTCATTGCACTGGGGCGTTGGCACACATGGTGGGGTGACGAAAGTGAGATTCAATTTTGGGACGCTCGCACCGGGGCGTTTTTATACTACCTTACAGGTCACTGGAGCGCTGGAAATAACATAAGAGACATACATGTCGCTATTTCACGTGACGGACACACCATCGTGAGCGCCGGGAGCTATGACAGTACGGTTCGTCTGTGGGACGCCCGCACCGGCGAACTGCTCGGCAGGCCCGAGACTTTTGCGACTTCCGTGTCGTCCATGGCGTTTTCCCCCGATGGAAGCACACTCGTCTGGGCCGAAGGTGGAAGAATTCGGTCGTGGGAGGCGCGCACCGGCGTGTTCCGCTACCCGGACTTTGGGGGACACTCTTCGAGCGTCGATTCTATCGCGTTCTCTCCCGACGGAGCCACGCTCGCCAGCGGGAGTAGCAACACCTCGATTGGACTGTGGGATGTCCGTGCTCGCGAAAACAAGCGGCTTTTTTTTGCGCACAAGGGCGGGGTGACTTCCGTGGCTTTCTCCCCTGACGGTTTGACGCTTGCCAGCGGGGGCAGGGACAAAACGGTTCGTCTATGGGATGCACGCACCGGGGAACACATTCGAGCGCTTTCCAGTCAAATGGATGAGATTGTTACCGTCGCGTTCTCGCATGACGGAAAACTGCTGGCAAGCTGCAGCAGCGGACGTTGGCCATTTAGTGGAAGCGACGATAATACAATTCGGATTTGGGACGCCCGTACGGGCGACCATCTGCATTCACTGGAGGGACATACGGATGGGGTTTCCAGTGTTTCATTCTACCCCGGAGTCCCCATACTCGCCAGTGGGAGTTACGACAATACGATTCGAATTTGGGATGCACGCACCGGTAAAAACATACATACACTTGAAGGTCACATGAATGCCGTCACGTCTCTAGCATTCTCCTCCGACGGTAACACGCTGGTTAGTGGGAGTTGGGACAGCACGATTTTGCTATGGGAATTCAGGCGTTTTACTACATGGGGCGATATCAAGTACACGGCGGCTGATGGCATTATGCACACACCCAAACTTTTACCGCCGCCAACGAATTTAACGCCGCTGGAATCGGCGCTTCTGCCAAACTACCCGAATCCGTTTAATCCGGAGACATGGATACCGTATCAGTTGAAGAAACCGGCAGATGTGACGCTGGCGATATATGATTTGAAGGGGCGAGCAGTTCGCTCACTGACAGTAGGCCATCAACCCGCCGGGATGTATCAAAACACGCACAGCGCCGCATATTGGGACGGGCGGAATGAACTGGGAGAACCTGTGGCGAACGGCGTCTATTTCTACACGCTGTCTGCGGGAGATTTCACCGCCACGCGCAAAATGTTGGTCGGCAACTAAAAAGTTGTAGAATCAAGCGAGTGGATAGCGAGTGCGATAGAGATCCCCGTGTGCCGTAACCCCGTAGGTTCTATATCGCGGCAAGGAACATCATTCGGTGCGAAAATCTCGGTTTCTCAAACTTAGCTTCTTGATCGTTTTCTCTCTGGCTCTGCGAGCTGGTTTTGCCCAAGACTATACTCGATGGGGTTTGCCCGGTGGCGCCAAAGCGCGCTTGGGTAAAGGCGCCATATCTGGAAATATCGCCTATTCCCCGGATGGTCGGCGGCTCGCGGTTGCGACCAACATCGGCATATGGCTGTATGATGCGAGTACCTACGCCGAGACAAACCTGATCGCAAGGCATACGAGCCGGGCATACTCCGTAGCGTTCTCGCACGATAGCTCCCTGCTCGCCGTTGGGTATTATGATTCCCTCCGATTGTGGGATGGGGGTACCGGGAAACACGAGCGCACACTCGAAGGGCATGTCGGCCGTGTTCATTGCGTGGCGTTTTCCTCCGACGGCATCACGCTCGCCAGTGGTGGTAGGGACAAAACAATTCGACTATGGGATGCCCGCGCCGGGGTGAGTCTACACACGCTTGAAGGGCATACAGATGATGTCCGGTCCGTAGCGTTCTCGCCCGACGGCATCACGCTCGCGAGCGGGAGTGACGACGACACGATTCGACTATGGGATGTCCGCACCGGAGAAGCCATACATACGCTGGGCGAAGCTTCGCGCTGGGGAGGTTATATGGCGGCGTTCTCCCCGGACGGACTTACGCTTGCCGGAGCAAGAGATTCGAGCGGGGCCGGCGAGCCGAGTCCTCCCGGCGAGATCAAGCTGTGGGATACCCGCACGTGGGAACATGTGCAGACCCTCCAGGGACATAAGGCGACGGTGGGTTGCGTGGCCTTCTCGTCCGATGGAAACGCGCTTGCCAGCGGGGGAGGATGGTATGACGACACGGTGCGATTGTGGGATACCCGCACTTGGACACAGACGCACACCCTAGTGGGGAGTAGTCGGTGGATTGAATCCGTGGCGTTCTCGCCCGATGGTCTCACGCTCGCCAGTGCGAGTGATCACGATGACACGGTTCGCCTGTGGGATGCCCGCACCGGAGAACACCTTCACACACTGGAGGGACATGCAGATTATCCTCGTGCCTTCGCGTACTTGCCGGATGGACCGGTGCATGTCACTGGTCGTATCGACAACTCCATCCATCTGTGGGATGCTCACTCTGGAACACACAGGCGCGCTATCGTGGGAAATATAGGCTGGGTCGGCGGGCGCGTTGCGCTGACCCCGGATGGACTCACCCTCGCGTGCGGAAGCAGAGACCTAATGATTCGTCTATGGGACACACGGTCCGGAGAACTCATAGAGATTCTGAATGGACATAAGGCTTCGGTCGGCGCTATCGCTTTCTCACCGGATGGGTTCACGCTCGCTAGCGGCGGTGGGGACAAGCTAGTTCGCCTGTGGGATGTACAGAGTGGCAAGCAGTTGTATTCCGTTAGAGAACACACGGATGGTGTCAGTTCCGTTGCGTTTTCCCCCGACGGGGTCACACTTGCCAGTGGCGGGGCGTCCGATGATAAGACAATTCGGCTGTGGGATGTCCGCACAGGAAGACAGCTGCACATCCTTGAAGGGCATTCAGCGAGCGTTTCATCCGTGGTGTTCTCTCCCGATCGGAATACGTTGGCGAGTGCCGGCGGTTACCGGGATGACACGATACTTCTGTGGGATGCGCGCACCGGGGAACACTTGGCGACGCTTGCAGGTCACACCGCCTCGGTCGATTGCGTCGCGTTTTCACCCCACGGTTCAACGCTCGCCAGCGGAAGCTATGACCGTACAGTTCGACTATGGGATGTATTCACCGGTGAACACCTGCAGACCTTTGAAGGACATATGGGGTCGGTACGTTTCGTGACCTTCTCGCCCGACGGAACCACGCTTGTCAGTGGGAGTGGCGATGGCACAACCTTGCTATGGGACGTGAGGCGCCTCACGACGTGGGGCGAGATAAAACGATTGGAAATTGTCGGCGGGACGAGGCAATCGGTAGAACTCTCACTACCGGCGGTTCCCATTATCCCGATGGAGACGGCTCTATTTCCGAACTACCCGAATCCTTTCAATCCGGAGACGTGGATACCTTATCAGTTGAGGAAACCGGCAGATGTCACCTTGACGATTTTAAATATGACTGGACAGATCGTTCGAACGCTGGAGATGGGACACCAATTCCCCGGCGTATATCGGAGTCGGGATCGTGCCGCGTATTGGGACGGGCGCAATCAGCAGGGCGAGATGGTAGTAAATGGCGTCTATTTCTGTACACTCATCGCCGATGGTTTTTCCGCCACCGGCAAAATGTTGATCGGAAAGTGAATTTCGCCTTCGTTGAAAAGGGAAATCTTGTGATTAGACCATCGAAGTTTTTCCAGTTTTACCTGCTGATCGTTTCTGTTTTCTTCTTGGAGGGCGGTTTTGCACAAAACTATACCCGATGGGAATTGCACGAGGGCGCCAAGATGCGGCTCGGAAAGGGAGAGATCACATGCAAGATTGCCTATTCCCCTGACGGGACGAGGCTTGCCGTCGCGAGTAGCATTGGCGTGTGGCTCTACGACGCGAACACAGGTGCCGAAGTCAGCCTTCTCACCGGTCATTCGGAAGAGGTGTATGCCGTAGCTTTCTCGCCCGATGGTTCGGTGCTTGCTAGCGGCGGCAATCGGGATGCGATAATTCGTCTCTGCGATCTCCGTACAGCGAAAGCCACGCACGCTCTTGTGGGGCACCACGGCGCTGTCACGTCCGTGGCGTCTTCTCCCGATGGAGCCAGGCTTGCGAGCGGAGGTTCGGACGACACGATTCGCATATGGGACGCTAACACCGAAGAACGTCTGTGGACACTTGAGGGACATACTGGTGGGTGGGTTCCGTAGCGTTTTCTCCCGATGGGCTAACGCTGGCAAGTGGGAGCAACGATGGCACAATTTTATTGTGGGACCTGATGCGTTCAAGGACGTGGGGTGAGGCGAAGCGAGCGGCGGCTACCGATTTGACGAGGCAATTGCCGGAACTCTCACCTTCAGTCGCACTTTTAGCGTCGACAGAAACTGCGCTCCTCGCAAACTGCTCAAATCCGTTCAACCCGGAGACGTGGATGCCGTATCAACTGAAAAATCCCGCAGAGGTGGCGTTGACGATTTACGATATGAAGGGACAGACCGTTCGGGCGCTGGAAGTAGGGCACCAACCCGCCGGTGTTTATCAGATCCGGGATCGTGCCGCGTATTGGGACGGGCGTAATCGGCATGGCGAGACGGTGGCGAATGGCGTCTATTTTTATAGGCTGACTGCAGGTGATTTTTCTGCCACGCGCAAAATGCTGGTCGGCAAGTGAAACTCACGTTTTCCGTAAGGAACATCATTCAATGAGAAAATCTCGGCTTTTCAAACTCTGGCTTTTGATCGTTTTCACTTTGGCTCTGCGAATCAGTTTTGCCCAGGACTCTACCCGATGGGGGTTGCCCGAGGGCGCAAAAGCGAGGCTCGGTAAAGGCGGGATAACTGGCAATGTCGCCTATTCCCCGGATGGTCGGCGGCTCGCAGTCACGAGTTACATCGGCATTTGGCTGTATGATGCGCACACCTACGCGGAGGTAAACCTGATCGCAAGGCATACACGCATTGCATATTCCGTGGCGTTCTCGCCTGATAGCGCCACGCTCGCCGTTGGGTATTATGATGGTCTCCGATTGTGGGATGCGGGTAACGGGAAACACGTGCGGACGCTCGAAGGACATGTCGGCGGTATTAATTGCGTTGCATTTTCCCCGGACGGTTTCACGCTTGCCAGTGGAGCTTGGGACAGAACCATTCGGCTGTGGGATACCCGCACGGGAGAGGGATTGCACACTCTTACTGGCCATGAAGATAGGCTCCAGTCCGTGGCGTTTTCGCCCGATGGCTTCACGCTTGCCAGTGCAGCATCAGACGCAACCCTCCGTGTATGGGATGTGCGCACCGGAGATGCCATAAAAACAATGCGTGATTATCAAACTGGGGGAAACTTCGTTGTCGCGTTCTCCCCTGACGGACTCACGCTTGCTGCCGGAAGGCTTCTGGGCGGAGCCGGAGCGTCGAGTCCGCCCGGAAGAATTGAGTTGTGGGACACCGGCACGTGGGAACATGTGCAAACCCTTGAAGGACATAGGGCGACGGTTGGTTGGGTGGCCTTCTCGCCCGAAGGAGACATGCTTGCGAGCGCGGGAGGCTGGTATGATGACACGGTACGGCTGTGGGATACCCGTACGTGGAAACAGACGCATACCCTAGTGGGACATAATTGGGGGGTTGATTCGGTGGCGTTCTCACCCGATGGCTCTACGCTCGCCAGTGCGGGTGACGATGACGCGGTTCGTCTGTGGGACACCCGTACCGGAGAACACCTTCATACACTGGAGGGACATGCAGATTATCCTCGTTCCGTCGCGTTCTTGCCCGGAGGACCAACCCTCGTCACTTCAGATCACGACAACACGATTCATCTGTGGGATGTACACACGGGAAAACACAGACGCGCAATCGTGGGAAATATAGGCTGGGTCGGATCCGTTGCGTTGTCCCCCGATGGATTTACGCTTGCCTGCGGGAGCGAGGATCGAATGATTCGTCTGTGGGACACCCGTACCGGAGAACGCACAAAAACTCTGAAGGGAAATAGGGGTTGGATCAACACCATTGATTTCTCGCCCGATGGTTCCGCGCTTGCCAGTGGAAATGGGGACGGAACAGTTCGTCTGTGGGATGCGCGCACCGGGGAGGTGCTGTACATCCTTAGGGGGCATACGGATGGAGTGAGTTCAATAGCTTTCTCCCTTGATGGATTCAAGCTTGCCAGTGGGAGTGACGACGGTACAATTCGTTTATGGGATGTTTCCACCGGTGACCACTTGCAGATATTTGGAGGGAATATAGAGGGGATTAGGTGTGTGGCGATTTCATCGAATGGACAGACGCTTGCCAGTGGAGGCGGATGGGGCAGCAACGCGATCCGAATTTGGGACGCCCGTACCGGGCAGCAGTTTCAAACCCTTAAGGGGCACGCGAAGGGAATTCTATCTGTAGCGTTTTCGCCGGATGGATCTATATTTGCCAGTGGAGGTTTGGACAATACGGTTCGTTTGTGGGATGTTTCTACTGGCAGACACCTGCGGACCTTAGAAGGACATGCGGGGTGGGTTCGATCCATTACGTTTTCTCCCGACAGCGCCACGCTTGTCAGTAGAAGTTCTGATGGCACAATATTACTATGGGATTTAATGCGTGCCACAGCATGGGGCGACATTAAGAGAGAATCGGTCTCTGCCGGAACTAGGCAATTGCCGGGCGCTTCGCCTCCAGCCAATCTTATCATCCCGATAGATACGGCACTCCTGTCAAACTACCCGAATCCGTTCAATCCGGAGACGTGGATACCTTATCAGTTGGGAGAACCGGCAGAAGTGATGCTGACGATTTATGACATGAAGGGACGGGCGGTTCGGACGCTGGATATGGGACATCAACCCGCCGGGATGTATCGGAACCGCGAGCGTGCGGCGTTTTGGGACGGATGCAATCAAAATAGAGAAACGGTGGCGAACGGGGTTTATTTTTGCACATTGACTGCGGGTGATTTTTCCGCCACGAGGAAGATGCTGGTCGGCAAGTAGGATTTCGATTCGCCGGTATGGGATATTGTCAGATGAGAAATTTTCGATTGTTCGTGCCAATTATCATTTCGGTCGTTGCCGCTCTGTCTCTTAGCTCGAGCTATGCGCAAGACTACACTCGACAGGGTTTGCCCGAGGGCGCAAAAGCGCGCGTTGGGAAGGGTTCGATATCTGGTGACATTATGTTCTCCCCGGAGGGAACCGTGTTAGCGGTGCCGTGCAGCGCCGGTGTTTGGCTTCATGATGTGGAGACCGGGGCAGAAATCAATTTGCTTATCGGGCACACGAAGCAGGTTAATTCAATAGCATTCTCGCCGGACGGAACCAAGATCGCCGGCGTCTGCTGGGACAGATCGATTCGATTGTGGGATGTCCGTACAGGTAAAAGCATCCACACCCTTGAGGGGCATACAGGTGGAGTCGACATCATGGTGTTCTCACCTGATGGAACCAATTTTGCCAGCTTGGGCTGGGACGATACGATTCGATTGTGGGATGTCCGCACGGGTAAAGGCACTCATACGCTTGAGGGGCATACACGCAGCGTCGAAGCTATAGCGTTCTCGCCCGATGGAACCAAGTTAGCCAGCGCGGCTTGGGACTACACCATTCAATTGTGGGATGTCCGTACAGGCATGGGCACCCACACCCTTGCGCAGCGTCGAGACAGTGTCATTGCCATCACGTTTTCGCCCGATGGATCGACGCTTGCCGGTTGGAGAGAGGAAGAGATTCGTCTGTGGGTTATTGATACCGGTGAACCTGTAACTGCTCCTGAACGCCATCAGCGCTGGTTAAGTTCTTCAGTGTTCTTGCCCGACGGATCGACGCTTGTCCGAGATGGTATGCGCAGTACGATTCATTCACCGTATAACCGCGCGGTAGAAGCCGCGCCATCGCTTAAAAATCTCCTACATAAGAACGAACACGTAGCGTTTCCGCCGGATGGTTCCGCACTTGCCTTTGCAATGAAGGGATATGACGAAACGGTGATTCTATTATGGGACGCTCGCACCGGAAAGATCCGACACTCTCTTTCGGGGCACTGGGATGCGACAAATGGCTCTGTCTATGTGGCTCTTTCACCCGACGGATACACGCTTGCAAGCGTCGGGGGCTGGGATAGCATGGTGCGTCTGTGGGATGTCCGCTCCGGCGAACTCCTCGGTAGACCCGCGACATCTACTGACCTCGTGCGTTCCATAGTGTTCTCGCCCGATGGGCGCACGCTTGTCTGGAATGACGGAGGCATAATTCGGCCATGGGATGTACGCACCGGAGTGCTCCGATTCCGAAACATAGGGGGACACTCCGGGGGCGACAGATCTATCGCTTTCTCTCCCGATGGAGGCACGCTTGTCAGCGGGGGCTGGGACGGCTCGATTGGATTGTGGGATGTGCGTGTTCCCGAACAGTTTCAGACGTTTCATGCGCACGAGGGCGGCGTTAATTCCGTGGCTTTCTCCCCCGATGGCTTTACGCTTGCCAGTGGGGGTGTGGACAAAACGGTTTGCCTATGGGATGGACGCACTGGAGAACACCGGCAGACCTTAACCGGACACCTGGATGAGATTAGGTCCGTAGCGTTCTCGCACGACGGGGAAATGTTGGCAAGCGCTAGCGGGGGACCTTATCCCGAAAGCATCGGCAAGACAATCTGGATCTGGGATGTCCGTACCGGCGAACATCTGCATATTTTGGAGGGACATACCACCTCAGTCTCCTGTGTCGCATTCTCACCCGATGCACCCGTACTCGCCAGTGGGAGTTACGACAATACGATTCGAATTTGGGCTGCCCGCACCGGCGAAAGCATGCAAATCCTCAAGGGCCATACCGACTGGGTGAGTTCCGTGGTGTTCTCTCCTGATGGTAATACGCTGGTCAGTGGGAGTCGGGATAGTACGATATTGCTGTGGGAGTTCAGGCGCCTCACCTCGTGGGCAGATATTAAGCACACAAGCGTCGTAGATCGCAAGAGGCAACGGTTCAATCGTTCACGCTTATCCGCTCTTTCTATCCCGATGGAGACGGCACTCCTTGCAAACTACCCGAATCCGTTCAATCCGGAGACGTGGATACCGTATCAATTGGAGAATCCGGCGCAGGTGACCTTGACGATTTATGACATGATTGGGCAGGCGGTTCGAATGCTGGAAGTAGGACACCAGCCCGCAGGCGTTTATCAACGCCGGGATCGTGCAGCTTATTGGGACGGACGGAATGAAATGGGCGAGACGGTGGCGGACGGCGTCTATTTCTACACGCTGTCCGCGGGAGATTTCACCGCCACACGAAAGATGTTGGTCGGGAAATAAATTTCACCTTCGTCGGAACGGAACATCATATGATAAGCCCATCAAAGTTTATCCAGTTTAACCTGCTGATCGGTTCTGTTTTGTTCCTAGAGTCTGGTTTTGCCCAAGACTATACCCTATTGGGTTTGCCCGAAGGCGTCAAATCGCGCCTTGGCAAGGGTTGGATATCCGGCAATATTGCGTATACTCCAGACGGCACCCGGTTAGCGGTAGCAAGCAGCATCGGTATTTGGTTTTACGACACAACCACCGGCGCCGAAGTCAACCTGCTCACCGGACATGAGAGTTTTGTGACTTTTGTTGCTTTCTCACCCGATGGAACCAAGCTTGCCAGTGGGAGCTGGGACACTACGATTCGATTATGGGATGTCCGTACCGGAAAAGGCATCCACACCCTTGAGGGGCATACAGATAGTGTCAAATCCATAGTGTTCTCGCCCGATGGGTTAACGCTTGCCAGTAGGGGCAGGGACAAGATGATTCGCCTGTGGGATGTCCACACCGGGGAATCCTTACGTACGCTTGAAGGTCTTCAATTTGGGAGTAGGAACAACAAAGTACATCTGTGGGATGCGTCTACTGGGGAAACCTCATTTACTCTTACTGTTGGACTTCACCGGCATTGGATAAGTCCTATAGTGTTCTTGCAAAGTGGACCTATATTCGCCCGCGGGAGTTCTGACGATACGATTCGCACGTGGGGCGATGTCGTGGGAGCCGTACCTTCCCTTGAAGGTCGCCGGGATAGGGTCAAAGCCGTAGCGTTTTCCCCCGATGGTTCCACTATCGCCGTCGCACAATCGCAGGGCGGCGAAAGCGTGATTCGATTTTGGGACGCTCGCACCGGAGAGATTTTACGCACCGTTCAAGATCATTGGAATTGGCGGGACATCTACGTCGCTTTTTCTCCGGACGGTGATTCGTTTGCAAGTGCAGGGGGCTGGGACAGTATGGTTCGCCTGTGGGACGCTCGCACCGGAGAACACTTGGGGTCACCCGAGACTTTTACAAGCAGCTTACGCTGCATAGCGTTTTCTCCCGATGGGAGCACCATGGCATGGAATAGGGGCGGATTAGTTCAGTTCTGGAACAGACGCACTGGATTGTACAATCGACCCTTTGTGGGGCATCATGAGCAAGTCTACTCCGCAGCTTTCTCGCCCGATGGAGACACGCTAGCCAGTGGGAGTCTGGACGGCACGATTCGATTGTGGGATGTCCGTACTCGCGAACTCAAGCAGACACTTTTTGGACATAGGAGTGGTGTTACGTCCGTGGTTTTCTCTCCCGACGGATTTACGCTTGCCAGCGGGAGTCAGGACAAGACAATTCGACTGTGGGATGCTCATACTGGCGAACATAGGCAGGCGCTTTCCGGACAACTGGCTGGGATTACTTCCTTGGCGTTCTCGCATGACGGGAGATTTTTGGCAAGCGGAAGCGGAGAACCTGAGCCTTGGATTGAAAGCAACGATAACACGATTCGGATTTGGAATGCCCGTACAGGGGACCAATTGCATATACTGGAAGGGCATACAGACGGGGTTTCTTGCGTTGCATTCTTCCCCGAGGTCCCCATACTCGCCAGTGGGAGTTACGACGATACGATTCGAATCTGGAATGCGCGCACCGGCGAAAGCATGCGAATACTTGAAGGCCATACGTACGATGTCTCGTCTTTAGCCTTCTCTCCCGGTGGGAATACTCTTGTTAGTGGGAGCTGGGACGGCACGATTTTGCTGTGGGAGTTTGTGTACCTCACCACATGGGGCGGAGTCAAAAACATAGCGATTAACAGCATGATGCAAACAGCCGAACTTTCACAGTCGGCAACGGCTTTGACACCGGTGCAAACGGCTCTACTTCCAAACTACCCGAATCCGTTCAATCCGGAGACGTGGATACCGTATCAATTGGAGAATCCGGCGGAGGTAACCTTGACGATTTACGATATGAAAGGGCAGGCGGTTCGAACGTTGGCAGTGGGACACCAACCCGCCGGTGCCTATCGCAGTCGAAGCCGTGCTGCGTATTGGGACGGGCGGAATGAGATGGGAGAGACTGTAACAAATGGAGTCTACTTCTATAGGCTGAACGCGGGTGGTTTTAGCGCCACGCGGAAGATGTTGGTCGGGAAATAGGGTTAATATTCCTCTTCGCGCAAAAAAACTGAAGAGTAACAATGCTATTGGGAACGGAATAATAAGATTACCGGTGCTCGCCGTAAATCCACAAAGAAGTTGGGAAAAATCTTACGGTTCATGTTTATCTCTATCATTGTGCAAGTGTTTGATTCTTCAGTGATAGAACGATCCTCTAGGGCTGTGGCCCTTTTGAAGAGTTTTTTGGTTTTCACGTTTAAGGAGGTATTCAATCATGTTTAGCGCATTCGCCAGAACAGGCATTCCACTACTCACGGTTCTCATGGCTATATGCATTTTGAGTTGCGGGGACGTTGGTCCGGTCGGCACGCCCGAATCTCAAGAAATCGATGCGATAGAGGACGCGTTGAGAGCGTGGCGTACCGCTTATGAAACTGAAGACATCGATGCATACATGAGTGTCTTCTGGGCGGACGGTTTCCGTTATGTCTCGGATATGGGAACACCTGACGACACGACAGATGACGTGCGGTTTGATGATGTCCGCGAAGAGCGAGAATCGGCAGTTCGCGTTTTTGCACTGTACCAAGATATCGAGATCGAGTTGGAAGAGCCGCCCGAGGTGGAACTGAACGCGGCGCGCGACAGGGCTGAAGTCAGGGTCCATTATAGGATTCAAGGATTCGTGGCGGACGGCGTCTCTCTCGAAGGCGGATATACGGGTTGGTATGCCGAGGGGGATAATCTGTTCATCTTTGAATTGAGAGACGGTGAATGGCGGATTTCAGAGTGGATCGATGAAGCATTCAGCAAAGAAAGGATTGAAGTTTCGCGTTAGCTTTCAGAGTCTGGCCCACCGTGTTCAGATATTATAGGATCCGACTAATTGGTCCTCTCGCTAAGAATTTAATACGTGAGAGCGTGCCACTGTCCCTGTCGGAATAATGCTATCAACCGGTAACACTCTCGTACCGCAAACCAGCAGATTGCGATTTCAATCCAACAGATTGTGGTACAGAGTACGCCGTTTTGCGTAACGATACGATTCCCTCATTTCGCAACTCGTTTTTCACTCTATCACTTACTTTGGAGAAGGTGTTATTTGAGAGCGCAAGACTCGCATTCTTCCACGCCGGTACGTGATCAAGCGAGTGAATAACGAGTGCGATAGAGATCCCTTTCTAACCGTACCGACACCCAGTATTCAATCAAATTTTCATAGCGTAAGAACCACTTAGTCGCCGCTAGATTACCCGTAGACGTTCTGCCCTCCTAAATCTTCAAACCGCGGTTGACTATTGAACTCACGAAATAATTCACGGCTGCGACTGGTGAAGATATATGGTTGTATGATGCGCGCAGCTGCGTCACGCTTGACAGCGGAAGTGACGATGGCACAACGCTTTTGTGGGATCTCAAATAGGCCACACCGTGGGCAGGCATTGAACGAATAAGAATCGTAGGGCGTGCGAGGGAGCAGATAGGGTTTGCGCCCTTGGCCGCGGCGTCGACACCGACGCAAACGACGCGGCTGCCAAACTACCCTAATCCGTTCAATCCGGAGACTTGGATGCCGTACCAACTTCGCGTGTCGACGGACGTCCGCATCCGGATTCACGATGTTTCCGGGCAACTGGTGCGGCGGCTAGTTATCGGCGCAAGAGGCGCAGGCGATTATCTCTGTCGGTCGAAAGCCGCGTACTGGGACGGGCGGAATGACACCGGTGAATCGGTCGGAAGCGGGGTATATTGGTATTCCATCGATGCCGGGGGTTATCAAGAAACGCGAAAGATGGTTATACAAAGGTAGCAAAGGGGCGTACGTCGTTACGGCGGGATACGCATTCCAACCGAGATGAAACGCGCGGCGCTCGCAGCCGCGTCAACCGCAAGGTCGAATGCGTTTTCAATGGCACGATCCAACGGCATCGGCGCCGGTACGATATCTATAACGGCATCGATTCCCGCTTCATAAACGGCATCGGCTCCGTCGGCGATGCTTCCGGTTATTGCAATTACGGGAATGTCGTACTTCTTTGCGAGCTTCGCGACGCCGACCGGAGTTTTTCCGAAAACGGTCTGAAAGTTGATTTCTCCTTCCCCGGTCACGACGAGGTTGGCGTCCTCAAGTTGCTCTTCGAGCTGTACGGCATCAATCACGATTTCCACGCCGGATTTCAATTCGGCATTCAAAAAAGCGATCAAACCCGCACCTAACCCGCCGGCGGCTCCCGCGCCTGGTATCTCTCCAACAACTTTTCCCATGTCGCGCTGAACAATCCAGGCAAAATGTGCAAGATTTGCGTCCAGTGCTTCTACCACTTTAGGCGTAGCGCCTTTTTGCGGTCCATAAACATGGGCTGCCCCGTTCATGCCCGTCAACGGATTATCTACATCGCAAGCGACAACGGTGACGGTTCCGGCAAGCCGGGGATCTAAGCCGTCGATATCGATCACATCGAGTGAGCGCAAACCCCCACCTCCTGGCGGAATTGGTTTGCCGTCGTTTGTGAGCAGTTTTGCGCCGAGGGCCTCCGCCAGTCCGGCGCCGCCATCGTTTGTCGCACTACCGCCTATGCCGACAATCAGCTTCCGACACCCTCGATCCAGAGCCGCTTTTATGAGTTGTCCGGTGCCGTACGTCGTTGTTACAAGGGGATTACGTTGGTCACGGGGCACAAGCGTCAACCCCGAAGCTGCCGCCATTTCAATGACCGCCGTTGTTCCATCCCCGAGGATTCCATACTCAGCCTCGATTTGATTCCCAAGAGGATTAGCGACCTGCTCGACCAAAAGCTTTCCACCGGTAGCATCAACGAGCGACCGGACCGTACCCTCACCCCCGTCTGCCATCGGCGTTTTCATGATCTGCGCGGCGGGAAACACCCTCCGTATTCCCTCTTCCATGGCTTCGGCTGCTTGCAAAGCGGTGAGGCTTCCCTTGAATGAATCCGGTGCGATAACAATTTTCATTGTGGAGTTTTCCGTATCAGATGGTACGGAAGAGGATTTGGGAATTGTGAGAAGCAGCAAGACGGCTGCATTCCCGAAAAAGTGCGAAACGATCGCGGAATGACGGGTGCCGCTAACTCATCTGCCGACGCGTCCGTTCACTTGACACCAGAAATTTAGCATAGCATGCGGATTGGGTTCCATTCAACAGTAAATGACCATCGTATCGGGGAACTGGGGGTTCGACGAATAAGCTCGGCGCGAGGCAAACGAGCGAATCTCAACAGGTTTTCAAACAGAATGAAAAAAGTGACGTTATACGTCGATTTTTGTGAAATTTGTGAAACGTCAGCTAAAAGACCGTCGTTTAACATAATTACGTAAGATCCAGAAATGTGTCCTCAGTATGCTGTGAGGGTATTTTTCTGAAGATTTATCAGCCGTTATGGCTCGACTGGGTACATCCAACCCAGATGTAGTATGTCTTAGATAATTTTGCACCAAATAAATCGCTTTAAAGGTGAAAAATTTTTATTCAAAACGCTTGATTCGGTTTTCGAATCGTGCTATACTAGTGTTGTCGCGTGTAGGGAATGGATTTTACCGATCCACAAATCCTTAAGAAAACAACATTAAGGAGATAGACATTGAAAAATTCATACATACTTGCCATTATGTCCCCGGATGGCAAATCTGTTCGACAGGTTTCGGTCGGAAGGTGGTGCTTGAAGTTATTATATATTTTCCTCTTTACAGTTATAGTTAGTGCACTCGGAGGGATTAGTTACGGACTTTTTTCCAGAAGCAGCCATGAAGCGGTTGAAGCGAAGAATGCCAATCTTAAGAAAGAGGTAGAATCCTTGAAATCCGAACTTGCATCCGAAAAGAAAGAAATGAACGAAATTAAGAGGATGGCTGACAAGTTGAGCAGCGGATTGGGGATAGACATAGACACCGAATCAGAGGCGGGGATCGCACAAGGCGGTTCCGGATTTAGTGCTAACTCGCTTGAAGCAATCGTTGACACGGATTCCACTTCACACTTGCAAGTCTACAATAGTGATAAACCGGACTCACTAAGCGCACGAGTGGCGCAGGCCAAAGCTGCTATCGAACACGTTTATGACTATGTGGTGAAGGAAGAGAAGAAACTGAATGAAACGCCTTCTGTCCTCCCGATAATTGTGCCTGAAGACGGCGAAGACAAAATCTACTGGTTTAGTTCCAAATACGGTCCGCGCAGACATCCAACGACCAGGCGGCGCGAATTTCATTTTGGATTGGATATCGCGACCAAAGAAGGCACACCCGTAATAGCTGCTGCTCATGGGACAATTTCATATTGCGATTATCACAAACTTTTTGGGAATATGATTAGAGTGAAGCACCCCTCGGCGAAAATGGAAACGGTTTATGGCCATATGAGTAAATTTGCCGACGGTATGAGTGTCGGGAAAAAAGTTGCCCGGGGTGAAGTCATCGGCTATGTGGGCACGAGTGGTCGTAGTACAGGATTTCATTTGCATTATGGGGTCTGGGATTCCGAGATTTCGACCTCCGGAGAGGGACGCTGGATCAATCCGATGGACTCTATCTTTGGTCATTGGATAAATCAGTAACATGCCGCCGAGTTTCGTGTAGTCACGCTAGAATCTTCTATGTAGGTTCAACCATCTGCAGCACCGAGAGTCTTACGTGCTTCTAGTAACTTACTCAAGCACCTCGTTTTCAGTGCCCTTCCCAAGATGTCACGACCATCTTGGATTTACTACCCCGCGCCCGAATCACGTGCCTGCCATTTAACGACTCCCTTGATTCCTTTGGAAAACAATCTGACCGGTTTCTGCTTGATGTGTCCTCGACGCACATTCATACCGCGCAAGAGCTGATTTTTCACGGCGAAGCCATTCTTTCATTTCGGCTTCATTGTGGCCGGATAACCTAATGATCTCTTTCTCATCGCTGGAAGATTCAATGCCACTTTCTTCGCGTCCCTATCCACAATACCCATTCTCCTTCAAGGCTGTTTGCAAGATCATCCTGCTGTCGATGCTCTTTGTGCCATCGCTTCATGCCCAACAGGGAGAAAACTCGACTCAAGGTAAACCGGTTTGCACCGCGGCGAATGAGCAGCATTTCCCCGATTTGGCGGCTGACGGCGAGAGAGGCGTTATAATAGCATGGCAAGACGCCCGAAACGAAGATAGGGATGTCTTTGCGCAGCGCGTGGGAGCAAACGGCGATATGCTTTGGGCGACAGATGGCGTCCAGGTCTGTGGCCTTCCGAGCGAACAGATTTGGCCCACGGTCGTGTCCGATGCCAATGGCGGGGCGATAATCGTGTTTGGAGATGGACGGAATGGAAACCAGGATATCTACGCACAACGCGTCGATGGAAGTGGCAAACCGCTCTGGCAACAGGATGGAATTCCTGTGTGTGTTCACACCGCAGTAAAGACTGACATGCGGGCAATCGCCGATGAAACGGGAGACACAATTGTCGTCTGGGAGGATTGGCGAGACGGTAATCAGGACATTTACGCTCAGAAAATTAGCGCACGTGGTCAAGCCCTGTGGAATGATAACGGTGTACCGGTATATCGGGGCGAAGGAGATCAGTACGATCCATTTTTGACGGCGGATGGTGAAGGCGGCGCCATCGTGGTATGGTGGGACATCAGCACGGTGGATTGGGATGTTTTTGCGCAGCGTCTGAATAAGAACGGAAAGCCGCTCTGGACGGAAACCGGTGTTCCCGTGTGCACGGCAGCCGGGCATCAAAGTACGCCCTTCGTGGTTCCGGATGGGATAGGCGGGGTATTCTCGGTCTGGCTCGACTACAGAAACGATGCGAACCTGTTAAGCAGCGCCGACATCTATGTCCAGAGGATTGACGCAACGGGAGAAATTCACTGGCAGACGGACGGCATCGCGCTCTGCGATGCGCCGTCAAATCAGCAGGTGCCCGTCGGTATAACTGACGGAAGAGGTGGTCTTATAGTCGTGTGGCGGGACGATCGTGATATCTTCTCGGACATTTATGCTCAGAAGCTGAGTCCGACCGGGGACCGCATGTGGCAAGACCGCGGCGTTCCCGTCTGTACTGCGGAAGGAGAACAGCGGAAACCGGCTATCGTTTCCGACGGTTCGCACGGAGCCATCGTATGTTGGCTTGATTACCGTGAAGACTACGGCAATGTAACGCACGATGCCATTTACGCGCAACGGATCGATGGCAGCGGCAGATCCCTCTGGAAGATGGACGGGATCCCGGTGTGTACTGCCGATGGAAGCCAGACGACACCGAGAGTCGTAGCGGAGGGCGATGGCGGCGCTGTCATTGTGTGGACGGACTCCCGCGGTGAGTCGACGGACATTTATTTTCAGCGAGTGCCTTGAACGCCTGTTTGAGACGCCAAGTGCCTCCGCAAACATGGCCTACTGCAGAAACGCAATACCGCGCGCCGTTGGTATCTGCCGGGACGTTACAGAATCTGATGTTTCTCAACAAGCTGTTTCGCGGTTTCCAGCGGGATAGAGAGATGTCGAGCTACGGTTTCCAAATCGCCTTGGGATTCCGCGTACGCTTCCACCAAAAGTTGCTTCTCATACTCCCTCAACCTGTTGGTTAACGATTGCCCGTCAGTCTCTGCCGTGTGCGCCGCCAGTATCTCCTCCGGCAAATGGTGGA
The DNA here is from genome assembly GCA_028820655.1 of Candidatus Poribacteria bacterium. Classification (GTDB taxonomy): domain Bacteria; phylum Poribacteria; class WGA-4E; order WGA-4E; family JAJDTR01; genus JAJDTR01. The sequence goes on along the minus strand of JAPPIK010000006.1, from coordinate 331,034 downwards.
CAGCGATAGCGTCACCTTCAACTTTGTAGGTGATTTGCTCTATTATATACTTGAGTTGGCGCACATTCCCGGGCCAGCGATAAGCGTTCAAACAGTCAAGTGTCTCCGGCAGCAGTTTTTTGGGATTAACCCCCGCGACTTCGGCAGCCAAGCGTTCCATGAAGTGATAACACAAGAGTTCGATATCTTCGCGGCGCTCACGCAGCGGGGGCAACCAGATAGTTTCGAACGCGAGCCGATCATAGAGATCTTCGCGGAATTTTCCCTGCTGCATGTCCAACTCAAGATCGCTGTTCGTTGCGGCAAGCACACGGACGTCCACTTTTAACGTCTTGGATCCGCCGACCCGCTCGAACTGCTGATATTCCAATACGCGGAGGATCTTCTGTTGAAACTCGAAAGACATGTTCCCGATCTCATCCAAAAAAAGCGTCCCTTTGTCCGCCAACACGAAGCGTCCCTCACGGAACGAAGAGTTGGTGAAAGCGTTATCTTCCTGTCCAAACAGTTCACACTCCAAGAGTCCTTCCGCCAATGCGGCACAGTTGATGGTAATGAAGGCGTTTTTCTTTCGATGACTATCACGATGGATAGCGGCTGCGACCAATTCCTTCCCTGTCCCCCGCTCACCGCGGATTAACACGGGACGCGGTATGGGCGCGACTTCCTGAATCTGCTGAATCAACCGCTGGATTTGGGGGCTTTCGCCGACGATGTTGTATTTGCCTTTCAACTCCTCGCGGTAGAATTCGCGTTCCCGGCGCAGGCGTTTATTATCAATTGTCGTGCGAATAAGATTGTCGAGCCGCATGAGAGCAAGTTCCATGTTTTCTTCGAGGTAAAAATCCTTCTCGACGAACTCTTCCGCGCCCAACTTTATGGATTCCGCTGCAGTTGATACGGTGCCCTTTCCGGTCAAGATGACTACGGGGAGCGTGGTAGTAGCTTTTCTAATTTCCTCCAGACAAGCGAGACCATTCATCTGCCCCGCCCCAAAATCGAGGTCCAGGATAGCAAGATCGAATGCGTCGCTGCCCTTTACTATGAGATCGAGCGCTTCTTGGGCGGTCCCGACAGAAGTGACCTCTGCCCCCCGTTTTGCGAGCAGTTCTCTCAATAAGTCTTGTATTTCCTCTTGATCATCGGCAATCAAGATGCGTTCTGCCATTTTCTCCTCCGCGAAAAACCAAGATCCCAAATCTCGGTTGCCATACGACAATAAGACCAATCGGCATTATCCCGCGCGGCAAATCTGCTAATCTTCAGCCTCCCCGACGCCCAATCTCGTACGCTCTTCACACTAGCTCTTCAAAAGCAAGATCGCCCCTCGCCTCGTAAAAGATCGGCCGCATCTGCAGGTTTGTCTTTATGGGAACCGCGTCCGGATTTACCGGTAGGTAGATTATGAATGTCGTTCCGCCTCCCTCCGCGCTGCGCAAATCAATACTCCCCATGTGATCACGAACGGTTCGTTGAACGATGGTCAATCCAAATCCACTGCCCCCCTCTTTTAGCGTATACCCCGGCTGAAAAATTTTGTGTCGAAGTGAATCCGGAATACCCTTCCCTGAGTCGGCGACGGAAATTTGAACTTGCAGGGATTGAGGCTGATATTCGGTGTGGATCTGAAGGACGCCCCCGTCTTCCATGGCTTCAAATGCATTGATCAGGACGTTGTGGAACGCTTCTTTAAGCTGGCTTGAATCGCCTTTTATAAACGGCAGGTTCGACGCTAATTGCTGTTTGCACTCAATTCGCTTCCCCGTGGAAACCGACCTCAGTTTTATTAGCAGATTTTCGATAAGCCTATTAATATCAACAAGCTCCGATACCGGTGCGTCTGTTCGCAACGTCTCCAGGATTTCAGTCAACTGGTTAAATGAATCCTCATGTTGAGTTAAGGTTCGGTGCAGTTTGCCGTGCAGTTTGGAGGCGGGGTCCGACTGCCGTAACGCCGATCGAAGTTGTGCGCCGCCGACGCTAACAAGGTTTTTGACACGGTGCAAACGAGAAAAAAGGCTTTGATGCCCTTCGGCGCGTGCGACATCAATTAGTGAGAGAGAGAGTCGAAAGATTATCGCCGCCGCCTCCTGTGGGTTGAATGTTAACCACCCGCGGAGATCTTTCAGAAGTTCCTCGTCGTGCTCGTAAAAGTAGAGTTTCGCAAGATTATGGTAGGGGGCTTCATATTCCGGTTCCAGTCGGATCGCTTGTCGGAATTCCTCTGCAGCTTTCTGAATCTGCTTTTTTTGCAAATATAAGAGTCCGAGGTTATTTCTGACCTGCGCGGAAGAAACATGTTCCAAGCCCGTCTGATAAGCGGATATCGCCATTTCCGCATCGGCGGGCACATCGTCGTAAAGACTTCCCAAAATAAAATAGACCTGATCCATCTGGTCAAAGGTGTTTAGCTTCTCATTGCTCGAAACCAATTCGACAAATTGCGTGATCGCGTCCTGGCGATATTCGGGTTGTTTGTAACGATTCTTTGCATAGAGCAGCCCCAGCGCGAAACGGGCATCCAGGTGGTCGGGATCGCGCTCAATTGCGTGTTTCAGACAGTCAATCGCCAGGTTCAAGTCTCCCGAACTCTTGAGATGCACATCGGCAAGATGGTAATACGCATCGGAGTCGTTGGGTTCAATGCTCAGAATCTCTTCCAACGCCCCCTGCGCTTCGGCCCACATCTGCCGCTTGATGTATAGCACCGCAAGATTGTAACGAGCGGCATAATTCGGCATTCGCGCCACGACCTGCTGAAAATCATGGCATGCCCTCGCAAGCTCGCCTCGCTTGTCATGGAGCGACCCCCGATCATACCACGCCTCGACATAAGACGGGTCAAGCTCGATTGCTCTTGAAAATTCGCGGATTGCCTCTTGCCACGTACCATCAAGATCACGGTAGTCTTGCAGGAGTTGCCCTAGCGAATAGTGATAGTGCGCATTCGACGGGTTTAGTGAAATTGCCTTTTTGAAAGAGTCTCTAGCGGAGTCGAATTCCCCCTCTTTGTAGTATGCCAACCCTAACCTGTGATGTATGGCGGCGCACTCCGGATCCAATTCCAGTGCGCGTTTGTATGATTGAATTGCAAGTGTATAGTGCCGTTCATTGAAATACCAATCTCCGAGAAGGCACTGATCTCTCGCCGCAGTGGTTGTAAGCGGAAGGGGCTCGGCTTGTGAAAGATGTGAATGGTGCGCGGGCGGGTTCGGATTAACGGAGGGATTGGATTTTTGCGTGGTCATCGGAAAGTGAGAACCGTGAACCTATATTGCCTCGACCATGACACGACCGGTCTCTATGGGATATCGAGCCGGTCCGAACAGTAGGCGCCGTGACGGGTAATTTTGAGAGTGCAACGGGGCAGCGGGGAATCTCCATTGGAGCGCGATCGTCACCGCCGATCGCTTTCATAATCCTCTGGAACTCGGCGTCAAACATACTGCGTTTTGGGGAAGAGTTCGGTTGCGGGGAAACAGCCTTGCCCCACCTAGCTCTTCAGTCGAATACTTGACGGTCGAACTCAAATGAGCAGTTCGTCGCCGATTGGAAAGAACTGATCCGCCATTCGTTGCAGGTCCATTGATGTATTGTGCTCAAAGGCGACAACCTCGACACGCTTGCCTTGTTGTTTAATCAGTTCCGCAAGTGCGCAAAAATCGCCGTCACCGCTGGCGAGAATCACGACATCGAGCGCACCTAGCATTGAGACAATATCAATTGCGATTCCCACGTCCCAGTCACCCTTTGCGGTGCCGTCGCCTCGGAGGCGCAGGTCCTTGCTCTTTATGGTGTATCCATTGTGCTCAAGAAGGGACAAGAATCCCGACTGGTTTATCTCCGGAATCTGGACAACGTATGCATACGCCACAACAAGCTGCCGCGGTCCGACAATGAGATCGAGCAGTTTGATGTAGTCCACCCGCCCGGCATACCGGTCTTTGGCAGCATAGAACATATTCTGGACATCGACAAACACACCGACACTTGGCTGTTCCTTCAATGCTCGACAGGGCAAATTCTGCTTAGAATCGTGCTGACCGAGAAACTGTTCCACTTTGTCGCGCGTACGAAGAAGCGCCGTCTTCGACATCTCGGAGAACTTTTTCAGTTCCGAAACCTGTGTTTGAAAGTCCGATTGCATCTGGTCGAATGTCTGATTACTCTTATAAACGAGTTCCTCAAAGGATTTCAATTCAACTCCCACCTCTGCTTGTGCGACCCTTTGGAGGGACTGACTTTCCGCGGATTGCTTCGACAGTTTTTCAACTTGGCGTTTCAGGTTGTGAATCTCCAGTTGTAGCTGTTGAATATGAATGTCCTGTTCCATGAATCGATGTTCTTTTTCTCGGAATTCTTCATTCTCGTCGATAGACTGCCGTAATTTCCCGAGGAGGTTTTCATTCTCTTTTTTGAGGGCCGTGCATTCATCATTTCGCTGATTCAGCGATTGCTGAAGCCGCGCCAGTTTTTGACCGGGATCGGGATTTTCCTTTGGGGTTGAGGTTTGGATCGGCTTTTTGAGCGGCGGCTCCACATGCCGGTGCAATGATTGATTTGTGCCTGTGTTCTCGGTAGCCTTGGTTTGCGCCGGGTGAACAACTCGCGTTGTGTCGTTCGTGTCCGCCTCACGCTCGGATTTCATCACATTGCCAACGTTGGCTACTTCATGGACCGATTGTTCATATTCCTTAAGAAGCTTCCGTCCGTGCCGTTGGACATCTTGACGGGAGTCAATCAGAAGTGCCCACACAATCTCGGTGAAGTCTCCGCCGTCAACCAGATGTGTGTAGTTTCTCAGGAAAGTTTGAATCTCCTGTACATTCATATATCCGACGCGGCGAATTGCGCTCTCGGTCTTCTGCACGAGGTATTCATGGACGACCTGTTGAGCGGTCTCCTGACGAAAAAACGCATCGGCGAGATTCTCAATAATCCATTGGCCGGTTCGAGAATCCATCGGTGCGGGGGCGTCGTGGATGCCGCACTGATTTTTCAGGTTGGCAATCTCTTTATCATCAAGCAATTCAGCGAGTATCCAAGCGAGTTGGTGTTTGTGAATTTGGGTTTTGATATTTTGCTGAAGCATCTTGGACCTCCAGTGGCTTTTGTTGTTTGTTGAATGATTACGGCAATCTCCAAAACGATGAACATGATTATGGCGATCCACTGAATTGTTATCAATCAATCCACCGAGTAAGGGGCGCGGTATAGACCCTCGCATGATGGAGGAATATGTCAACTTTCTTCCACTTTCATCTTACCATCGACCATCCGTGTGGACGCTTTCTACGAACCACGAACTGTCGCGCATGATGAAACAATCCATTCCGCGGCGGCGTGGAAATCCGCGAAAACTCGATGGGATTGGTTTGGCGCGTTATCACTTGCACGGTTAATGAGATCTGATTTGTGACCGTTGCCGGTCAGCACAAGTAAAGAGCAGGCGCCAAATTCATTTCCTGCCCGAATATCTCTTTCGGAGTCGCCAATCAAGTAGGTGTTGTCCGGATCGATTTTGTGTTCCGCTGCCGCCCGTAGCAGCATGCCGGCTTTTGGTTTGCGGCATGCGCAATCCTCGTCGTCACGATGGGGACAGTGGTAGATGGCGCTGATGCGGCCGCCAACGTTCTGAATTTCGGATAACATTTTACGGTGAATTATTTTTAAATTTTCGAGAGACAGGATTCCTTTATTGATGCAGGCTTGATTCGTGACGACAATGAGTTGATAACCGGTATGAGTGAGCAACCGAATGGCATCCAGAGACTTCGGAATGAATTCGAATTCACTCCAACTCGTGACATAATCGTTCTCGAGATTTCGGTTGATTACGCCGTCTCGATCAAGAAAAACGGTTTTCATCCGGCGTCACCGGCTTGAATGCCTCGCAAGAGTTGCTCTCGATTTACGGGGACGCAACCAACTTCACCGCAAACAATGCCTCCGGCAAGATTTGAAAGCTGGGCGGCTTCAAGCATATCGGCTCGGGCGGCAAGGGCTAGAGCAAACACGGCGACGACCGTGTCTCCGGCCCCGGTGTCGTCAAACACCTCTTGCGCTTGAGTGGGGATGTGATCTGTGCGTAATTGCCCTTCAGGGCTCCGCCGGAATAGTGACATCCCCTGTTCGCCGCGTGTAATTAACAACCCTTCGAGATCGAGTCTATCCAATATCTCCTCGCCGACGGAAACCAAGCTATCCTCGTCAGAAATCTTGCGGTTGACCGCAAGCCCGGCCTCCTTATGGTTTGGAGTGATGGAGGTCACGCCCTTGTAGTTCCAGAAATTCTCGACCTTCGGATCCACAACAACGGGTTTCCCCTGTTGCCGCGCGGTACGAAGAATTCCCTCGATTAATCTGCCGCTGACGCCGCCTTTGTCATAATCTTCAAAAACAATTGCATCCACAAACGGAATACGACTCAAGGCGTTTTCCATGAGTTGCTCGTGGATTGCGGATTCCACCGGCGCCTGAGATTCCCGATCCAGTCGGACAAGCTGCTGATGGGTTGACGTGCTCGTATCAGAGGTTCGGGCAATAACGCGGGTTTTTGTGCTTGTGGGTCGATCCGCATCAACGCAAATGCCGCTCGCATCTACGCCAATTCGCTCGAGCATCTGAATCAACTTCTTTCCGTTGCCATCATCCCCGACGACGCCAACCAAATCGACTCGTCCACCCAAGTTGACGATATTCTGTGCTACATTGGCGGCGCCGCCGGTGCGGATTGTTTCGGAGGCTATTTCAAGCACGGGCACGGGCGCTTCCGGCGAAATCCGATTGACGTCTCCCCAGATGTATTCATCCAAGATGACATCACCGATGATGAGTACGTGCCTCCCCTCAAGCTGATCCAAAACCGTTTGAAGACTCACTTATTCTCTCACATACGCTCGTTTCAACACGATAGTTTTTTCCACATCGACTCGGTAGCGTAAGATTGAAAAGATGGAAGATTCTCTTCCACTCTCCCGTGCCAAAGCCGCCCCGAGGTCACGGATTGATGCCGTGTCCACGACAATTCTAGCACAACTTGCGGAACACATCAAGCGTTCATTTTGTAGGTGAAAGGCATCTAAAATGACTCTCGCGTTAAAACTATCCATGGCGGCGGATTTTGTAGATATTCTCATGCCGATGTTTTTTCGTTTTCAGGTGCAAAAGAGTCCGAAATTGGGAATGAAATGTTTAGCCGCTACTCGTTCTGCACCGTTTGGGCTGAACGTGTACCTATAATTTTGGAATAATTGCCCCGAAATACTGGTACAAGAACGTGAACGGCGGCTTGATTTTGAAGGGGTGTTCACATGGTATGCCTCAGTCCTTTCCTTTGATAGCGCGGGTTCATGCGAGTGCAAATAGGTACAAACAGGTACGGTGAAAAAAATGTGTCGTCACCAAGATTAAATGTAGGAACGTGAAACGCCAAAACGCTCCGGTTTTAACGTGGAAAATCGGCGATTTGAGGAGCGGCGTAGGGTGGTTTAGTGCGCACGACGTGTGCCTATCACACCCGGCTGATTCCGTTTCCGAAGTCAACGCATCGCGGTTAGGAGGCGGCATTTGGTACCGCGCGCGGGACGCTGTCGGGATTCGCAATGACACTTATCGTCCAATCGCATCATCCCATCCTACATTTATGATCGCAGTCAATGTGTTGTGACTTGAGATTTGTGCCGGAGCGTGTCGTAGCTTGGCTTCGCGCATGGTTATTACTCATGATTTAGAGCATGCGATTCTCTGCGAATGTCATTTCCTCCCTCCTCCCGGCGCTGTATCTAGGGGCCAGGGCCAAGTCGGACGGTACCAGCGGACGCCGGCGAGATTCACTCGCCTGATTGTTCCGTCGATCTCTCCAAAGTCGGTCGGCTGATCAGGTTCTTATAGGATCATTTAGGGATAGAAAGAAATCAAGTTTTCAAGAAAAAACTTGATTTCGACGGTTTCGGGAAAAAACTCGGTTTCGAGATGCATTGCCTTGGCCGCGGCAGCGTTTGGCAGCGTGATATTATACTATACATGTGTGAAGTTGTCAATTACAAAAAATGGGATTAATCGCCATCAATTTGAAGGTGTAGGGCAAACGACCTTTCGTGCAGTGTGTGTGAATTGCGTGCTTTGAGCCTGTTCTATACTAGCTCGATAGGGTATTGATCGGATGCGACTTTCACTCATTTGATGGATCTCATGGTCTCTCCAAAATCGGACGGCTGATCGTGTCCCTATAGGATTGAGTGAGAAAGAAACCGAGGTTTGAAGAAAAGACGCGGTTTGGGTGGTTTCGGGGAGTCGCGACCTGGAAATCGCTCCCACAAGTGTTGGTTGGAGGGGAAAGAAATCAAGTTTTCAAGAAAAAACTTGATTTCGGTAGCCGCGGGTGGTGGGGGATTAGAGCGCGAATTGGAAATAAGGGAGGAGTTGGTGATGTAGGGTGCGGTGCACTTGAAAGAGGTGGGCTTTAACGGTCCCGATTGAACGCCCCAGCTTGTGTGCAATGGCTTTCAGGCGGAGTTCTTCCTGGTAACGAAGAAGAAAAACTTCCTTTTGCTTGGGAGTCAGTTCCATCACGGCGCGGCGCAGAAACATGCATAATTCCTCATGTTCCAATCTTTTGGCAGGAGATTGCAGGTGGCGGGCGGATTCGTGATGGTAAAACACGTCGTCGGATACAGGTTCGTCACAAATTGTTCGGCGTTGGTGCCGTCGGCGCATGTAATCGGTGCAGCTCTTGATTGCGACAAGGTTTTCTATGGCCCTCAATGTGCACTCGGTTGATCGTTCGACCCAACCTACACACGAATGGCGATGAGTCTGGTTCTAACCGGGATCGGGAATCGAAGGTGATTCGCTATGGGATGTTAAAGGTAGGGTTTACCGGCTTCTCACTGTGCGGGCTTGATGTCGTAATCAATCAATTCGGCGGTGCCGTCGGGCGTTTCTATTTTCACAGGACCGACACTCTGGGCGAGCCACATGGTGTGCAATCCCAGTTTCGGGATTGAATCAGAGAGAAGATCGTTTAATTCTTCGAGAAGTTCCGATTCTATGAGTTCGCGTGCGGTGTCTAGGAAAATATCGTCGTCTAGGGGAAAGGCGTCTCGAAAATCAACAAGTGCAAACGATTTTAGTTTTGGTTCATAGTGAATTTTCAGGCATTTTTCGAAGCGGCCCGCTGGCGTCTCAACCGATTCCCAGTCGGCGCCATCCCTTCCCAGAATTGTTCCCTCGGCTTTGAAATCGTAAAGATAACGTGCCGCTCCATTAGGACTAGCTCCGGTAAGCCGTAACTCAAGCGCGTTGTAGGTCTGGCTCGGCAAAAGTGGATGTCGAAGGAGTATTAATTTGCTATGCCAAACGACTGTTGACTTCGCACGATACAGAAGGGTCATAATTCTGGGCCGAAAGAGATTCTTATCGGTTTCGCACACAGGCTTTGGCCCCGCATTGCCACACGTCATCCCGATCGGCCAACTTGTGGGTCCGTCGCTGCTTTCGAGGATAATTTCCCAAATAATGTCATTGATCTCCGAGAGATTCATTCTGCGAACGAACCGATCGGCGTAAGTCAAATATTCGGCAGAACGGAGCGAGTCCAAACTGATTGGAGGGGTGTAACTGAAAGAATGATAGCGCTCGGCATCAAACACCTCAGATTCGACAACTTCACGTGACCATTCGGAGCGGTCGGGGTTGCGGTAAGTCCACCGGTTGCCGAGCGCTATGGGAAAGTAGGACGACGATATCGGGGCGGGGGTTATATCTGCATCGTTACCGTTGGCAAGGGGTGAGTTGACCGATTCGTCCGCACCGCAGCCGGACAATAGGAGTAGGTACACGAAAGTAGGGACGAAAAGATAACTATTGGAGAACAACCTGAACATCTCCACCTCCGAATCTGGATGAAAGAGTAAACGCCGTGGCGATATCGTCGAGCGGTTGCTTGTTATAACACCTTATGAGCAGAAATGATTCACGGAGGATGTCTAAGCAGACGATTCTGTATCACGAGAGAATGAGGGGGACACGGGAATCGCGGTTGATTTTGCTGAAGCGTGCGGCTGGGCGATCATCCGTAAGTTGGGTTGAGCGGCACCATCCCAACCGGCAAAGGACGCCTTTGGGTGGAACGCCGGTAATCTACGCATCTGTTGCGCGCGATTCTTGAGATCCACGCCTTTAGCGAGCGCCGCGCCTCAAACGAGCCGATGCTCTTCCAGATTGCAAGGTGTATCTCTTGCAACACATCGGGAGCGTCAGCCGACTTGCCAATCTCTCTGCTGATAATGGACGCAAATACCGCTTCATACCGAGTGAAAAGAATGCCCAACGCGTTCTGATCGCCGGTCTGAATGCGTTTCACCAACAGGTGGTCTGCCACTTGAGGCTGATCCACTGCCCTTTACCCTTATATTCGTAGGCGATAGGGCAAAGGTTCGCTGGATGTGTAATCTTTCTTAGATTATTGCAGGTACGGGGGCATAGCATGAGAAGAGATTGATGGTTGTCGAATGGCACCGTGAGAGCGAAGTACGGTTTGAGGGGTGGGTTAGAAACCCCGATTGGGATGGAAAGAAATCAAGTTTTCAAGAAAATACTCGGGTTCGGCGGTTTTGGGGAGTCGCGACCTGGAGAAGATCTCTATCGCAGTCATTATCCATTCCCTTGATCTCCTACAAGTGTTGGTGGGTGGGGGAAAGAAATCAAGTTTTCAAGAAAAAACTTGATTTCGGGGTGGTTCCGGGTCAGGGGCGAAAGATTACTTGAAATACCTTGATGTCGTTGGTAGCGGAATCGCTGACGAAAACGTGATCGTCTCTGGATACGGCAATGCCCACGGGTTCAACGAGTGTATCGCTCCCGAATTCCGTCAGGGGTTCGCCGTTTGGTGTAAAGATTTGCACGCGTCGATTCCCGCGGTCGGCGACATAGAGTGAGTTCCAACGATCCAAGGCGATTTGGCTCGGATCTCGGAACTGCCCGCGCGCCGATCCTTCACCGCCCCACATTTGGACAAGATTGGCGCTGAAGTCATACTTTTTGACCCGGTGATTGCCCGAGTCAACGACATAGATGTTCCCATAGGGGTCGACAACGAGGTCGGTCGGATCTCGAAACTGTTCGCTCTCGCCCCCGAAACTTCCGCGAATCAGGATAGGGCGGCCTTCGCTATCGAACTGAATAAAGCGGTTGTTTCCGGTATCGACAACGTAGATTTCTCCGTTCCGACCGATTCCGATGCCGTAGGGCAGATCCAGCTCAATATGCGCACTCGTGCTCAAGTTTCCGGAGTCACCTTCGGGGTAATCGCCCAGCATGAGATGAAAAATTCGGTCCACGAGATTGCAATACTGCACCCGGCTGTTTCCCGAGTCGATGACATAAAGAATCTCAGTGCGTTGAAAATTGATGGCGGCGGCGGTCGGTTGATCAAACTCTCCGATGCGCCATCCGCGGCTGCCGAATTCCGTGATGAAATTCCCGTCAAAATCGACGACGTGGATACGATTATTTCCCGAATCGGCGACGTACAAATGCCCGAGCCGGTCCAATGCCAATCCGAGCGGCTGAATAAACTGCCCGGCGCCTTGACCGGGGCCGCCGATTGCGCCGACATAGTTTACGCCGAGTATTTGCGGGGAGGGTGGAATGCGCGTGGACGGGACTATTTGAGGCGAGGGAATCTTTCGAATAAGCTGGGATGGGTTTGATTGATCGCCGGGAATCGCGTTCCCATCAGCAACGGACTGGTTGCCGACTTCACGCGGTGAGACACAACTCGCGATTATGGGAAAGACAATAAGACACAGAAACGAGTACCATCTCGCATACATTATTTGAGGGAACCTTTGACGACTTCAAACTTGAAGACAAATGTGGTTTCGGTATCTTCGAAGTCGTTGCTAACTTTCGGCACGATGACGCGTAGACTTGTCGATTTAATGCTTCGCTTGCGAAAATAAAGAAAGAACTGCGTCCGATGATTCGGCATAATGGTTGTTCTCTCTATGTCTTCTCGCGGAAGCGCGACCGAACTGCCCGCCGCGCGAAGTGTGCTGTCATGCCTAAAGAGTTCCATCGTAAATTCGGGAGGCATCTTCGGCTTAAAATTTTTGCCCAAGTAGAACGACTCCTGAGACTTGTCGATCGGCTTTGTGATGTTACCAGCCTGATCCAGCAATTGGCAATCTTTCGCTTTGAACGAGATCCAATTACCAGTTTGGTTAAACATCAGAATACCGAATGCATCAACCGCTTTCACGTCATTCAACGGTACAGCAATCGCCGTGATGCCGTTTTTCTCATAAATGACGGTGCCGGTCTGCGGGAGGATGACCGCCTCCGCGTCAAATTGTGGAACGATCTGAACGGTTTGAAGGGCGGAACAGCCGAAGATCGTCGATACGAGCAGAAGCGATATGATTCCCGCTGCGGGTTGCGTAAGTTTGTTCATTGGTCTTGCGTGACGAACACACTTCCTTTCGTTGAATATTAAATTTCACCGGTAGGAGGAAATCCCGACTGCCGACAGTTGGCTTCAATCTATAGCGGGCTTCCTGCAGAAACCGGGTTTTCAGGAAAAAACTCGGTTTCTTGCACAAATTCCAATCACGAGCGGCGCAATTACGGGATAAATCCCGGAGCCGCCAATAAATCTTCAAACGGGTTCCTGTGTTTATTTGCTTACAGACTCATGGTCTAGGTTCCTCGCGTCTTCGCAAAGAAACCGAGCAGGTTGCCTAAAGTTTCGGGAAGCGCCTCGCGCGGAACGTAGTGATCTACGAACGCCTCTCCGTTCAATGACACCGAACGGCTTTCCGCCTTCCGCCGTGCGTCCGTGATGGGCGGTTGGCGTTCCGATACTCCGGTTGACGAGTTTGAATCTTCAACGAGGATGATGTCTCCAATTGGAAACCTCGTTGATAGCGAACGGGCGTTTGCGTCTGTCAGCACGGTTATCTGCGGGAGCCGCGTTTCCGATAGTTTCGCCATTTCGGTTGAAAGGTAGGTGATTTCGGCGAACGACAACTCGGGGGCGGTTGGCTCATCTGCCGCAATCATCTTGGACACCGCATCGTTTGAATAAACGGCTATCAGTGGAAGCGCCTTCATCAAAGCGGTTCGGATCGCAATCAGCAGCGTGACGAAATGCAATCGCTGCGGGGGCGCAAGGGGGTGTATAACAGTGAGAATGGTCGAGCAACCTGAAATCTCTCCCTCACCGGCGGCTATAACGCGTTCCGGCAAGTCCGGGCAGACGGTTTGGGAAACCAGGTCTGCCAAATCCAGAGATTCGAGCAATGATTGAGGCGCAGAGTCGGGGAAAAGATCTATCCATGAATTCGTTGAAAATATCTGGTTCAACCGTTGTTCTGCCGGAACGGGAAGATAATATCCGCAAGAGGGACAAATATACAGATTGCGCTCTAACGCTTGCCTGAACACAAGTTCATCACAACCGTCGCATTTGTGCCATAACCCGTCGGGGCTCTCTTTAATTTCTGTTGCTGAATTCACAAGCGTCTCCGGGAATTAAGATTATCATCTTACGATTTTGGACGAATCGCGGCACAGATTTCCATTCTCAAACCGGCATAGAAACCGATCAGGCTTCATGAAACGATAGAATCGCCTTCTCTTCATCATCATATCTGTCAAATATGGTCACAAGTTTCGACACCACGATTAGACTGTTGATGTTCCCGCTGACATTCAGTAAGGCGATTCGTCCGCCCCTGCGTTGGATAGATGTGTAGGCGGCAATGATGATTCCGAGGCCGGAACTGTCCATCGCACGCACTTGCCCCATGTTTAGCAGCATTTTCACCTCGCCGTCTTGGAGGCTACGAATCTCATCATCGATAATACTTTTTAGCGCGAAGCTTTCGGATCCGATAACTCTCCCTTCAATGTCTAAAACTGTTACCCCTTCCTTACGGCGGATGCCGACATTCATTAGAATCTCCTCAAGGCAATGAAATCTTTAGCCTAAATCCGGCGTTGCCAAAAGAAAGTCAATCGGTGGCGGACCTTAATTTCACCATTCTGACAATTCTTCCAGACGCCTCAAATGTCACCGAATCCATGCAGGTTTCCATCAAAAAAATGCCTCTGCCACTGCTTTTGAGAAGATTTGAAGGATCGAGCGGATCAGCCACATTGTCGCGATTGAAACCAACCCCCTGGTCTTCGACAACAACGGTCAGTTGTTCCTGGTTCAAGATAAATTCAAACCGGGTTCTCTTGCTCGAATCCTCGCCGTTCCCGTGTTTGATGGCGTTCATAGCCGCTTCGATTACCGCCAGGTTGATTTGCTCGGTCTCCTCCTTGTCAAAACCCATGTCACTTGCGATCTCCGAAATGACAGCATCAATGACATATACGAGTTGTGTTGAACTGGGCAGATCAAGATGGATAACTTGGTCGGTTGTCTTCCCCAGTGCGTTTCTCCTGGTGGACACCTCCACATTTACCTTGGGGCTACTGTCGGATACTGCCTTTCCCATGGCGTTTAATCTTCTTCTACGTCAGTGGTTGCTTTAACGACAACGAGAGTGAGATCGTCGGTCTGCTGCTTCTTTCCTATGAAGTGCATAAGATCATCCTCAATTGTCTTACAGATCATCGCGGCGGACATATCTCTGCTGGAGCGAATGGCATCCTGCAGCCGTTCTTCACCGTAGAAAGCGTTATCTGTATCACGCTCTGCTTCGGTAATGCCATCTGTATAGAAGAGAATTGTGTCCCCGACCGCCAGTTGAACGGTTTCGTTTTCAAACTCCGCAAAATCAAAACTGCCCGCCACCATTCCCCCGGTACTGAGTTGATGGATTTTCAACGTCCCGTCCCGAACTCCGAAGATTCGCTTCTTGTGAGCCTTCGCGTCCGTCAAATGCAGCGGGTGGCAGTGCCCGGCGTTTGAGTAGGTGAATGTCAGGCTTTTGGGATCCAAAATCCCGTAGACCATAGTCGCGAAGAGATCGGGTTCCGTGTCAATAACGAGAAGATCGTTAATGCTCTTTATGACGGCAGCGGGAGATGATTCTTGGCGGCAAACCAGACGTAACGCGGTCCGAATCATTACCATCAACAACGCTGCCGGGATTCCCTTCCCGCGAACGTCGGCTATGACCAAACTCAGAGAACCATCGTCCAGAGGTATGAAATCGTAAAAGTCTCCGGAGACCGAGGTGGAACTGCGCAGAATCCCGTCGATGTCAAATCCCGTGAGACGGGGAGGCGCTTGAGGCAAAAGCCGCTGTTGAATGGTAGCCGCCGTTTTCAGGTGTGCTGCCAGTTGTTCAACTCCGGTTTCGCTGAACCAATCCCCCATCGCCCCGATCAGCGGGTTTATGTATTTTGCCGGTTCGGTTCTCCCGAGAACGGCTTTTATCCGCGCAGTAAGTTCCTTCAGATCGAACGGTTTGGTGACGTAATCATCGGCGCCGGCGTCCAAGCCTTGGAGTTTCTCGTGAACCTGAGAACGCGCCGTAAGCATGATGACAGGAATGGCGCGAGTCTGCGAATCCGTCCTAAGATTGTCGATGACTTCGAATCCGTCCATCTTCGGCATCATCAGGTCCAACAGGATGAGGTCGGGCACGTGCGATTTTGCCTTCTCGATGGCATCCAACCCGTCGCTGGCGGTAATCACATTGAACCCGTCGGAATCCAGACTCATTTCCAGCACATCAAGTATGTCGAGATCATCATCGACTGCCAAGATTGTTTGAGCCATCAGGCGCCAACTTCCTTTGTCGATTCGATCGGCAGAGTAAACTGAAAATTGCTTCCCTGCCCCTCATACCCGTCATCGACCCATACAGATCCGCCGTGTGATTCTACAATGCTCTTCACTATCGACAGTCCCAAGCCCGAGCCGCCCTCTTGACGGGTGTTGACGTTTCCAAGCTGATGGAATCGGTTGAACACTCGCTCCCGTTCATCGATGGGAATCCCTTCTCCGGTATCAATCACTTCGATATGTAATGTCCTATCCGGTTTGCCGGGCGGCGCTCCGTCCGCGCTTATTCTTACGGCGATCTTGCCTTTCTCGGGGGTAAACTTGATAGCGTTCCCAATGAGGTTCGTAAAAACCTGACCGATTCGTTCCCGGTCGCCAACGGTATGCGGCAGGGATTCGGGCGCAAACATGCGCAATTCGATTGATTTTTCGTCGGCTTGCGGACTGATCTCTTCGATTCTCTGTTCGGCTATCTCGGATACCGAGATTTCCTCCCGCTTCATCTGGATGCGTCCGGCTTCAATTCGTGAAATATCGAGCAAGTCGTTAATCAGAGCAGCCAATCGCTCCGCCTGATGTTGGACACGAACCAGACTGCGGCGCTGTTTGTCATTAATCGGTCCCGTTTTGCCTTCCAAAATCAGCGACACAAAACCGATGATGGAAGTCATAGGGGTACGCAATTCGTGAGAAACCAGCGAAACAAAATCGGACTTCATCCGGTCAATTTCCTTCTCGCGCGTGATGTCGTCAAAAACATATACGGTTCCAAGAACGGCTCCCTCCTCATCAAGAAACGGACTGGCAACTATACGAAGTGTAGTGGTTTCGCCTAGCTGATCCAAAGAAACTTCCAAGTTTACGGTTTCATTGAGGGAGATTGGTCCCTCGCTTTCTTTGAGCGTCCTGGCTAACGTGAGATCCTGCACGATTAACGTTAACTCCTCGCCGACTTGGTCGGTTCCGACGTTTAGCAGGTGCTCGGCGGCAGGGTTGATGTGAAGTACCCGATGATTACCGTCTACCAGAACCAGTCCTTCAGCCAGACTATTCACGATCGCGGTCATCTTTTTTTCTTCTTTGGTCATCAATTCGATCGCATGTTTAAGGTCGTCGCGCATTGAGTTGAATTCTTGCGCCAGCACACCGACTTCATTGTTGCTCGTAACCGGGACGTGATGATCAAAGTCGCCTTGTCCTATGGCGCGCGATGCGCGTGCGATGCGCATTATCGGTTTTACGATACGCCGCGAAACCAGCCATACGATCGGAATGACAATAACACACGAAATCAGTGTAAACGTAAGTATTCTCTCGGTCAGTTGATTCATCTCGCGGAATGCCACGGACTCCGGCTGTGACACCAGAACCGTCCAATCGGTAAAGTTTTGATTCGCTTTCCATGACTCCCCACGCCAGTTATCCGTTCGTGCCCATCCGTATACCCGTTTGTCGCGCTGTATGTCGATTCCGCTTTCCCTCTCGTAGCCGGAAAACTCGGCGAACTGGTCATCGGTTATTGCGCTGTTAATTGCCTCCATCGCCGCATCGGTCATCTCAATATGCTCCCTGAACGCGTATTTATTCTCAGCGGAAGATGTGATCACTCGACCGTGTGCAGTCATAAGGACAGCTTCAAGTCCTAGCCCCGTACCGTCCTGCCCTTGGGTTGCTCTAACCGCATCTGGGAAGTTCGGAAGTGTAATGACGGCTCTCAAGATACCCACGACTCCGGCGCCTCTGGCGGCGAGGATGGGAAAAGCGACGGGCAGGACATGGACCTTCATATCGGCGTCATACTGAAGGTCATCAACATACTCGTATCCGACGCCTTCATTGTACGCGCGCGTCCACCAGTCCGCATCGATTTTCCGATGATGCAAGCGCGGGTTGCTGGCTCCGATTACCAACCCCCGTGAATTGGTGATGATTATATCGCTTCGTGGACCGGCGAGATTCTCGAGTCGTTTCAGTTTGTGCATCAATCGCTGTTGACTTGCCGTGTCATTTGGGGAGATCGATGCCGCTACAACGTTATCGCGCACGCTATTAAGCTCTCCCCGAAGAGCATTCAATGGGGTGGAAATGTTGTAATCCGCTTGATACAGCTTCTTCTGTGCGAGACGCGCCAAATTCTCGCCAATTGTCTTCTCGAGCGCTCTTACGCCAAACTCTCGCGCCAGAAATGCGACGATAAGCAGAGGGATAAACGAGACTAGCAAGAATAGTAGAACAAGCTGTGCCCGCAAGCCCATTTTGAAAGAGATACGTTTCGGCATGATTCCGGTTTAGCCTTAGTTGAAGGCGCTGACGGCGTCCGCCTCATCCTGATAAATCTCCAACACCGTGTCTAATCTGGTAACCGCCAACACATTTTGAACGGCTTCTTGCGGATTCAGAATTACCAGTCTGCCATCACTCTTTTTTAGCGCCTGCAATGTCGCGATAATGGCGCCTAGGGCGGCGCTGTCCAACAACGGAACATTTGTCAAATCGAGAATCAAACGCCCCCCGCCTTGCTCAATCTGCGCCTTCATCTCGTGACGCAGCGAATCAACGGTATTGCCGATGATTTTGCCGTTAACTCGAAGAATCGGGGTGTCGTATTGACTCATGGAAGTTTGAAACATCTGGCAGCACTCCTTTAGAGCCTGTTTGAAAAGTACGATTTTTAAGGTTTGCAGAAGATTAGCAATGAGATTTTTATGGGAACTCTATGGGAGTTCTATGGGAGCTCTACCGCGTTCGCTATTCACTCACTTGCTGGAGCTCTACCGCGTTCGCTATTCACTCGCTTGATCCTACAGAATTGTGGTAGAAAGAGATCAAGTTTTCAAGAAAAAACTTGATTTCGGTCGTTTTGGGAAAAAACTTGATTTCGATGGTTTTAGTGTGTTTCGCTCAAATCCGTAGGCGTCTACGAACCGCCCCGTATCTCGACGTAGGTACGATTCGAGTCCGAAAATCGGCTGTTCACCACGGACATTACTTTACCCCCGAGCGATCGGAATCGAGATTTGGCTTCGCCGATTTCTACCTCCACGTCGTGCGACTTATAGGCAATCCACGTCCCGTTGCGATTTAACAGTGGCAAACAGTAAACGGCAGAGTCCGCCAGCGAGGCGACATATCGGGTTAAAACCCAATCGTAAGCACCAAGGTTTTCGCAATGCTTTACAAACGCCTCGGCGCGTTGAACAACAATTCGAATATCTCTTTGCATCGATGGAATGTTCAGTTGAGATATCAGGAACTGGATGAAACTAGCCTTCTTTGATGAAGACTCTATGAGAGTCAATTTGATGTCGGGGAGGCAGATTTTCAGGGGAAGACCGGGAAATCCAGCGCCGGTTCCGATGTCGACAACAGCCGCGCCGGCTTCAATCGGAAAATGTAGAAGCACTCCCGCGGAATCGAGAAAATGCTTCAGGACAACCTCGCGGTCGTCCCGAATGGATGTAAGATTGACCCGCGAATTCCATCGGTGCAACTCGCTCCGGTAGGTAACGAACTGCTCCAGTTGGTCATGAGTCAGCGGAAAACCGTGCCGACGGAAGGTCCGCTCCAAGAAGTGTCCAAATTCGTCTTGATTCAACCGGATGACCTATGAACTCACAATCACAATCTATCCAAGTTTAATAGAGTTGGGCATTATGGACATGGTTAGTCTTCTAAGCGCTGTCCTGTCCACGGACAATATTTCCAAGAAATGTGAGCATCCTTCCCGTTTGGACACTTGCGCGGTATAAAGAGCGAATTCAAAGGCATCTCAATTTCACCGTACATTAAGTTGCCGTCTCTCTTTACAAGTTGTATGTTAATAACTCCGTCTTGATAAGGATCTATCAATCTGCGTGAAGAATCCGTCAGGGAAAATTTCCTATCATTGAATACGTAGAAATGCATGCTGTTGCCCATGTTCCCCATTGCTGCTCCGAGGATGGGCTTGAATACGCCTAACAAGATTTCAAGATCGGGACTTATCGCGTGCATTGGCGATAATCTCCGTTTCGTACCGCTAGCATCAGTATAGAAAACCCACATTGTGTTCCTGATTTCTTCTTTCGAGTAAAACTCGAAAGCCCCAAAATGGGTAATGTCCGCTTGAACAATTGCAAGGAGTGACACATCCGTTATTGCATCAAGCATTGCGTTCTTGTCGGTTTCACTTGTTGTCGAATCCCGGGACAGTATGGATTCCCAAAACTCTATGGGACACCACCAAGCAAAAGCCATGTGATTATCACCTGCTCCTGTCGGATACACTTGTACATCATCGGTAAATGTGTCTATATCAACCTCTATTAAAGGTTTTCTCTCAGCTGCCATGGAGCAAGTGACCGTCAATACAATAATGGAATATATCAGAAATGTCTTCACTGTAGTCGCCTTTCTAGTTGCGCCGTGACCAGACTAACCTTTAACTGGCAGCCCGCAACTCACTCCGGGTTTTTTGATGAATCAGAACCATTAGGATTGAAATATCCGCCGGAGACACGCCTGGGATCCGCGACGCCTGACCAATCGATGCCGGTCGAATCTTTTCAAGTTTCTCGCGAGCCTCGGTCTTTAACCCGCGGGCGGTTTCGTAGTTCAAATCGTCCGGGATTCGAAAATGCTCCATCTTCTTGAATTGCTCGATCTGTATCGCTTGACGCCGGATGTAGCCTTCATACTTAATCTGAATCTCGGACTGTTCCTCAACGGCGTGCGGCAATTCGCAAGACGGCGGCGAGACCAATTTTATCTGTCGATATCCGATCTCGGGGCGTTTCAGCAGATCCGTCAAGGATGTCGGCTTGTCGAGTGGCGTGATGCCAACCTCTTCCAATCGCGTCAGCGAGCCGCGAGTTGGTTTGACGATCGTGCGATTTAGGCGTGCAAGTTCCTCATCGATGAGTTGACGTTTGGTTTGGAAACGACGATAAGCTGTGTCGTCAACCAATCCAAGTTGGCGGCCAATCTCTGTCAGGCGCAAGTCCGCGTTATCCTCCCGCAACTCCAAGCGGTACTCCGCACGAGACGTAAACATGCGGTAGGGTTCGCGAATGTCCATCGTCACCAAATCATCGATCAGCACACCGGTGTAGGCTTGGGACCTGTCGAGAACCAGCGGTCGGTCGCCGTGCACCTTCAACGCCGCGTTAATCCCCGCCATTAAGCCCTGCGCCGCCGCCTCCTCGTAACCGGTGGTGCCGTTCAGTTGTCCGGCGAAGTACAAGCTCTCGACGCGCTTCGTCTCCAGCGTGGGTTGAAGTTGAGTTGCGGGCGCGAAATCGTATTCGACCGCGTACCCGAACCGTACAATCTCCGCATCTTCCAAGCCTCGGATGCTGTGCACCATATCCACCTGCACATCTTCGGGGAGGCACGCGGAGATGCCGTTGAGATATATCTCGTCGGTGTCTCTGCCTTCCGGTTCCACGAAAACCTGGTGGCGGGCTTTGTCGGCGAACCGCACCACTTTATCCTCAATCGACGGGCAATAGCGCGGCCCTATACCCTTAATCCGTCCGCTATACATTGCCGATCGATGCAGGTTGTTTCTAATGATCTCGTGCGTTTTCTCGTTGGTATAGGTTAGATGGCACGGCATCTGCGGCTGGGTTATCTTCTCCGTTGAAAACGAAAACGGCAGCGGATCCGGATCTCCCGGTTGAATCTCCATCGCATCGAAGTTCACCGTTTGCGCATTTACGCGGGGCGGCGTTCCCGTCTTGAGCCTGCCAATCTCGAATCCCAGGCTCAGGAAACTCTCCGACAACTTTTCCGCGGACGATTCACCGGCTCTTCCGGCGCTGTATGACACGTCTCCGAGATGAATCAACCCCTTGAGGAAAGTGCCCGTTGTGAGGACAACCGTTTTACCAAGATATGCGGTTCTCGTTTGGCTGAGTATACCGATACATTTTCCATCTTCAGTCAGCAGTTCATCGACCATCACCTGTTTGATATCCAGATGAGGCTGGCTCTCCAAGACGCGCTTCATTTCATCCTGATACGCTTTTTTGTCCGCTTGAGCGCGGCTTGAACGCACGGCAGGCCCCTTCTTCGTGTTCAGCCGGCGAAATTGTATTCCCGTCTTGTCGATATTTTTTGCCATCTCGCCGCCGAGCGCATCGATCTCTTTGACAAGGTGTCCCTTTGCAAGACCGCCGATTGCCGGGTTGCAGGACATCTTCGCTATAGTATCGGGATCAATCGTGACAATCAGCGTCTCGCATCCCATTCGTGCGGCGGCAAGCGCCGCTTCACACCCGGCATGTCCCGCGCCGACGACGATGACATCATAAGTTTTCTGGTAGGTGTTCATCGTGATTGTGTTAACCTACGTGGTTCATTCTCAAAGCAATTATGGATGTACCACGCACTCTGTAGGAGCGACCTCCCGGTCGCGACCAATCAAACGACTAATCAAGGAACGATCAAGGGACATGGATAATGTCCGCGACAGTAGATTCTGATAGAGATTCCACGGTAATTCCCGTCCAATAGAAATTCTGACACGAATGGTCCAACCACATCCGGCTTTTGGGTTGGCGACGACGTCGACCGGACTGCCAATCTTTGCTCAATTCTTCCCTATTGGTGTGTTTCCACTCCAGATTCGGTATAAACGATTTTCGACCAAGAATCAGATACCATTGTTCTAAAGCGTTTGCATGTCCAAATTGAAGAATGCTATAATTCATACCTCAAGCGCTGTATCTTGGTTCGCAATCGACCTACCCAAAAGGAGAATGTCAATGGACGGTTCTACAGCACTGAACATAGGGGCGATGGTAATCTCACCAGCGGTATTAATACCTGTGATAATTTTTATGATTAACACAGTTAATAAACGAATTGAAAAATTGGATACCAGTATAAATAAGCGAATTGACGATTTAAGGTCAAAGATGGATTCAGACCATGCCAATCTCGCAAAAATGGTTGAAAGTGTCGATAAACGATTGGAAAATTTAAATCAAAATTTTGTTAACCACTTGGAATTTCATGCAACACAGACCAAACAAGAACCCGAATAACAAACATTCCAAACAGAATCTTTTCCCGAGGGTGCATTGTTAGCCAGCTCCGACGATTCGATTGCTAGCGCTAACCTATGTTGCCGACCGCTCCCAGTAGATTAGGTCACCTACCTCAGCTTACCTCTCAATCACCGCTCGTCTCGCGATGATGGATTGACAAATCCGTTACACTACTCAACCCAAACGCCATCCCAGCCCCGGTTTCAAACATCTATCCTGCGCCGCCCCTCGAGCGCCTTGGATAGCGTCAATTCGTCAATGTATTCAAGATCCCCGCCTACGGGGATTCCGTACGAAATTCGCGTAATCGCCAAATCCAAGTTCGATAAACGTTTCGTCAAATAGAGCGATGTCGCCTGCCCTTCCGTTGTATAGTTTGTCGCGAGAATCACTTCCTCGATGTTCTGACTTTCAATGCGATCGAATAGGGAATCGATTCGAAGGTCCTTCGGCCCGATGCCGTCCAACGGAGAAATGACTCCCATTAGCACATGGTACACACCCTTGTAACCGTTGGTTCTCTCAATTGCCAATAAATCGTCGGGTTCCTCGATGACGCAGATGACACCATGATCCCGTTCCGGGTTGGCGCAGATATGGCAAGGTTCGCGATCCGTAATATTGCCGCAAATGCCGCAACAGAAAAGACGAGTCTTTACTTCGGAAATAGCCGTGGCGAGCCGCGCGGTATCTTCAGAAGGCGCTTTTAGCATGTAGAATGCCAATCGCTGCGCCGTTTTTGGCCCAACCGACGGCAGCTTCTGCAGTTCGCGTATTAGGTCTGCCAGTGGCTGCGGATGATAATGCATTTTGATCGACGATATTGTTGTCGCTACGGTAGTCCAGGCAGTTTAACGCCGCCGGTGAGTTTGTCCATTTCCTGCGCCATCAAATCATGCGCCCGCTGGCGGGCCTCGTTGACGGCGGCAACAACAAGATCCTCAAGCATTTCGACATCATCCGGATCTACGACTTCCGGAGAGATGCTTAGCGAGATTAACTCCTGCTGGCCATTGACAACGGCGGTTACCATACCTCCGCCGATGGTGGCTTCTACCGTTTGATTGGCAAGCTCCTCTTGAAGTTCCATCATGCGCTGCTGCATCTGCTGCGCTTGTTTCACCAAATTGTTTATCTTCATAAAAAAATAGCGGCAATCACCGCCCGACCCGTATCGGAACGCGCACCGCGTCTCCTTCTTTGGAATATTGTTACTTCAAATCAATCGTCAGAATCTTCGCATCGAAAAGCTCAAGCACCGGCGAAAGTTGGGGATCCCGTTCCGCTTCACGTTGCAGGGCAAGACGCGTCGATGTCCCTTCTCCGCCATCTTTCGCGGATTTCGATTTGTTTGTCTCGCTGGTTTTGCGCCCCGGCACAAACCGGACATCGACGCTATGTCCAATCAGAGATCCGAGCATCTTTACAATCTCATTCTTGAACGGATCTAAAACCACGATGTTGCGAGGGTCGCAGGCAATTTCCAATTCTCCCTCTTCATTCGTCGAAAGAGAGGCGTCCTTGAAAAATCCGTGCAAAGACCTTTGACCAGTCTTCCAATTCGCCATCGCCTTCTTCCAAATCTGCTCGAGTTCGGCGGAACTCTTGGCTACGGCCCGGCTGCTTTCGACCGACGATCCCGATTCCTTACCGGCAGCCGCGTTCGCGGGCGCATCATTGGAAGCAGCCGGCACGGCAGCGGTTTTGGGCGGCGGTGGTTCGGCAAATGACTTCCGCGATTCCGCCAGCAACGAGTTAACCGGCGGCTTCGCGGCCGCCTCCGTGTTCGAGGACGAAACATCCGACTGCGGCTGATTCGATTCGTTTCGAGAGCGGTCGATTCTATTTTCGATCTCCCCAAGCCTTTTCAACACTTCGCCAAGTTGAAATCCTTCTCCAATCGAATTGATTTCGACAAGACTCGATTCGAGTTGAATCTGTGCGTTGCCGTACCGTTTGATTTCGCTGCTTGTCCGCATCAAAATCTTGATGATTCTCGATAAACGCTCCACGGAGATGTCAGCCGCTCTCTCCTTCATTCCCTGTATGTCCGAACCCGAGCCCTGAATCAGATTCGCCAAATCCTTGTTGATTGCGAGCAGCCTCAAGTTTCTGAAGTAGGCAATGAGTTGATGGAGACACTGGGTAAGATCGGCGCCTTGATTGGTTAAACTGGCGAGAACCTGCATAGAATCCGGCAGATTGCAGTCCAATATGGTGTCCACGAGTTTATCGATTAGCGGGCTCGAACCGAGTCCCAATATCTGATCTACCGCTTCGACGTCAAGCGTTTTGCCGGTTGCGGAGATGATCCGCTCAAGCGCGTTCTCGGCGTCCCGGAGACATCCTTCCGACTGACGCGCAATCAGGGACAACGCCTGATCATCGACATCGATTCCCTCCTCGCTACAAATCAACTCGAGTCGGCTGATAATCTGACTCAACTCCATGTAGCGAAAATCGAAGTCTTGACACCGCGATACGATAGTTTTGGGAACCTTGTGATGCTCGGTGGTCGCGAGGATGAAGATAACGTGGGGCGGAGGTTCTTCAAGCGTTTTCAGGAGGGCGTTAAACGCTTCCGGCGTAAGCATGTGCGCTTCATCGATGATGTAAATCTTAAAGGAGCATGCGGCGGGGGCGAGCTTCGTATTTTCGCGTAACTCGCGGATAGGATCAATGCCTCGGTTGGAGGCGGCGTCCAGTTCAATGACATCGAAGGATCTGCCCTGCGCGATTTCCAGACAGACCGCGCACTCATTGCAGGGCTCGACCGGAGCGTCGGGTACGGATTCGGCGTCCGAATCGCGCTCGGCGCAATTGACCGCTTTGGCGAAGAGACGGGCAACCGTCGTTTTTCCCGTGCCTCTGGGACCCCAGAAGAGATAGGCATGACCGATTCGATTCAGGCGAATCTGGTTTTGGAGTGTTTTGATTACATGTTCCTGCCCAATCACTTGGTGAAAGGACTGGGGACGCCATTTCTGGGCGATTACCTCATAGGACATGGCTTTTCTCTACTCTACTACCAATTAACCAATTTAAGCGCGGTAGGGTCAACGGGCGGATTAGGGAATACGCAAGTGATTAGTGGCTAGTGGTTAGTGGTCAGTGGATCTCGATGGGAACTCTATCGCACTGAAATCTCTATCGCGTTCCTTATTCAGTCACTTGATCTATCCGCTCCCTTGATCACTCATTATTCATTCGCTTGCTGGTCAGTAAAACCCTTGCAGCCACTGGACGGATGGTGAGCGATTAACAGACTGGCCAGAGAGGGAATGGATAATGGCAGCGATAAAGTTCGCATAGCAAAACCCCCACGAGCATTTTGGTTCCTCGCCCAGATTTGCCTCAACAAAGCGTAGGGCGCGGTTCCCGCGCTCGGAATCCCTTCACGGATGGGTGCGAGACCGTCATCCCAAATCGATCAACTGACTGTTTAAGGAAGGCGATAGTAGCGCTTGACAGTACCCAACAGGCCTCTGGGAAAACCCCTCCGATTCACAACACCGCCCGAAAAATCTTGGCTATGCACCTACAGGTTGACGGATCCTCCCAAGCGTTACCCAAGCAGTTAGCTCCGATGAGGCTGCCCTGCGTCACACTCGAAGACCTATCTACCGCTGCTTCCTTCCAGACCTGACGGAGTTTGATAAGTTCAAGTTGCTCAGGACCCAATCTTCAACACCACTTACTTGGGGCAGACCCCAAAAGCAATCCGCCGCGCAATAGGATTCAGCCCTGCTAAAGCGGTTTGCAGGTTCAGGGCACCGCTACCTCCCCACTTAGCATAGCCAAGGCGTTATTTCATGATATTGGCATTATTTTCTGCTTCAACAAAGATCGAAATAATTAACGGACAGACTCTCAATGACCCTACGATACATGGCTAATCAGCATTACTCATCAAGACATTTTCTTCTGAGCAATTCGCGCTTCAAAATATAAATCCTTGGCGGAACCAATTATCTAAATTGATTGAGCAGATTGCCATCGTGAATCAAACGTTTTTAACATGCTTTGGCGTATATCATCATCCAACCTTACAATAAAACTTTCCTTATTACCTAAGTTGTTAAGACTATTTCCCGAGAACCAAAAATGATTATCGTCCATGAAGTATCTATCGTGGAGTATACCCTTTCCAATTCGTCGAACTTCAATTCTTACTCGTTCAACCTTTATCTTTTCTAAATCGGTCTTGAATTGAATGGGATTTGATATTTTTGAAGTCAAAATCTTGATGGATAGCTGTGGGTCTGCTAAAGTCTTGTAAATGACTTCAAGTGTTTTTTGGTCCACATACGGATCGCTGAATCGAGCTACGCCAGACATCTGTGAAAATATATCTTCTAATTCAATACCGGCGAAGAACGGCTTACCAGGCTCTAACAATGTTACTCTATCTCTCCTCATTTGCTTCAGTAACTCGAGCTGACCATTTTTCATAAGTTTAAACTTGCCGTTTTCTTTGTGGCAGAGTTTACCTCGGGCTGCTTTTGTTAGAGCCGCCTGCACCGCCTGTCTTGATGTGCTTATCCCCAGATTATCAACGACATATTTTGCGATTTCTGCAGCACAAAACTCGTCAGTGTCTCCCTCGCACAAGTATTCCATTACCCATAACGAAATACTCAATACATCGGGAAGCAGATGTACATCAAACCTTTCTAAATCTTTTTTAGTTATTCTGTTCATCTTGATTGAAGTTATTGTCAACTAGTTCGATTCCCGAATTCGTAACATACCATCGCTTTTTGCCGTCTTCTCCACGTTCGTCTTCTGCGATATAGCCCTTTGGAATATTCCTGTAGATACAATCATTAATATTCGCAGGTTGCTTGTGTTTTGCTTCGCGAATCAAATCACGTAAATCAACTACACTGAAGGCGTCGGCACCACGAAAGTTTTCACAATAAACCGCTATAGCCAACACAAGATTAGCTGCGCTAGTCGCACGTGTCACCTGCTTCTCCCGCAAAAACTCACTGACACTTTGCGTACGCTTCTTTCCCCCGCTCTCAGGAGAAATCCCATGAGTTCCTTTCTCAAGAACCGATACGCGCTTCTCCAAATCTGAAATTCTTGCCTCTAAGTCTTTCGCCATAACTAATCTCCATTAACTCTTAATGAGTCTAATACATCTTCGACTTTGAACACTGGGATTTCATATCCAGAACCAGAACGCACGAGGAACTTCTGATCTCTCAGACGCTTTATTGTGCCACGTACAGTGTTATCCTTCAATTTGACTTTATCAGTAATTTCCGCGTTAGTGATAATCTCATCATCAATTTTCTGATTTGCTTTCAACATTTTCTTTGCAAGTGCATACAATAAAATCGCCTTTCGGGCTTTTAGGTTGGTTGGATCTATTACAAATAAAATCTCATGTTCCTGGGAAAAAATGATTTTATCTCTGAGCGTAAGCAAAACTGCTTCCTCATCGTAGGAGCCTGCATCCGAATATAGGTCGTCTATCGTAATCCTATCTTTCATGAGTGTCACCAATAAAGAATTGATAAGTTACACTTAGATGCTACCATAGATCCACATGTAGTGTCAAATATTTTTTTCATGTAATTATCAATAACTTATGTGTTACAACATTTTAACGCCAATTAGTGTTTTTTGTTTTCGTCTATGCCTTTGTATGTCTACTCTTCCGGTCAATTTGCCGATTCACACTGTGAACAATGCAATTATTCAGAGACGCTTATCGGTGAAATTGCCAATTGCATGTCGAATACTTCTCAAGCCAATTAGATTTTAGGGATTAAAAATGTAGGGTAATTCGGTGATGTGAACTCCCGTCCGAACGCGACTACCTTATAATCACGAAACATACAAGAGTAAATATTGAGGAGTCTTTTGAACAGTGGTCTTGAGATTGGGTATCGCTTCTATATCCATCGGCGTATGACTCATCACGCAAGGTTAGAATACACAAGATGACCATACGCTTTGCATTTTTGCTGAAAGTATAATATGGCGGAGAGAGTGGGATTCGAACCCACGGTACAGTTGCCTGCACACATGATTTCCAATCATGCCAGTTCAGCCATCTCCTGCATCTCTCCGACGAGTAGTTTGTTTCACACCTAACGGGGGCATTGTGCCCGCTTTCCGGGAGATTTTACTTGATCTGTCCCACCCCGCAACTTGGGAATCCGAGGAGTTGCGCGGCGAAGCGGGAGACGGGACTTGAACCCGCGACAATTGGCTTGGAAGGCCAATGCTCTACCAACTGAGCTACTCCCGCACGCTGTCTGATTGGGGATGGAGGAAAGGATGGGGAGGGAAGGATTCGAACCTCCGTAGGCAATAGCCAACAGATTTACAGTCTGCCCTCGTTGACCGCTTGAGTACCTCCCCGTGCCGTGGGTATGGAGCTGGCGAGAGGAATCGAACCTCCAACCTGGTGATTACAAATCACCTGCTCTACCATTGAGCCACGCCAGCAGACGCAAGGGTGAATTATACATGTTTTTTTTGCTTGATGTCAAATGATTTTTCGGTCGCTGACCGCACGGATGGGCGGGTTCTATCGGCTATAGACGCAGGATGAATCGACCGAAAGCGGAGGGATTAACCGGGTTTGTCGGGTGGGCGCCGCCCACCATCTTCGGTAGGGTGCGCACTGCGCACCAGCCTTTTGAGGTAATTCAATGATTGAACAAGCAGAGCGGCCGGGATCCGCCCCATCTTCGCAGAAAAAATCCGTAGCAGTTGGCCATCAGGGCGGCAGGGGGCTGTGCTACATCTCCAGATCATCCAAAAACTCCGACGCCGGCTCGACGCTGGTGATGAGCAGATGGTCCCGCGCCCGGGTGCAGGCGACATAGAGCAGGTGCCGTTCCGTGTTGTAGACCTCCTCAAGATCCGCATCGTCCGCGACCGTCTCTATCCGTTCCTGCAGTGGTATGACTTCGTCGTCGCACGCCATGACGGCAACGGCTCGGAACTCCAAACCCTTCGCCAAGTGCATCGTGCTGATGGACACAGACTCGTCACCCGACGCCGTACCATCGTCCAATACCCGATACGCCAATCCGGCTTCGCGCACCGCCGCACACGCTCGGTCAAACTCCGTCTTCGACCGCACGAATACCCCAATCTCCTTCCCTTCCACGCCTTTGTCAAGGCACTCTTGCAACCACACGCCGACAAGCTCGGCCTCTTCCCGCTCGCTCTCAAAGCGGTGGATGGTCGGGGGTTCGCCGTTGAATGCCGAGATGGTGCCGCGTCGGTCCTCAACGTTGCCATCCACATCGGCGACCTCGGGCCCCAGCAACAGATCCGCCTGCTTCCGAATTTGATGCGAGGTTCGATAATTAATTTTGAGCGTCTGAGATCTTCCCCGAACATCGACACCCAACGCTTTCCATGAGAAGGGCGTTTGAAAGATACGTTGTCCGAGATCGCCCGCGAAAAACAGACTGTTAGGGCTGTCCCCGCCCAATGCGGCGAGGAAACGCAGTTGCGGGACGCTAATATCCTGCGCCTCATCGACCACCGCGAAATCATACGGCGGATGCCGGCGATCTTTCAGTTTTTGAGCAGTTAAACCGAACAGTTCCGAGCGGGTCACCAGACCGCGTTCCCGAAGATTGGTTTTGACCCCTTCAAATATTGACCAAAGGATAAAGCGCTGTCCCACCGGCAATCGTGTCTTGCGTCCCAGCCTCCTGATATCGCGATACGCCTCCCAGCTATCCAAACCCCAGGCGTCGACGACACTCTCCCATTCGCTCAGCAGAAATCGCAAATTGAAACGGTTCGGCTCTGCGTCTTGGCGAACATCGGTCATAATCGACTTAACCGCCTCCTGGGTCGCTATTTCCGGTGAGCCGAAATGCGCCCGGTAAAGCCGCTCGCCAACCGCGTCGACCGCGTCGACCTCCACGCGTTCCGCAACCCGCGGCTCGTTGTAGATTAACCGTTTGAGTTTTGTCCGAAGCGCGTCAGCCAAGGTCTGGGAGAAAGTGGTGAGTAGAACCCTGGCATCCGGGTTCGCCCGTGCGAGGAACACGGCGCGGTGGATAGCGACGACGGTCTTGCCGGTACCGGCTGAGCCAGCCACTCGAAACGCGCTGTTGTAATCCCCCTCCACCACCTGCCGCTGCGCCGGGTGAAGGAACACCGCCCACTTCTCCCACGGATAGTTGAGCGCGCGTTCTAGTTCTTCCACATTCGTCATTAAGCGGAAACGGCGCTGGGCGTCGGGGTGATCAAACGGATCGGCGGCGGTTGCAACCGGTTGGATTACCGGCGTTCCGCCAACAGCCAATTCAAGCAACGCCTCCGCCGCTTCACTCGGCAGATTATCGGACAACGCCAGCAGACTGTCCTCGTCCGCGCCGCGAACCTCCTCCAGCCACTCTTCCGGAACACCGTATCCCAGCAATTCGTCATCGGGCATTTCCGCGAATAGCGGCGGCTTGCAGGAAACCTCCGCCTCGGTTGCGACGTAGACGGGGACGGTGATTTCTTGGATCGTCTCTCGTACTTCAACCAATTGAGCGGCGCCGGTTTGGGGATGCACATCCAGTTTGCGCCGCTCTGCCCAGCGATAGGCGTTGTCGTGATGATCGACGTAGCACAGCACCAAGGAGTTCCGGAGTTGGTGAACGATGATTCGCACGTCTTGGCTGACGCGCACAGACCGGAAATTCGGGTCCTTGGTCTTTGACAGCTTGTGGAATTGCAGCCCGGGTTGGGCTGGATTCATTTGAAGGTCAAAAGCCGTGGTCTTGGCGCCCTTCTGCTCGTTGCCGGTCAGTTTGGCGAGGCTGTCGGTGAAGGTGTTGGCAATTCGAAAATCCATGAAATACAGTGGCTAGTGGTCAGTGGTTAGTGGTGAGTGGTTAGTGACGCGCCACTACAGTACGCAGATCTCTTGATAGGGCAATCGCCAGATTCTTGGATTTACTGCATCGCGCTGTCTTGACGGTTAGTTTATCGTCGCGGAAACTAATCTTTTTACGACCGAGTTCCTTGCGTTCCTCCTCATGAATTCTCCGCGTACCGTGGAACAGGATTGGCCGGCAGATAGACCTGAAACTTGTCGGCGTGAAGCGATTAGCGAAGGCTGCCCCGCCCTGCAGTTGGTTAATCGCCTCCGAGGCATCTACTTTGCCACTCTTAAGTTCAATCGGAACCGTGAAGAGCGTGTCTTCAGCGGCATTCATGAAGAAAAGGATGTAGTCACATCGTTGCCCTTCCATTGCCTGAGCCGGGAATGCTTTATTCGCATCTACCACAACTCTAGGGTATGGGATATCCTCAAGAGACGCTTCGCATCCTTCCTCCTTGCACGACCTAGCGAGGTTTTCAACGCACACTCTTAGCCGAATTTCGGCTAGAATCTCATTCATGTTTGTATTTTGTCCCGCCCGCCGTTTCCGCGAGTTGGTTTTGCAAGTCGGCTGAGCGGTTGTAAAGCGCCTCAGAGACGTATTCATACTCCTCAGGTTCGACACCCTCGATTCGGTCATACGGGATTTCCTCTACCGTCGCCCCTTTGGAAGTACCATCCTTGCGGAACTGCCAGACGCCCACATCGCTGGGTTGGAGCGAACTCGGAAGTAGGTTTTCTCTGTCCGGTTGGCCGGTTTTATCTTTGAGTTCCCCCTCGCGCACCAGATTTCCAATCTCTTTAAGCAACCAGTCGCTGTGCGTGGTAACCACAACCCGCACCCCGGCGCGCACCAGGCGGCCCAATGTCTTCGCCATCTCGGTCTGTGCCGCGGGATGAAGATGCGCTTCAGGCTCCTCAATGATGAGCATGTCGCCGCGATTAATGACAGCGCGGAGAAACAACACAACGGGCGCGAGTTCGGAGACCATGGACGAAACACGGGTCAAGCGAATGATTTCGTTCGTTTTGCGCGGTTGATAGACGAATTCCGGATATCCGCCCGCCGACGCCCTATTGATTAGTATCTGCCCGTCAAGCACCTCACGTTCGAGGGTGTCGGCAATCGTCTTGATTAGCTCGTCCCGCTCTCGTTCCTCTGTGAAAAGGATGAGTTGCTCCATAAAGTCCGCCGTCACGCCTGGCAGTGTTGGAAATTCACGGGGGTGTCCTTGCCCTGTGCGCGTGGAGCGTGCCACGAGGGAACTTGCGATCAGACGGTGGCTCTGCATGATGCCGCTGCGGTTAGCAGGCAGGTAATGCATGTCGTCTTGCTCATTGGCAAAATTTGCCGCGTACAATAATCGATCAAAGAACTCAAACAAGTGCCCTCGTTCAAGTGAAGAATCAAGTTCCATTCTCTCTTTGACTAACGCGCTGAATCGGTGAAATTCCCGATGGTGCCCCAATGTCGAAGTCAACCACTCCTCAGGGAAAAGGATTATATCCTCAATCTCCCCACTTGTGGTGATGCCTGACGCGGAAAGTTCCATGTCGAAATGCCAGAGAGACTGTTTTTCTTCGCTGACATCAAGTGAAAGTTGTGTTCCACCGGATTCACAGGACAATCGCACCAGATCGGACAAGGATTTGAGATCGAAGCAACGTTCAAACTCGGTTCCGATACACGCGCCCAATACTTCGGGATTCTTGAGAACTGACCGCACGGCGTCGCGGACACCTCTAGGCAAATCCAAGAATCTGAAGGCACGCCCTACGGTTTCTAGTTTCTTGAGCGTTTCCTGAAGTTCCTCTTTCCGCAAACCAATATTTGTCGCCAGGGTTTCGTCACGGAGGAAACCTGGCTCAAAATGATCTCGATAGGCAAACACGACGGGTAGCCGTTGAAATCCATCCAGCATCAGGTGCAGTGCGTAGATCAGTGTTGCAAAGTACGTTTTGCCGGTGTTGCTCGGACCGACAAATATGGTCAATGGCCGCAGATCTATAGAGCCTTTCGCGATGGGGCCGAAATCTTTTACAGAAATCCGAACATTCGAGGGCGTTGGGACTTGCATGTTTGTAGTTTTGGCGTTCCGATCTGTTTTCATTGTGAGTCTCCTATTCGCGATCTAATCCTCAGTGGCAACACTTTTCGACAGTGGTTTGTGGCTAGTGGTCAGTGAGGCACCATTTGGCAATTGTCTGAATCACGGATTAAACGGATTTAAGGATTTCACGGATTAACAACCTGCAATCGGATCGCCCTATTTGCTCATATGGTCTCGCTTGAGCGCTCAATTCGACATGCGTTCGGTACCGAGTCTGTTCGGAGGCAAAAGTCGTGGTCTTGGCATCTTACTGCTCAACTCCAGTGAGATCGGCGTGGCAGTCCGTGAAGGTGTTGGCAATTCGAAATTCCATCACGAATTATTTCTCCTCATAGGCCGCCGAAGGTCATATTTGCATTTAGCGCGATCTTCAAACGCGGCATCAATAAGGAATTGGAGGTTCTTCGGATTGTTTTCAATCCTGGACCATGCGGTGACTGAAACTTTGGCTTCTTGCTCCAGTAAGTTGTCAATAATCCTGTCGGGCATATAGGGGTAGTAACTCTCGAACTCGGTCCGGCTGGTCAGGGTTTGCCATACGTGGATATCAGGATAGACGGCTTTTTTCTCACCAGAATGCGAGACGTAGATCGAGGAACTGGTTTCAATTGATGGTAGACTCACCGTGAGAATTCCAGACTTTTTGTTGACTCTGCCATCAATCATACTGGAATAAATCTCCCAGTCCACGTGCTCTCGACGTTTTGTTTCTTCGCCTACAAGCACAATAGTAACCGTGGAGTCGCGGAGATAGTCATCTCGAATTTTCTCTCTGATTGCTTGATCGGTGAGATTGTCGGATATGTCTCCTGTGTCCACCGACCGATCAATAAATATCTCGTAATTTTCGCCCATCCGGACAAGCCAGTCTTTGTAATATTGATCTTTGGCGTGGTGGTAGCTGGTAAAAACCTTATGCATCGGGGCCTCCATTGGATTGTGCGGAAAAAATGGATATGGCTATACATAACACCCCAAGGCCAATCAAAATCAAAGAAATCCAACAACCAATGCTCTTCCACCACTTAGAAGCCGGCGGAATATCAGTGTCACCAACCCGCGTTGCGGCTTTATGCAGAACTTGGTTGTTAACATTTATTCCGTGTCTTATTTTCAGCATTGTCAATCCAAGCACCATGAATAAGGCGCCAACTACCACGAATACCCATCGTGCCGGTTCAGATCCGTCTTTTCCATAAGCCAGAATCAACGAACCTACTATGACCGCGATCTGCAACATTTGCCAACGTAGACGATCAAGATAACGGAACGTCTCATATCGCTGTTTGTAGATTTCGAGTTCTTTCGATGCATCCATAACGAGATTCCTTCCCTAAATGCTAAAGGCAGATTGTCTAATGTATTTCTATACCCGAAAAACCTTCATCACCTCATCCCCGAGGTGATTGATGACTTTTACGGCGATCCGCCCGGACGCCGGCTTCTCGAACGGCCGTGAGGTGTCGCTGTGGAGCGTCTCCCAGGCTTCGCGGTTAATCTCCGCTTTCAGCGTCGTCTTGAGCGCTTTGTAGGGGTCATTCGCGCCGAGGAAATAAGCGTGCCGCACGAAAAAACTCTCCGCGTTATAGTCGGTATCGATAAACCAGCAGGCGATGCCGTCGGTGCTGTCGCTCCGAATCTCGCCCGTGTTGGGATGAAACACATCAACGCCGTGAACGGTAACCTGTGTCCAGTGGCCAGTGGTCAGTGCCAGTGGGAAGTCCGCATCGGTCAGGTTTTTGATCGCAGCGAACGTTTGAGACCGTTGAGCATCCGTCCAATATCCCCCGCTAGATCTAGTAAGGGTTTGATCTGCTCGGCTTTGGCTATCCCCAACCGGTGCGCCAGAATCAGAAATGTCTCCGTCTCCGCCAGGGAGCCGCTCGCGATCCCCAGAAACTGAAGAAACTCCCCGGTCCGCTGACGTTCCGATCCCTCCGCGATGTTCGCTGGGACCGATGCTGCCGCTCTCCGCACCTGGCTGGTTATGCCGAACTTCTCCTCCGACGGAAACTCCGCAGAGATGCGGTAAACCATCTCTGCCAACTCGATTGATTTCTTCCAAACTTCCAAGTCTTGATAACTCTTTAACTTGTTCATAATTTGCAAATTTTTGTCCTTTACTGGTCACTAGCCACAGGCCACTGGCCACTGTAATATCCGGTTCGCCGAAAATCACGAACAGATTCCCTTTGCCGGTATTGCTGAGGTCGGCAGCCATGTGGAGATCGGCGTTCATTCGTGCCTTGAGTATCGGGATTTTGCCGAGTTTGTCGAGATCGGTGGAGTGGGCTTCGTAGGAGAATGCGCAAGCTATCAGGAGATCGAAGTCGGCGTCCGCCGCCTCGCGGGCGGCTTCAACGAGATCGGGACGGGAGACGGTGCCAAATTCAGGACCGATAAAGATGGCGGCGCGTTTGTCAACGCCGGAGTCGGGATCGCCCTCGACGTATCTGCCCTCGGCGCAAACGAGGTCGCCGGGCCAAGGTTTGATGCCGGTAAAGGAGATGCGGTCCTCCTTATGCGCCTGTTGCACGCCGGAGGTTTTGAGGTGCTCAAGAATCAGGGTCGCAAAGTCCTGAGTTTCGCCGTAGCCGAGTTCGGCGTCGGCGAGGTTATCGATCAGTTCGTCGTTCTCGTCAACCCCGAGCACGCGGTGAGGCGAGAGGCTTTCCACGGTGAACGGTCCCGCCACGCGCACCTTTTTGTTGTCTGAGTAGGGTTTGTCGAAAAGGTATTCGTAATCGGCTTTGGCGGCGATGGAGGCGTCAATCTCTTTCTGGCGGGCGACACGCAACTCCCAGAACTCGGCGAGCAGCAGCTCGGTCTCGGAGGACCAATTTTCTGGGCGTTCGCGCGGAACTTCCCACTCTTCGAGCGTTTGCGCCTGACCGGCAACCTTCGACAAATCGGCGCGGAGCGGCGCCAACTCCTCCTCATACCGCTCCCAGATGACATCAATCTCGGTGTTGTGAGCGATGGATTTGAGCGTGACATGAGGCACCCGATCATACACGAACCCCTGACGGATATCGCCGTAGGTTGGCGCCTCCGAAGGCGCTCTGCCTTCAATCTCCGCCTCCTTGAGTTGCCCCTCGCGGCTGTCGGAGAGCAGGTAGTAGTCGTAGCGGGCGCCCATGATGCGGGCGCGGGCTAGAGCAAGCGCCACGCGGGAGGTGTCGATTGTAATCCAACGCCTGCCCCAACCCTCGGCGATATATGCGGTGGTGCCGGACCCGCAAGTCGGATCGAGAACAAGGTCCCCCGGATCGGTCGTCATGAGAAGGCAGCGCTGAATCACTTTATCGCTGGTCTGGACAACATAGCTCTTATCGGATGCTCCCTGCGTATCGCTCCACATATTAGAATATTCTCTTACAGGATAATCGCCGTGCATGAACAGATAAGACAACGATGTACTTCCACCTAAAATCCGGTTGGCTTTTTTGCAGCGCTCAAAGCCCGCCGGGTTTGTCTTCCAACTTTTTTGTGATGAAGTCCGGTAAACTGTTCCCTCAAATTCTGCATCGAACACACAGGATTCCCCCCGACCAGCTGACACCAAATCCAAACCGCGACATGCCGATTCACCCTCCGGTATTTCTTCTCTGCCCGATAGTTCTTCTCTGGTCATACGTCGAATGTTTCCGTCTTTGGCCCGTACAACTGTAAATTGAGTGCCTTCCCCGACCAGTCGTGGAAAAAACAACTTTCGATACTTGGTTTGGGTTTTATCTTTACCATACCATAGTAAGTGGTCTGTTACTCCGGCGAGGTACGTGTTTGCGAGCGGAATCTTTGTACGGAAATGTATGTTTGCAATAAAATTCTCCTCTCCAAACACTTCATCCATCAATGCGCGCACTCGGTGTACATTCTCTTCCCCAATCTGTACGATGATTGAACCACTCCCGGTTAGTAGGGCCCTTGCTACGGTCAGACGGTCGCGCAGATAGGTCAGGTAGGAGTGAATCCCGTCCCGCCAGGTGTCCCGAAACGCCTTTACCTGCTCCGGTTCGCGCGTAATATGTTCGGCTTTCCCATCTGTCACAATCTTGCTTGTTGTAGACCACTGGAAGTTGGAGTTGAACTTGATGCCGTAGGGCGGATCGATGTAGATGCACTGCACCTTACCCCGCAATCCTTCGCGCTCCGCCAGCGACGCCATCACACGCAGGCTGTCGCCGAGGATCATCCGGTTCGACCAGTTGGCGTCGTGCTGGTAAAACTCCGTCTTGGCGCCCTCGCTCGGCAAGCCGTTGAAGTCCGCGAACAGGTCGAGTTGTTCCTGCGGCGCCCCGTCCTCGGACTGCGAACCCCGCACCAAGTCGTCA
The DNA here is from genome assembly GCA_028820655.1 of Candidatus Poribacteria bacterium. Taxonomy (GTDB): domain Bacteria; phylum Poribacteria; class WGA-4E; order WGA-4E; family JAJDTR01; genus JAJDTR01. The sequence goes on along the minus strand of JAPPIK010000006.1, from coordinate 292,950 downwards.
ATCAGCACCTTCGGATGCACCTTCTCCTGAATGAAAAGCGGCGGCGCCTGCACCACCAGATCCGACCAGTCCTGTTCGTCCTTCCCCCGCCACACGAATTGGGGATCGAGGTCGCGGTTGCGCTCGTAGGTGACCGGAATGGGATCGTCGTTCTCCATCACCGGCTGGAGTTCGGCGGTGGGGATGTTGGGGCGTTTATCGTCGGTATGTGTGAGTGTTTCGACGGTTTTGGTGTTCTTTTTGCGTTTAGGCATAGTTCAGTGGATAGTGGAGAGTGGGAGAAACAGTGGCTAGTGGAGAGTGCCGAGTGATTAGTTGAAAAACCGAGTTTGTGGCGCATCTATGCGGGACAAATCGATTTGTCGGTCACGCTTGCAGCAGTGGCTCAAGTTCGAAAAGTCGCAACCGACGCCTAACACCATTGAATGTGTCACGTCCTGCCACACGCGAAACATGGCTACTCCTTTTTCGTCGCCGAAAAATCACATAGTGGAGCCTACCATTGCCGAGAAATTGAAGTCTAACGTGATTGCCATCCTCATCATCCCGGATGACGCGCAAGTTGCCATTATCCAAAAGCACCGTCTCCGCCGTGAGAACGAAAGGCGTTGCCCCAAAAAATGACCAGAAATCCTTTTCGGACGCCTGATTCACACTAATCCCATCAAGTTCCCCGAAACAACGCAGTTCCTCAATCCGGTTCCGATATGCTTGGTACTGTTCTTCACCTAACATTGCGAACTCCGAAAGATTCGATGCGATTGTTCCTTGCTGTTGACAAAGTTTTCAACGCTCATTCATCTCTTCCCGAATAAACTTCCGCCCTTTGGTGAATACACTGCTTTGCAATTCCCGAATAACTTTCAAGGCTTCCGTCGCCTGCTTCTCCGACGGAACCTCCTTCTCGCGCCGTGATTGAGATTGCTCATTTGATGTCGGATGCTCAGTTTCGATATCCGCTGACTCTGTTGCAATCAGGTTTTTGTCCGTGGGCATTATGGCGGCTCCCATTCAAATCGTACGTCAAGCGTGTGCAGCATCTCGAAAGTGTCGCAGTAATTGACACCAAACTGTTGAAAAATATTAGGCAGCGGCACGTTTTTCTTCACATCCGCGCTAAACACTTCCTGCGTTACTACGACTCCATTATGGACTTTCGCGTAAGCGGCGACCCACCCATCCGCTACTCTGGCGAACTTTTCTTTTGCTTGCGGTTGGAACTGTGGGTTTGTCTGCACCCAGTGGTTCATATCTACATAGCTATCTGTTACTGATGGCTCCGCTGATGACACAAACAAATCAGTCGGTGCTTGCTTCACCCAGCCAGACAGCCTATCTGAATTGATAAGAATTTCGTCTCGAACTCGATCAATACTTCGTACCCGATTTTCTCCACAATAATGTATCAGGCATTCCCAGAATCCCGGACAGAGGTCCAGTGCGTAATAACGGCGGTGTGCCCCAATGAGGGCGTCCGCGTCCAGCAGGAACAAGGGGTGAGGTTCGTTCATCAAATTGGCACCCCTAGCTTCTCAGGCATATCTTCAAATGTGTCACCCCTAAGCCCGGTGAAATTGTACGCCTCGCGATAAAGCATACGTTCTTCTTTGACTGCTCGTACAATTGCTGTGGCAAATCGAGGTCCTATGCGCCATTTCTGTGTATTCCAGAAGTTACCACCGTCATCTTCACGCGGCTGATTGCCTTCCCATTCATCGGCATTCACTCTGTAGAAGTTGAAGAAAGTATCCGTGCTGATTAACTTGAGATCGTGTGCGCGGCGTGCGGCTACAATGGAACTCACCATGAACTTGGAAGTAATTGCTTGGAACGGATTATTCGTTGCGGACCTAGACCAGAAAGCACGAAATTCCTCGGCCGGTACCAGAAACTCTGCCGCAGCCTCATCGCAGAACTGTTCAGTGACATCTGAATCCGGTTGAAGTACTTGGAACGTAGAAACGCCGCTCTTGGCGATCAAGAGATGAGCCAACTCGTGAGCCAAGGTAAACATCTGTGCGGCTCTGAAATCGGCGCTATTCACGAAGACAAGCGGGGCATATTCATCTGCGAGGGCAAACCCCTGAAATTCATTCGGATCCAGCTTACGGCGCGAGTTGTTGCCCACCACGCTGTTAAAGCAAACGAGCACGCCAGTGGCATCAAGTCGGTCTTGAATCAATCTAAGCGCATCGCGCCAAGTGTTCTGTGTGTCTGCCCACCCATCCGTCAGTTGGAGCGCCTTGCGCATGGCACTCGCCACGTTTTGAGGTTGGGAATCCAATCCGTAAGCCCCGACAAAATCCAGCGGCTCAACGCCGGCCTTAATTAGGTCATCGCGCATCCAAGCTTGACGTCGCTGCATCAGGTAGACGGTTTCTAGTAGGTCGGGACTTGGCGGCGGGGTGCCCTCGCGGGTTCGGAAGTCGGTGATCGGCAAGCGATCATCGGGAGGTTGCTTCGAATATAGATATCCCAAAGGCGTATAGGTACACTTGGCGAGTTTGTCCACCTGTGCGACGCTAATCTTCCCATCGCGCTCCCACTTCAACACACGCTCCGGATCTTTCACGCCCATTTTGTTCGCCAACTCGTCGGGCTGGAGTTTGGCTCGTTCTCGTGCCCAGCGCAACACGTCAGGCTGCAATGTTATTTGTAAGCGTCGACTGCTCATGGTTCACCGAGAGTATTCGTGTAAAGATAGGATTTATGCAGCAATGGTCGGGGCAGAGGGGATTTTTATCGCTCAGTATCCATTCGCTTGATTCAACAGCATTGTGTGAGAAAGAAACCAAGTTTTGGGGGAAAAACGTGGTTTCGGCGGTTTCAGGAAAAAATCGGTTTCGGGACATCGGGGCAAGATGCCCCTCCTACGAGTGTGAGAAAGAATCCAAGTTTTGGGGAAAAAACTCGGTTTCGACATCAACCCTGTGGGAAATCTATCACGGTCATTACTCATTCCCTTGATCGATTGCTTTCCATTCGCATGATTCCTTTCCATTGGCGACGCGTCACGTAGACACCCGCAGAGAGCATTTCCAGACGAATGCAAAAGCAGATTACAACTCGAATTTAACATGCCAAAATTATCTTTTCGAAGCGAAATCAAACCCCCAATCTATCGCTAAGCAACACTCGCCCGTTTTAGCCTGCATTAGCCCAGATGATGATTTCACCGGGAGGTTTAACCAGTCAAAGGATGTTGATGAATGCAGTCGCAGCGTGCGTTGACGGCGTTCCGGCTTGGGATAAAACAGAAGCTCCTTGCGTTTCCGGGCTAACGCTTGGAATTTGGTGGTTTGTGCCATTGAACGATTGCTCCGGACTTTTGCGAGAAAGAAACCGAGTCTTGAGGAAGAAACTCAGTTTCGGCGGTTTGGAGATGTAAAGAAACCAAGTTTTCAAGAAAACACTCGGTTTCGAGATTTAGAGCGCACAGGTTCGAAAGGCTCTGAAATAGCGCTTGAAGCCTTACGGGGCGTGGCTTGAAGCCATTCGCCGCACGCTGCACGATACAGTGCTAATCAGCGCTCATATATTTCACCCCACGTTTCCAAGAATGCTTCGGCAGCGGTTTGGGAAATAACAATGGGTCTATAAATCTTCCGAGCATCATATGTATCCACTTTCGGTCATCACTTATCTCAATGAACGCTTGGATCCCTATCGCACTGGGATTTCTATGGGATTTCTATCGCGGTCGCTAGCCGCTCCCTTGATCGTTCCTTATTCAGTCACTTGATCTATCCACTCGTTTGATCACCGCTTTTTCTCATTGAACCGATATAGTGAGATGAGATGCCAACGGAGCGTCGATTTAAGCAATGTGTTGGCATAACTTGAAATTGAGAATTCCTTTGTTGGAGCGGGTTCTCAAGAATCGTAATGCCAACAACATGCCAGCACAAAATAAAGTTGCGCCGCCGTGGCGGAAGACACCGGATAATATACCACACAACCGTTAAGTTTTCAATGTAAAAGTAGCGAGTTGCGGGGCGGGAAAAGTGGAAAATCTCAATCAAGGAACAGTACAGGATGGTGGGCAGAAGATTAGCTATCGCGCTCCCTATTCAGTCGTTTGATGGATCTCTATTGCAGTCACTATCCGTTCCTTTGATTCCACCCTACATAGTTCAGAACAGTAAAGGCTGGTGCGCAGTGCGCACCCTACATAGTTCAGTCGCTTGATTGCGCTCTACAAGGAATGGTGGGCGGGGGAGTTCTATCGCGGTCGTTATTCTCTCCCTTGATTCCACCCTACAACTATCGACACGGGTTGACGTGTTCCTCAATCATATTGTTGAATTCTTCTTCCACCTTGGCTTCAAAGTCGGACTCAATCTCATACACAACCGTGAACTCGGCAAACGCCCAGCGACCGTAGCTGCCGTGCCGATTTACGCCGGGCACCCAATAGGTCTCCATGGTGGATTTCTTCTCCTTGGCGTCCTCCCCACGATAGCCTTCGATTTCAACAACCAGGTGTAAGGGGTCGTTCTCGCCCTTCTCGTCGCCGAGAGATCCATAACGCGGTTGATGCCAAGCCGTTTACCGACCATCTCTAGTCCCGAAATCCAAAGTCGAGCGGCTTCCGCATTTTTCTTGGCTTCCCGCCTGTCATCTCCCGTGAGTTTTTCCTCGTCCGACTCTCCCGGCTTCTCTCGGTAGCAGTGGTGCGCCTCATCGTTGAGCACCATGAGGTTCTTTATGCCCATGATTTCGGGCATCACCCGTTGCAGCATCTGCCCCTCGGTTTCGAGGGTCGCGATCGGCTGCCCCCGCCCCTGTAGCAGTGCGCGCCCGCCCTTGGAGAGTTCGGTGCGCTCGCGCAGCTTGAAGGCGTGGTAGTTCGTGATGACAATCTTTGCCTTTTCTAAATCGGGAAGCATGTCGCTTGGCACCAACTCGCGCCCCCGAAAGTAGCTGTCCGGATCGTTGGGCTGCAGCACGCGCAAGCGGTCCTTGATGGTGATGCCGGGGGTAACTACAAGGAAACCGCGGGTGAACCGTCCGCTCTGGGAACGCCGCACAGCGTTGACCGTCTGCCAAGCGATTAGCATCGCCATGACGGTGGTCTTTCCGGCGCCCGTCGCCAACTTCAGCGCGAGCCGCTTCAACTTTGGATTTGCCTCTTTATTGGAACTGTCGAGGTGGTCGAGGAAGCGCTTTCCTAACTGACTCATACGCGGCGCTACCTCGGTGAGCCAGATCACGGTCTCGATGGCTTCAACTTGGCAGAAAAAGGGTCGGATACCGCTGAATTGGTGACTGCGCCAGTGTTGAAGCAGGCGTGCGGTTTCAGGGGTCACCTGCCACTGATTCGCGTTAGGGAGATTCCGCCACCGGTCGACGTGTTGGCGCACCTCGTTGATAATCGCGGTGTGGTATTGCTGCTGCCGGGTTGAAAGTCCACCTCCCTCGTCGAACACAATCTCCGTTTGGTTTCGGGAGGATTTCCTTCGCTTCTTCGGCTTGGGCACCGGCGTGATGAATTCCGCCCGCCTTCTGGTGTCCATTATCTGTTGGGTGGGCTGCCCCGAATCGTCAAGCTCCCAGTGCCGGCTTGGGCGCTCGTAAGGCGAGTTGAGAATGGGCCGCTCGAAGAATGGATTATCCAAAACATTACTCCTAAAAACGATACTGCAAACACAGCAAACTCTCGGGACTACGATTAGCCAACCTAAGACGGGCTGTCAAGTGAAATCAATTGCAAGCACTGATCAACTGAGATCAAGTGACTGAGCAGGGAACGCGATAGAAATCCTAATTTCGACGGCGATAGACCTCTCGCAAAGATCCCCTCTCGCCCGGAAATCTCAACACATAACGGCGCAAGACCATCAACCTGAATTAGCCCATCCACGCAAATGTTAATCGATTGTAAATGTTGTGAAGAAGTGTTATAGTGTACCCTCCTCCGGCCCAGAAGCAATAGCTCCGATCATGAAACAATTCAATGATGGCTTGTAGACGTGGTTCGCCCTCTCCCATCGACCACGAATCATAAGAGAAAGGTGTGCGCGATTATTAAGCCGAAAACGGCACAACCGCCGGCTGCGTCACGGTTGTGCGGAGGGAATTTCGATGGCAAGGTTAGATTCCTTGATCAATCAGCTAAGGTATATAATAGGACGGATCGGAAAACCCACTGATTTTTTCAAGCACATAGTTAGAAATCCCGTAAAGAAACAGATTTTATACCATTGTTTAGATGTTATCAGAGATACGGATCGTTGTTTGGAAACTTATTTGGAGACAAACTTCAACGATTTGGATGTCGGAGGCAAATACATTCATATCTACGGCGCGCTGCAAGCCCTCGTGATGCAACAAGATGCTGTCAAACTTTTTGCTCGCACTATTGAGATAAAATATCCCGACGATCCGTGGCTGGCGAAAATCCGGAAATACCGTAACCAGACTATCGGACATCTACCAAAGCACGGGGGCGGGAAATCGGGTGCGCTGCACTTTATCAAGCGTGATAGTATAACCGCTGCCGGATTTGAGTTGGGAACAATCCACGTAAAAGGCAAATCCGCGGCATTCAAGACCGTGGATATTTCACAACTCATTCGGGAACAAAGGGATATCTTCACCCCGGTGTTTTTGCGGGTTATTCATGATGTGAGGCGGGAAGACATGTAACCGTTACAGTCGCAATGGCAGGTCTGTGGCTGGGGATGCAATGGGGACGCGCCCGCAACCCTGAATCGGTTTTTCAGCCGACAATCCAATCAATCCTACACATACGGAGGACAAAATTATGCGATTCATAATTACCGCGTGCGCGGCAGCTATTATAGCGGCAACGCAGGCTTTTGCAGAGCCAACGGAGGATGTCGTTTACCTCGACAACGGCGGCATCGTGCGCGGCACGATTCTGGAGCACGAGCCGGACCGCTATTTGAAGATAATGCGGCAAGACGGAAAGGAATTCAACTATAGGATGCAGGAGATTGTCAAGATCGCCAGACAGCCGGTTTTGGGGGCGTCAACTTTCCGGCAGAAAAAGAGTCCGTTGGTAGCGCTCGGGCTGTCGTTTCCAATAGTCGGATCCGGTCAATTTTACAATGGCAATTATGTGAAGGGCGGTGCGCAACTGAGTGCCGCGACGGTGGGTCTGGGACTAATTCTCAGCGCTAATGGAGATAACTCGGATACCCCTGATGGGAACCTCGACGCAGACGACGACGATTGGAAGAATGTTCCCGGTTATGTGCTTCTTCTGGGCGGAGCTATCTGGTCGCTTGTCGACGCACCAATGTCAGCCAGCAGAATCAACCGAGAGATTGAGCGAGAATCCTACGGTCATGCGATAGAATTTGACCGCGATCGATCGGCGTTCTCAATCGACTCCTTGACCTCCCGCAAGCGCTTCGGCGCACTGTTGACCCTTCGGTTCTAGATGTTACGGGAGTTTTCTATTCGGCGGAGAACCATGCCGGGCTAACCTAGCTTCACAGATTAACTGATAGGTAACTGTTTAGTTCAGCCAAAACGATTGGCAATATTGGTTTGGCAGTGTATTGCGCCTGACTATCGGCAGCGGGGCATTCCTGGATTATATGTGGGAGGGGCATCTTGCCCCGATATTCCGCGTTCACGATAAATCAACTCACTAACAACAATGCAATGAAAATCCACTTTTAGTAGGGAATCGCTCCTGCATCGGGGCAAGATGCCCCTCCCACAAGGAATATCGCTCGCATGTTGGGTACATGGGAGAAATTGCCATCGGTCGTGGAATAAAGGGAGCGCCTTGTATTCGCCGCAAGAAGTCAATGGACTAAATAATTACACTGATAGTCTCTGCATTGGAAACCCGTTCGTTCAATATCGACAATACCATTTTTCGAGGCTCATCCGTGCATGCGTCGTGCGTGAGATATGAGGAGTTTCAAGAGAATGAAAAACAGATTCGATAGAGGCGTTTCTTCGTCCAATAGGCTGACCGACAGTCTAAACAAAACTGGATTCTGCTAACATGACAGATTTTGAAAAACATGGGTTTTGGAAGATTACTACAGGCAACTCGCCCTTGGTTGCGGCGGCAATTCACGACGGGCATGAGGTGAGAAAAGAGGTCGCCGAGATTCTAGCTTTAACTTCGGCCGAGCGGCGTCGAGAAGAAGATCCGTTCACCGGTCGGTGGACTACCGTCGCAGCGACGCGAATCACCGGCAGACGTTCGCGTTTTGAGGTAGATTTGAACCGGCCTCGGCAAAAAGCGGTCTATATCGAGCCTGAAGACGCATGGGGACTACACGTCTGGAGAGAAAAACCTTCGCCGGAGATTATCGCAAGGTCCTTGGTAGGATATGACGCATTTTATGCGAGGGTACGGAGCGTGTTGACAGATTTGGTTAAACGGTTTGGTTGCTTTGTCGTCTTTGATTTGCATTCTTACAATCATCGTCGCGGGGGCGCTTCTGCGCCTCCGGCGGATGCCGCCGGAAATCCTGAGGTCAACATTGGAACAGGAACCGTGGTTAACACGCGATGGCGGCCGCTAATTGACCGTTTTATAGATGACCTGCGGAATTACGATTTCTTGGGGCGACGGCTTGATGTGCGAGAAAACATAAAATTCCAAGGGGGACAGTTCTCGCGCTGGATTCATGAGTCCTTTCCGGATTCGGGATGTTCTCTAGCTATAGAGTTCAAGAAATTCTTCATGGATGAGTGGAGCGGAAAACCGGACGACATTCAAGTCGATGCCATTAGACGAGCGCTTCAGTACACCATCCCCGGTGTGCTCGGAGAAATACAGCAACTCCACGCTAGCTAACAAATTCGAGTTGCTAAATCGTTCGAACAGCGAATGGGAACGGGCAACTAAGTTTGTATCGTATAAGAGCCTGTTTTAAAAGTAAATAGAAGCCAGTTAGTGGGCATTTGAGTGCCATTACCTGTCGCCCCGCTGGGGCTTTGCTGTGGGCAATCCGGTGTTGCTATACACCTGTCGCGCCGCTGGCGCTTTCAAAGGCTGGCGTGCGGTGCGCAGGGGGAGTTCTATCGCGCTCGCCATCCACTCGCTTGATCCTACAGAATTGTACGAGAAAGAAGCGTTTCGACAGGCATGATTTTACTCGAAATGACTTTTAAAACAGGTTCTAAGCTCGACTTTGTACATTTAAGCGGTATAACAAACGGCGTCAATCAAGCGATGAAGAAAAGCGGGGGAGATTTTAACCATCTGGTCATTTCGGCTGACCTGTGAAAAAGTCGGTAGCGGTTTCCAGTACCATCACAGCGGGGCAAGATGCCCCGCCTACGGGTTTGATGTTGTGCGGTTTTCCGTACAGCCTAACCGTTGTACTTTTGTACAAAGTCGAGCTAAGTAGCAACTTGCGCTATGTAGGAAAACAGTTCTATGGTTGTGAAAAAAGAACATTTTCCGGAAAAACCAATAGAAACAATCACTCCGCGTTTTATTCAAACAGTTTGTGCTCGGTTAGCGAACAACACTCAGGTCAGACGCATACTGCCCGATAAGGGACGGGTTCACATTGACCGTCAACTACCCTTTCTTTTGGTATATCGCCGCCCTCCGAACCGACATGATCCTGGTACGGAATCTCTCGTGAAGGGACAGGCCTCCTACCTAGTGGCTTCGGGCAACAGAAGGCTGCGCCCAAGTTTGTCAGAACTAATCCGAAATATCGTAGAGACACTGTCACCGGAGTTCGGTGCATTTCTCGTCTTGGAGCTTTGGGCTGGGCAGGACGTGGCTTCCGACGAACAAGCTGACGATCGTGTGGCAAATCCGGGTTTCCGGATTATTATTCCGAGAGAGGGCGGGCCAACCCGAACAATCGAAACCCTTGGCAAGTCGCTTCGGTCTCTCCGCATCCGCAAAATGCAGTCCGAGGTAGAGATCGTCAGCAGCCGCAAGATTGGTCCCGTCGGATTGCCGCCGCTGCTTAGCGCTGCGGAGCTTCGCAGTTTAGGTTGCCATCTAATGGGGCTTGAGGTGCGTCCAATTTATCGGAGCGCAACGAACGGACAGGTCTTCCCGCTCGTACGCCGCGCGCTGGTACATGAACTTACCCAAAGTTTGCTGGTCACGTTTTTCCAATTCGCTCGGACTCAGACGACTCGTAACCCGCCGCACTATCATGTCATGGGGCGACGCGCCGTCGTAAAGGCAGTGTGGGATGTCGATCGACGGCTCGCCGAAATCAGTAACGCGTTCGATTTCCTGCTTCAGGTAACTCCGGTGAATTCGGATACCGCTTACGCAACGTTCAAGCGAAAACACTTTGAGTCTCCGCCCGTTTTTCACTATCGTCCGCAGCCCGCGGATCCCTCGCAACTCAAGCGTAAGCTCTGGAATATCCCCATCGAACGGATAGAGGATCCGACGCTCGCGCAACTGTTCCGAGAAAAACGCGACGAACTTGACAAACAACTCACCATGCTGTTACATATTGAATCATCCGAGTTCGTTCATGGAGGATTGCAGCTCTTTGGCAAAGTTGACAAAAACCTGATGCAACTTGCGGAGGAGTTGATACGCCGGATACCGCCGCGCAGCCGCGAGGAATCCCGGCGCGTCTACCTTGGTGCGAAGGCGTTTTCTTCCCGCGTTGAAAACGAGTTTCGATATTATAGTCAAACGCATCCTCAACTGAAGGCGACCGTCCAAATCCGGGATGATATGTATTCGGGGTTAATGGTGTCCCGCAGCGATCTTCTGATAGGGAAAAACTTGAAGGTTCCCGCGTCTCGTGTGGAGGCGTTGATTCAACACGAAGTCGGCACACACGTGTTGACCTACTTTAACGGTCGAGCGCAGCCGTTCCGACTGCTTTATTCGGGACTCGCGGGGTATGAAGAGATGCAAGAGGGGATCGCCGTACTTGCCGAGTATCTCGTGGGCGGGTTAAGCCCCCCACGATTGCGAACTCTGGCGGCGCGGGTGATTGCGGTTCAGCGTCTCATCGAGGGAGCAACATTCATCGATACCTTTCGCCACCTGAATGAAGTCTGTCGATTCACCCAATCCGCCGCATTTACCATCAGCATGCGAATCTATCGGGGAGGAGGATTTCCCAAAGACGCCATTTATCTGAGAGGGCTTGTACGCTTGTTAGACTACCTGAAACAGAAAAGACCTCTCGAACCGTTGTTTGTCGGAAAGATTGCGCTGGAACATATTCCCATAATTCGGGAACTCCAACTGCGGAAGGTGCTCACGCCGCCGCTTTTACGTCCACGCTATATGGATATGCCAAACACAGTCGAGAACCTTAAGCAATTGAACCGTGGACTTTCGGTTCTCGACCTAATCAAAGGAGAAGAGAATTGAAAATAGGATTTGTCATCAACGACATAAAAACAGAGGAAGCCGGGTTTACAACCATGCGCCTTGGAATGCAGGCAACCAACATGGGGCACGAGGCATGGATCATTCCGACGGGGGACTTTGCCTACGATCCAGATGAATATATCCGGGCTCGTGCGCGCAAAGCGTCGCGAGGGAATTACAAATCTCATGAGACCTATTTCGCCGATTTACAGAGCAAACGCGCTGTCGTCGAACGTATCACGGTTGACGACCTTGATGTGTTGATGCTTCGAAACAATCCCGCTGATGACGCGGTTTCCCGACCTTGGGCGCAAAACGCCAGCATTATATTCGGGAGAGTCGCGATGCGGCACGGGGTGATTGTGCTCAACGATCCAAACGGACTCGCCAAAGCGCTGAACAAGATGTATTTTCAGCATTTCCCCGAAGAGGTGCGTCCGCAAACCTTGATTACCCGCGAACAGAACGAGATTAAAGCCTTCGCCAGAGAACAGGGGGGCACCATCGTGCTAAAGCCGCTCCAGGGTTCCGGCGGACAGAGCGTCTTCTTGGTAACCCCTGGCGACATGCCGAACCTCAATCAGATGATTGACGCCGTGAGCCGCGACGGATATGTCATCGCTCAAGAGTACCTTCCCGCCGCGGCAGAGGGTGACACGCGCCTATTCATTATGAACGGTGAACCGTTAACCTATCGAGGCAAATATGCCGCATTCCGACGCGTCCGCACGGGAGACGACATGCGCAGCAATATCCATGCCGGCGGACGCTTACGCCAAGCGGAAATCACGCCGCAGGTGTTGGAACTTGCCGAGATGGTGCGTCCGAAACTGGTTCAAGACGGGATGTTTCTGGTCGGCTTGGATATCGTTGGAGACAAGCTCATGGAGATTAACGTGTTCAGCCCCGGCGGCTTGGGCAGCGCGCAACGATTCGAAAAGGTGAATTTCACCATCGCCGTCATGAAGTCGCTTGAGCGAAAGGTCCAGTACATGAAATACTACAGGCGCAACTTTGACAATGTGGAACTGGCTGCGCTTTAACGATTCATGATCCCGGATTGAGACGATTCTCTCAAACGATCTGGGAACGAGCGCTTGGGGCCCTTATGCCCGGTAATTTCAATAATTCGATTCAGGTGAATCAATTTAGCGGTAAATTTCCCTATACCGCGTAGGGCAAAATTTGGAGGACAATATGGACGCATTGATTAATCTGTGGACAGAACTTGATGAATCGCTGGCTTCGATAATGAGTAAGGCCTTGATTAAATTCGTATACGCCATGCTGGTATTGCTGGCGTTGTTGATCACTTATAGAGTGACGAAAGGACTCATTATCGCCGCGATGCGTCGAAGCAACCGCACCGAGGCGCAGGTGATGCAATTCCTGTCGATGTGGCGGTACTCCTTCATGCTGGTAGGGGTAGTTTTCGTCATCGTCAGTCTGTCGGGCTCTCTTGCCGCCATGGGTTTAACCGTCGCCTTTATCAGCATGATTCTGGGTTGGTCGCTGCAGCGTCCGGTCACCGGTGTGGCGGCTTGGTTGATGGTCATGATTAAGCGCCCGTTTGTCATCGGCGACCGCATTATTGTGCAGGGGGTAAGGGGCGATGTGCTGGACATTTCCCCGACACATATCTTGCTGGGCGAGGTCGGGGGCACAATCGGAGGTGAAGAGTCCTCTAACCGCGGAATACTGATTCCCAATGCGATACTGTTTGACCAGATGGTAATCAATTATGCCGTGTCGGAGGAGGCCAAATATATCCTGGACGAGGTGCCGGTACGAGTGTCCTACGATTCGGACTACGAGTTGGCGGAGCAGACACTGATTTCGTGCGCCAGAGAGGTGACATCGGAAATTATCCAAGAAACCGGTCTGGAACCGGAGGTGCGCGCCGAATTTTTCGACTCGGGAATCATGATGCGCCTGCGCTACCGTTCCATTGCCGTGGATCGACAGAGGATATCGACCCGCATCGTCGCGAAGGTGATGGAAGCATTTTCAAACAGCCCTCATGTCGGTTTTGCTTATCCGCACTCCGCCGTAGAATATCGACTGTCCAATACCGCATCACTTCCGCCAATGTATGATGAGAGTCAATCCAATAGAGCAGCCAATTAAGGGAATGCACCTTGCGGCGTAACAATTCGGGTTGAACTGCACGCGACTTGAATTCGAAAGGACCGTTCACTATGTTCTCAAAAGCCGGGAGACAGTCACGAGCCGATCGCCGCCGCGCGGTCGCCTATTCTCGATCGGGTCACAGCTTCGGGACGGCGCCCGTTTTTCTCGCATCCATCAGCACCATACTGGGGGCGATCCTTTTCTTACGGTTCGGTTACGCCGTCGCTCACGTTGGGCTTTGGGGCAGCCTCATGATAATCGTTTTGGGACATCTTGTGACGATTCCGACAGTTCTGGCAGTTTCCGAGATCGCAACCAACCGCCGCGTCGAAGGCGGCGGCGCCTACTACATCGTCAGTAGATCCTTCGGCACAAGTATCGGGGGCTCCATCGGAATCGCGCTGTATCTGTCTCAGGCAATCTCGGTTGCCTTCTATATGGTAGCGTTCACGGAAGCTTTAGGGCCGGTGTATGAATGGATTGCGTCTACCTATAATCGAAATATCGATCCCCGCTGGATAAGCCGTCCCGCTACACTGCTGTTGATTCTATTGATGTTGACGAGAGGCGCCGGATTGGGTGTACAGGCGCTGTGGGGCGTCGCAGCCATACTGGCGGCATCAATCACTATTTTCCTGATCGGAGAAGGCAACGAATCTATACGGCCTGACGGATTCAATATCACTGCCCGCATTGATGGCGCCGACAGCTTTGGTATCGTCTTCGCTACCTGTTTTCCGGCGTTCACCGGCATGATAGCCGGGCTTGGGTTATCTGGCGATTTGAAGAACCCCAGACGCAGCATACCGCTCGGCACGATCGGCGCTACATTGGCAGGCATGGTAATATACGTGCTGGTGGCTATAAAACTGGCGCAAAGCGCCCGTCCGGAGGCGCTCGCCGCCAACCAGTTCATCATGGTTGATATTGCGCTGTGGGGACCCGTGATATATATCGGGTTGGGCGCCGCCGCGCTATCCTCGGCGATCGGATCGCTTATGGTGGCGCCCAGAACGCTGCAAGCCCTTGCCCGCGACAGTGTGCTTCCAATTCCCAAGGCAAACCGGATATTGGAGAAAGGGAGGAGCGAGACGGGAGAACCGGTATACGCGACCTGTGTGTCGGGCATAATCGCCATGGTATTCGTGTCGATAGGCAGCATCGACTCTATTGCGCAAATTCTCAGTATGTTCTTCATGGTAACCTACGGCGCGCTTTGCGTGGTGTCCTTCCTTGAGTATTTTGCGGGGAACCCATCCTATCGTCCGACCTTTCATTCGCGTTGGTACCTGTCCCTAGCGGGCGCCGTGATGTGCGGAATCATGATGTTTCAGATGAGTATGCTGTACGCCTTCATTGCCATTGTTCTGATGGTGGCGACGTACATCGGACTCCGGCGCACCCGGCTCGAACAACGCGGTTTGAGCGCGATTTTCCAAGGCTCCATGTTCCAGCTTACGCGCCGCCTTCAGATTATTCTGCAAAAGAGCCGCGCCAATTTGTCCGAAAGCGGTTGGCGTCCCTCCATTGTGGCGCTGACCCGCTTCGGCGAGAAGCGGCTCGGACATTTCGACCTGCTTCGCTGGATCTGCCATCGGCACGGATTCGGGCATTTCGTTCAGTTTTTCCAAGGTGATTATTCCTACCTTAACGAGATCGAGGCGCGCATTCGCGTCGACAGCTTGGTGCAACGCAGCGAGTTGAGCGGCGCGGGTATTTTTGTCGACTCTCTCGTTGCTCCGTCCTATTTGGAAGCAATGGAGCATTGTCTCCAGATGCCGGGGATTTCCGGTTTGCCGAACAACTGCGTATTGCTCGAGTTCGACGAAGATAACCCCGATGAAATTAACGAGGTTAGCCGCGGCGCGAATCTTGCCGCGAGCCTGATGTTCAATGTGCTCGTATTACGGTCGACAAACTACCGCTTCGGGTACCGGTCGAAGATTCATGTCTGGGTGACTGAGGAGAATCTGTCGAACGCTCCCATGATGCTGCTGTTCGCCTACATCATCGTTGGACACTCGGAGTGGAAACGCGCCGACATCCAGCTTTTTGGCTGCTTTGACCCGGGAAACGCGGGCAGCGAAGAGGAGAGACTGACGAAATTCATGAAGGAGGGGCGGCTACCCATCTCCCGACAGAACATAACCTTCGTGTCCTGTGACAGTCGGGAGGCGCTGGAGGAAGAGGTATCGCAGCGCTCCGCTCAAGCAGACGTGTTGATCGCCGGATTGACTGTGGACGATCTCGAGCCGGATAACGCCGTTAATGCGCTGCAATCCTACGACGCCGCCAATGAGGTGCTATTCGTGCATTCGAGCGAGCGAATCTCGGTCGACTAATTCAAAAGCCAATGTAGGCGGGACACCTAAAAGCTGGATTCCGGCGAGAACTGAATAGCGCGTGGTTGTTTGCCGCTCAACCCCACCCACGTACTCTAAGAATCAAACGATAATCTGTAGGCGGGGCATCTTGCCCCGCGCGAGTGCGTAGGTTGGGTAGAGCGAAGTTTCGTAAAAGATTTCACGCGAAGAGACGGCTTTCGATCTCTCATTCCAACTTGGAGCAACGAACTTGGAGTGAAACCCAACATTCGTCGCATGGAATCGACAATCATCAACCCACCGATATTCTCTTTGATAGTTGGGTTTCGCAATATCTTTGGGACACGGGCAGGACATCCAAAAGCTGGATTCCGGCGAGAACTGAATAGCGCGTGGTTGTTTGTCGCTCAACCCAACCTACGTACTTAGAGTCCGGATTTTCGATCCGGAGGATCGGCATGTTGATAGAACGCGATAAGCCCAAATTCCCGCGCTCCAGCGGAGCGCCATGTCGAGTATAATTAACCCCATCCTTTAGGAAGCAAATCTCATGCGATATTAAATCCCTTAATGAGCGCAATAAAGATCCGCAGGTATATAACGGTCGATCACACAAATTTTCAGGCGGTAGGAGGGAATTCCGATTCCCGACTTGTCCCTTCCGGTTCCCGACCGTCGCGATTCGGAGAAGATCTCTATGGGAACTCTATCGCGTTCGTTATTCACTCACTTGATCACTCACTATTCGTCCACTTGATCTCCTACAAACCTTCGGTGCACAATTGCGCAAAATTAACCGATGCTGAGTATACATAATCAACGCACTTCCATCTCGAAGTAGTCTTGATCGCCCATGCTTAATCGCCTGAGAAACAAATTCAAATTTCAGGTAGAGCGACTGCTGTTACGCGGTGCCTACTCTCGATTGTTATTCATGGCATCTCTCGTCGGTGCCGTGGCTATTGCGGGCGGAATAGCCGTGCAGGCGACCGACGCCCCGTTTACCGATGGCAAATCAGCCGTTTGGTGGGCGTTCTTGCGTTTAACTGATCCAGGTTATCTGGGAGACGACAAAGGAATGGCCCGCCGCGTAATCTCATCCGTTTTGACCGTGCTCGGTTATGTGCTATTCATGGGTTCATTGATCGCGATTATGACCCAGTGGCTCAATCAGAAAATCCGAGATTTTGAACGCGGACTCACCCCGATCGCTCTACGCAATCACATTCTGATTTTGGGATGGACAAATCGCACACCCGCCATTATAGAGGAATTGATGCATGCCGAGGGGCGCGTGCGCCGGTTTCTGCGGCGGCGCGGGACACGATCCCTGCACATTGTGATTCTGGCTGAAGATGTCAGTCTGGAAGACACAATAGATCTACGAAAATCACTCGGAGAAGTCTCGAAAGCTGGAAAAATTACCTTCCGGTCAGGCACACCGTTAATATTTCAACACTTGGAACGTGTGGACTTCCTACACGCCAGCGTCATTATTTTGCCGGGAGCAGACTTCGCTTACGGCAGTGCGAATGAATCTGACACGCTCATCGCCAAAACATTGCTGTCTATCGTGAAGCACGCCCGACTCAGCAGTAAAGAATCGCTGCCGTTGTTGGTGACGGAAATCTTCGACCCGCGCAAAGTGCCCATGGCGCGGGCCGGTTACCACGGGATTCTGGAGGTTTTGGCAAGTGATGTCTTTATTGCACGCTGCATGGCGCAGAACGTCCGTCACCCCGGCATGTCCGGCGTGTTCCACGAATTCCTGTCTCACGGTCAGGGACACACAATTTTTTTACGCGACTTTGAACTATTTGCCGGCTCCCGTTTCGGCGATTTAACGTTGCCAATTCCAAACGCGATTTTGCTTGGGGTTGTACGTCCGCATGGCGAGAGTTTCCGCCCGTTGTTAAATCCCCCTAAAGAACTGATGTTGGAAGCGACGGACCGCCTCGTATTCCTGGCGCGAAAATACGAAGATTGTGAGATCATTGCGAACGACTCATCGCGACCTCCAACGGATGAACGGCGCGAGTTCGCTGCAGCATACGTAAGGGAGAATCGACGTATATTAATCTTGGGATGGAATCACAAAGTCGCCGCATTTCTCGACGAGGTCAAACGGTACGTTCGTGAGAGGTTCGAAATTACTGTCATGTCCCTTGTCCCCGTGACAGAGCGAGAGACTGAGTTGAATCGCCGGGGCATCCATACGCACGACATCAATCTGACTCATCGCGAGGGAGATTACACCTCCCCTACGGAACTTGAGGCGATGCAACCGGGAAGCTATGATAATATCATGCTTGTCGGCAGCCACCGGCTGGAGACTCAGGCGGAATCGGACGCCAGGACAATTATGGGGCATCTGGTGCTGCAAAACGTGATGGAGGGTATTACGGATAAACCGAAGATTTTGGTAGATTTGATGGATCCGGATAACATTGAACTGTTCGACGATGTCAACACCGAAGTATTGGTGACGCCAACCATAGCGAGTCATGTGCTGGCGCAGGTCGCATTGCGGAGGGAGCTCAATGTTGTATATGAGGAACTTTTTGGTGCCGGAGGCGCCGAGATATTTTTGCGGCGGGTGTCGGATTATGGAATTTCCGGAAAGATGATAGCATTCGAAGTCCTAAAGGAAGTATCCGAACAGTGCGGCGAAATAGTGCTGGGCGCTCGAACGCTCAGGCACGGACTGAGGCTCAACCCGCAGCCTGACGATGCGTGTATGCTGGGTGAACTGGACGATCTTATTGTGTTGGTGGCGGAGGACGAATCATGAAGAGTTTGAACGAGATTCTCGACGTATTGGGGCAAAAGCTAGTATCTATTGGCGAAGTTACCGTGACCCCGGTGCTGCTGATCACCATGGCGCTGATTATTATTTTATCGTTCGCGGCGTCGTGGTTGATTCAACGCTTGTTGCGGCGCAAAGTGTTCGCACGCGTACGCCTTAAACAGGGCGCGCAGGAAGCCATCTGCCGAATTCTGCACTATGTAATACTTATTCTGGGTACGTTCATTGCCATTGACCAGACGGGGATAAATCTGACTGCCTTGGCCGCGTTGAGCGCGGTATTGATGGTAGGTCTGGGGATCGGATTGCAGAATATCACCAGCAATTTTATCAGCGGACTTATCCTGCTGTTTGAGCGTCCCGTTCAGGTCGGTGATTTTGTTGAGGTTAGCGGCGTTCAAGGCACAGTTCGTGCGATACGCGCTCGTAGCTCAAGGGTTGAAACGCTGGACAACGTCTCGATTATCGTGCCGAATTCAAATTTCATTTCCGAAAACGTGACGAACTGGAGCTACCGAGACGAGAAAGTCCGAATTCATGTCAATGTGGGCGTGTCTTACGGCGCCGATGTCGATCTTGTCGAGGAAACCCTCCTGAAGGTCGGGGAGGCGCATCCGGAAGTGTTGCGGGATCCTGAACCACGGGTGCAGTTCTTGAACTTTGGTGACAGTTCACTTAGTTTTGTATTGCTCGTATGGATCGCTATCCCTGCGCGCCAGAATTTTGTGAGGAGCGATTTGAATTTTGCCGTCGTAAAAGCCTTCCGAGAAGAGAACATAACCATTCCGTTCCCTCAGCGGGATTTGCACCTGCGCACCGGTTTCAACGCGACAAGTGTGTGAACTTGATGCAATGAATCTACTATGGCAATCTTTCTCGGTGAAACGCATCTAATTGCAGAGAAAGGATTGGTGTTGGGTTTCACTCAAATCTCGGTGAGTTCAAGCGAAATCGGCACACGAAAAATCTTACAAGATCAGCGATTAGTAGCGGATTTTCGTTCAACCCAACCTACAACTGCTTGGTTTACGCTTGTCGTGTACTTATGATCTGGAGAAGTGGTCTAACCAGGGCATGCCGCGCCTGTGTTTCATTCTACGCAGCATCGTCACCATCATCGGGAGCGGTTTCCTCTCCGCTATGAGAAAGGTCGCTGTCGATCTCCTCTCTCTTGTCCCCGTAGGCTTTTTTTCCCGCCTCGACCGCGGCTCTTAGATTCTGCGCCGTGTCATGAATCTGCTCTTTTCCGAGATTTACGTATTTGTGTACGGCTTCGCTACCCGTTTGGACTGTGTTCTGGGCAAAGTCCTCCGCACGATTTTTAGTCGCCACCGACGTATCGCGAATCCACTTCCGTGTTTCGTGTCCTGCGGCAGGCGCCAGTAGCAATCCCAAGCATGCACCGGTTAATGTACCTAACAGAAAGGCAAAAAACGTAAAAGCTCCGCTACTTCGTCCTTCGTCACCCATTTTAATCCTCCTTGCTAGTCTGGTTGTGATGCGACATAATCAACGGATTGATTCACCCATGGATTATCTACAACAGCAAAAGCATCTCATCCGCGTCTTGAACGCGACCGATTTTAATCGAAAATCCCGTAACTGCCGTCTAACCCTACGTTGAAACTCATTTCCCGTTGTGCCTGATTTTGGTTTTACACATCACTTTGATGAGCCGACTTTCCGCTCTTTCGAGACTGGTTGAAAGCCTCGAATCCTCGCTTGAAACCCTCCCAGGCGCTGATGGTGTCGGTGATGGGCATAGACAGTTGATCCCGATAATACCTCGCGTGTCTTACTGTCTCTTGGGAGAAATCCGCCGCGGTGTTCACTATTCGATCAAGTTTCGCAAGATTCCGGTCAACCGTTTCCGTCATCTGTCGAACGTTGTGGATCGTTGGTTGAATCTCCGTCCTGCTAATTTCGTCAACGGACGCTGTGATTCGGCTGATGTTTCTTAGAATCTGAGGCATTTCCGTATTGACCTCTCTGACAGTTTGATCGACATCTCCGAGTAAGGTTGTCAGCTCCCGGTCAATCACACCCGCAGAGGTTTTCAAAGTGTTACGGATGCTTTCCAGAGAATTGCGTATGCTACCCAGCGTTGCACAGACGTACCCGAGCAGAGCACACAGCGCTAGTAACAGTATAGCCAAACTTATTTTCCAAAACACTGAAGCGAACGAAACCCAGTCCACGTTGCCCCTCCCAATAGGTAAGAGTAACCCTTACTATTCTTACCAAAGTTATCAACTTTGCCAAGAATGAACACAGAAACCGAGCCTTTCCGACGTGGAAATACGAGATTGGCAAAAATCAGGCCAGTTCACCTATGATTTAGCATACCGATCGCAAAAACTCGGTTTCTCTGTTTTAAGCAGCAACATGCGTATTCTTACGCTGCGTGTTTCGCGTACGAAGAGTAAGAATCCGGCAAAAAAACGCTGCCTCATTTAGAAGACGCGATAGTTGAGTAACACCGTGAAATTGGACGCGAGATCTTCTCCCGGCACCTTCTCAAGCTGCTCGGTCACCACGAGATTCACGTTGTTCTCAATGTAGTAGATGAACGAGGCGCCGAACGAATGGCTACTCTCCGCATCCCGTTCGCCCAGTTTGTCCAGCTGAAGAAGATGACGCAAGCGCAGGTCAATACGGTTGGACAACTCGTAGGAAATGTCGCTCGATAATGACAAGGAGTATGCAGATCCAAAGTCATCAAACGGCGTGTTTACGGAAAGCCGCTCGTTGATTTGCCATTTCCACGCTATCGGGCGCGCGTAACTGGCGGTCACGTCAAGGTTTGCGACCGGACGTTCCTGGTCCTCGTATGGCGTGGTAATATCGAATTTTGAACCGAGAGCCACATCCCAACCGTAAAAACGATCGGCAATGCTCTCGCGTTCAAGCACCTCCTCAATGCGCAAAGCTCCAATCGCGCCGAGCTGGTTGTCCTTGAGCTTACCTGATTCGCGCATCACGGCTTCCATGTCTTCATACCACTCTTTTTCGTAAGTGGCGCCGTATTTGTCTTTGTATTCTTCCTCGCGGTTGATGATCTTGCTCAGATCAAGAATCGCAGATTTGGGCAAGTGACCGCTTAGCGCCCCCTCTTCCATCAGAAACTCCTCAATGCGCACGGCTTGTGCCAATGCAGTCGCCTCAATATACCGCCCATAGCCCAATCCGACAGTGACGGCGGAAGCGGGCCGGTCGTAGTGATTGTGCATGTCCGTGCTGGCGCGTAAGGATCCAAACATATCTTTTGCCAGTGCGCTGCTTTGCATCAGATATTTCTTGACACTTGCGTCTCCGTTCACTTGATAGGTGGAATCGTATTCATCCGTCTCTATGTTCCTATCGAGTAAACCGGACCCGAGAATGTCAATGGTGTAACCAAACGGCAAGGAATCGTAAAACCGCTTGTAAATGCCGCCGAGGTTTCCTTTGCTAGCTGTGGCATCCGAACCGGTAGTTGCATGATTCATGGAAAAATCAACCAACAAGCGGTCTGCGCTGCTGACCGGAACTTCATAATCCGTGACGGACACCTCTTGCGCAAAACCGTTTCCAAGAATAAACACGCCGACCACTACAAGTGACAATACCACGCGAAAATACGTTCCGTTCTTCATAACAATGGATCTCCTTTTCAGATCATCTGAAGTTATCAACTAGGCGACTCTCGCCAATCTGTGCCACCTCTTATACCAGTTGTTTGCACACTCCATACGCTCGTCAAAACGACGGAGAAGGCGGAGAAGGCGGAGAAGGCGGAGAAGGCGGAGAAGGCGGAGAAGGCGGAGAAGGCGGAGAAGTATACCTAGTGCTACGGTGAAGATGCAAGAAAAAAACGCATCAGATCAGGAAAAATCAGCTAGTCATTTTTCGCTTGATTTTCCATGTCATTTTTTCAACGTCTTTTACTTGAGCGGCTACCCAATGGTAAACTCCAACACCGGTGTAAAACTGTCTTCTCCCTCCGTATATTGGGCGTGAAACATGGAAACGCCCTATCGTTGCCGATAGGGCGCTTGGTTAGGGTGATGAGGAATAAGTTTATTTCCCGGCATTGACCGGGATCTGTCTCGCCTCTTCCTTCTTGACCTTCGGAACGGAAATTGAGAGTACCCCGTTCTTGCACGATGCGGCGATGTCCTCGGTCACGAGGTTGCCGGGAAGCGTAAACGAACGCTGGAACTGACCGTGACTTCGCTCGGAAAGGTGATAGCCATCCTTCGAATCTTCGGATTCGGTCTTTTTTTCTCCCGTAATGTTCAGCACATTCTCGGTTATCGACACTTTCACGTCGTCCTCGGTCATACCGGGAACTTCGGCGTGGAACTCAACGTGATCTTCCGAATCCACAACATCAACCGGCGGCGACCAGGTGCTATCCGTCGCTGGCCTTGCCTCGCTTTGGTTGTGAAAAAAGTTGTCAAAAATCCGGTCAATTTCCCTACGGGTCGAGAAGATATCCTGAAGCGGTCTCCATGCAGTTATTCTAGCCATTTTATTATCCTCCTTAAATGGTAAGTGGTTGGTTTTTTGTAAGTTACTCAACGTGATCATTAGATGAGCAAATCACGTGCCAAAACTCATGGGCATGTGGTGTCATCCCGTTTTCCAACATCACTCTTCCTTCAGGAGGGATTAATGTGCAGTGAATTCGCGGTCAAACCTTGCGATTTGGCTAGTATTGACCGAATCATCGGTGGAATTCGAATGCCTTCGTTCCCTTTCTCAGTAGACTCGATAACCACGCACGCCGCAACTTGCTAAGCAAATTTTACGCATGCGTGCCATTTTGGCATTGTTTGCAGAATCACGTTTCCTTGATGTGTACACCAGATGCTGAGGACTAGCATTCTGCTTGCATTGCTCAATTTAACAAGAATGCGTTGCGCGGTGCCAAATGGCTCGGGAAGTTTCATATCTCGTTCGGACGCGCGTCCGATGCGGGGTAAAAGTGCACATCCCTCTGCGGGAAGGCAATTACGATCCCGTGTTCCCTGAACTTCTTCCGAATCATGAAGTGCAGCTCGCTAATGATTTCAAGCCGACGCATTACGTTGGGAATCCACGCCAACAACTCAAAATCCAGTGATGAATCGCCAAACCGTATAAAACGCACAAACGGCGGTACAACGTCCGGTAGGTCGGGATTCATCTCCTTAATTATATCGGGATGAGAATGGGCGACCTCTAGCAATACCGTTTTCACCAAATCCTCATCTGATTCGTAGGATACTCCAACGGAAACCTTTATTCGCGTACGCGTGTTATCGTGCGTCAGATTGGTAACGGTTTCAGAGATAAACTTGGAATTAGGGATGATAATGTCGATATCCTCCGGCGTGGTTACGACGGTTGAGCGCATGTTGATGGATTTAACAATGCCGTAGGTGCCGCCAACCGTAACCCTGTCGTCAATCTTGATTGGACGCTCAAAAACCATGATTACTCCCGAAACGAAATTTGACGCGATATTCTGCAGTCCGAAACCTATTCCGATGGAAAGCCCGCCGAGCGCGACCAGCACGCTGTTCATGTTGAATCCTATCAGATTCACCGCAACGAGAACTCCGAATGCGATTACCATCAGTTGGACAAACCGGAGAAAGAGAAACTCTGCGTTAACAGGAAGTTGGAATGGCGGCAACACCTTATCGCGCATCACGACCCTTACATACCTTGCCAAGAGAGTTGAAGCTAATACGATGGCGACAGCCGCCGCAATACTCGTTACGCTCAAGCGGGTTTGACCGATGGGAATCGAATAGCTAAGCAACCTCTTCATCAATTCTCGTGGTGCGCCGAATGCATTGAGGGCGACGATGAATCCTATTAACCCCACGATTAGATATGCGCCCCCAAGCACCCTTGACTGGCGACTTTCTTTCACCTGCAAACGCATCAGAAGTCGACGCAATTGGCGATACAGTAATCCTCCAAGAAGCAGGAATCCGGCGAAGATTACGATGAAGATTGCAACTTCAATTAGATCTATTGATAATCCGTCGAAAAATGGGACGGACATCTCAAAAGTGAACGAGTGTTTCACATCTTCCACCATATCAGTCACCCTGATCTCTCCTTTGATAAGTCTATCTTCGACACGGCTTGCACACGTGGGGATGCTAGGAACACCCAATACATTCGGTGATGTCATTGACTTGAAGTCAAGCTTGTCGGGCGCGGCATTTTCGTTTCCACGTTTCTATAAATCGGCCTGCTCGCGTGCTTGCGGCGGTGTCTGGTATGGAGGGATTTCAAACAAGTCTGCAACCATGGCGATCCGTTCAGGCATCCCGAGCAGGTAGACTTCGTCATCGCGCTCAAATCGCATGTCATCCCGTGGATTCGGCAAAATCTTACCGTTCCGTAAGACTGCCACCACCGTTACACCGTAACTCCTTCGCAACGCGATTTCTTCTATCGATTTTCCGACGTAAGGCGATTTTTCATCAACGCGCAGCACCGAAATCGCCAGATCGGGGTGATGCACAATCTCGTCAGGCGCGGTCGGTGCCCGTCTGGGCAGACCGCGAAACATCTGATAACCGTCGGCACGTACCTCGGCGATGAACCGTTCAATCTCGTCGTGTGGAACAAGATATTCCATCAGTACCCGCGTGAAAATCTCAATCGAAGTCTCGAACTCCTCCGGAATCACCTCGTTCGCCCCGGCGCGATAAAGCGGTTCTACCTCGGCAACGTGACGCGTTCTGACGACAATATGCGCTGCCGGGTTCAACGCATGTGCTGCTGCTACGATACGGCGCGCCGCGGCATCGTCTGAAATCGCGACGACAATTACGCGCGCAGATTTCACGTTTACATGCCGGAGCACCGCATCGTGAACAGCATCTCCGTAGAAAATCGGTTCACCGTTGGAACGCGCCGCTTGCACAATCTCCGTATTCATCTCCACGATCACGTAAGAGATGTCTGCCGCACGTGCCGCCTTTGCGACGTTTTTTCCGTTCAGCCCGAATCCGACGATGACGATGTGGTTCCTTTGATCTAGCTGTTGCGCTTGGGCGATCCGCCTAAATCCCACTACAAGTTTGTTCGGCAGCGGTAATCGTGATACCTCGTCTGCCACACGGGCAGCGCCTGCGACGATAAACGGCGTCGCCGCCATCGTAACAACTGATACTGCCAGAAACACTCTGTAATTTAAGTCACTCAGCAGTCCATGTTCGACACCCGTTCTCGACAGGATAAACGCGAATTCCCCAACCTGACTCAAGGTGAGCCCAGCCAGAATCGCCGTGCGTAACGGATATCCGAGCATAGTTGTCACGCCTCCCGCGATCAGGCTCTTGGCGGCGAGAATTGCTACCGTCAGTCCCGCAATTAGCAAAGGTCTTTCAATCAGCACGTGAAAATCTAGCAGCATCCCAACGGAAACAAAGAAGAAACTTGTGAACACGTCCCGAAACGGTGTGATGTGACCAAGCGCATCGTGGCTCGATTCCGATTCGGAGACGATTAATCCTGCGAGGAATGCGCCCAGCGCCAAAGACACGCCAAAACGCGATGTCAACCAGACGACACCGAGGCAGATGGCAAGTACGCTCAAGAGAAATACCTCTCGACTCCGCGTGCGAAGAACTTGTGAAAGAATTACCGGAACGACGTATCGTGCCCCAACCACCACCACAGCTATCATCGCGACACCTTTCGCGAGCAGTAGAATGAGCGCATTGCTAATGTCACTCGCTTGGTTGGCTAGGAGCGGCGTAATCAGCATCATCGGTACGATGGCAATATCCTGAAAGATTAGGATTGCCAAGGCTGTGCGCCCATGCGGGGTGCGTGTTTCGTCGCGCTCTTGCAGCAGTTTCATCACAATCGCCGTGCTGCTGACCGCCGCAAGGCAGCCGATAAAAATCGATTGGTTTGACGGCGTCCCGAAATACCGGGCGATCGCAAACGCTGCGGTAAGTGTCAATCCGACTTGTAACGATCCACCTACGAGAACCGATCGCTTAATCTGAAGCAGACTCTTGAGCGAAAACTCAATCCCGATGGTGAAAAGCAGCAAGATAACCCCGACCTCTGCTAGAATCTCCACTTCGCCGTCAGCCTTAATGAGTGCCAGTCCGTGAGGCCCCGCAATAAGCCCAGTCACGAGAAAACCGACAATTGACGGCACACGTAGTCTATGGCAGACCAATAGAACACCTATCGACAAGCCGAAGATCGTGCAGATGACATAGAGTAAAGGAATATCCATAATTCCTCTTTGCTTTTTTCGCCAGTGAATTGAATATCTGGCGAGTTATGACTCCGCGGCGTGGTTGATTCTTGCCGCTAGACGGTCGCGCGCGCACGTACTTAGATCCCGATGCCCTGGAACCAATCACTATTTTAACAAAACCCGGTTTCCATGCCCTCCACGGTCGGAATTGCGAAATCTAGTCTTTCCAACGCATCCGGGTGGATAGATCATGCAAGCGACTGGCAATAGACCGATTGAACAGCGTGGGATCAGGCGAAATGAATGATGGGTGATCAAAAGAACGATAGGGAAGGGGATAGAGATTCCATAGGAAGTCTTGATGGCAAAATCAGACAGTCAGTCTCGATTGTAATTCCCGTGGGATAAACTCTCCCGCACAATAGAACTCCTTGATTTATTGCGAATTACTCTGTCGCGAGTTGCACATTGCGCAGAATTCAATCTCAAAACGCATGGCCCAAACCGAGACTAACCTGGGGGGATTCGTCACCAACAAGGGGGAAACCGTAATCAACGCGCGCCGGCCCTAACGGGGTATCCACGCGCACCCCCACACCGATTGCGGAATGCAACGGATCGGTGTCGATTGAGGCGAGGTTGTCCCACACATTCCCGGTGTCAAAGAACAGCGCGCCGCCGAAGAGTTTGTATAAAGGAAACCGCAACTCCACGTTGTAGATGAAGAGCACATCGCCACGATGGGTGTTCGACAACTCGTCATCGAGCGGACCCAAAGAGCGGTCTCTGTACCCCCTAATCGTCGTTGACCCGCCCGCTTTGAACCGCTCGAAGGAGACGATCTCCCGTTCGCGGTTCGAGCGTAACCCTCTGGCGTAACCTAGGCGCAGCGCATTGACAAGAACCATGTCCCCGATGCGTGAATAGAACCGGTTGTCCCCCGTTAATTTGAAGAAACTCGATTTCCCTCCGATGAACCCGCCCGCGTATTCGACGGCAAATTCGTTCAGCCAGCCGTCGCTCGGATTAAGAAACGGTTCCCGGTTGTCACGGTGAAATGACAATCCCAAGCTGCTGACGGTCGTATGTCTCTCCGTGGGCAAGACCGCATTTGGGGATTCCGGCGCCCGCGCGAGTTCGATTCGCTGTGTCAACTCCTGATATTTGTACTGCACCGCGGCATTGCTGTATAGGCTCAGCCGCCGCGCCAAATTTGCGGTGGCGCCCCTCGCCCGCGTATTGTCCTGTTCCTCCAAGTTGTCCTCGAATATCCGCAGCGTTCCCATCGTGGGCCCGATTAGCCAAGGTTCGATGAGGGTAAGTTCATATAGGTTGCCTCGCGTCCCCGCGCTGAGCTTTGCTCCCGCCCTCATGTTCCGTTGGTACAGATTGCTATGCAGTACCGCGAGCGTGCCCCGAATACCTTCGGATGGGCTGTATCCGCCGCGAACGCTGATGGATCCCGGCTGTCTCAATTCGGCATGAACATTAACATCAAGCGCCGCTATATCTTCAAGCACCTCTTTGTCTTCACGACTACCCGGTGTCTCTATTCCGACGCGCCTGAAAATGCCCAGCCTCGACAAACGCCGCTGCGCTTCGCGTAGCTCGTCGGGGTTAAATACTGCGCCTTCGCGCAAACCCAAACTTTCGAATTCACGCCGCAGCACGTGCTCGCGAATCCCGGGCGTAGCGTCCACCGAAGAAGTCGAGTCCGCCGAATTTCCCATATCTCCCCTGAAAGATGAAGACCGATTATCGTCGAGAAAACCCGTGCTGGGGCTGCTGGAAAAGCTAAACTCTCCGAATATAACCTGCTCTCTTTCGGTAATATTGTATCGCAACAGACCAATCTCGTAGATGTTGAGGGTGTTATCTTCTCTGTCGACGATATAGCTGCGGCCCGTGTCTTGATCCGTCATCAGCCAGCCGCGTTCGCGTTTTTCTATGAACACATTCGGCGATAAGTGAAGGGTAGGGGTTCCGGCTTCGACATCCCTGGTCGACGCACCCTCAAGCAACTCGCGGAAAGATTCTGGTGCGCGAATAGAGAATTTTTCCGGAAGTCGGTTCTCAAGAGCGTCCCAGTTGTCCGGGCGCCGTAATCTCGTTTGAAACAGAAGCGCGTTATATTCCGGTTGTACAATTACATAGATGTGACCTTTCTTATCGTAGAGCGACAGCAATTTCGAATAGTCGTCGACTGCGATGCCCTCCTTGCTGTAAGGCTTTCCCGGTTCGGCGTCAAGCTGCGACAGCAATTCTTCAGTTTTGAATATTCGGTTCCCGGTCACCGTGACACGCCGAATTATCTGTTGTTCCCCTTCGTTCACGATGATGTGCAGGTTGAGACGCTCATTCGCCGCGTCAATTTCCTCCCGGACATCCACCCGCACATCGGGATACCCCTCCTTTCGATACAGCAGTTCCAGCGCGCGGATATCCGTCTCGAACACCAACGAATCGAAGATACCCTTGGAAAAGAGCCACCTCAATCCGGGGAGCGCCCATCGGCTGTGTGTCCTGGTTTTCATCGCATTTAGTAGATCCGTGCGCTTAAATTCGTTGTTCCCTTCAAAAGTGATTTGACCAATCCGAGGCGCCAAGCCTAGGTCAATAACGAACCGAATGACCACTTCGCGCTCTGTATCCTTTTCAATCCGGTAGTCGACGCTGGGATCATAATATCCTTTCTGGCGATAGAACTGCCGGATCTGCTCTCTGTTGCTTTCAAGAATGGCATCGGAATAACTGTTTTGCTTGAACAGACTCATTCGGTTGCGAAGTTCGTCGTCGTCGATTCCCTTAACGGTGACCTTCTTGCCTTCGACGATTTTGAACGTGAGGGATAGCTCAGCGACATCGAGGTGCCGCTCCGTGTGAACGCGAGTGTTCAAGAATCCGTCGCGCCGATAGAGTGACATCAGATGCTGAATGTCGCGTTCGACCAGTTGTTTAGCGTAAGGTTTTCCAATTTTGCTCTTTAGCGACCGCTTCAGCCGCTCGGAAGGTATCGAAGCATTTCCGCTGAACAGAAATTCTCGAATCACTGACCGACTTCCCTCATTCACATTATAAGTCAGCGTAACCGGTCCTTTGATTTGTGAAGGTGCAGGGGCGGAAAAGCGCACTTGAACTTGAAAATATCCTTGGTCAAGATAAAGGTCCTGGATGCGTTGTCTATCTTCCCGTGCGACGGCCTCAATGTATTCGCCCCCGGCTCGAGATTTGATGACATCGCGAATCATCTCGTCAGCCAAGCGGTTCCCCGATAACTTGATAAGCTCGATAAGCACCTTTTCGGTGAGTTGGAATCTCAGGACGACGCCGCCAAATACCTTTTGCTTCAACACTTCAATCTGGGAAAACTCTCCAGTGGCGTAGAGTTTCTTAATGCTGTTGCCGACAGCGTAGGCAGACAGCGGCTGTGCGGAAGATATTCCGCAGATCCGCCTCAGTCTTTCCAATCGGGAGGAATCGTCCGGAATTTTTTTTCCATTGATTAAGAAGATGATTTTGGTGATTGTGGGTTGTGGTTTGGCGCGGTTGATATGCACGGAGGCGATCGCTCCGTAGTGGAATAGGATAAGGAAAAGCGCGCATAGGAGATGGCAATGTTTAGCGATGAGCGTTAAGCGGGAAATCATAATCATTTTTTTCAAGAGGGATATAAAAAAGACGAACGCTGTTCAGTCAATATCAGCGTGATTAACTACAATGTGTTTCATAGACCAACTCTCCCAATCGCGGCGATTAACCACCGTTTTTCCAGCGCTTCAAAAGCGCTGCTCCAGCTTCAAATCCAAACCGTATGTCCCCTGTTCATTTCGCTCTCCCGTAACCGAGAACCCCCGATTAATCTGATATTCCACCTCTATACGCGGCTCCCCATGAATCTGTAAGGTGGAGGAATACGTGACGAGAATGCGTCTGAAAATCTCCCTTGAGAGAAGGAACCTCGTTTTCTCGCCGCCGGTGGGATTGTAGTCCACAATTGCTTGCACGCCGATAATTTCATCCAAACGGTTTCCAAAATATCGCGAGGATGATAGAGCCAGCATGGGCAGAGTGGCACCGAAGGGCGAATCTCCAAGCGCGGCAACATCGCGCGTCGCCAGAACGGACATCACCTGCAATGGGGTCAAATCGTACTCTTCGCCTGCGCCTCGGCCCAGTACATCAGCGAATAACTCGGGTCGATGTCTCTGCTCTTCCTGCTTGAGGTAACCGCTGAAATGTGCACGGATTTCCACGTCCCGCGTAAAAGCCCTGCCATCGGTCGACACGACCTGAACCCGCTCAATGGGTTCCAGCGTCTTGGCGTAAATCTCGTAGCGGGGATTGAATTCAAGCGGATTCGTGTTTTCGATATACGAACCCTCCTCGATCGCAAACGGATATTTCAAGCTTTTAAGTGTGAATTCACTCCTTGGCTGAAGGTTGACCCTCCCGACAAACGACGGCTTCTGTATACGACCGGAAAGTTTTCCGTTTATCGACACCTCAATATCGAGTTTGCCCAAATTGGATACTACCCGAAAACCGTCCGGGGCATCCACGCGCAGATCAAATCTGAGGTCTCTCATGATGGGGTAATCCGACCAGACTTCAAGATGAAGTTCGGCTGATTGATCAAACCACTCATCAACGAGATCCTGCCAATGTCGTTCATAGATGCCTTCAACTATCCGAACCTCGCCCTGCACCGGTGGCAAGCCTTTAACAGAGTCGGCAGAATCGACAACCAGCAGATTCCCGCCTCCGACCGCTCCCTCCATGAACACCTTCACTTCGCCGCATGTGATGCGGTAGAGCCCGGGATCTTCAAACGTGGATCCGCCGTCAAGCTCAGCCGTGAGATCGAGGTATTCGAGGCGGTGCCAGTCGGACGACCCGTTACCGGACACTCGGTAAGCCCCTCCGTTCAAAACCCCGTCCCAGCCCCGAATATCGAAACCCTTATTCGTAAAATCCACGATTACATCGGTTTCTTTCACATCGATATTCGCCTCCGTTAAATTGAACGCCAAGTCGTCAAAGTTGGCTACGCCTTTGAGTTTCGGCGCGTCAATCGGCCCGCCAAAGGTCACATTAACACCTCCGGTGGCATCGGCGAATCCGATTTGCGATTGGATAAGGGGTAGAAACTCCAGATCTTCAATGAAGACATCCAATCTCCCTTCAATGGCGCCGGCCTTCCCGGGCGCGTCCGGAGTTGGCAGAGCCGCGTGCATCCTGTCGAGAGACAATTCGAAGGGTATCGATCCGGAGAATTCCGCGCGATTGTGTCCGATGACAAGACGCGCCGGTTTCTCGGTATACACTTTCCCGTTACGGTAAGCAATCTTTCCTCTGCACTCGTCCACGCCGGCACTGTTTATAGACAGGTTCGAGGTGTCCCACCGGAAAGTGAGTTCGGGGTTTTCCCCCGTGCCGCGCACGCTCAATTCTGAATCGAGCAACCCGTTAACGACATATCCTTTTGGAAGAAAATCGGAGACAAAGCCAAGATTCAAGTTGCTCGTGCGCATGTCGAAAACGTACAGACCACTGACAACCGCCTCTTCTTCACTGACCACTGTTTTCCCGGGAGCTGTCCACTGACCGCTCTCCACGACCAACGTGAACCGCCCTTTCTCCTCGTTGTCAACGAGTTGGTCCTGTAATATGAATCCATCTGCAAGATTCAGTTGTCCGGCGGATAAACGCCACTCGATCGGACTGAGGTTGTGCACCTTATAATCAAGAGCCTTGATGAAAACCTCCTCGACCTTCAACCCGCCCGACGCGTGGCGGGCCAGATTGTGCGGCGTTAACGGTAAGATGATCTTGGGTAGCCACGGCGCGTCCCCGGCCGTGACAAAACGATCCGCCGGAAGACGCAAGTGTCCCTGCGCCGTCACATGTCCGCTCAAATTCTCCCCCATTATCGCGGGCAGAAGGTTTCGGGCGAAGTCGGAGAGTTGCGCCTGTTGGGCATGAAAACTCCGAATTTCCAAGTTCTTGGGGAGCAGCCCGTTCATGTCGCAATAAACGTCCAGTGCATAACTCCCTTCGCCGATTTCAAAGCGAAACTCCGGTACGCGAAGGTCCTCGCCGTCCGCTCGCAGGTTTATCCGTGTGTTTGAGATTGGCGTATCGAATTCGGTGAATTTGACCATCCCTTCTTGGAGCGATGCCGTGCCGTACAAATGCGGTGATGCGGTTGTGCCCCGTATCTCAAGATTCACGTCGGCTATTCCGCCGACGGTTTCGAGCTGCGGTTGAAACTGGGAGAAAAAACTGAGATTGGCTTCTTGACTCCGTATTTCGAGATGGACCGGCTGATCAAGGAACCGGTCTTTCAGTTCGTGCGGTTGAAGCCGCAGATCGATCGGTATCGTGCCCTGTATTGTCAAACGATTGCCGTAACCGCTCAATTCGGTCTGCTTAATCTCGAATACCTGATTGCGATACTCCACCTGTCCGGTGTCGGCGAACTCCAAAAAATGCGACGTGAGTTTGTCGCCGATGCTGCCCTGCGCCTCCCACTCCGCTTCAATGACGGGACTGGCGACATTCCCGCTTACGCGAGCCACCCCGTTCAAGATCGCTTCAACCCCGACCGTGCTGTTAAACAGCGGCACCGTCATTCCAGGCAGCAGTGCGCCGAACGGAAAACCCGTAAGTTCAAAATCAATCCCCAAATCCCCATCCAAGCTGATCCAACCGCGCGTGTCCGCCCACTTGATGATGTTCGGAGATGAACGAGTGTCGGCTGTCGAATCGTCGTTTCCTCCTCCCTTACGGCCCTCCACTCTGCTAGGCGACCCGATTTGGAACGAGTTAATCCGGAACGTGCCGCCGGCTAATTCGGCGCGAATCGGTTCGACGCTTAGTATGTCGTTCTCGTCAAAATCTACGTGTAAATTGTCAAGCGTCAGGTGTGCCGAAATCCTATCAAGGCTGTATCCGTCGCCCTTGAGTTCAAGCCGCGAATCGACTGTCGCTCGGGTAATCTTGTCGGTGAACAGGTACTCGGAGATTCCGTGATTGCCGGTTTTGTTGGCGAAGTGACTCGCAAAATCGGTCAAATTGGTGTCCTTGCCATCAAGCTGAAGCTGAAACAACGGATTAAGTTCGGCGAGCGACGGGAGAACATCGATGAGCGTGGTCTGAGTTTTCGTCCGGGGAAGCTGCCAACTCCCTTCCGCTTGATAGCGTCCCTCTCCTACGTTCCATGCGGCGGCGGCAACGGTAAGTGTCAGCAGTTCAGCCGATGTCGCGTCACCGCCAACAACACGCAGACCAAGGTCGATGTTTTCAAGCGGCTGATGATAATCGACAATGTGCACTTTGGCGTCGGATACGTCGATTGATGCGTCAATCTCCGGATCGCTAAAGGTTCCGGTGAAATACGCTTCTAGGTTTAGCTGTCCCTCCGTAGGCAGCTCGACCGGTAATTGCCAATCGTCCCTTTCATTGAGAAATTGCCGTGATTCCATAGTTCCCACATCAAAATTCATGATGGATGTGCGGAAGTTCATCGTCGAGGATTGAAGGTTATCGATATTTACGGCGGCAGTTCCTTCGACGTGCACCGGACACCCCGTCAAGAGAAAGTCGAAAGGTTCAACCGTAAGTGTGTGGGCGGCATAGGCGGCATTGCCCGACGCCTCGCTTACGACGATTGGAACCTGGGCGTTTTCAAGGCGGGCTTCGGGGACCGACCATTCAAGCGTCAGTTCCGGATCTGTGATACTACCGGTGCCGGTAAGTTTGTAGCTGGCGCTTCCGGATAGGGTAGCGGGAAGATTCAACACCCCGCATAAGGGTTCAAGCTGGAAATCTCTGGATTCGGCGACAAAATCAATCGACTGATCGTCAAGGGTTAAGCGGAGATTCACAAACGGCGTGCGGACGGCTCTTCCCTCCAAATTGGCGAGCGAAAATGAATC
Organism: Candidatus Poribacteria bacterium; assembly: GCA_028820655.1. Taxonomy (GTDB): domain Bacteria; phylum Poribacteria; class WGA-4E; order WGA-4E; family JAJDTR01; genus JAJDTR01. Next base: position 258,230 of record JAPPIK010000006.1, on the reverse strand, counting down.
AACTCGCCAGATGTTGTCGACACAACCGAATCGGATCGGCGCCGCGTTTGTCAACCGCCTACCGTTCACTTCGAGCGCAAGGGTGGTGAGCGCCGTATTCAGCGTGAACTTGGTCAAATCCACCAATGTGCCGCTAACTTCAAGCGTGCCGTTGGCAGTCGCCGGTATCTCTTCGAGGGAATCGTGAAACACGCCGAGTATGGGACTGACATTTATCGCGTTGCTGCGCACAAAGAGTTGATACGGGTTGCCGAGGGTCGCTTCTAAGATTCCGCGTATCTGGCTGCTCCCGTTAAAACCCGTGCCCTCGAACCGGAGCGCGTTTTCAGTGAACACGCCGCTGATTCGAATCTCGGGGGAGTTTCGAGTCCCATCAGCTTCAGGGATAATGGTGTGATTTTCGTAGCTGATGTCCGCAAAATCGAAATTGACGTCGATTCGCGGACTGGCGGCATTGCCTTCTCCGGTCGCGTTCACGACGAGGTCGGCGTCCAACAGAAAATCCGGTATCGCGCGGGCGATCGCAAGCTCCTTCAATCGCATCGGATCGCTCTGAAAATTAAGTTGATAATTCAACTCCGGCGAGATTTGGAAGTTGATGACGCCGCGTTGCTCGCGCGCGAACACCTCGAAATCGGTCACATGTAGGGTGTAATCATCGATAACTAGCGGAAGAATTAACGGGTCGAGCGCCAGATCCCACGCTTTCGCACTCGCGACGTTGAGGCTCCCGCGCCCGTCAAGTCCGTTCAGCGTCCCGTCAAGCGCTAGATTGCCGGTGACAACACCCGAAACTGGATACTCCGCGCCCGCCAACAGACGCACATAATCCGAAATCTGGAAGGGTTGAGCACGGACGCGGAACTCGACGGGCATATCGCCCTCCATCCGGGCAACTCCGACCAAGGTCAATAGGCTTTCGCCTTTGGAGAGGCGGACCGGCTGAAGCGTTACATTGCCGTCCTGATAGTAGAAGTCCGCCGTCAGCACGCCGATAGGCACGTCGAAAAGACTGGCTTCGGGGATCTTCAGAAGTCCGGTTAGCGGAACATCCACTGTGATCTTTCCGCGGAGCGTCGCCTCGCCGCTGAGATCGGGGGCGCGTATGATTTTCGTGAGTTTTCCGGTGTCGATGCGCCGTATCTCCAAATCGAGATCCAGCGCCTCCGCCAGCCCGGCTGTGCCGTTCACTTGAATCTTTGCGGCATCAAGATTGGCGTCAAGTTGGAGTTGGTTCTCCGCTAGCTCAAACCTGGCTTCCGAAACGCCGATGGACTCGTCGTTCATAGCGGCTTCGTAGATTTTCAACCCGCCCGTAAGGGTTAACGTGTCACCAATCGCCAATTTCGGACGTTCATCGCTGTGCGCCGATACCTCTTGAGCTATCGGCAGCGAACCGCTGAGCTGGATGTGGCTGTCCAAGATACCGGTCAGGGTGAGAAATTCATCGGGAATGTCGATAAACAGGGGAAGGATTTCTTCGACGGTGGCGCCCTCGAGCTTGGCCCAGCCGTCAAAGCCAATCGGTGATTTCGCAACCTCTTCGGACGAAGTCGGCTGCGCCGCGGTGTTCTGAGGCGATCGTTCGGCAGTGGAGGTTGAAGAGAAAAGACCGTCTCCGAGGCTGCCTAAACTTGCCTCCAATCCAGCGGTGAGTGCCCCGGACGCGAGCGTCCCATTCACATCGGTCAACCTCAGCGCGTCCCGGTTGAACTCGGCATCGGCGTGGAGCTCCTCGAGGTGAAAGTCGTTGAATGTCGCCGAACTCAACCTTAGATCCAGCTTGCCGCTGATATCCGATGATGTCGCCTTCGCTTCAACGATGATTCGCGCATTCCCGGCGACCTCCAACTCGTCGGGCAGGAGATTCCGGATGTCACCCAAATCAAGATCCAAATCGATTCGGCTCTCCAAGTAACGCGACGCCTCCGTGAAATCGCGAACCTTTCCGGAAATCGTCGCGCGCGACTTCCCCATCGCCAGGTGCATCTCATTAAACTCGCCTTCGCCCACGAGCAACTTGAACTGCGTTTTAAACTCATGAATCTTCGTCGCCGCCCCATTTAAATCGAAACTCCCATCTTGTATAGCCAAGTGTCCGGTATGTTCCCACCGATTAAGCGGTCCCTCGACGTGACTTTCAATGCCGCTGACGGCAACCTTCAGATTACGTTCGCCATTCTCATAGTTCACGCGTCCATCGATAATCTCGGCATTGGCGATGCCCCATTCAATCTGGACGCTTGAATCCGATGTGGAGTCGGTTTCCGGTAAAATCGCAGTCAGAATCGCAGCCAAGTTGAGACGACCATCCTCCCGCGTGTGAAGATTGAACTCGGGTCGCATCAAACGCAACGTGGTGATGTAGACCTTTCTGCCTATCAATCGCAAAAGATCGTATTTTAACACTATCTCTTCCGCCGATACGAGCGGTCGATGTTGACGTTGTCCATCCGAGACTTCAAACTGATTCAAGCTCAAGCCGGTGAAGATGTCCCCGGAAAGTGTGCCGATGCTGACAATGTATTTGAAGACATTAAAGAACCGGCGATCATCATAGCGCCGATTTCCTCTCTCGTTGCCGTCGCGCCTGACGACGTACCGCCATTTATGGTTCTTGTCGGAGACAATCCACTCACCGGGTTTTTCCGTGGAGAGCACGGAAAGGGCGGGCGAAAATTCGATGCCGTAGTCGGCAAATGCCGTCCGCAACCCCTCCGGAAGCCGCCCGTTGTCCAGCGTTATCGCGTTCGAATCCGCATACTCCGCCGAGAACAGAAGAGGCTGTTCGAATAGCTGCCCCAACTCTGTCTCAATCTTTGCGCGAATCCGCTCGAGCAGATAATCCGAGCGCAGAAACACCACCCCGCCCACGATTAGGCAGATAGGAATTGCAGTGAGAATTGTTGTGACGATCTTTCTTCGGCTCATGATGTGATCATCGCCTGCCCCTTGCGGCAGCTCGACTTACGCTCCAATCCGCTCGGTCCGGATTGACAAATCCGGACCATCTTATAGACAACAATTAACAGCGAACTCGCGATGCGCTTCGTTCACAACCTGCACCGGGGTATCAGGCGTAAAAGGTTGCGCACTAATCGCATTCTCATTTATCCAGAGGAGATATTCGATATTGCCCGCCGGTCCCCGGATAGGCGAGTGCGTAATTCCCAACACGAACATCTCCATCTCGTCGACGCATTGAATGAGAGATCGGATGACGTTAATGTGAATCTTGGGATCGCGAACGACGCCGCCCTTGTTCACGTGTGCCGGTCCTGCCTCAAATTGCGGTTTAATCAACAGGATGAGGTCGCTCCCCGCTTCGATGCACTTTTTTACTGCCGGTAACACGGTGCGAAGCGAGATAAACGAAACGTCAACCACGCAAGCCTCTATCGGAAGATCGAAGCAGCTTCGATCCATCGCGCGGGCGTTGGTGCGCTCGATCACCCGCACGCGCGAATCCCGGCGCAGTCTCCACGCCAATTGGCCGTAGCCCACATCCACCGCATAGACGTACCCCGCGCCGTGTTGGAGTAGGCAATCCGTGAATCCGCCGGTCGATGCCCCGACATCGAGCGCCGTTTTCCCCATAACGTGGACATCGAAAATCTGGAAGGCTTTCTCCAGCTTTAACCCGCCGCGGCTCACATACCGCAACGGCTGTTTTATCTCGACCCTCGCGTCCACCGAAACGCTCAGCCCCGGTTTGGAATGCGGCTCGCCGTCAACCAAGACCTCACCTGCAAGAATGAGCCGCTTCGCCTTTTCCCGGCTCTCGACAAGCTCCCGGTCCGCGAGGAGTGTATCAAGACGTTGCTTGTTTGGACGATGGCGTGTAGGTTGCATGGAAATTCGATGGTCAGTGGGGAAATTCACCCAAGAAGGGAATCGCCGATTTGATGATTGAAGACTCCACGCTATCACTCCAAGGCGTGGTGTGGGAAGTAAACGAGGGGTGAATCAAGGAAGGGAATTTCGAAAGAGGAAATCGGTGACTGGTGATTGAAATTCAGTGCTTCTATAATCGGATGCGATTCCCCTGCTCTGCTCCCCTTTTTATTTTGACGCAACCCGATAGCCGGGAATCTTTATCGGTCCTCAACGCTGCCAGCTTTGCCATGTATTCGTTCCCTGATTTCCGCGCGTAAATCGTTTGCCACGCCGTCCATTTTATCTAGCACTTTCATGATGTCCGCATGGTGCGCATCATAAAGTCCATCCATCCTGTCGCCGAACTTGTCCATCCTGTCGTCGAGTCTGTCCATCCTGTTGTCGAACTTGTCCATCCTGTTGTCGAGCTTGTCCATCCTGTCATTGAGTTTGCTCATTTCGGTGAAAAGTCTCTTTTCAAGATTTCCCATGTCCGCGCGAAGCGTTTCTTCAAGATGCCGCATGTCTGCGAGGAGCCTTTTTTCAAGATTCACCATGTCGACGCGCTGGTTGTCATCCGCTCTGTTCATATCGGTTCTGAAATCTGAAACGTCCTTTTGGTTGCCATGCTTGTCGTAAGCTTCCACCACAAGGCGGCAATCCCGATCAGCGGCGCAATAACCGGCGCGATAACTTTAATCCATTCTTCCATCACTCTTCTCCTTCGGGGATAGATGACAACCGTAGATTTTCCATTGTACCACCATCGAAGCCCAGATTCAACATCTGCCTTTCAACCATAGTTGAACCGTAGGTTGGGTTGAGCGTTCATCCATAAGAAATCACCCGCGCGCTAACGGCTCGCGATATGTCATACAAATCAAACCTCCCGAAATCCAAGCGAAACCCAACATGTCATCTACCACTCGTCAACGCGTACCGCTTCCCCTCTTCCATCCCTCATTCCTTACCGGCCACTAACCACTGCTCTTCCCTGCAAGCGCCAGCCCTCCGCGAACAATCGCCTCCTCGTCGCAGCCGCAAAGACTGTATAACGTCTTCACATCGCCGTGTTCGATGAACTGATCCGGGATTCCGAGACGTCTTACTTGAACATCCTGAATCCCCCGATGCGCAAGCGCCTCCAACACGGCGCTTCCAAAGCCGCCCATCAGCACACCGTCCTCAATCGTAATAACGCGCCCGATCCTTTCCGCCAACGGCACTATCAACTCCTCGTCCAGCGGTTTAACGAAACGCGCATTGACGACTGCCGTCGAGACTCCCGAATCCGCCAACACGTCCGCGGCTTCGGTTGCGGGATACACGCGATTCCCGATTGCCACAATCAGCAAATCGTCGCCCTCCCGAAGTACCTCCCCTTTGCCGATAGGCAGCGCCTGCGGTTCTTTCTGCATGGGAACACCAATCCCTGAGCCGCGGGGATAACGAAACGCGATTGGCCCATCATCGTACTCAACGGCGGTCCTTACCATGTGTTGCAGTTCATCTTCATCTTTGGGCGCCATTGCCACCATATTCGGCAGCGAGCGCAAATAGGCGTAGTCGAACACGCCGTGGTGGGTAGGACCGTCGGCGCCGACGAGTCCCGCGCGGTCCAAGACGAAGGTCACGGGCAAGTTCTGAATACAGACATCGTGAATCACCTGATCGTAAGCGCGCTGCAAGAACGTGGAATAAATAGCGACAACCGGCTTGATTTCCTGAGTCGCCAGCCCGGCGGCGAAAGTGACGGCGCACTGTTCAGCCAGACCCACATCAAAGAACCGTTTGGGGAACGCCTCTTGAAACTTGTCCAACCCGGTGCCGCTCGGCATCGCGGCCGTCACACCCACAATTCGGGAGTCGCCCTTCGCCAGTTTGATTAACGCCTGACTGAACACATCCGTGTACTTGGGCACGGAGGATTTAGCCGCGAGAAACTTGCCGGTCTGAACATCGAGCTTGCCGCTGAGGCTGTAGAATCCTACAGGATCCGTTTCGGCGGGGGCATACCCCTTCCCTTTTCGAGTGCTGACATGCACCAGAATCGGTCCCTGCAATGCCTTCACGCCTTCGAGCACCGGCAACACCGCTTCAAGGTCGTTACCGTCGAGAGGCCCGAAGTACCGAAAACCGAACGCCTCGAACAGCGTGCCCGGCTTAAGCGCGGCTTCTATCTTCCGCGCCACGTGTTTGGCGTCCGGCGAGATAAAATCCATGAACTCTTTAGCGCCGGATCTCAGCACATTGTACGCTTTGTTGCTCGTGAGACGATTGAAGTACTTCGAGAACGCGCCGACGGTCGCGGAGATCGACATCTGGTTATCGTTAAGCACCACTGTCATGTCGGTACGAAAATCTCCGGCGGCATTCAGCGCCTCGAACGCCATGCCTCCCGTTAGTCCGCCGTCCCCAATCACGGCGACAACTTTATAATCCTTCTTGTTGATGTCCCGCGCGGTGGCAATGCCTAGTGCGGCGGCGAGCGAGGTGCTGGAATGACCTGCGCCGAATACATCGTACTCGCTCTCTTCCCGGCTCAAAAAGCCGCTGATGCCACCGAATTCGCGCACCGTCGGGAATTGATCGCGTCTCCCGGTCAACAGTTTGTGAGGATACGCTTGATGTCCGATGTCCCAGATGATTCGATCGCGCGGCGTGTCTAAAACATGATGGAGGGCGATGGCAAGCTCAATCGTTCCAAAGTTCGGCGCAAAATGCCCCGGGTGCTCGGACAACACGGCGAGCATGTATTCGCGAATCTCTTGAGCCAGCGTTTTAAGCTCTGCCAGACTCAGAGATTTCAGATTTTTGGGACTGTCAATCTTCTCCAGTATCATCAATAAACTCCATGACAGATTGTATCAACTGCCAAGTTAATTGTAGGGTGCGCACTGCGCACCAGCCCTTGCCTTTTGTGGGAGCGATAAGGCGAGCGATTAGCGAGTGCGAAAGAAATTCCCTTTTCCGGACGCCTTAACGAACTGTATCGTAGGGTGCGCACTACCCACCTGCCTTTGCCTTTTGTGGGAGCGATAAGGCGAGCGATTGGCGAGTGCGAAAGAAATCCCCTTTTCCGGACGCCTTAACGAACTGTATCGTAGGGTGCGCACTGCGCACCAGCCTTTGCCTTTTGTGGGAGCGATAAGGCGAGCGATTAGCGAGTGCGATCAACCGAGTGAATAACGAGTCCGTAGGTTGGGTTGAACGACCCCAGCCAATGACATCAAACACTTTGCTCCGCTTTCAAACCGCACCGAACCCAACGCGTCACGATTCCCATACACCACCCCGCTCAAAAAGGAATACCACCCTCATCTTCCGAGGCTTCCTCGGCTCTCGATCCTTGAGACGCTTCACTCTCACTTTCGGTTGGCGCCCGATCCGCCTCACTCTCCTCATCCTCAACCAGCCGCCGTACCCGCAACTCCGCCTCCTCAAGCGCCTTGCGGCACAACCGCGTCAGTCGAACACCCTCCTCAAACGCCGCCAAAGATTCATCCAACGTCAACGAATCCCCGCGTTCAAGCTGTTCCACCACATTCTCAAGCTGTTTTAGAGTTTCCTCAAACGTCAATTCTTCAGACATACCTATTCCTTGTGACCACCTCTCAATATTTAACCTGTGTTGCTTCCACTGCCCGGGGCGCTTTCAGCCCTCTTCTCGACTACCTCGCACGTCAACGCACCGCGCGAGAGCCGAACGTCTAGCGCCTCGCCTTCCTTCGCCTGCGACGCTTCGGTAATCACCTCTCCATTATCGCGCTGGCAGACGCTGTAACCCCGCGCCAGCGTCGCGATCGGATTCAACGCCGCCAACTGCGCCGACGCGACCTTCCACTTCTCCATATTCGAATTGAGGCGTTGCGCCGCAAGCCGCTTGAGGGGCGCGGCGAAACCGTCCAATTTGCCGCGCGCCTCCGTCAGCCGTTGTTTCAATTCCCGGTGACTCTGCATCTCGAGCCGGTCAATCGTTTGGTAAAATCGGTTGATAGCGTCTATACGCTGACCGGGTACGATACGGTTGTCCAAATTGGATAGTTCCGTTTGCGACGACGCAATGCGCGCCCTGACGCTTCGGAGAAGCCGAACATCGGCATTGCCAATGTGCCGCCGCAACTCATCCTGATCCGGAACAATCAACTCGACCGCAGCCGTTGGGGTTGGGGCGCGTCGATCCGCCACGAAATCGGCGATGGTAAAGTCCGTCTCGTGTCCGACAGCCGATACAATCGGAATCTCCGAAGCAAAAATGGCGCGTGCGACAATCTCCTCGTTGAACGCCCACAAATCTTCAATCGATCCTCCGCCCCTGCCGACGATGAGGACATCGATGTCCGCAAAGCGGTTCATGCGTTCAATGGCTCGCGCAATCATGGGAGCCGCATCGTCTCCCTGCACAAGCGTCGGGCACAACACCACTTCCACCAACGGATACCTTTTGCTCAACATCCGGAGGATGTCTTGCAGCGCCGCCCCCGTCGCCGACGTTACAACGCCAACCTTCCGAGGAAATGTCGGCAATGGCTTCTTGCGTTCTTCTTCGAACAATCCCTCCCGTTGAAGTTGCTCCTTCAATCGTTCGAAAGCCAGTTGCAGCGCACCGACGCCGGCAGGCTCCATCCGATCCCCGATGATCTGATATTCACCCCGTACCTCATAGATACCGAGATGTCCGTGGAGCAAAACCGCGTCCCCGTCCTTCGGGGGAAATTTTAGCCGCATGGCGGCTTGTCGAAACATTGCGCAACTGATCTGGCATTTGTCGTCCTTCAGCTTGAAATAGATGTGCCCCGATCTCGGACGGGCTATGCCGGAAATCTCCCCTTCGATCCAGCAGTCCTGAAACCTCGGATCCGACTCGACGACATTCCGCAGAATCGCCGTGATTTCGCTAACGGTGTATGTCTTTTTATCGGGAAACATCATGGTGTTTTAGGCGCATCAGCCAAGTGACACTCTCTCCAAGCCAGTAAAAGTGCGCGAATCGAAAAACACTTCATGTTAGGAAATACTTCGCCAAGGACAATAACGGGTTATATAGCTTCCGTCCTTCAAGAGGGTTTCTAAAAGTTGGTGCGCAATGCTCACCCTACGGGACTTGATTCTCCAACGGCATTCGGATCCGCTCGATGGAAAGCCCTTTTCCCGAACCATCGTCCACGTCAATCACGACGCCGCAAAGAATAACATCGCCCTTCGCCACGTTATGCCGTGCCGGAAGCATTGTGGTGAAATGGTGGAGCACATCCTCTTTTCGCGTGCCGATCACGGAATCATGGGGTCCCGTCATTCCAACGTCGGTGATGTACGCCGTGCCCCCCGGAAGAACCCGTTCATCCGCCGTTTGAACGTGCGTATGCGTGCCAACCACGGCCGCCACCCGTCCATCGGCGTGCCAGCCCATCGCTATCTTCTCCGCCGTCGCCTCCGCGTGAAAATCCAGAAACAGACAGACAGCCTGCTCGCCAATCTCCGGCAAGATCGCGTCTAGCGTTTGAAACGGGTTGTCGAACCCTCCCATGTAGACCTGACCGGCGATATTAATCACGCCGAGTTTGGCGCCGGAGGAATTTGAAACGACGGTCCAGCCGCAACCGGGAGCGCTTTTCGGATAGTTTGCCGGTCGCACCAAATTCGGCTGAATGTCAATGAACGTCAGAATCTCGCGCTGCGCCCAAACATGGTTGCCAGTGGTAATCGCATGGATGCCCGCCCCCATGAGTTCATCGACAATCGCCTTTGTCAACCCTTTGCCGCCCGCGGCGTTCTCCCCGTTCACCAAGATGAAATCGAAACGTCCGTAACGCTCCGACAGTCGCGACAGCAGCGTCAAAACAGCTTTTCGACCCGGCTGGCCGACAATATCTCCAACGAACAATATCTTCATAGTAGCGACGCGCTGCACATACCCATCACAATCCGGTCGGTGAAACCTCCCGATCACACCGTTGCTTCCGTCAAAGCTGATCCAACGTAAACACCGACCTCAGCGAACACCCCAGCGCTTCAATCTTCTCTCTCCCGCCCTGCCCCCGGTCAATGGCGCACACCACATGCTCCACCACCAAACCCCGTTCCCGTATCTCACCTACCGACTCGCACACCTGCCCCGCTGTCGTGATAACATCCTCGATCACGACTACCCGGTCACCCGGCTGAAATCCCCCCTCAACCAGATTGCACGTGCCGTACGTCTTCGCCTCTTTCCGCACGAATAAGCACGGCTTTCCCGTACGCAGCGACAGCCCGGTCGCCAACGGAACGCCTCCCAACTCCAATCCCGCGAACCTGTCGAAAGTGTCAGGCAGGAGCGACTCCATCTCGGCCGCAAGAGCCGCCAATAACGCCGGATCGCTTTCAAATCGGTATTTGTCCCAGTAAAATGAACTCGTCTTCCCCGATCTCAGCTTGAACTCCCCGGTTAAGTAGGAGGCCTCTCTAATCCTGCCTGCAAGCTCCTCTCTCGTCATTCCCAACTTCCGATACTCACCCCTGTCTCGTGGGTCGGGCTTCTAACCCCCGACTCGGCGCGTTCCCTGTCCCCCGCTCGGTCCGGATTGGCTAATCCAGACCGGCGGACTGAACAGTCACACTTTTTAGGATCCCCGAAAAACAATCCTCGCAATTCCTGATGGGGAATCACTTCGTAATGTACATCCCCGCCCGCTATGCAAACACACCTATCTCCGCTCTCGCCGATTCGACGACCCGTCCAACAACGGCGGCTTCCGGGCAGTCCCGTTCGTGCAATTCCGCCACCGCTTCAGACGCCTCGGATTCCGCCACCGCAAACAGCAATCCGCCGGAGGTCTCCGCCTCCAATAACACGTGGCGCATCTCCTCCGACACCCCCGACTCGAACGTCACCACCCCGTCCAAGAACTTCGTGTTGGCGGCATAGGCGCGGGTAAACGTCTTCTTCTTGACCAACTGTGTCGCGCCGTCAAATACCGGAATCTCCCCGGCAAAAAACTCCAGCCGGACACCGTTCCCCTGCGCCATCTCAAAGCCGTGCCCGAGCAGACCGAACCCCGTGATGTCCGTGCAGGCATGGGGATTGTGCCTCTGCATCACCTCCGACGCCGAGGCGTTAAGCCGCGCCATCGACTCCAAAATCTCCGGAAGCACAGATTCACTGATCTTGTTGAACTTCAATCCCGTCGTGAGGATGCCGACTCCGAGTCGTTTCGTGAGAATCAACGCATCGCCCGGTTTCGCACCGAAATTCCTGACAATCCGATCCGGGTGAACCACGCCCGTCACCGCAAGCCCGTACATCAACTCTTGGGAGGTCACCGTATGCCCGCCGAGACTCACCGCATTCGCCTGTTTCACCTTATCGGCGCCGCCCCGCAGCACATCGCGCAGGATGCCCAGATCGAGTTGGTTCTTGGGCCAACACGTGATGTTCAACGCCGTCTTGGGGACGCCGCCCATGCTGTACACATCGCTCAGCGAGTTCGTAGCGGCGATGGCGCCATAGTCATACGGATCGTCGACAATCGGCGTAAAATAATCCGTGGTGTTTATGATGGCGAGTTCGTCGCTAAGCTGGTACACGCCGGCGTCATCCGATGTCTCCGTACCCACCAGCAGATTCGGATCATCCATGGCGGGCAAACCGTCCAATACCTGTGCCAGATCACCCGGATCCAGCTTGGACGCTCACCCCGCGCACTCCACTGTCTTCGTTAAACGAATCTTTTTCTTCGTCATCAGCCTCAAATCCCTTTTCATTGCACGTCTGTTCTGGGCATGTAAGCCCCCGATTCGTCTGAATTAGCATTGTACTTCAATTCTCGGCGCGTTCTCTGCCCGCTCGGTCTGGATTGGCAAATCCAGACCGGTGGACTAAACAGTTACCCCTTTCCTATTCCTGCGGTTCCGCGGCGCCAAAAAGCGCCTCTACACTCTCCTTAAGCTGCTGGAAAATCGCTCCGTCCCCATCACAATCCGGCTGAGCGCACAAACTAGCCGCCAACTCCCGATAGTACCATTCCTGCGCGTCCCTCCCCCTACTAAACCGATCCCAAACATCGTCCCCCATAACCTCGTAATCGGCTATAATGGAAAGAAGATTATGAAGTTTATCGGCGCAGGTAACCGTGCGCACCTCCAAGGGTGCGGTCTTCAAGAACTCCACCGTATGTTGCTTCCGTTGCTCCCACGGCAGCGACTTATCCGGTTCCGAACACCCCTGCACAATCTTCGCGACCTTATTGCCAAACCTCTCGCGGATATAGTCTAGCGTAAGAGAGGTATCCTCGACCGTATCGTGAAGAATCCCTGCGGCAACAAGCTCCTCCGAACAACCCGCATCCGAGAGAATACGCGCCACGGCGCGCGGATGGGAGATGTAGGGGATGCCGCTGCCCTTCCGAAACTGACCGCGATGCGCTTCTTCGGCGACTTTAGTCGCAGCTTCAATCATACTTTGTCCATCGCACATACGGCCAGATATCCTTTCCACACACTATCATTGGGAATAATAACATATTGGTAGGGGGGCGTCAAGCGATTGCCATTAGCCCTTTTCCCTCCTCTCCACATAGCTCTCCCGCGCCTCCGGCAAATCTACCACCGTCTCTCCCCGCCATCCAAGAAACTCCCCGTGCACCGTCCCGCACCAGAGCGGTCGCCCCTCCCTATCCACTCGCAAAAAAGCATACTCACCCCGAAACTCCAACTCCGACGTGCACATCTCCGCGAACCCGTCATCCGAGATCAGCACATAATCGGTGAACTCCCCGTGCGCGATGCTGAACCCCGTCGCCAGCACATCCGCATCCGCCGCAACCTCCAGCAAACGAATCTCCGGCGACACCTCCGCACCCGGCGCCAACGGAAACAGCAAGACATTCATAGGCGTCGGGAGGGAGCGATCCATAGCGTAAACCAACTCACACTGGGAAGTTCCTCCGCCCTCGAGCGTTACCTCCAGACCGTCGGCATCCGCCGGCGCGATCACGAGGTTCCCCGAATTCGGATCGTCCGTCCGAACAATCCCGCCCTCCGGGCGCTCGACCGCTCCTCCGTCGTCGTTCCCCCGTGCGAGGTGAAAAACCTGCTCGATTCGATGCTCACCCTCGCCAAGAACCAAATCGTGCAGGATAAAATACTCTCCCCGGACATAGAAAATCGACCGCTTATGAACGAGGCCGCGCATGGCGTCATTATCGCCGTAACCTCCCTTAGACCAACCCTCCGCAAAATCAAACGACGGCGTACTCATCCACCGCGCATCCGGATCAGGAACATACACCGATTCCTTCATGCCAACGCCCTTGCCGGGACCCACAATCCCCGGAGCGGCAATCAGCCGCCGCCCGTGGGCGTACAGTAGGAAACTCAGTTTTTCCTCCTGCGACCGCCCTCCTCCCGCTTTGAAGTGCAGATACTGCGCTTCCGGACGCCAACAATCCCGCATGACCCAGTATCCTGCATACGGAAAAGAGCGCGAGGTCTCCGTTGGCGGCTCGCCCTCCCTCCCCTCCGACGCGATATACCTCAAATCCCCGCGATCAAATATCTCGACACCGCGGGAGCAAACCTCCGCGGCATAGATTCCCGACGGGTCGCAATCTCCGACGGCAGGCAGAGTGAAGTCCGGCTGGCTCAAGTAAATGAACGCCTCAAGCACCCTCTCCATCTGCGACTTAAACTCCGGCGCGAACTGCACTCCGCCGAGTTTTCCAAGCCGGTAGAAACGCCAGAGGTGCGTGAACTCCTCATGCTGAGAACGGGTCGAACCGTGGACATGACAGCCGTCCGGAAAAAAGCGCGTGTGAAGCATCCAACTGCTGCGGCGCACAGCGAGCGCGAGCAGTTGATCGCTGTCTCTCCAATCGGGATAAACCAGAGCCGCAATTCCGGTATCGCTCGTTTCCGATACCCCCTGAACGGTGACACCGGAGCCGCAACTCTCCGTCTGCGCCGACAATCGCCGCGCCCGTTCAAAGCACGATATGGCGGAACCGAAACCGCATTCCAAGGAGCGCGGTGCCTCCGAGCCGTCGTGCTCCCTCCACGCACGGTGCAACTCCGAGCTGCCTACCTCTCGACGCAAGAACGCCTCGTACTCCGCCGCTGCTCCCTCGACATTCCCGCGAGCCAATTCGGCTTTGACGCCCTTCAGACCCTCTCCGTCCAAATCCAATTCTTCGAAAAATTCGGTATCCGTCAAACCAAGACGCTCGAGTTTCTCCCACTTCAGATCACGATTGAAAGCGCCGTTGTAAGCCTTGACAGCTTCATCCAAAATCGGAAGATTGAGCGCAACCGCCGCTTCAAACGCCGCATCGACCAGTTCGACGAGATAGGACGGAGCGGTGCTCTCCGCCGCTTCCGCGATCCGCGCGAACCCGGCGAACCGCCACGCCGCCGATTGTGGAATCGAACGGCAGCAGCAACCCGCCAAAGCCAGCGCGGCGCCCGCTTCCAATCGGCTGTGTCTCTGCGCCGAGTTGTGATAGGTGTACAGGTATTCGGCATGCTCGACGATTATCCTCGCCAAGCCCTCCCAATCCTCCCTCGACAGCGGTTCATGCGACGCGATGGCAAACGCTTCGCCCAGCCTTGCCGCAACCGACTCCAGCCGCCAGATAGGGGCCCGATCCAGGCTGAATACGGGCGTAGGATTCTCGGTGGCGAAGGTACTCAGTTCCTCATAATCCGCGACCGGTTCAAGCCGGTCGACAACCGGCAATTCACCCTTCGCCAACCTCTCCGCCAACACTCGAACCTGCTCCAATGTAATTGTGGAATATCGATCCAGTTCCATAAATTAGTAGGCATACGCCGTATGCCGTAACCCTCTTCCCCTCTAATCACTGGTTACTGGTCACTAGCCACTGCCTCTTCCCTCTCCCGTTTTTCCACTCTCTCGTTTTCCCGTTTCTCCTTTCCACCCTTCCCTTCTTCCAGCCTTCCTACTGCTTCTACTGGCCACTGGTCACCGGCCACTGACCACTGCCTTCCTCATCGCCAACACCACCAACGCGATCGAATTAAACAGCAGCAACGTCGAAATCGCGTTGATCTCCGGCGTAATCCCGAACTTCAACTTGGAATAGATGTGCACCGGCAACGTGGTATAGCCCACCCCTGCCGTGAAAAACGAAATCACAAAATCGTCGATGGACAGCGTGAACGCCAACAAAGCCCCGCCGACCACCCCCGGCGCAATCAGCGGCAACGTGATAGACCGAAACGTTCTCCACTCGTTGGCGCCTAAGTCCAGCGCCGCTTCTTCCATAGACCGGTCAAACCCCTGCAACCTCGCTCGAACGATGATAGTGACATACGAGATATTGAACGCCACATGCGCAATGATAATCGAGGCAATCCCCAGCGGGATGTGCGCTTGAGCGTAGAACATGAGCAGCGCGATACCCATGACAATATCCGGAACGATAATCGGCAGAAAAATGACCTGCATGAAGACACTCCGCAGCGGAAATTGATACCGTTCGATAGCAAGCGCCGCCATGGTACCGATGACTGTCGCAATAAAAGTCGAGAACCCCGCCACGATCAAACTAACGAGACACGCGCGCCACAAATCCCGGTTCCCCAGCAGTTTGGCGTACCAGTCAAACGTAAATCCCTCCCAAACCGCCGTATGCTCCGCCGCGTTGAACGAAAACACCACCAGCGCAATTACCGGCGCGTACAGAAATGCCAACACAAGAATAACATTCAACTGCAATACCCGTTTTATCATAAACCACACCTAATACGTAATGCGTAACCCGTAATAAAGATCTCTACGACAATACCGCCCCTGCTAGGTTGCCAAATCCAGCAACCGTACGCCGAAATCTCCCCCGTAGTAAGCATACTCCCTATGCCGCAACCCTACTCCAAATCACGCCACCGCGACTAATAGTGCTCCCATAGAAATCCCATCGAATTCTATTCAACCGACTTCAATCCGTGTAATCCGCTTAATCCGTGAAAATCCGTGATTCAGACAATTCCCCCTTCCATCCTTCCTCCACTGGCTACTGACCACTGGTCACTGGCCACTGCTTCTCTCACCCCTCATCGACCGAAAATACACCACCGTCCCAACCAACACAACCCCCATCAAAAGAAACGACAGCGCCGAGCCGAACGGCCAATCCCGCGCCGTCTTGAACTGGCGCGCGATAACATTCCCGATATAATTGACCTTTCCGCCGCCTAACAAATCCGGCGTGATAAATGCGCCGACCGTCGGGATAAACACCAACACCGATCCGGCGACGACCCCCGGAAGGCTCAACGGCAGCGTCACATTCAGAAACGCCCGCCAAGGTTTCGCGCCCAAATCCTTTGCCGCATCGATCAGTGCGCCGTCAATCTGCTCCAGCGACGCATACAGGGGCAGAATCATGAACGGCAGATACCCGTAGATGAGACCGATATGCACGGCAACCGGCGTGTAGAGCAATTCCGGCGGCGTGATGTCGGGGAAGAGTGCAACCAAGAGCTTGTTCAATACCCCTTCCGCCCGCAGAATCACAATCCACGCGTACGTGCGAATCAGGAAATTTGTCCAGAAGGGGACAACGACAAGCAAAAGCAGGACGGTGCGCCAACGATACTGATAGCGCGCAACGTAGTAAGCGAAGGGATAACCAAGAATCAGGCAGACAACCGTTGAAACCGCCGCCGTCACGATCGACCGCCAAAGGATGCCCAGATAGAGCGGATCCAGCAGCCGTCGGTAATTTCCTGGCGTGAGCGTCCAGTCAACGCCGCCGTACGTGCCGCGCTCGGCAAAACTGTAAATGAGAATCGACGCGATGGGGACGAGAAAAAAGAGGACGAGCCAAAACAGGGCGGGAAAAAGAAGTATGAGAACGCGGTTATCGAAATTTTCGCGGAAGAATCGATTGAATCGATACCATGCTTTCACATCAACACATCAAACAAAACAAAACTGTAGGGTGGGCACTGCCCACCATCTGCTGTAACGTAATCCGAGCGAATAAATCAAGCGAATGGATTGTGTGCACGATAGCAAATCCTGATAGAAATCCCTGCCGATTCCACACCCCCAACCGTAGGGGCGAGGTTCCCTCGCCCTCCAACCACCTGTAGGAGGGGATTCCAATCCCCGACGTCCACTACTCCTCGAGCGCCTCCTCGACCTCCTCCGGCAGCGTCACCGTACTCGGATCGACATCGATCGGAAACTCCGTGCCATACGCTTCAACCAAGTCACCGAACGACGTATCATCAACCCGTTCAAGATCCTGACCCGCGCGGTTAAGAACCACAACCTGACAACTGTCGCAACTCATCAAATCCACATCCGACGGCTCAACCGGAAACTGCGTCAAAGGATTATTACAATCCGGGCAAGGTAACATATCACATATCCTTCCAAAACAATCTCAAATTTAATTCCTCGTAGGGGCGCGGTTCCCGCGCCCGATCAGCCCGTAGGTTGGGTTGAGCGGACATCCAAATTACCTCCCGATGTTTCATGCTACCCGAAAGCACCAAACTCCGGCGAAACCCAACACTTCACTGGGGGAAACATCACCCAACTACGTGCCCCTACCGTGCATATCCTATTTTAACCCGAGTCGCCCATCTTCGCAGCACAATCTGTCAGATTGTGTATGTGATGCGCAAACTGACCCTTATCGCTACAAATCTCCGCAATTTGTGAACATATCTCGATCAAAAACGGTGGGGCATGTCCAAAATCTTGGAATAGGCAATTTTGATCGATTAATACACCTGCCCCCGTGGAAGTATACTTAAAATTGTACACATTCGTTTGGTTTTGTCGACATGATATACCATTCTATAATCGCCGACTCTATATCTGTATTCGTTTTCCCGGTTTACAAGTTTCCTAATATTGGGACCTCGGTATGGGTTATTTTCTATATGTGACACAGCGGTTTTGACTCGATTTTTCATATTATTATCCAACTTATCTCTAAAATACTCATGAGCATCTTTGGTAAATTGTGAGTCAAACATCCTTGAATACTCTATTACTGGGAATGCACTCGTCGTTTTCCATCTGCTTTCTTGCCCGATTCAAACTCGCAACAATATCGGGGTCATTGTATAAATCGGAATCTTCATCCACATAACCGGAAGATTGACTCATGTTCTCAAACAAAAGTTTAGGCTGCTTTTCTTTATCCTTTTCACCTTTTTCATTCTTCATTGGTTCACCATTTTGCTACTTTGGAACTCAAACCCATGTTTTAGTGCCTTTTAGGGGCAATTTCAGCCCGTAGGTTGGGTTGAGCGGAACTCCAAAAGAACTCGCGTCAATAAAATCTCTTGATGGTTCAGGTAACTCGAAAACACCGCAACTCTAGCGAAACCCAACTCCCCGCCTTTACTGGTCACTAGCCACTGAACACAGGCCACTGCCTTTAAACCTCCGGGGCACACCTCAATCCGCAGCCTCTTGACCCGCCGGCGCATTCACCCAATAATCATCATACCATGCGTCATAATCCTCAAACAACCCCGTCACCTCCGGCTTATCCCCGCAAACCGGGCAACTCGTATCCCGGCTCAACTTCAACTCGCGAAACTGCATGCGCAACGCATCATACAGCACCAACCGACCGATGAGCGGACTGCCGATCCCCACCAATATTTTAATTGCTTCCGTTGCCATCATGACTCCAACCACGCCCGGGAGCACGCCCAGGACACCCGCCTCGCTTCAGCTCGGCACCATCCCCGGAGGCGGCGGTGCTGGATACAAGCAGCGATAGCACGGACCGTCATAAGGCTTGAGCACCGTCACCTGCCCCTCGAACTCCGAGATACTGCCATGCACAATCGTCTTGTTCGTCAGCACCGCGGCATCGTTCACAAGATAGCGCGTCGGGAAATTGTCGCAGCCGTCAACGATTAAGTCATACCCCTCAAAAACCTCAAGCACATTCTCCGCCTTCAACCGCGTCTGATGCGGTACCACCTTGACATCCGGGTTCAACGACTTGATGGTCGTCGTCGCCGATTGCACCTTCGGCGTGCCGATCGCCTCCGTGCGATGCGCGATCTGCCGCTGCAAATTACTGATTTCGACCAGATCGGAGTCCAGCACACCGAGCGTCCCGACCCCCGCCGCCGCCAAATACACCGCCGCGGGCGAACCCAGACCCCCGGCGCCCAGAAGCAGCACCTTCGACTCCAGCAACTTTGCCTGCCCCGCCTCCCCGATTTGACGCAGCATGAAATGGCGGCTATACCGGTCCAACTGCTCATGCGTCATCGGCTTATCCTGTTCCGTGGGATAGCCCGCCGTCAACCAACTCCTGTATCCGCCCGCCATCGAGATCGTGTCCGTGTAACCCATATCCTTCAGCGACTTCGCGGCGAGCAGAGAACGCACTCCGCCCGCGCAGTAAAGAATAATCTTCTGATCCGCGTCAGTTACATAATCGTCAATCGAAAGCTCAAGCATCCCCCGCGACACATGAACCGCGCCCGGGATATACCCCGCCCGGCGCTCGTCATCGTCGCGAACATCGAGCAGCACAAAATCCTCGCCCCGGTCCTGTTCCGCTTTCACCTCGTCAACCGAAACCTCCGGAATCTCCTGTCTCACCTCTTCAATAATCTCTGCAGACGACCTCATAAAATTCACTCCCCTCAAAAACATGCGGCACAATCCGAGACAACCCCTGAACATCCCTCCCGGCACGCCGCGTTTCGCAGCCCACCCAACCATTTCCAATTATATCACGCCCCCGCAAACCTGTCAAAATCAAAATCCTATGCTACCTCTGTAGTAGGCATACGCCGTATGCCGTAACCCTAATTGAACTCCCTTCCACCAAGACGTAGGAGGGAATCAAGCGAACGGATAGTGAGTGATCAAGGAAGCGAATAGCGAGCGCGATATAGCTCCCTTTGCCCCGACCCGTCCCCTCGTGTACTGCTTCCCCGACCGTTGCCTTTTACGGCCACCGTCACTGGCCACTGCCTCTCTTTTCCCCTTCCAATTTCCTGCCTAGTATGCTAGGATTGAATTTACATCACAAACAAGGAGGCGCCCTGTGGAGAATCTAAACCCGTTCAAACAACCCGGACAATGGTATCGAGGGAACACTCACAGTCACAGCACCGAATCCGACGGCAGGATTCCGATGGACGAACGCTTCGCCGCCTACCGCGAAGCCGGATACAACTTCCTCGTGCTCACCGATCACCGAAAAGTCAACGACGTGTCATCCCACAGCCGAGAGAACTTCCTCGCTATTTCCGGCAGCGAAGTTCATCCCGACAACCCGTACGGAGGCTCAACGTATCACATCGTGGGCATCAACCTGCGTGAACGCATCAACTGCGCCGAACTTCATCCCAACGACGTTATCGCCGACATCAAAGCGCAAGGCGGAGAAGCGGTGCTTTGCCACCCGTACTGGTGCGGACACACCATCCGAGACTACGAACAGCTTGATGGTTACTTTGCCGTCGAAGTCTACAACGACACCTGCATGCAAGGCATCGGCAAAGGGTTCTCAGAACAGGCATGGGACGATGTCCTAGATCGGATTGGCCCCGTCTACGGTATTGCCGCCGACGATGCGCACGGCACCGAACACGATTGCTTCCACGCCTGGGTCATGGTGAAAGCCCCCGAACTCACAATCGATGCGATTATGGATGCCTTCCGCACCGGCTCCTTCTATTCGACGCTTGGTCCGGAGATTGTCGATCTCGATCTGGTAGGCGATTCTGCTCGCGATCAGAAGGTCACCGTCAAATGTTCCCCCGCCCAGTCCATCATATTCAAAGCGCAATGCAGCATCGGGCGGCGTATCGTTGCTCCGGAAGGCGAAAGCTTGACCGAGGCGGAATACCCGGTGCCGAGTGCGGCGAAATACGTCCGCGTGGAGATCGTCGACGAAGAAGGCAAGAAGGCATGGTCAAACCCGTTCTTCGTCTAAGAGGCGGGGTGCAATGAAACACCGACTAACGAATCAACAGATTGAATTCTACCGAACCAACGGATTTGTCGCGATTCAGAAATTCCTCGACCGTGACGAACTGGAGGCGTGGCGCCGTTGCACCGACGAGGCTGTCGCGGAGCGGCTGGGTAATTCCGTTGAATTCATGACGAACCAAATGCGGCCCGATGATTTCTATGCCCGGGTCTTTACACAGTGTCTCCGACTCGCCGATACGCACCCGGGCATAAGAGATCTAATCCATGACCCGCGACTCGGACGGATTGGAGCGGCGCTGGCTGGAGTCGAGGGAATTCGAATCTGGCACGATCAAGCGCTTATCAAACCGCCCTGCGGAAATCCGACCGCATGGCACCTTGATGTTCCCTACTGGTCGTTCGATTCGCGCGACGCGATCTCCTGCTGGGTGGCTTTAGATGACGCGACGCTTGCCAACGGCTGTATGTGGTACCTTCCGGGGAGTCACCTGACGGCGCGTTTTGAGAACTGCAACATCGGTGAAAACCTTGCGGAACTCTTCACGATCTATCCGGAATGGCGGGGGATTGAGCCCCGACCGGTCCCCTGTCCCGCCGGCTCGATCGTCTGGCATAACGGGTTGACGGCGCACGCCGCGGGCGCCAACATGACCTTCGCCCCGCGCCGCGCTATGACATGCGCCTTCATGCCCGATGGGTGCGCCTTTAACGGCAAACGCAACGTTCTGCCCGAAGACCTCTTCAACTCCCTCAAAATCGGCGATCTTCTGAACGACGACATCCAGAACACTCTCGTCTGGCACAATTCATGGAAAAATTGATCGCGCATTAACCTTCGTCAAATTCATCCATATCCGGTCGGTTGATCGATAGAAATGCCCCGCACGCAATGAACCGGTTTCTGTCATGCATCTACAACCGTAGGAGATCAAAGGAATGAATAATGACTGCGATAGAGATCTTCTCCGAATCGCGACAGTCAAGCCGGTGAATAACGACCGCGGTAGGAGCGATCTCCGAATCGCGACGCTCCCGCCCCCATTCAATCAAAACAAAAAAGCCCCGTAACTCTACCGAGTTACGGGGCTTTTATAGGAATCGTGCTACAACCTGAAAAGTCCAACAATCAGTCGGCGCTCATGTCGTTCAGCTTCTGTGAAAGACGCGACTTCCGACGTGCCGCCTCGCCTCGTTTGATGACGCCCTTCTGCGCCGCCCTGTCGAGGCGTCCGGAAGCCTGCCGATACAAACCCTGAGCAAGTTCCGAATCCCCTGCCGCGATTGCCGCTTCTGTTTTCTTCAGCGTTGTTCTCAGGGTCACCTTCCGTCTTCGATTCACTTCCGCTTTTCTCTGATCGGCACGAATGTGCTTCATTGCGGATTTTCTATGGGCCAATTCAGAATACCTCCTTTCGTAGAAGATACACTCGTCATCTTTATTGTGATGTCTAGACCGGAACCCGTGCATTGACCGGCGGCTTCAAAAAACCCCGCTTGGTCGCTCCAAGCAACGATCTCAATTGTAGTTTTTGGGTCGTCAATTTATTCATCGACTTCATTGCAATTTTATCTGACTACAAATTATAGCACAGAATGACTCGACATGTCCATCGTAAAATTTACCAATTGGACTGACCATGGTCTACTGGACAATTGCCAGTTTTCGGTGTCGAGTGTATGTATTTCCCTTGACGATGATTTCAAATCGACACACATAAACTCCTGATGCAACCGGAAGGTTGTAGACAATCTTTCGATTCCACCACGCTCGCCAGATTCGCGAATCCGCCCGATCGACAGCCCCTGTAATTCGCCTTACCAACATACCGTCCGATGAATGTACGTACACCTTCATCTGTTCGATTGGCAGATTTGCCTCCGCCCGGAATACTACCAATTCATCCTTGTTCCGCGACGGATTCGGATAAACGAGCACACTTTCCCATTCAAAATCGGGTTCATACACAATAGTCTGTTCTACCGAACGGGCACTCAGTGCATGAATTGCCGATACACGGATACGGTTTGTCCCCGTCCGCAACGGAACCGTTACTGAATAGGTATTATTGGTTCTATCTATTTGAGCGCTTATATTTCCCGGCTGCACGACAATGTAGATTGGGAACAGCGTTTCAAACTGACCGGTGATTTGAACCGGATTCTGTCTGACCAGAGTCTGTGGATCGACCGTAACATGCGGTAACGTGTCATTGATTTCGTAGGGCATGCTTGCTAGGCAATTCAGCGTTAAGAGCGCAAGTTGCGTGACTCTCCGGACAAGATCGACGTTAACCGTCTGAATCGTGTCCTCAGACGTATGGTAAAACGGATTGGCGCGGTAACCTTCTGAATCTAACCTGGGGATTTCGCTTTCGGAGAGGGTCATCGCGTGATAGTCGTTCCCCCAGAACGATGTATGATCTCCTTTCTCAACCGGTGTAACTCCGGCACCCACGATTTCCATTCCAAGTGCATACCATCTATTAACGAGAAGCGTCGTATCGCCAATCCATTGAGACGAGTTGTCTTGGATTATCACCACCCGGTTTTTGATCCAATTGAAACCGATCATGTCGATGTTGAGCACCGCCGCAATGTCTTCCCCCGTCTCTGACGCCTTTTGGGCATGAAATTTACTGCCTACCAATCCGACCTCTTTTCCGGCAAATGCGATGAATCGCAACTCGTAATCATAATCGAACTGACTTAGAACATGCGCGATCTCGAGCATCGCGGCAACCCCCGTCGCGTTGTCGTCCGCCCCGGGAGCCTCCGATGTCAAAGGGTTCCAATCTCGGTCGCGATCCGCCTTTGAGTCATAGTGAGCGCAAAGGATGAATATCCGGTCGCTTCCCGATTCGGGGCGTGCGGGCAATGTAGCCACCACATTCTTCATGCCGCCAACCTCCTCGAACTTGACCTCTAACCTTGGCGACCTTCGATACTGAGAAGCGATATATTCCGCTGCATTGTCCGAAGCTTCGCTATTGTGGGCACTGCGCGTGCGATAAGCAAAGTCCGTTCGTCCGCGCTTTATATTCTCCTGCAGTGCGAAGATGTGGGTTTCGAGAGCATCGGCTTGAATCAACGGAAGGATATCGTCACCCCTATCGGCATGACTGGCGCACAACACTTTGAAAGCCGCCAAGGCAATTGCGCACGCTAATCTGAAATTGGGTCTATTAAACATGGCGGGGCGGAATCGCGGAAGAAAAAAGGGGTTTGAGATGGAATCAATAACTCGAACTTTGAACGCTGATTGGGGCTTTTAGCGCCGACCTGTGTTCATGGATTCGCTGGCGCTCCAAGTTTGCATGGGGGTCCGCGCGGCGTGTTATACCGGTAATCGCGTCAACCGATTCATCGGCTTTGAACCGCATGTACAACTTCTGTTCCTTTGCCGCCATCGACGTATTCTTGAGTGCGCGGTAGCAGAGCATCATATTGTAGTGCGCGTTCAGATCTTCCGGGTCAACTGCAACGGTTTTCTGAAATTCTTCAATGGCTTCGTTGTATTTGCGCTGCAGGAAAAGCAGGCGTCCGATTTCATTGCGCACGGTGCGGTCCCGAGGGAATTGCGACGCGGCGGATCGCAAATGTTGAATCGCCTCGTCATACTCGCCGACCGCTTTTTTCGTAAGTGCATAAAAGTAATGCACCTTCGCGCGATGCGGGCTGTTTTCAGGCAGCGTCTTCTGAATCTCGAAGGCTTTGAAAAGCACTTCGTCAGCGCCCTTTATATCCCCTTCTCGAATGCGGCATCGCGCGATGTTGACCCACCCGTCCATATAATCCGGTTCAAGTTCGGTAACTCTGGTGAACACGGCTTCCGCCCCCTTCAGATCGCCTTGGAGGAACAAGCCGATTCCGTAATCGTTCCAGCGCTCACGCAGACCCTCTCCGGGAGGAGTTTCGACATCGGGCTTGACGGCGTCGGCGTCAATAACCGTTAACGTCGTTTCATCTTCCGCCATGACTACAATCGGCAGATTGGGAATCTCTTTGATTTCGCCGGCGACGTCCGATGTATCGCCGGTGAACACCCACCGACCGTCGTCGTACCCCTTATCGACCTGAAAATCGGTGTCCTCGGGATCCCGAACTCCCGCATACGCCCACTGCGTATGCCACCAGTTGAACTTGCGATAGTTCAATTTGGCGTGAAGATAAATTTTATCGCCGCAGTCGGGGGGTATAGCCAAGCGATAATGCACCGTATCCGCAGCCCCGGGCGGAATCGTTCGCGCGTACAGAACCGTTCTCGTAGCCCAAGCGTTGCGTTTGTTAATCAAGTTGCCGTGCTCATCCAGCATGTAGGCTCGATAGAAGTGCGCCCCCGGGTCAACCGGACCGTCACCGTCTTCCGCCTCCACCAGTCCGCTCCAAAATATGATTGTCCCGTTCTCATCGGTCGCCTTCAACTCCAACCAGATGTCGAAAGCATCGATCGTTCCCGCTGGAAAGCGGTGCCCCACCCCTCTCGTTCGGACGACTACATCTACGCGGACTTCCTCGCCGCGCTTCACCGTCGCATCTGATAAATCGATCGGCGCGACAATCTTTGATATGTCCGTTAGCGTCCCGGCGGCCCGTCCGTGGGTGTCCTCCTCTCCCATCATGCTCAACACTGTCGGGCGGTTTACCGGGCGACCCTCTTGCGAAAGTTGAATCGGCGTTGCGCCGCTCAGTGCGAAGATGTCCACGGTGACTTGATCATTTTGCAAGAACTCCGTAACGATTTTGAGTTGCTCGGCGTGCTTGTTCACGTAAGGAAGCGCGGTGTTCGCGCCCGGAAAACGGTGGTTGTGCACTTTGCCATCGACGTTGCCCGCATCGGTCGATTCGACCAACGGCATGTGGCAATCGGTACATTTCTTGGCACTTTCGGGGTAATAGAAGGATAACGCCCCCTGATGGGAAACACCGCTGGATTGCCACTGGTCGTAATCGTTAAAACCCCGGAACCAACGGAAGTTGTTGACCGGTTCATCCAGATGCACCTTATGGCAGGTGGAGCAAAATTCGGCGGTACTCTCGCGGTGGAAGGGCTTCAAGAAACTTCGTCTGTGCGGTTCCGGGTCAAGGCGGATAAGATAGTTATGGAGTTTTCGGATAGCCGGGATCTCGCTGGCCGCGATCTTGTGCAGCGGCGGATAGTTCATAACGAATCCGTTGTTGCCCATCGTATCCTTGACCTTCTCGATCGAATGGCATGCAACGCAAGCCAACCCCGCCTGCGCCGCGGGCGTATGTAGGTTCTCCCGGATCGGTTTGTCCATCACGCCGTTTAGCAATACCGCGAGGTCATGACAGCCGCCGCACCATTTCGACGGCTGGATGCCGTTGACCTCCTGCATGTACATGATCGACTTGCGATACCACTGATTGTTGAAGGAAGCGAAGTGATGCGCCGACTCGTTCCACTGTTCGTAGATGTCGGGATGGCAGTTGCTCTCGGCGCAGGTGTGCGATGTCAGAAAAAAATCCGTCGGAATGAGGCCGCCGGAGTAGGTTTCGACGGAACCCGGAAAGAAATGACCGCCGCTGCCCCCGCCCTCTTCGTGCATGCTGGCAGGAGGGGAAGACGGATTCCTGACCAGATAGTCGGGGTTTGGGCGGTAATGCCCCACGATTCTCGCGGCGAAGGGAAAGAGAATACAGACAACGAGGATGGCGCCCGCTGTTTTTGCCGCTTTTTGTTGGGATATCGAGGCGTCCGGACGCCTAGCCAATACGATTAGATGCGCAACAAGCAAAAGCACTCCAAGCGTCGTTGCGGCGATATGTAGGATGAGCAACCATCGATACGGCCGAGTCGCCCCGACTATCATCAGGTATCCGCCGGAGGCAATCCCAATCGCCAAACATGGCAGGCTCACCTTGCCAACGATGGACATACCCCTGATATGTCCCCTGACATACACGGCAAACGGAATTACCAGCGCCAAACCGATTACGACATGAAGCAGGACGTTAAAGATGTAAAATAGAGTCGGCTCTCCGGAACTGATGAGATAAGCGCTGTTCGTCAGCAGAACGAGAAACCCTATAAATAACAACCTCACCCATGTTTTCATCGTTATGATTTCGCGACTTAATTCCGATTAAGCGTTTCAATCTCCTGTTTCAGGTACCCGATTCCCCGTTGCCAGTCCTCAGATTTTCGCGCCTGGTAAGAAATGACGACTTGTGGAATGACGAGCCGCTGCAGCGGTTAAAATAGTAAGAGTAATCATTACTCCAAAAAGCAGTAGTGAATGTTCGTATAATGCCGCGGCTATTTTTCTCATTGCTTGTCATTCAGCCATGCGGCACCGTAGTCGTTTTTAGGGTTGCGGTATATGCTATGTACATGGGTTATGAAACTTGCATCGTCATCATCTTGAGGGGCATATTCAAGCACCAAAGAGGGTCCGGTCACTCGGAAATAGGCAAACCCTAACCTATCCTGCGGTCCCCACCATCCGAAATAGGTATCGTCTAGTTCAGCGAGGACAGTGGCCATCGTTGCGGCAAAATCGTCGTCGTTAATGAAGCCTAATCGCGTTTTGATCAATTCCAGTAACAATAGCCTTTGGTCGTTTGTCAGATCGCTACCTTTGATGCCCTCGGATGTGACGACCGTACCATATTCACCAGGACCCAGCAGAAGGTCGATTGCTTCTTCCCCACACACAGCGATATTTTTCTGTTCTTCGGTCAGACAATTCAGAAAGGCTTGAGCTACCGAAGCTTCTTTCTGTATGATAAATACTTCCTTTCCTCCGTATTTGATAAGCATTGGCTGACCGCCGGTGAGCATTGGTGAAAAAGTAGTGTCAGGGCCATAAATCGTAACGTTGATACCTAGGTGATGGCCGCCAAACTGGAACATCCACGGGTAAGTGTTTGAAGGCTCGCCAAGAAAAGCGACGTAGAAGTATTGTGTCCCATATTTAAGCAGTGAGTTTGGGGAAATGGAGTCTTCAGCCGCCAATTGGTAGCTGATATTTTGGACACCTTTTTCGCTCATGAGTTCGGACAGCAGTTTATCCAGAAGTGTACGTTGTTCCTTGTAGAGTTTACCCAGTTTTAAGCCACCCCTAGGGATCATGCCTTCAGGGAAGTTTGACCAGTTGGATCGTTGTGCGTTATCGGAAAAATCATACGACGCAGCCTGCTTCTGTTTATCATTTAGTGAAGCTAGAAAAGTCTTGGCCGCCGCGACTATCGCTTTAGTTTTTTCATCAGTTTCGCGTGGGCCATACGAATCTTCGAGATTCAGGCCAACTGGTGCAGTGTTTACGCGAAAAAACAGCCCTGTAATAGAACGCCTAGAACACGAACTTGATAAGAATACGATACATAAGATAATAATATGTAAAATCTTCATGGGTATTGGGATCCCATCCCGCAGACTAACAGTTTGCGCTACATTACCGTACTCATTCATAACCAATGGTGCCAGTTCGAAACTTGGAGATAAATAGCGCGATAATACATTTTGGCATCGCCCTAGCGCGAAATGTATCATGGTGTCGATTCACGATGATGGCTTTGTACCTTTATCAATCGCTCAATTCAGTCTCTAAACTAGCACCAAAGGTTATTAGACAAACGAATCAGATTCCTCTGTCTTGTCACCGCCCATGAGACGCTCGCCGTTAAGACTCTGTTTAGCCGCTGGTCCGGTGGCTGCCCACTTTCTATGTCCGCGCCACGGCACAGCTTTGCGCACGGATTTCCCGCTTCCATTA
Organism: Candidatus Poribacteria bacterium; assembly: GCA_028820655.1. Taxonomy (GTDB): domain Bacteria; phylum Poribacteria; class WGA-4E; order WGA-4E; family JAJDTR01; genus JAJDTR01. The sequence goes on along the minus strand of JAPPIK010000006.1, from coordinate 229,688 downwards.
AGCCAATTCGCGTATTGGGCGTTCTCTTAACTCTCCCGGGGACATGCCTTCCAACTTCGCTGTTTGCAACTTCGAACGGAGTTTCTGCCACCGGTCGAATATGTAAATCCAGTTCCTAAACGCTATTGACACCGTGAACACAGTATCTCGGATGTCATTCGGACGCCTGAGTAGCACAAAGTTATTGAAAACCTGTGCCGACGGGAAGTGTTGCGAAAAAAGTGGCTTTCCCAAAGCCTGTGCCACGGCGCACGTTGACGATATTTTCCTTGGATCGAGATAGCCGTTGTCAATGATGTCTAGCGTGACAAGAATCTTCGTAATCATGGTTTTCATTTTCCGTTCTGAAAGGAATGAAGGTTAAAAAAATGCCCCCGAGACACCAAAGCGCGAACTGGGGATACGGCAATAGATTACCGTTCGCTCTAACCGCACCAAAATCTGCTCATTGACTAAGCGACCGGTGGTTGTTTCTGTCGATATTGCCGCCGTATTTCATTGCATAGATAAACAGGTTCATCATGAATTGATGGACATGGGCGTGTTAAACTGGAGGTTCGACTTCCATACCATTACCATGACTAGCCAAAACCGCATCGTAAAGCGCGTTATAGGACTTCTTTATCTGAGATTTAGCTATGAACGGATGCTTGTCATTTAGAGCCCGGATAACAGCCTCGACTACGATTTCCACCGCCCAGTTTGGTGGAACGTTCTTCTGATTCGCCATCGTGACCGCAGAGTTGATGGTAAGTGTGGCCTTGGCAGTGTGGCCTTGGTTAGGATGTCGAAACTCTGAAGTGTCGATATAGTTGAAACCTTCTGCTATTGATTCCAAATAGTCATTTGGATTGCAAGACGCGATAACTCCATTGGACCAACAGAGGCTCATAAACAATCTAATGAACTCTTGAGTGGAGTCCCAAAATATCTCGTCGGGGCGTTCAATGAAATGCTTTGCGATCGCAATCATGCTGTTGATTGTTAAGATAATAATGGGAATGGCAAATAAAAAGGCTATAATTTCCATCAACGATGCCAAGATCATGTAACGCGTGTTGATTTGAAATGCACGTGTATCTCGTCATCAACTATGCGACTGGTAGTTGCTTTTGTCAGTGTTCCTGCTGTATTTCATGGCATTAACTGGAAGGACATGTAGCGGTAAGTGTCGGGAAACGGTCTACCTAGCGGCATTGCCCTGTCATGCGTCCAACCATTTCTTCATCTTATCTACACTGTCGGCGTATTCGCGAATTGCTTGATGATGCGTCCACCATACATGGATGGTTAATCCTCCTTGCCTAGTTTGAGTTGAGTGAGTTGGGGTGCGACTTGCACTCCCAACTCGTGGGGTGAATGCGCCTCGTCGGCGTCCAGATACTCTATCAGACGCTTGATAGGCGGGGAGAAAAGCGTAGACATGTACTTCGCAGTCGAATAGCGAGAGAATACCTTCGCTATCCTAGCGATTCTGTCATATGCTGCAGCAGTGACGTGGATAGTGGTATAACCCATGTCCACTGTGCTTTTACCAGATTCTATGTCTCGAAGCAAGCACACTTTGCCCTCGACGAATCGGTCTATCACGACATTGTCACTGGGTGTGAGCACAATCGTGTCCACCACATACCATATCTTCTCTTCGCGCAATGATGCAAGATTGCGAATTTTATTGGCGTAGTCCGCCCTAATCCGCACGTTTTTCCACTTGGTCGTATCTGTCATCTTCTACCTCTAGTATATTGGCTACTTTGGATATCAAATCAATCAAGACGAACTCTGGAATGCGCTTTTATAAAATTAGAGTGCATCCGAGCGATGCAAACTCAGTCGAACATACGCAGTGGCTCAGGTTGATGGGATTCTACGACTATGTTTCCAGTACGGCCCATCACACCGATGTCGGAATGTGCATAGTAATCAAGACCGATCTAGGTTGCGGCGGGATTGGCTCCAGCCACGTAAACCGGGAAACGATACATTCTAAGTTGGCCCTCGGCTTCTTCAACCGTTTAAAGGGTTTCTACCTTGATAGCCATATTGTTTACTACAATATCAGCCCCGTAACCACGATGATAGTAACCATAATATCGCTTCGCAATGCGTACGGCAGTTATATCATGTTCAGAAATGGTAAACCTCCTTCTTCCCTGTCTAAGAGACGGGTAAGTTAACAAGACTGCGTACCCGTAACGCCGCCGCAGGTCACTCTTAATACTGCGAGTTCAGTTTCACACCGTAAAACCTTCGCCCAAACTTTAGCCTACTTGGTTAGGATTGATAAATCTCGGATATAATCATCGTTAAACTCGTTCATAATCGCTCCCCTACGCAGAGGAAACCTAACGCAGTTTTTTAGGCATCCCATTTGGGTGGTAAAATCTATCATACAGACGGTTCGTTAGTTCGGTTGCCCGATGGATTAATGGACGACATTCTTCTGGAGTTGAATTGGTGCTTAGTTTCTCAATTGTCCGATCTAATTCATCCCAAGTTTGGTCTAGTTGTTCATGCGAGCCAGTTCGGTCGACTGCGCCTCCGCTTTCTAACTTATGAGTTTCGCCCACTTCTTGGACGATTAGTTGAATTTCGTCAATTAGTTCACTGTTTATGTCGCGGCAATCGATCTGCTGTAGCTTGTTAAGCACATCACCAATGTCACTCATTGTCAGCTTCTCCTTATCGTGTTCAAGTTCAGTGGTCAAACATTTCAATTAGAAACTTCTAGACGGCGCAGCCAATGATGCCCGCTAGGTCTTAGAATATGTTAGAGCCGGAAAGACACCAGAGCCCCCTCCTGGTGTTCGGAAAGCCTTGGTTGAAGGCTTAATCGTCTCGTTGGATACGCACGTTCAAGATTGATTCGTTGTGCGGAACTGTAAGCATCAACCATGGACACCACCCAGTTGATAGTTCCAGCTAATAACCAATGTTGCCAGTATGAAATTCGTAGATAAATTGCGTAATAATGCATGTTGGGATTGTCCTAGCGCGAAATGTATCATGGTGTCGATTCACGATGATGGCTTTGTACCTTTATCAATCGCCCAATACGGTATCTAACGCACTAGCACCAGGGGTTAATCTACACCACGACTCAGTCGAATTGGAACTATTCTCGGTGGCTCTTTCGTCTTCGGGTTCTCTTCCTCGCTTACTAAGCCATTTTACTACATCTAATCCTCTATGTCTACATGTGCCGTTTGAACTTGGTCATTCTCAGAAACATCCACGTCGTCGCTCAATCCGTCCGCTCGATTATCGCTGCCCGAAGTCAACCGGAGAAAAACCTCTTCAAGCGTCTCGTCGATCACGCGCATCTCAAGTAAACTCCACCCGTTGCGGACAATCGTAGCCCCGATTTCCGGGCGGGCATCTGTCTCCGCATCGTAATTCACGTGAAAAATCGGATGGTTGCTTTCGCTCGTCCCCCGGTCTACTACTCGGTCGACACTCGGCACGGGTTCGAGTGCGGTCGAGATCTGCTCCGCCGGTCCGTCAACTTCAAGGTAAAGCGTTTTCCCCTCATTGAGAGTCGATTCAACCTGCTCGCCTGCATCAATCGAGATAGCCTTCCCCTCCGACAGTTTGACATCGCCCGCGATGCGTCCCTCGTTTATGACAATCAGACGTTCGCAGGTCATGCTCGCCTCCGGCAGAATATGTGTGCTAAGGATGATTGTATGTTCCTTGCCGAGGTCCTTAATCAGTTCCCTGATTTCAATAATTTGGCGCGGATCCAAACCCGAAGTCGGCTCGTCGAATATCATCACTTCCGGATCATGTATCAAAGCTTGCGCCAAACCGACACGCTGTCGGTATCCCTTGGATAACTGACCAATAATCTGATTCCGCCGCTCGGTCAAACCGCACGCCTCAACCGCCAGATCCAATCGATCGGCGCGCCGACTGCGCGGCAATCCCTTAATCTTCGAGATGTATTTGAGATACCTGGAGACGGTCATCTCCGGATAAAGCGGTATGTTCTCGGGCAAATAGCCGATGCGCTTACGCACCTCAATGGATTCACGAAAGATGTCGTATCCGGCAACAGTCGCTCTACCGCTGCTCGCGGGCATGAAGCATGTCAAGATGCGCATGGTGGTCGTCTTGCCCGCGCCGTTGGGACCGAGAAAACCCACAACTTCGCCTTTTTCGATTCGAAACGAGATGTCCTCTAGCGCTCGGATCGGTCCGTAATTTTTCGTGAGATTTTCAACTTCGATCATCGGTTTCCTCCGCGAGAAAGTTCAACCGCGTTCGTTCGGCAAGTTGATGTTTCCGCATATTCTACCTGATTCGGAGGTTTCTTTACCAAGCAAAAACGGGAAGTATCTCGGCAGGTTCCGAGGGTGAAATTGTAACTGTCTAGACCATGGGTCTGCATTTTCCAATCCAGCCCGATCGAAGAGGAAGGGAACGCGCCGAGTAGGGGAATGCAGTGCTAACGGGGGCTTACACGCCCGGACTAAACATGCGGCAAATTTTAACTCTACGAATCCTGCGAAACGCCTAAGAGTTACGGGACATTTCTCACAGGTAACACCTTTTCAGAACCAGTCTTAGAGAAGTAAATCTGTACCGCAATCTGTTAGATTGTGATCCGCAAACTAACAGTTTGCGGTACAAGAGTGTTACCTGCTGGAAGAATTATTCCGACAGGGACAATGGCGCGCTCCTATGATTCGCCCAATGTGATTTGGATCGGAGCGGTGATAGATATCCTTCCATGTTGTCTCCGTCCTTGTGCAGCGGATGCAGGTCCATCAATTTTGTGATTGCCATTCGAAAGATTCTCGAACATAATATCTTAGGTGTTCAATCCGCCCATCGCGGCACGAGGTCCAACGACAGCAATTTTCCAGCAAGAGGGAGACCGACTTATGAATCAAACTGAAACGACAGCACAACCCGACTACACATCAAAGGTTCCGAAATATACGTTTGCCAACTCGATTGAAGAACAGGAAGCGCAACTTAAAACCAATCCGCTGATGCTGAGGCTGCTCGAGGCGCGCAAAGCGATCTCCGGGGACAAGCATCGCCCAATTTATCACTACGTCAATCCTGAACACACCCTCAACGACCCGAACGGCATTTGTTTCTGGCAGGGGCGCTGGCACCTTTTCTATCAAGCCTACCCCCCGGAGGATTCACGCCAACATTGGGGACATGCCGTCAGCGACGACTTAATCCACTGGCGAGATCTACCCTATGCAATCTATCCGAACCCGGAAAGATGTTGCTACTCCGGTTCCGCGTTCGTCGAGGAAGATCGAGTTATCGCCATGTATCACGGCACCGAGGTGGGCAATATGGTCGCCGTGTCGAGCGATCCTCTTTTGTTGAACTGGGAGAAGGTGTCCGGCAACGCTGTAATTCCGATGAAAAGCCCCGACGGGTCGCCTCTGCCGTATCGGGTTTTCGATCCGTGCATTTGGAAGAAAGACGGCATGTACTACTCCCTATCGGGCGGGACGCTGCCGAACGGGCCCGGCGGCAAACCGGTGCGTGCGAATTTCCTCTTCCGTTCAAGAGACCTGGCATCCTGGGAATATCTGCATCCGTTCGTCGAAGATGACCGCTTCACCTTGGTGGGCGATGACGGTGCTTGTCCGTATTTCTGGCCGATCGGGGATCGCCATATACTTCCGTTCTTCAGCCACATGAGTGGAGGACAGTATCTACTGGGAGATTACGATAAGGATCGAGACAAATTCGTTGTTACTGCGGCCGGCAACTTCACCTTCGGGGCGGCATCCCCTTCCGCGTCGCATGCACCGTCGGCTACTCCGGACGGCAACGGCGGGCTGATTATTATCTTCAACATGAACCCGGGGAGGGATACCTTAGGTTGGAATCAGATCATGACGTTGCCAAGGCGTTTGACGTTGATCGGGAAGGACGAGTTGGGAATGGAACCCGCCGGCGACATTGAATCGCTGCGATACAACCATCAGCACGTGGGCACAACGAAACTTCCCGCGAATCAGGAGGTTGTCTTCGATGCGATCCGTGGAAATTCGATGGAACTGATCGCCGAAATAGATCCGGCAGATGCGCCAACAGCCGGTATGGTTGAACTGAACGTGTTCCGGTCGCCGGGGGCGGAGGAGTTCACGCGAATCGTGTTCTTCAGGAACCGGGGCTTCAGTAGACGGGACATCGGAGGAGACGGACAGTACAGCATGATCACGGTTGATATGTCTTATTCATCGACGCTGCCCGACGCGCGCCCTCGACCTCCCGAGACGGCGCCCGTGTCAATTGGAAAGGAAGAGCGGCTCAAGCTGCGCGTATTCGTCGACAGAAGCGTGGTTGAGGTATTTGTCAACGGCAAACAGTGTGTGGCGGTGCGCGTATATCCCGGTCGCGAGGACAGCACCGGCGTCTCGATACGCGCCCAAAATCAAGATATGACGCTCAGCTCGCTTGATGCGTGGCAGATGAAGAATATCTACGAATAAGCCCTAGCGAGGTTTATTCAACCAGTGCACCGCCGCAGGACGACCCGCTACCCGCCGTGCATCCGAAGCAGTGGAATCCCGTCTGAATCTTGCGATTCAGAAGCAGGTGGGGATTGAAATCCTTGATATATTGGGGATACGCGTCACCTACCGGTAGTTTGAGCGCGTAGTTGAAATCGCAATCGTAGAGCCGGCCATCCCAGCCGACATGAATCTGATGACGGCACATCAAGCCATCCAGCGTCGCGGGATTAAACGACGCTTGAAGCAGCCGGTTGTAATCTTCGAGTTTATTTTCCCGTTTCAAGTCGCGCCGAAATTGACCGATCGGCATGTTTGTGATAGTCAGCAGACTGGAAAATTCGATTCCGAAACGTTCCCGTAGCTCATGCTTGTAATCCGCTTCAAGTTCTAATGCATTCGGCGGGAGAGCGGCGTCAACCGGGTTATAAACTAGATTCAACGGCAGGCCGGGTTCAATCCCGTATCCGCGCTCGTTTAGAACTCTAAGTGCTTGGATGCTTTTTTCGTAAACTCCTGTACCGCGCTGTGAATCCACATTCTCCTCCAAGTAGCAGGGCAAGGAGGCGCAAAGTTCAACTTGATGTTCGCGGAAGAACTCCGGCATCGTCTCAAATCCGCTTTCCAGCAGGATCGTCAGGTTCGTCCTCACCATCACGGGCAGTCGTTTTTCGTGCAGTGCGGAGACAAATCGCCGGAAATGAGGATGCATTTCCGGGGCGCCTCCGGTGATGTCGACGAGCTTGGCGCACACCTCTTCCGCAGCCGATATCACATGTTCCATCGTGGTCCAGCCCATAGTCTCCTTCCGGCGCGGAGAGGACACGACGTGGCAATGGGCGCACTCCAAGTTACACCTTAGACCGATATTGACCTGGATCGTATCGATGTCTAAGGCGCCGAGTCCGTGTCCGTTGTAACGCGCAATTTCCTTCTCAAATGGATTCATCGGTTCTGCTTCCTGCATAGCTCCTTAGTGTATCGATCTCATCGACCATAAATCGACGTATCGGGGTAGTAACGCGCCCATGCGAACCAGTAGAGGTTGATTGAAGGCAGCCGTTCCAGCCGTGTCCCTTTGTATTTCCCCTGCGTCGCGAGGCCCGTGATAAGGTTCCAAGTTGTTCCCGCGCTGTCTACGGCAAAATAACCTTTGCACCATTCGAACACCAACGTCAATCCATCTGGCGTTCGTTTGTACACGGCGGTGGCGCCCGAGTTTTGATCGTGAAACACGAGGATCGGAACATTGTCGATGGCGTCATGGACGATCGGCTTCGGTTGAAATTCCGAAGTCGGGTAAGCACGGTGCCGATCTCCGTGTTTCACGCCAACTACCAGTTCTTTGTTGTTTAGACGGGTATCGGAGTAGTGCATACCGCTAACTCCCGTTTCCGGACCGGCGTGATATTGCGCGTAGCTGTCGCGCCTCTGCTCCTCGATCGAGAAGGAGTTATCGAAAGCGCCGACCGGCACGGAAAGTACCTTCGTCCCCGGGAAATTCAAGCGCCACGTTCGCCAGTCGATTTTGGGCATCCCCGCCAGCATCTTTAGCCTCTTCCCTTCGAGTTTTCCCCGGATAGCTTCGCCCGTGATGTGAGACCACAGCGTGCGAGTCTGATGATCGTACATGACAAGCGCATCGCGCCACAGTTTGCCGGAAACGCCGAAGGTGTAGGTTTTCCCGTCAAGCTCGCGGCTATACACGATAGCCGAGTTGCACAACGGTCACCATGTGGTCGCAATCTTCATTCCGCCGACAACATCGTTCACGATTTCGTGCCCGTTCAAGAGATAGATCGAGTAAACGTGCTGCTCCCCGTTGAAAGTCACTCCGATAACGGGAGCATCGCCGCCCAATTGCGCTTCGTGCGCTGACACAAACTGCGGGTTCGTGATCGCGGGAATTGCATCGAAAGGCAGCAGTGTCTTAATGACATCTCGCGAATAACCTGCCTCTGCGGCACGGGTTGTGCCCGCCCACGGTAGGCATTTGAGCAGCAGCAACAGGATTGTGGTCGATAAAAGGGTGATATTCTTATCCATTTTACAGGTGCGGGTACCATTCCTTTCGGATTTCAATACTGCGTGCGACACGGAGCCTTCTCCGGAATGTACACATCCCGATGTCCACAGCATTTTAGCACATTAAAACACAGTTCTGCAATGTGCGGTGGTATACTCTGAAAGACATAGGGGCTGGATATCTCCCGTGTGCCACTCAATTTGAATTGATAACACCTTGCTTTGGTGGTATAATGCGGAGACGCGAATTATGACCGGCACAGTTTGGTGTTTTCGCGTGACAGGTTCTTTCGCGCATGAAGCCATAGCGCAAACACAATGAATTGGGAGTGAGAGAGGACGTGGACCAACTGATGAAGTATGTTTGAAAATGGATAACTACTATAACAGGAAGATATTGAAGAAGAATTTTCTGTTAGGCGATTGACAGTTGCATGCAATACTATCAAGGGGGTTCATAGCGATGAGTTGGATACTAATGGGACAGATTGCCGCGCTAATCGCTCTGTACATTGGTGGCATCTTCTCGGTCGCGCACATTGTAAGCAAGCGTGTAGACGATTTGAGTAAGAACATGAACAATCGATTTGAAAACTTTGCCAAAGGCATTGACCAACGATTCGATGACTTTTCCAAAAGCATTGACCAACGATTCGATGACTTTTCCAAAAGCATTGACCATCGATTCGATCATTTTGGCAAGCATATGGACCAACGATTCGAACAAATCGACCAGCGATTCAACGATCTCCGGTCGCAGATTAGCAGAGAACACGATAACTTGGCTCGGAAAGTCGATGTTATCGACAGGAAGCTAGACGCTCACATTGGAAACTACGAAATACATAAATCAACGGAATCTGATTGATCCACGTGGCTAATAACGATGGACTGGAGGCTGACAGCACCGAGGATTGCGTCTGAACGATCTATGCCCTAAATAAACGGAAGATCTCAATAAAAGCTCCTCGCGGCACAACAATTCTTTCTTCACACAGTCATCCATCATCACATCGTAGACATCTTGTCTTTTTGTCTTGCCCCCGATTTCGTCCCGTCTATTCTTCTATCATCTGTGCGTCTGTGCCATCCTCTAATCCGTGATCCAGACAACCCCTCCCCCTTCCTCCTTCCATTCTTCCCGTGTCCGCGCACCAGTGCCCCCGAAACCCAGTTTTTTCTTGATAACTTGGCTTCTTTCTGAGAATTGTGGGAGAGGCATCTTGCCCCGATTTCTTACCGCACGACCTCGACGCCGCGCCTCCCCTCCCTGTGGAACGACCTCCCGGCCGCGATTCCCCTCCCCGGCGCCCATCAACCGGTTCCTGTGGGAGATCAAGCGAATGGATAATGAGTGAGCAAAGGAGTGAATAGCGACTGCGGTAGAAATCCCATAGAGATCTTCTCCAGGTCGCGATTTGGCAGTTGTAGGGTGGGCATTGCCCGCCATTCCTAATTCACAACCTGTAGGGTAATCAAGCGAGTGGATAGCGAGCGCGATAGAAATCCCTCAAGCGAGTGGATAGCGAGTGCGATAGAGATCCAGCAAGCGAGTGAATAGCGAGCGCGGTAGAACTCCGATAGCGATCTTCCGCGCACGCGCCTTTTTTCTGTAGAATCGACCTCCCGGCCGCGACTCCCCGCCCCGTAGGAGCGATCTCCCGATCGCGATTTCCCGCTCCAACGGAGCGGCATGTCAATAGAAAACAGACATCTCAATTCCCGCACTCCAGCGGAGTGCAATGTGATTTCAAAGGCGAGACAAACATCCATACAACCGAGAGAACAACGACCACGACAGCGATCTTCTCCCGATCGCGATTTGGCAGTTGTAGGGTGGGCATTGCCCACCATTCCTAATTCACAACGTGTAGGGTAATCAAGCGAGTGGATAGCGAGTGCGATAGAGATCCAGCAAGCGAGTGAATAGCGAGCGCGGTAGAACTCCGATAGCGATCTTCCGCGCACCAGCGTTTTATCTGTAGAATCGACCTCCCGATCGCGATTCCCCCGCCCGCCCCACGTCACCGCCCACCATCCCTCCCAATCCGTGATTCAGACAATCCTCTCCCCATTCCCTCCTTCCAATCTTCCCGTATCCGCGCACCAGCGCCCCCGAAACCGAGTTTTTTTCTTGAAAATAAACCACAACGTCAATTTTATATTCCACATTTAATTCCGACGAGCCACTCTTAAAAGGCTATAGAGGCTTGCTATCTCACGTGAGCCGCTCAATTTGAATTGCTAACACCTCGCTTTGGTGGTATAATGCAAAAATGCTATTCATGCATTGCGTTGAATGGGTTAGTGTCTCCGCGCGGCGGGTTATTATTCACATCAAGCGATGGCGCGCAAAGCCGGCCCATAGCGCAGCCTACTCGATTAGGAAGGAAAAAATTTGAGTCGCCCGAAAATTGGATTCATTGCTGCACTCCTCGCACTTGTTGTCTCCCACCCTGCGGCAGCCGCCCCAAAGACACAGACACCTCTCCCCTCCAATTCTGTCGCTGTGAGTGACGATCCGCTGGCAACAGTTCTCAATCCTGCGGGGCTTGCTGTAAGTAACGGTTTCAACTTATGCTATTTGCGTACCTACAGCGGCGCCTCAAGTGGTGATGATGCCTTCTTTGTCTCCAACCCCGGTATCGGGTTCGGCATGGAGTTCGGCGGAGTCAATGTTGATTTCGCTCGATACACCTTGTCGAGCGGCAGTCGTCTCTTGGGATCACTTTATTGGGGAACCGGTTATAGCTGGATTAATTCCGATGATGAAAGCTACGATGAGTTCTCTTCCTTGTCGCTCGGTTTGATGTTGCGCCGACGCTACCTTTCGCTTGGCATTGTTGCGAGAGATTTGAATCGACCGAAGCTTCTTGACAAGAATCGAACCTACGATTTCGGTTTGGCTTTTCGACCGCGCACCTGGCGCGTAACCTTCTCTCTTGACGCGCGAAAAACGGAAAACATCGACGGGATCGATCTTGACTATGCCGTAGAATTCCGTCCGGTTCAAGCCGTGTTGGTGAGAGCCAATCTAAACGAGAGCGGCAGCTTCGACATCCGTTTCGGCATCACGCTGGGTCAAGTCGGATTGGGAGCGTTTAATCGGTTCGATGAGAACCGGGAGCATCGGGACGGTCTCAGTTACATACACGTCTCCAACGTCGATCAAAACAAACCTCGGTTGCGGAGCAAGATCTTCCTGGAGACTCGGATCCGCGATGCCGCAAGGACACTGAGGATTGCAAAGCGAGATCCCGACGTTGCAGGGGCGCTCATACGGGTTGAGAACACCGATCTCGGACTTGGGCGATTACAGGAGTTGCGCGATGTGGTATCGGATTTTAAATCCGCCGGCAAGCGAACGATCTGTTACGGGCACAACTATTCTACGGGCACTTACATCGTTGCCTCCGCATGTGACCGAATTGTCCTTCATCCATCGGGGGAAGTGCGGTTGATCGGACTGCGGTCGGAGACTTCGTTCTACAAAAAGACGCTGGACAAATTGGGTCTTCGAGCCGATCTCGAACACATTGGCGACTACAAAACGGCGTCCGATCCTTTTACCCGCGAGCGAATGTCCGATGCCCACCGGGAGGTCCAAAACTCAATTCTGGATGATCTGTACGATCAAGTGTGTGAATCCATCGCCGCCGAACGAAAGTTAACGCAAAACCAAATTAAGGAACAAATTGACCGGGGCCCCTTCACGGCAAAGCAGGCGGTTGAGCACGGTGTTGTTGATCGGCTTGCATATCGAGATGAATTGGAAACCATAACGAAGGAACTGATGAGAGGATCGTATTCGCTGGTGAAGGCGAAGCTATATTTGAACACCGAGACATACCGGCCCGACTGGGAGATTCCCTTGCCGAAGATCGCAATCATTGAAGCCGCCGGAACCATGGTCACCGGCGACAGTTTTTGGGATCCGTTCACGGGAACCCAAGCGATGGGTTCTACCACAATTGCACGTGCGGTCCGATCCGTTCGCCTGGATGATTCCGTTAAGGCGGTTGTATTACGGATTGACAGCGGCGGGGGGCTGGTCATCGCCGCGGACATCATCTGGCGGGAGTTGATGCTTCTGAAAGAGGTTAAACCGTTAATTGTGTCGATGGCCGATGTTGCTGGATCTGGAGGTTATTATATTGCCGTGCCGGCACATGTTATTGTCGCCGAACCCGGCACCATCACAGGCTCTATCGGCGTTATCGGCGGTAAATTTAGCCTCAAAGGACTGTACGACAAAATTGGCGTACGCAAAGAGATTATCAAACGCGGAAAACATGCCGATTTCTATACGGATTATGGAGATTATCCACCCGAAGAACGCGCGATTGTTCGCCGTCAAATTAGCGAAATTTACGACGAATTCATCGCAAAAGTGGCAGACGCTCGTGACATGACGAAGGACGAGGTTGATCGCATTGCCAGAGGTCGGGTTTGGACCGGAAAACAAGCGCTTGAGAATGGACTCGTTGATCAACTCGGAGGATTGAATCACGCTATTATGGTCGCCCGGAAGAGAGCCGGGTTGGAAAGTAAGGAAGTTGAACTCGTCCGGTTGCCTCGCGAACATTGGTTTACCCAATGGCTCAAGGCTTACAATACCGCAAAGACATTCGTCGGCGGATCGACGGATGGTCGGCGTGGTTCGCTACTGGACCTGTTGCGCCAACATCGCACGTTCCTATTGACTCCGTATGCAATAGAGGTCAACGATTAGGTTTCACCGTTTAGTGTGGTAATGAATCGTGCGGCAGTGAGGCGCGGGCGTCTTATGGGCACGATTTGATCGCAATGTCTCCCAGTTTTTTTATTGACAACTATACACATGTATAGTATAATTTAAGCGGTTGTCGTTGGTCGCGATTCGACACCCGCCGGCGACATGTCGCCGGCACGACAGTCCACAGTATCTCGTGTGCAATCGGTTCAAAAACGCATCCGCCGCTGGAGAGGTCGAAGCGCCTTCGCGATGCTGTGCTGAAAGGACGGTCTGGTCAACCTGGCCCGCGCCATTTTTGCCTTGAAAATAAGAATAACCGACGGAGTAAAATGTCTAATTTGATTCCAAGTCGTTTGTCCCTTTCGACTGATCTTGCCCGCGTTCGACGCCGATTTTGTCGGGAAATGAGCGAATCCGGGCGGCGTCCGCTCATAGTGCCCGACGCGGTTTTTGAGCAATCGTTATAAACACCGGGGGAGGGAGAGATTATATTCGCAGGATTTCGCAGGATTTCGCATACTTCAATCACGACAGAAATCATGCGCGAAGCCAAGCTGCGACTCGCTTCGACGCCCTTTTCGAGTCGAAACACATGATCTGCGACAACATTTGTCGAGTGCGATACTAGGGTAGCGTCAACCGAATGGATGATGAAACAATTCATGTAGCGCCGGCGCCGCCCGCCGATCATTATCTCACTTTGTAGGAAGAATCAAAGGAACAATCAACCGACTTGATAGGGAGGGATTAAGGGGCGAATAGGAATTTATCGAGTGGATAACAGAGGCGATACCGATTTCGATGCTACTGAGTTTCCCGATTGGTTTAAATACTATCACCGCAAAACAGCTATTTCATGTTCTATTGACTTTTATTGTCGCTGTTGAGTCAACGAATCAACAAAGATCTTTCACCGAATCGTCAACTCGGTCCTAAATTGACCCGATCTTTGGGCTGTCTTCTGTTGAAGCGAGTTTCGCTCGCGGCGGTAGGTTGTTCCTACGCTAGTTTATCGTGACGATTTCCTGGCACATGATTGCCCGCAAAATCCTATCTCAGAGGTACATTGATAAACGATTTAGCTAACCGAAGTGCGTGAGTCCCAAGGTGAAGACAATGCGCTTCAGAGTCCGAAAGTCTCGGAACAAGACTCACTCGGTTGAGGAAAACTATGCCGAATTGAGACACAAGATGGTTCGCAAACAGATTCGCGAACGGGGAATTGCGGATTCGCGCGTGCTGGAAGTAATGGAAAAGGTGCCTCGTCATCGTTTTGTTGAATCATCATTTCTGAGCGAGGCTTATTCCGACCATGCATTGCCCATCGCTGACAACCAGACCATCTCTCAGCCCTACATTGTTGCTCTAATGACGGAGCTTCTCGAACTACAACCGGGGTTCAAGGTTCTCGAAATCGGCACGGGGTGCGGCTACCAAACCGCGGTGTTGGCAGAGATCGTTGGGCAGGTCTACACCGTAGAAATCATAGAGAGCCTCGCGATTGGCGCACAAAGTCGACTCGACATGTTCGGTTATCGGAATGTCCAATTGAAGATTGGAAACGGCTACTTCGGTTGGCAGGAACACGCGCCCTACGACGGTATTCTTGTGGCGGCTGCGCCAAAGAATATTCCCGATCGGCTCATAAACCAACTGGCAAACGGGGGCAGGTTGGTGCTCCCGATAGGAGATAGCGATCAAGAACTCATCCTGATCCGGAAGACGGACCGCGGAATTAAACAGACGGCGATCACAGGGGTCCGTTTTGTCCCGATGACAGGGGGCGAGCGCGTGATGGATGGGTAAAACTCTCGAACGAGTTTGTAACGGGTGTGGGGCCGCAAACTGTGAAGAAATACGAATACCGATGCAACAGAATCGCATACAGGGACGCTGAACCTCAATCAAGGAGCAAAACATGGCGAAATTGAAAGTTGCCGTCTGCGCAATAGGGATAATCTCCTGCACCTTCTCGTCTGCCGCAATCGGTGCGTTTCGAGATATCGGAGTGGGAGCACGTCCTCTCGGAATGGGAGGAGCCTTCGTCGCACTTGCCGATGATGGCAGCGCGGCGAACTATAACGCTGCCGGATTAGGATTCATTGATACGAATTATCTCAATGCAACGTTGGCGCAGCGATTCAAAGGGCTGGTCAATTACCAGTATTTCGGCGGCGTTCTGCCGCTCGGCGGCGCGGGTACGCTGGGAGCAAGTATCGGAATCTTGAGTGAAGACTCGGAAATCTATACGGAACGGACCTTCAAACTCTCTTACGGAAAGGCACTTTCCCGGAATATTGCAGTCGGCTTAAACCTGAAGTCGTTCGGGACGAACTTTGATGTGACTGAGGGGTTCGTGAGAGAATTGTTTGCGGACAATGGCACCTCTGCGTCCGCTTTTTCCGCTGATGCCGGCATCATTGTCAAACCGTCGGAGGGATTGAGCTTTGGATTGTCGGGTGAAAACCTTCTGCCCGCCGATATTAGTGTTTTCGATTCAACCGACGCTGATAGTGTTCCCGTTCGTTTACGTGTCGGTCTCGCGTACAGCCTCGCCGGAATAGCCGAAAGTACCGAGCAGGAATCAATGCGTGACATCCTGAGGTCGGGACTTGGTCTTGCTGAGGTGGAAGTTCGAAACGGTGAAAATTTCGTTCGTGCCGGCGCGGAAGTGTGGCTGAATCAATCGATTGCCGTCCGAGCCGGGTACGGCGTAAAAAATGGCGTCGGCAGTGCAACGACTGTCGCAATCGGAGGAAGTGCGAGACTTGCAAAAATCATACAACTAGATTATGCGTTTCAAATCCTCACGGGGGACATTCGGGACAATACGACACAGCGCATATCGTTTAACCTAATATTCTGACGTAGAGGAATGCAGAATCGCAACAAAATTACGGAGTTGTTCGGTTTGGTATTGACGGCCAATCCCGTACGGTTTTCTAGGTGAAATATATGACGAAGACACAACGCGGATTCATTGGTAGCTTTATCTCGATTCTCACGCTTATTGCCGCAACGACCAGTTATGCCGCGGTTACCTCGGTGGGTGAAATCAACGTCGTGGGGGACGATCAGGGGGTCGTCGTTGCAAATTCGACTGTAGACCTCATCGTCACGATAATTATTGATCGGTCTCAGGCTGAACCGGGCGAGGAAATTCAGACTATTGAGATCGTATTGCCAAATGAATTTATCGCCAGGGCATCAAGTATTCGCTGGATTCAACGCGATGGCGTAAACCAGACGGTGTCGGCCGAATTCGGCGGGAATTCGCTGCGAGTGGTTTTCGCCCAGCCGATCGACGACTTTAGCAACTCTGTGTATCAAATTACGTTTGAATGCCAGACCCCCAGTCCGGTCACCCAAACCGTGACTTTCAAGGCCCGACTCAGAAATGTGGATGGTCAGCCTATTGGGGAATTCATCAAGCCGGGGCAGGCGGATGGAAAACTGAATAATGATGATTTCACTCTCGAAGTCATTCCAAATGTGCCGCCCGCCGGCGTCCAGGGGCTCACGGTTAAGAGAGATGCGGCGGGGGATAATGATGTGACCGTCAGTTGGGGCGAATCAGAGGATCCGGATGTAATTGGGTACTTCATTTATCGCGATGGTGAGAGATTAGCCGATGTTGATGATCCATCATCGACGGTTTTCCTTGATGTAGATGTTCCACGCGGTCTCCGCGCGTATTCAATCGAGGCCTACAAGACGCCGCTCTTGCGATCTGAACGCTCAGCTGTCCGACGCATCAGCGTGCATCCCGATACCGCCCCGCCTCAACCGCCTGAAGGCCTCACACTTACAAGCGCCGGCAGTGCGATCAAAGTAAAGTGGACGCGCAGTCCAAGCCCGGACGTGACGAGATACCGGGTGCTGTTTGGTTCCTCGCCCAATCAATTGAGCCCCCTAGTCAACGGAGATGTCCTGGCAGACCGTAACCGCGAAGACTACGAGTTCTCGGACAATCGTATACTCGGAGTCGGTATCTTTTTCTATGCTGTCGAAGCGATTGACGAGGCTGAAAACAAATCCACTCGGAAGGTTAAACAACATCGTATTCTTGATTCCCCTGCGCCAAATCCGTTCCTTCCTGTTTCGGACAATCCCGCCTTTAACCGCATTGTGTTCCCCGCCCGTGCGATCGAAGGAGCCGAGGGTGAATTCTTTGTACTGATTTTCGATATTGACGGAGCCATGGTTAAAGAATTGAGGGCAGGTCCTGACGACAAGGAATTGGAATGGGATGGTAAAGACGAAAGGGGCGATGTCGTGGAAAGTGGGGTTTATGTATACCAGATGCAGATTGGTGACAGCTACAAAACGGGAACGATAATTGTCGCCAGATAGCATCAATGGATAAGGATCGCCGAGCACGAAATCACCGATTTATTTCTTCGATAAGTATTCCTCGTCAATCGTCAATCCCACATCCATCCATTCGCACTTCCAACCTTTCATCTACCTTTTGAAGACCATTCTTCGGATTGATGATTCGCGAGAGATTTCTCAAGGATGTCAATTTCTGTGGCTGCCGAGGATCTCTGCCGCAGTTGCTATCATGCATCTCTATCGCCGTCCTTAAGGGGGCAATCGATCGCTCGAAATACACTAGGAAATCTCAATTGATTTCCGGAAACTTTTTGGCTCGCATGATTACCGAATTCAAGTGCAAGCGCCCTGATCACTAAGGTTTTTTACATTGACACTAATTTTGATTGAGTGCTATACTAAAATCAAAATTAAGGAAGGAGTAAGTTCTAATGATATACCAACGGGGATGGCTTCAAATCGGAGTCATTGTGTTGCTCATAACTAGCTTTGGCAAAGGTTACGCACACGGCGAATGGGGCGTGATGCAGAAGCAGGACCCCGAAATAAGGGATTACTTCTCGATTGCGTTCACAAGTTCAAAAGAAGGCTGGGTCGTGGGAAGTTCTGTCCTTGAAATGGACTACCCGGGGTTCATCGGTCACACAAAAGACGGCGGCAGAACTTGGTCGAAGGCTGAGGTTGACGTCAACAAAAACCTGTCGGCCATTTACTTTTACGATAACAAACACGGATGGGCGATTGGCGCCGAGGGCACGATTGTCGCCACCAAGGACGGCGGCAGACGTTGGGACATTCAAACTAGCAAAGTAGGGAACGACCTATATAGTGTCTATTTTGTCAGCCCGACGAACGGCTTTGTGGTCGGAATGGGCGAGACCATTCTTCAAACGGGGAATGGCGGAAATACGTGGAAGATTCTGCGCGGCGGGCAAGCCGGCAGTGGAGTCGGCGAAGACGATACGAGTGTCTTCAACGGGGTTCAATTTGTCGATGATTCCACGGGTTGGGTGGTTGGCGTACGACTCAGTCCACGCACGGGAGGCCAAGACGGGTTGATCCAGAAAACCGTCGATGGCGGCGCAAATTGGATAGACCAGCCAACCCACATCGAAGATATCTTGAAAGACGTGTTCTTCGTTAACCACTCGATAGGATGGGCGGTCGGGGAAAACGGGGTCATACTCAATACCACCGATGGCGGAGATACGTGGGAAAGCCAGTCCAGCGGTACTGAGGAACACCTCTTGAGTGTCCAGTTCGCGAGCGAGACCGTCGGTTGGGCAGTCGGAGGCGACTTCGGCGTGACAGCGATTATCCACACGACGGATGGCGGGAAAACGTGGCAAACACAGGAATTAAGTGAGCCTGACGTAGCCAAAATTCCCGTGAAGGACATCTTCATAAGAGGTGAAAGAGCTTGGGTGACAGGCAACAATGGTCTGGTCATGCAGTATAGGTAAACCTGTTCAGATGTTAACCGCAACGAAAACCGTGCCTCCGGTAATGTGCGCGCGTTTTTCAAGCAACGGTAGAACAAGCCTGTTATAGTTTCGTGTGTCGTATGTGAGTGCGGCACACATTCATAATTCGCGTTAGGGGGAAGACAACCGAATGGATTTTGCGGCTCGTATGGACCGTCTGGGAACTGAGTCAGCGTTCGAGGTGCTCGCGAAAGCGAAAGCCCTCGAAACACAGGGACGAGACATTATTCATCTTGAGATTGGACAACCCGACTTCATAACACCAATGAACATCTGCGAGGCCGCCTTCAAGGCTATGAAGGATGGGCACACGGGTTACGGTCCGTCTGCGGGAATGCTGGAGTTTCGCGAGGTCGTGGCTGAACATATCTCGGAAACGCGGGGTGTCGCGATTCACCCGGACGAGGTTACGGTGACGCCCGGCGCCAAACCGATCATGTTCTTTACCATCTTGGCTTTAGCTGACGAGGGCGACGAAGTTATCTATCCGGAACCGGGATTCCCAATCTATGAGTCCGTTATCAACTTCATCGGCGCTACTCCCGTAGCGCTCCCACTCCGCGAGGACGTAGATTTCCGATTTCGCATTGACGACCTTGTTCAATCGATTTCCGATAAAACAAAACTGTTGATTATCAATTCGCCCCAGAATCCGACAGGCGGGATTCTATTGAAAGAGGACCTTGATGCAATCTCGGAATTGGCGGTGAAGCACGATTTCTACGTCCTCACCGATGAAGTCTACTCCCGCTTACTCTACGAAGGAACTCACGACAGTGTGATCAATCGGCCCGGCATGAAAGAACGGACAATCATGATCGAGGGACACTCAAAGACCTACGCAATGACGGGGTGGAGACTTGGCTACGGCATTGCGCCGAAGCCTATGGCTGATAAGATTACCCAGTTGACGATTAACTCCAATTCTTGTACGACGACGTTCATTCAAATTGCGGGTATCGAGGCTCTCAAAGGGCCGCAAGACTTTGTGGGGAACATGGCTGCCGAATTCAAGACTCGACGTGACGCTATCGTCGACGGTCTGAACGCGATTGAAGGAATCAGTTGTCGCAAGCCGCTCGGAGCCTTTTACGTGTTTCCTAATGTGACGCAACTCCCCCTTTCTTGCGGCGACCTCGCCGATTATCTGCTCAGTGAGGCTGGCGTCGCGCTGTTGCCGGGAACAGCGTTCGGTAAATACGGCGACGGGTATTTGAGACTTTCGTACGCAAATTCCCTTGAAAACATCAATGAAGCTCTAGAGCGTATGAACGCGGGAATTGCAAAGATAGCCTAGGTGTATGTCTCGTAAAGCAATAGCGCGTGTTCCTGCAAGTACGACAAACCTTGGACCGGGTTTTGATGTGCTCGGATTGGCACTCCAACTGTATAGCACGGTCGAGTTGGAAGAAACGGGAAGTGGCAGGGAAGTCGTTGTATCGGGAATCGACGCCAATAAGATTCCCAGCACATCCGAAAACATAAGCCTTCAAGCCGCAGAGCTAGTATTTGAACGCAGCGGAAACTGTCCTAAAGGGCTCAGATTAGTTCTAACCAACGGGATACCGGCACTCCGCGGATTAGGGGGTAGCGGCACCGCTATCCTTGGCGGCTTACTTACCGCAAACGCACTCTGTGGTGAACCATTTTCACAATCCGAACTCCTCAATTTTGCTTGCGAAATTGAAGGACACCCGGACAATGTAGCTGCATCGTTATTGGGTGGATTCGTTGTTTCCGTGACGGACTCTGATGTTGTCCACACGATTAAGTTGGATTGTGCTTCACGTCTACAGGTGGTGGTGGCGATTCCGGACTTCCCGATTTCAACCAAAGACGCACGCCAAATTTTGCCCAAATCGGTGGAATTCAAGGACGCCGCGTTTAATGTGAGTCGTAGCTCACTGCTTGTTGCCGCCGTTGCCACCGGTAATTTCGGGATGTTATCCGAAGCGATGGATGATCGACTGCATCAACCCTACCGTATACCATTGATATCGGGTTTCGATGAGATTGCGGAAGCGGCAAAACAGGCTGGCGCGTTGAGCGTTGCATTGAGCGGTGCAGGGCCAACTGTTGCCGCTTACTGCATATCCGCCATGCACAAAGTTGCCGAGAAGATGTCTCAGGCATTCGCCCGCCATGAAGTTGTCTGTGATGTCAAGATTTTGTCCATTGATACAACCGGGGCAACCGTACAACTCATCCAATCGACAAGCCTAGGGTCTGTCTGAAAGCATCTTTTCAATCATCGGTTTGTCGATGCTCGCTCTTTTCTTGAAGACATCCCAGTCCTTGCACGTCCGGTCTAGTTTTTTCAGGTTGGAATTGATGGCGGGATTGACTCAAGCTAGCGGATAACGGCACGCAGCGAGGTTTGGGCTGCGATAGAAATTGATTGGCGGCCGTCAACCGTATTCCATTTTCAACGATGTGAGTAAAGGCTGTCGGTTTCCTTTCGTGTTGCCCGCCGTCTCCCTGCGCGTTGCACGCGCATTAGACTCAACTCTAATGCCGAATACTGGTTTGCCGCTTATCTTTCAATTGAGTGTTAGCTCCCCAAGAATCTTCAAGAAGATTCCCCAGTCCATCGTGAACTGAGATCAAACCGCCCCCAGCCTACAGGTTGAGTCAAATATGTCAGACTGGCATGCCCAGACGATTCCGCATATCTTGCACGCGTTAGCGACAGATCTTGAGCGTGGACTAACCAATGATGCGGCGAGAGCCCGACATCAGCGTTATGGCGACAATGGATTTGACTCTTTACCTATACCCCGCCTGTCTTTACTTCTCCTGAGGCAAATTGCTAACATACCGGTGTTACTGTTGGCGGTTGCCGCTGCCGCACTATGGTATTCTCAGCAGGCGGTTCACGAAGCCATCGTGATCTTTGCCATTCTTGGATTCCAGGTCGTTTGGAGGTTTGCCCTGGTAACCAAGGCTCGTAATCAACTTCAAACCATCCGAAAACACGTGAACATACACGTATCCGTTATTCGCGGCGGCGTGCTTACCAAGCTATTTCCAAAAGACATTGTGCCGGGAGATTTGCTTATCCTTAATGAAGGAGACTATGTCCCCGCCGATGCTCGCGTTGTCGAGACGGACTCGCTTGGTATTGATGAATCACGACTGTTCGATGGAGCGATATCTGTCCAGAAAAGTGCTGAAGATGCGCTGGAAAGTGCTACTGTTCCACCCGAAAAGCAGAGAAATATGGTATTTGGGGGAACGTACGTGGTGGAGGGCCATGGCCGGGTGATCGTGGTGAAGACTGGCAAAAATCTTGAACTCCAGATAAACGGTAGACAGCCGTCTATTCCTTCCGACCCTTGCACGGAAGCCGAGAGGCAGATGCGCCGTTTCTACAACTATTTCAGCTTTACGGGTTTGATCGCCGCCACGGTTGCCGTTGCTATTACTTGGGCACTGACCAGAACCGCCGATGTCCGATTGGAATGGATGCAACTTTTTCTTTTGGGATTGGGATTTGCTATCGCATCCGTCCCGGACGGCATTGCGTCGATGACCTGGTCGATTCTTGCCGACAGTGCCGAGAAACTACTGAAAAAAGGGGTTGCTATACAGCGCTTGGATACCCTAGAGAAACTGAATAACCTCAATGCGGTTTGTGTAGACGAGATTGGCACTGTCACGCAGGCAAGTCTTTCGCTTTCTCATGTGTTCGTCGACGAGCAGTTGATTGAGCAAGCCGCTTGGGAACAGTGGATTGCAGACCTGGACGAGGCATCCGGCGACGCGGACGAGAACACCCTTCCTGTTCCGCCGCCGGAGTCCCAAGTACCTTACGGATTTCCATTGTTGATATTGGCTGCCAGTCGATGTGCTAGCGGTAGACGTTACCGGCACGCCAATTCGGCGGGCGAAGATATATACACGGCTCTTAAAGAAGTCGCTAATCGGATTGGCTTCGATCTCAAGCGTTATGACACCGAACTACCCTTGATAGATGAAATCCCCGAGACGCCGAATCATCCCTATCAAGGATTTGTGTTTAACACTGAAGGCGAGAAACGTCTGGAGATAATCCTCGGTAATCCGGGGGCGGTGCTTTTGGATTGTCGATCAGTCCAGGACCAAGGCACTACGTACGAGATTTCTTCGGATCAATCAGAGTTGATTCGGCAGGTAACCAAACATCTACAAAGTAGAGGAGCACATGTCTTTGGGGTTGCGCATAGGATTTTCGGTGCCGCCGGATTTCAGCGCGATATAAAACGCGGTGCCACGTTTTTGGGGCTGGTGGCACTTTCATCATCCATCCACAAAGAATCCAGGGAAGCCGTTGAATCCTGCATGGATGCGGGTGTCAAGGTAGTAGTTAGCACCGACTTGGATTCGCGGGCGGCTACAGAGCTCGCCAAAGAAATCGGGATAACGCAGGACAGAAATGCAATCGCGGAGAGATTCGATTTTGACATCCATGGTGAAGATTACGATTCTGTCGTCAGTCGCAGCTTGGTATATTGCAAACTTTCCGCTGCACAGACGCTGAAAATTACGCAACACTTGGCACGGCACGGATATACATTGGGTTTTTTAGGGCGGAGTCCGAGGGACGTGGGCGCCATGAAAGCGGCGGACCTGAGTCTGGCTTCGGCATCGCATGCATGTCACGCAGTACAACAACACGCACATTGTCTCGTGCTTAAGGACGGATTTTCGGTAATTGAGGCGTTGTTGCACCACGCGCGTGAGGCGTGTGACAATCTGAGATACTCAATGCGGTGGCTGCTTTCGTGCACTCTTGCCCAATTGTTCACGCTCGTTGCCGGTTTAGCGTTGCATCGACTGTACGGTTTTCCTATGCCGCTGACTCTTCTTCAGATTGTCTGGATTCATCTACTCGTGAACGTGATTCCGCTTGGCTTCTTGGGACGCGACCGAATTCAGGAGCAATTCAAGTACCGTAGACTTCAGAAAATTCCACCGTTCCTGCACACCCCTTGGCGTGCCGATTTGCTGCGCGGTTTGTTCATGAGCGCATTCGCGATTGCGGGATTCTTGGTGACCATCGGGCCGAGATCCGCGAGTTGGGCGCAGACTCAAATGGTGGCACAATCCACAACGTGTACCATTCTCATCTTCACCCAATTGCTCTCCAACTTCCAGCGCCGTCGTTATGCATGGGAGTCGCTCCCCCAAAGAATGGCGGCAAACCTCCCCTTGCTCTCCGCCATTCTCGTCTGTTTGGGACTGCATACGGCAGTTATTTACCATGAACCCGCAGCCAATATTTTCGGAACAGCCCCACTGAGGTTGGGGGAATGGCAATGGGTCGGCGCGTTTTGCGTTCTCGCGGTGCTTCCGTTAAACCGACAAAAAGCCAAGAAACTATTTGCGAATTCGGCGAGAATCCACAAATAATGTCATTTCATTTGAAAAACGTTAACTCTTGAGTTATCCAACCGTTTTACGGTGGAGAGACTGATACCACCAGCTACTTTTCGCACTACCCCGTAGCCGGAAATCGACCACATAAACAAGGAGTGCGATTAAGATTCCACACGCATGCAACTTTGACAACCTGAAAAAACATTCCTCAAATGACCGTTTACGGATTTTGTACCCCTTGTTCAATTAGGCTTTAAAGGAAGCCAAAAAGACACTCTCGTCCCCTCGCCTTCAGCACTCTTGATGGTCACCCCTCCGCCGTGTTGCTCCATAATCCTTTTTGTGTTCGGCAGCCCAAGTCCCGATCCCTGTACCTTGGTGGTGAAAAACGGTTCAAACAATTGCTCCACATCTTCCGCCGGTATACCGAATCCTGTATCGAGGACATCCACTTGAACTCGATCCTCATGCCGTGAGGTCTCTACCTCAACGGTCCCTCCCTCCGCCATCGCCTCTATTGCATTCAGCATGATGTTCATGAACCCCTGTTTTAGCTTGTCCCGGTCAACCCGTATTGGGGAGAGTTCCGAGTCAAATTTCTTGACAAGCGTAATCTGGTGATGGTTCAAGTTCGCTTCCATAAGGTTGAGCACCTCTTCAAGCGCATCATTGAGGTCGTGCGACGCAAGTTCGAGAGCCGTCGGGCGCGCAAAATCCATGAATCCTTTGACGATAACATCAATACGTCCAATCTCCTCAAGAATATAACCCATCGATTGTTCGCGTTTTGAGGGCGGCACGTCCTTCCTCTGAATCAACATCTGGGTTAGCATCCGCATAGAGGACAACGGATTCCGAATTTCGTGAGCAAATGACGCCGCCATCCGTCCCGCGGTGGCAAGCCGTTCGGCGCGGATAAGCTCGTTCCGCGAATCCCGCAGGTCACGTGTCATTTGATTGAAGGCAGTCGTTAAATCGCCAATCTCATCGTCACTCTTCACGTTGCACTGCCCATCTAGCTTGCCTGCGGCGACCTGCCGCGTAAACTGCACCAAATTTTTTATCGGATTTGAGAGATTTCGTCCAACTAAATTGCTGGTAAGTGCAACCAATGATATGACGACGACGGCAATTCCCGACATTAACCATGTCAACCGACGCCTGGCGACCGCAATATCGTCCATTGGACGCAGCAAACAGTAAAGCCGCCCCTGTGCGAGTGAGTCATAAATGACTTTATAAGGTATGCCGTCAAGAACGACGTTTTGCGATACGAGGGTGTCACCCGATTCTGTTATTTTCTGTCGCGCCTCCCGCAACTTCATATAGGTTGTCAGATTGACCATACCGTCATCCGATAAATCGTCCAGTGAGGTGAAATTCAGAGCGTTGCTTGCGCCGAAAACCATAACTTCCACGCCGTACGCCTGTTGCACCTGATCCGGTCTTTCAACGTATCCCGTTTCCTTGATGACCTTCAGCCATCCCTCCGTTTCACGGCTGAACTGCCTATTGTATGTTCGATCAAATAGTGCGATGGTAATGAGCGGAACAACAATCAGAACGGCCATGAAAAGTACAAGGAACGGCAAAACGATTTTGTTCTGAATGCTATATCGAGGCATAAGACATTTCAGGATGATTCAAATGGCAAGATTCTTGCGAGAAGGAAATACGGCTGACGGGCAAGCTGCTATCCATTCCTATAGGTCGGGATTAAAATCAAAGACGTAACAGAATGCCCGAAGGAATGAAAACCTCAATATTTTGTAGGCGTAGCAACTTGGGTTATACGGGAAAGACGCGAAATTACTTTATTTACGGAGTTCAAGCAATCAACCACACCTCTGAATGTCCACAATTGTTCCGAAATATGGAACAATTGTTCGGTCTAGGTGTTCAACTAGGGACATTTGTTGGGCAACCAACCTGTTCGCAAACTCGACAGTCAGAGGATTTGACCGGTGTCAGGGAGAAGGCAAATGGTTAATTCCAGTCAACTATCCATCGTCGATTTGTCGTTAGATTCAAATCGTATTGACGAGTACAAACTCATTGACCGGTTTCAGTGCGGCGAACGGGATGTCTTTAACGAGCTAATCATACGGTACCAAGGCAGAATCTACAGCTTGGTTTACAAACACGTTGCCAATCCCGAGACTGCCCAAGACCTTTGCCAAGAGATATTCATCAAAGCGTACCAAGCTCTTCCCAGTTTTAAGCAGGAATCGGCGTTTTATAGTTGGATCTATCGAATCGCAATCAATCGTTGTATCGACTTTATTCGCCAACAAAACCGAAAGCGCACCGTGTCGTTTGACGAATTGAGCCCGACAATTCCCGAAAAAGACCTCATCTTCGACGATTCAAAACCACGCCCGCCGGACCAAGCGGAATCAAGAGAACTCGGCAGAATAATAGGCGAAGCGGTCAGCCAACTCCCCCCGGGACAGCAACGAGTCTTTAACCTTCGACATCATGAAGGCTTGCAGCTAAAAGAGATTGCCGCTCGCTTGGATAGGTCCGAAGGGACAATCAAGGCACATCTCCATCACGCCCACCGCCGCCTCCAAATCCTTCTACGCCCCTACTTGCAAAACGAGCCGTTAAAATGGGTAGCCAACGCCTGAGTGCGCCCGCGACTCAGATTCCACGAACCTGACCGTGCAATCCTCGTATCGAGTCCGTCACCGACTTGCTTTCTACGTGACTCCTAAGGATGGTGTTCCTTCAGCGCCTGCGCACTACGGACGAGTTCCGGTACTTTGGAAAACTGCCGGGTGGCATCGATAAGGCGGTCTATGTGCACCGTCATGTCCCTCTCAACATGAGAGATTCGGCTAATCAGGTACGGTTGGTCACTCTCGTATATCGCTTTTTTGATGGTGGATAGCAGATACATGTAGATAGTATCCGCCTCGCTCCCTTCAATGGCGATGGCGATCTCAAAAGCCCCATTCAGCGTAATTTCCCCGCTATCAATCTTCCGCTCATGCTCGTCTAACGCATCCGTGATCTGTTGGATGGACACCCCCGGCAACCCTGCGGCGGGTGCGTCCAGACCGATCGTCTGAGCACATAGCGACCGACCGAAGTCGACGAGCATGTAGTGCTGCCACTCCTCCGTGCTCATCTGCTCCCAAAATCGGGCAATCCGTTCATCCACATCACCCAAACGCAAGGACAGCGCGGCGTACAACTTCGCCTGCCTCAACTCAATATCTTGACATGCGTCAAATATATCTGATAGGGTCACAGACTAGCGCCTTTCTGCGGTTCCACGTGAATCGGGCGCATGGAACTCATGGAGGGTAGGATTCTAAATCGCTAATTAGTATAGCAAAGAAGCGACAGCAAAGCAACAAAAAGCCGACAGGGTCGCCATTGCAGATAGAACCGGCAGGTAAGAATCCTAGTAGGAGGTAGGAGCGATCAACCGACTAGGGCATGTTGACACTTATGTAAGGCGGGTCGGTACTTCGCCGATAGGACCCTATCGTAGGGGCGAGGTTGAGCGGGTTTTGGACAGCGGTGTGTAGGTTCCGGTCGGGAGTGTGGACGGGCTGCGAATCGCTACGCTCTCCAGAACGATAGTGAGAAAAAGACTGATTGTGATTTTCTGTCCAAAATTCATCAATTTCTCCTTTCCAACCGTAAGTGGTACCCCGATTCAAGATCGCAGAATATTTCCACCAGTTGAAAGCTGATCTATCATAGGACGTTCTGTTCTTCAATACCCAGCACAAATCCACGCTAGTGCCTTGCAAAATCTGCAATAACTATATCAAGATGGCTTGAATTATCATGAAATAGGCGCGGAATTTGCTAAATTTTTCAGGTGACAACCCACCCCCATCCGATGTATCCTTGCGTCGCGTCACGGAACAAATCGAATTCATGGGCGTTTATTAGACCGCACGGAGGCGACCACGTGATTGTATGCATCATCAAGCAGCAGAAAATATGGCGGAGCGATGCTGAAAGTTAAGCGCAGTATGCAGCCTGTCATACTCATCATGATACTGTATGCCGATCACTCCGTTGCCACACCAACCAAGACTGACCGCATGGTGGAGGCTGCGCATGAATCGTCCGCATTGGCTCCCCAATCCATAGAAACAAGCATCCTTTGCGCTGGGGATATTATGCTGGTGGGCAGCGCCAAACCGGTAATCGCGCAACGCGGCATTGAATACCCGTTTGACCGCATTCGCTCCATTATTGAGGCGGCGGACCTCGCGATTGGGAATCTTGAGATGCCGCTTGCCACGTCCGGCGACCCTTTCCCCGACAAGGAATTCGTGTTCGTAGGTCAACCGAAATTGGCACAGGGAATTGCGAAGGCAGGCTTTGACGTGCTCGCGCTCGCGAACAATCACATTGGCGACTATGGTGATGAGGCGCTGCTGGAAACGTTGGAGGTGTTAAGCGCCAACAATCTGCTGTACTGTGGGGCGGGCCCC
Source organism: Candidatus Poribacteria bacterium (assembly GCA_028820655.1). Lineage (GTDB taxonomy): Bacteria > Poribacteria > WGA-4E > WGA-4E > JAJDTR01 > JAJDTR01. Next base: position 200,797 of record JAPPIK010000006.1, on the reverse strand, counting down.
GACCTCCAAACGGCAAGACAACCCGCGATCGTGAAGTCGAGAAACGTGTACATCGCGGTGCTGGCGTATTCCAAAACGTACCCGTTTGAGTTCTTCGCGGGTGAAGGAGATCCGGGGACGGTGAACGGCATAGCGGAGATCTTTGTGCCCGACATCAAGGCGGCGAGGGAACGGGCAAACCTCGTCGTTGTTTCGTTCCATTGGAGCGGCGAACTCGTTACCGAACCGCGCGAGTATCAGGAATGGATTGGCAAGAAAGCAATCGATGCCGGCGCGGACCTCGTGTTTGGCCATCATCCCCATGTCTTGCAGGGGATTGAGGTCTACAGGGGAAAAATCATCGCTTACAGCTTGGGGGATTTCGTGTTCGGATCCGGCAGCGAGAGCAAGCACACGGGCGCAATCCTGCGCGTTACCTTTAGGGACGGAAAGACAAAACGGGCGGCGATTGATGAGATTCGAACGCTTTCACAGAAATGGGGGACAGAGATTATTGCGGAGGAGAATCGCGGAATAATAAAACTGTGACAGTTTGCTGCCGTTCACCAATGCAGCGTATTAACGCGCCTTTTGCGCCCATCCCGACTATCGTATAACAGATGACCGTGCTCACGTGCATATTCGTGCAGTCGCCGCGTAATTTCAACATCCTTTCGACAGTATTCCATTATCAGATCGACCCTGCCAGCTTTCCACCATCGCAGCGACTGCATTCCGTCCGCGGACTTCGCCTCGTTTAGCGTTGCGCGCGCCAAGGCATTCAGACTCAGACGAAATCCGAGCGTGCGCGTAACGTGTTCCTGCATATCGAACGTTGGCAATCGTTTTAATGGAACAGCCGTATAGGGCGAAAGCACGGTGTAATCGAACCGTTTGACGTTGAATCCGACGACAAGATCCGCTCCCGATAGTTCATCGACTAACGCATCCGCATCTTCCTCGAAGAATGTCTCATAACGCCCCGAAACCGTGCTATAAGTGACACCGACAGCCAGCCTCATTAGGTGGATATTTTTCCAGCCGCCGACTTCAGAGGCGCTTTTCTGGGTCTCAAGATCGAAGTAGACGATGTTTGGGTTTGAGGAGTTGGGGCTTTGGCGCAAGAGTGCCTCCTCTTTTTCGTTTGCTCGCCCAGTTGTGCAATCAGCAGAGGCTAGACATATCATTGGGTTAGGAATTATGGATTGTCTTGCAGCAAAGAAAAAAGCGAGCGCCTGCGCTCGCTTTTGGACGGTACCCTGTTAGTGCTATCACGGCTGTTCACTACATAGGTTAGGTTGAACTTTTACCAAACGCTTTACTTTTTCCCAAGGTATCAAATCATCTTCATCACACACGGGATATTTTTCAAAGCTTTCAGTAATTCGAGGATGATTCAACAGAAGTTCTGCCTCTTCGTCCAAATCATCCTTATCTACTTCGAAAACTGTCGATTCAAATGATCCCTCAAAAGTACCGGCGGTCTCCGTGACTTTCACGTGAAACGCCTCCTGCTTTCGCTCCGACCTCGACTGTTCATTATTCGCCTAATCTGCTAGGTTTAATGACTGCATCTTGCGAACTAAAAGTCAATGTGCTTGATATCTGCGCAAACTTTTTGTAAACTTAGGGTTGTAACGAGCGTGAATCATAAACTCGAGGAGATTACAATGGAAAGTTGGATTATACCTACGATAGCGGTGATAGTAGCGGCAAGCGGATTGTGGTGGAAAGTTACCACGAGCATGGCAACAATAGCCGACATTTCCCAGCTACGAACGGAATTAAAGGATGATATCAGAGAAATCCGACAGATGCTATTTGCACATATAGGGTCGCATTCCCACATCAATGACTCTGTTAAAACAAGCGACTCCTAACGATGCAATCAACAGATTAGCAGGTAGGTTCGATTGAGCGATCAAAGCAGCGAGCGAGTAGGATTATCTATGGGATTTCCTCCGTGGGAACTCCTATAGGTCAGTTGGTCCTTCGCTATCAAGATTTCTATGGGAACTCTATCGCACTCCCTGTTCGGTCACTTAATCCCACCGTACAAATATACTTGGTAACGCCCTATCACTAAGTGCAACAGATTCGCTCCCACCGGCTTCTAACCAACAATCCTCCCCAGCGAAGCCCTCGACACCTCATAAACGGTATTCCAGAAACCGATGATGATCGTCGGCACAACGAACACAACCAGCAGCGCAAGATTGCCCCACGAAAAGGAGATTGCATCCGTCTCATCGGATGATTCCAGAAACATCGCCTTCACGATTCGCGCATAATAGTAAAGCGAAACAACAGAATTCAGCAAGCCGACAACTGCCAGCCAGTAGAGTTCCTGTTTAATGACCGCCATAAAGAGCCACCATTTACCGAAAAACCCAGCCAAGGGTGGGATGCCCGTCAGCGAGAAGAGAAAGATTGCCATTGACACCGCAACGAACGGCGCGCGGGACCAGAGATTCCGATAGCCGTCAATGGTTTCGCTCCCCAGCTCGTTCGCAATCAACACCACCACAAAGAATGCCCCCAAGTTCATGAACAGGTAGGTTATGAAGTAGAAGAGAATGGCTTGAATTCCCTCGGGCGTCAGCAAGGTTGCCCCCATGAGCAGGTAGCCGCCGTGCGCTATGCTCGAATACGCAAGCAGCCTCTTGACGTTTTGTTGCGGCAGCGCGGCTAGATTGCCCAACGTCATCGTCAGCGCGGAGACAATCGACAGCATAAGCGACCAATCGACAGAACCAACAATATTGGAAGCCTGGAATGTCGAATAGAACAGTCGAATGAACAGCGCGAACCCGGCGGCTTTCGACGCCACCGACAGGAACGCGGTGATGGGGATAGGTGCGCCTTCGTACACATCGGGCGACCACATGTGGAACGGCACCGAAGCCATCTTGTAGCCGATGCCCGCCAGGATAAAGGTGATGATCACCAATACGACGAGCGGATAGGCTTCGCCCGCGCTGAACATCTCGGTCAGTCGGTGGCTAATCTGTACCACATCCCCGGTGCCCGTCAACCCAAACAGAAGTGAAAATCCGAACAGCATTGTTCCCGATGCGACCGCCCCATAGGTGATGTACTTGAACGCCGCTTCACTCGAGCGCGGGTTGTGCGTCAAGAATCCCGCCAAGATGTAGGAGGTCAGGCTCACGGTTTCGAGCGAAATGAAAATCATCAACAGATTTTTCGACGATACCATGAGGAACATGCCGAATGTCACGGCAATCAGGAGGGCGTAGTATTCCCCCTTCATTCGCGGGTCAAGCTCTTCGGATTTGATGGAGAAGATCACCGTGACCGCCGTGGCGACCAAGATGATGATTTTGAAAAATACCGCGAAACTGTCGAGCCGGATCATACCGAGGAACAGCGATTTTTCCGATGATCCGACAGCGATGACCGCAATCAGCGTTGCCGCCACGCCGACAAGCGCAAGATAAGCGACCCGCTCGGTGTTCCTACCCCTGTTCACCAAATCCAACAGGATGGCGCCCACCGCAAATACGACGAGAATCAGTTCGGGAATAAAGTAGGGAATGCTTTGGATGTTTGTCAACGACGTCACGTCAGTCTCCCAGTTACGGCACGAGCGGCAACATGCTTACCGCTTGATTGAACATGTTAATGAGAAGAGACGGATAAACTCCAAAAACAATGGTAAGAATACCGAGCGGTACGAGCGTCAGGATTTCGCGCCCATTGATTTCGGAGATGCCCTCATACTTCGGATTCAACTTTCCGAGAAACACGCGCTGCAGCGTCCAGAGGAAATAGGCGGCGCCGACGACGATGCCAATTGTCGAAAGGATGGTCAGCACCTGATACTTACTGTACGCCCCCAGCAGAGCGAGCGCCTCTCCGACGAATCCGCTAAGCCCCGGCAGCCCGAGCGATGCCATGAATGCCAAGGTGGTGATGCCGGTGTAGATTGGCATCTTGGTTCCAAGCCCGCCGAAGCCGTTGATTTCGCGGTGATGTGCTCGGTCGTAGACCACACCGACGAGTAGGAACAACATCGCGCTAATCACGCCGTGGTTGAACATCTGCAGAATAGCGCCCGTCACACCGCTCTCGTTGCGCGCGGCAAGCCCCAATATGACGAACCCCATGTGCCCGATACTGGAGTAGGCGACGAGTTTCTTGAAATCGGTTTGCGCCAGCGCGCAGAATGATCCGTAGACAATATTGATAAATCCGAGGATAGCCAGCCCGTATCCCCAAGTGGCAGATCGCCCCAGCTTCACTGCAGCTTCCGGGTCCGTAAAGAAAGCCATACCTTCCGGCAGCATGGCGAAATTAACTCGAATAAGCCCATAAGTTCCCATCTTCAGTAGGATAGCCGCAAGAATAACACTGATGGCTGTCGGCGCTTCTACGTGCGCGTCGGGAAGCCACGTGTGGAAGGGGAAAATCGGGACTTTGACGGCGAACCCGATAAAGAAACCGAGGAACACCCAAATCTGGAATACCGGATTGGCGAGTGCGTGACCGTCCTGTTGAGCCAATGTAATCAGTGTCGGAATGTCGAATGTGCCGCCTTTGAGATACACGGCGATCATCGCTATCAGCATCAACACACTGCCAAAGAGGGTGTACAGGAAGAATTTAATGGCTGCATATTCGCGTCGAGGACCGCCCCAGATGCCGATAAGGAAGTACATCGGCAACAGGGTTAGCTCGAAGAAGACGTAGAAGAGGAAAAGGTCGAGCGCTGCGAAGAAACCGACCATACCCGTTTCCAGCAACAGGAACAACCCCATATAGGCTTTGATGCCCTTCTCGATATTCCGCCACGATGCTATCACGCATATTGGTCCGAGCAGCACGGTCAAGAGTATCAGCGTCACGCTCAGTCCGTCGATTCCGATGTGGTAGTGGATTTTGAACGCGTCAATCCACATTACGTTAACCTCGTACTGAAGATCTTCGCTCTCCCGGTCATATCCCGCAAGCAGCATCACTCCCAGTATGAGCGGAATAAGCGTGAAGACAAGCGTCGTGCGTTTAATAGTTTCCTCTGCGTTCCGCGGTAGGCATAGCACAACAATCATTCCTATCAGCGGAACAAAAATCATTAACGTTAATAGCATCTAATAAATTCCTCCCCATTACATCACTACAAAGAATCGAAACAGGCGCTCCTGTTAAATCAAATTTATCTTAATTAATTCTGACCGGTACAATGCTTTCCTTCTGTCCGATTGTGAAGTCCAACGCCGGGTCTGGATTTATCAATCCAGACCGAGCACGGAATTATCCGTTTTTTGGTTGCCAGAATTCAAAATACCTAAGCTCTATAGAACTTCCTCCGCCTACATCCCACTATAAAAATCGCCGGAAAATCAGAATCAACAACACGACACCGCCCAAAACGATCAGCAGATAATTCTGGATGGCGCCGGTTTGAATCCGTCGAATCCTCCCACCGACCGACCACGTAATCTGCGCGACCCAATTTACCAGCCCATCAACAAATTTGTTATCAAACCAACCCGTGAACGCGGCGACCACCGCTCGTGTGACAAACCCCACCAGATTCACGATGCCGTCAATCACGCGCAAGTCAAAAACTCTGAGAGACCCTGCCCAAGCGACGGATAACGCCACGATTACGCCGTCATAAAATTCATCGAAGAAATACTTGCCCCAGCAGAGTTTGTAAAGCGGACGCAAACGCGACGCCGCACCTTCGGCAGAGAATACTTTGCGATGATAGAATAGATAGGATAGCAAAATGCCGAAACTGGCAACAATGATGGAGAGAACCATTGCAATCGTGTGGGCGGGGCTGTGGTGAGCATGGTGGTCGTCTTCGGCGTGCGCGGCGTCATGAGCGCCGTGGCCAGCGTCTTCGGCAGCGTGCGCGTCGGAGGCGCCTGCCATCGCGTATAGCACCGGACGCTCTTCGTTAGCATGCGCGGGAGCGTGCACGTGGGGTTGTATTGGCGCATTCACATGTTTTTTGAAAGACCACGGGTTGAAAGACCAGGTGTTCACGATGGGAAAACTGAGGACTGCCAGAATGATCAGCGGAACTGCCATGACGCCCGGCGACTCGTGCGCGTGGTCGTACATCTCTTTGTTGCGCGGTTCCCCGAAGAAGGTCATGAAGATGAGACGGAACATATAGAAGGCGGTGATGCCGGCGGCGCCGAGCGCGATTATGAAAAGAATGTAGTAATGCACCGAATCCCATGCCATCGCCCGATCCAGAACGCCCGCCAGGATGGCGTCTTTGCTCCAGAACCCGGAGAACACGAACGGCACGCCCGAAATCGACAGGGTGGCAATCAGCATCGTGAGGAAGGTGATGGGCATCTTGCGGCGTAGTCCGCCCATGTGGCGCATATCCTGCTCTTCCGGGATGCCGTGGCTGTCAAACCCCGTATCGTCGTGGTGTTCAGCTTCACCGTGTTCGCCGTCATGATGCTCCGGTTCATGGCCGTGGTCGTCGCCGTGCGAGCCGTTGTGAACCGCCAACGCATGAATGACGCTGCCCGATCCAAGGAACAGCAACGCTTTGAAAAAGGCATGCGTGGTGAGATGGAAGAGACCCGCAACGTAGCTCCCGGCACCGATACCCAGCATCATGAAACCCAGTTGACTGATGGTCGAGTAGGCGAGCACCCGCTTGATGTCAAACCTGACGATGGCGATTGTAGCGGCTACAATAGCTGTGATACCCCCGACGTAGGCTATCGTCAGAGAGGAATCGGGCGTCAGGATGGGAAACATTCGCGCGGTCAAGTAGACACCGGCTGCCACCATCGTGGCTGCATGTATGAGCGCGCTGACGGGTGTGGGACCTTCCATGGCATCGGGCAACCAGGTGTGAAGCGGAACCTGAGCCGACTTGCCGATAGCCCCGCAGAAGATAAGAACACCCGCAATGGACAACCAAACGATGTCACCGGATCCCAAATTTGCGACCGCCGCGAAGATGCCGCCGTCGCCGTAAAGCGCGAACGTATGGAACTTCGTGAATAACATCATCATGCCCACGAACATCCCCACATCGCCCACACGAGTAGTCAGGAACGCCTTCTTGCAAGCGTCTGCGGCGGAGTCCTTCTCGAACCAGAACCCGATGAGCAGATAGGAACACAACCCGACAAGCTCCCACCCGATATAGATGCCTAACAGGTTGTCGGAGACGACGAGGAACAACATCGAAAAGGAGAACAACGAGAGGAAGGCAAAGAATCGAGGGTAGCGGGGGTCGCCGTGCATGTAGCCGATGGAAAAGATATGAACGAGGCTACTGACAATCGTGACGACGAGCAGCATCATCGCTGTTACGCTGTCAAAATAGAATCCCATCGACAGTTTGATTTGGTCGATTTCGATCCACGTAATCGAGATGGGCTCCGGGTGGGAAGTAATCTGCGGCAGTAGGAGGAAGGAGCAGATTGCTGCGATTAGCATCGCCGCGGTCGAGACGAGGTCTTGACGCGAATAGTTTCGACCGGTCAGTGACAGCAGTCCGAAGAACGCGAACGCCGCGAGCGGACAAAGCAGAATTATGCTGATTAAAGGTACGACCATACCACCCTTTCCTTACTCAATCTCCGCGATGATACGATTCGGATCTCGTGGATATAACCTCTGGGCGACGCAATCCACGACAAAATCAAGTTCTTCAAGAACAATCGCGCCGATAAGCGCCGTGTCTCGGTCCGGCTCAACGATGGCACGAAACGTGAATTCACGGTCTAGGAGTGCCACTCGAACATTTTCGACAACCTTGCGTGTTCCCGTCCGTCCGTCGGCATAACGAACTCCCACTTCGCCAGTCTCAGGCAGTCCCAACTGCTCAGCCACTGCAGCAGGTATTACCAATCGCGTTGCACCGGTGTCAACCACACCGCGCGCTGTTGTCTGACGAATCTGATCAGGAGGCAATATGCCATCTTCCGCACGGAGCATATCTTGACTATTTGTCAGCTTGAGATCAACCGAAATCCTGCCCATCTTATTATCCCTTCAATGTATCCGTTTGATCGGGTTGGATTGTGCCAAACTCCCTGTAAATCGCCAAAATAATAGCCAAAAACACTGCCGCTTCCGCGGCGGCAAGCACAATCCCGAAGATGGCGATGATTTGCCCGTTGATGTCCTCGGCAGGCGTCATAAAGCGGGAGAACGCCGCGAAGTTCAGGTTACACGAGTTAAGAATCAACTCGATCCCCATCAGGATACTAATTGCGTTCCGGCGGGTCAATACGGCAAATACGCCGAGCGTGAACAGGATCGCGCTGATAACGAGATAGTGCTGGAGCGTCATTCTTCGTCTCGCACCTCCTTGCGAGAAATCAGCGCTGCGCCGATGAGCGCCACTAACAGCAGGATTGAGACAACCTCAAACGGCAGCAGGAATTCACCTTGCATAATCATCTCGCCGATGGTGCGGGTGGTCGGTTCCAAGGTTGACCCGTCGTCCTTGATTCCTTCCCAATGGGGCGTATTTGAAATCACGCCGAACAGAAGGAGCAGAATCAACAGCGCGACCAGTCCACCGAGGATTAGTTGTCCCCGTTCAATCTGAATCCTCATTTGGAGGCGCCCGCTCGTCATCATGACACCGAAAAGGATGAGTACCAGAATGCCGCCGACGTAGACGATGACTTGGGTTGCGGCGAGGAAGTCGGCTTGCAGAAACACATAAAGCCCCGCAACGCCAAAGAGCGTAATCATCAGTGAAAAGGCGGCGTGGACGATGTTCCGCACAGTTACCACGAGGACCGCGGAGGCAACGGTGAGCAACGCGAAAGCGTAAAATATCAGGGATTTAATGCCGGCGAATTCCATAAGGCAGTGTTTAGTGGCTAGTGGTCAGTGGCTAGTTGGTTCATGTTAAAAGACAATGCAACGAGGATTAGAGAAACCGGATTATTGAAGAATAAGACATCTCTATCGCGCTACTTATTGAGTCGCTTGATCCTCTCTAGGGCTTTTAAACGCTCGTGCGCGGTGCGCACCCTACAGTAGCCGTTACTCGGTCGCTTCCGTCTCGGCAGCAGGCTCATTTTGGTACATCTCAGGTTTGGCAAACGGAAATACCAATTCCATTCGGTCGAACGTCGAATACTCGATGCCTTTCATATCATCAAACATTATCAGGCACTCCGTCGGGCAAACTTCGGTGCAAAGCCCGCAGTACATACAGAGCGACATATCAATGTCAAACTTGTCGAGATAGAAGATGACGGGTTTGCGTTCGACGATTCGGGCAATGTCGCCGCTCGGGATGTCAAGGGATTGGTCGTCACGAGTTTTGACGGTGACCGTTGTGTCCGGGACCACCTTCTCGTCGCCTTCGACGAAACCGACAACCTCGGAGCGATCCTTGAGATGAACCACGTTCATGCTATCCCAAAGCCGTTCCCCCTTGGGAAGTTTCTGGGTGGTGATAGCGATGCAGTCGACGGGACAAATCATCTCGCACTTCTTGCAGCCGATGCAGTCTTCAATCCTATTGAACAGTTGCCCCCGATAACCCTTGGGAATATCACGCACGTTTCGCTTCTTCTCAAACGGACGTTGATAGGGATACTGATGTGTTACCGCGTGCTGGAACATTTGCTTAAACGTGATCCGCATGCCGATGAGCACCGTGTAGAGCGCTTTGTAGATATTGTAGAAATACTTGTTCATCGTACCATCCCTCCCTATGTTAAGCTGAACTCGGCTGAGGCTCGGGGCGTTTGGAAAGGCTCTTTCCCGCCACGGCGTAGGTGACGATAATCCCGACAACGATGATAGCCATGCTGATGATTATGCTTAGCCTGGAATCTTTGGGGAAGATCAATCCCCATATCCCCACTCCCAGAATGTTGAAGAATGCGATGGGCAGGAGATATTTCCAGCAGAGGTTCATCAACTGATCCACGCGCAGGCGCGGCAGCGTCCACCGCAACCACATCATGACAAACACCAAGAACAGTGTCTTAAGGACGAAGCCCGGCATTCCGCCGAGGAAGTCGTATCCCGGAAGTATGCCCTCCCAACCGCCGAGGAACAACGTTGCCGCGATGGCGCTCACGGCGAACATGTTCGCATATTCGGCGATGAAGAAGAGCGCGAACCGCATTCCGCTGTATTCGGTGTGGAACCCCGCGACAATCTCCGATTCCGCCTCCGGTAGGTCAAACGGCGTCCGATTCACTTCGGCGATCGATGAGATAAAGAAGACGAAAAAGCCGATAAACGTGAAGGGAGTGCGGAATATCAGCCAGCTAAACAGCCCCTCGGATTGACTGCCGACGATATCCTGCATCCTCAGGCTCTCAACCAGCATCACAACGACCAGAATGGAGAGCCCCAACGGAATTTCGTAGCTGACGATTTGTGCGGCGGATCGGAGCGCCCCCAAGAGCGACCATTTGCTGTTGGACGACCACCCCGCCATAATGACGCCCATGACGACAACCGAGGATATCGCCATAATATAGAAGATGCCGATGTTGAAGTCACTGATTAAAATTCCTTGGCCAAACGGGATGGCGGCGAAGGCGGCGAATGAACACGCGAAGATGATGTATGGTGCGAAGACAAAGAGTAGTTTGTCGCCCTGCGGAGGGATGAAATCCTCCTTAAAGATTAACTTGACCCCGTCCGCCAGCGTTTGAAGCGTTCCCCAGGGACCTACGCGCATGGGACCCGTCCGGTTCTGAATCTGGGCAGACACCTTGCGCTCCGCCAGCACCAGCACCAGGGGAATGAGCGGTACAATTGCGACAAAAATGCCGCATGCGCCGAACATCACGAGAATCGTACCCAGCGAAACGGGAAAGTGTTCGGCGACCCCTGCCGGGACAAACGGAAGATGTTCCAGAATCGGAATCAACCGATTCCGGGCAAATTCCTCCGCCCAGTTTCCGGTAGCTTCGGAGGACACTCGTGGAGAATTTGAAATTATTTGTTGTATCTGGTCAAACATTTTGAAGACAGTGGTTAGTGATCAGTGGTCAGCAAAATTCTACGGTACTCATTACAGGATTTTCTATCGCCTTAGGATCTCTATCGCGGTGGCTAACTACTCGGTTGATTGCACGTTAGCCGATCGTGGCAAGAAGATCTCTATCGCACTCCTTGTCCAGTCGCTTGATTCCCTCCTACATGTGGTGTGAGGGATTTCTGTCGCGGTCGTTATCCACTCCCTCGATCGCTACGGATTTTAGCGGTCAACCTCGCCCATTACAATATCGATGCTTCCGATAATGGCAATGATATCGGCGACCATCAATCCTTTGCTCAACTCCGACAATGCGCTCAACGCACTAAAGCACGGCGACCGCGCCTTGAGACGAAGCGGTTTCGGCGTGCCGTCGCTCACGATGTAGAATCCCAACTCGCCGCGCGGCGCCTCGCTCCGGAAGAAGATTTCACCCTTCGGCGGGCGAACGGCTTTGAACTCCGCCACAATCGGTCCGTCGGGAATGCCGCTCTCAAGTTCAAGTATCTGTCGGACAATCTTGACGGATTCTTTCAACTCATCCATTCGCACCTTGTATCGGTTCCAACAGTCGCCCTTGACCACGCCGATTTCGGGCATATCTTTGCCGTAGGGGATGTCAAAGTCGAATCGATCATAAATGGAATACGGTTCGTCCTTACGCAGATCCCATTGCATTCCGGCGCCACGAAGGTTCGGTCCCGTCGCGCCGTAGTTGATCGCCATCTCTTGGTCCATCACCGCGACGCCGGCTGTGCGCTCGATGAAAATGCTGTTGCCGGAAAGAAGATTGTTATACTCATCAATCTTTGGCTCGAAGTAGTCAATAAACTCCTTCACTTCGTCAAGGAAATCAGGCGGCAAATCTCTGGAAACCCCGCCGATACGCACATAGTTGTAGGTTAATCGCGCGCCGCAGATTTTCTCGAACATCAGAAGAATCTTTTCGCGATCCCGGAAGGCGTAAAGGAACGGCGTAAAGGCGCCGATGTCCATACCGTAGGTGCCGAACGCCAAGAGATGACTGGCGATGCGATTCAGTTCACAGATGAGCACGCGGAGGTACTCGGCGCGTTCCGGGACTTCAAAGGACTTCGATTCATCCGCCGCCATCAACTTCTCCACGGCCAGGCAGAATCCCCAGTTCTGGTTCATGGCGGCGATGTAGTCCATGCGATCCGTAAACGGAATGATCTGCGGATACGACAGATTCTCCGAATGTTTCTCAAAGCAGCGGTGCAGATAGCCGAGATGCGGGATGGCTTCACGCACGACTTCGCCGTCAAGTTTCAACTCCAGGCGCAACACGCCGTGTGTGCTCGGATGCTGAGGTCCCATGTTCACGACCATCTCATCCGAGAACGGCTGCAATTCTATGAATTTGCTTTCAAGTTGTGGCGCTGCCATAATGAGTTCACTAAAGCATCAAATGAGTGATGAGCGAATGAGAAAAGGTTTCTACCACGATGGTTCTCCGTCATAGTAGCAGTCAATATGACACTACCTCCCCGAATAGTGGGGGTTTACCTTTTCGATAAAGTCGCTAGAATACTCCGGCTCGTCTTCCCCGTATGCTTCCTCCAAGCCTTGGATCGACAGATTTAACCATGTTTGATGCTCAACCTCTACCGATTCTTTATTTGGATTTGCTTTGGGAGTTCTATCAACATTCAAGGATTTACTATCGCGCTCCTTATTCAGTCGCTTGATCCTCTGGAGCGGGAAAATCGAGTCGGTTGTCTTCATCCCGTCAGTTAATTGCTACAAGGAATGGTGGGCGGGGAATTTCTATCGCAGTCGATATTCGCTCATTTGATCTATCCACTCGTTTGATCCCCGCTTGGGCTTTTAGAGGCCGGTGCGCAGTGCGCACCTTCATAATGTATTTTTCAACAAAACTCTAAACCGTTACCTTGAAGCCTACTAGGATTTAGCGAAGAAACCGAGATTTCACGAAAAAACTCGGTTTCAAGGGAAATGGTGTTACTTTCCGACTAACATTTTGCGCGTCGTCGTAAAATCGCCGGCAGTTAGCGAATAGAAATATACGCCGCTTGCGACGAGCTGACCACTTCCATTACGTCCGTCCCAATATACAGCGTCGTTTTTATCGGTGTAGAATCCTGCCTCTTGATGTCCCAAGTGCCATTGACGCACCATTTCTCCGTTTGTGTTGTAGACCGCAATCTTCACATCGGAGGGACTAGCGAGGTGGTACGGAATCCAAGTCTCCGGATTGAACGGATTCGGGAAATTGGGCAACAACGCTGTCTCTTTAGGTCGCAGTGTGTTAAGGAGTTGCTCCAAAAAGAATATGCCTCTCAACGAAGCGGGATCCGTCAGACCTCGCTGCGAGGCTGATGCCAACCATTGTTTCACGTCCGCGGCAGTGAGTCCCTCAAGAGTTTCTTGCGCTAATGGAGGGGCAGTTCCCCGCGGCGTGTTTATGGCCGAGGCAACTCTTACCAAGTCAACGACATCTACGACACCATCTTCATTGACATCGGCATGATTCCTCCCGCGCACCCCAAAATTGGTAAAAACGGATCGTAAATCCAGAATATCTACATCACCATCACCGTTCACGTCTTCCAAGAATCCGAGTGGACGCGCCCATACCTTCGCATGGGATACACGTGGATATGATCGCCCTCCATCGGCATCGACAAGGATTGCCTCCGACATAATAAGGTCGGACAGTACCCAACCGTACGGCTTGAAAGCGGTAATTTCAAACTTTATTACCGCAAGTACGCCATCTTCATCCATCACTTGAGGGAAGCCGGTTGCCGCCAATGTCACCTGATTCTCGCCCTCGATCTCACGCGCAAAGTCATCTCCTTCGATGATGTAATCCCCCTTTAAGACGTCAAGATATTTGAGAACGGAACCATCAAATCCCAGAGTTACCTGAAATCCCGCAATGTCTGATCCGTTCGCGATATTGAGAACAACGTCAATCGAGTCGCCGATATTCCAGTTCGCTCGTCGAGGGAGAGCGAGGCTCATCGCCGGGGGATCCAATTCGGCGACGAGTTTCTTGAGTTCGTTAGACGGAACGGCGAAGTTGATATTCTGAGCCCTTTCATCTGAACTCGATGCAACGGAAACACCTACAACTTCACCTCTTTCATTAAGAACCGGACCGCCGCTGCTTCCGGGCGAAATCGGAGCGGTCATCTGTAACCTCTGCGCTCCATTGCCCCACGTACGGCGGGCGCTAACAATACCTTCGGAGAAGGTTCCCCACCAGTAACCCAGCGGATTGCCCGCGACATAAACTTTCGCGCCGATTCGTAACGACCTGCTATCGCTATCGCCGATGGGCAGCGGTTCGGCATCCGGTGCCGATACCTCGATCAGCGCCAAATCCTGTGTCTCATCGCTCTTGAGAATCCGCCCGAGGGTATACGATCTATTCTGAGCCACGCGGCGGGCGGTGCCTCCGCGGGCTCCCTCAATCACGTGAAAGTTGGTTGCAACAACATTGGACAAAACAAAGAATCCGCTGCCGTACGCGATTGCCCGACCGTCGGCATCCGTCATTGTCAGAAGGACTGTTCCGTCCAGCGCATTCAGGGCGATCTCTTCAGAGGTAGGGGTCGCGGATACGGCGGTTCTTCCCCACAGAAGAAGGGGTAGCAATGTAGTGATTAGTGATGCTTTGCGTGCCATGATATTCTCCTTTCGTAGACAAGGAATAATGTCATGGCAACTCTGGCAGTTGAAAACTATAGAATTCTTGACTCGGCGATGAATTGAGAAAAAACACAACGGCTTCAGTAGAAGAGACATGATCGCTGATTGATCATCGAAGATAGCGACGGTCCGCTCAACTACGAACTCAATGGTAAAGCCGTAAAGAATCTGGATCTGGTCATTCCAAATCGGTCAATCCGCCAATAAGCCTATGATTGCTTCCTATGCATGGACGAACCAGCACCGATATCGCAATTGTTTCCCGTATAGCGGGAGTTATTCTCTTATTCAGACAGGTTCGCGATGCTTGCCTACAGCAATACGACACCCGCATCGCACCATATTGTTCTGGATGCTTGTGTTCCTACCGTAACGTTTGACCGTTCCGGTTCCCTTGAGGGATCACTATCGGACCCACTGTTCGTTCGTTTGGTCCCGCCCTCGGAGCAAAAGGCTGGTGCGCAGTGCACACCCTACAATTACTTGATTGCACCTTACAAATAGCTGTTTTCCTTACGCCTGGTTGCGTCAATACGGCACTCGCATCCCTCGATAGAAATCGGGATCTTTGTAATCTTTCCGCAATGGGTGCCCTTCCCAGTCCTCCGGCATCAGGATTCGCCGCAGATCGCTGTGTCCTTCAAAGGTAATTCCGTAGAGGTCGTACGCCTCCCGCTCGTGCCAATTTGCTGTCTTCCAGATATCTTCGACGGAGGGGATATGCGGATCTTCCTTGGGTAGGATGGCTTTAAGGACTACAGTGTGACGGTGGGTCATTGAGAAGAGGTGGTAGACGATTTCAAGGTTTTCTTCCTTGACGCCCAAGTCAACGCCGCCTAAACACATTAGCGAATCGAAAGCGAATTCGGCATCTTCGGCTAGATAACGGGCGATATCGGCGACTGCCTCTGGTGCGATGAGAATAAACGAATCTAGGACGACCTCCTCAAAGGAGAGAATGGAGTCTCCGAACTCCTCTTTAAGTATTGTGTAAATTTCTTCCGATGTCACAGATAAAACAACGCATCCAGAACTAGGAATCAACCTATTGCGTTGCAGCTCTCCTTTCGCCCTTTACCGGGGGTGTTTGTCAGGTTACCTAGGTTTCCACCTTTGCAGCGGATTGTATGCGGCCGCAAACCAACAGTTTGCGGTACCAAGGTTGAAACCGTCACTAGGTAGCGGCTTCTTCCTGTTCCTCGGCGCCTTCCTCTACCACTGCGTCAATTTCTTGGTCTTCGAGATCCGTTTTGGTGTATAGCCTTCGCAGGAACGGGATGTACGAGCGCTTGGCGACTGTTTGTGTTTTAATTTTTTCCTGAAGTTTCAGCAAGCCTTCAATCAGGGCTTCGGGACGGGGCGGGCAACCGGGTACATAAACGTCAACCGGGATAATTCGATCGACTCCTTTGAGCACGTGATAACCGTGCTGCCAGTATGGACCGCCGCTGGTGGCGCAACTCCCCATGGAGATAACGTACTTGGGTTCGGGCATCTGTTCGTAGAGCCTCTTGATACGCGTCGCCATCTTCAGGGTGACGGTGCCGGAAATCACCATGAGATCGGATTGACGCGGGGTCGCGCGCGGGACGCCCGCTCCGAACCGATCCAGATCATAGTTGGAAGCCGCCGTGGCCATAAACTCAATCGCGCAGCATGCCAGTCCGAAGGTCATGGGCCACAGCGAGGAGGCACGCGCCCAATTTGCGACGGCGTCCACGGATGTGACGATAACGTTGTCGTCAAGTTTCTCATCAATAATCATAACGAATCACCCTCCGCTCCCGGCTAGGCTTCAACCTCCTCACGCTTCCCTTGCACCTCCTGCTGGATAGAACGAATCCATTCAAGATCCCCCTTTGCCCAGACATAGGCGAGTCCGACCAGCAACACGGCGATGAAGATCAACATTTCGACAAACGCAAGCACACCGATACCGCGAAAAACGACCGCCCACGGAAAAAGGAACACCACCTCAACGTCGAAAATCAGAAAAATAAGAGCGATCACATAGAAGCGAGTGTTGAACTTGATACGCGTATCGCCGATCGGATCTTCGCCGCACTCATAAGGGATGAACTTCTCCTCCATAAAAAGTTTGGTGTGAAGCAGGCGAGACACGGCGAGGTTCAGCGCCACGAAAACGGAACCGACGAAGAGGAAAATCAGCACATTTGCGAAGTTAAAAAACATGGTCTCAGCTAGATTTCAATAGGGTTGTGAAAAACTTCACAAGATAGGACAATAAGACGATGCACCCAAATCGCAGCAGGCTAAATTATATATCAGATTGGGATTGTTTGCAACAAAAAAGATGCGTTTGAGCAAAGTAGTGGGCATTCTTTAGTATACCGCAACCATTGCGTAATCTATGGCATGACGGAGGAATCGCTAACATACAGTTTGGTGCTTTTCCTGTCATCATTCTACCGACATTGCGCGGGATTTTCTATTGTACTCGCTATTCGTGTGCGTTATCCGTTGGAGCGGGGAATCGCGACCTGGAGATCGCTCCTACAGGGAGAAGTAAGAATTGTGTGCATTGCATTTCTATTCACATGGCACTCCGCTGGAGTGCGGGAATTGCGGTTTCTCCGTTCTATTGACATTCCACTCCGCCGGAGCGGGGAGTCGCGAGCGGGAGATCGCTGCTACAGGGAGAAGAGAGGATTGTGTGCATTGTATTTCTTTTCACATGGCACTCCGCTGGAGTGCGGGAATTGCGGTTTCTCCGTTCTATTGACA